>CAXBLB010000015.1:0-86350 GCA_963976655.1 uncultured Halieaceae bacterium
TCCCCGCAAGGGCCTACCCTCACCGAGGATGCGCATTATACGCATCGGCCTCACCATGGCAACCAAAATCTGGCGCCCGGGCCGTTAATTTTAAACCAATGCCGGGCGTGGCGACAAACTTGTCGGGCACCCCTGACATCCGCACCCCTCGGGGGCACCAAAATGCCATACATGGAGTGCGCTAACAGGCGACTGACGCCGGGCGACTGGTGCACCGCTTTCAGTTTAGACCACTTCAAACAGGTGATACTTCTTCTTGCCCAGCTTGACCAGGTAAAACCGCCCAAAAATGGCCCGGGCGGCATCGAAAACCACGCCGGTCGATGCATTGTCATCCATGCTGAGCACGCATTCATTGACTGTGACAGCCTGCCTGCCCAACGCGTCCTTGATCTGCTTGCCCGAAGCGGCCATCTCCGCGTCACTCAGCATCTGTGTCAATGTTTCGGGTAGCTCGGCGCGCGCCAGCGTGGTGGCCGGCAGCCCATCCTGCCGCAACTGCAACACATCCGATTCGCCGAGGGCGCCCAATGAGCCCGCAAACAGCGCCTGGCTGATACGCTCCGCAGCGGCAAGCCCTTCCTGTCCATGCACCAGCCGCGTCATTTCGGTGGCCAGACGGCGCTGAGCTTCGGGCCGGCCAGCACGCTGCTGGTCATCGCGTTCAAGCCGCTCGATTTCCTCCACGTCGAGAAAAGTGAAATACCTGAGATATCTGTAGACATCGGCGTCCGCCGTGCCGAGCCAGAACTGGTAAAACGCGTAGGGGGAGGTTTTCGCGGCATCCAGCCAGACGCTACCGGACTCGGTCTTGCCGAATTTAGTGCCATCGGATTTCGTGATCAAAGGCACCGTCAAACCAAATACCTGACGCCCATGAAGTCGTCGTGTGAGGTCGATGCCCGCCGTGATGTTGCCCCACTGGTCGGAACCGCCGAGCTGCAGGCCGCAATCAAAGCGGCTATTCAGCTCGGCAAAATCATAGGATTGCAGGATAGAGTAGGCAAATTCAGTGAAGCTTATGCCGCTGCCTTCCCGCTCAATACGTTGCTTCACCGACTCTTTCTGGATCATCGCATTAATCGAAAAATGCTTGCCGACATCCCTGAGAAACGACAGCACGCTCATCTCGGCTATCCAATCCAGATTGTTTACCACCTGCGCGGCGCTCTCACCGCTGTCGAAATCCAGGAATCGCGAGACCTGCACACGGATTTTTTCGACCCAGTCGCTGATGGTCTCCGCGCGATTAAGCTGGCGCTCCTGGGCCTTGAAACTGGGGTCGCCAATCATGCCGGTAGCCCCGCCCACCAGGGCCAGCGGTCTATGGCCTGCGAGTTGAAACCTGCGCAACATCAGCAGCGGCACCAGGTGGCCAATGTGCAAGCTGTCGGCGGTTGGGTCGAAACCGCAGTACAGCGTGCGCGGGGCGGCATCCAGCCAGCCGGCCAGCTCATCTTCGCCAGCGATCTGAAAGATCAGGCCGCGGGCACGCAGATCATCGAGTAAAGCGCCGCTCATGACATTGTTTCCAGTACACAGGGGTCAGCAGACCGGGGGGCGCTAACCTTACAATACCTCTAATCAATTACAATACCCGTTAGTTCCCAGTGACGGCAGCGGGAATTTTTTTATATACTAACCATGAACAAGCTGAAAAGACCCTGGGGACATGCCAATACTACGAAGGCAGCGGGGGGCAACTGCGATTGGCAAAACAAGGGCGCACGCAACGCGGCTGGTCTGGTCGCGTGGCGCAGGGATGGCCGGACTCGGCCTCGTCGCTCTGGTCATTCTCTTTCGCATCGTTGCACCCTCGGACAAGATTGATACCAATGTAGCAGCGCCAGTGGCGGCAAAAGCGGAAGTGGCCGAGCAACCCTCTGCCACTAGCGCCCCGTCACCCGTCTCTGCGGCATCCCTGCAGCTTGCCGCCACCCCCGCGCCCAAGCCAACACCTCCCTGGGTCGATCAGACGGTCAAACGCGGCGACAATTTGTCACTCATATTCCATCGCGCAGGATTCAACGATCGCGATCTGTTCGCCGTAATCAGTGAGTCTGGTGATGGCGACGCGCTCGAGCGTATATTCCCGGGGCAGGTCATTGCATTCCAGGCAGACGGCGAGGGCCAGCTCAGCGCAGTGCGTCACGTCCGCTCCCCTCTCGAAACGGCGATCTACCGACGCACAGAAGCGGGGTTCACCAGCGAAGTCATCATACGTACGCCCGAAACCAGGCAGGCAAAGGCCTCAGGCACGATCACCTCATCCCTGTTCATGGCCGGCCAGGATGCAGGCCTCTCGCAAACCATGATCATGGAACTGGCGAATATTTTTGGTGGCGTCATCGACTTCGCGCTCGACCCGCGTAAGGGAGACACTATTCACCTGATTTATGAGGATCTCTATCTGGATGGGGAAAAGTATGCCGATGGCAGTATCCTGGCAGCGTCCATCACCAATAAAGGCAAAACCTACCGCGCCTATCGCTATATCGACAAAGCGGGGGAGATCGGCTACTTCAATGAAGATGGCGTGAGCATGCGCAAGGCCTTTTTGCTTACCCCCGTCGATTTCACTCGCATCAGCTCCAACTTCAACTTGCGACGGCTACACCCGATATACAAAACCACGCGCCCCCACCGCGGTACCGACTATGCGGCACCGACAGGGACTCCGGTGTACGCTGCGGGCGATGGACGCGTTATCAAGGCCGGATATACCCGCGCCAATGGGAACTATGTGTTCGTTCAGCACGGCGATCAATACGTTACGCGTTACCTGCATCTGCACAAACGCAAGGTCAGGGAGGGGCAACGCGTAGCACAAAGTCAGGTCATCGGCACGGTAGGCGCAACCGGAGCGGCCACCGGCCCTCATCTGCATTACGAGTTTCTGGTCAACGGCGTGCACCGGGATCCACGCACTATTCACAAACAACTGCCCAAGGCAAAAAGTCTGCCCGCGAGCGAAATAAGCCAGTTTCAGGTCGCCATCAACCCGATTTCGTCGCAACTCGAATCGCTCTACACGAACAACCAGATCGCGATGGCCGAGTCCAGTGCGGCTGATGAAAGCCACAACTGACGCACACCAGGAGAGACTGTTTCTCGGTTTGATGTCGGGCACCAGCGTTGACGGTATAGACGCCGCAGTAGTCAGAACCCGTGGCGGGGAATTCAGCCTCCTGGCCTCTCGTGCGCACCCCCTACCACAGGCCGTGCGCGCCGAAATAGCTTCCCTCAGTCATCCCGCAGACAACGAGATAGACCGTATGGGTCGGCTGGATCGCGTTCTGGGCTGCCTGTTCGCTGACGCCGCAATGGCTTTGCTGGACGAAGCCGGGCTGAAATCCAGCGCGATCACCGCTATTGGCAGTCACGGCCAGACGATCCGGCATGCTCCGCCTGGAGTCGCCCACGACCAGCAAAGCTTTAGCTTGCAAATCGGCGACCCGAATACCATCGCCGAACGCTGCGGGATAACTACCGTGGCAGATTTCCGCCGCCGCGACATCGCCGCGGGGGGTGAGGGCGCGCCACTGGCTCCGGCGTTTCACGCCGCGGCGTTCAGACAGCGGGGCGTCAATCGCGCCATTGTCAATATCGGCGGCATTGCCAACCTGACGCTGCTTCGGGGAGACACATTAGTCGCCGGATTCGACAGTGGGCCAGGCAACACCCTGCTCGACCACTGGTATCGGCGGCATCACGGCGAAGGTTTTGATGAGAACGGAAGCTGGGCTGCGAGCGGCCAGATGGTACCTGATTTGCTGGAAACGCTGCGACAGGATGCCTACTTTGCTCGCCTCGGCCCGCGCAGCACAGGCAAAGAGCATTTCCACATGGCGTGGCTGGATCAATGCCTCCAGGCCCACCCGCACACCAAAGCACAGGATGTCCAGGCGACCCTCGCCGAGCTCACGGCCGAGACCATCGCCAGGCCTGTTCTAGCGGCCGAAAGGTCTGTTGATGAAATCTACGTGTGTGGTGGCGGCGCCCACAACAGGGATCTGATGCGTCGGCTGGCTGCCAGATTGCACCCGGCCCCTCTGGCCACGACTGAAGCGCTCGGGATACACCCCGACTGGGTAGAAGCTGCCGCCTTCGCCTGGCTTGCCCAACAGCGGCTGGATGCTCTGGCAGGCAACGCCCGGGCAGTCACCGGTGCCTGCGGCGAGAGAGTTCTGGGCGGAATATACTCACCCTGAATACGGCATGGTGCACCAGAAGTTTTCGACCGCCAGGCCCGTAAGATGCCTAAATGGAAAAAGAAGCGCCACAACCACAGGTGGTAACGGCATTGGGATTTTTAATGACAAACCGCGACCCTTCCAGGCCCTCGGTATAATCCACCTCGGAACCCGCCAGATACTGGAAGCTCATGGGATCAACCAGCAACGTCACGCCATCCGTCTCCAGCGCTGTATCGTCATCCGCCGCCAGTTCATCAAAGCTGAAGCCGTACTGAAAACCTGAACAGCCACCGCCGGTGATGAACACCCGCAGTTTCAACTCGCGGTTCTCTTCCTCATCGACCAGTTCCCGCACCTTGTTAACGGCCGCGGGGGTGAGACGAATACTCATCGGATCGAATGTTTCAGCGACGGACATGCCCGAATCCCGAGGGGCGCAACCCCTGATTACATAACAACCCGGGCATTATGCTAATTCCTACTAATTTAGTCAATTATAGCGCGGTCGATCAGGGCGTCTCTGTCGCCGGTTGCTCTGGCTGGCTTTCGCGTTCACCGCTAACGTGCGTCATGCTCCCGTTGACTTCGGCACCCGCGGACATTTCCACCGAATGGTAGTAGACATTCCCATGCACCCGGCCGCGCGGTGCCAGCTCCAACTGCCCACTGCTATGCACATCTCCCTCTACCAGACCGTTGACCATAACGTTCGGGGCGCGAATCTCGCCTTCCACTCGACCCTTGCCAACGATGCGCACGAGCGCATCTTTTTCCGATTCGGCGATGATGCTGCCCTGCACGAGCCCCTCCACTTCGAGCGTACCTCTGAAATGGATATCCCCAATCAGGCGCGTACCCTCGGCGATCAGCGTAGTACCGCCGGACGACCCGAAGGCCGATTTCTTACTGCCCCACATGCGTGAATCGCTCCTGCAAATGCCAGGGAAAATCCCTTTGGGTTGTCATTGACCGGGGTTTGTCGGCCTGAGCCGTGACGTGGATACTTTCGGGCTCAAAGCCTTCGGGCAGAATGATATCTCCTTCGATGGACTGAAAATATCGAAACTGCAGCGCGAGCGCGTCGGTATCGAGGTCCTTCGAAATCTCTTCGAGAGCGTAGCTGACCCGCTCACCACCGTGCGTTCCGGCGATGGCAATCGACACGCTCCCTTCAACCTTCTCGTGTTTACGCGCTACCTGCTGCACCACCACACGCAACACATAGCGCTCTGCATCTTCTGTAGCCATCAGCTCTGCCTCGCGCAGGCTCAGGCCTCCACCCACACCCTCCGGCGCGATCAGACTACGGTAAAACCGCAAGCCCTCCTCAAGCTCCGCCATATGTTCATTTTGTAGCGCCAGCTCGCTTCGCACCAGTTCCAGTGCCTGCCGATCCACCTCCCGCAACGTGCGCAACACCTCCAACTCACCCAGCGCGAGGTCGAGTTCCTCCTGCAACCCGGAGGCGCCCGGTTGACGCTGACCGGCTGTTGCTACCGGAGACCCACCGCCGACCTCGTCTGCCACATACCAGCCTGTCAAGAGTCCGATGACCAGCGCCAGCAGTAGCGCAAATAACCCGCCGCTTCTTTTCCCGTGCGCCCGGTGCGTGCCACGCTTCAAGGCATCAGCCCCACCTGACGCAGGCCAGTATCTTCGGGCAATCCAAGCATCAGGTTCATATTCTGGACAGCCTGTCCGGAGGCACCCTTCACCAGGTTGTCGATCACCGACATCACCACCACCGTATCGCGCTCCTGCGGCACGACCACAGACAGCTGACAGCGATTCGCACCCTTGACGGTGCGTGTCTGGGGAAAGACCCCGACGGGCAGCACATCCACGAATGGCTCAGCGCGATAAAAATCCTCGTACAGGGCCTGCAGGCCTTCGGCCGACCCGCGCAACCGCGCAAACAGAGTGGCGTGAATTCCGCGCACTATCGGCAACAGGTGCGGCACAAAAGTCAGCTTCACTGCCTCATTCGCCACGTCGGCAAGACCCTGTTCGATTTCGGGCAGGTGACGATGGCCGGTGACGCCGTAGGCCTTGAAACTTCCGGATGTTTCAGACAGCAGGTTGTCTACCTTTGCCTGCCGGCCTGCGCCGCTTGCACCGGAGGCCGCACTGGCAATCAGCGTTTGCGTATCGACCAGTGCATGCCGCAGCAAAGGAAGGAACCCCAGCTGCACGGCCGTGGGATAACAGCCCGGGCACGCCACAAGCCGGGCACTGGCTATCTGCTCGCGACTCGTCTCGGGCAAGCCGTAAACCGCTTCACCGAGCAACTGGGGGCAGGCATGCGGCTCCCCGTACCATTCGGACCACAGCGCCGCATCGCGAATACGGAAATCGGCTGAGAGATCGACGATGCGCGTGCCTGCGTCGAGCAGCTGCGGCACAAGGTTCATCGCGACATTGTGGGGAGTGGCAAAGAACACGATGTCACAGTCTGCCAGCGCCGCCACATCCGGCTCCCGAAACGCGAGATCGTAGTGCCCCCGAAGGTTGGGATAGAGTTCGTCGACGCGCAGGCCAGCTTCAGCGCGCGAGGTGATGACACTTACCTCCGCGTGTTCATGGGCCGCCAGCAGGCGCAACAATTCCACGCCCGTGTATCCCGTGCCGCCAACGATACCTACCCTGAACATTACCCTGCCCCCTCTGAACGGCCAATGTTATGCAGCAAAAGAGCAGTGGAACTGCCCGCTGCGGGCCACGTAGTATAAAAGTAATGAGAACCAAGATAACTGTTAATATTGGATTTTTACTGACCGCGGGCGTCCCTTGCGCGAACTACTGAGCAAATTTCGCTACCAACTGGCCGACCAACAGGCGTTGCTATCCTATTCGCTGCTGGGCGTGGTGGGTGGCGTTGCGTCCGCTCTGGCCGTACTGGCGTTTGAGCTGGCCATTTTCGAACTGGGCGCTCTCTTGGGCGTAGGCAACAACGCCGACCAGTTCGAGACGCTGCCTCAGTGGATGCTGTTTGCGTTACCTGCAGGGGGAGCGGCACTCCTGGGAGTAGCCTACTCACTGCTGCAGCCCGCCGACCGGGAAACCGGGATTGTACATGTCATCAGCCGCATGCACTCGCACTACAGCGTGCTCCCCCTGCGCAATGCCGTTGTACAGTTTCTGGGCGGCACATTCGCCCTCGCCAGCGGGCAGTCTGGTGGTCGCGAGGGTCCGGGGGTGCATCTCGGCGGCGCCGCCAACAGCCTGCTCGGGCAGTGGCTCGGCCTGCCGCACAACAGCCTGCGGGTGCTGGTCGCCTGCGGCACCGCGGGGGGTATTGCGGCGGTCTTTCATACCCCGATGGCCGGAGTTATTTTCGCCATGGAGGTGATTGTGGCGGAGTATACGGTGATCGGGTTCATACCGGTGATGCTCGCGGCGGTGTCTGCCACCGCAGTGAGCCGCGCGCTCTCGGCCGACAGCGTGCTTTTCAGCCTGCCAACAATCCAGATGAGCTCCCTGCTCGAGTTGCCGTTCATCATGCTGCTCGGGCTCGCCTGCGGTGTCGCTGCCGCAGCATTTATTGGTCTCAGCACACTGGCGGCACGTCTCGCACACTGGCCCGTCGCATTGCGCTTCACACTTGCCGGCTGTGTTACTGGAGGGCTGGCGTTGCTGGTGCCGCAAGTTCTGGGAATGGGCTATGACACACTGGATCTCACGCTGCAGGGAGAGCTGGCACTGGCCACACTCGCGGCAATTGCACTCGGCAAAATTCTCGCCACGGCACTCAGTTGCGGAGTAGGCATGCCCATCGGCCTGATTGGTCCAAATCTTGTCATCGGCGCCTGTATTGGCGCCATGTTCGGCAGCGCCGCGACGGCGATACAACCCGAACTGGCATCGGACCCCACGCTGTATATCGTGATCGGCATGGCCGCCGCCATGGGAGCCGTACTCAACGCCCCGCTGGCCGCGCTGCTGGCCGTTGTGGAGCTGACGCAGACCATCAGCATCGGCATGCCCGCCATGCTCGCAATAGTCACGGCAAGTCTCACCAACAGCGGTATTTTCGGGCAGGAATCGGCGCATCGCAGCGTTCTGCGCCAACTTCAACGCCTGGTGCCGCAGGACCCCATCAACCAGTTGCTGCACCGCGCGAATGTGACTCGCACGATGGACACGCGGGTGGTGCGCGTGCCCGCGTTGCTGCGCGCCGAAGATCTCGAACCGCTGCTGGAGTCCACGCCGGCATGGTGCGTGGTGACGCGTGGCGATGATGACCTGTACCTGGTCGATGGCGCGGAGCTGATAGCCAGTCTGTCACAGATGTCACTTGCAGAACGCGACGCAGAACTGACAGAGACCGGAATCCGGCGCTGGACTATTGCACCAGTATCGATCCGGGCGTCGCTACGCGAGGCCATGGACAGCATGCGCGCCAACACTGCGGAAGCCGTATGCGTCTACGAGCCCAGCCGCATCAGCGGCAAGAATATACTGCACGGTATCATTACCAAGGAAGCGATCGAAAAGTTCACGCTCTCCAGCGTCGGATGAGCGTAATACACAAGCACAGGGGGAGCGCGATGTGTTGTGGTTAAAGGCCCTGCATCTCATTTTTGTCGTCTGCTGGTTCGCCGGGCTGTTCTATCTTCCGCGCATCTTCGTTTATTACGCCGCAAGTGACGAGCCCGTGGTCAAGACCCAGCTGGCACTCATGGCACGCCGCCTGTACCGTTTCGTCACGCCGTTCATGCTGATCGCAATTGCACTGGGGCTGGTCATGCTGGCGGCCAATCCCGGTTACTACCTGCAGGCAGGCTGGATGCACCTCAAGCTCGCGGGCGTTGTATTTCTGGTGATCTATCACTTTCAGTGCGGGCGCTTCGTCACGCGTATCAATGCCGGCGAAGATACGCGAAGCCATGTGTTCTACCGCTTTTTCAATGAGGTTCCGGTCCTGTTCCTCTTCGGGATTGTCCTGCTCGCCGTACTCAAACCTTTCTAGAAGTCTTGGAGAATGTGGGTGCCAAAGCCCATAATGCCACCCTTCGGGGCATCCTGCGGGACTCCCGGACCTAACGCTTGGCAGATGACAGGAGCGCTATGAGCACCTCTGCAGAACTATTTCGACAAGCCTGCGAATACATCCCTGGCGGGGTTAACTCACCGGTGCGGGCGTTCAAGGCGGTTGGCGGCACCCCCATTTTTATCGAGCGCAGCGATGGGCCCTACGTATTCGACTGTCAGGGCAAGCGCTATATCGACTACGTGCTTTCCTGGGGACCGATGTTAATGGGCCACAACCATCCCGCCGTGCGCGAGGCTGTCATTAAGCAGGCCGCGAAAGGGCTCAGTTTCGGCGCACCTACCGAGCTCGAGATCGCGCTGGCCAGACGCCTGTGCGAGTTGGTACCGGGCATGGACCTCGTACGCATGGTGAACTCGGGCACCGAGGCCACCATGAGCGCTATTCGCCTTGCCAGAGGCTACACCGGCCGCGATACCATCGTTAAATTCGAGGGTTGCTACCACGGCCATTCGGACTCCCTGCTGGTAAAGGCCGGTTCCGGTGCCCTGACACTCGGCGTGCCCAGTTCCCCGGGCGTACCGGCGGCGCTGGCAGACCACACAATGACCCTGCCCTACAACGATTCGCAGGCAGTGCGCAACGCATTCAGCGAGCATGGCGAGCAGATCGCCTGCGTTATTGTCGAACCCGTGGCGGGCAATATGAACTGTATTCCACCGGTTCCCGGCTTTCTCGAGACTCTCAGGGAACAGTGCACCGCGAGCGGAGCGCTACTGATCATCGATGAGGTCATGACCGGGTTTCGCTTCGGGCTGCAAGGCGCACAGGGTTTCTATGGGGTCGAGGCGGACATCACTGCACTGGGCAAGGTCATTGGCGGCGGCATGCCGGTGGGCGCCTTTGGCGGCAGGCGCGACATCATGCAACAGATCGCTCCGCTGGGGCCGGTATACCAGGCCGGCACGCTTTCCGGCAACCCGGTGGCGATGGCAGCGGGGCTGGCGACACTGGAAGTGATCAGCGCTCCCGGCTTTTATGAGCCGCTGTTTACCCGCACGCAAGAACTTTGTGCGGGGCTGGAGGCCGCGGCCGCCGCTGCGGGCGTGCCGTTCACGACCAATTGCGCGGGCACCATGTTCGGTGGCTTCTTCACGAGCGAGCCAACGGTGAGCAACTACGCTCAGGTGATGGCCTGCGATACGGCTGCCTTCAACCGGTTTTTCCACCAGATGCTGGAACAGGGCGTATATCTCGCGCCCGCCTCCTATGAGGCGGGGTTCATGTCCAGCGCACACAGCGCAGATGATATCGAGGAGACGGTGGCGGCAGCCAGGAAGGTGTTTGCCAATCTCTGAGACAGGAGCCTACATGGGATTCAGCACACATGGGTTTTAAGACACAACGCGGGCCGTTCCCCGCAACCCGGATGCGCCGCATGCGCGCACAGGGTTTTTCCCGCAGGCTCATGCGCGAGCACGCCCTGTCACCCGCGGACCTGATCTTCCCGGTTTTTGTGCTCGAAGGAGAGCATCAGCGCGAGGCCATCCCTTCCATGCCCGGGATCGAGCGGCTCAGCATTGATCTGCTCGTCTCCCTTGCCGCTGAAGCAAAGGAACTCGGCATCCCTGCACTGGCGTTGTTCCCCGTAGTCAGCCAGGCAAGTAAGAGTCTGGATGCGGAGGAAGCCTGCAACCCGGATGGACTCGTGCAGCGCGCAGTCAAAACCCTGAAAGACGCCCACCCCGAACTGGGGCTTATCACCGATGTCGCGCTGGACCCGTACACCTCGCACGGGCAGGATGGCATCATCGACAAAGCGGGCTATGTCCTGAACGATATCACCAGCGAGGTGCTGGTGCGGCAGGCGCTGTCGCACGCGCAAGCCGGCGCGGACGTTGTCGCACCCTCGGACATGATGGATGGACGTATCGGCGCGATACGCCATGCGCTGGAATCCGGTGGTTTTCACAATACCCTCATCATGGCCTACGCCGCCAAGTACGCTTCCAGCTACTACGGCCCTTTCCGGGAGGCGGTAGGTTCCGCCGGCAACATCAAGGGTGGCGACAAATACAGCTACCAGATGGACCCCGCAAATTCCGATGAGGCGCTGCATGAATGCGCTCTCGATCTCGCGGAGGGTGCCGACATGATCATGGTCAAACCCGGCATGCCCTACCTGGATATCGTGCGCCGGGTAAAAGAGGAACTGCGAGCGCCGACCTTTGCCTATCAGGTCAGCGGGGAGTACGCCATGCATGTTGCGGCCTTTGAGCAGGGATGGCTATCGCGGGAGGCGGTGATGCTGGAGTCGCTTCTGGCCTTCAAGCGGGCGGGCTGTGACGGCATTCTGACCTACTTTGCGCTGGACGCCGCGCGGGCGTTGCAGTGAGCTGACGATGCGCCGGGCGGTTGTCATCGGTAGCCTCCTGCTCTGTATGAGCGCAAGAGCGGCGGCCAGCTGCGAATGTCTGTGGCGCGGTGGTTTTGCCGATGTTCAGGCAGAGGCAGACCTGGTTGTGAGCGCAGAAGTGGTGGCCGGCAAGGGCAACTCGATTGACCTCGCGGTGGAACGGCGCCTGCGCGGAGAGGAACCACGCCAGACAGTGCGCGTTTGGCTCAAGGCGGCAGATTACTGTCGTCCCGAGCCCGAGACTTTCCCGCCTGGCAGCCGCTGGGTGATGGCGTTGGAACGCATCGATCGGCAGATACCGGGCGGCTTCAACCCGAGTACACCCAACATCAGCTACGGCCGCGTGGGCGATTATGCACTGTCCAGTTGCGGGGGATTCTGGCTGAGCCTCGCCGGCAACAGGGTTAGCGGTAATCTGGTAGACGCACCGCGTTGGGATCATGCACCACCCATGAACCCTGTGCTCCTGGACCTTGTGGTGGCCTATATGCAGGGAGAAGTAGGGCGCGAGGCACTGCGCGAGGCCTCCCGGGAGGATCCCGCCCTGCGCGAACTGATTCTGGATACGCGCGCATTCCTGCGCGAGGGCGAGTAGGCGACGGGGCACGGCCACCGCCCGGGGGTATCGCGCCGTGGCGTCACGAACTGCCAAAATAGTGTACTTTCGTCGCACTTTTACAGCCTGCCCGCGACAAAAACCGCCTGAGTACGCTAATATCCCGAGCAAACGATGAAAACAAAAAACAACAGCGCATGCACGGGATGAGACGCTATCTGAGGCGGCTTCAGGACTGGTGGTTCCAGCTCTGCACGGGCCAGTCTGAGCACGGCCCCCTGGACGAGGAACACTACCGTCAGCGAATCCTGGCAATGACCAGTTTCTTCTGGCTGTTCAGCCTCGTCATCATGACGTTCATTGTACCCTTCCTGATCGGACTGACCCCCGAGGGTCGCTTGGCCGCCAACATCCTCTTCGTTGTTAACGGTCTCGGCGTACTCTGCGGCATGCTGGTATTGCGCTATCTGCAGGACAGGGTCACGGCGCTGAATATCCTGTTGTGCATTTTTGCCGGCGGGTTTGCCGCGGCCTGCTTCGTCTTTGGCGGCACCGCTTCACCCACCGTTCCATTGCTGCTACTCGTACCTGTTATGGCGGGCATTGTCGGCAGTATCTCCATCGCCATCCTGTGGAGCGCCCTGGTACTGGCGTTCTGGGCCGGCATGTTCGTGGCCGAGCAGAATGGCTACGCGTTTCTGCAGATTATCAAACCCGATAACTACACTATTGCCATGCTCAACGCCTATTTTGCGATGGGCATCTCCGTGGTCAGCGTGATCCTGATCTACGCCGAGATGAACAAATCGCTGCGGCACAACCTGCAGGAGTCCAACCGGGAACTCGCGCACCTCTCGTCCCACGATCAGCTCACACGGCTGCCCAACCGCCGCTTCTATGACCAACGCATGGATCTGGCACTGCGCCGCGCGTCTGACCGCCAGAGCATGGCGGCGCTGCTGATTCTGGATCTGAACGATTTCAAGAAGATCAACGACACCTACGGCCACGGCACGGGCGACAAATTACTGGTAACGGTTGCGGAGCGAATTCAGGCCACGTTGCGGGAAACCGATCTGGTTGCCCGCCTCGGCGGCGATGAGTTCGCGGCAGTTCTCGAAGACGTGCGCTCCACCGAACAGGTCACCCGGATCGCCCACAAGCTCTCCCAGGCTATTGAGCAACCGGTATCGGTACGCCAGCTACAGCTGCAGTTCAGCGCCAGCATCGGGGTGGCAATTTTTCCGCTGGATGGACGCCAGAAAGCGGAACTGGAGGAAAAAGCCGACAAGGCCATGTACCAGGCAAAAAAGCGTGGCATTCCGGTCGCCCTCTCCACGCTGGAGGCCGACAACGTCCTGCATCCGGTGCGACATCGCCAGGAATTGTGAAACCTCTCAGCGCCGCCAGATGACTCGGCGCGGGCGCGCTCCCACGATCAGATCCATCAGTTCACCGAGCATCATCAGGGACAAGCCCCAGATACGCCTGCCCTGATAGCGGTAGCAGGGCATATTGAATTTTGCACCGCGATATTCCCATACCATCTGCTCGCGATTGTCCTCGTCCATGAGGAATTCCAGCGGCACCCAGATCACTTCAGCGACTTCATGGTTCAGGCGAAAGCTCACCTCGCGCTCAAGCCTGAAGACAAACGGGGTAACAACCAGCCCCAGTCCCCGGTGCGGGCTGGCAGTGATCTCCGACAGGCGGCCAATGCAGCGATCGTCTTCCGTAATCGACAGCCCCACCTCCTCCTCGGTCTCGCGCAGGGCTACCGCGAATCCATTGGCGTCCGTTCTGTCCATACGGCCGCCGGGGAACGCCATATGGCCCGACCAAGGATCGCCAGCACGCTCGGCCCGCTTGATCATGAGTATGTGCAGCTCACCGTCGCGTACTTGCAGTATCATGGCCACTGCAGAGCGCTTTCTGAATCTGCGCAGGCGTTTCCTGCGCGGGGAGTGCGCTTCAAGGCGGGTTTCGATCAGTTGCAGAAGCGCGACAGACACAGGCCCTGTTTTTCCTTTTCGCGTATGAGATTACCGATTAAGCCAGCCGCCGGTGCATGAGACAAGCCGCCGGCCCGCACAATGACGACACCAGACTATGCCGGACCAACAAATCAGCCAACAAACGCTCTTTCAGCTCACCGGCGTGAGCCTGGTGTATCGCGCGCAGCGGGCGATCTGCGCCATCGACTGGCACGTCAGCGCGGGCGAGCAGTGGGCCTGCCTCGGCCCAAACGGCGCGGGCAAGACCAGCCTCGCGCGTGTCATCAGCGGGCAGGCCCGGCACTTCTCGGGCGAGTTGGCCCGCTCGGAACAGCTGCGGGAGAAGGGCATTGCCTATGTATGCTTCGAGCAGGCAAAGGCCCTGTGTGAGCGTGATCGCAAGCTGGATGATTCCGAATTTCGTGCCGATGCCAGCGATCCGGGCACCACAGTACAGCAGCTCCTGCTGAGCGGACATCGGGCCGATGCGCGGTTCCGGCACTGGGTGGAGCGTCTGGGCCTGCAACATCTGCTCACGCGCGGCCTGCGCCGCATCTCCACCGGCGAAATGCGCAAAAGCCTGCTGGCGGCAGCCATCCTGCAGCAACCGGCACTGCTGATCCTCGACAACCCGCTGGACGGGCTCGACCTCGCCATGCAGGAGGAGATGCGCGAAATCATCGCGGAACTGCTCAGCAGCGGGCAGAACATTCTACTGCTGTGTCGCCAGATTGAGGATATTCCCGAGCAGATTTCCCACGTGCTGGTGCTTGAAAATGGCAGGGTGCTGCGCAGTGGGCCGCGTCGGGCGGTGCTGACAGATGCGCAAGTGCGGGAACTGATGGACCCTCCCATGCCCGCGCTGTCTACCCTGCCTCCGCCAGCCTCACGCCCCTACACGCTGCCGGAGTCAGAGCCGCTCATCCGGCTGCGTGATGTATCGGTCAGCTACCCCGGGGTGAACGTGCTCGAGGGCGTGAACTGGACCCTGGAACGCGGCAGGCATTGCTGCATTGCCGGGCCCAACGGTTGCGGCAAGACCACACTTTTAAGCCTTATCACTGGCGACAATCACAAGGCCTACGGGCAGGACATTACGCTGTTCGGTGTGCGCAGGGGTTCCGGCGAGAGCGTGTGGGACATCAAGCAGAAGTTTGGCCAGGTTGATACGCAACTGCATCTGGGCTTCGCGCGCGGCATGTCGGTGACGGAGGTGGTGCTGTCGGGCTTCTTTGACAGCGTGGGCCTTTACGACAACTGGGGGGATGCCCAGCGCGAGCGGGCGCTGCAATGGCTGGCCGCGCTCGGCCTGTCTGAACATCGCCAGCAGGGCTTCGATGCGCTTTCTTTCGGGCTGCAACGCATGGTGCTACTGGCGCGGGCGATGGTGAAATCGCCCGCGATACTGTTACTGGATGAACCCACCCTGGGGCTCGATGGCTATCACCGCCGGCTGATCCTGCGGGCCATCGACCACATCGCCGACAATAGCGATACCCAGATCATTTTTGTCAGCCATTCACCGGGCGACAGGCCCCGCTGCATTAATCAGCATCTGCGGTTCGAGCCGCAAGAAACCGGCTTCGAGGTGATCTGCGAGAACCTGCCCCGAGCACAGCACCACCCGGGCTAGCGGAGGTAGGACCTGAGTTCATCACACGCGGCGCCTCCCCGACAGTACAGCAGGCCGCGCTCCGCGGTGGCACGCGCGCGCGCCGGATCGCCGCTGCTTGCGTGAGTTCTCGCCATTGCGAGATAGACCTCGGCATTGTTTGGGGCAATTCGCTGAGCCCGTTCAAGCAGCGTGAGCGCCTGTTCATAGTCCCCGCGTGCTGCGGCGGTTTCAGCCTTCTCTAGCAGGGGCTTGTAGGCCGCCGCCACGCCGGGATCCCGGGCGGGCGGCGCTTCCGGAGCCGGCGCCGGGCCCGGAGCGGCGGGCTCGGGCTGCGAAGTTTCCACCGGCGCAGGCGGCTCAGGGGCGGAGCCTGGCAGAGTGTATACAGCACAGCCCACCATAGGAAACAGCAGCCCGGTGAGCAGCGTCAGGCGCAGTGCGAGGCGGTAATACATAATCAATTATCCCCTTTGAATAAACGCCGGAACCAGTCGCCAATGCTGCCCGGTCGCGTTTGCTGTCGTGCGCAGTCGGTGCGCTGCTCGGGAGCTGATCCCGCAATAAAGGGCAGCAACCGCGCATGCGGGCAGCCCTCTCCCGTGCGATACCCGTTGCTGGCATCGATCATCACCAGTTCAATGCCGTCGGGCGGCCGGTATTCCAGCGGCTGGCGGCTGGCTCTTGACATGAAATCCGCCCACACTTTCAACGCGCCGCTCGCGCCGGTTAAACCGGTGGCGCTGTTGTCGTCGCGCCCAATCCAGCTCACCGCCACGAGATCACCGGAGAATCCCGCGAACCAGGAGTCACGGCCGTCATTGGTGGTGCCCGTTTTCCCGGCGACGATGAAATCCTGGGGCAGATAGCGGTACACGCCCTTGCCACTGCCGGAGCGCACCACCTCCTGCAGCGCAAACTGCAGCAGGTAGGTAGCCTGCAGACTGGCAGTGCGCTCATACTCGGTGAGGTAGCGGGATAGTATCTCGCCCTGTGCGTCGGCGACATTGCGAATACTGCGCAGCGGCAAGCGATAGCCGCCGGCCGCGATAGACTGGTACAGGGTCGCCATGGCCAGCGGCGAATACTCTCCGGCGCCGAGGGTCAGCGCCGGCACGGCAGTCACCCCGTCGGTGACCCCCAGTCGGGCCAGCGTCCCGACAAGGGTATCCAGCCCCAGTGCCAGCCCCAGGCGCGCCGTGGCCAGGTTGTAGGAATTGGCCAGGGCAGCGTAGAGAGGCACTTCACCGTGCGCGGTGCGATCAAAATTACGTGGCTCCCAGACCCGCCCGCCGCTGAGCTCCTGCGTGAACGGTGCGTCCAGGAGGCGGCTGGCGAGCGTATATTGCCGCGGCCGCTCCAGTGCCGCGAGATAGATCGCCGGTTTCAGCAGCGAACCCGCTGGCCTGCGCGCATCCAGGGCACGGTTGAAGCCGGCGTAGCGCGAATGCCGACCACCCACCAGGGCCGCCACCTCGCCGGTGTCCAGCCGCGTGACCACGGTAGCAGTTTCCAGTTTACCGCCGGTATCGATCTGCTCGAGAATACGGGTGGTGCTGGCCTCGAGTTGCCGCTGCAACAGCGGGTCGAAGGTAGTGAAGATACTGAGGCCCTGTGTCGCGAGGTCCTCCTCCCGATACTCCATCTGTAACTGCCTGCGCACCAGATCAAGAAATGCCGGATACGACAAACGCATTTGCTGCCGGCTGTTCAACCCCAGCGGCATGGCGCGCGCAATGCGCGCGTGCTCGGCGGAAATCACCGCCTCCTCCGCCATCACATCGAGTACAAGATTGCGTCGCTCAAGCGCGCGCTCGGGGTTGCGCAGGGGGTTGTAAAGCGAAGGCCCCTTGACCATGCCGATGAGCAGCGCCTGCTGCTGCAGGCCGAGTTGCTCCAGTGGCGTATCGAAATAGTGCCGCGCCGCCAGCGCGAAGCCGTGAATGGCCCGGGGACCCTCCTGTCCGAGATAGATCTCGTTCACATAGCTTTCGAGAATCTGGTCTTTCGGATAGTGCAGCTCCAGCAGCACCGCCATGATCAGTTCGCGCAGTTTGCGAATAATAGTACGTTCGGGTGTGAGGTAGTAATTCTTGACCAGTTGCTGGGTAATCGTGCTGCCGCCTGCAACCACCTGGCCGGAGCGCAGATTACTCAACGCCGCACGCGCTATACCCGTCACTGAAAACCCGTGGTGCGTGTCGAAGCTGCGGTCTTCCACCGCCTTGAGCCCGGCCAGCAGCGTGTCCGGCACATCTTCGAGGCGCACCAGTACGCGGTCTTCGCCGTGCCTGGGATAGATGCCGCCGATCTGCAGCGGATCCAGACGCATGAGGTCGAGACGCTTGCCGGCCGCCTCCAGAGTGCTCACGCGCGAGCCATTGAACTCCAGAAGCACGCGCTGTGAGCGCTCCCGTTCTTCGGGAAAATCAAAACCGCGGGTAAAAACCTCCAGGCGATTGCGATAATGGGCGAACTGGCCCGGTGCACGAATCGCGCTGACCTTGCGATAGCCCAGAAGTTGCAATTCGTGGGCCAGGTCATCGCCGCTCAGGCGTGCCCCGGCAAACAATTCCAGCGGCCGCGCGTACACCTTGGCCGGCAGCTCCCACATTTTGTCGGCGAAAGTCGCGGTAATGCGCGCATCCAGATACACCATCCAGCCCAGCACCACCACCAGGATAGTCAGACAGAGTTTTAAGAGGATGCTGCGTACACGGGTCATGGAGCGCGAGTGTACACCACCCCCTGCGCCGGCGGCATCGCTGCCGGCCTGTGATCTGCTTCTCAGGCGAGCGTCGGGTGCTTTCCATCGTGCGGCGAATCCGGATAATGGGTCGCTTCCGCAAAAAAATGGATTACGGCAGCATGAAGAAGTACAAAGCGTATGGCATCGGCGCAGCACTGGTAGACACCGAGATCAAGGTGGAGGATCGGGAGCTTGCCGGCATGAGTGTCGAAAAAGGCCTGATGACCCTGGTCGATCAGCAACGCCAGGGCGAATTGCTGGCACAGCTCGAGGGACACCTGGTCAAGGCAAATCACGCCAGCGGCGGAAGCGCCGGCAACTCGATGATCGCCACGGCCCAGTTTGGCGGGCGCACATTCATGTCCTGCAAGGTAGCCGCCGACAACGACGGCGATATCTACCTGTCCGACCTGGAAGCGGCAGGCGTGGATCACTGCCTGAACGGTTCGCGGGAAGCGGGTATCACAGGCAAGTGCCTGGTGCTGATCACGCCGGATGCAGAGCGCAGCATGAATACCTACCTGGGTATCAGTGAGACCCTGTCTGTACAGGAGCTCGATGCCGACGCCATCGCCGCATCGGAATACCTGTATATCGAGGGCTATCTGGTCACCTCGCCGACTGGCCGCGCCGCGGCGATTAAAGCACGCGAGATCGCCGAATCCGCCGGCGTGCGCACCTCGCTGAGCTTTTCCGACCCCGGCATGGTGGAATTTTTCCGGGACGGCCTGTGCGAGATGATTGGCGAGCGCGTCAATCTGGTGTTCTGCAACCGGGATGAAGCATTGACCTGGGCCGACAGCGACAATCTGGACGATGCCATCAGCGCACTCAAACAGGTGGCGGATACCTTCGTCATCACCCTGGGCGGCGATGGCGCACTCACCTTCGACGGCGAGGAGCTCGCCGAAATTCCCCCACACCGCGTCGAAGCGGTGGACACCAACGGCGCCGGGGACATGTTCGCCGGGGCGTTCCTGTATGCCATAACCCGCGGGGAAGATTTTCCCACCGCGGGTCGCTTTGCCAGCCTGGCTGCGGGACGCATCGTCGCGAACTACGGCCCGCGGCTGCCGGCCGCCGATTACGCCGCGTTACGGGACGAGTTCTTCGGCAACTAAGCCGCTGGGCGAGGCTAGAACAGTTCGATCTGGCGGCCTGTCAGGGCGGCAAACGAAGTCCCGACAAAACCCAGTATGCCATCGGCTACCGGCGCGAGCTGACGATCCACGTAGTGCTGGTAGTCGAGCGGCGCCAGCGGGTGCCCGGCGGGCTCGGCGCCGCTGGTGGTGATCACATACTCAATCCAGTCGCCCCGACGCGCCTGCCGCAGGCCCCGTTCGGCGGCCAGACGCGCGGCCTGCGCATGCGGCGGTACATTCCGCTGGTAGTCCGTCAGCCGGCGGCGCAGGCGTTTCCGATACACCAGCCGCGCATCCTCTTTGCCCAGCATAACCGCCGCAACCGTCTGTTTGACATAGTCCTCAAAGGGCTCGTGCAGGAACACCCGCCGATACAGCTCCTGCTGGAACTCGCGCGCCAGCCGCGTCCAGTCCGTGCGTACATTTTCCAGCCCCTTGAACACCAGCCGGTCACCGTCTGAACCTGCCACCAGGCCGGCATAGCGCTTTTTACTGCCCTTGTCGGAGCCGCGTATGGTGGGCATCAAAAATCGCCGGAAGTGGGTTTCGAACTGCAGTTCAAGCACGCTTGGAAGGCCGAATTCCACCGCCAGCACATCGCGCCACCAGGCATTCAGATCAGCCTCCAGTTGCCGGCCGCTCGCCGTGGCCTCAGCGTCGCTCCGCGCTTCCGGCACCCAGACAAACACAGAGTCGGTATCGCCGTAAATCACCCGGTGGCCGCTCTCCTCGATCCTGTCCCGCGTGCGCGTGAGAATTTCGTGCCCGCGGCGCGTAATCGAGCTTGCCAGACGCGGATCGAAGAAACGGCACCCCGGCGTTCCGAGCACGCCGTAGAAACTGTTCATGATGATCTTGATCGCCTGCGACAGCGGCTCGTCGCCGCCGCCACGGGCGGCATCGCGCCGCTGCCAGAGCCGCTCGATCAGAGCCGGCAGTATGTGGCCCTCGCGCGCAAATCGCGCGCCGTCGAAGCCGGCTACCGTGTCGCTCTCTTCCAGCTCTGCGCACAGTCCGAGTGCGAGCCCCAACGGATCGATACAGAATGTGCGAATGATGCTGGGATAGAGGCTCTTGAAATCCAGCAACAGTACATGCTCATAGATACCAGGGGACGAATCCAGCACAAACCCCCCGGGGCTGGCGCCATGCTCTTTGGGGGCATTGGGCGCAACAAAGCCCCGACGATGCAGTCGCGGCAGGTACAGATTTTCGAAGGATGCAACCGAACCACCCAGCCGATCGCTGTTCAGCCCGGTTATCAGGCTGCGGGCAACTGCGAAATCCAGCAGGGAGGTCGCCTGGAATATTGCCGAAACCAGTTCGCAATCCCGCAGGTTGTAGCGCGCCAGTTGCGCTTTATCGGTATGGAACAGCCGCGTAATTTCCGCACCGCGATCTGCGCCATGCAACAGCTTGCCTTCGCCCAGCAGTTCGTGAGCCACGTTGTCCAGCGAGAAGCTTTCGAAGCGATAGAATGCCGCACGCAGCAACTCGATACCGTCGAGAATCACGCGGCCGGGAAACTGCACGGCAAAACGCTGGCCATCCTCGTCGAGTTCCCGCCAGTGACCCGCGCCACGCTCACGCCCCAGGGCGAGCGTGCGCTCGAGACGATCACACAGTCGCTGCAGGAAACGCGTGTCGAAATTGACCACGTTCCAGCCAATCAGCACATCGGGATCATTCGCGCCGAGCCAGTCGAAGAACGCATCGAGCAACTGTTCCTGACTGGCGCAGGCGGTCACGCAGGGCTCGCCAATCTCACTGCCGAGCATGAATACGCGGCGTTCTTCCGCACCCCTGCCCCAGGCGTGCACCGCGATGGAATAGAGCTGCAAATCATCCATGGCGGTTTCAATATCGAAAGATACCACTCCCAGCGCGGGCGGCTGGCCACCTGAGGCAATGGCGGGATTGTCCAGCACGCGGTAGCGAGCATGCTCGCGTGGCACACCCTCAAGCCGCGCCGAGCCAGTGACAAAACGCTCCATGAGGAAGCGCTCCGCGGGGTTGATATCCGATTCCAGGGGATCGAGGCCGGCATCGCGCAGGATGTCGGCCGCCTGGCGGGCCAGGCGATAGTGGCGAAAGTACAGAGCGGACACGGGCCTGCATTCGAAACTGCGCAATGGCAGGGAGCGAAGCTCGAAGTGCATTCGCGCCCCGAGCAACGTTTGCGCCGCCGCGAGTTGCCCGTCGGCGAGAAAAAACACGCTGCGTTCACCGGTCACGCGCGCCAGCAGCGGGCCCTGCGCCGTGGCGAACCAGAAGCGCAATTCAACACCTTCGGCGGTATCGCGCCAGTGGCGCGTCAGCAGAAAGCCCTCGAAGGTCTGTGCAGTCGAACTCACGCTTGCTCCGGGGGCTGTGCTTGGGGCTTCCGGTGGCTTAAGCTAGCGGACAGGGCGCCGGCACCTGTCTCTGGCTGTCGCAGCGGTAACGACCCCATCCGTTTCCAAGGAAAATAATCGCATGAAAAAGCCCGTTATCAAGCAGGACCCTCTCTATCAGCTGTTGCGCAACGAGGATATCAAAGGATTTAACGAGCAGCGCGACAAACTTGACACCAGTGAACTCAAGAGCGGCGACTACCGGGGCCGCGACCTGCGCAACATGCAGGCCCAGGGGCTGGACTTCAGCAATGCCTACTTTCGAAATGCAGACCTGAGCGGCATCGATTTTCGCAATACCAACCTGGAGGGAGCCAGCCTCCTGGATGCCAAGCTGTCAGGGGCTTACTTCCCGGAAGCGCTGAGCGCGGAAGAAATCAGGCTGTCACTGGATACCGGTACCCGGTTGCGCTATCGGCGCAGCTGAGTGGCCTGCGTTCAACCGTCTGACAACAGGCCCCGGAGATCAATAATCGCCGCATTCGCGCGGCTGATATACGACGCCATGACCAGCGAGTGGTTGGCGAGCACGCCAAATCCGCTGCCGTTGAGAATGACTGGCGCCCAGATGACTTCCTGCGTGGCCTCCAGCTCGCGGACGATCTGACTCAGGCTCACCCGGGCATTTTTCTTTTCCAGCACGTCGGCGAAATCCACTTCCGCCGCTTTCAGGAAATGAATCAGCGCCCACGCAGTGCCCCGGCTTTCGTAGAAGACGTCGTCGATTTCCGTCCAGGGCGTGCGCACTACCTGTTCAGCGGCCGTGGATGTGGATTGCGTGGCCATCTCATCGCCCGCCAGATCGGTGTTTACCCGTACCTGACCAACGCTGGCGCTGAGCCGCTGTGACAGACTCCCCAGCCGGGACTCCACCGTGGACAACCAGTAGTTCAGGTTGTCTGCCCGCGCGAAGAACTGGGCGTCCTGTGCCTGCGGATTCGAAAGCCGACGGAAATAACTCAACGAGTAATCCAGCCCGGAACGGTATTCGGACTCCGACGCCGGCAACATCCAGCTATCGGCATTGAAATTGAAGTTGGGCTCGGCGTTGGCGAGATCTGGATCCTCGCGCGACTGTGACTGCGAACGGCTGAGAACCTCGCGCAGCGCACGGGCAATATCGCGCACCTGAATGAGCACGCCGTACTCCCAGTTGGGCATGTTGTCGAGCCAGACCCCGGGCGGAAACCGGTCGTTACGCAAAAAGCCGCCGGGCTTTTCCAGCAGCGTTTCCATCACCCCGATCATGGCCGCGGTAGTAGCCGAACCGGTGACCACCTC
The DNA here is from genome assembly GCA_963976655.1 of uncultured Halieaceae bacterium. Taxonomy (GTDB): domain Bacteria; phylum Pseudomonadota; class Gammaproteobacteria; order Pseudomonadales; family Halieaceae; genus Marimicrobium. The sequence continues at coordinate 23,330 of CAXBLB010000015.1, forward strand.
GGCGTTCTCCCGCGCGGCAAGTTCCCGCGCCTGCTCCCGCACATCGAATTGCGCCGGCGCCATGCTCCAGTACATACCAACCAGCAGGGCGCCGAGCAGATACAGCGCCAGCGCCACGACCACCCAGCGCACCAGCCCGGTGGCCGGCAGACGGTCTGCAATCATATCGCGCCATTCGGCGAGTTTTTCGAGAACTGGGTTCATAGGCTGGCCTGAGTGATCAGTGGCTGTGCGCGCCCGGAGCGAAACCATGCGCGGATGTGTTCCTTTTGCCGACGGCTACTGTACAGACCTCCTCGCCGGATGCCAATTGCAGGCAGATGTTCACCTCTTCCCCCGCGCCCGGCATGCGGCTGAGGCCCAGCAGCATCAGATGGGTGGCGCCGGGGGACAGGGCGAACTCCGAGCGCGGCGCAACCCGCAGTTCGGACAGCCGCTGCATGCGCACGCTGTCCTCGACCTCCCGCGTGACATGCATCTCCACCGTTTCGGCCAGCGAGGCACTTGCGCCCACGATCACCAGTTCGCTGTCGCCGGGATTGGCGACATTCAGGTAGGCAGCGGTTTGCGCCTGATTGGGGGGCAGCACCCGCACCCAGGCGTCCGACAGCACGGGAGCATTCTGCGCCTGCAGGCCGGTCGCGCACACAGCGCCCGCCAGGATCAGGACTTTCAGGCTTTTTACCACATTATTCTCCGTTGGAAACTTCGCCAGACAAACAGCGTCTCAGTATAGTGACCACGCACGGCGCAAGCCAGAGCAACTGGCCGTCCAATGCGGCAAACAGGCTCCCATACACGCCGCCAGTTGCTACAATCCCGACGCGTGTGACGCCCACCCGGGCCCCGAACATGGAGTACCGCATGCCCAACCTCTTTTTCGCTCTGCTACTGCTGCTGGCGGCCGCCCTGCCGGCCCATGGCGAGGGGTTCGACAGTACCGCCCGCGCGTTCCCGGGCAGCGCGGCCGCGACAGACTTCCTGCCGGTCGAGGAAGCCTATCCGCTGTCGGTGGCGATTGAACAGGACGGGCAGCTACGCCTGTACTGGCAGATTGCAGACGGGTACTACCTGTATCAACACCGCTTCAACGCGACATTGCACGATGCTGCGGGGGAGATACCTCTTGAATTGACCCTCCCGCCAGGCGAGGCCAGGACAGACGAATATTTCGGCGATGTCATCGTCTACTACCAACAGGCGGACCTTCTCGCGACACCTGCCCGCGCAAGCGATAGCGCCAGGCTGGTGGTGACCTCACAGGGCTGTGCCGACGCCGGCCTGTGCTACCCCCCGCATACGCAGGCCTTCGACATTGATTTCATCGCCGGCACGACCTCTCCGGTGGCGACACCCGGGCAAACCGGTGGCTCTGCGGGAACCACTGGCCCGGGTGGGGCCGACCGCGCCGCGCACGGCGCATCCCTGCTCTACATGGTGCTGCTGGCTTTCGCCGGCGGCGCAATTCTCAATCTCATGCCCTGTGTCTTTCCCATACTCTCGCTGAAGGTGCTCAGTTTTACCCGCAGCACCGACCACAGCAGGCATATGCATAGCTGGGTCTACGCCGCCGGCGTGGTGGCCAGTTTCGTGTTGGTTGCCGCAGCGCTAATCGCCCTGCAACAGGCCGGACAGGCAATCGGCTGGGGATTCCAGTTGCAGTCGCCGCTGTTTGTCATCGTCCTCGCCTACCTGTTCATCGCCATGGGGCTGTCGCTCTCGGGCGTGATCGCCTTTGGCGGCAACCTGATGAACATGGGCGGCAACATGGCCAATCGACGCGGACTCACCGGCAGCTTCTTTACCGGCGTACTCGCGGTGATCGTCGCCAGCCCCTGCACCGCTCCGTTCATGGGCACGGCGCTTGGGTTTGCACTCAGCCAACCGGCGCACATTGCCCTGCTGGTATTCGCCGCGCTTGGCGCGGGCATGGCCGCACCCCTGCTGCTGTTCAGCTACAGCGCAACGGCGCGCGCCGCGATGCCCAGACCCGGGCCATGGATGGAAACGCTCAAACAGTTTCTGGCCTTTCCCCTGTATGCAACCGCAATCTGGCTGCTGTGGGTGGCCGGTCGGCAGACCGGTGTGAACACCATGGCCGCGGCCCTTGTCGGCGGGCTGTTGCTGGCCCTGGGTTTGTGGCTGTGGAACGAACGCACCTGGCGTCGCGCCGCGGCGCTGGGCTGTGTGCTGGCGGCGCTCTTTCTGGGCACGTTGCGGGGCCTCGACGGCGTATCCCAGGATACGCCGCTTGCCGGCGGGACTGTCGAGTGGTCGGAACAGGGGGTGCAGGCATTGCGCAGGGACGGCACACCGGTGTTCGTGGATGTCACCGCCGACTGGTGCATCACCTGTAAAGTGAATGAAGCTGCCGTCTTACACACCGACGAACTCAGCGCGGCGTTCAGCGACCACGGCATTGTCTACATGGTGGCGGACTGGACCAACCAGGATGCCGCTATCGCCGATCTGCTGGTGCGCCACGGGCGCTCGGGCATTCCACTCTACTTGATGTTCCCGGCAGATCCGGCGCTTCCTCCGCTGGTTTTGCCGCAGATACTGACCAAGCGCAACGTTTTGAACGCAATAGAAGCAGTTTCCCTGAAAAAGAACGCTGTTGCTGTAGTTTTCGATGAAGATAACCGAGATTGACAACAACTAACCGGTTCGCAGGTGCGACTGATGCGGCCATGTCGTCTTTTTCCCGGCATAGCGAAAGCTGCCTAACTTCCGCGAATTAGCGGGTAAAATACGGTAAATTACCAAAAAATACCACAGCAATAGACAGTCCGGGGGATTTGCGCCAGAATCCGCCAACATCGCGTAATCCCGGAGAGCCATCCGCCATGGCGACCATACTTGTCCTGCACGGCCCGAATCTGAATCTGCTGGGCGAGCGCGAGCCCGACATCTACGGCCATACCACACTCGATGACATTAACCAGCGGCTTCAGTCGCTCGCAGGGGAACACAGCCATCATCTGTTGAGCATGCAGAGCAACGCGGAGTACGAACTGGTCGAGCGTATACAGGAAGCCCGCCACGAGGGGGTGAACTTCATTCTCATCAACCCCGCTGCCTTTACCCATACCAGCATCGCCCTGCGCGATGCGCTTGCGGGAGTGGCCATCCCGTTCATTGAAGTGCACCTGTCCAACACCCATGCCCGCGAGGAGTTTCGCCGCACCTCCTATCTCTCGGATATCGCCCGTGGCGTCATTTGCGGTCTCGGCGCCCTGGGCTACGAACTCGCCCTGCAGGCGGCCATCGCCATGCTGGAAGAATCCTGAACACTCACAAGAGAAGCCACTATGGACATTCGCAAGGTCAAGAAGCTTATCGAATTGCTCGAAGAGTCCAATATCGATGAGATAGAAATCAAGGAAGGCGAGGAATCCGTACGCATCAGTCGCAACAGTGCCCGGTCTCTCGCTGCCGCTGCCGCCGCCGCTGCGGCGCCCGCGCCGGTCGCACCCGCCGCAGCACCCGCTCCGGCGCCGGCTGCATCGACGGCCCAGCCATCTGCGCCGGCTCCGGAACCGGAACCCAGTGGCCATGTGCTGAAATCACCCATGGTGGGCACGTTTTACCGATCGCCCTCTCCCACCTCAGCCGCCTTTGTGGAAATCGGTCAGGCGGTCAAGGCGGGCGATGTGGTCTGTATTGTCGAGGCAATGAAAATGATGAACCAGATCGAAGCGGACAAGAGCGGCACGATCGGCTCGATCCTGGTTGAAAACGGTGAACCGGTGGAGTTCGACCAGCCACTGTTTTCGATCATCTGAGGCCCCATTAAAGGAGGCAGAGATGCCCACATTGGAAAAAGTGCTCATCGCCAACCGCGGTGAAATTGCACTGCGTATCTTGCGCGCCTGCCGGGAGATGGGCATCCAGACGGTCGCTGTGCATTCCCGGGCAGACCGGGAACTTAAACACGTACTGCTGGCCGACGAGGCGGTCTGCATCGGCCCCGCCCCCTCCAGCGAAAGCTATCTTCACGTGCCCGCGATCATCAGCGCCGCGGAGGTCACGCGCGCAACCGCTATCCATCCCGGCTATGGTTTCCTGGCTGAGAATGCGGACTTTGCCGATCAGGTGGAGAAAAGCGGCTTTATTTTTGTCGGGCCCGCAGCGGACACTATCCGCCTGATGGGGGACAAAGTATCCGCCATTCAGGCCATGAAGCGCGCGGGCGTGCCCACCGTGCCCGGGAGCGATGGCCCGATCACCGAAGACAGCCACAGAACCCTGGAAATTGCGCGGGAGATCGGTTTTCCGGTCATCGTGAAAGCCGCGGCCGGCGGCGGTGGTCGCGGTATGCGCGTCGTGCACGAGGAAGCCGCGCTGCCCGGGGCAGTACAGGTGACCCGGTCAGAAGCGGCTGCTGCCTTCGGTTCGGACGTGGTGTACCTGGAGAAATTCCTGCAGCGTCCAAGACACGTCGAGATTCAGGTACTTGCCGACGGCCAGGGCAATGCCATCCATCTGGGTGATCGCGACTGCTCCTTACAGCGTCGCCACCAGAAGATACTGGAAGAGGCGCCCGCGCCAGACATTCCCGAGAACCTGCGGGAGCAGGTGGCCGAAGCCTGTGTGAACGCCTGTATCGAGATAGGCTACCGCGGCGCGGGTACCTTTGAGTTTCTGTTTGAAGACGGCGGGTTCTACTTCATCGAAATGAACACCCGGGTGCAGGTGGAACACCCGGTCACCGAGATGATTACCGGTGTTGACATCGTCCGGGAGCAGTTGATGATCGCCAGCGGGCAACCGCTGTCGCTGACCCAGGACGAGGTACGGTTTCGCGGGCACTCTCTGGAGTGTCGGATCAACGCCGAGGATCCAGCCACATTCATGCCCTGCCCGGGTAAGGTGACCACCTTTCACGCGCCCGGCGGGCCCGGTGTGCGGGTGGATTCACACCTGTATGACGGCTATACGGTGCCGCCCTTCTACGACTCGCTCATCGCCAAGATCATCACCCACGGCGAGAGCCGTGATATTGCCCTGGCACGCATGCGCCAGGCACTCGACGAACTCGTGGTGGAGGGTATTCGCACCAACACCCCGCTGCACCGCGAGTTGTTGCGCGATCCCGCATTCCAGGCGGGCGGCGTGAGCATTCATTATCTTGAAAAGAAGCTCGAGAAAAAGGGCTGAGCCAATCGCTACGGGATTCTGCGCATGACCTGGCTGCAGTTGCGGCTCGACACCGAGCCGCGGCAACTGGCGGAACTCGAAGCATGCCTGTTGGCTGCGGGCGCCTCGGCGGTGACGCTGGAAGACAATGCCGACCAGGCTCTGCTCGAGCCCGGCCCCGGCGAAACCCCGCTGTGGAACCAGACGCGCCTGACCGGCCTTTTCGCGGCGGATACCGACATGGCAAATGTCCTGGCGTCGCTCCCCACCGCACTGCGCGAGGCCTGCAGCGCACGGGTGGAGATTCTTGAAGACAAGGATTGGGAACGTGAGTGGATACGCCACTACCGGCCCATGCGTTTCGGCCAGCGCCTGTGGGTATGCCCAAGCTGGCTGGCGCCGCCGGAGCCGGATGCTGTCAACCTGCTACTCGATCCGGGACTGGCCTTCGGCACCGGCACACACCCTACTACCGCACTGTGCCTGACCCAGCTAGATGGGCTGAGGCTTGCGGATGCGCAGGCCGTCGACTTTGGCTGTGGCTCCGGCATCCTGGCACTGGCGGCGCTCAAACTCGGGGCGCGCCGCGTGCTCGCGGTAGACAACGACCCCCAGGCACTCACGGCGAGTCGCGAGAATGCCCGGCGCAACGGGATCGATACGACGCGCCTTGAGGTTGCGCTACCGTCGGCCGTGGATACAGAGCTCTGGTCTGGCCGGGCGCAGGTCGTGGTTGCCAATATTCTCGCAGGTCCACTGGCCGAACTGGCAGAAACCCTGGTGGCGCTGCTGGCGCCCGGCGGTACGCTGTTGCTATCGGGCCTGCTGGAGTCCCAGGCCGCGGAGTTGCGCGCCCGCTACGCGGGGCATCTCGATCTGCAGGTTGCCGATACGCGCGAGGGCTGGGTCTGCCTGCGAGGCAAACGCGCGTCCTGACCCGCTGGCGAGCCGGGGCCGCGCAGGCCAGACGGATTTTTTCCGCTAATTTCTTCCCCGCGTCAGAGTGAGCGCGTATGATATTCCCTCTTTTCACCACCACTTTTCGCGCCTCGGCCAATGCTCCGGATAGGATCCTATACACTTCCCAATCGCGTCGCGCTGGCACCCATGGCCGGCGTGACGGACTTGCCTTTCCGGCGGCTGTGCGCCGAACTGGGCGCGGGGCTGGTCGTCTCGGAAATGCTCAGCAGCAATCCCGAACTGCGCCATTCGCGCAAATCCCTGTGGCGCGGCCGGCACGACAATGAGATCACGCCACGCTCGGTGCAGATAGCCGGCAGCGATCCCGCGCAAATGGCGCAGGCCGCCCGCTACAACGTGGCGCGGGGTGCCCAGATCATAGACATCAACATGGGCTGTCCCGCAAAGAAAGTCTGTCGCAAGGCAGCGGGCTCCGCTCTGCTGGCCGATGAAACACTGGTGGCGGCAATTCTCGAGGCCGTGGTAGCCGCCGTGGACGTACCGGTAACACTGAAAATTCGCACCGGGCCCACGCCCGCGACACGCAACGGCGTCAGCATCGCGCGCATCGCCGAGGATGCGGGCATCGCAGCACTCGCGGTACACGGGCGCAGCCGCGCCTGCGGGTTTGCCGGCAATGCGGAGTACGAGTCGATCGCCAGTATCGTCGCAGCCACTGATTTTCCGGTGTTTGCCAACGGCGATATCCAATCAGCGACGGATGCCGCCGAGGTACTGCGCCAGACAGGTGCGGCGGGCGTGATGATCGGCAGGGCGGCCCAGGGCAAGCCCTGGCTATGCGGCCAGATTGCCGAACACCTCGCAACCGGCAACACACCGCCAGCGCCTTCACGCGCCATGCAGTTCGCCATCCTGCACAGGCACGTGGCAGCACTGCACGAATTTTACGGCGATTACATGGGCGTGCGCATCGCGCGCAAGCACGTGGCATGGTACCTGCAGGCCAACAACGTACCTGCGCTGCATAAAAAGCGCTTTAATCAGCTCCTGGTTGCCGCACAGCAGCTACACTACATCGACAGCTTGGATACGCCAGACAGCCAAAAGGAACTCGCAGCATGACCAGGGCTGAACCCCTCACTCCCGCGACCGGCCGTGCCGGCGCCGCAAACGACGCAGCCACAGCCGGCAAAACGGTACCCAGCCTCCGCGACGCGGTAAACAATGCAGTAAGCACTTACCTCAGCGAGCTGGACGGACAGGTCTCCACCGAGGTCTACCAGATGGTGCTGGCCGAGGTCGAAGCGCCGCTACTGGAACAGATCATGCGCTACACGCGCAACAATCAGACCAAGGCCTCCCACATGCTGGGGCTGAATCGCGGGACTCTGCGTAAAAAGCTCAAACAGTACCACCTCCTCTCTGAAAAAATCTGACAAGGCGCCAACGCATGAATGATCAACAGCTCGTCAGGGTGCGACGCGCCCTGATCAGCGTTTCCGACAAATCCGGCATCGTTGAGTTCGCCAGCGCGCTCAGCGAGATGGGCGTGGCCCTGCTATCCACCGGCGGCACCTATAAACTGCTGCGTGAGAATGGCCTCGAGGTCACCGAAGTTGCCGAGCACACCGGCTTCCCGGAGATGATGGACGGCCGCGTGAAAACACTGCACCCGAAAATACACGGCGGTATCCTGGCGCGGCGCGGACAGGACGAAGCGGTAATGGCCGAGCACGGTATCGCGCCGATCGACATGGTGGTGGTGAATCTCTATCCCTTTGCCGCCACCGTTGCCAGGCCAGACTGCAGCCTCGAAGACGCCATTGAGAATATCGACATCGGCGGCCCCACAATGGTGCGCGCCGCGGCGAAAAATCACCGTTCGGTGAGCATCGTGGTCAACAGCGCCGACTACGCGGCCGTGCTTGCAGAAATGCGCAGCCACGACGGCGCTACCACCCACGCCACACGCTTTGATCTGGCAATAAAAGCCTTTGAACACACCAGCGATTATGATGGCGCCATCGCCAACCACTTCGGGCGTCTGGTGCCGGGCGGATCCGATGCCTTCCCGCGTACCTGCAACCTGCAGCTGCACCTCGCACAGGAGATGCGCTACGGCGAGAACCCCCACCAGCGCGCCGCATTCTACCGGGAGGCCGCACCGGGCGAGGCAGGCATCGCCACCGCGCGTCAAATTCAGGGCAAGGCACTGTCTTACAACAACGTGGCAGACACCGATGCTGCGCTCGAGTGCGTGAAGAACTTCGCGGAACCCGCCTGCGTTATCGTCAAGCACGCCAATCCCTGTGGAGTCGCGGTGGCCGACACGATCGCAGAGGCCTACGATCTGGCCTTTACGACCGATACCGAATCCGCGTTCGGTGGCATCATTGCGTTCAACCGCTCACTGGATGCCACAACTGCGCGCGCCATCGTCGAGCGTCAGTTCGTGGAGGTCATCATCGCGCCCGCAGTGGACGAGGACGCCGCGGCGATCGTTGCGCAGAAAAAAAACGTGCGCCTGCTGGTCTGTGGCGAGTGGGGCGAACCCGTCCCGGCGCTGGACTACAAGCGTGTAAACGGAGGCCTGCTGGTGCAGGATCGCGATCTCGGCATGGTGGCCGCGGCAGACCTCAAGGTGGTGACGCGCAACGCGCCCAGCGAACAACAACTCAGGGATATGCTTTTTGCCTGGAAAGTCGCGAAATTCGTAAAATCCAACGCCATCGTGTACGCCGCCAACGGCCAGACGATAGGGGTGGGCGCAGGCCAGATGAGCCGGGTGAATTCCGCGCGCATCGCCGCTATCAAGGCGGAGCATGCGGGTCTTACGGTGCGCGGTTCGGTCATGGCATCAGACGCTTTCTTTCCGTTCCGCGATGGTATCGACAGCGCCGGCGAACGCGGCATTGCCGCGGTGATCCAGCCGGGCGGCTCGATCCGCGACGACGAAGTGATCAGCGCCGCCGACGAACACGGCATGGCCATGGTGTTCACCGGGATGCGACATTTCCGTCATTGATTGCGCATCACCTCCCACCATCAGACGTACGCGGAGTATGGCTATGAACATACTGATTATCGGCAGCGGCGGGCGCGAACACGCGCTGGCCTGGAAGGCGGCGCAATCTCCGCTGGCACAAACCGTATACGTGGCGCCGGGCAACGCGGGAACCGCACTGGAGGCCGGTGTGGAGAACGTGGCCATCGATGTGATGGATTTCGCCGCGCTGGCAGAGTTCGCAGCGGCCAACGCGGTAGGTCTGACGATCGTGGGGCCCGAGGCGCCACTGGTGGCCGGCGTCGTGGATTACTTCACGGAACGTTCGCTGGCCTGCTTTGGCCCTCGCAGCGGCGCTGCCCAGCTCGAGGGCTCGAAGGCCTTCACCAAGGATTTTCTCCAGCGCCACAATATTCCCACCGCGGCCTACGACACATTCACCGAGCTGGAGCCCGCCCTCGCCTACCTGCGTGAACGCGGCGCACCGATTGTGGTAAAAGCCGATGGCCTGGCCGCCGGCAAGGGCGTGATCGTGGCAGAAACCCTGGAAGACGCCGAGGCGGCCGTCACCGACATGCTCTCGGGCAATGCCTTTGGCGAAGCCGGCTGTCGCGTGGTGATCGAGGAGTTTCTCAGCGGCGAGGAGGCGAGTTTTATCGTACTCGCAGATGGCCGCAATGTACTGCCCATGGCCACCAGCCAGGACCATAAACGCATCGGCGAAGGCGACACCGGCCCGAACACCGGCGGCATGGGCGCCTACTCGCCCGCCCCGGTCGTGGATGCCGGGGTTCACGCTCGCATCATGCAGCAGGTAATACAGCCCACGGTGGCGGGCATGGCGGCCGAGGGCAACGACTACACCGGCTTCCTCTATGCGGGCCTGATGATCGACGCCGAGGGGCAGCCGAAGGTGATTGAATTCAACTGTCGCTTTGGCGATCCCGAGACACAACCGGTGATGCTGCGCCTGCAATCCGACCTTGTAGCCCTGTGCCAGAGCGCGCTGGCCGGGACACTCGATACCGCCGTTGCCGAGTGGGATCCGCGGCCGGCACTCGGCGCAGTACTCGCTGCGGGCGGGTATCCGGGCGACTACGCGCGCGGCACGCCCATCCACGGGCTCGAGGCAGCGGAGTCAGACGGCGTGAAGGTCTTCCACGGCGGTACGGCCATGCGGGAAGGCGAAGTGGTTACCGACGGTGGACGCGTACTCTGCGTGACGGCGCTGGGCGAGGATATCGCGGCCGCGCAGCGGGCCTGCTACACGGCGGTGGGACAAATCCACTGGGAGGGCATGACGCTGCGCCGCGACATTGGATGGCGCGCGATCGCACGCTATAGTTGAAACGGCACCCCGGATATCCTTGAGGCACTGCAAAAGCCCATGCGCGAGCGACAACTCTCATTTCTCGACAGACTGATCGTGGAGGCAGATTCGGTACTGCGTACCGTGTCCAGCAGCGGCAGCCGCGCGCAGCGACCATCCCCCGCCCGGGGCCATCAGGACGCAGAACTGTCTGACACCGAGCGCCGTCACGTCGCGGGCCTGATGCGCGTCAATCATGCCGGCGAAGTCTGTGCCCAGGCGCTGTATCAGGGCCAGGCGATGACCGCGCGTCTCGAGGAGGTGCGCGGCGAGATGCAGCAGGCCGCGCGGGAAGAAGTCGACCACCTGGTCTGGTGCGAGGAGCGCCTGCGTGAGCTGGACAGCCAGCCCAGCGCCCTGAATCCCGCCTGGTACGGACTGTCATTTGCCATGGGAGCCCTGGCCGGCGCGGTGAGTGACGCAGTGAGTCTCGGCTTCGTGGCCGCCACCGAAGAACGCGTGTGCTCGCACCTGCGCGAACACCTTCAGCAATTGCCCGAGGACGACCGAAAATCGAGACTCATTCTGCAGCAGATGCTGGAGGACGAACAGCGCCACGGCGACAACGCCCTGGCTGCCGGCGGCACGGACTTTCCACGCCCTGTGAAGGACAGCATGAGTGCCATCGCCACGCTGATGACACGCGCAAGCTATCACGTCTAGCGCGAACGCGAAGGTCTAGCCCGCGAATTCCACAATTTCATAACTGTGCGTCATTTCGACGCCGGCCGCCCCGAGCATGATCGAGGCGGAACAGTACTTCTCGGCCGACAGCTCTACCGCACGCTTTACCTGAGCGTCTTTCAACGCGTGGCCGGTAACCACAAAATGCAGGTGTATGCGCGTGAACACCGCGGGTACTGCGTCGGCGCGCTCCGCATTCAGCTCCACCCGACAATCCACTACCTGCTGACGCGATTTCTTCAACATGCCGAGCACATCGTAAATCGAGCAACCGCCCGTACCCAACAGCAGCATCTCCATCGGGCGCGGCCCGAGATTGCGGCCACCCAGATCGGCCGGACCATCCATCACAATTGCATGTCCGCTGCCAGATTCACCGACAAACATGGCGCCGTCCGCCCACTTCACTGTTGCTTGCATGACACTCCCCCGCATACTCCGAACCAAAAGGCGCGGAAGATTAGCACAACAAGTTACATTTTTCTCAAAGTGTGATCGGGTTAAAATTTTGCACAAGAAAACAATACCTAGATGGAGGGCATGCCCTTGCTCAAGCCACAACTCGTGCAAACACTTCCCAACGTTGAAAACTTTCTGCGCCACTGTCAGCGCAAGGATTACAAGGCAAAAATGCCTATCCTCAAGCAGGGCGAGGCCAGCGAATCACTCTACCTGATTCTCGATGGCTCGGTATCCGTGCAGGTGGAGGACGAAGCCGACCCGGGTCATATGCTGGTGATTGCCTACCTGAACCCGGGCGATTTTGTCGGCGAGATGGGGTTGTTCGACGATGACCCGCCAGCGCGCAGCGCCATGGTCGTGGCGAAAACCCAGTGCGAGGTGGCCGAAATTTCCTACGAACGCTTCCACCAGATTCGCGGACAGTTCCCGGATATTCTCTACGCGGTTTCCCGCCAGCTCGGCGCGCGCCTGCGCCAGACCACACGCAAACTGACTGATCTGGCCTTTGTCGATGTCTCCGGACGCATCGCGCACACGCTCCTGGACCTGTGCAAGCAGCCCGATGCCATGACCCACCCGGACGGTATGCAGATCAAGGTAACGCGACAGGAACTCGGAAAAATCGTCGGCTGTTCCCGTGAAATGGCCGGTCGCGTGCTGAAGAATCTGGAAATGGATGGGCTGGTGTCAGTGTCGGGGAAAACCATGGTGGTCTACGGCACACGCTGAAGCAGTTCCCGCGACATTGCGCCCATTCGCGGCGCATGGCGCGCGGGGAAAAAACCGTCTGTATGCTAGAAGAACAGCGCCCGCAGTTTTTCGCCGGGTTCGGGCGCGCGCATGAAGGCTTCTCCCACCAGGAACGCGTGCACCCCGGCGTTGCGCATGAGCTCTACGTCGGCCGCCGCGTGAATGCCACTCTCGGTCACCACCAGGGTCTCGCCGGGAATGAAGGGTAAAAGCTCCAGCGTGGTTTCCAGGCGCGTATCAAAAGTGTGCAAATCGCGGTTGTTGATGCCGATGACAGCCAGCTCAAGATCCAGTGCGCGCTCCAGTTCGGCGCGGTCATGCACCTCCACGAGCACATCCAGCCCGGTATCGCGAGCAGTTGCCGCAAGCTCGCGCATTTGCGCGTCTGCCAGCGCGGCGACAATCAGCAGTACCGCGTCCGCACCCAGGGCCCTGGCCTCCACCACCTGGTAGGGGTCGAGGGTGAAATCCTTGCGCAATACCGGCAGCGAACATGCGTTGCGCGCCAGGCTCAAATACTCATCCGCGCCCTGGAAAAAATCCACGTCGGTCAGCACCGAGAGGCAGGCGGCACCGCCGTCGCTGTAGCTGCTGGCAATCTGCGCCGGGTCGAAGTCCTCGCGAATCACACCCTTGCTCGGCGAGGCCTTCTTCACCTCGGCGATCACCGCGGGATTTCCCGCAGCGACCCTGTCCCGCAATGCCTGCACAAAGCCCCGCGTAGCGCCCTGCTCGGAGATACGTGCTTCCAGCACTGCGAGCGAATCCCGGGCACGGCGCGCTGCCACCTCCTCGCTTTTGCGCGCAAGAATGCGGCGCAGGATGGTTGGGGTAGTGCTCGCCACTGGCTCAGGCCCCGCCATGCATGAGCTGCGTGAAGTCGACAAAGGATTTCAGCTTCTCCGCCGCCTGGCCGCTGGCCAACACATCCTCGGCCATGGCGACGCCATCGGCGAAGGTGGGCGCAATACCACTGATGTAGATGGTTGCACCGCCATTCAGCGCCAGCATATCGGCCGCCTTGCTCGCCACCTCACTCTGTTCGCCGTTGAGTGCCGCCTGAATCACAGCGGCCGACGCGCCCGCGCCGTCTACCGTGAGCCCATCGAGGCTGCGCCGCTGGATGGAGAACTCTTCCGGGCTGATCTCATAGGATTCGATGTTGCCCTGGCGCAGTTCAGTCACATACGTGCCGTCGGCAATCGAGATTTCATCCAGCGCGTCTTTCGAATGCACTACCATGGCGTGCTCCGCGCCCAGCGCCTTGAGCACCTCGGCGACGGGATGACACAAACCGGCCTCGTACACGCCGATCACCTGCCGTTTCACGCCAGCGGGGTTTGTCAGCGGCCCGAGCATATTGAACAGCGTGCGCAGGCCGAGCTCTTTGCGCGGGCCTATCGCGAAGCGCATCGCACTGTGATGCGCGGGTGCGAACATGAAACCGACACCCACAGACTCAATGGAGCGCGCAACCTGTTCGGGTGAGAGATCCAGCGGCACGCCGAATGCCTCCAGCACATCGGAGCTTCCGCTCGCGCTGGATACGCCGCGATTGCCGTGTTTCGCCACCTGCGCACCCGCGGCCGCAGCGACAAAAGCGGAGCCCGTGGATACGTTGAACAGATTGGCGCCATCGCCGCCGGTGCCCACCAGGTCCACCAGGTGTTTACCCTCCACCCGCACCGGGGTGGCCAGTTCACGCATCACCTCGGCGGCGCCTACCACCTCTTCAACGCTCTCGCCCTTCATGCGCAGGCCAACCAACAGCCCGCCAATCTGGGCGTCCGTGGCTTCGCCCGACATGATCAGCCGCATGATCGCGGCCATTTCCTCACGACTGAGGCTGCCGCCCACCACGATTATCGCCAGCGCTTGCTGTATCGTCATTGCCACTCCCTACTCCTGCAGAAAATTGCGCAGCAGGTCGTGCCCGTGCGCTGTAAGAATGGATTCCGGGTGAAACTGCACACCCTGTATGGCCAGTTCACGGTGGCGCAGCCCCATGATCTCATCCACTTCACCGTCTTCGGTGCAGGTCCAGGCCGTGATTTCAAGACACGCCGGCAACGTGTCCTTTTCCACCACCAGGCTGTGGTAACGCGTCGCCTCGAAAGGCTGGCTGAGGCCACGAAACACCCCGGCGCCGGCATGCTGAATCTGCGAGGTCTTGCCATGCATCACACGGCGCGCGCGCACCACCCGCCCGCCAAATACCTGCCCGATACTCTGATGCCCCAGGCAGATGCCCAGCAAGGGTACTTTGCCCGCATACTCGCGGATCACCTGCATGGAGATGCCCGCTTCATTCGGCGTACAGGGGCCAGGTGATATCACGATCTGGTCGGGCTTTAACGCGGCGATGTCCTCAACCGCAATCTCGTCGTTGCGCACCACCTGCACCTCGGCTCCCAGTTCACCGAGGTACTGCACCACGTTGTAGGTGAAGGAATCATAGTTGTCGATCATCAACAGCATGCGCTCACCCCCGGCCTGCCAGCACCATCGACGCGGCGCGAAACATCGCGCGCGCCTTGTTGTGGGTTTCCTTCCACTCCAGTTCCGGTACTGAATCAGCCACTACTCCACCGCCCGCCTGCACATACAGGCGCCCATCCTTGATCACCGCGGTGCGGATGGCAATCGCGGTGTCCATATCGCCCGCCCAGGAGATGTAGCCCACCGCGCCGCCATACACGCCGCGCTTGACGGGCTCCAGTTCATCGATGATCTCCATGGCGCGTATCTTCGGCGCACCACTCAGGGTACCCGCTGGCAATGTTGCCCTGAGCACGTCGATCGCGGTACGCCCGGGCTGCAGATCGCCGGTCACGTTGGACACGATATGCATGACATGGGAATAGCGCTCCACCACCATTTTATCCGTCAGTTCGACCGAACCGGTGCGGGCGATGCGCCCGACATCGTTGCGCCCCAGATCGATCAGCATCAGGTGTTCGGCGATTTCCTTGGGATCGGCCAGCAACTCCTCCTCCATCGCCCGATCGTCCTCTTCGCTACGGCCGCGCCGCCGGGTGCCGGCAATCGGTCGCACGGTGACCACTCCGTCCTCGAGCCGCGCCAGAATCTCCGGCGATGAGCCCACGATGTGGAAATCCTCCAGGTCGAGAAAATACATATAGGGCGATGGGTTGAGGTTGCGCAGGGCACGGTAGAGATTCAGCGGTGGTGCATCGAAGGGAATGCTCATGCGCTGGGAGGGCACCACCTGCATGACATCACCGGCCAGCACATACTCCTTCACCCGCTCCACCGCAGCCTCGTACATCGGCTGGGTGAAATCCGAGTCCGCCGCCTCCTCGAGCGCAGACGAATCCGCGGCGCCCAGATCAACGTCGGGTAGCGGCGGCACCGGTTCGCGCAGGCGTTCCACCAGCTCATCGAGCCGCGCCTCGGCGGCAGCGAGTGCATCGGCCTCTGCCGGGTCTGCATTTACCACCAGGCGCAGGGTGCCGGCCAGATTGTCGAACACCAGCACTTCTTCCGAGACCATCAACAGGATATCCGGCGTACCCAGGCGGTCCGGCGGCATGCCGGCCTGCAGGCGCGGCTCCACGTAGCGCACAGTGTCATAGCCGAAATAGCCTACCAGACCACCGTGGAAAACCGGCAGGTCGGTGCGCAAGGCGGTGCGATAGCGCTGCTGGAACTGCTCTGCGAAGGCCAGTGGATCAGATGTTTCGGTCTGCTCGGTCAGTTGGCCGTCGACCCAGATTTCGGCGCGAAAACCGAACACTTTCAGGACCGTGCGGCAGGGCGGGCCGATAATCGAGTAGCGGCCCCACTTTTCGCCGCCGTGAACCGATTCAAAGAAGTAGGAATACGGCCCCTCGGCCAGTTTGCGATAGGCGCTGACGGGCGTTTCCAGGTCGGCCAGCACTTCGCGGCTGACGGGAATACGGTTAAAACCCTGCGCTGCCAGAGCAGCAAAATCCTGCTGTTGCATGGGAAATCCTCGAAGAATGGAACGGCGTAAAAAACGGTCGCGATGCAGCCCTGGCTACCATCGCCAGCAGGTGACCTCTCGCATCGACAGCAGGTCGATGGTTTTACGCGGTGCTGTTTGCACAGCTCTCTCCAGGATCGGTGGAAAGCGTATTGTACATGCGCACAGGCGCTTCGCAAGCGCAGCCGGTTGGCCCGCCTACGGTCGCTGTACCGTGGCCAGTTCACTGCGCATCTGCGCAATAACGGCGCGGTAGTCCGGCTGATTGAAAATAGCGGAACCCGCGACAAAGGTATCCGCGCCCGCGCTCGCTATCGCGGCAATGTTCTGCGGTGTCACACCGCCGTCAATCTCCAGACGGATGGGGAATCCGGAGGCATCGATAAGCGCCCGCGCCTCGCGCAGCTTGTCGAGGGTGGCGGGAATGAACGACTGGCCCCCGAAACCGGGATTGACTGACATCAACAGCACCATGTCTACCTTGTCGAGCACATAACGCAACGCGTCCAGCCCGAGGTGCGGGTTGAATACCAGCCCGGATTTGCAGCCGGCATCGCGAATCATCTGCAGCGAACGATCCACATGGGTGGAGGCGTCCGGGTGAAAGGTGATGTAGGTGGCGCCAGCCTCGGCAAAATCGCCGATCAACCGATCCACGGGATTCACCATCAGGTGTACGTCGATGTCCGCCGTCACGCCATGTTTCCGCAGAGCGGTGCACACCAGCGGGCCAATCGTCAGGTTGGGCACGTAGTGGTTGTCCATCACGTCGAAATGCACGATATCCGCGCCCGCTGCCAGCACTGCATCCACTTCCTCGCCCAGACGGGCAAAATCGGCGGAGAGAATGGAGGGCGCGATCAGGTAGTTGGGCATCTGGGGCTCCGGTAGTTCAGCTGGCGACATTCTAACGGCTTCGCGCGCGGAACACAGTGGCCGCGGCACTGTTTCGTGGGCCAACCCCGCGCGGAAGCGGCCCTGGGAGGGCTCTCAGCGCGATTCGGCAAGCTGCGCGTTCAGTGCCTCGAGGCGCGCGGGCGTACCCACATCCTCCCAGGCTCCCGCATAGTGCTCGCCGCCGAGGCTGCTGCGGCCAATGGCCTGGTCAAGCAACGGGCGCAGCGGCGTCCTGCCCGGCGCCAGGCCCTGAAAAAGTGCCCAGCTATAGAGGCCGATGCCGGCGTAGGTCAGGCCAGAGCCACCGGGCGCGCGATGCCGGATCCAGCCGTGCGCATCGAGCGCAAAATCTCCATGCGGATGCTGCGGCGGATTGTCTACCATGACCAGCCTGGCCGCTTCGCCAGCTCGCAGGCCATTCCGGCTCAGGCGCCCGATGGGGTAATCTGTAAACACGTCGCCGTTCAACGCCAGAAATGGCGCCTCCCCGAGCAGGCGCCTGGCGTGCAGCATGCCACCTGCGGTTTCCAGCGGCGTCTCTTCAAAGGAGTAGCGAATGGCGAGCCCCCAGCGGCTGCCATCGCCACAGTATTGTGTGAGCTGCGCGGCCAGATGGGAGACATTGATCACCACATCGCGCAGTCCCTCGCCAGCCAGCCGACGCAGGTGATGCTCGATGAGGGTCAAACCACCCACTCGCAGCAACGGCTTGGGCGTGTGCTCGGTCAGCGGGCGCATCCGCTCGCCGACACCGGCAGCCAGGATCATGACCTTCATCCGCGCCGGCTCCAGGCTTGCGCCTCCACAAGCGGCAGGATGTCCGCCGTGTACCAGTCGCGAAAACGGGCGATCGCGGGCTCGCTGGCGGCGTAGCGCGCAAGGATTTCCTCGACGTAGGCCAGCACCAGCGGCAGGTCATTCAGGTAGGCGCTTTTGCCATCGCGCAGCGCCAGACGGGCGAAGGTGCCGAGCACCTTGATATGCCGCTGCAAACCCATCAGGTCGAACCAGCGCAGGAAGCGGGCTTCATCCGGCACCTCAGCCACGCTGGCGCGCAACAGCAGGCCACGATACGCCAAGGCCCACTGCCTCACCTGCTCCCCGGGCCAGCGGATATAGCAATCGCGCAGCAAGGACACCAGATCGTAGGTGAGCGGGCCCGCCACGGCATCCTGGAAATCGATCACCGCAAGTGCGCCGTCCCCGGTGAGCATCAGGTTGCGGCTGTGAAAATCGCGATGCACCAGCACGCGCGGCTGCTCGAGCGCCGCCTCCACCAGCACATCGCACAGGCCGGCGCAGGCACTCACGGCGTCGGCACCCGGTCGGTACTCAAGCAGTGCCTGAACGAACCACGTGTCGAAGCGGCCAAATTCCTCGCGCAAGAGTGCGTCGTCATAGGGTGGCAGCGTCCCGTTGCGAATATCTGCCGTGGCCAGCTTCCGCAGAATGTCGAAGGCGAGACGGTAGAAATCGTCGGCAGTGGCGGCGCTCAGGGCGGGCAACAGCAGTTGCTCGCCCAGATCCTCCAACAGCAGGTAGCCCCGGTCATAATCCACCGCAAGCACCGCGGGCACCCGCACGCCCGCATCAGCCAGCAGCTCCCGAACGGCCACAAACGCGGCGTTTTTTTCGGTTGCCGGGGGCGCGTGCGCGAGTACGTACTTTCGCCCGCCAATATGCGCGCGAAAGTAGCTGCGGCTACTGGCATCGCCGGCGACCGGCGACATCTCCGACGCGCCCCCGTGCCCACTCACATTCAGCGCAGATTCAGCCCACGGCAGCAGCGATGCGGGCGGGGAAGGCGAGGTCACTGCAGACTCCTATCTCAAAATTAGTCGGACAATGCCGGGGGGATGCTTTAGAATCCGCGTTTTGCCTCGTCTACAAGCTCCGAGCCTGATGATTCCCGACTGCAATAAAAACAGCCGCAGTACCGCTCGTGCAACAGCAGTGCAGGTAGTTTGCATGCTGGCAGTACTGCTGTCGCCCGGCGCTCCCGCCAAGGATAGCAACTCAGAGTACTGCGACGCCAACCCGGATGCAGCGAACTGCGTGCAAGCACCGCAGCCGGCCCTGGATTGGCACGCCATCGGGAACGTGCCGCCCGAGCTGCGCAGCCGGCAGTGTATCACCTGCTCGGGACGCTACATTGACCCGCTGGCCGATGAAGACACCTCGCGCTCGCCTCAGGGCGCGAATATCCGCGCTCGCGCGAACGAATCCGAGCTGTTGAGAAACGAGGCCGTGCTCAGCGGCGGTGTCAGCGCAACTCAGGGCTATCGACGGCTGTACGGCGATACCGCGGTTGTGGATCGTGACCAGGAGTCTGCCGTGTTGAGCGGCAATGTCATACTGCGCGAACCCGGCGTACTTCTGTTGGGCGAGCGGGCCAAAGTCTACTCGGAAACCGGCGAAGCGACTGTCGAGTCGGCCCGCTTTGTATTTCATGAGCGCCACATGCGCGGTACGGCCGATCTCCTCGAGCGCGACGAGGCGGGCCTGGTGCACATCCACGACGGCAATTTCAGTTACTGCGCCCCGGGAGACAACGACTGGGCTATCCGCGCAAAACAGCTCGAACTGGACTTTGAGGAAGGTGTTGGCACCGCCCGTGGCGCCAAGCTCGATATCGCCGGCGTTCCGGTGCTGTACTTTCCGTGGCTGCAATTCCCCCTCGACGACCGTCGCCGCACGGGCTTCTTGTGGCCCGATTTTGGCAACGACAGTACCGGCGGTCTCGATATCACGGTGCCGTTTTATATCAATCTCGCACCCAACTACGACGCCCTCTACGCGCCACGTTTCATCGAAGAACGCGGTGTGAATCATGAACTGGTGGCGCGCTATCTGAATCCCGCGGTGGGTAGCTGGACGGTGGGCGGCGCCTGGATGGCCGATGACAAACGCTTCGAGGACCAGGCAACAGATGGGCGCAGCACGGATCGCTGGCTGGGAGTGGTCAAACAGTACGGTTTGTTCGGCGGCCGCTGGCGTTCAATTATTGACTACAGCAAGGCCAGCGATGTGGACTATCTGGAGGATCTGGAAACATCGAACCTGGAAGCGCAGCGCCAGACCAACCTGCTGCAACTGGCGAGACTGGATTACCTCGGCGAAAGCTGGCTGGTGAACCTTGAGGCACAGCAGTTCCAGACCCTGGCGGAGGATATCCGTGAAGACTACAAGAAACTGCCGCAGTTGACCGCGCAATATCGCGGCAGTCGCACACCATTTGAGCTGGAACCGATACTCGTCAGCCAGGTCTCCAACTTTGATGCCGAAGACAACCGGGTCACCGGTCAGCGCCTGTACGGCGAAGCCGGGCTGACCTACCCCATGCGCTGGCTTTGGGGCTTTGTCCAGCCAACCGTTAAATACCGGCAGCTGAATTACGAGTTGAATGAAAACGCGCTGATCACTGACACCAGCCCGAATGCCGGTTCCGCACTCGCCAGCCTGGACAGCGGCCTGGTGTTTGAGCGGCAAACCACGCTCACCGGTCGCCGCATGCTGCAAACCGTGGAGCCGCGCCTTTATTACCTGTACAGCGAGTATGAAGAGCAGGACGGCCAGCCGGATTTCGACAGCGCGGAAATGACGTTCAGCTACAACCAGCTGTTCCGTGAGTCACGTTTTTCAGGGCGCGACCGGTTGGATGATGCCAACCAGATCGCGCTCGGCCTGACCACGAGTTTCATCGACGAACGCGACGGTACCAGCCTGTTGCGCGCCAGTATCGGCCAGATCTACTATTTTCGCGACCGCGAAGTGCGTCTGGTGCCAACGGCGGAACCCCTGGACGAGCCCAGCTCGGAAATTGCCGGAGAATTGCACTTCACGCCCACCGAACAGGTGAGCCTGCGCGGCGGTCTGGTCTACGCCCCTTTTGACGACCGGATCAACTCCGGTAATATCCTCACCAGTTATCACGCCGACAACGGCGGCATCTACAATCTCGGCTACTCTTACCGCAGACCGCTCACCAGCATCACCCCCACACGCCTGCAGCAACCAACTGCAGAGGCTCACATGTCGGTCTATCTGCCCTTGCGCAACAACTGGAGCGTATTCGGCGCGATGAACTACAGCACCAAGGCCAACCGCAGCGTGGAAGATATGCTGGGGGTCGAATATGATAGCTGCTGCTGGACGGTGCGCCTGCTCTATTTGCGCTACTACAACAACGAGTCCAACAGCGTGCAGGACTTTAACGACCCGAACCTGCAACGGGAAAATACCGCGCAGTTCCAGATAGTCCTGAAAGGCATGGGAGGATTTGGCGACCGCATCACCGATATCATGCAGAATATGATCCGAGGTTTTGAAGAACGTGAATATTAGGACTCTACTGGCCGCCCTGCTTCTGGCCTGCACTTCCGTGACCCACGCAGCCACGGAAATCATCGATCAGGTAGTCGCGATCGTCGATAACGACGTCATCATGGCGAGTGAACTGCGCGAGCGGATACAGGCCATCACCGAGAACATCGCCGCGCGGGGCATCGACATGCCGCCCGAGGAAGAACTCATCCGCGAAACCCTCGACCGCCTGATTCTGGAGAGCATCCAGTTACAGAAGGGCACCCGGGTGGGGGTGCGAATATCAGACGAACAATTGAATGCCGCCGTGCAGCGGATCGCTGCCCAGAACCGCATGAGTGTCGATGAATTTCGCCAGGCGCTGGAGGCCCGCGGGCAATCCTATAACGACATGCGCGAACAGTTGCGCCGCGAGATGATCATCCAGCGGGTACAGGCCGGGAACGTGAACCAGCGCATACAGATCACCGAACAGGAAGTGAACAATTTTCTCGCGACCCAGGAAGGACAGAAGCTTTCCCAGCCCGAGTATCGCATTCTGCATGCGCTGCTACCGGTCTCACCCGAAGCCAGTGAGGCCGAGGTGGCGAAAGCCGAGGCGCGCGTTGACCAGGTTCTCAGGCAAATCCGCAGCGGCACGCCCTTTGACCAGGCAGTGAGCGCCAGCGCCGAACCCTACGCCTTTACAGGCGGCGATCTCGGCTGGCGCAAGCTGGAAGACCTGCCCTCGCTGTTCAGCGATGTTGCCCCCGCACTGGAGCCCGGCAGCACGGCCGACCCGATTCGCTCAGCCAGCGGGTTTCACCTGATCTACCTCGCAGAAGCTCGCGGTATCGACCGCATGGTATCGCAGACCAAAGTGCGCCATATCCTGATCAAGCCCTCGGAGATCATGAGTGACGACCAGGCGCGGAACCTCGCCGCAGAGCTGCGTCAGCGGGCGCTCGCCGGGGAGGATTTTGGCAAGCTCGCCCGGGAATACTCGGATGATATCGGCTCGGCGGCGGAGGGCGGCGATCTCGGCTGGACCAATCCCGGCCAGATGGTGCCCGAGTTTGAAAGCGCCATGGCGGAGACTGCCGAGGGTGAAATTTCCCAGCCGGTGCGCACGCAGTTCGGCTGGCACGTTCTCAAGGTGGAAGGGCGCCGCGACGAGGACATGAGCGATGAGGCAATGCAGGCCAGGGCGATGAACTACCTGCACGACCGCAAGTACCAGGAAGAACTGGACGCCTGGTTGCGCCAGATCCGTGACGAAGCCTTCGTCGATATCAAATAGGTACAGGCGATGGCGATTCCCAGAATAGCCATCACCACTGGCGAGCCGGCAGGCATCGGCCCGGATGTCACGCTGGCGGCAGCCATGCAGCCCTGGAACGCAGAACTGGTTGCCATCGGCGACCACGCATTGCTTGAAGCGCGCGCCAGCCGCATCAATCTGCCCCTGAGACTATTGCCCTTCGCCGCCGGGGACAGCCCCCGCCAACACGCGCCCGGCACCCTGCGTGTCATGCAGGTACCGCTCGCCGCGCCGGTCGCCGCCGGCACCCTGGATCCCGCCAACGCGCCGTATGTGCTGGCAATGCTGCGCAGCGCCGTTGAGGGCTGCCGGCAGGGAACTTTCCAGGCGATGGTGACCGCGCCCGTACAAAAATCGGTTATCAACGATGCGGGAATTCCCTTCACGGGCCACACGGAGTTTCTCGCGCACGAAACCGGCACCGCACAGGTGGTAATGATGCTCGCTACTGGCGAACTGCGCGTTGCGCTGGCCACGACGCATCTTGCGCTGCGCGACGTGCCGGAGGCGATCACACGCGAGCTGCTCCTGAGCACCCTGCGCATCCTGCACACCGACCTGCGCGACAAATTTGGCATTGCCCGCCCCCGGATTGCCGTGCTCGGCATCAATCCGCACGCGGGCGAGGGCGGCCATATCGGTCGCGAAGAGGTGGATACGCTGATACCTGCACTGGAGGAACTGCGCGGGGAAGGCCTGCAACTGCAGGGCCCGCTACCGGCAGATACCGCATTCAACCCCAAGGTGCTGGCGAACTGCGACGCGGTGTTTGCGATGTATCACGATCAGGGCCTGCCCGTGCTGAAATTCTCGGGCTTCGGCCGGGCTATCAATATCACCCTGGGCCTGCCGTTGATTCGCACCTCGGTCGACCACGGTACCGCGCTGGATATGGCTGCCACCGGTGAAGCGGACGCCGGCAGCATGCAGCACGCCATTGCAGTGGCGATTCAGATGGCGGAGAAGCGCCAGACCGCCACCGCGTAGCCTCAGGTGTTCGGTTGCTTGAGTTTCGCCTGTTGTTCGCTGAGCCCTTTCTTGCGCGCCTGATTGACCTGTCGATTGTAGGCATCGACCACTTCTTCCGCCTCACCCTCCAGGGCGATTCTTCCCTGCTCCAGCCAGATCACCCGGGTACACAATGATTTCACCTGCTCGGCCATGTGCGATACGAAGACCACGGTCTGATCACTGGTGACCCGCTCCTGCATCGCCGCCTGCGCCTTGCCGCGAAACTGCGCATCACCCACGCTGAGCACTTCGTCAATCAGCAGAATATCCACATGTGTCATCAGCGCAGTGGTGAAGCCCAGGCGCGCACGCATACCCGACGAGTAGGTCTTCACTGGCAACTCAAACGAGTCTCCGAGCTCTGAAAACGTCTTGATCTCCCCGAGAAACGCTTCTGCCTCCTTGCGTGATGAACCCTGCAGCATCGCCGAAAGCAGTGCATTGTCGCGACCAGACAACTCCGGCTTGAACCCGAGACCCAGGGTGAGCAGCGAGGCGTTTTTGCCCGGGGAGATAATCACTTCGCCGGAATTCGGCGCGAGTATGCCGGCCATGATGCGCAGCATGGTTGTCTTGCCCACGCCGTTGCGGCCGATAATGCCGAGCGTCTCGCCCTCATAGATCTTCAGGGATACCTCATGCAGTACATGGTGCTGCCCGTGATCATAGGTTTTGCGACCCGAATGGAAGCTCAGCGACACATCGCGCAACTCCATCATGAGCTTGTGATCCACGGCACTCATGCGGTCAGGGTCCTCAACGCCAGGTACTGACTGCTGCGACGCATCACCACCACCATACAGGCCAGCAGAGCGCCAAACCCCACTCCGATAACCAGCAGGTGGAGCATGTCCGGTGGCGTTGCGTACATCAGCACCTGCCGGTAGGCATCGAACATGAATGCCAACGGATTCAGTGCGAGTACCAGCGCGGATTTATCGGGATCCCCCAGGTCGCGTACATCCCAGAAAATGCCCGAGGTAAACATCAGGAAGATCATGCCCAGGGAAATAAGTGGCGCGAAATCCCGCACCACACACACCAGTGTTGCACCGAGATAGGCGCAGGCGAGGATCATGACGTAATTTATGATGATTATCGGCACCAGGTATACCCAGGTGATGGTGACTCCGTAACCACCGTAGAGCAGCACGCCAAACAGCAGGGCAAATACCGCAACCTGCTTGTACAGGCCCTCCTGCACTGACGCCAGGGGAAACAGCGTTTTGGGAACATGTACTTTCCCCACCAGCCCTTTGCTGCCGACAATACTGTTGGATGCCTGCGTCACCGATTTGGAAAACCAGGTGAAGGCGAGCTTGCCCGTCATGAGAAAGTAGAGAAAATCCGGCTGCCGATTGGCCAGAATGACACTGAAGACCACATACAGTACCGCGACATAAAGCAGAGGTTCAAGCACCCACCAGATATAGCCAAGGAAGAACTTGGTGGCGTCCGCACGTAGCGCCATGCGGGCCATAACATCCGCGAGGCGGAAGAATTTGGAAAAGGGCATCGGATCAGAATCTGCATTATTAATATCAGTGGCCCGGGAGTGTACCAAAACCGCCGAGGGTGAACTAGCTGCGGTATCAATACCACTGCCAGCGGTTACAATGGCGGCATGCCAGCCTCTCCACACCCACAGCATCGCGCACGCAAACGCTTCGGCCAGAACTTTCTGGTGGATGAAAATATTGTGCAGCGAATAACCAGCGCCATCGCGGCGCGCGACAATCAGCACCTTGTGGAGATCGGGCCGGGACAGGGCGCCCTCACAGGCGCACTACTCGACTCAGGGTGCCGGCTGGACGTGGTTGAACTGGATCGGGACCTTGTGGCCGGCCTGCTGGCGGCATTTGTGCGCAACCCGCGCTTTACGCTGCACCAGGGCGACGCGCTGCGCTTCGATTTCTCTGCGCTCGGCGATGCACATACACCACTGCGCGTGGTCGGCAATCTGCCCTACAACATATCCACGCCCCTGATTTTCAAACTGCTGGCACACAGCGTTCGTATTCAGGATATGCATTTCATGTTACAGCGCGAGGTAGTGGACAGGCTGGCCGCCGGGCCCGGCAGCAAACTCTGGGGCAGACTCGGCATCATGGCCCAGTATCGTTGCCGCGTTGAGCACCTGTTCGATGTTCCGCCGGAAGCGTTTCGTCCCGCGCCGAAGGTCTGGTCTGCCGTGGTGCGCCTCACGCCCCATCAGCAATCCCCCTGGCCTGACTGCAATGAAAGCACACTGCGCGAAGTAGTGCGCTCGGCCTTCGCCCAGCGCCGCAAAACCTTGCGCAATAACCTGAAAGCCATTATAGATAGTGAACAGCTGGAAGCGCTGGGTATTGACCCCGGTGCCCGCGCGGAAACGCTGCAACTCACGCAATTTATCGAGATCGCCAACGCCACCCATGAGTAACGTAGAGTTTGATCCATCGCAAGTGACAATTGATGTCATCACTGCCTATCTGGCAGAGCACTCTCAACCGGACGAGGATCAGTACACCTTCGCCTATACCATCACGGTGGCCAACAATTCCGATGTGCCGGTACAATTGCTGTCCCGGCATTGGGTAATCACCGATGCCGACAACGACGTGCAGGAAGTGCGCGGTGACGGTGTAGTGGGTGAGCAGCCAGTGATCCCGGCCGGGAAAGCGTTCCGCTATACAAGTGGCGCTACCCTGGCGACGCCGGTGGGCTGCATGGAGGGGGAGTATTTTATGGTAGTGCGTAATCCCATGACCATCGATCCGCGCGACCTGCCAGTTTTCGAGGTTCCCATCCCACCCTTCTCGCTGCACACGCCCACTGCGCTCAACTAGGAGCTGTGTGTTGTGGCTACCTATGCTGTCGGTGATGTGCAGGGCTGCCTGCAACCCCTGAAACGCCTGCTTGAGATGGTGAATTTCGACCCGGCCTGCGACGTGCTCTGGTCAGTGGGAGATGCGGTCAATCGCGGCCCGAAGAGTCTTAAAACGCTGCGCTTTTTCTACGCAATGCGCGCCAACCTTGTGATGGTGCTGGGCAACCATGATCTGCACCTGCTGGCCATTGCCGCCGGTGTGCGGTCTGCCAGCCCCTCAGACACGCTCGACAAGATCCTGCAGGCTCCGGACAGGGAAGAACTCCTGAACTGGCTGCTCTATCGTCCGCTGATCCACAATGAACGCGGCCATACCCTGGTGCACGCGGGTATCCCGCCACAGTGGACGCTGGATGAGGCCATCGGCTACGCGCGCGAAGTGGAATCGGTCCTGCGCAGCACCAACTGCGCCGAATTCCTGCGCAACATGTACGGCAACGAACCGGCTATCTGGTCGGACGATCTCACCGGCATGACGCGCCTGCGGGTGATTACCAACTACCTCACGCGAATGCGCTACTGCACACGCAAGGGGCTGCTCGATCTCGAAAGCAAGGACGTCCAGCCGCTCTCGGGTGTGCAGAATATCGGGGACAAGAAGGTTTCCGCATGGTTCAGTCACAACAACCGCAAGACCAGGCACGAGCGCATCATTTTCGGCCACTGGGCGTCACTGCAGGGCCTGACGGACACACCCAACGCGATCGGCCTGGACACCGGCTGCGTGTGGGACGGGGCCATGTCCCTGTACAATCTCGATACCGGGGAATGGACGCGCTGCGAGTGCCTCGGCGGCCGCTGTCGCAACGGGCGGCCATGACTGCCAACCCGGCAGCCGATACACTGCGCGCATGAAAACCTACCTTGTCGGCGGCGCCGTCCGCGACTTGTTGCTGAACTACCCGGTGTCGGAACGCGACTGGGTGGTCGTCGGTGCCACACCCGCGGAGCTGCTGAGCCAGGGCTACAAACAGGTTGGCCGCGACTTTCCGGTATTCCTGCACCCTGAAAGCGGCGAGGAATACGCGCTGGCACGCACCGAGCGCAAGCAGGGCCACGGCTACACGGGGTTTGTGGTGCACTGCGAGCCCTCGGTCACGCTGGAACAGGATCTGCTGCGCCGCGATCTGACCATCAACGCCATGGCCATGGACGCCGATGGCGCGATCATCGACCCCCACGGAGGGCAGCGCGACCTCGAGGCGCGGCTGCTGCGCCATGTGTCGGATGCCTTTGTGGAAGATCCCCTGAGAGTGTTGCGCACCGCGCGCTTCGCGGCCCGTTATGCGCACCTGGGCTTTCGCGTGAGCGATGACACCCGCGCGCTGATCAGCGACATCGTTGCCGCCGGAGAACTTGCACACCTGGCCGTGGAACGGGTGTGGACCGAACTGGAGCGCGCGCTGGGCGAGCGCGATCCCCAGGTGTTCGTGCGCGTATTGCGCGACAGCGGAGCGCTGGCGGCCTTGCTGCCGGAAGTCGACGTGTTGTTCGGCATACCGCAGCCACCCAAGCATCATCCGGAAATCGACACCGGCGAACACGTACTCATGGCGCTTGAGCAGGCAGCGGGCATGGGCGCAGACAGCGAGGCGCGTTTTGCCGTGCTGCTGCACGATGTCGGCAAGGGCCTCACGCCAGCCGCGGAACTGCCGCGCCACATTGCGCATGAACAGCGCGGCCTCAAGCTGGTGGAAACCATCTGCACGCGCCTGCGTGCCCCCACCCGTTTCCGCGAACTCGCCCTGGCCGTGTGCCGCAGCCATCTGCTGTGCCATACAGCGCTGCAATTGCGCGGCGCAACGCTGTTGAAACTGCTGCACTCCACCGATGCACTGCGCAGGCCCGAGCGTTTCGAGGCGTTTCTGCTGGCGTGTGAGGCGGATGCCCGCGGGCGGCTGGGGCGCGAGGATCGGCCCTATCCGCAGGCCGATTATCTGCGCAGGGCGCTCGCCACGGCACAGGCCGTCAGCGCGGCAGAGTTTGCCGGCGAACAGCTCGACGGCAAGCAACTGGGAGAGGCCATCAGCCGCGAGCGCACTCGGCGTCTGGAAGCGCTGCGACCAGACTAACCAGCTCTGGAGATCACCCGGCCACGCCAGCGGAAGGCAACCGGGAACACCTGCTGGCTGGCCTTATCGTATGCCTCCCACAGGGCGCGGTAAGTTTGCCCCAGAACCGGGTGACGCTCCTCCGGCGCCAGTTCGGCCAGCGGGCGCAGCACAAAGGCGTTATGGCTTATTTCGTCACGCGGCAGGGTCACCGGGCCATAACAGCCCACACACTGGTCGTAGGTCAGAATGTCGATGTCCAGCCGACGCGACTCGAAGCGGGTGGCATCCGGCCGTCGCCCGTGAGCCACTTCCAGCTCACGCAAGGTCGCCGCGAGGACTTCAATGGGCATCGCAGTTTCTATGCGCGCCACAAGATTGAGAAAGGGCCTGCCCTCGAATCCGATGGCGGCACCTTCATACACCGAGGACAGCGCCAGCTCCCCGAAAAGCGCATGCAGGGCATCGAGGCCCGCGCCAAGGTAATGCTCAGGTTGAATATTGCTGCCGAGCCCCAGATATACTCTGGCCATCAGGCTTTCGAGCCCCGCTCGATCACCACACCCACCGCACGCGCCTGTGGCACCGCGCCCGGCTTGGCTATGTCCACACGCAGCCAGGATACCGCGAACTCCTCACGCACGACCCGGGCAACCTCCTCCGCGAGGCTTTCTATCAGGTGGTATTCGCTGGCGCGCACCAGGCGGATGACACGTTCCGATACGGCGGCATAATCCAGCGCATCCTGTATGCCGTCCGAGATCGCGGCGCGCCCGGTATCCCAGGCCATCTCCAGGTCAAGCACCAGTGTCTGGCGCATATTGCGTTCCCAGGGGTGAATGCCGATCAGGGCATCGATGCGCAGGCCACTGATATACACCGTATCCATTCAGGCAGCACCATCCAGGGCGGGCAGCTCTTCCATCGGCCAGCGCGGCCGGACCCGGGTTGCGCTGTCGTCGCGCTGACCCGCCAGCAGGCGCTGCGCGCCGGCATAGGCTATCATCGCGCCATTATCCGTACAGAACTTCGGCGCCGGGTAATACACGCGTGCGCCATCCGCCGCCAGCCGGGCGTCCAGCGTATGCCGCAAATTGGTATTGGCGCTGACACCACCGGCAATCACAAGCGACTTGAGGCCCTCCTGCTGCAACGCCCGGCGGCATTTGATCACCAGTGTGGCAACCACCGCTTCTTCAAAGGCGCGCGCGATGTCGCAACAATCCTGCGGGGTAAGGCCACTCTCCGCACGGCAGGCATTCACCGTGGTCAGGGTATGCGTCTTGAGACCGCTGAAACTGAAATCCAGCCCGGGCCGGTTTACCATGGGCCTGGGGAAATCGAAACGCTGCGGATCTCCGTCCAGGGCCAGCCGGGCGATATGCGGGCCACCCGGATACGGCAAGCCAAGCATTTTCGCCGCCTTGTCGAAGGCCTCGCCGGCGGCGTCGTCCAGCGATTCGCCCAGCATGCGGTAACGCCCGATGGCATCTACCCGCACCAGTTGCGTATGCCCGCCAGAGACCAGCAGGGCCACAAACGGAAAGGCCGGCGCCTCCTCTTCCAGCATGGGGGCAAGCAGATGCCCCTCCATGTGGTGCACGCCCAACGACGGAACGCCCCAGCCCCAGGCCAGCGCGCGCGCCAGCGTGGCGCCGACCATCAGCGCCCCCAGCAGGCCGGGGCCGGCGGTATAGGCCACGCCGTCAATCCGGTCAGCCGTGCAACCAGCCTGCTCCAACACCTCCTGCACCAGCGGCAGCGTCTTGCGCACATGATCGCGGGAGGCAAGCTCGGGCACCACACCGCCGTATTCCACATGGATATCGATCTGGCTGTACAGCGCGTGCGCCAGCAAGCCGCGGTCGGTGTCATACAGCGCCACGCCGGTTTCATCGCAGGATGTTTCTATTCCCAGGATCAGCATGCTAGGGCCTGTTCACACTCTCGAGCAAAAGCTGCGCATGATACTCGCTGCCGCCTCGTTCAAACCAGCTTGGAGCGGCCAAAATTAACACTTTGCAGGCCTTTGCAAAACCATTGCCGACAGTTTAGAATGCGCGCCCTTTACAGGCTGTACGGTCAATGCGCAGCGCGCCCCGCACAGCAAAATGTATGTTTCGAGGAAAGAACTGAATGCCCTCAATCAAGATCAAGGAAAACGAGCCCTTCGACGTGGCCCTGCGCCGCTTCAAGCGCTCCTGCGAAAAGGCCGGCGTTCTCGCCGAGGTTCGCAAGCGCGAACACTACGAAAAGCCCACCACCGTGCGCAAGCGCGCAGGCGCCGCAGCCGTCAAACGTCACCTGAAGAAGCTCGCCCGCGAAAATCGCAAGCGCGTACGCCTCTACTAGTTTACAGATACGCAACAATCCCCTGCCAATGAGCGAAGAGTCCCTGGTCAGCACCATCAAGGCGGAGCAGAAAACCGCCATGAAGGCCCGGGACAAGCAACGCACCGCCACCCTCCGGCTCATCCTGGCAGAATTCAAACGCATTGAAGTCGACGAGCGCATTGAGGTGGATGACACCCGCGCCCTCGCGGTGCTCGACAAGATGATCAAGCAGCGTCGCGATTCCGCCGAGCAGTACGAGAACGCCGGGCGCGCCGAACTGGCCGCGCAGGAGAATTCCGAGATCGCCGTCATTCAGGAATTTCTGCCCGCTCAGCTCAGCGATGCCGACATCGATACGATGATCACCGAGGCGCTCGCCGCCTCGGATACCAGTGGCATGGCAGCGATGGGCCCCGTCATGGCCCAGCTCAAGCCGAAGCTGCAGGGCCGCGCCGATATGGGTGCGGTCAGCCAGCGAGTGAAAGCCCGATTGCAGGCTTAGGCGGCTGGCTAGTACCCGCATTCGTCCCATACCTCTCGTAGACGCATACCCGTCGCAGACACATACCCGTCGCAGGCCGCCCCGGAGCGGACACCCCGCCGGAGCTCGGAAGGCTGAGATACTCGCCAGTCGGGCTGTCCGCTCCGGGGCTGCCCGCTGCAATGGGCATTGCCATCTCCAGGGGTTTTCGTCCTGCAGGTAGCCCGATCTACTGAGGCCTGTCGGCGTAAGCCGTGCAGAGCGAGTATCTCAGCCTTCCGAGCGCTGCAGGGCTTACGCCGGCGGGCCATGGAACCTACGTCGGCCATCCCGGTCGAGCACAATATCCGGCAGCCACAAATAGCGCTAGACTAGCCGGCTACACCGCGCTGGAATCAATGGGGTCAGAGTCATTGATTTATGGTGCAGGGAATCAATGACTCTGACCCCATTGATTCCCATTGCTGGATACCCATGGCTGGACTGATACCGCAAGCTTTTCTCGACACTCTGCTGGATCGCGTCGACATCGTCGAGGTGATAGACCGGCGCGTAAAACTGAAAAAGACCGGCAAAAACTACAGCGCCCGCTGCCCTTTCCACGACGAAAAAACACCGTCGTTCAGCGTCAACCCCGATAAACAGTTTTTTTACTGCTTCGGCTGCGGAGCCGGCGGCAACGCGATCGGTTTCGTCATGGAGTACGACAACCTCGAGTTCCCGCAGGCGGTCGAGAACCTCGCGGCCGGTGCCGGGCTCGAAGTGCCGCGGGAATCCGCGAGCGACGGGCGCAACCCGCAGCAGAGCGCTGATGCCACGAAACCGCTGTTCGCCCTGCTGGAACAGGTATCGCACTATTATCAACAGCAACTGCGCAATCACCCGGCGCGGGAATCCGCTGTGCGCTACCTCAAGGCACGCGGTCTGAGTGGGGAGATCGCGCGCGATTTCAAGCTTGGTTTTGCACCGCCGGGCTGGGACAACCTGTTGCGCGAGTTCGGCGCCGATGAAGCACAGCGCGCACTGCTGCTGAAAACCGGCATGCTGGTGGAGAACGAACAGGGCAGGCTGTATGACCGTTTCCGCGAGCGCGTGATGTTTCCCATCCGCGACCGCCGCGGCCGGGTCATCGCTTTCGGCGGGCGCGTACTGGGAGATGACAGGCCGAAATATCTCAACTCGCCGGAAACGGCGATCTTCCAGAAAGGGCGGGAGCTGTACGGCCTGTTTGAAGCGCGCCAGCGCAATCGCCATCTGGAACGCATGCTGGTGGTGGAGGGCTACATGGACGTTATAGCCCTCGCCCAGTACGGTATCAGCTACGCAACGGCCACGCTGGGCACGGCCACCAGCGGCATACACCTGCAAAACATCTACCGGCTATGCCCCGAGGTGGTGTTCTGCTTTGATGGTGACGAAGCCGGTCGCAAGGCGGCGTTTCGGGCTCTCGAGACTGTGTTGCCCAGCATGGAGGACGGTCGCCAGGCGCGCTTCCTGTTCCTGCCGGAAGGCCAGGACCCGGACGATGCGGTGCGCGAGGTCGGCAAGCCCGGTTTCGAGGCAATGCTCGATCGCGCCGTACCGCTGGAAAGTTTTCTGTTCGACTCGGTCTCCCGCGGGCTGGATATATCGAGCCTGGAGGGGCGCGCGCGCATGAGCAAACTGGCCCTGCCCTACATCCGCCAGCTTCCCGAGGGCGTTTTTCGTCAGCTCATGTACCAGACGCTGGCGCAGCGCACGGGGCTCGAATTGAGCAGCCTGATGCAGCTCGAGGTTCCACCGACACCGATACCCGCGTGGGATGACGCGCCACCACCGGCTGAGTCACCGCCCGAGGATTTCAGCGCGCACGCGCCACCGCCGGAGGAGGCAACGCAGACGCCCGCCGGGCGGCGACCGCAACAGGGCTATGCCAACCTTGCACAGAAAATCATCGCCCTGCTGCTGCATCGGCCGGATATCGGCCATCTGAGCGAGCCCGCGGCGCTGCGCGAGCTTCAGGGCGAAGATACGCAACTGCTGCGCGAGCTGCTGGAGTTGCTGCACCGGCGCCCGGAATCCAGCACCGCCATGCTGCTCGGCCACTGGTACGGAACGCCCGAGGGTGATCTGCTCAATCGGCTGGCCGGGCAGGAACGCCTGATACCCACTACCGGGATCGAACAGGAGTTCATCGATACGCTTGACGCCCTGGTCCGCGACCTGCCACAGCGATCAAAATTGGCGGCGCAGGTCGACAAATTGAAAGTCACCAACTACGCTGAAGTCAGCGATTTGGAGAAACAACGCCTGAGGGAAATGCTGCAGGAGAAGGCGCAACGCGACGCTCAGCGCACCAAACCCAGGCAATAAGGCGAATTCAGCCTGTGGTCCCTGCAAAAAGACCAAAGAAGAAGCCATTCCACCAGTTGATTTGACCTGCTCGCAACCCCATATCGAACAGTGCGACCAGTACGCTTCAATCGGTCCCTGTAAAACCAGTACGACAGGAAATTTCGTATTTTTAAGGTGGGGTAGCAGAGTTTTTCCGGTTATAATCGCTGGCTAATTTTTGTTCGCAGATTTCACACTTTTCAAAGGTGTCAGCTTAATGCCAGACGTTCAGCAGCAATCCCGTCTCAAGGATCTCATCGCCCGCGGCAAGGATCAGGGCTACCTGACCTACTCCGAGGTGAACGACCACCTGCCCCAGGACATCTCCGATCCGGACCAGGTCGAAGACATCATCCAGATGATCAATGATCTGGGCATACAGGTGTTTGAGTCCGCTCCCGATGCCGACGAGCTGCTGATGGCCGAGGGGGATTCCTCCGCCGACGACATCGCCGCCGCGGAAGCCGCGGCCGCGCTCGCGGCCGTGGAGACCGAAGCCGGGCGCACCACTGATCCGGTACGCATGTACATGCGCGAGATGGGCACCGTGGAACTGCTCACGCGCGAAGGCGAAATCGTGATCGCCAAGCGCATTGAGGAAGGCATCCGTGAAATGCTTGCGGCGCTGGCTTTGTACCCCGGCGCTGTGAAAGCTGTGCTGGACGAGTACGACCAGGTGGCGAAGGAAGAGCGCCGTCTGGGCGACATCATTGTGGGCTACCTCGATCCTACCGAGCACGTTCCCAGCGCCTCGGAAGTGGCCGACAACGCCCCCAGCACCGACGACGATGACGAAGAAGCCGATAGCGGGCCCGATCCGGTCGAGGCGAAAAAGCGCTTTACGGCACTGAAGCGCCAGTACAACAAAACCGAAAAGGCGATTGCCGCCAAAGGGCGTCAGAACGCCAACTCGATCAAGGAAATGGAAAAGCTCGGCGAACTGTTCAAGTTCTTCAAGCTCACTCCCCGCGTTGCCGACCCGCTTACCGACACCCCGCGCAACCTGCTGATGGCGATCCGCGATCAGGAGCGTGAAATCATGCGTATCGCCGTCAAGGTCTGCGGCATGCCACGCAAGGAATTCATCACCACCTTCCAGGGCAGCGAAGCCGATGTGCGCTGGGTGGGACGCCACACCCGCAAGAAAGATTACGGCAGCAAACTGTCCGCCCAGAAAGAGCAGATCCAGCGCCTGCAGCGGCGCATTCAGAGCGTGGAAGAAAAGAGCGGCCTGTCAGTTGGCGAAATCAAGGAGATCAACCGCCGCATGTCCATGGGCGAGGCCCGGGCGCGCCGCGCGAAAAAGGAAATGGTGGAAGCCAACCTGCGCCTGGTGATCTCAATTGCCAAAAAGTACACCAACCGTGGCCTGCAGTTTCTCGACCTGATCCAGGAAGGCAACATCGGCCTGATGAAGGCCGTCGACAAGTTTGAGTACCGCCGCGGCTACAAGTTCTCCACTTACGCCACCTGGTGGATTCGTCAGGCAATCACCCGCTCCATTGCGGATCAGGCCCGCACCATCCGCATCCCGGTGCACATGATCGAAACCATCAACAAGCTCAACCGTATCTCGCGTCAGATGTTGCAGGAAATGGGCCGGGAACCCACGCCGGAAGAACTGGGCGAGCGCATGGACATGCCGGAAGACAAAGTGCGCAAGGTGTTGAAGATCGCCAAGGAACCTATTTCGATGGAAACACCCATCGGCGACGACGAAGATTCGCATCTGGGCGATTTCATTGAAGACAATACCATCCACTCACCGGTGGATGCGGCAACCGGACAGGGTTTGCAGGAAGCCACCAAGGAAGTGCTGGCCGGGCTGACCGCCCGTGAAGCCAAGGTACTGCGCATGCGCTTCGGTATCGACATGAACACCGACCATACCCTTGAGGAAGTGGGCAAGCAGTTCGACGTTACCCGCGAACGCATCCGGCAGATAGAAGCCAAGGCACTGCGCAAGCTGCGCCATCCCACGCGCTCCGATTACCTGCGCAGCTTCCTCGACGAGTAAATCAATGGGGTCAGAGTCATTGGTTCACGGCTCAAATCAATGACTCTGACCCCATTGATCGCACTACTTTGGTCAATTAAACAGCAGATTGCCAGCGCCGAATAGCCGCTTATAGAGGGCGAGATCGCTTTTGTAGGCTCTTTTCACGCAGGCCACCAGCTCTTCGTTGTACATGGATTTCGGGGTTGGCAGACGACCCTGATTCTTGGCTCCCAGCAATTCGAATGGCGCCAGCCGGAAGGGTTCCCTGCGCGATAGCGCCTTGTAGCCGCCGGTGCCATGCTCTGTGAGCGGACGTGCATCCACCAGTTCAAGATCAATAGTACT
This sequence comes from uncultured Halieaceae bacterium, assembly GCA_963976655.1. GTDB lineage: Bacteria > Pseudomonadota > Gammaproteobacteria > Pseudomonadales > Halieaceae > Marimicrobium. The sequence goes on from CAXBLB010000015.1 coordinate 59,609, forward strand.
TTTGAGAGCCGCCGCCAGTTGCGGAAAATTCTCAAAGGCGAAGTAATCGTCATATTTCTCATACACCAGAAAATGTGTCTGCGGCCGCCAGTGAATGTCGGCATTCCTGATCCGCTCGCGGCACAGGCTCCGCACAAAAAACTCGAAGCTGACATCTTCTATATCGATTGTCCTCCGGTGCAGATCGACATAGCGCCAGGCCACCACGTTCCGGTTGACGATTTTGTCGAGATAAACACTCACCAGCCGGGAATAGGGGCAGCGCAGAATGGTGAAGGTGTATTTCGCCTTTGCCAGTTCAGCCAGGCTCGCAGAGAAGGTATCGTTATTCTGGTGAATCCAGTTGAAATCCGCCGCGTCGCGGATGCAGCCGTTCGCAATAGCGATGGATGTGCGCAGGGTGGAACAGCCGTTCTTGGGTATCAGAGTGTAAACGGCGTCTGCAGGGTAAATATTCAGCGCGTGCTTCTGGGCGAACACGTGCGCCTGATTGGAATCGAGTTTCTGGTAACTCCTGCTGCTGTAGCGAAATACACGCGGCATCACTGCCTCCGGACAACGGGCGGGCACTCAAACCCCGAATCTAGCACAACCCGCCCACGCCGGCACCGAAGGAAAGCCCCCACATTCAGCGCGGCGGCATCTATAATGACGCCATTGCCCGCATACAGGGCACAACGCTGCAGCACTCATTCACGCCGCACGCACCTGCTCAGGTACACACTATGAAACGATGGAATGGCTGGGGAGATGACGACAACGCTCTCGATTACGAACTCAGTACCAGCGCGCTGCATTACCTGGAAAGCCTGATCGGTAAAGCCACCGCGCTGCCCGATGCCAGCCTGGAGCAGGTGCTGGCAACGGTACCGGCCTCCCGGCTCGCCGCGCATGATCTCTACAGCCTGGATGCCGAGGTACGGCTGCGCCACGCGCGCGGCCAGAGCCTGCCAGACTGGCTCGCCATGCGCAGCGGTGAATTCGGCGCATTTCCCGATGCGGTCGCCTTCCCGCAAAGCAGCGAGGAGGTGCAAGCGCTGCTGCAACATGCCGCCGCGCACGAGATCGACGTGATTCCCTACGGCGGCGGTAGCTCGGTGGTGGGCCATATCAACCCCCGGGACAACGGCCGCCCGGTACTCACCATCGATATGACGGGTATGCACAGCTTGTTGAGCCTCGACCGATTGAGCCAGATCGCCACCTTTGGCGCAGGCGCTACCGGGCCGCAGGTGGAATCCCAACTCGCGGAGCACGGCTATACCCTGGGGCACTATCCACAGTCCTGGGAGCTCTCTACCATCGGCGGCTGGGTTGCCAGCCGGTCGAGCGGGCAGCAATCGCTGCGCTACGGGCGCATCGAGCAGCTGTTTGCCGGCGGGCGCATCGAAACCCTGCAGGGCACCTTGAACATTCCGACCTTCCCCGCATCATCCGCGGGTCCGGATCTGCGCGAATTCTTCCTCGGCACCGAAGGGCGCCTGGGCATCATCACCGAGGTCAAGGCGCGCGTCACACCACTGCCCGACCAGGAGAGTTTCCATGTGCTGTTTTTTCCGAGCTGGGAGGCCGGGCTCGCCGCCGTGCGCGAGATGATCCAGGGCAAGCTGCAACTTTCGATGATGCGCCTGAGCAACGCGATAGAGACCTTCACCCAGTTGAAACTCGCGGGCAGCGCCCACGTGATTGCGCTGCTGGAAAAGTTTCTCAGCCTGCGCGGCGCCCGCGAGGGAAAAGTGATGTTCACCTTCGGCGTCACCGGCTCCAAAGGCCAGTGCAAATCTGCGCTGAGGCTCGCCCGCGGCATCGCCGGGCGCCACGGCGGTGTGGGTGCGGGCCCTGCCCTGGGCAAAAAATGGGAGCACAGCCGGTTTCGCTCGCCCTATCTGCGCCACGGCCTCTGGGAATCGGGTTACGCGGTGGATACGATGGAAACGGCGATCGACTGGGTGCGCGTACCCGAGGCAGTGAGTGGCATACAGGCGAGCATTACCAATGCGCTGCGGGACGAGGGCGAAAGCGTGCACGCCTTCACCCACCTCTCGCATCTGTACCCCCAGGGCTCGAGCATCTACACCACCTACATCTTCCGCTGCGCCGAGAGCTACGCCGCCACCCACGCCCGCTGGGAGAAACTGAAAGCCGCCGGCGCCGAAGCGATCGTGCGCCACGGCGGCACCATCAGCCACCAGCACGGTGTGGGTAAAGACCACGCAAGCTATCTGCCCGCGGAAAAAGGCGAACTCGGCATGGCCGCCATCGCCGGGCTGGTTGAACTGTTCGACCCAAAACAGCAAATGAACCCGGGGAAACTGCTGCCGTGAAAAATATGCTGTACCGCGGGGACAAGCCATGAGGCAAGAGAGCAAAAGCTTCACCGACCGCGACCTACTGTGGCAAACCCTGGAACGCGGCGATACCGAGTGGGATGTGGTGGTCGTGGGCGGCGGCATCATCGGTGCGGGCATCTTGCGCGAAGCTGCACGGCGCGGCCTGAAAGCGCTGCTGGTGGAGCAACGCGACTTCGCCTCGGGCACCTCCAGCCGCTCTTCCAAAATGGTGCACGGCGGCCTGCGCTACATCAGCCACGGCGACATCGCCCTGACCCGCGATTCACTCAGGGAGCGGGAACGCCTGCTGCGCGAGGCTCCGGGCCTGATAGATCGCATGGGCTACTATTTCACGCTGAAGAAAGGGCAGTTTCCGGGCCGGCTACCCTTCGGTATTCTGCTTTCGCTGTACGATCGCCTCGCTGGCATCAAAAATCATCGCTTCTTCGACAACGCCGCTTTGCAGCTACAGTTTGCGGGCATCGGTGGCGAGCGCATGAACGGCGCCATGTACTACACGGACACCGTGACCGACGACGCCCGCCTGGTGCTGCGCGTGTTGCAGGAATCCATCGCCGCCGGCGGCAGCGCGCTGAATTATGTGAAAGCCGCCTCGCTGTTGAAAACCTCGGGGCAGGTAAACGGTGTACTGCTGGAGAATGCCGAGAGCGGCGAGCGTGTTGAACTGCACTGCAAGTCGGTGATCAGCGCCACGGGGGCCTGGGCAGACACGTTGCGTAATGAAGTAAACGCGGAGCGACGCATCCGGCCCCTGCGTGGCAGCCACATCGTACTGCCGATGGCGAAGCTGCCGGTAGCCGACGCACTGACACTGTTTCACCCGGAGGATAAACGGCCCGTCTTCATCTTTCCCTGGGAAGGCACCACCGTGGTGGGCACGACGGATCTCGACCATACGTACGGTCTGGACGAAGAGCCGGTGATCAGCCAGCAGGAGCTGGACTACCTGCTGGGCGCCGTGCGCGCGCTCTTCCCGCAGCAAACGTTCGGGCGCGAAGATATCATTTCCACCTGGTCGGGCGTGCGCCCGGTGATCGGCTCGGAGAAAAGCCGTGACCCTTCCAAGGAAAGACGCGATCACGCGGTGTGGAGCGATCACGGTCTGGTAACGGTAAGCGGCGGCAAACTCACCACCTTCCGGTTGATCGCCCTGGACGCGATCAACGCCGCCGCACCCGAGATAGCCGCGCGGGCGTCAACGGAGGTGGATGACAGGGTATTCAAGGCGCCGGACATCGAGCCGGAAGAACTCGCCGCCTTGTTGCCGCCGCAACCGGGCGCCGAACAGAACCACGCCCGGGCCAGGCGCCTGATCGGCCGTTACGGCGGACATGCCCGGCGCCTGCTCGAGGAAGCGCCGGAGGCAGAGCGCGCACCCATTGAAAACACCTCCTTTTGCCTGGCGGAGTGCCGCTGGGCCGCCGCGAACGAATCCGTGGTGCATCTGGACGATCTGCTGCTGCGCCGCACACGCCTTGGGGCACTGCTGGAACGCGGTGGCGAGGCACTCTTACCGCAACTCGAAACCCTGTGCGCCGAAGCGCTCGGCTGGAGCGCGCAGCGCTGGGAACAGGAAGTGGCCCGCTACCGGGAAATCTGGACGAAGTACTACTACCTGCCGCGGCCGTAACACCTGTGGAAAGAGTCCATGAACGACGATAAAAATTATGTTCTGGCAATCGACAACGGCACACAGAGCGTGCGCGCGCTGGTGTTCGATCTCGCCGGCAACCTGGTGGCCAAGAGCAAGGTAGAACTGGAACCCTATTTCTCCGCGCAGCCCGGCTGGGCGGAACAGCACGTGGAATACTTCTGGGAGAATCTGTGCCAGGCCTGCAACGCGCTGTGGCCGCAGCTCGATTTCCCCAGAAGCGCTATCAAATCCGTGGCGCTCACCACGCAGCGCGCCACCGTGGTGAATCTCGACAGCAACGGCCAACCCCTGCGCCCCGCCATTATCTGGCTGGATCAGCGGCTGGAGCAGAACCTGCCCGGCATGGGTCTCTGGGGCCTGCTCCTCACGCTGGCCGGCGAAAAAGAAACCGTGCATTTTTTCCGCAGCCAGGCCGAGGCGCACTGGATCAAGAACAACCAGCCGGAGATCTGGCAGAAAACCGCGAAGTACCTGTTGCTCTCCGGTTACCTGAGTTACCGGCTCACCGGCAACTACGTGGATTCCGTGGCCAGCCAGGTGGGCTACCTGCCGTTTGATTTCAAGCGCCATCGCTGGGCGCACCGGCTAGACTGGAAGTGGCGGGCGCTGCCGATAGAGCGGCACCAGCTACCCGAGCTGGTGCCCGCCGGCTCGCCCCTGGGCGTGATCAATGCCCAAGCCGCCGCAGCCACCGGCATACCCGAGGGCCTGCCCCTGATCTCCGCCGGCGCCGACAAGGCCTGCGAAGTGCTGGCTTCCGGTTGCCTCACACCCGATACCGGCAGCCTGAGCTACGGCACCACCGCCACCTACAACAGCACCAACACCCGCTATGTAGAAGCCATACAGCATGTGCCCGCGTACCCCGCCGCAATCCCCAACGCCTACAACACCGAAACCATCGTGCAGCGCGGCTACTGGATGGTGAACTGGTTCAAGCGCGAGTTCGGCCTGCGCGAGCAGCGCCTTGCCGAGGAGCGCGGCGTGGCGGCGGAAACACTGTTTGACGAACTCATCCGCCAGGTGCCGCCCGGCTCCATGGGTTTGATCGTGCAACCGTACTGGTCGCCCGGCGTGCGCATACCCGGGCCCGACGCCAAGGGCGCCATGATCGGCTTCGGCGATGTACACACCCGCGCGCACATCTACCGCGCCATTATCGAGGGGCTTACCTACGCGCTGAGAGAAGGCAAGGAGCGCCTGGAAAAGCGCAGCGGGCATACCATCACCACATTGAAGGTATCCGGCGGCGGTTCACAGAGCGACGAGGCCATGCAGATTACCGCCGACATCTTCGGCCTCACCGTGGAGCGCCCGCACACCTTTGAAACCTCCGGCCTCGGCGCGGCTATCAACGCCGCCGTGGGCGTGGGGCTGTTCCCCGACTACGCCACGGCACTGCACAATATGCTGCAGCCGGGCGAGCGCTTTGCGCCCAACCCTGAGAATGTGGAGACCTATAATCAGTTGTACAACGAGGTGTACCTGAAGATGTATGGCCGGCTGAGCCCGCTCTACCACTCGATTCGCGAGATTACCGGCTATCCCTACTGACGGGCAGCACGCAATTCGCAGTATTGCCGGGATCGGCGGCGCGCTACTGCAGACGTCTCAGGGCGAGTATCTCAGCCTTCCGAGCCCTGGGGCGTCTGCAGTGGCACGCTGCCGGGTTAAAGCGCCTCGCAACTCTCAAGTTGAACCACCCTACAACTGGCGGCGCCGAACTTTTCCGGGCGATTGGCTCCACAGTCCACGCCGGGAAACCACACAGCGCTCGGAAGGCTGAGATACTCGCTCTGTGTGGTTTCCCGGCGCGGACCCCAGCGATACCGCTATCTGGAGCAGGACTTATTCCAAGGGTCGGGCATGTGCCGAAACGGGCGGCCCGGCGCTGCAGACGCCACAGGGCGAGTATCTCAGCCTTCCGAGCCCGGTGGCGTCTGCAGCGGTGGGACGCCGGGGGCTACCCACTGACCACGCGGGCTAGCTAACCCTGCCCCACCGTCTGCTTAAAGTGCACGTGTGCCGAGTATTGCTGATAGACGTCCATCGCAATCTGCTCCCGCGTCCAGCCCATAATGCAGTAATCCTGCCCGCCTTCGCTGAGATGCACCTCGGCACGGTGGAAGGTATCGCCCGCCGTGGCGTCAACCGCACCAGACGCTGTTGCGGGCAGGGGATGCGCGCGATTGCGCACTTCGTAGATGAATTCGGGCTCATCGCCATCGCCCAGTATCTCCAGGCGCACCGCGCCCCGCGAGGCCATCTCGTTGAGTATGCGGTAGCGCAGGCCGAGGCCGCGCAATTCCTCGCCGAAATCGCGTAGCGCCGGCATCGCCGTCTCGCGCTGGAACCGCTGTACCTCATTTTCCTCGGGCTGCGCGAGCAGGTTTTTCAGCCGCTTGCGCCAGTCGCGCGTGTCCGCTACATGCGGCTGCACCACAGTGGCTTCACGCCGCGCCACATCCAGCCTGAGCGCCTTGAAGAACCCCCACATCGCCAGCAGCAATGCCACCGAGAAAGGCAGCGCGGTAGCTATGGCCGCGGTTTGCAGCGCCGCCAGGCCCCCCGCCAGCAGCAACACGATGGCCGTGAGCGCGATAATGCCCGTCCAGAACATGCGCTGCAGCGCGGGCGTGTTGTCTTCACCGCGGGCGCTCAGCATATTCAGTACCAGGGCGCCGCTATCGGCCGAGGTGATGAAGAAAATCACCACCATGCACAGGGCGATAACAGACAGCAGCGTGGACAGGGGCAGGTACTCGAGGAAGCGGAACAGCGCCACCGCCTGGTTCTCCTGCACCGCGGCGCCGAGACCCGCGAAGCCCTGATTGAGGATCAGCTCAATCGCGCTGTTGCCAAATATGCTCATCCATACCAGCGTGAACACGGCGGGCACCAGCATCGCGCCCAGCACGAACTCGCGTATCGTGCGCCCGCGCGACACGCGCGCAATGAACAGGCCGACAAAGGGTGACCAGCTCAACCACCAGCCCCAGTAGAAAATCGTCCAGCCGCCCAGCCAGTCAGTGGGGTTATAGGCGTAGAGATTGGTGGTTTTACTGATGATCTCACCGAGGTACTCGCCCAGGTTCTGCATCGTGGCCTGGAGTATGAGAACCGTGGGCCCCGCCAACAGCACACTCAGCAGCAACAGGATGGAAAAGGAGATATTCAGCTCAGACAGCCGTTTGATGCCGGCATCCAGGCCGGCCACCACCGACAGCGTGGCGAGCCCCATCGTTATCAGTATCAGCAACACCTGAACACCGGGAGACACCGGCACGTCAAACAGGTAATTCAGCCCCGCGTTGATCTGCACAATGCCAAAGCCGAGGCTGGTGGCAATGCCGCAGGTGGTACAGACGATGGCGAATACATCCACCGCGGCACCCAGCGGCCCATAGATGCGCTCCCCGATCAACGGGTAGAACGCCGAGCGCATGGTGAGTGGCAGGTTGTGACGGTAGGAGAAGTAAGCCAGCAGCAGGGCGACGATGGCGTAGATGGCCCAGGCGTGAAAGCCCCAGTGGAAGAAGGTCAGGCGCATCGCCTGGTCGGCGGCGTACGCGGTGCCGCCCTCCCCCTGCGGTGGCGTCAGGAAGTGCATCACCGGCTCGGCAACCCCGAAGAACATCAGGCCGATGCCCATGCCGGCCGCGAACAGCATGGCAAACCACGAGGTGGCCGAGTAATCGGGCGTGGCGTGATCCGGCCCCAGCTTGATATCGCCAAAGCGCGAAAGGCCCAGGAACACCACACTTACCAGCACGATGGCAACCACCAGCACGTAGTACCAGCTCGCGTAATGCACGATGCCATCCTGCAGAAACTGGAACGCGCGCTCGCTGCCCCCGGGAAAGAGGCCGGCCACCACTACCAGAAGCAGCAGTATCGCCACCGCCGGCAAAAAAACCGCCCGATCAAAGATCAGCTCTGGCCGCTTGAATTTCATCGCCCTGACAAATCGCCCATTCCAGAAAAGCGCACAGTGTAGACGAAGCGCAACCAAAAATATCGCACTAAACTACCTTCGCTCGTAAGCAGTTACGCACCAAAACAAGGCTAACAGCGTGGTTTATTATAGAAACTAGAACATTTATTACTTACATGTATAATTATTCGGATAACAAATGCTTCGTCGTGCAAGCTTTCCGCGTGACGCGCGCATACCCGTAAACCCAGCTTTCACAGGGAGAGAAGCCTCGCCATGCACACCACCGCCCCCAGAAAACGCCAGCTATCCGTTGCCGTCGCCTCCGCTCTCACCGCCAGCGTCACAGCGCCCCCCGCACTGGCACAACTCGAAGAAGTGATCGTTACCGCCACCAAGCGCGCCGAATCCATGCAGGATGTGCCCGTGGCCGTATCGGCACTGCAGGAAGACAGCCTCAATGAGCTGCGCATCGGCAACTTCGACGACTACGTGATGTTTCTGCCCAACGTGGTGAGCCAGGGCACCGGCCCCGGCCAGAACGAGATTTTCATTCGCGGCGCGGCCACCTCGCAAACCCAGATCACCCTGTCTTCCGTATCCGGCGTGCAGCCCTCGGTGGCGCTCTACCTGGATGAACAACCGGTGGCGCTGCCCGGGCGCAACCTCGACGTGTACGCCGCCGACCTCGCGCGCATCGAGGTGCTACCGGGGCCGCAGGGCACCCTGTTCGGCGCCAGTTCGCAGGCGGGCACCGTGCGCCTGATTACCAACAAGCCGGATTTCTCCGGCGTGGCAGGCGGTTTCGACAGCAGCTACTCCTTCACCGAGGGCGGCGACGACAGCAACTCGGTGGAGGCCTTCATCAACCTGCCGGTCACCGACAAACTCGCGGTGCGGCTGGTGGGCTACAGCGAGAACCAGGGTGGCTGGATAGACAACAAGCTGAACGACCCCGCCAACGGCGGCTGGAACGGCAGCGCCGTGGTGGTGGACCGCGTGTCTGGCGGGCCCCTGCCCGACCCGCAGAACCAGACCATTCCGCTGCCCTCGAACGATGCCTTCGTGGAAGACAATTTCAACGACGCCAGCTACAGCGGCGGGCGCATCAGCGTGAACTACCTGATCAACCCCGACTGGGACATTCTGGTACAGCACACCCAGCAATCCCTGGACACCGACGGCGTGTGGGCCTACGACCCGAACCTCGGCGAAGAAGATGAAGTCAATCGCTTCAACCCGGACAGCAACGAAGACGAGTTCGGTCTCACCACCTGGACCGTCACCGGCCGGCTGGCGCAACTCGAGATGATCTACACCGGCGGCTACCTCGACCGGGACATCAACGCCAGCATCGATTACACCTGGTACACCAACGGCGGGCTGTTCGCGGCCTACTACGTGTGCTACCCCGGCGATGGCAGCTACTCCGAGTGTTTCGACCCGTCCAAGTTCTACAAGGAAGATTCGCACAACGGCCGCATCACCCACGAATTCCGTGTTAGCACCTCCGCCGAGAACCGCCTGCGCATGACCGCCGGCGTGTTCTACGACGAGATCGAACTGGAGAGCACCGGCCGCTTCAAGATCGCCTCCACCGACAGCCCTTACTTCCAGGACCTGGCGCGCACCCTCTCGCCCGGTTCCACGGCGGGCCAGAACACCAACGGCGGCCCCTTCGGCCCCGAGATCAGCTTTGTGAACGACGTGACCCGCACCACCGAGCAGATTGCCCTGTTCGGCCAGGCGGATTTCGACATAACGCCCGACGTCACCGCCTCCTTCGGCGCACGCTGGTATGAAATTACCGAGAACTACGAGGGCGCCACCACCACCACCAACGTCACCGACCGGCTGGCGGCGCAGGGCAGCGGCTCACTTGAACAACTGCAGGAATTCTTCGGCGAGGCCGAGGGCCAGGCGCAGTTCGATGCCATTCAGAGCGGCCAGCTCGACGTGAGCGACCTCGACGACGACGGCGAATTGCAGGTGGACGACATTATCGTGCGCGCGGCGCTCAACTGGCACGTGACCGAAGACATCATGCTGTTCGGCACCTATGCCCAGGGCTTCCGCCCGCCGGTGACCAACCGCGTGGGCGGCGATGCAGCCAATACATCCTCCGCCGCGTTTGAGGATTTCCGCGTGCCCATCTACTCGGAAACAGACAACCTCGACAACTACGAGCTCGGCATCAAGGCGGATCTGTTCGACCGCACACTGCGCCTGAATGCCACCGCCTACTACTCGGAAATCACCGATCTGCAAACCTCGCGTTTCGACCCCACCAACATCAGCTTCCTGTGGTTCGTGGACAACGTGGGCGAAGCGGAGATCATGGGAATCGACGGCGATTTCACCTGGCTCGCCACCTCGAACCTCACCATCAGCGGTGCCTTCAGCCTGCTGGATACCGAAATTACCGACCTCAACCCCGAACTGGCCGGCATCGCGGCGCCGGAAGGCAGCTCGCTGCCCTATGCGGCGGATTTCTCCGCCAACCTGCGCGCGCGCTACGACTTTGACCTCGCCGGCATGACCAACTTCGCCGACCTGCGGGGCTACGCAACCGGCTCCGTGGTGTACACTGGCGAGAGCCTCGCGGGGCTGAAGATCGACGCCTTCGTGCAGGAAGATACCCTGCAGCGCGTGTACCAGGTGGCCGGTTCCGGCCTGGATATAGAACGTGAGGGCGGCAGCTTTGAAGGCGCCGCGCCAGGCACTGATCTGCTCGATGAAGAGGGTATACCCGGAGGCCGCTATAAGATGGGCGACTACTTTTTGCTGAATGCGGCGGTGGGCGTGACCAGCGGCGCCTGGGAGGCCGAGTTGTTCGTGGATAATATCGCGGATGAAAACGCCGAGGTGTATGTGGATACGCAGCAGTTTACCCCGAAGGTGGTAACCAACCGCCCCAGAACCCTCGGCCTGCGTGTCAACTACCGCTTCCAGTAAGCCGGAGCGCCCCGACCCCGCCGATGAGCTGAATCGCGCACGCAAACTCATCGGCGCTGCCCGCTTTGACGATGCGCGGGCAGCTCTGCAAAGCCTTCTCGACAGCGACCCGGAAAGCGCCACCCGCCAGGAAGCGCTCTATACGCTGGCGGTGGCCGAGCGCTACGCGCGGGACTACCCCGCGGCACTCGCCACCCTCGATGCGCTGCTCAGGGAGGCTCCCGACTATGGCCGCGCCTTCCAGGAGAAAGGCCACGCGCTGCTCGCGGCCAACCACCCAGCGGAAGCCGCCGGCGCCTTTGCCCGCGCGGTAGACCTCAACCCCGGCCTGCACGCAAGCTGGAAGGCCCTGGCGAGCCTGTACCGGCATGCCGGCCAGGAGAATCGCGCGCGCTTCGCCGGCCAGCAACTGGCCTTTCTCGAAGCACTGCCGAAAGACCTGCTGCACGTAACCGACCTGATCGGCGAGGGCAAACTGTACAAGGCCGAGAAACTCTGCCGCCGCTTCCTGCAGGAAAACCCCGACCACGTTGAAGGCATGCGCCTGCTCGCGGATATCGGCATCCGGCTGAAGATTTACGACGACGCGGAATTCCTGCTGGAAAGCTGCGTTACTTTTGAGCCGCAAAACCTGCGCGCACGCGCAGACTACCTGAAGATTCTCAACCGCAAGGGCAAATTCCAGCAGGCGCTGGAGCAGGCGCAATTTCTGTACGAGCAGGAACCCGGCAACCCGGTGTTCCAGCTCGCTCTGGCCACGGCGCTCACTGGGCTCGGCCGCTTCGATGAAGGCATTGCACTGTATGAACAGTGTTTGCAGCACGCCACCCAGCGCGCCGGTACCTTGTTATTGCTGGGGCACGCGCGCAAGGCGGTGGGCGATATACAAGGCGCGATAGAAAACTACCGGCAGGCGGGAAAAGAAAAGCCGGACTACGGCGACGCCTACTGGAGCCTGGCCAACACCAAAACGTACCGCTTCGATGACGACGAACTGCAACACATGCGCGCCTGCGAAACCGATACCGCGATTGCCACGGACGACCGCGTGCATTTCAGCTTTGCCGCCGGCAAGGCGCTGGAAGACCGCGGCGAGTACGCGGAATCCTTCGGCTGCTACACGCGGGGCAATGCCCTGAAGGCCGAGCGCAGCGGCTACAGCGCCGACGCCACCACGGCGATGGTAGACGCCCAGATCGAACACTGCACGCCCGAGCTTTTTGCCAGCCGCGGCGACGCCGGCTGCATGGCGCCCGACCCGATCTTCATCGTGGGCATGCCGCGCGCCGGTTCAACCCTGCTGGAGCAGATACTCGCCTCCCACTCGCAGGTAGACGGCACCCTGGAACTGCACAACGTGCTCGGCCTGGCGCAGCGCCTGCGTGGCCGCAGCGTGGCCGAAGAGGCGCGCTACCCGCGCAACCTCGGTGAGATTGATGTGAGCTACCTGCGCCGCTTCGGCGAACGCTTTATGGACGACACCCGCGTGTACCGCCAGGACGCGCCGTTTTTCATCGACAAGATGCCGAACAACTTCCTGCACATCGGGCTGATCCGCCTGATTCTGCCCAGGGCAAAAATCATAGACGCGCGGCGCGAGCCCATGGCCTGCTGCTTCAGCAACTTCAAGCAGCTCTTCGGCGAGGGGCAGGACTTCAGCTACGGGCTTGAGAGCATGGGGCGCTACTACCGCGACTACGTGCGCCTGATGCAGCACTGGGACGACGTACTGCCCGGCCATGTATTGCGCGTGCAGCACGAAGATGTGCTGGACAACCTCGAAGGCCAGGTGCGGCGCATGCTGGATTTTTGCGGCCTGCCCTTCGAGGAACAATGCCTGCGCTACTGGGAAACCGAGCGCGCAGTGCGCACCCCCAGCTCCGAGCAGGTGCGCCAGCCGATCTTCCGCTCCAGCACGGAACAGTGGCGGCACTACAACGAGTGGCTGGATCCGCTACGCGAGGCGCTGGGGCCGGAGTTGGCGAAGCAGGCAAGCTGAAGCCCGCCTGGGACTGCCCGCTTGGGACTGCCCGCCTGGGACTGCCCGTCCGGGACTATGCGCCCCGGACCTTCTTCTCTATAATCGGCGATCCTCTTGGGGCCCATAGCTCAGTTGGTTAGAGCATCCGACTCATAATCGGCCGGTCGCAGGTTCAAGTCCTGCTGGGCCCACCATTTTTTCATAATTTTCATAGACTTATAGATCGAGTGAGCGTCCGACTATGCGTGCTGACCGACCTACCCGAGGCGGCTGGTCCGTCCGACCGTGTTTCCCGCAAGCCCTGTAGTATCGTAGCTCTATCATTCCCTGAACCGGGAGGCGGCCGACATTCACGCTCAACCGTGATCTTCTCATAGTCAGGCTGAAGCAGCCCTTCGTGGACTGGATTAACCAAGCTGATCGAGATGATACCCGGAAGGTAACCGGTGGCGCTTGCATGTGCTCATCCACCGATTCCAGCCCAAATCAGCTACTTAACCTGGGAGTACCAATTGGTGCCAGCTGTTCTCGTGACTGCAATCGTCAAAGTCAAAATAGTAGCGATCTGCACAGGCCAAAAAGCTGCACTCTATGCGGCTTCCTCGCGCATTGGTGCGGGTGTCTCGGTCATCCATGGCGCTTTCTCCGGCTTGGCCGGGCTGGGTTGCACCGCCTTTCAGGATACGGCGCAGCCCTTTATATCTGGTTAAACGCCAGAAACGAAAAAGCCGCCTCGATGGGCGGCTTTGGGATACTATCAATTATCACATTATCCGAGTGCAATGATGACCGCTATCACTTAATTCCGGTCATTAGTCAGTGTCAGGAAATTTTACGTGAGCGTGCATATATCGGCGCAAAACCACTGTAGGGTATTGGTTTAACTGTAATGGCATATGATTTGCCTAGCTTTTAAGCAACTCAAATAGTGATCACAGGATGGGTCAATTGAAGATAATCTCAAGAGTTATGGCCACCTTGGCATTTGCCGGGTGGGTGGGCAATGCCTCGGCAGTGCCCATAAGCACAGCTGATATAGTCAATGTCGGCGGGCAGGAGTGGGCACAGGTTAACTTGTTCACCAATAACAGCTGGGACGCAATAAACGCGCAATGCCCCGGCGGCACATGTTTGACTACAAGTACGATCAACGGATACGACCTCGACGGCTGGGCTTGGGCATCCATCTACGATGTAAAGGCTCTGTTCGAAATTTTCACGGGCACAACTAATCGCTCTCTCGAGGTAAATTCAACGTGGGGCCCAGAAATGGCAGCACTGTTTGACCCAACCGTCATCCATGACTACGATCATCCGGTTGTTGGTTTGACGTCCACATCTAGCACCTATTATTACGGGAGAGTGGCGCGATTCGTAGATGGCTTAGCGTCATACCAATATGACAGCACTCACTTCACTATAAATGCCCCCAAAAGTAGAAGTTCTTCGTACGAAGGGGCTTGGTTCGTTCGCGATCCCTTGCAGATACCTGCACCCACCACGCTAGCCCTCTTCGGTTTGGGATTGGTTAGTCTCGGGATGTTTCGCCGGAAGCATGCTGCCAAGGTCTAGCTCTTTCAAACCCGTTTCCGTCCAACGTAACCAGCGGGTGAGATAGTCATCAAGCGCAGGGGTCCTTGCGGGGCCATTTGCTTTTACTCATAAAGCCGATCAATTTTTCCTGCTCCAAATTACCGGTTGTAGGCGAACGCGGTCTTAACGACATCCAGATTCTTGCCATCAACGATGGAAAATTAGGGTGGTCGGAAAATCAGCGCTACTAGAGCCTTGGTTGACCTGCCCCTGGCGAATTCCTAATTTACCAATGATATCAGAGACTTGATAGTTGCTGCCCGCTTTAAGCTTTACTACCCTCGAGCAGCATGAAGAATCTCATTTACCTGCTGCTTCACCTTCTATCGACGCTTGCCAAGCTGATATAGGCGGGCGGTAGTCGTAACGACATTGCAGAGAACCTTCTCTTGAAGCAGCAACTGATAATCCACAGCAGATCCCGGCAATGAGTACTCAACCTCGCGCCAGTACGCCGATGCCTGCCATCCCGGGCCATCCCCGAGGTCGTCACCTCTTCCCCAGAGCGCCCACCGCTCGGCAACTCTAGGGGAAAGCATGGGTAGTGATGGGTTGAACTAGCCAAGCACGTATGCTCAGCAATCTCATCCCAGCAACACAGCACCAGAAATCATCAATCAACCCGACGCAATCGACGAACCCGACGCCAACCCATCTGCCTCAGGATCTTGCGGTGCATCAATGGGCGACGAGTGCGACAGGTTCGTCGAGTGTAACTGGAGTTTCCTCTTTAGGGGGGTACTCCCCCTTTGCCGCCACAGCTTTACACACTATCTCCCGCGGAATTTTTGGTAAGCCCATAAAGGGCTCTCTAAAAATCTGGCTGGGGTTACGGGTAGTGGCTGCCTGTGATGCAGAGTCGCGGCCCTGGCGGTAAAGCGCACGTAGGTATGCAGATGGACATGGGGCGATCTACTGAAGGCCGGTGGCCTTTGTTGATGGGGGATAGCCTCTAGGCCAATGCGGACCGACGGAATTCTGGAGAACTGAAAAACTGCATTTCTGGCCTCGCGAATGCGCAGATTTTCAGAATTTCAGTTTCCAAAGTCCCCCCACGCCTCTGACTCGCGACCCCGCCCTCCACGCCACATGACCGGGCTCGCTATCTCTGCCCCAGAACGGGCACCTCTCGGCAAATCCGGGGCGAGGCAAAGGGATGGCCATGGGGCGACGACGCGGAGCGCCTGGGCGACGCAGGGGTGTGAGATAGCAGTTACCCTTCGCCCTTCAAGGCCAAGTATGCCTATAATCGTAGCTGCGTGGGATATCGGCGTTTTCTCTATTAAACGACCTTCGCAAAATCCGTTTAATGAATGCCGATGCCCCCCGTTAATGATGAAGAGCCTAATTCTTTCATATCCCTGACTCTGCGGTTCGCCGCCAGCTTCTGATGCAGCTCCCAACACAGCGCGAGGCTCATCAGGTCGATTTACTCGCTAATGCGTGGAGCTAATCCGGGGATACCTACACTCTTGCGCGCACCCGTTCACGAATGAATGGATATGAATGGCATGCTCAGCGCTGCTAAAAGATAGTTCTTGGCAACAGGCGAAAAACTCGACAGATCAGCAATCGCAGTCGACAGAATCAGCGAGGTTGTCTACTTTTAACGGGGTGTTTATCCTTACTATACTTACAAAATCATGGATACAGGAAATTGCCGTGAACAGTGATTCAGTGTGCTTTTTGCGTTCAGGCGCGATTTTTGTATTTTTTGTTTGTTTTTTCCATGTAACTCCTGCCTCGTCACAAGAGACAAACATTACATGCAGCGTGGAGGCACAGGGCGCAGAAAGAGTGCTGACTTGCCTAGGTAAAACCGTAAGAGCGCTCCCTTTGTGGCCGGCCACTCGAAACAATATCAATCTTGAATTTGGTCTGACGCTGCTAGGTTGTGCCGTTCCGAAGATAGATGGCGACTTGAGCGATGCCGAGGAAGCAATTGCGTGCGTTCAGAACATGTTCGGATTGCCGGCAGGTGAGCTCTCGCGGAATGATTCCCACTACATCACTGGAGCAGGCGGAGTTACCAACAGCCGGGAGGAGGCATTAGATTACCTGGCCACCCGTGGCTATCGCCCTGTCGGTGCCCGAGTAGCTCAAACCGAGGTACCTCAGCTTGTAGGCCGTGTTCCGCTTAACTTCCCGGCGGTCGAGGAGCCCCCACCCGGCAAGGGGTCGATTATCAGTGACCACCGGTTCTACAACTTCGTCTACGACGCAAAAATCTCAGCCGTACGAGAAGTGCGGCTGGCGTCTCCTGGACGATTGAGCCCTTTTGCTATTTCGGTCGCTATGCTTCTTGATCCGTCCGATGAAAACCGAGGCGGGCCGCTAAGACGGAGTTGGCAAGAGCTTCTCTATGAAGAACGTCGATACGCGAGGTTCTTCACTGAGCCAATTATGGCGGCGATCGCAGAGACACCCCCAGTGCATAGTTGCATGTATGACCAATATTCGGCCGCTCCAGCTGACGATCGAGATTACATGGGTTCTGCGAGGAGCATTCTCCTCGCTTTCTGGTCGGGTCCCGTGCCGAATGCGATCAGCCCAGAGACACTGCGCGCGTTTCAGGCGCCAGGAGAGCTATTGCATCCTTTACTTATCATCGGGCCGCCCATCGAAGCTTGTCCCGAGACACTCGGCTTGGCGCTTGAAGTGATGGCGACGCAATTTCCTGGCCAAGTGCCCGCCACGGAGCCGCCTGCGTTGGTTGATCCAGAAGACTCGGTCGCGGCGTTAGCGGAGACGGGGCCGGATCTCAGCTATCTGTCTCGCAGCAAAAGACGCTACTTTACGCGCATACTCGAAGGCGACAAGAAAGCCGGCAACTCGGCAGCTAACAAGATCGGTATCTATCTCGCATTTCACCGAGCATTCGACGCAACCTGTCGCGCCGAGATGGGAAATGATTGGCAGGAATATACTTTCACCCGCGAAAGTACCCGTCTCGCTCTTAGCGAGGAGGAGAAGATTAGGCTCTCTCCCTCAGAGTTCGAGGAATTCTATCTTGCCGCCTCATCTCTTGTGCCGGTTGTCATCCTGGAATACGAGGAGAATCCCATAAAAGATTTCGGTAGCAGGGACCCTAACGCTGCCGTTCCAGAGGTCTACGCGATTCGCACTCAGACCGATAAGGAGAACGAATCTGCCTTCGCCGAAATCCTTGCGCGCGAAGGATGTCGCTCTGAATTTGCGGAGGAGCTTCGCGCGGCATTGTCTGAACACCTTCCTCAGATGACGATCAGCGAGGGTGAAACCACAGTCTCGATGTATTTCCAGGGCGACACCGGAGCGCGAAGCGTGAATGTCGTGCTCGATGCACCATACGACCCGGACAGCATACGAGAGACGAGAGTTGTCAGCGGTTCTGACACAGGGTTGTTCCCCCTGGGGAGCGATTACGGGGGAAGAATGCTGTCGTACATCGCACTCGGAGACTTCGGCGCGGCACGCGGTGAGCAACGCAAGTCGTCCGACGAGGTGATAAGGCAGATGCGGGCGATGGGACCGTCGGGATACAATCCGACCGCCGATTTCTACGAATGGGGCTTCAGGACCAGCGACAGCTTCAGTCCGATGAACGCCGTTATCACGTCCTACATCATCCGCAGGGTTCAGCTTCTCGGCGCCTGTGGAGATCCGTTGGTGCCCATCTCGCGCACCTATGTCGAAACCGAGACGACACGAAATGGCTTTGGTACGGAAATTATGTCGCGGGAGGTAGGACGCTACAATGAGCAGGTGATGGTTCCGGCTGCCTTCCGGCATGTCGTCGAACGGGCCGAGGATATCACACCGGGCGTTTACTCCCGTGACCTTGTTGATGTAGCTATCGAGAAGCTGTCGTGCGCTTCCGAGATGCGGAAGAACCTAGAAGCCAACATGATTGCGTTTAATCGCGGTGAAGATCCCGCCTGGGTCAGTCCGGAAAGCGTAAGATCTTTCGGTTCATTCGATGAAGCCGTTGGTACGGGAGAAAGTGTCTACGTCTACGCGGGAGTGGATGCGACCGAGAAGCTGATAGAGGAGGCAGCCAGTAATGCCAATCCGCGGTTGTCGCTTCTTCACGAGCTTCCGGATGACGCCGACAGGTCGCCGGGGCAGTTGAACCTTCTCATGATCGACGGCGTGCCGGCTGTGGTTTTCGATACCAGCTATTTCGGTCGAAAACCCGGCGATCATGTTTCTGGTCGCATCGTGCGATTAATGATGACGTGTGCCGACACCGGAGAACTCGAAGTCAGTCAGTTTCTGTCCAGTACACAACCCAACGATCTTGAGCCGGAAGCGCCGTACAGCATGACCTATCGCGCCTACGGAATGGATGGGGAATGGACGCTTCCGGTTCGCCTGGAGAGCGAGATTGATGGCGATAACGGGCTTACTTACGCTCGGTTTCGTGGAAGGATGACAGTAGACGAAACTACCTTTGCGGGGCTGCGGCCGACGTCCAACTTCACAAGCTCGGTGCCAATGCCAAATGGAAATAATAGTCTGCATACTGGTGTCGATGGGGGACGCGTGAACACGACTCTTGCTCTGCTGATTGACCAATGTAGATCAATCGACGGGCGGTTGTGAATTGGCATTGAGTATTTACCACTATTGGCGTAGAAAGATAGTCAGTCAAGTTTACAGATAAACCCGCAAATCGATGTGGTAGCGAGTCTATCGATATTTCGCCTAATGCCAATGCTGGTCAATATTTGATGCCAGTTGACAGAACAGAATGATGGCCAGGCCGCCGCGTAATTCACATCCCCAAACACCAGATTTGACAGTAACTCTGTAGTTCGTGGCAAAATCCGAAAACGCATGGATACCAATAAGGCTAGGAAACTATGGCGCTTAGTGAAAGTGACATCATGCAGAAGCTAAAGCACTTTGACCTATACGATCCAACTTGCGAAGAATCGTCCGTATATGCGAATACTAGCCCGGCAGCGTGGGAATGGTTTGTGTATCCTGCTGCGGCGGCTCTGAGCAGCACTAACTACGTCCTAAACTGCTCTAAAATTGGGGTAACAATATTTCCGGCAACTATTGGGGGCGCGCTGAAAAAAGATCCTCCGATATTCATTCCCAAAGCTGACATTGTGGATATGAAGATTAGACGTAAATTACTCTCTTACTCCATCATAATCTCCAGTACAGAGAAGAATGTTTCATTGACGTTTGGCAAGATCACGTTCGGTGAAAAGTGGAATAATGACAATATACCTAGCATCCTAAACTACGCAGTCGCTTGGATGCGTTGATTCGGTACCGACAGGTTAACTCCTCCAAGCCGATGAAATCCAGCGCCTGACAATCAGGCTACTGCCCTACTCCACTCGCTGAACGCAGTTACCCTCAGATCCCGATAATGCTGAGCCCTGATCAGATGCCTGTGCATGGCGAATTCGTAATTCAGCAATGATATCAGTGAGTTGATAGTTGCTGCGTGCTGGACGCTACTCTACGCTCCATCGGCATGAGAGAAGCCATGTACCTTCTATTTTGCCTGCTCACTACTATCGCTAAAGTGATCCAGCCTGGTGGTGCCCGTTATGGGGTTCTGGGGATCTGGGAATCTGGTGTTGCAGATCGCCAGGAATCCAGTTTCCCAGAATCCCCGGAATTTCGCTGCCCGGGCCAGCACACCGGCGATTCCCACCGCCGAGTCCGTCACCTCTGTCCCAGAGCGGTCACCTCTCGGTAAATCCGGAGCGGGGCATAGGGGTGGTCATGGGGCGAACCGGCGGTGCTCCTTGGGGCGAGGGGAAGTGAGATAGTATTTACCCTTGGCCGATCAAGACTAGGTATGCCTGTAATCGTTGCTGCGTGGGACATCGGTGTTTTTTCTATGAACCGATCTTCGCAAAACCAGTTTGATGAATGTCGGTGTGCGCGGTTATTGTGAAGTGCTTGGGTGTGCTGCATAGGAGCCGATGATCTGCGACTCATCTATTTTTCTTTCGCTCTGGAAATCATCGCCTGCGCGGGAGGCCCAAATTCAAGTTTAACTAAACGCTCTTCCCGCTGACTTTCAGGCTCAACAATCTGAACCGCTAACAACTCACAATTCTCTTCTAACGCGCGAACAAGAAAATCCTGAGGATTAGGATTATCGGATTTTCCACCGAGCACCTGCTCCGAACTCTTTAAACCTGACAATACCTGGGTCAGTGAGATAGCAGGAATTTCTAAGGTAAACCCTCCCCCTTCCAAGCTTTGGAACTGCCATCCTCCTCCTCTCTTCAAATTTCTTTCTCGCATAGAACTCCGCGCACCCCCTTCCCAGGATTCCCAACCAGGACCATATTCAATTATCGAGAAGTCCATGGATTGTAGCGCCCATATTTGTTCGTCGTTTAATGGATTGAGCGCCCTTGGATTTACATATATTCTTGCGTCCGCCTCCTTATTATATCTGTAGCGGTCCAACGTTGTCCGGAACTGGACAAACACTACAGCACTTATGTTGTCGGATCCTGGTACTCGATAGCTCCTCCCCGACGGCTCTAAACCCTCATCTGATATTCGAAGGTCCGCTCCCATTATGTTGTAGGCCTGAAGAGGATCAATATCACTCGGGTCGACCAGAGAAGACCACACCACTTGATCCCTAATTCCCCGCCCTCCAAACGACCCATTGTCAAATTCAGCACCATCTTCGAAAGCACCAACAACCAGAACAACGGGTGTGGCACGTACTCGTCCTTCCCACTTCCGTATCTGTTTGGATTTTCTACGTAGCGCCTTATAGAGCGGGTTATCAAGCACTCTCTCTGAGACTTTGGGGACAAAAGAGGCACCGGTTGAACCATATGACTTTGTGAGCTTCAGAAAAATTCTCATATTGTAGTCACGAATTTCCCAAACTCCCTTACCGCTCTCTCTAAGCGAATCCAAAAATTCTTTCCAAGAGTTGCGTCTCATTTGCTCGCGCCATTTATTCTTATCAGGCAGTTGAACATCCATATTCTTATCGATTAACTCGGTAACCGTGTGGCTTGATTCGATACTTATGCCCGCCTTGGCAATACGCTTATGTATCCAGAGATCGAATTCGCCCATCAAACGCCTGGTTGCCTCACTCTGCGAAAAAACAACGTGGGCCTCGAGCGAAAAACTATAATCGGAGATAAACACATCTGGCATCCCCTCTCCTGGCTCATGCTCAACGTCCCCGAGCGCTTTGTGGGCAACGTACAATACTATGAGTTCCCATATTGCTGCCTCTGGTGTTCGATTCCGAAGCAAGTCTGCTCGCAATTTGCTCAACTTTCGAGCTGTTCCCGCTTCTATTTCCGTCAAAAGACGAATTGCTTGTGGTTCTGATA
Organism: uncultured Halieaceae bacterium; assembly: GCA_963976655.1. Classification (GTDB taxonomy): domain Bacteria; phylum Pseudomonadota; class Gammaproteobacteria; order Pseudomonadales; family Halieaceae; genus Marimicrobium. Next base: position 81,405 of record CAXBLB010000015.1, read on the forward strand.
TCAATATCTTGCTCTACTTCGCGTGGGTCCAGAGATACAGATTACCCGATATCTGCTCATTGCTCACCGCATCCAGCGACTGCAAGCCACGCCCAGTCCGTAGTCTCTGGACCATAGCGCCCCACTCGCGGCGAATCCAGGGCTGTGCATCGGATGGTCATGGGATAATCTGTCGGAGCAGGTGGCCTACTGCTTGTCGATTCCTTCCGAATACAAGAATACCAGAAAGCCATCAAACTACCCGACGCAAAAGACGAGCCCGAAGCCAGGTCAATTAGCGCAGGGCCTTGTAGAATATACGTTGGCGTCGAGTGCGACAGGTTCGTCGGGTGTAACTGGAGTTTCTTGTAGGGGGTATTCCCCCTTTCCCACCGCAGCTTTATACACTATCTGCCGCGAAATTTTGGAGAAGCCCATAAAGGCCTTTCAAAAAAATCTGGCTGGGGTTACGGGTAGCGGCCGCCTGTAATGCAGATCCGCCGCCCTGACGGTAAAGCGCAGGTAGGTATGCAGATGGACATGGGGTGATCTACTGAAGGCCGGTGGCCTTTGTTGCTGGTGAGTACACTCAATCCGATGCAGCTCGATGGGATTCCGGAAAACTGAAAATCTGGATTTCGGGTCTCGTGCATGCGCAGATTTTCAGAATTTCAGTTTTCCAGAATCAATATATTTTGCCGATATCCTGCGGCTCCGGGCCCGCATCCGGGCTTTCCCCATCAACCCACGCAAACCCCATTCTGTCAGGCTTCGATTACGGCAGTACGATCACCCGGAGTGTTGGTAGTTTTGTGTCTACTCCGAGACCGGCCCTTTTTCGCTCTCCCCTAGCCACGCACCGCAGCGAAAGAGCCAACTTTAGTAAATCCATGGCTGATACTTTCGCCGGCTAAAATCCAGAAGTCACTGTATATTCAACGCTGTTATTGCTCGCCGAATGTATGACAAGTCGAACGCTTTTGAAACTCACCTGTGTATCATCTTCGTCTAGTGTATAAGTGAGGTCTTGGTGAAAGGCAGGTCTCACCAAATTCTCATTGTATTCGCGATACGCTATTCGCACCGTGTCTTCGTCGATCCCCTGATAGACGAGCTCATACTTGAACCCATCTTGGATGGTTGCTTCGGTAATTGTGAAGGGTAAGGGATCGATCTCACCGATAGGTGCTACTACAGAAAAAGCTCCGAGATTATAGGCGTAATCAAATTTACCGTCACCGCTGTCATCCTTAAAGCATGGTACGGGTGAGCCACGCATTATCGGGCAGTAGATCTCGCCCTTTGATGAGTAAGTTTTTACCAGCCGAGTATTCGCAGGGATGGATGGCCGTCCGAACATAAAGTCAGACTCGGAAGCCTTCAGTAAGATCGCCACCTCGTCTGCCAAGTAATGGTATTTCGTGACCATTGGCTCACCGACAGTGGCCGCCGACCTTACGCCGATTTCTGGAGTAGACCCCTCTCGATACTGAGTCGGGGCCTTTTCTATAGTTGCACACCCGCCTAGTGATAAAACACCAAACGCTATAGCCATTTTGATGAGCTGATTCACCTCAGCCATTTTGCCTATTCCTGTGCATGGCGGATTATTTATTCGAGAATAGTATCATAGGGTTAACTGCTGCAGAATCTTCTCGGTTTAGCGATGGTACATTCGGGACATCACTTCATCGTCGCGTTCGATACAGTCAGCACCTTATTGGCGAAAATCAATTTAGCAACCGCATATTTTATGGTGCACTGATCGCTTACGCCGATGCGACACGAGGGAATTCTGGGGAACTGAAAATCTGCATTTCTGGCCTCGTGCAGCCACAGATTTTCAGGATTTCAGTTTCTCATGACACCCGGAACTACCCCGCTCCTGCCTCGTCATCTACTGCGACCCCCGTCAGGCACCTGAATTCGTCACCTATGCCCCACGGTGGCCTACCTTTCGGCAAATCCCGGGCGAGGCATGGGGATGGCCATGGGGCGACCCTGTGGAGCACCTGGGGGCGCAGGAGTGTGAGCTCGGCTTGGTCTTAAGAGAGACCTTTTGGGGGCACGGGAATCAACAATCACTGCACGATCAGACGCATCATTGGCCCTGCTTAATCATTTCCTTCCTTCGGCGGTAGATTTGCTTTCGTAGCTCAACAGCTTCCTTAATAGATTCTCTTTCTTCTGCGCTAATCGGTGACTCAATTCCGTGTTTAGCCCTTGCATCGTGGTAATCTCGGCGGGCAGTTTGTATCTTGAGAATTGTATTTATCATTCGACGTCGCAATTGCCACGCCTCCGAAGCACCATAGTCATCGAGCTCCTTCAGCAGCTGATGATAGCCCTCAATGACCTTCTGAATTTCGTCCACGTCTCACTCCACAGTATAAGTATCTGCAATCACCTTATTATCGATAAAAGTGATATTCCTGCTAGCCAGAATCAGCAGGCGCCGTTCAAGTCTGGGAAGGCCCATTGCTTTTTCCTCTGTCTATTTTCCACTTCCGCAAACTCCAGGCCAGGTATGCGTATATTTTTACCTGCGTGGGACATTGGTGTTCTCTCTATGAACCGAGCTTCGCGGATTCTCTCAATGAATGCCGGCGTCGCGCGTTGACGATGAAGGGCCTTACCTTGCATTAGGCTTTACCTTGAGAAGCTGAGCCATCAATCTAGCGCCCTCACCAGGGTGTAGTCTTTTCAACCTAGCCACTCTTCCTCTTGTACTTTGAAATAAGTCTAGATAATCCGCTCTACTGCCCTCCCCCGGAAAGCGCAAGCTGCACTCCTTTACGGCAGCCCGAATTCGAGCTCTTTCCTTTTTATTCAGTGTAGCTCGGCCTGCATTCACATTTAGATTATGAACCATCGCAGGTTCTCTAAGAGTATAAAGCTTGTGCTTTCGCCGGTTCGGCTTACACCCCTTCTTCATGAACATACCGTAGATCATCGCTATAACACGACGCTTATCGCTGTTACTCATCGACCGGTTCGTAGAAACCGTAACGTCATCAACAAATCTGGAGTAGGTGTATCCTTTTTCCCGAAGGAGAGTAGCAAGCTCGGGTTCTACGTCCCAGAATATCAAATTCGCAATGTAGGAGCTTGTGCTTGCTCCCTGGTAAAGGAAGCCCTGACGAGTAGTTAGTCTAACCAGGACAGAGGCAACATCAGGGGAAAAACAGAAAAAATACTGCCACATTTCGTGGACCAATGAATCTGATATCGACGGGAAAAAATTCGATACATCCTCACTGATAATGATGCGGTTACTCGCATGAATATTAGCGTCGGTAATCGCGTCTCTTGTACCGTCCCGACTTCGAACACCGCCTTGTATATATACAGGGTAATGTACATTATAAAATATATAATCGACGATCCGTCGGTGAACCGTTTTTAACGCAGCTCCGACTCGATAAGTGTATCGCAATGAGCCATCACGCTTCACTTCAGGCCTATTTGGCAATACCAACCTTGAGCTGTTGCTCGCGAGTTGTGATAGACCAGTTTCAGATTCACCCAAGAGTTTCGCAAGCGTGGCCACAGAACCAATGGGGTTATTCAAATACCGTGGTCTATCCATCCCCGGAATCTTGAATCAGCTTGTAGGTCAACCAGGATATTTTTTCTGCGAGTTCGGAATCCAACGAATCTAGCTCTTCTTTGTCCGCTGAAAGGAACATCAGAATACTAATTGGAACCTGTAGAGCTTCGGAAATTCTTTCAACTGTAGACAGATTCGGGTCCCTTTGATTTCGCTCAAGCAGTGAAAGGTAAGAAGTTGAAATATCAGCAGCAGCGGCTAGGGCTGCCTGCTTCATTCCTTTCTGCTGTCTACAAAGCTTAATCGCCCTTCCAATATTCATAATCAAACCTAGTTAGGCAAAACGAAGCCCGCTGCCCTACCCAGACAACAACTCAATCAAACGTGTGATTATAGGAAGCTTGTCGAAAATTTTACCCAGCATCAGTAGAATTTCTTCTGACCGAATCTGCTCAGCACCATTCCGCTTCGCCTCTTCCAACCACTCTATAGCCTGATCAAGCTCTTGAGTAACGCTGCCCTCTACATTGTCGTGCAGTTCACTTCGAATCCTATAAAGGGTCGAAAGAACCTCGTCTAAAAGATCTAGATTCATGAGAATCTCCAATTACGACACCAATCGTGCCTGTCGCAATCACGCTACTGGGTCGAATGGAGCAATGCGAGGGCGCGGGCTCCTAATGCCGCACAGCATGTCTGTGCGTTCCTGTCGCTCACTCGTTTCACCTCACGACCCCGTGGGCCTCGTGACGAAAACTCGTGGGCGGCAGAAAATCGCCTTAGGCGATTGACCAATAAAGGCCTTTTTTCAAACCAAGCAGTAGTCGGTCGATCTTTTAAAAAGCACCTGGAAGGTCTCTCCCAGCCACGGCCACACAGTAGCATCGACACTTTTGTCGTGTCAATATTTATTTACTGTCAGTCAATAACTATGCAGCGCCGTTCCATATGGTACTGGCAAGTTAACTTGTGCATGGCAAATTCGTAATTCAGCAATGATATCAGTGAGTTGATAGTTGCCGCGTGCTGGACGCTACCCTACGCTCCATCGGCATGAGAGATGCCATGTACCTTCCATTTTGCCTGCTCACTACTATCGCTAAAGTCATCCAGCCTGGTGGTGCCCGCCAATTTGCAACCGAAGGCCTTCTGCTTAAGCAGCACCTGATAATCCACAGCAGATCCCGGCAACGAGTACCCAACCTGGCGCCAGCACGTATCGCCAGCCATCTCGCCACAGGACAACAGCACCAGAAACCATCAATCAACCCGACGCAATCGACGAACCCGACGCCAAACCATCTGCCCAAAGGCCTTGGGGAGCATCAATGGGCGTCGGGTGCGACAGGTTCGTCGGGTATAACGTAAGCGCCCCTGCATCCGCCCCCTTCCACCCAGGGCGGTGACGCCGGAGCAT
>CAXBLB010000016.1:0-84043 GCA_963976655.1 uncultured Halieaceae bacterium
GACTTCGTGCCCGAGGCAGAACGCATCGCCACCTTCGATAACGACGGCTGCCTCTGGTCCGAGCAACCGGCTTACTTCCAGCTCTTCTTCGCTATCGATCGCGTGAAAGCGCTCGCTCCCCAACACCCCGAATGGAAAACCACGCAGCCCTTCAAGGCCGCCCTCGAAGGCGATATGAAAGCGCTCGCGGCGTCGGGCGAAAAAGGCATCCTGGAACTGGTGATGGCATCGCACGCTGGCATGAGTACCGATGAGTTTGAGCAGATTGTGCGCGATTGGCTCGACACAACCCGGCACCCGCGATTCGATCGGCCCTTCGATGAAATGACCTACCAACCCATGGTCGAAGTCCTCGAATACCTGCGGGCCAACGGTTTCAAAACCTTCATCGTCTCGGGCGGCGGCATCGCGATGATCCGCGTCTTCGCCGAGGAGGCCTATGGCATTCCGCCCGAGCAGGTCGTGGGCAGCAGCGTGAAGACGAAGTTCGAGATGCGCAACGGCGAGCCAGTTATCATCCGCCTGCCTGAGATGAATTTCATCGACGACAAGGAAGGCAAGCCCATCGGCATCAGCCAGCATATTGGCCGCCGCCCGATTGCGGCCTTCGGCAACTCCGATGGCGATCTCCAGATGCTACAGTGGACCACCGCGGGCGAGGGCCGACGCTTCGCTCTCCTCGTTCACCATACCGATGCCGAGCGTGAATGGGCCTACGACCGCGATTCACACGTCGGCAAGCTCGACAAGGCACTCGACGTTGCCGGCGAGCGGGGCTGGACCGTAGTGGATATGGCCAAAGACTGGAAAACGGTTTACGGCCCACAGTGAGGCGCATGCCCGGGTTGCCCCGAGAGCCCGTTTTGGGCAATTCCAAAGGGCAACCAGGAATAACCCTCCCCCGGGGTTCCAACCCGTTTCAGGTTGGAAACTCCGGTTTGACTCCCACCCAAGGCAATGACCCATGAGAAAAGTTGAAATGACCCGAGAGCCCGTTGAGCTCTGCAAGATCCTGAAATTCGCGGGGCTGGTTACCACCGGTGGCGAGGCGAAGTTACTCATCGGCGACGGCCAGGTTCGCGTGAATGGCGAGATCGAAACCCGGCGGCGGCGAAAAATGCTGAGCGGCGATACTATCGAATTCCGTGGAGAGCAGCTCAAGCTCCAGCGTGTGTGAACCTGGCCTCGGGGCTTGCAGGAGGCTATAACGCATAACACTGCAAGCGTATCGCTTCGCAGTCCGCCAGAACGCGACGCACGCGAGTCATATTTCACGGCAACAGGATCAGAGTGATGGCAAGAGACACTTATTGGCCGGCAGTGGCCCTGCGAAGGATATTCCTGCTCTGCGCCGTGGCGGCAATCGCGGCCTGTTCCGACGGTTCCGACAACGCAACGGTACCGGAACGTTACGCGGTATCCATTTTTGAACGCGTCTTTGTGGATGACAGCCGCGGCACACCCGCAACCGGCGCGTTCCCGCGGCTGCCTGCAAGAACCCTGGAAACCACGATCTTCATGCCAGAGGGCAGGGGCAGTTTCCCCCTGTTGATCTTTTCGCACGGCCTGGGTTCGTCGCCCCAGGCGTACCAATCACTGCTTGAAGAGGTGGCCGCCAGGGGCTTTGTGGTGGTTGCACCGCTGTTTCCCCTCACAGGCCGCAATGCGCCCGCGGGGGCGGACCCTGCCGACACCCAGAATCAGCCGGGCGACGTCAGCTTCCTGATTGATACGACCATCGCTGCCGTGGCGACTGCAGAGGCGCCTTTTGACAAACGCACCGACACCGGCAACATCGGCACCTTCGGACACTCCAATGGCGGCATCACCACGCTGGGGGTCGTCGCCAACAGCTGTTGCGCAGACCCGCGCATTGATGCGGCGGTCTCCATGTCTGCCGCCGCGGCCCCGTACAATGGTGGCGACTACGACTTCAGCACCTCCGCACCGCTGATGCTGGTGCATGGCACAGTGGATGCGTTGATCCCTTACGAGGAATCCGTGCGGGTGTTCAACAGCGTACAGGCTGCGAAGGGCATCGTGACGCTGAACGACATCGGTCACACGGATTACCTCATACCGGCGGGCCACGGTTTCACCACGATGGCCAACAGCATCATTGATTTTTTCAGTACTCAACTGCGCGACGACAACATGGCCGGGGAGCGCCTGCTCGCCGGGACAACCTTCGATACAGGCGCGGAACTGCTCTACACCGCCACCGGCGGCACCGATGTCACCCTTCCCCTGCCGCCACCCATCACCAACCGGTTCGCGGCAGTCGAACCCGCCACCAGCCTGGTGGACGGCCAGGTGGTAACCGTGAGCTGGCGCAATTTCACCCCGGGCAACGTGATCAACATCGTGCAGTGCTCCGAGGGCGGCACGGGCGGCAACGAGGTCTGCGATTTCAACAACGCGCTTATCCTGCAACCGAACCCGACGGGGGATGGCTCTCTACCACTGAGGATTATTACCGGCGCTGTCGGCTCCGGCCGCTGTGGCGCCAGCAGCAACGACTGCGTGGTGGTGGTCAACGATGGAGGGCTGCTGGGCGAGGAAGCAACTCTGCGAATTCCCATCAGCTTCGCACCGTAGCCAGCTACGAGGACCTGCCGCCGGGCCATACCGGCGGGTTATTGCAGCGCCGCACACAGTTATCTGTACTTTTCGCCGGTATTTGCTTGCCACCTGCGGTGAACTACCCAACAATTTCTCCACGCGGACGCTGCAGCTTCAGCTTACATGCTGGCGATTGCGTGGGTCCGCAAATGTAGATCGGGTTTCTCATCAAAGGAGGTTTCCTGGTGCGCTATGTATCCAAACTCACTGCGCCGGGACTGGTGTGGGCCAGTCTGGTGGGGCTTTCCGGTTGCGCCACCACAGCGGAGCTGAAAGAGCTTCGCGCAGAGGTTGAGCAGGCCAATGCCACCGCTACCAGGGCTGAGGCTGAAGTCGATGGCTTACAGCGTGAGCTGGCGGCACTCAAGCGCGAGACCGAATCACTACAGGCCGCGTCCCGCCCGAGTCAGCAAACATCCCCACATCCGGACAACGGGTCTGGCAACAAGTGGGGCAGGACACAAGACCCCCAGGCTACCTACCAGATAAACTGAAAGCCGAATAGCAAGCGACTGTGTGTCGACCCCTTTTTTGTTCTAGTGGAGTAGAGCTGCCACGGGAACGCCAGCCGGGGGAGGCTTCGGCAGCCACAGCCTTGTGCAAAAACTTGAATTTTGCGATTCTCGATCCCGACTTGATGCTGACGACAATACAGTGCGTCCGTTATGGGCAGGAGCCTTCTGGCTGTTGGCCTGGCAAGGCCGGGGCCTGCGCGCGGCCCTGAACCGGCCACACAGCGAGGCGCACTTCACCCATAATGTCGATATCACGTACAAAGCCCGGGCTACTCTCTATGCGACTGATAATGCCATTCCTGACCGCCACACTCTTGCTTATCGGCTGCGGCGGCGAGCAGGGTGATGAAGAACAGATAGAAGAGAACCTAGCCGCCATAGAGGAGGCTGTTGAAGAGAAAAGCTTTTCAGCTATCCAGAAATATCTGCACAGCAGCTTCGTCGCCAATGAAAGAATGGGCGTCGATGAGGTCAGGCAACTGCTGCGGTTTTATAGCCTGCGCCACGAAAGCCTGAACGTCGCCATTGTTGGCAGCAGTACCACCATGCATGCGCAATTGTCCGGACGGGCCCATAGCGTCGTCTCGGTCATTGTCACCGGCTCATCAGGATTCTTACCGTCAGATGGAAGCATTCGGAGAGTAGAGGTAGAGTGGATCGAGGATTCAGGAACCTGGTTAATCAGAAAAGCCACGTGGCAACGCTAGCTCCTGAGATCGGCTCAGCGGCGTAAACGCGGATGCAAGCGATGGCGCACAAGCGCGAGCCCTGTCAGGAGCAGCGCCAGGCTCGGCGCAACAGGCACCTCGGAAGGTGTCCGGGAGAACTGGATGACCGTGAGAAAATTGCTTACGTCAGTATCTCCCCCCGTCCCGGACGCGGGGTTCACTGCCCCGAAAATATTCGTCGTGATACCGGCTGTGCCCTGCGGTGTGTTGATCACCAACAAGCCCTCCGCATCGTATTGGCCGAAGTCTACAGTATCAGGCAGTATCGCGATGCACACACCCGGCCCTACAAACCCCGGAAACCCGGGACTGTCAGAACAGCCCCCGATATCCTCAGCTCGCGGCAACACCGGAAGAGACAGCAGCGCATCAAGAATTGCGCTACGCATCGTCGCAGCAAAATTTATCCATCCAGGCTGCTGGATCATTGCCAACGGATAAGCTTCGTTAAAAATCGCGTCTGAAAACGTTACATCATACAAAACACCTTCGACCTCTACCCCGCTAAGAAGACTGCCGTCATTCGAAAGCATGGGAATTGCGGTCGCGCGCAGTGAAACAAGCAGCATCAGCGACAACGTGACGAAACGAACAATAACGGACTTCACTCTTCTCTCCCTTTGGGGCAAACCCAGACGAGTGCTGACATAGCACAAGGTAAAACGATTCCAAAGGTGAACCTGTTGGCCGCGCGATGATACCGTCAGGCATTTACCGGAGCAGTATCGCAGTTAGACGGAGTTCGTGCCAATGCTCACTGGCTGATGGGTGGCAGGGCTGGCAGTATTCCCTGTCGCTGGCGCCAACTTTAGAGGTTACTTGGCAAGACTTGCCGCAACAGCGTCCCCCCGGTCTGGGTTTCAACGGAGGAGCTGGCGGAAGCTCTGATAGAGGCGACCGGAAGCGAATAGCACCAATGTACCACCTGTGGCACATTGGATATCCGGCATGCACAGGAGCGGGCGATGAATTTTGAAGAATACCGACAACACGACGCCACGGGCCTGGCGGCACTGGTCGCCAAAGGCGAAGTCACCGCCGAGACCCTGCTGCAACTGGCGATCGAACGCACCGAAGCGGTGAACGGCCGGCTCAATGCACTGCTCCACCCACTGCACGAGCACGCCCGGCGGCAACTGTCGGACGGCGTCTCCGGGCCTCTGGCAGGGGTACCGATGGTAGTGAAAGACCTGTTCCAGGAAATCGAAGGGGCGCCACACTACCAGGGCAACCGCGCCCTGAAGGCCGCCGGTGCCACGGCGGGCCACGACGCCACCGTAGTGAAACGCTGGAAGGCCGCCGGTCTGGTACCTTTCGGGCGCACCAACACGCCGGAGTTCGGCGCCAAGGGCATTACAGAGCCGGAAGCCTTCGGCGCCTGCCGCAACCCCTGGAACGAAAATCACACCCCCGGCGGTTCCTCCGGCGGTTCGGCGGCGCTGGTAGCGGCGGGCGCCGTGCCCGTGGCGGGCGGCAACGACGGTGGCGGCAGCATTCGCATCCCCGCCGCCTGCTGCGGCCTGTTCGGTCTCAAGCCCGGACGCGGCCGCACCCCGTGGGGCCCACTCTTTACCGAAGTTATGCACGGCATTGCGGTCAACCACGTGCTCACCCGTTCCGTGCGCGACAGCGCCCTGATCCTGGACTGCAGCCACGGCGATGAACCGGGCAGCCTGTTCCGTATCGCGCCACCGCAAATGCCCTACGTACAGGCAGCCGCCGCGCCCCCCTCCCCGCTGCGCATCGGCTTTTCCACGGCATCGCCGCTGGGCACGCCGGTGGACCCGGAAGCCATCAGGGCGGTAGAGGCTGCCGCGAGACTGCTGGAGGACCTGGGCCATTCGGTGGAGGAAGCCCAGCCGCGCATGGACATGCGACAGATGTGTCTGGACTGGTTGTATGTCTGGTTCGCGCAGTGCGCTGCGCTAGTCACCCAGGTGCGCGCCGAGACCGGTTGCGGCTCTGGCGCTTTTGAAGCGGACACTCTTGCGATGATCGCCGTGGGCCGCCACCTGAGCGCCGACCGTTACGCGCTCCATCAGGGCCGCTGGCAACAGTACATGATCGCCCTGGACGAATTCCTCGCCGACTACGATTTCTGGCTCACACCGACTCTGGCCATGCCCCCGGCGAGCATCGGCGCGTTCGACACCCCGGTCTGGCAGGGCCGGGTGCTGCGCACAGCACTCAAGCTGGGCGCGGGCGGCCTGCTGGCTCGCAGCGGCGAAGTGGAGCGCCTGGCCCTGAAGAGCCTGGAGGCGGTACCGTTCACGCAACTGGCGAATGTCACCGGCGTACCCGCCATGTCCGTGCCCCTGCACTGGTGCGACAACGGCCTGCCGCTTGGCGTGCAGTTTGTGGGCGGGCACGGAGACGAGGGAAGGCTGCTGTCGCTGGCTGCGCAACTGGAGGAGGCGCGGCCCTGGTTTCAGCGCACACCCCAACTCTGACGTGGCAGAAGAAGTCGCTGAGCCCGTCGCTGCTGTTGCGAACGTAGCAGGACCAATGATCCTGCCTGCAATAGACATTCCGTAGTCGGCGGCAGCGTCGCGCCTTCAGACTCGCAGAACGCTCTGCAACCAGGCGGCAATATCCGCAATTTCCCGCGCACATACCGCGTGCTCCATGGGATAGGTTTGGTACTGCGGCGCATAGCCCAGCGCCTGCAATTTCGCCACGGTCTGTTGGCCCAGCACTTCCGGTGCCATCTGGTCCTGTGTGCCGTGAAAGACATGAATCGGCAAATCACAGTTGGCGGCATGTGGTTGCAGCTTGTCGCCGGCGGCAAAAAAGCTCGACAGCACCATAAGCCCGGCCAGTTTCTCGGGGTGTGTCAGCGCGGTGTGCAGCGCCACGGTGCCCCCCTGCGAAAAGCCGGCCAACACTATGCGCGCGGCGGCAATACCGCGCTTGCGCTCCCGCGCTATCAGTGCCCGTGTCGCCTCTACAGACTTCTGCAACTGCCGCTCGTCGATGGCGTTGTCCAGGTCCATGCCACGAATATCAAACCAGGAAGGCATCACCATGCCGCCGTTAATCGTGACGGGGACGGAGGGCGCATGCGGAAATACGAAGCGCACCGCCAGTTCCTGCGGCAGGCGCAACTCGGGCACGATCGGCTCAAAATCGTGTCCGTCGGCGCCCAGGCCATGCAACCAGATGACGGCGGCATCCGCCGCTGCAGCCGGTTCTATTTCTACACAGGGGAGGCAGTCTGCGTTCAAGGCCGCATCGGGCTGGGTAGGGCTCATTCGGGGTACTCCGTTTTACAATGCTGAGCGCAGTGTAAAGGAAAACCTCGCGGGGGGAGAAAAGAACCCAAGCAGCCGGAATAGTGGTCCCACCCTGCCCATGGTCGCCTGCAAGGGGAAGCAGTGGCCAGGCGTTCGCAGCACGGACCAATTGATCATCCGCACTACAGCACTGATGGTCTCGGCACTGATCCCAGTCTCCGGCGGGCGATCCAGGCGAAGACACGCAAACCCAACGCAAGCAAACCGAGCCCGGCGGTAACGGCGAAGATGAGCCGGGGCTCCGGCGGTGCCTCGCTGACCAGGCGGCCAATATAGGAATTCATGAAGATCAGCCAGACATAAGCGATGCCGGTGAGATGGAGGCGGCGCCATATCTTCGGGCCGAGCGTCTTTATCGACCAGTCGTTGGAAGTCAGCGCCATCGCCGCGATCAACAAATAGGCGCCGCCACCGCCGATGAGAGTGACTGTGTCCGGCATTTCGCCGATAACGGCAAAGTACGAGCTCAGCGCGCCCAGATGGATGAAATGCGCGAGGGCGAAGGAAAGCCCGAGATAGCGACGGTTGCGCTTCAGCCAGCGCGTCGCGTTCGAGGGAAAAAGCTGCGCCAGCGCACCCGCGGCGAAAACAACAATGAAGATCAGGAAGGCGAAGCGGGCGGTGTAACGGGTGATGTGGAGAATGCCGTCGCTGCCTGTACCCCACTGCGCGAAGCTTGCAATGGCGATCGCGCTAGTCACGGCGATGACGGCGAGAAAAAGCCACCAGGGGATGCGCCTGCCAGACAGTCGGGGGTTGGCGGCGCGGGAGATAATACCGTCGCTCATGTCTGGTTTGGCCCCGGATTTTTATTCAAGCGTTTTGGGATAGCGATTGTTTAATCCAAAACGAATGCGCACACAAGCCTGTTTTGGTACGTTGCTTGCAAAACCCCACAGCAGATTGCAAGCGCCAGGCGCCTTATAAAGAGCCGGCAAGCGCTTCTGCGCGCAATTTTTGCGCCGCAACCTGCAGAATTTACACAACAGCACCGGCCCTCACAAGCTGGGTAGGGGCCGGCATTTCGGGCCAGCGCCACATCGCAGGCACCTTGCGCTTGGTGTACGCACGCCTGAACAGAACGCAATCATGGAGGCGATTATGGCAGCGAAAATCGACATGTTCGTGCAACAGGACACATCGGCGGGAACCGCTGCACTCTACCGCATGGTAACTGCCGAACATATCTGCCCGTTCGGACTCAAGGCCAGAGACTTGCTATCGAGAAAAGGCTACAAAGTTGAAGACCACCTGCTCACCAATCGACAGGAGCAGGAGGATTTCAAGGCGCAACACCAGGTGGACACCACGCCGCAGGTTTTTATACAGGGCGAACGGATAGGTGGCTACGAAGCATTGCGCAGCCACCTGGGTCTTGCCAGTGCGGATGAAGACGGCGCCACCTATCAGCCCGTGATTGCGATATTCGCAATGGCGGCGGTGATGGCACTGGCGGCCAGCGTGGCGGTGTACGACCAGTTGCTGACGCTGCGCGCGGCGGAATGGTTTATCGCTTTCAGTATGTGCATTCTGGCAGTGCTCAAGCTGCAAGACCTGGCAAGTTTTTCCAGTGGCTTTCTCGGCTACGATCTGCTGGCCCAGCGAGTGGTTCGCTACGCCTATGTCTACCCGTTCGCAGAAGGGCTCGCCGGGGTCTTGATGATTGCGGGGGCGCTGACCTGGCTGTCGGCACCGGTGGCATTCTTCATCGGCAGCGTCGGAGCGGTATCGGTCTTTAAGGCCGTCTACATCGATCGGCGTGATATTCGTTGCGCGTGTGTGGGTGGCGGCTCCAACGTTCCTTTGGGCCTGCTATCCCTGACGGAAAATCTGATGATGATGGCTATGGCGATATGGATGTCCCTGAAACCTGCCCTAGGCCTGGCCACCTGACACACCAGCGCCACGCCTCCCCGGTTCACAGCGGCGCCCGCCCTTGCGCCGCCAGGGGAGGCGCCCGCCAAAAAATGAACCTACCGCTACACCTGGGTTCCAATGCTTCATGCCCATGAAATTCCTGCTACATCGCTGTCGAGCCCTGCCCCTGTCGCTGACGGCCAGCGCAGTCGGCGTGTGCCTCATACTGATGCTCGGCGCCGCGCCCATCGGGGCGCGGGAAATCTCCAGTTCGGCCAGAGTCAATGAAGATGGCACTCTGCGCATCAGTCGCAAAACCATTCACCTGTACGGCATTCACATACCCTCACTGAACCGCACCTGCAATACCCGTAAGCGCCCCACCTACTGCGGCTCGCGCGCAGCGGTAGCGCTGGATTTCAAAATACAGGGGTTCGTGCGCTGTGAACTGCTTGAAGAAAGGAATGACGGTACTTACACCGGACGCTGCCACGTGGGCAGCTCACACTTCGATGAAGGCGAGGATCTCAGTGCCTACCTGCTCGAGCGGGGCTGGGCTGTTGCATTACCCGACGCGCCTGTAGAGTATCAGGCACTGGAAAAAATCGCCCGCTCTCGTCAGGTCGGCCACTGGGGAATTCCGGTAGACCGCCGGAAACCCTGATTCTGTTCCGTTTCGAGCGCAAAGCAATTACCGCTGGCCGCGGAGCGAATTCACCCGGTAGGCGGCCGCTCGCTGGCGCACTATACTCAGACAGCTTACTCTCACCAGACAAATAAAAGGCATTTCATGACGTCTCTCTCCCAACTACTTCTGACGCTGGCTCTGGCATTCCTCCTCGTGGGCTGCGCCGGGGACAGCGCGGAGGATCATCTCGCCAGCGCCAAAGAGTATTTTGCTGCGGGCGACCAGCGCGCTGCCGTACTGGAGTTGAAAAGCGCCCTGCAGAAAGACCAGAATCTCGCTGAAGCTCGCTGGTTGCTGGGCTCTATCCACCTCGACCGCGGCGACGCAGAATCGGCCGAGAAAGAATTGCAACGCGCCATGTGGCTGGACTGGGATCCGGAGAAAACCCTGCCCGCCTATGCGATAGCCCTCGCCGCTACCGGCAACTACACTGATGTTCTCGCGCTTTCGACCGAGGGCCTGACCGCCGAATCCCAGGCGAGTATTCTCACCAGCCAGGCGTTGGCGAAGATTGCGCTTGGCGAAAACCAGGATGCCAACGATCTGCTGGACCAGGCGCTGACACTCACACCACGTGACCCAAGGGCGCAGCTGGCAAGAGCGGAGCTGCAGGTGCATATGGGCGATCTGGAGACGGCGGATGCCGCCATCGACAATGTGCTGGAGTTACAGCCGGAGAGCATCGCTGCGTGGTCCGCCAAGGCTGAACTGAAAGGCATGACCGCCGACAGGGACGCAGCCGCCGATGCCTACGACAAGGTGCTGGAGCTGGACCCGCACAATCTCGCGGCGCTGCGGGCACGTGCGCTGCTGGGGCTGGATGAAGGCGACCTGGATATCGCACGGAAAAATGCCAGCAGGCTTCTCAGGGCCGCACCCAAAGATCCGGTCGCCAATCTCGTGATGGGTGTTATAGACATTCAGGAACAACGCTACCAGCAGGCGATAAAACGCCTGACTCTCGCGGAACCCATCGGCAAGGAATATCCGATGCTGGCCTACTTTCTCGGCAGCGCCCATCTGTCGAACGGCAACCTCGAACAGGCGTCTGCTCACGCAACCAGGTTCTACGCGTTGGCGCCGGGCAGCATTCGCGGACGCAAGCTGCTGGCCAGCATACGCCTTAGGGATGAAGACTACGCCGCGGTGGAAGAACTGCTGCGGCCAGTAATCACTGAGCGGCCCGATGAAGTGATCACGCTGAAATTCATGGCACACGCACTTGTGCGGCAGGGAAAAACCGACGAGGGAATCGCACTACTTACGCGTATCGCCGAGCTGGAACCGGACTCCGCAGAAGCCCAGGTTAGCCTGGGAGCGGGTTTGCTCGTCGAGGGCAACGCGGAAGATGCCGCGAAGCATATCGCGGCCGCGCTGGAACTGGACCCGGAGTTTCAACAGGGCGATATGCTCCTGGTTCTGAGCCATGTGCAACGCGGAGATTTTGACGCGGCCATGCAGGCCGCAAAAAGCTACGCCCAACGCAACCCGGATAAAGCCATGCCTGCGAACCTGGTTGCCTGGGTGCATGCCAGGTCAGGCGATCTCGAGGCCGCACGCGCGGCCTATACACGCGTGCTTGAAATAGACCCGGCCGATCCGGGCGCCAACCATTCGCTTGCGCAGTTCGCGCTTGCGGAGAACGACACCGAAGCCGCCATAGCGCGCTATGAGCGTATTCTCGAGGCACAGCCAGACAACCTGCCGGCGCAACTGCAACTGGCGAAAATTGACGCGATGCGCGGAGAAGCTGACGCGGTGACTGCCCGTCTCGATGCGGCCATCGAGGCTCACCCGCAGGCACTTGAGCCGCGCCTGATGCTGGCCCGGCATTATCTCAGCCAGGGGCGGCCCGACAAGGTGTCCACCGCTCTGCTGGGGCTGGATGAGAGCAGGCGCCGCCACCCATCGGTGCTGCAGGTGATCGCACTGGCACAAATCGCCGAGAAGGAGCATTCCCAGGCACTCTTTACGCTGGAGCAACTCAGCGACGCCGATCCGGCCAGCGCCGACGCGCGTTACCTTACAGCAATGGCCGCGGCCGGCGGCGGAGATACCGCCATGGCCGAACGCGAGCTCGACAAAGCGCTGGAGCTGAAGCCCGATTTCCACGCCGCCAGGCTGGCTCGCGCAAAGCTCCTGCTGCGGCTCGGCCGCAATGAGGCATTTAGTAAAGATCTCGAACTTCTCATTCGCGATGTACCCGAAAATGCCGATGTTTTACTGTTGCAGGCAGCCGCCGCTGCGCGCTCCGGGGAAAAAGACAACGCACTCGAGTTCGCGCGCCGCGCCTATGAGATTCTGCCGCGCACCAGCACGCTGTTGGCTCTTGGCAATTACCAGGAACGCCTGGGGGAACCACAGGCTGCAGCGGACACCTATCGGAAGTGGCTGCAGGACCACCCGGATGATGTTCTGGTGCTTATGCAGCATGCCAACTCCCGCATGTCTGCCGGACAAGATCCGGTCGACGAGTATCGACACGTCATCACGCTTGAACCAGACAACATCGTCGCACTGAACAATCTGGCCTGGCTGTTGCGCCAGCGCGCGCCCGAAGAATCCCTGGGCTATGCGCGCCGGGCCAGCCGCCTGGAACCGGGCAATGCCGCTGTGCTGGATACCCTGGCGGTCGTGGAGTATCTCAACGGCAACCTTGAATCCGCCAGTCGCAGTGTTCGCCGGGCACTGGAGGCGGCGCCACAACAGCCCAGCCTGTTGTATCACAGCGCCATGATCGACGCTGCACGCGGCGCCACCGGAGAAGCCCTGCAAACGCTGTCAGAACTGCTCGATGGCGCGGTAGAGTTCCCGGAGCTTGAGGAGGCGCAGGCGCTCTACGCGAAGCTTCGGCAATAACAGAAGCCGCCGACTATTTGCGTTGCCGCCTTCGCTGCACTATAAAAACGTCTCACCGACACCGGGGACTCCGACATGCGCAAAATAATAATGGCACTACTGTGTATAAATACTGTCAGCGTAGCAGCAGGCGAGCGCCAATTGCTCTGGGGCGACACCCACCTGCACACCACCTACTCCTCTGACGCCTACGCCAACAACAATCTGACCGCAGGGCCCGACACCGCCTTCCGTTATGCCAAGGGCCTGCCGGTGGTGCATCCCTACCACGGTGCGCGATTAAGAATCGGCACACCGCTGGACTTTCTTGTGGTATCGGATCACGCCGAGTTTCTCGGACAGATTC
Organism: uncultured Halieaceae bacterium; assembly: GCA_963976655.1. GTDB lineage: Bacteria > Pseudomonadota > Gammaproteobacteria > Pseudomonadales > Halieaceae > Marimicrobium. The sequence goes on from CAXBLB010000016.1 coordinate 12,909, forward strand.
GCAGCATCCACCGCAACGGGGCCGACACCTCGGACACCGGTGTCTGGGGCTCCATAAAAGCCCGTTTTGCGGCGTTCATTCTGCAGCGCGCGATCGACCGGGGTGAGGGCCGCGAGCTGTTCATTTCCGTGCTGCCCGATCCGGCGTTAACGCCAGAGCAGGATGCCGAAGCCAGCTCGGTGGAAAACAGCGATATCGGGCTTCTGCCCATGCCGAAGCAGGTTGAAATCGATACCTGGCGCACAATTACGGACATCGCCGAGTCGCACAACATACCCGGGGAGTTCACCGCACTGATCGGCTGGGAATGGAGCGCCATACCGGCCGGCGCCAATCTGCACCGCGTGATCATCACGGATAGCGATGCGGCCACGGCTCAACAGTACGACCCCTTTGGCCTGGACGACAGTCCCTACCCGGAAGACCTGTGGGCCTGGCTGGATGACACCAGTGCGAAGACCGGCGCCGGGTTCATCGCCATCCCGCACAACTCCAATATTTCCAAGGGCTACATGTTTTCCGACACCTCGCTACGGGGAGAGCCCTTCAGCCCGGAGTACGCGGCCACGCGCGCTCGCTGGGAGCCGGTTGCGGAGATCACACAGATCAAGGGCGATTCCGAGACGCATCCGCAGTTCTCTCCGGAGGACGAGTTCGCGGATTTCGAGAGCTACCCCTACTACATACAGCGCACCTGGACCGAGTATCAACCGCAGACGGGCGATTTTGTGCGTCAGGCGCTCAAACGGGGGCTCGCTCTAGAGCGACGACTCGGCCATAACCCGTATAAACTGGGTGTCATCGGCTCCACGGACTCGCATACGTCGCTGCCTTCGGCAGAGGAAGATAACTTCCACGGCAAACTGGCCACAGATTCAATACCGGCCAACAAACAAAGTCGCTGGAATCCCGACGAGCCGGGCGCTAGCGGCTGGGCCATGTCTGCTTCAGGGCTCGCGGCAGTGTGGGCCGAGAGCAACACGCGCGCCGACATTCTGGCGGCTCTAAAACGGCGGGAAGTTTACGCGACCACGGGGCCGCGCATCGGCGTGCAGTTCTTTGGTGGTGCAGGGTTCACCCCCGCTGACCTGGAAAACGCCGACCTGCACGCCTGGGCCGCGAGTCGTGGCGTGCCGATGGGTGGCGAACTGAGCCAGAATTCCCCGCCGTCTTTCATGGTTGTCGCTGCAAAGGATCCCGTGGGGGCAAATCTTGATCGCATTCAGATCGTCAAGGGCTGGCTCACCACGGAGGGGAAAACGCGTGAGAAAGTGTTTAACGTCGCCTGGGCCGGCGAGCGCAGCCTGGACGCACAGGGCCGCCTGCCCGCGGTGGGAAATACCGTAGACCTGCGTACCGGCGCGGTGAGCAACAGTATCGGCGCTGCCGAACTGAGCGCCGTCTGGACGGACCCGGAGTTTAGCCCCGGTGAACCGGCATTCTACTATGTGCGCGTATTGCAGATACCCACGGCGCGGCACTCCCTGTTAGATGCTATTGCGCTGGGCATGGAACACGCAGAGGGCCATCCCGATACACTGCAGGAACGCGCCTACACTTCGGCCATCTGGTACCGACCCACGGGACAGCCCGGCACTGCAGCGATAGCTCAAACGCATGCTTCACATAGCAATAACACACCGGAGTAGCCCGCCATGTCCCGCCTGACCCTGATATTTGCAACCCTTGCCCTGGCCGCCACCGTCGGCTGTAGCGACTCCAGTGATTCGCAGCCCATACAACCGCTGTTGTCGCGCTACATCCTCAGCAGCGATGACAGTGTCCCGGAAGGCATCGCCTTCGATCCTGTAGAGCGCGCCTTTTATGTGACCAGCCTGCAGGGGGCCAGTATCGTCCGGGTTGCTGCCGGCGGCGAAGAGAGCATCTTCCGGCCGGCCGATAATCGCGCACTTATCGGCGGTGCCAAGATCGATGCGGATGCGCGCCGACTCTGGGTATGTGCACAGGCTGTAGACGGTATGGATAGTCGCGTGTGGGTCTACGATCTGGAGAGCGCCGAGCTCGAGCTTGAGTTTCTGCTGGGTGCGTTGACGACGGACGCGTCCTGCAACGACCTTGCGCTGGATGCGGACGGCATCGCCTATGTGACAGACCCCGCAAACCCTTTCATCTACCGGCTCGATGCCGGCAGCGGCGAAGGCGAGATTCTCGCCACCGACCCTTTGTTCAATGACCTCACCGGCGCCGGTCTCGGCCTCAATGGTATTGCCGTGACCCCGGCAGGCGACGCACTCATCGTCGCGAAATTTATTCCGGCCGGATTATTGCGCGTGAGCCTGCCCGATGGCGACAGCATTACCCAGGTCACACTTGCGGGCGATGCCCTGCCCTCACCCGATGGGCTGGTATTTTTCGATGGAGATCTCTATGCGGTTTCCGGCGAGGCTGTCAGCCGTATTCGGCCGGAGGCTGGTTTCAACGCTGCGGCGGTGACCGTGGCAAGCCAGGTCAGCGGGCTCTCGACCGCGACGCTTGCCGGGGACGATATTTACGTGGTGAAGAGCGAAGTCGTCAACTTCGTGCTCGGCGCCCCACTGGAGATTCCCTTTGAGATCTTCCGTCTGGACCTCAGCGCTTTCGAGTGACCGCAGGGCGCGCTTGCGCACAGGGGGCGTAACCAGACACCCCTGCCTGCGTTGTGCCGCTAGCGTCAGGGCACTTCGATAGACGCCGCGCGGCTCTCGGCCAGTTCCCACATCCGCAGGTAGCCCTCTGCTGATCGAAAGAGTGGTTCGAGGTCTTCGTCGGTGGCGCCGTCGAGGCGCACATCTTCGATCAGCTCTGCCACCAGACCCAGGTGCACCATTCCCTCGGTATTAAAATCCAGCACGCGGTTGCCAACGCGCGGCTGCTCCAGCGTGACATCGCCGGCATAGGATTTGAATGGGTAGGTGATTCCCGCATCAGTTTGCGGCTGGCTGCAGCGGCTGCTCGGGCCGAAACGGGCGCGTGGCGCGCCGGCGAAGCCGTTCAGATCGAAGCCGAAGCCCTCCGCCGGGTAGCCTCCGTTATCACGAATGAGTTGAATGCGCGCCTGGAAGCCATCGTCCATGCTGCCTGGATTCTGCGGATCTCGGCAGCGGCCCAGGTTACTCTTGGAAATACCCCCGAGCTCATACAGCAGACCGTTGTAATTACGCCCGTGGGTACCCGCCGCCGGGTACCCGAATTGCTGCAGCAGTTCAAAGGCGCGCTTGTAGCCCTTGCGCGGCAGGTGGTCCACTTCGATGATCATGCCGCGCTTCATCAACTCCACCATCAGGAACTCACCGAGGTCCGTCAGGCCGTGGTTCTGGCAGTATTCGCCTTCCAGCGCGCCACCGCCAAGCAGGCCGATATTGGGCAGTAGCGTGCCCAGCGGATCGCTGTCGAAACTGCTCATATCGAAGGGCGGTGGCGAATCATACACTTCGCGCGGCATATTCAGGTTGGCGAAGGAGACGCCGCCGTCATCGAAACCGCCGGGGAAATCGAGGAACTCGTCGGGGCAGAGGACGAAGTTGCTAAAATGCCCGGTGTGGCCGAAATTGGAGATGTCGCTGATGCGGCGGTCGCCATCGCCCGCCGAGAAACCATTGTCGAGTTTATGCACCGGAAACAGCACGCGAACGCCCCTGGCATGGTACTCGTCCAGCTTGGCGACCACGTCTTCTTCCGTGCACCGCTCGAAGCCGCCAAAGGGCACCAGGAAACAATCGAACAGGTCGGATGTTTCGATCCCCAGAATGACCGCAAGATTGCCGGCTCGAATTTCCTCGCGCGCCTCCTCGGGGCTGAACACGACGCGGAACCAGCCCTCGCCCGGGCCGCCGGACAGCGCGTCGATATAGCGCTCGAGCGCATAGGTGGCGTCAAAGATTCTGTCGACTGTCACCATGTCGTTGCAGGATTCCCGCAGCACCTGGGTGCCAATGCCCACCACGAGTTGGCAGAGCACCTGGTTGGTGGTGGCGTGCTGCACCATGAGACGCAAGCCGGACTTGTAGGCGCGCTCTATCCAGGTGTAATACTGCATCTGGTGGGTGGCGCTCTCCGGTGCATCCGGCCAGTCGGTGAAAGTCGGATAGCCCGCCGTCTGGTGATCGTCCTCGCCCAGTTCGCCTGTCAGCAACAGGGGAAGCAGTTCGCTAAAATCGCCCAAACCATCATTGAAGGCAAAGCCGATAAAGTCCTTGCGTCCGCCGTCACCGTGCGCGAGTTCGCAATCGGGCAGGGCGTGTTCAACACCCAGCGGGTGAAAAGGCGCGCCATGAAAGGCTCCGCCCCCGCCAAATGCGAGGTTGGTAAAAAGATGCGCATGGGTCTCCACGAAGCCGAAGACATCGCCGTCATCGAACTCCGTGACCGCAATCTCGCCACTGGCATCCACACTCAGTTCGGGGAAATCGGCGCAGCCCTGTTTTGGAATGAATTCCAGGGTGGCGGCGTCGGCCGCTCCCGCAAGGCCGCCGCTGGCACTGATGTAGTTACCGGACAATATATGCTGCAGGGTAAACTGGCCGTCTTCAGCCGCTTCGAGCAACCACTCCCCCTCGGATTGCATGCCATCGTCGATCACCACCTCGCCATCCACCAGCCGGGTGTCTGACGCAAGTGCCGTTTTGGCGAGCAGCGTCTGGGCATCGGCAAACAGATAATGGCCGTCTGCTGTATACAGCAGATACTTGCCGAGGTCGGAGGGACGCAGCCTGAATTGGTCAGCCTGCCCTTCAGGTGCAAGCGCGCCGTCCGCACCCGCCTCAGTCATTGAAAGCGCGCGCGGTGGCGCGAGAAAGCCGCTGCCATCGCCAACAGCAATCGCGAAACAGCCGTTCGCCACGGCAAATACCGAGCTCGGGTCTGGCGGCAATGGCGGGTTGGTAGTGCCGCCGCTACTGTCACTGCCGTCGCTGCAGCCGTTGAGAAATAGCGCCAGGGCGCCAGCCATGAAGATTCGCTTCCATTGAGTCTGCATAGTGTTACCGTTCATTATCGTTTTTGTGGGCGTTCTGGTTGATCTGTTCGCAGGCGGCGTTGCAGTCTCGCGCTAGTTGTCGGCGGTATCGAACTTGCGGGCCTTTTCCTCATAGGCTGCACATTCGGCCGTGGGTGCCTTGCTCGAAGACTGCATCTCGGCACAGGAGGTTTTCTCCAGGCTGCGCATGCAAGCCACTGCGGGCTCATACAAAGCATGGCCCTCGGCCACAACGGCCACCTTGCCCTGCATATCGGCGCACATATTGTCGATCATCGGCTGCATCATCTGCGACATCTCAGGCGTCAAATTGGCCTGCGACATCTGTGCCATCGCACAGGATTTCACCTTTTCACATAAAGCCGTGGTGGCAGCGGTCAGTTCATCGGCCCGAACGGGGCCCGCCAATGCGACAAGCGCCATCACCAAAAGCAGTGTTTTCTTTTCCACAGTGTACCTCTTCCTGGCAGTGTTCACGCTGAGCATAGCGCGAATGCGCGCTCTTGTAGAGTGTTGCGACGCGGTAGATGGGCGCAGCCTCAAAGGTGAGTGCGCCTGTGAATGGCGCGCCCTGAAGTGAGGCGCAAAACTGCTTCCCCATAGCGTAACTTTTCCACAGCGCGCACTTTTTGATTGACGCCCGCGGCATGCCGGCGCAAAATCCTCCGCCTGCTCTCCAGAGCATACCTGTTCAGACCGCAAAACCAGTATTTAAGTAGTTAAACGAGTGAGAGCCATGGCCTCCGTAATCATTTCTCAGGCAAGCAGCCACCGGCGACGCGTCTTCATGACCGCGAAGCCTGTATGCCTGTGGGTGACCACACTGGAACTGGAAAGCACTTGAACTAGAACACTATCAAAAGGCTTCCGGGACCCAGAATTCCGGAGGCCTTTTTTTATTCCCTACCCTGACTGCCTTCGTTTTTCCGGGGTCCCGCTGAGCCAGGGACCTGACCGTGAACACGAAATTACACAACAACATTCGCGCCATCTACCTGTTGGGCTTCCTGCAGGGCTTCATGGTGGTGATGCCGGTATTCGTACCGCTGCTGCAGGGCTTCGGGCTGAGCATGAGCCAGGTGCTGCAAACGCAGGCGGTGTTCGCGTTGACCATCGCCCTGTTCGAGGTGCCCTCGGGCTACCTCGCGGATATGTGGGGTCGCCGCCGCGTCATCCTGTTGGGCTCGACGCTGAACGCGCTGGGGTTTTTCTCGTTGCTGTGGGCCGATTCATTTGTCGACTTTCTGCTCTATGAGATCCTGCTCGGCATCGGATTCAGCCTGATTTCCGGGACGGACCTGGCGCTGCTGTACGACACTGAAGTCTACCTGCACGAGCACGAACTCCCCGGCGGCGCCGGCGCGAGCAAATCCCTGAGCAGGCTGATTGCCGTGGAGGCCGCGGCATCGGGCCTCGCCGGCATCACTGCCAGCGTGCTGCTGCTCTGGTCGATGGATGCAGTGATTCTGGTGCAGGCGATTACCGGCTTCGCGCCAATCATCATCGGCCTGATGCTGGTGGAGGTACCCAAGCCTAAAGTGCTTCAGGGTCACCGCGAAAACGCCAGGCGTGTGGTTGAACTGCTGTTGTTCGGCAAGCCGGTGGTACTGTGGACAGCCTTTGCAATCGCGGTGTTCGGTTTGCTCGCCGTCTACGTGTTCTGGGTCTACCAGAAGTACTGGGAATTCCAGAACATTCCGGTCACGAGCTACGGCTACATCTGGGCCGCCTTTGCGTTGACGGTGAGCCTGGCGGCGCGCTATGCGAGTGTTCTGGAACAGTACCTCGGCACCAGGCGCCTGCTCTGCCTGATCGGCGCGCTGCCGCTGCTGGGACTGCTCGGCATGGCGACCGCCAGTGGCTGGTTTGGCGTGTTGTTCGGAGTTAGCGTGCAGTTGGCGCGCGGCCTCAGCATGAGCCTGTTCTATGAGGCGCTGAATCGTCGCGTTCCCGGTGATTTCCGTGCGACCGTGAACTCGCTGGTGAGCCTCGGCGTGAGGGCTGTATTCATCGGCACCGGGCCGCTACTGGGCCATGCACTCGACAGCATCGGAGTCACCTCCACGCTGCTCTTGCTATTGGCGATATTTGGCCCGCTGATCGCCCTGGTACTCATTCCGCTGGTGGTTCGAATCCGCCGCGAAGAAGCGGAGTCCAAGGCCAGCATCGCCCCCGCCGCCTGAGGCGGGGGCGAATTTTCCGAAATCGCGCCCCCTCCGAATAGGGGCGGCAACAATATTTGGTTACACTGGGTCACTGGAGGACAAGGCGCATGCTCGAATCACCCGGCAGGTTTGCTCTTGGCGCGCCTGCCATTTTTGACGGGGAACATTTCCTGCGGGACCACTGTGTTGTGATTGAGGGCGAGCACATTGCTGCCCTGCTCCCCGCGATCGATTGTCCACCCGGCGTGCCACTGAAACAGCTTTCCACGGGTACGCTCGCCCCCGGCTTCGTCGATCTGCAGGTAAACGGCGGGGGCGATGTCATGTTGAATAGCCACCCCGACACCGAAACGCTGGCCACGCTGCAACGCGCGCACCGCAGCAAGGGCACCACGTCCATTCTGCCCACGCTCCTGAGCGATACCCGCAGTGTTCAGGAAGCCGCGGTCGCGGCCGTGCGCAGCGCGCGCGGCACATCGTCCGCCGGCATCCTCGGCCTGCACCTGGAGGGCCCATATTTTGCTCCGGACAGACGCGGCGCCCACAGCGCGGATCGACTGCGTCATCCAGATGCGGATGATCTCGACTGGTTGTGCAGCCTGAATGATCTGCCGGTTGTCCTGACGCTGGCGCCGGAATGCATCTCGCGGGATGCCCTGGCTCGCCTTGCGCGCAGCGGGCTGATGCTGTGCGCCGGCCACAGCGATGCCAGCTACGCTGAGCTGGAAGCCGTCGCGGCCAACGGCGTACAGGGCGTGACCCACCTCTACAACGCCATGCGCCAGTTGCAGGCACGCGAGCCGGGGATGGTCGGCGCCGCGCTCACGCTGGATCAACTCTGGGTGGGCATTATCGCCGATGGACACCATGTACATCCTGCGGCCATTCGCCTCGCCTTCAGGGCGAAGCCGGCAGGCAAGCTGATTCTGGTGAGCGATGCCATGGCCACCGTGGGTGGCAGCCAGGGCGTATGCGAGCTCTATGGCGAAACCATCCGTGAAGTACAAGGTCGCCTTTTGAACCGCGACGGCGTGTTGGCCGGCAGCGCGATCGGCTTGATCGATGCGGTGCGCTACGCCCACAAAACCGCGGGGCTGCCACTGGATGAAGTGCTGCGCATGGCGTCGCTGTACCCGTCGCAAATCATGCAACTGGAGCACGCCATCGGTCGCCTGCGCGCGGGCTACAGGGCAGATCTCGTGCACTTCGATGACGCCTTCACGGTCCGCGACACCTGGCTGGCGGGCAGCGGACTTGAGACCGGGGACAAACCATGAAGGGTGTGCGAAGCGTGCGTCCGTTGCTATTCCTACTGTGGATTGTCCCGCTGTTCATCGGCAGCCAGGCGGGTTCAGTGCGCGCAGACGAAGCATCGACCGCGCGCGACGGCTGGAATTTCAATCGCTCGGCAAAGGCACTTGATGCCTTGTGCGACTCTACGCTGAACGCTGCACGCGAGGCATTTTACGCCATCGAGGCCGACACGGGCCCGCCCACTCTGCAGCGCGTATACGGTGCAATGGACGAGCTGCAGATAGGACTGCAGCCCATTCACCATATCTGGTTCCTCAAATCCGTGCACCCGGACCCTGCCGTGCAATCTACCGCGGAGGCGTGTATTGCCAGGTATACCGACTTCACTTTGTCGATGTCACTCTCGCGAAAGTTCTATACCCGTGTTGCCTCCATCGACCTCACCGATGCTTCGGCGAGCGAGAAACTGATGGTGAAACGCCGCCTGCGGGAATTTCGCAAGACCGGCGTCGATCGGGATGAGCCAACCCAGGCACGCGTGCGTGAACTGAACGGCACAATGACGGCGCTGGAAACAGTCTATGATCGCAACCTCCGCAATGAGCGGCGCAGCGTCAGCGCCAGGCCTGAGGAGCTGGCAGGTCTTCCGCAGGATTTTCTGGCGGCGCACCCCCCTGACGAGGCGGGCGTGGTGCATTTCAGCACAGACTACTCCAACTACTTCCCGGTCATGTCCTACGCCCACAATGATGACCTGCGCCGCCGCATGTATATCGCTGGCCGCAACACCGCGACACCGGCCAATGCATCGATTCTGAACGCTTTGCTGCGCAACCGACATGAGCTGGCCACCCTGCTTGGCTATAAAAGTTACGCCGCCTACGCCATGGACGGCCTGATGGTGATATCGCCGCGCCGCGCGCAGGATTTTCTGCTGCGTGTGGAGGAAGCCGCCCGCGAACCGGCAGCGCGTGAAATGGCCACCTTGCTCACGCGGCTGCAACGCATCGATCCGCAAGCCACACAGGTTCAGACCTGGCAGGTGCCGTGGCTGTCCCGGCTGGTACAGAAGGAACAGTACGCGCTCGATGCACGCGAAGTGCGCGAGTATTTCGATTTTCAGCGTGTGCAGGATGGGATATTCCGCCTGACCGAGGATCTTTTCGGAGTCCGTATCGTGCCGTGGGAAACCGCCACCTGGCACCCGGATGTCACAGCATGGGAAATACGTGAGCACGGTGAGCCGATCGGCCGTTTTTATCTCGATCTTCACCCGCGTGAGAACAAATATAATCACGCGGCCCACTGGACATTGCGCAAGGGGCTGAAAGGACGCCAGTTGCCGCTCTCTGGCGTCGCCACCAATTTCCCGCGAGGGTTGATGGAGCACCGGCAGGTGGAGACATTCCTGCACGAGTTCGGGCACCTGTTGCACAATATGTTTTCCGGTTGCCAGCAGTGGCTTGATATCGCGGGCATGTCGATGGAAAAGGATTTCGTCGAGGCGCCTTCGCAAATGCTGGAAGAATGGGTGTGGGACTACGACACCCTGCGGCGGTTCGCGCGCAATGCCGCGGGCGAAATCATACCCGCAGAGCTGGTGGGGAAGATGCGCCGAGCGCGCTATTTCGGCGAGGCGCTGAGAACGGCAAACCAGTTGTTCTACGCCAACCTGGCGCTCAGCTATCACAACCGCAACCCCGAATCCTTCGAGCTGCTTCCACTGATGATTGACCTGCAGGCGCGCCATTCCCCCTATCCGTACGTGCCGGACACACATTTCTACAACAATTTCGGGCATCTCAGCGGCTACGCCTCGAACTACTACATGTATCAGTGGTCCAGGGCGATCGCCCTCGACATGCTGAGTCGCTTCCGCGCGCAGGGCATGCGCAACACCCGCGTGGCCGCAGAGTACCGGCGCAAGGTGCTGGGCTCTGCCGGCAGCCGCCCAGCCTCCGAGATGGTGGAGGATTTTCTCGGACGCCCCTTCTCTCCAACCACCTATACGCAATATCTGAACCTGCTAAACTGATGTTGGAATAATCCCGCCGGGGCACGATCGCCCAGGCTGCGTCTTCGCATACCACCCGCAGGAGCCAATGTCATGCAGCAGTTATCGGGACAGGACGCCATGTTCCTGCACGCCGAACTCGAAGGTCTGCCCCAGCACATCGGTGGCGTCAGCGTTTACGATCAGTCCTCGGCGCCGGACGGCAAGGTCAGGTTCAAACAGATTCTCGCGATGCTGGAAGACCGGGTGCACCTGTCCCCGATATTCAGGCGCAAACTGGCTTTTGTGCCCTACAACCTGGGCAGGCCCTACTGGGCGGAAGACCCGGACTTCGATATGGAATACCACGTCCGGCACATAGCTCTGCCGAAGCCCGGAGACTGGCGCCAGCTTTGCATACTGACGGCGCGAATCCACTCGCAGCCGCTGCGCCGTGACAAGCCGCTGTGGGAAATGTATGTCATCGAGGGTCTGAACAACGTCGAGGGCTACCCGGCGGGCTGCTTCGCGATACTGCTGAAGGTACATCACTGCGCGATGGACGGCGCCACGGGCACCCAGTTCATGAATATTGTGCACGATCTTTCACCGGAAACGAAACACTATGGCCACGCGCCAGCATGGATTGTAGAACGCCCGTCGCGCACGCGCATGCTGGGTCGCGCCTATGTCGATGCATGGCGCAAACCCGGCCAGGTGGTAGACATGCTGAAAGCGGCCGGCCCGGCTTTCATGCGCATACGCAAGGGGCGCCGCGACGACGACTTTCACTCGCTGGATGAAAAACAGAAAACCCGGTTCCAGGGCAGAATCTCGCGGCACCGTGTTATCGAGGCGCGCAGGTTTGACTTCGAGGTGATCCGCGCCATCAAGAATACGCAGCCGGGCACAACCATCAACGATGTCATGCTCACTATCGTTTCCGGCGCGCTGCGCCGGTATCTGGAGAGCAAACAGGAGCTACCGCAACAGACCCTGGTAAGTGGTTGTCCCATCGATGTGCGCTCCGAAGAGGAACGCGCCGCGGGCGGCAATATGGTGGGCTTCATGACAGTCTCGCTGTGTTCGGACATCTCCGACCCACTGCAGCGGCTCGCGGCAGTGCACGAGGAAGCGGTGAACGCCAAAGCGTACGCACAGGCGCTGGGCCCGCGTTTTGCCGTGGACCTGGCCGATGTGATGCCCGGCAACGTGTTGTCCCTCGCCATTCGCACTGCCGCCGTCACAGGCCTTGCCGAGGCCAGCACGATATTCAACACCATTGTCACGAATGTACCGGGGCCGCCGTTTCAGCTCTATATGTGCGGAGCGGAACTCATTGACTCGATAAGTCTGGGGCCGCTGCTGCCGAACGTGGGGCTGTTTCACATTGTGTACAGCTCGGTGCAGAACAAGCGGGGTTCGGTGACGCTTTCGTTTACTGCGTGTCGCGACATGTTGCCCGACCCCGGGTTCTACGCCGATTGCCTGCAGGCTGCGTTCGAAGAATTGCGCGATGCCGCTCTGGCACCGAAAACCCGCACGCGATCAAAACGCAAAGGCGCCCGGAAGACCCAGGCGCTATAACCAGCGCTGGATTAGCGCCTGCACGTCTACACGCGCCTGCATACGCGTCGCAAGCATGAACATGCCGCCCAGTTTGCGGTGGAAGTATACTGCGTCCGTGGGGGGCGCCTGCCAGAAATCCCGGAAGTCCGTCACGCGCTCACCGAGTTCGGCAATCCTGCCCGCCAGGTTGGAAGCGGCGAAATCGTAGGGGCCGGCGTGCCGCAAGGGCTCAAGTGCCAGCATAAACATTTCCAGCAACAACTCACGATAGGCGCTATTTTCGAGCCCGGTGGCGTAGCCAAGGCGCTCCGCGGCAGTCATCACGCGCTTGCCGTCTTCAGCGATGGCCGCAGCGGCCAGTTGCCGATAATTCCTGGCGAAGGCCGCCTTGAAGCGACGCGTGGCGCCAAAATCCAGCAGTACGATCTCTCCGCTCGCGGCGCGGTACTGATAGTTCGCGAAGTTGGGATCGGTCTGCACCATGCGCAACTCGAAGAGTTCCTGCAACATCAACTCTATCAGCGCGGAGATCACCCGGTCGCGTTCTGCCTGTGGCTGCTCGGCGAGGGTTTCTATGGGGCTGCCACTGACGTAGGTCATCGCGAGAACATTCCTGCGCGTGAACTCAGGCAGCGCTTCGGGCAGTACGAAGCGCTCATCGTCTGCCAACAACTCGCCAAAGGCGTCCAGGAACCCGACTTCCTTCAGGTAGTCTGCCTCGTCGTGGAGCTGGGCCTTGGCGTCCTCCAGCAGCGGCTGAATATCAACACCCGGCGGCAACAGCGAGGACAGCCGCAGCAGGCTGGCAATATTGTCGACATCACTGTCGATGCTCTTCGCGACGCCCGGGTACTGCACCTTGAGTACGATCTCACGTCCATCGGGGGAAAATGCGCGATGCACCTGGCCGATGGATGCGGCCGCGATGGGTCTTGCATCAAAGCCGTAGAACAGCGATTCCCAGTCGGGACCATAGGCGCCAAGCATCACTTTATGCAGTTGCTCCACCGGCATGTAACTGGCGTCTTCGCGCAGGCGTGCAAGTATGTCCGCGAGTTCGCGCGGCAGAAAATCGCCCGTATCCATGGACAACATCTGCCCCACTTTCATCGCAGCGCCGCGCATGCTGGCAAGCTGCCGCGTGACGCGCCGCGCATTCCCCGGCGTCAGCAACATATCCCGGGCGCGCGGCCGATTGCCCGCGCGCAACTGACGGCCACCTTCTGCCAGCATGCCGCCTGCCACGCCACCTGCGAGGCGCGCCATACGCGCGAAACGACCCGCCCGCGAGGTGGGAATCGCCTGCTGCTTACTGTCTTTTTCCGAGTCCGCCATCCGCTTCCCGTTTTCGCCAGCGTTCTATATGCAATGCTGCCATGGCATACGCGTTGAACTCGGCATCCAGTGCAGAAATAAAGTTATATAGTCCGGACAGTTTGCGGGCAATCAGTGCAAAATCCCGCGACGGGGTGGTGAAATGCCGGCTGGCGGCAGACGCCGCGGCCTGTTTGCCGGCGCGACGCATCAGTGCGGACTTGCCCCAGCAGTACTCGCCCCGCTCGTTCAGGAATTCCGCCGGTATATGCTCCGTAGGCCGCAGTGGCTCCAGCAGATGCAGGCAGAAATCCGCAAACAGGCGCCGCCCTTCCTCGCTGGCATCCGGGCGCAGGCAACCCAGGCCAATCAGGCTATCCACGAGACGCGGCACATCTTCGGACAAGCCCGCATCGATGGCATGGCGCAGATGGAACAGAAAGGTCTTGTCGGGTTCGAGTACCGAGCCAAAATCCAGCAGCACCAACTCGTCTGCACCTTCTTTGAGGCGACGGTCATCCAGCCTGAGCAGGTAGTTGCCAAAATTCGGATCTGACTGCAGCAGCCCCCACTCGTAGAGTTCGAAGAAAAACAACTCCAGCATGGCGCTGGCCAGCGCATTGCGCCGTTCGAGGGACAGGCGTTTCACGTCCGGGTCGGCAACCGAGTAGCCTTCGATGTACTCCATGGCCAGCACTGTATCGGTGCAATAGCGCGGGTACAGCCGCGGTACGTAGTAAGGTACGGCTGTGCCATGGGCCTTAGCCACCAGCGTGGCCATGCGCTGCGTCATGACCGCCTCCCGGACGTAGTCGATCTCGTGGTGCAGATGTGTGCGCATGGATTGTAGCCAGGCATCGAGATCCCGGCTGGCGCTGACCCAGCGAGCGAGCAGCAGCATGCGAACCACGGCATCAAAATCCGCGTCTATCACCTGCTCCAGACCGGGATACTGCAGCTTCAGGCAGATCCACTCGCCGCTGCTGCGAATCTTTGCCAGATGCACCTGCGCCAGCGAGGCGGCGGCCACCGCTTGCGGGTCGATTTCCAGTTCATCGTAGTGCTCGCCGAGGCTGACGCGGACGGATGATTCCAGGGCATCCCAGTGCAGGGCCTCGGTCTGGTCCGACAGATCCCGCAGGGCATCCACCAGCACGCCCGGCAGAAACTGCTCGCCAAACAGCGCCAGCATCTGGCCTATCTTGATATAGGTGCCCTTGAGACGGCCGAGTTCCTGCACGAAGCGCCGCGCCTCGCGCCGCGCCATGCTGGAGGTTGCCGCGTCTCCCCCGGTGCGACCGGTCACTCTTTGTACTGCACTATCAACCGCCAGCGCGCTACCCGCGCGCAGCCCGGCGAGTGACAGCGCCAGGCTGCGCGGCATGGATTTATCCTTCAGACCTCGACGTTTTTTTGACATGGGGTACCGCAGATCAGTGACGACCTTCATTCTAATCGATACGGAGCTCGCGCCCCAGAGGAATCGGGCAAACCGCTCAGGTATCCAGCAGCAACGCCGCCAGCCGTTTGCGGTGGTGATGCGAATCACCAAACTGTTGCTGGCTCCACTGCGCCCTGCGCAGATACAACTGGGCGTCACACTCCCAGGTGAAGCCCATGCCGCCGTGGAACTGCACGGCCCTGTCGCCAGCGTAAAGTAGCGTCTCGCAGGCCTGCGCCTTGGCCATGCGACAGGCTATTTCGGCATCGCGGTCGAGCGGCCCATCACTCACCACCGAACTCGCGTGGTAAATGAACGAGCGCGCAGAATCGACGCCTGTCAGGATATCCACACAGGGGTGTTTGAGCGCCTGATAGGAACCGATGAGTTTGCCGAACTGTTTGCGCGTATTCAGGTAGTCGACCATCGTGTCGAGACAGGCGGATGCACTGCCAGTGGCCTCGACGGCAACCAGCAGAGCGCCTATAAGCCGCACATCATTCAGTGCGCCTTTCACTGCCGCTCCGGTGATAACACTCTGAGCCGAGAGCTGAACCTCATTGAACTCAACGTTCGCGGCCCGTTTTGTCAGATCCACCAGCGTATTTGCGTTGAGCGCGTTCTCCCCAAGCTGCCCGGATTCCACCACCGCCAGCGCGATTTCCCCGCGGTGCATGGCCGGTACCACAAGGTACCTGGCAGACACGGCATCCGGCACAAACCGCTTACCGGCGCGCAACACATACTGCTCGTCGAGTTGCGCCTGCAGGCTGCTGTCGCCCCAGTCACCGTTCTCGAGCCAGGCAACCGTCGCCGGAGCGCCGGCGGCAATCTCTGCCAGCCAGTGTCCGGCCTGCGATTCGCCCCCGGCGCGCAGCAGGAGCTGCCCGGCCAGTGAGCTGCTCAACAGCGGCCCGGTCAGCAGGGCCCTGCCCATACACTCCAGCACCGGTACCAGCGCCGCCACACCGAGCCCCGAGCCACCGACCGACTCCGGCAAACTGATGCCGGCCCAGCCGAGCGCGACCATTTCCTCCCAGAGTGCGGCATCGAAACCGTTTGCCGACTCGAGGTGCTCACGCACCGCGCTGATGGGCGAGCGCTCGCGGCAGAATTCCCGCGCCACGTCCAGCAACATGGCCTGTTCTTCGCTGAATCTCAGCGTGGTATCGCCTATCACGGACATTCCCGCCTCCTATTTCGGCAGGCCGAGCACGTGCTCGGCGATGATGTTGGCCTGCACCTGGCTGGTGCCCCCGCCGATGGTGGCGGAGAAGCTGTTGAAGTAGGCACGCTGCCAGAAGCCTCCCTGCCGGGCGTCGGCATCACCCACATAGAGACCGCCCTCGGCACCCTGCAACGTGATAGCGAGTTTGCGCAACTGCCGCGCACCTTCCGATGCGCGCAGTTTCTGCGATAGCGGCAGGGAGCCCGGGTAATCGGTGGTGAGCGCATCAATTCGCGCTCGGCGGTCCCCCAGCACGAGAGCCTTCTCATCCATGATGGCCTGCACGACATCGTTGCGCACCACCGGATCGTGCAGCAGGGGCTCGCCGTCGCGCCGCACGCCGGCGAGGTCATCGATCAGGTCGTCCACCGTCACCCGCACCATCGCCAGACCGCCGGCCGCGCCGGCCTCCGCGCCGCGCTCATACTGCAGCGTCTGCATGGCGATGCGCCAGCCCTGGCCCTCCTCGCCCATCAGGCAATCCGCGGGAATCCGCGCATCGGTGAAAAACGTTTCGGTAAATCCGTACTCGCCGGTCAGCTTGCGGATGGGCCGCGTCTCTATACCGTCTACCTGCATGGGCGCGAGGAAAAATGACAGGCCATCGTACTTGCGCTCGGCGGCGGGGTTGGTGCGCGCCAGCAGAATCATGTAGCGGGCGAAATTGCCCATGGTCGTCCAGATTTTCTGGCCGTTGAGCACATATTCATCGCCATCGCGTACCGCCCGGGTTTGCGCATTGCCGAGATCCGAGCCGTGTTCCGGCTCGCTGAATCCCTGGCACCACACGTCCTCCGCGTTGAGAATACCCTTCAGATAGCGGGCCTTCTCGTCTTCCGTGCCGATGTCATTGATCAGTGGACCGGCCCAGCCGAGCCCGATGACATTGAAGCAGATAGGTACCCGATGACGGCGCATTTCCTGATCGGCCACGCGCTGGAAAGCCGCGTCCACGCCACCGCCGCCGTACTGCTTCGGCCAGGCCATGCCGAGGTAGCCCGCGGACCATACCTTGCGCTGCCACTCGCGCAGGAACTCCAACTGGCGTTCGTCGCCCACCTCCATGAAGGTCTGCGGCAGGAGAAAGCCGGGATCCGGCGGATTGTTTTCACGCATCCAGGCGGAGACTTCAGCACGAAATTCATTCAGTTCCTGTTCGGTCACACTCATGCGTCTACTCCACGTCCGGGAATTCTAAAGGCTCGCCATGGGCTTCGGCGCGCTGAAACGCCGGCCGTTGCATCAGGCGGGCGAGATAATCGGCGGTTTGCGGCTGATAGCGCTGCTCGAATTTCAGCGCGCGCCCGAGATACAGGGCATAGCTGACCGCGATATCGGCAATGGTGAACCGGTTGTCCACCAGGTACTCGTGCGTCAGCAGGTGCTCGTCGAGACGCCGCAGCCGCGCGATAAACCATTTCGCGTAGTCATCTGCCACCGCCTGCTTTTCCGGGCTCGGTTCCAGGTAGTAGTAGCGCATCGCGATGGTCTGCGGAAAAGTCAGCGTGGCGTCCGCATGGTGCAGCCAGTTGAGATACGCTCCATACTCCGGATGGTCGGGTTGCAGCCCGAAGTCATAGCGCTGATAGCGATCCACCAGATACTGGCAGATCCCTGCCGACTCGGTCATCTGTGTATCGCCGTCAATAAAAAACGGCACGGTGCCCAGGCTGTTTACCTTGAGGTATTCGCGCTCGAATATCCGCGGCGGAAAGGGCAATATCTCGAGTTCGTACTCCAGGCCGAGCTCTTCCAGTGTCCACAGCGGCCGCAGGGAGCGGGCCCCGGCGCAATGCCACAGCTTCACCGCTACAGCCCGTACTGGCGCGCGGCCAGGTCACGCATGATTTCTTCGGAGCCGCCGCCAATGGCGTTCACCCGCACCTCGCGGTAGATCCGCTCCACCCGGCTGCCACGCATATAACCCATTCCGCCGAGAATCTGCATTGCCTCGCGGGCGCAGAACTCCATGGTCTCGCTGGCCTGCACTTTTAACAGGGCGATATCGCCGGGGTTGGGGTGGCCCGCCTCAAAGGATTCGTAGCACACGCGAATGTAGGCCTGGGTGGCGTTGAGCTTCTGTTTCATCTGCGCGATTTTATGGCGAATTACCTGGTGGTCCGCCAGCCGCTTGCGGAAGGTTGTGCGCTCGCGGGCCCAGGCGACCGCCTCTTCCAGACACACGCGCCCGAGTGCTTCCATCGCCGCCGCCATAAACATCCGCTCACTGTTGAAATTGGTCATGATGACCAGGAAACCCTGATTCTCTTCACCGATCAGGTAACTTGCCGGTACGCGCACATTATCAAAATACAGGGTGGCAGTGTCAGAGGCCCACCAGCCCTGCTTGCGATCCAGTTGTGTGCGGCTGAAGCCCTCCGCATCGGTGGGAACCAGCAGCATGGACACACCCTTCGCGCCCTCGCCCCCGGTGCGCACGGCAGTCGACACCCAGTTGGCCCGCATACCGCCGGTGATGTAGGTTTTGGCGCCGTTTACCACGTAGTCATCCCCGTCGCGCACGGCGGTAGTGGATATCTGTGCTACATCCGAGCCCGCGCCGGGCTCCGTAATGCCGAGCGAAATGTGCTTCTCGCCCGCGAGCACCGGCGGCGCGACCATCTCCTTGAGCGCATCCGAGCCCCAGTTAAGGACCGGGGGCAGGCCTATGCCATGCACCATCAGGCTCGCGGGAATGCCACCGGCGCCAATGCGCGACAGTTCCTCGTTCGCGATCCAGCCGTGCCAGGAATCGATACCCTCGCTGATTCCGCCGTACTGCTCAGGGTATCCCAGCCCGAGCAGCCCGACGGCAGCCGCTTTCGGCCACAGCTCGATGGGAATATGGCCCGCCTCGTCCCACTCCTCGGCAAAAGGCATAATCTCGGTATCGACGAACTTGCGCAACTGTGACCGCCACGCGTGGTGTTCCTCGCGCAGGTTGGGGTTGTGCAGCCGCGCGCTGTCAAAATCCAGGGACATTGAGATACTCGCTCTGTAATATCCGGTCGGGGTCGCCAATAGTAATCAACACAGGGCAACAGTGCATGTGCTGGCGTGCCATTGGCATGGGCAAACACGACAGCTCGCGCGCACTGCTGTAGTCTCTCCCTCACGGGTCGGCAGAGCGGCGTTCTCCGCCTGCCAGTGCGGCGCACAATGCAATGCGACAGGAGACAGCGCGCAGTATGCTTGATGTAAGGATGTGGGGCCGCGCGCTCGACCGGATGCCGACGCTCACCGAAAGCGAGTGGCGCGCCCTGGATCCGGTTGCCCGCTGGCTGATTGCCTGTCGCGCTTCCGTCCTGTTCATGACGTTCACCGCTGCGGCGCTGGGCGGCCTGCTGGCCTGGCGTGACGGCGTTTTCAACTGGACTCTCTGGCTGGCCACGGCAATCGGGCTGCTCTTCGCCCACGCCACCAACAATCTGCTCAACGACTTCACTGATTCCCGGCGCGGCATCGACAAGGATAATTACTACCGCAACCAGTACGGCGTGCATGTGCTGGAGCAAGGCCTGGTATCGATCGCGGAATTCTGGCGCTATGTCGCTGTCACCGCGGGCATCGCCCTGCTCCTGGGCGGCTGGTTGATCCTGGAACGCGGCGGACTCGCCACCCACCTGATGCTTGCCGGGGGCTTTTTCGTTCTCTTCTACACCTGGCCGCTCAAGTATTATGGCCTGGGCGAACCTGCCGTGCTGCTCGTGTGGGGCCCCCTGATGGTGGGCGGCAGTTACTATATTCTCGCGGGAAGCTGGAGCTGGGACGTTGCCGCACTCAGTCTGGTGTTCGCGCTGGGACCCACCAGCGTGCTGTTTGGGAAACACACAGACAAGCTGGAGGCGGACCGCAGCAAGGGCGTGAACACGCTGCCGGTGCTGCTGGGTGAGGCCCGGGCGCGGCGATGGACACTGGGTATGCTCGCGGCGCAGTATCTGCTGTGCCTCGCTCTGGTCGCGGCTGGCGCGTTTGGCTGGCCCCTGCTGCTGGTATTCGCCGCCTTGCCACTGTGGTTACCGCTTTGGCGGGTATTTCAGCGAGCGAAGCCCTCCTCGCCCCCGGCAAACTATCCCGGCGGCATCTGGCCGCTGTGGTTTTCAGCCCACGCTTTCAGGCATACCCGGCGTTTCACGTCGCTGTTTCTTGTCGGTATAGTGCTCGATACCATCATTTCTTGACGTGGGTCAGTGTGAATGTCTGCGTAAAAGTGTTTAGCTGGAGCAAAGAGGTCGCTGCGCGGCGTGCAGTCGGACTATTCGGCAATCGGTCAACGGACACCCAGACAACATGGCCCGGAAAACACTTGGAGAGCGTCTACGCCCTCTGTTGAGCCCCTCCCCCAGACGTTCAGTGCTGTTCCTGGTGGGCGTGGGCGGCGTCCTGGGCATCGTTGCAATGGTCGGTTTCAATTACTCCATGGCGGTCACCAGCACGGATGCCTTTTGCGTGAGCTGTCACGAGATGTACGAGCATCCCTACGCGCAATTGCAAAAGACCAGCCACTTCAACAACGTCACCGGTATACAGGCCACCTGTGCCGACTGTCATCTGCCGCAGGAATTCGGGCCTAAAATGCTGCGCAAGATCGAGGCGGCGCGCGAGGTCTGGGGCAGCCTCACGGGCATTATCGACACGCCCGAAAAATACGCCGCTCACCTGCCGGTCATGCGGGCACGCGAAATCGCGCGGCTGCGGGCCAACGATTCCCAGGAGTGTCGCAATTGCCACGCTCCAGAGCGTTGGCTCACCGCGATGCAGAGCGTGAAAGCGCAGAAGTACCACGCGGCCCGGGAATTGAACGAAAAAACCTGCATCGACTGTCACAGCGGTATCGCGCATCCGAAAGCGGCCTCCAAAGTCGCGCGCATGACCTTCACCACGGCGGACACGCCTGCTGCAACCAAGGAGGATTCCGGGCAATGAAGTGGCTGCTTGTACTCATGACGATGCTGTGGGCGCTGGGTCTGGTGCCGGTGACGAGCGCGGATAACGGCTTCTCCGAGGAGGGCAGCGCGCTGTGTATCAGCTGTCATGATTTCGGGCCACAGTCGCCTGTGCACGCCCTCATGGAGGGCTCCCACGGGCTGCACAAAGATTCCGACGCCATGCGCGAGCGACGCGGCTGCGAAGACTGTCACGGTCCGAGCGCCAGCCACGCAGCCTCGCCTACGCAGGTGTCCCCGGGGGTCAGTTTTGGGCCCCGCTGGAGCGCTTCGGGCGCCGAGCAGGACAGTGCCTGCCTCGCCTGCCACGAGCAGAATACGGCCGTCAACTGGCGGGACGCCATGCATATGGTCAAGGGCGTTACCTGCGTCAGTTGCCACGATATCCACACGGGCGGCGACAAGGTGCTGTTCGAATCACGCCAGGCCGAAGTGTGCACAATGTGTCACAAGGCGCAAAAGGCCGGCATCCACGGTCTGGGTGGCAAACTGGACGCCCAGCCGGCCTGCAGCACGTGCCACAACCCCCACGACCACGAATCCGCCAAGACCCAGATGCTGTTGACGCGCTCGGCGGGGTGCCGTACCTGCCACGACCTGGTGACAATGGCGAACGATCCAACCGTCAGTGAAAAGGCGACCAATTATCACAAGGTGATGGCGAGCCCGGAGCGCACTTGCATCGAATGCCACGGCGGCATCACGCACGCGGACCACGATGCAGTGACAGCGTTCACGCCCAGGGCGAGCCATCGTTCCACGATCACGCTGTTCTACCCGGGGAACGCCGACAGCGAATGGCTGACCGAGAACCACCCGGGCTCTCAACCCCTGCGCCAGGGAGCCAACTGCCAGCTCTGCCACCGGGGAGATGAAGCCAGCATGGGCGCGGCGCTGGCCAACCAGGCAACAAACGCCGCGCGCAGTATCGATATCAGTTTCAGCCTCATCGACGAAGCGTTGCTCCTCCGCCTGCGCTGGCGGGGCGAGCCCGATGACAGCAGCGTGTCGATCATGTGGGGCGGCACGGATACGGACGACAGTTTCCGCCGCGGCGGCTGCTTCGCGGCCTGCCACAACGACATGGAAGGTATGTCGAAGGATCGCGGCCAGGCGACCGGCAAGTACCTCTGGTCCTCGCGCGCGCAGCGCGGGCAACTGGGGCAGCCCGCCATCGTCAAAAGCGAGGCGGCACTCAGAGAAATGCTGCAATCTGGCGCCTATGCAATACTCTGGCAGGTGGATCTGTCCGCGGGAGAAGCACGCGCGGCCAGCGTACTGGACAAGCTCAGATGGGAAGCGGCAGCACCGCTCGGCAGCAAAGCCATTTACCAGGATGGCTGGTGGGACGTCACCCTCAGGCAACCATTGGATAACCAGTCCCCCGTCCTGCTGAGCCTCGACCCCGTGCAACGCTACACCTTTGGCGTGGCCTTGCACGGCCCGGGGAAATCCGGCGCTGCCCACTGGGTCTCACTGCCGTTCACGCTGGGCGGCTCCGGTGACGACACCGATTTCGTCGTGCAGTAGCGGCATGCGCGGCATCCGCCTGACACTCACCCTGCTGCTGAGCGTGCTGGCCAGTACCGCCAGCTCCCAGGACGGCGTGTCGGAACCTCGCTGCCTCACGTGCCACACACAAAGCTCAGACAGTGCGGTACACGCGATTTTCAATACGCTGCACGGCGGCATCGCGGGCGGCGGCGTTATCACCTGCACCAGTTGCCACGGCGCCAGCAGCGCGCACCAGGCGACCCCCACGAACGCGGCACCGCAGGTGAGCTACGGCCCCCGCTGGACATCGCCGCCGGAGAAGCGCAACGCCCGTTGCCTGGAGTGTCATGCAAAGGGCGAAACAGGTCTTTGGGCCGGCAGCACACACCAGCGCGAGGATGTGAGCTGCGACAGTTGTCACAACGCACACCGTCAGCAAGTGCTCGGGGCGGGTGAGACAGAGACCCAGCAGGCGTGTCTGGCCTGTCACTCCGAGGTCCGGGCGGAGCTGCATCTGCCGTCGCGGCACCCGATCGCCGAGGGCAAGACCGCCTGTATCGATTGCCACAATCCGCATGGCGGCCTGGGCCATGCTGACCTGCGCCAGGTGTCACTGAACGACAACTGCTTGAGCTGCCACCAGGAAAAGCGCGGGCCCTTCCTCTGGGAGCACCCGCCAGCCGCCGAGGATTGCAGCCTGTGCCATCGGCCACACGGCTCGGTACATGCGGGCCTGCTCACCGTGCGCGGCCCCGCACAGTGCCAGCAGTGCCACGCGGCGGCATTCCATCCCAGCCTGCCGTACGGCGCTGAGGGCCTGCCCGGCGGTCGCGCCAACGCCAACCTGCTGGGCAAGAATTGCCTGAATTGCCATAGCCAGGTGCACGGTTCGAATCACCCCGGCGGCGCGAGGCTGACACGATGAGCCGCAGGCTGGCGAGCAGTCTCGCGCTTATCAGCGCAACGGCCCTTGCCGCGCAAGCGGCAGAGCCGGACCCGCTGGCAGCGCTGGCCACCGACACGCGGCCGCTGCCGGCGCGCTGGCAGACGGATTACAGCGGCGCCCTCGAAATTGGCGCAGCCGGCGTAAGCGACGACAGCAGCCAGTTCGGCCAGTACAACGGCCTGCACCAGCGCGGTGCCAGTCTGATCGGCGATCTGCAGTGGCAGACGTATTCCACGAACGACGGCTACTGGCAGGTTTCGCTGTCCGATATCGGACTGGATACCCGCGAGGGGGCCATCACGTGGGGGCTGGCCGACCAGCTGAAGATCACCGCCGGTTTCGACTCGCAACTGCAGGTGCGCAATGACAGCGGCAGCACACCTTTTCGCGGCGATACGCAACTGCGCCTGCCGACTGCCTGGACGAGCGGCCTGACGACTGCAGATTTCGAGCAACTCGACGCATCGCTGCGCCGCTTCAACCGCGAACTGGACCGCGACCGCCTGTTTGTTGAGCTCGAAGCAAGATTGAATGAGCACTGGCGCACACACGGCAAGGTGTCCTATGAAGAAAAGCGCGGCACCGGCGACATCGGTGGTGCCATATACATCGACGCCGCCGCCGGCGATGCCGTGTTACTCCCGTTGCCCGTTGATCAGGAGTCTCTGGATGTTGTGTTGGGCGCAGCCTACGAGGACGGCCGGGTGTTTGTCGACAGCGAGTTCAGCTATTCCGGGTTCAACAACCGGAATGAGCTGTTGACCTGGCAGAATCCCTACAGCGCTTTCGGCGACACGGTGGCCTACCCCCGCGGCGAAGGCGGACTGGGCCTCGCACCTGACAACGATTACCTCAGCGGCCGCGTGACGGCAAGCTGGCTGCTCTCGGCCACCACGCGAGTGCAGATGGACGGCAGTTACGCGCGCGCCAGCCAGAATCAGGATTACGCAGCCTACAGCGTGAATCCGCAACTCAGCGTGACGGAACCCCTGCCGCGCGACAGCTTCGACGGCGAAGTGGACACCACCACCCTCAATGCGCGTCTGTTACTGCGGCCGCTACCGAAGCTTGATGCGACACTGTCCTATGCACTGCGCGACCGCAACTACGCCACGCCACGCGATGGCTATCGCTACATCCGCGGCGATGCCGATGCGCAACCGGAGGCACGCTTCAGCGTGTACAACAGCAGCCACGATCTCACCGAACACACCGCGACCATCGAGGCGGATTACCGACTGCCCGGCAGCAGCCGTCTGGGTTTCGAATACGCCTATCAGCAAACAGAGCGCCGCAACGCCGCCGTGTCGGAAACGCAGGAGGATCGCTACACGCTGCGCTACCGGATTCGCCCATGGGGCTCGGTAAACGCCCGCCTGGAATTGCTGTTCGCCGATCGGGCGGCAAGCACTTACCAGTGGGACCAGGACTACCTGGCGCTCCTGGACAGCGAACTCATCAATGCCACCCCGGACACACAGCGATTCAACAACCATCCAAAGCTGTTTCAGTATTTCCTCGCCAACCGCGAGCGCAGCGAAATCAGCGCGAATATCAGCGCAATACCCGGCACCGACTGGGCGCTGAACCTCAGTCTGCGCTGGCGGGACGATCGCTATGACCAGAGCGACCTGGGGTTGACGGGCACCACCTGGACGCGGGCGCACGGCAGCGCTTCCTACGCCGCCGACAGAGATCTGACCTTCACCGTTTACGCGGGCGTTGATCGCTTCGAGTATGCGCAGGACAGCAGGGCGTTCCGCGGCGGACAGGAGAAAAACCCGTTCGCTGTGACTCCACCGCTACCGCAGGCCAGCGATCCGGCGCAAAACTGGTCCCTGGACTCGACCGATGACAGCGTTACCGCGGGCGCCACCGTGGCCTGGCAGGTGGCGCCCGAGCTGGGTCTGGAACTCGACTACACTCTGGTGGCTACCGATGCCCAGCAGGCATTCAGCGCCCATTCGGGCTCGCAACTCACTCCCTCTGATCTGCCCGACGTTGAAACGCGCATGCACCAGATTAACGCCAGCGCTATCTGGCATATGCGGGAAAACCTGTCATGGCGTCTCAGCTACCGGTTTTACCACCACGACTCCGATGACTGGGCACTGGAGGGTGTGAAGGCGGATACGATCGACAAGGTATTGAGCTTCGGCGCGGAAAATCCGCATGAAAATATTCACTACTTGGGCGCGTCAGTGATTTATCGCTGGCAATAGGGCGTCCCGGGAGAAGGGTGTATGCAGAGATTAGTATACTGGAGCTGCCTCGCAGCTCTGTTGGGCGCCGTGGCTGCCTGCGGCGGCGGAGGCGGCAATAGCGCAGCGGGCGTGAACCCGGGGCCACCAGCGCCGGGGGGGCCGGTGGAGCCGCCCACGCCGGAATTCCCGAATACCAACCCGGCGCCGTACGCCGAGGCGGCCGCACTGTTTGCATTCATCACCGATGCGCGCATCAACGACAGCCAGCAGCCGGTGGTGAGCTTTCAGTTAACCGATGGTAACAACGTGCCCATCACTGATCTGGCCGCGGAGAATGTACGTTTTGTCATCGCCAAGCTACAGCGCAGCCCGCTGGGCAATCTCACGGGCAACTGGCAGTCCTACATCAACCGTATCGAACAGCCGGGTGTCGGCCCGGGCACGCAGGCGAGATTGCAGGCGACGTCCGAGAGCTCGGGGGAATTGCAGCACAGCGGCGGCGGCCGCTATCTGTATACCTTCGCCACACGCCTGACAGACCTGCCCGCAGACGTTCGCGCGCAGGCAAACACCGAGGACATTGACCTCGACTTTGATCCGACGCTGACGCACCGTGTCGCCATCCAGTTCGACGGTTCGCGCGATACCGCCAACCCGCACTACGACTGGGTCCCGGAAAGTGGAGCAACGCAGGGCATATTCAGCCTCGATATCGCGGCAACGGAAAGCTGCAACCGCTGCCATGATCCGCTGGCCATTCACGGCGGCAACCGCCGCGAAATCGCCTACTGTGTCACCTGCCACAATACCGGAACGACGGATGCCAATAGCGGCAACAACCTTGACATGAAAGTCATGGTTCACAAGATTCATCGCGGCGCGGCGCTGCCCAGTGTGCTCGCCGGTGGCGAGTACGCCATCTACGGTTTTCGCGACAGCAAGCACGACTATTCGACGCTGCGCTACCCACAGGACATCCGCAACTGCGTGAACTGCCATGCGGGCACCGCCACCGGTAGCGGGATCGATGAGCACCTGCTAACGGCCCAGGGTGACAACTGGGCGGAGTACGCCACAGCCGCCGTGTGTGGCAGTTGCCACGACGACGTCGATTTTGCCACCCACAAAGGGGGCCAACCGGACGATACGCGATGCAGCCAGTGCCATGGCCCGGACAAGAATTTCAGTATCGTCAACAGTCACCGCATGCTCATCGACGAGGCGCGCAAACAGTTTCGCGCGGAAATCCTCAGCGTTGAGAACTCCGCGCCGGGAGAGCGACCGGTAGTAGGCTTCAGAGTCAGCAACCCTCTCACCGGCGAACCCTACGACATTCTCAACGACCCCGTATTCGCCGCGGCCGGCGCCACGTTACGCGTGGGCATGGCGTGGAACACAGCCGACTACACCAATACCGGCAACGGCAGTGACAATGCGAATGCAGTGGCAACCGACGCGCTGGCAAACGCGACTGGCAACGGCGATGGCAGTTACAGCCTCGGCCTCGCATCGCCCGTGCCGGACGGCAGTGGCCCCCCGGGCGAAGCGGCTTCCGGCAGCGGCGTCGTGACCATTGAGGGCCACCCGGTTCTGGACACCGATGGCGACGGCCAGACGGAGAATGTGCCCGTGGGCGACGTGGTACGGTTTTTCTCCATCGACGAAGCTGACGGTACCCCGATGGCCCGTCGACAGGTTGTGGAAATTGAGCGTTGCCTGGCCTGTCACGGCTCGCTGGTGCTGCACGGCAGCAACAGGGCGGACAATATCGACAGCTGCGTGACCTGCCACAATCCGCGCAACACCGACCGCGGCGTAAGGGAGATCGCCCAGAATCCGCCGACAGATGGCAAGCAGGAGGAATCCCTGGATTTCAAAACCATGATCCACGCCATCCACGCGGCCAGTATCCGAGAACAACCGCTACAAGTGGTAGGCTTCCGCGGATTCACCACCTACGTGTACGACGAGGAGCAGGTGCACTACCCCGGCGACCTCGCCAACTGCGTCGCCTGCCACGGTGAGCAGGGCTACAGTCTGCCGCTGGCGGAGTCCGTGCTGGCGACGAGCATTGATACCGGCGAAGACAGGCAGGATCCAGCGGACGATCGAGTGACAAGCCCGGCTACCGCGGTCTGCAGCAGCTGCCACGACGACACCGTGGCCGCCGCACACATGACGGCCAACGGCGGCAGCTTCAGTACCACACAGCAGGCGATCGACAGCGGTGAGGTGGTGGAACAATGCGCCCTGTGCCACGGCGAGGGTCGCAGCGCGGATACTGCCCAGGTGCACGATATCCGGTGACTTGGCACCACTGTGCGGCGCCAGTATAGTGCTGGCGCATGCAATACATCGGCAGAGAAAACTTTGAGCACGGTGAGCCAGCGCGCATAGGCGTTCTGGTGACCAACCTCGGTACGCCTGAGGCACCGGAAAAGTCCGCGCTGAAAACCTACCTCAGAGAGTTTCTGGCGGATCCGCGAGTGGTCGAGATCCCTCGCGCCCTGTGGTTGTTGATACTGCACGGAATCATCCTGAATGTTCGCCCGGCGCGCTCCGCCGAGGCGTATCGGGCTATCTGGACCAGTGCAGGCTCACCCCTGCGGGTGCATACCGAGGCACAGGCGCAAGCGCTCGGCGCTTTGCTTGGCGAGCGTTGCGGCGAGCGCATATCAGTGGCGTACGCCATGCGCTATGGCGAGCCTTCCATCCACGCGGCGATTGAGAATCTGCTGCAACAGGGGGTGCGTCAACTGCTGGTACTGCCGCTCTACCCGCAGTACAGCTGCGCCACCACGGCATCGACCTTCGATGCATTGGCGGCGGATTTCACTCGCAGGCGCTGGCTGCCCGAACTGCATTTCATCACCAGCTACCACGATCATCCGGCCTATATCGCCGCGCTGGCAGACAGCGTGCGCGCTTTTCAGGCAAAGCACGGGCGCGCCGGGCGGCTGATTTTTTCCTATCATGGCGAACCGCGCCGGTATCTGGACCGGGGCGACCCATATCATTGTCAGTGCCACAAAACAACGCGACTGGTTGCCCAGGCGCTGGGTCTTGGGGAGCAGGACTACTGCACCACCTTTCAATCACGCTTCGGGCGCGCAGAATGGCTGCAGCCCTACACTGACGAGACACTGAAGAAGTTGCCGGGCGAGGGCGTCAAAACCGTTCAGGTAATCTGTCCGGGCTTCTCCTCGGATTGCCTGGAGACACTCGAAGAGATAGCCGTTGAGAACCGCGATTACTTTCTCGGCGCGGGGGGCACTGATTTTCACTATATCCCCTGCCTGAATAGCGAACCGGCGCATATTGAAGCGCTGGCAACGATAGTCCAGCAACAACTTGGAGTCTGGCTACAATCTCCATCGAATGACAATGACAGCAAAGCCCGGGCTCTTGCCATGGGCGCGGAGCAATAAGCATGAGCACTTCAAATCGCCTCGACCGGAGCGGTACTGCGACGCACGGTATCGCGGCCCTGATAGCCTTGATGTTTCTGTTTGGCGGGCCACTGTTGAGTGGCTGTGCCAGCCAGCCCTCGCCACCGGTGCAGGAGCAGGTGTGGATAGACGTGCGCACACCGGCAGAATACGACGGGGGCCACGTTGAAGGCGCACTGAACATTCCTCACGATGCCATTGAGTCCGGGATTGCGCCGCTTGCGCTGGCCCGGGAGACACCTGTCTACCTCTACTGCGGCTCGGGACGCAGGGCAGGTCTGGCCAAACAGCGTCTTGAGGCGCTCGGCTTCACGCACGTCATCAATGCAGGCTCGTTGCAAACCGCACGGGAACTGCATGCACAACGCCACGAATAGGCGGAACAGGGCCCGCGCCCAAACAGGCCTACAGCCAGCGACGCACCCGCTGGCAGTAGGCCACGTACTCCTCGCCAAACAGTTCCCGCAGCAACGCTTCTTCGGCTTGAATGAAACGCCATTGCACGATCACGGCGAACAGGGGAGGTATGGCCAACGCAAACACAGAGCCCACGGTTACCGCACAACCAAGCAGTACCAGCAGCATGCCCAGGTACATGGGGTTGCGCGTGAAACGGTATACGCCCCCCGTGACCAGTGCACTGACATTGCGAAACGGGATGGCATCGGTGCCCGCCCGGGTGAACAGGCCGTTGGCCAGCACCAGCAATACCAGGCCCAGCACGATCAGCACTCCTCCAGCGATCTGCGCCGCGAGCCCCGAGAAGCGCGGCCCGGGGAGATATTCGTTCAGCGCAAACACCGCCACCAGACCAAAAACCAGCCAGATGGGTGGATAGATAAAACGTTTTACGCGCATATAAACTCCCGTATTCAATGCAGGGATGAATGTATCCCCGCCGGCTCTATCGCAATCATGGCGTAGGCTACAGCAATGCCCAACAGGAACGCGAGGCTGAGCTTGCCCCGGTCATGGCTGTGAAAGTGCACTTCGGGCAGCAGGTCACTCAGGGCAATACAGATAAACGCACCCGCCGAAAAAGCCAGGCTCGCCGCCACCACGTGACTGCCATTGCCGAGCGTGCCAATCCCGAAATAGAACGCCAGGGCGCCAAGAGGGCACATCAGTGCAAATAGCAGGTTCACCCGCTGGCGTGAGGCGGCACTCCAGCCCCCCGATTCCAGCACGGTGGCAATCGACATCGAATCCAGTGGCTTGTGCAGCAAAATGGCGAGAAAGACACCGATTCCCAGCCAGCCCCCGAGTGCCTCGCCGCCCAGCATTACGGCCCCCAGGGCCACGCCGTCAATCAGGGTATGTAGCGCCAGACCCAGGCCGATGCCGATGCCACTCAGGCTGTGGACGTGAGGACTGGCAGGCGCCATGTGGTCGTGGTGCGCATGCTGATGATCATTTGCATGCGGCAGGTGTTCCTCGTGGCTGAAATCGTGCTGGTGGAAGTGAAACAGCCGCAACAGCAATAACATGGCAACCAGTCCAAGCATCAGCCACCAGACGGCAATGTCCGCGGCATTGTCGGCTTCCTGCATGGCAATACTGTGCGGCAGCAAGTGGTAGAACGCCACGCCCAGCATCAAGCCGGATACAAGGCTCATCACCAGCTGCGTGCGGGTATGGGTCATCCTGACCAGCGAGGGCAGCAGACCCCCTGCCAGAGAGACTGCCGCTATCGCAACGCAGTAACCGAGCAGTAACCACGTAGGTGAATTCATCGTTATGGCGGCCCCCTGAAACAGCGCGCCATTATTCCACAAACCACACCGCATGCAATGGATGCCACTCGCTGCAGCCGCTCACAACCCGCACCCCGCAATCGGTGCGACACGCGAAAGCCATTGACACTCAAACTAATGACCATTAGTTTAGACGCATTCTTGAGGGAGGCCAGTATGTCCATCTACGAAGTTATAGAATCCAACGATGCCAGACGTCACCTGCAACTGCGCAGTCCGGTAACACTCGAACCCACCGGCGAGCTGATATGCGCCAACGCCGAAGATGTTGCGCAGGCCATAGCCAAAGCGCGCACCGCACAAGCTGCGTGGGCTAAAACGAGCATGCGTGAGCGCGCCGCTATCGTTGAGCGCGCGCTGAAGATCGTGATCGAGCGGCAGGACGAGATTATCGATACCGTGGTGAAGGAAACCGGCAAAGCCCGCACCGATGCCATGAGCATGGAAGTCTTTTCGGTTGTAGATCAGCTCTGCTACTACGCCAAAAACGCCGAGAAGTTCCTCAAGCCGCGCAAGCGCAAGATCCATGGGCTGCTGGGTTTGATGAAGCAGCTGCGCATCGTGTACAAGCCCCTCGGCGTAATCGGCCTGATCACACCGTGGAACGGCCCTTTCGTACTGGTGATGAACCAGGCCACGCAAGCCATCATGGCAGGCAACGCCATCGTCGCCAAAGGCTCGGAAGTCACACCTTACTCGGCCAAACTGGCCGAAGACATTTTCCGCGAGGCCGGTCTGCCTGAAGGCGTACTGCAGGTCTTGCTGGGGGATGGCGAAACCGGCGCGGCGATCGTCAACGGCGGCGTGGACAAGGTGTCATTCACCGGCTCCGTGGCCACCGGACGCAAGGTCGCGGAAGCCTGCGCCAGTCAGCTCATTCCCTGCACCCTGGAGCTGGGCGGCAACGATGCCATGATCGTCTGCGCCGATGCGGATCTCGACCGCGCGGCAGACGGCGCCTGGGTAGGTTCCTGCATGAACACGGGGCACTATTGCTGCGGCACCGAGCGAATCTACGTGGTGAAGGAGGTTTACGATGACTTTCTCAAGCGTGTACTGGAAAAAGGCAAGAATCTTCGCCAGGGTCAACAACATGGCTGGGACGAGGATATCGGTGCAATCTTCTGGGATCGCCAGCTGAGCATTATTGAAGCGCACGTCGAGGATGCCCGGGCCAAGGGTGCCACGATCCACACGGGTGGTCGCCGCAACCCGGATCTGCCGGGACTCTACTACGAGCCCACCGTCATTACCGAGGTCGACAACAGCATGGACATCATGGTGCTGGAAACATTCGGCCCGGTTCTGTGTATCCAGAAAGTGGACAGCGAGGAAGAAGCACTGCGCCTGGCGAACGACTCCGAGTTTGGCCTGAACGGCAACGTCTGGACCCAGGACAAGGAGAAAGGCTACCAACTGGCAACCGCAATCGACACCGGCTCCTGCAGCGTGAACGATATGGCGATGAGCTATGGTATACCGGCTGCGCCATTTGGCGGGCGCAAAA
Source organism: uncultured Halieaceae bacterium (assembly GCA_963976655.1). Taxonomy (GTDB): domain Bacteria; phylum Pseudomonadota; class Gammaproteobacteria; order Pseudomonadales; family Halieaceae; genus Marimicrobium. Next base: position 45,148 of record CAXBLB010000016.1, read on the forward strand.
ACTCCGGTGTTGGCCAGGTGAATGGCAAGAAGGGCCTGCGCGGCTACTGCCACGAAATGCCTATCATCATCGACCGCTTTGGCGGCAAATTGCAAAACGGCTATCCCTACAGTGCCAAAAGCGCCGAGGGCATGAAAAAGCTGATGAATTTCCTCTGGGTGAAAACCCCGATCGGCCGGTGGATGAGCTGAGACGCCGCCTGGTATAGGGGGCCCCCGACCAGGCGCCCCCAGCTAGGCGCCCCCAGCTAGGCGCCCCCAGCTATACAAGCACAAGGTTGTCGCGATGCACCAGTTCCTCGTCCCCCTGGTAGCCGAGGATAGACTCGATCGCAGAGGAGGAGGAACCCATGATGCGCCGCGTTTCGTCGGCGTTGTAGTTCACCAGCCCCCGGGCCACTTCCTGGCCCTGCGGGTTCCTCAGGGATATCAGATCGCCGCGTAAAAACGCACCGTGAACCGCGCGCACACCGACAGGCAACAGACTGCGCCCCGACTCCCGCAGTACTCGCACCGCCCCCACGTCCAGCTCTACGCTTCCCGCTACCTGTAGCAGGCTCGCCAGCCACTGCTTGCGGGCATTCTGCGGCTGCTGACCGGTGCGCAACCAGGTACCCACCGCGTCACCGGCTGCGATTCGACCGAGAACACTGGCGGAGCGTCCGGAGGCTATCACCGTCTCGGTACCCGAACGTGCGGCCAGACGCGCCGCGCGCAGTTTGGTCAACATACCACCGCGACCCAGCGCACCGCCCTCTCCCGCCATGGCATCCAAAGCGGGATCATGCACGTCGCACAGTGCAACCAGCTCCGCATCCGGATTCTGTCGCGGATCCTCGCGAAAGAGGCCCTGCTGGTCAGTCAGCAGTACCAGCACGTCCGCATCGATCAGATTTGCCACCAGCGCGGCCAGCGTGTCGTTGTCGCCGAAGCGGATTTCATCCGTCACCACGGTGTCGTTTTCATTCACTACCGGCACGACACCGAGGGAAAGCAGTGTTTTCAGGGTACTGCGGGCGTTCAGGTAGCGCGCCCGGGAGGTGACATCGTCATGCACCAACAATACCTGCGCGGTGATCGTGTGGTGTGCCTTGAACGCCATCTCGTAGTTTTGCACAAGCAGCGATTGACCCACCGCCGCGGCGGCTTGCAGCTCGTGGATTTGATGTGGTCGCGACGCCCAGCCCAGACGCACAACACCGGCAGCCACGGCGCCACTGGAGACCAACACGACCTCGCTGCCCGCGGCGCGCAAGGCCGCTACCTGACCCACCAGCCGGGTGATCATGTCTTCATCCAGCCCACGGCCATCATCGGTGAGCAGTGCACTGCCGATTTTGATCACCCAGCGCCGGGCGGCAGCCAGTTCATCGCGCTCAGCCACGCTGGCTCCTATGTCCGGTATTCGACTTCGACATCGAAATCATCATCCTCGTCGGCATCATCGTCATCGCCCTCTCGCGCGGCGCGCTTGCGTGCCCGCAGGGCCTCAATGCGCTCGCGCGCTTCCTGTTGCATGCGCTGCTCGCGTTCCTTCTCCAACTCGCACAGCTCCGGGTCCGCCACTTCCGCAGCGCGCTGGCGCTCGATGGCGCGCATGAGATCGCCACACAGTTCGCGGGTGCCGTCAGCCCTGATTGCGGAAACACTGTATACCGGGCCCTGCCAATTGAGAGCGCCAAGCAGTTCAGCACGACGCTCCTCAAAGCTGTCTTCATCCAGCAAATCGCGCTTGTTCAGCACCAGCCAGCGCTCACGTTCAGCCAGAGTGGGGCTGAAACTCTGCAACTCGTTGACAATCGCCAGCGCAGCCTGCGCCGGGTTACTGCCGTCGAAGGGCGCCATATCCACCAGATGCAGCAGAATTCGGGTACGCGTGAGGTGCTTCAGAAAACGTATGCCCAGACCGGCGCCCTCGGAGGCCCCTTCAATCAGGCCGGGAATGTCCGCCATCACGAAACTGCGATGGTCTTCTACCTTCACCACGCCAAGATTGGGCACGAGGGTGGTAAAGGGGTAGTCCGCCACTTTCGGGGTCGCCGCAGACACCGCGCGAATGAGTGTGGATTTTCCAGCGTTGGGCAGGCCGAGCAGGCCCACATCGGCCAGCACTTTCAATTCCAGCTTCAGATTGCGCGCCTCGCCCTCCGTACCGGGTGATGTCTGCCGCGGGGCTCGATTGGTGCTGGATTTGTAGCGCGTATTCCCAAGCCCGTGAAATCCTCCCTGGGCAACCATCAAGCGCTCCCCCGGCTCGGATAAATCCCCGAGTACTTCATCGATGTCCACGTCGATGATGGTGGTGCCGACGGGAACCTTCAGAATGAGGTCTGCACCGGCACTGCCAGTACAGTTGCGCCCGCGCCCGGGCTCGCCGTTCTCGGCCCGATAGCTGCGTTTGTAACGGTAATCAACCATGGTATTGAGAGCGGTGTCTGCCTCGATATAGACGCTGCCGCCATCGCCGCCGTCGCCGCCATCCGGGCCGCCTTTGGCGATATATTTTTCCCGCCGGAAACTCAGGCAGCCACTGCCGCCATTGCCGGCCTGGACCTTGATTGTTGCCTCATCTACAAATTTCATGCCTGTACCCGGTGCGAGCAGCGCTCATCGTGAACACAAAAAAAAGCCCCGTCAATTTGACGAGGCTTTCGTTGACTCCGTCTGGTCTCGCCAGTCAGGCGCTTACCACATGCACAAATTTGCGGCTCTTGGGACCCTTGACGACAAACTCGACCCGTCCGTCCGAGGTCGCGAACAGCGTGTGATCCTTGCCGATGCCCACGTTGGGACCGGCGTGAAATCGAGTTCCACGCTGGCGCACAATAATGTTGCCCGCTTTGACTTCCTGACCGCCGAAGCGCTTTACACCAAGCCGCTTGCTCTGCGAATCACGCCCGTTGCGTGTACTACCGCCTGCTTTCTTGTGTGCCATTGTCCAATCCCTCTTCTAGGCCGAGATTCCGGTGATTTTCACCTCGGTATACCACTGCCGATGGCCAGTTTCTCTCCGATAGTGCTTGCGACGGTTGAATTTGACTATCCTGATCTTGCCGTGGCGCCCGTGTGAGAGCACCTCCGCGGTGACCTTGCCGCCCTCAACCAGCGGTGTGCCAATCTTGACGGTGTCGCCCCCGATCATCAGCACCCGGTCAAATTCGAGCGACTCCCCGGTGGGAACGTCGATTTTTTCCAGTTTGAGGGTCTCGCCCTCGACTACGCGATGCTGCTTGCCACCGCTCTCAATTACTGCGTACATTGCTCGCTCCGTTTAATTAGCCTGCTCGCGGTTGCAAACAACCCTCCAGTCAGAGGGGGCAGAGCCAGGCACAAACAGTTGTTGGCTACGGTTGTTGCCACCATACAGCGCAGCACTCACCGGAGGGCGGCGATTGTACGCAAACCCACCCCTTTCGGCAAGGGGCCTGGCCCGTGAAATCAAGCGCTTACCGACTGCGGATTCGCCGGCGCGGCCGCTTGACAGCTATAGTGACGCAGCCTAGCATGCGCGGGCACTGCCGAGGTCCCCTTCTTCCTATGCAACACATTCGTGCCGTCGTAGACCGGGAGTTTCAGCGGGTCAATGAGCTCATTGTCGACCAGCTACACTCTGATGTGGCCATGGTGGAGAATGTAGGCCACTACATCGTCGATGCCGGCGGCAAACGCCTCCGCCCCCTGCTGGTGCTCCTCACAGCGGCCGCGCTGGGTGGCTGCACGGAATCCCACATCAAGTTCGCGGCCACCGTGGAGTTCATTCATACCGCCACGCTACTGCACGACGACGTGGTCGACATTTCCCAACTACGCCGTGGACGCTCCACGGCCAACGCCGAATTTGGCAATGCACCCTCTGTACTCGTGGGCGATTTCCTCTACACCCGTGCGTTCCAGCTGATGGTACAGCTGGACAACAACGAGTTGCTGCGCAACATGGCAGACACCACCAATACCATCGCCGAGGGTGAAGTGCTGCAACTCACGCGCGCTGGCAACGCCACGATCAGCGAAGAGGAGTACCTGGACGTCATCACGCGCAAAACCGCCATTTTATTCGCGACAGGCTGCTTTGGTGCGGCAGCCCTGTCGGGCGCAGACGCTGCGCAGCGTCTTGCCCTGCAGGTATTCGGTCTCAACCTCGGGATCGCTTTTCAGATGATAGATGATCTGCTGGACTACGACGGCGACCCCGCGGCGATGGGCAAGAACGTGGGCGATGATCTGGCCGAAGGCAAGGCGACTCTGCCGCTGATCCATGTGCTCGTACACGGCAACGCCCGGGAGCAGCAGCTCGTGCGCAAGGCGATCGAGCAACGCACCGCGGAAGATCTCGGGGAGGTGCTCCTCGCCGTCAAGCGCTGTGGCTCTCTTGAGTACACCCGCCAGCGCGCCATGTACTACCACGATCTGGCGCTGGCTCAACTGTCGGGCCTCCCGGCCAGCAAAGCACGCACCGCCCTTGAGGAGGTCACTGCCCTGGCGGTTCATCGCGATCACTGAGCCCCGAACCTGTCCACAGGGCATTGCGCAACATCGAGGTTTGCAGGGCTATATCCGGCTCCCTATACTCAAGCTTCAATTGTTCGCACGGCATTTTTCCAATGGTGGCGCCCTCTCTGCTTTCTAACTACCCCGTGTACCCGACGCTGGCCTCCAGAGCGCAGGATTTGTCCTCGTTCTCGATTGAGGAGTCACTGGCCACCGATGCGCGTCGTGCCGAGGATTTCACGCTGACCGCTGCCGGTCTGGAACTGGATTACTCACGGCATCTCATTGATCGTGAAACGCTCAGCTTGTTGCTGACCCTGGCAGATCAGGCCAGTCTTCCCGCGCGCGCCCAGTCGCTCCTGGGCGGCGAGCGCGTCAACAACACAGAGAACCGCGCGGCGCTGCATACGCTGCTACGCGCACCCGATGTCGGCGACGGCCCACTGGAGCCGTTATTTGCCGAAGTGAACGAAACGCTCGAACGCATGCGCGGCATAGCCAACCAGATCAACGCGGGCGAACACATCGGTTTTCGGGGTGATGCGATCACCGACGTCGTCAACATTGGTATCGGCGGCTCTGATCTGGGGCCCCGGCTGGTCTCTGAGGCACTGCGGCCGTACTGGGGTTCTGTGCGCTGTCACTACGTTGCAAATGTGGATCCTGCTGACCTGCAGGACACCCTCAGCGAGCTCAATGCGGCTACCACGCTATTCATCATTTGCTCGAAGTCATTTCGCACGGAGGAAACCCTCGCCAACAGCCTGGCGGCGCGCGAATGGCTCTGGGGAGCGGGTGCCGATGACCGCGACCTGTACCGGCACTTTTTCGCCGTGACAACCAATCTGGATGCCGCCCGGGAGTTCGGTATTCCGGCAAATAATTGCCTGCCCCTGTGGGATTGGGTCGGAGGGCGCTATTCGGTGTGGTCCGCGATCGGGCTCAGTTGCGCCATCGCGGTTGGCTGGGAAAATTTCAGTCACTTCCTCGCTGGCGCACATGCGATGGACGAGCACTTCCGCACGGCTGAAACCGCTGCCAACATGCCAATGCTGGCGGCGCTGTTGGAGGTCTGGTACACCAGCTTTCTCAAGGCCGGTAGTCATCTGGTGCTGCCCTACGATCACGCGCTGCGAAAGCTACCCGACTTCCTGCAACAACTGACGATGGAGAGCAACGGTAAACGCGTGAGCAGCACAGGCGCCACCCTCGACTACGATACGGCGCCTGTACTGTGGGGTTGTGCCGGCACCCTCGGACAACATTCCTTTCACCAGATGCTGCACCAGGGCACCAGGCTGTGTCCGGTAGATTTCGTCCTGCCGCTGAGCACGCACACCGATTTGCCAAAACAGCACGCCAGGGTGGTGGCCAATTGTCTGGCCCAGAGCCGGGCGCTCATGGTGGGACGCTCGCTGGAATCGGCGCGGGAATCGCTTCTTCGGCGCGGTCTGAACGAGCAATCGGCAACTGCGCTCGCACCGCACCTGAGCATGCCCGGCAACAGACCCAGCAGCATTATCAGTATGCCTGCTCTCACGCCCGAAACTCTGGGCGCGTTGCTCGCGCTGTATGAACATCGCACTTTCTGCAGCGCCCAGCTTTGGGGCATCAATGCTTTCGATCAATGGGGTGTGGAACTGGGCAAAGAGATTGGCGAAGACATTCTCAACCGCATGCAGGATGATACGAACGCGCCCGGCATGGATACAGCAACCCAACGGCAGATCGCAGCCTGGCGTGAGCAGGCGCGCTAGGCAACAGCCCCGTGCGCGTCGATCAGGGCCAGCAGCTCTGTGGTTTTCGCCTCCATCAACTCACGGTTGCCGCGACTCTCGACGTTCAGACGCACTACCGGCTCCGTGTTGGACATACGCAGATTAAAACGCCAATCACCCAGCGACATACTCAGGCCGTCGATGCGCTCCACCGACTCGGCTGCGGCTGAATAGCTCGCTTCAACCTCTGCCAGCACCGCCGCCGGATCAGCGATGGTACGATTAATCTCGCCGCTACAGGGAAAGGCTGCCATCCGTTCGGCAATCATGTTGGATAGCGAAAGTTCGCGATTGCTGATAAGGGCCGCAACCAGCAGCCAGGGAATCATGCCGCTATCGCAGTAAGCGAAGTCGCGGAAGTAATGGTGCGCGCTCATTTCGCCGCCATAGACAGCATTTTCCAGCCGCATCCGCTCCTTGATAAAGGCGTGCCCCGTTTTGCACTGCACCGCTTCACCGCCCAGCGATTCGACGATATCAACCGTATTCCAGGTAAGCCTCGGGTCGTGGACAACGCGGGCCGGACCCTGCTGCATCAGAAAGGCTTCCGCCAACAGGCCGACCACGTAGTATCCCTCGACAAAATCGCCCAGTTCATCAAAGAAAAAGCAGCGATCGAAATCACCATCCCAGCCAATACCAAGATCGGCCTTGTGCGCCTTGACCGCTTCAATCGCCGCCGCGCGATTCTCTGTTAACAGGGGGTTTGGGACACCGTTGGGGAAATTCCCATCTGCTTCATGGCGCAACTTGATGAACTCGAAGGGCAGATGCGGTTCCAGCAGATCCACTATCCGCCCCGCTCCGCCATTGCCGGCATCTACCACAATCTTCAAGGGCTTTAGCTGACCGACATCCACATAGGACAGCAGGTGTTCAACGTAAGCCTCACTTGTGTCCAGGCTGTGCAACTGGCCGGGCGATTCGGCAGCGGTAAAATTGTTCTGCTCTGCAAGGTTTTTAATATCGAACAGCCCGGTATCACCGGAGATAGGCCGCGACTCCTCGCGTACAAATTTCATCCCGTTATAATCTTTGGGATTGTGGCTCGCCGTTACCACGATGCCACCGTCCATACCGGCGTGGGAAGTTGCAAAATAAATCTCCTCCGTGCCACTGAGCCCTATATCGTAGACATCCACTCCCTGTTCCAGCAGACCCTCTGTCAATGCGGCCTGTATTGCGGCGCTACTGAGCCTGATATCGTGGCCCACGACCACCTGGCGCGGCTTCACCACTTCCGCATAGGCGCGCCCGATGCGCCGCGCTATGTCTTCATTGAGTTGGTCGGGCACGCGCCCGCGCACATCGTAGGCCTTGAAGCAGCTAATTTCTTGCACAGTCAATTTACTCAGCTCTGGATATAGTAGTTATCGTAGACATAGTTGGTTGCCTCGACAAAGCCGGGCACGCTCCCGCAATCGAACCTGCGCCCCTTGAACTTGTAGGCCATCACGCACCCCTGGCGCGCCTGTGTCTGCAGGGCGTCCGTCAGTTGTACTTCACCGTTGGCCCCGGGCTCGGTATCACGCAGGATGTCAAAAATGTCCGGTGTTAGTATGTAGCGACCAATAATCGCCAGGTTGGAAGGTGCATCCTTGGGATCCGGCTTTTCGACCATTTCGTCTATCCGAAACACGCCGTCCTTCAGGCTTTCACCGCGAATAACACCGTACTTGTGGGTCTCTTCCCGCGGCACTTCCTGAATCGCCACGATGGAACAGCGAAACTGCTTGAACAGCTCAGCCATCTGGCTCAATACGCCGGGCCCATCATTGATACACAGATCGTCGGACAACAACACGCCGAAAGGCTCGTTGCCTATCAGGGGCTCCCCGGTGAGAATGGCATGTCCGAGGCCTTTCATCTCGCGCTGTCGCACCGTCGTGAATACACCCTTGTCCAGCACGGAGCGAATACTTGACAGGTACGCTTCCTTGCCACTGCCTGATATCTGGTGCTCAAGCTCGTAACTGATATCGAAGTGATCAGTGATAATCCGCTTGCCGCGTCCCGTCACCATGGCACAAGTCGTCATGCCCGCTTCGATAGCCTCCTCCACGCCATATTGAACCAGAGGCTTGTTGACTATCGGCAGCATCTCTTTCGGCATGCTTTTAGTGGCGGGCAAGAACCGGGTCCCATAACCGGCCACCGGGAACAGGCATTTCTTAATCAATTCCTACAATCTCCTTGTTGAATTAGCTATTTACTGCGGCCGTATACATCCTCGAAGCGCACAATATCGTCCTCGCCGAGATAACTGCCCGACTGGACCTCAATGATCTCAAGCGGTATGTGACCCGGATTCGCCAACCGGTGCTTGTGCCCGAGCGGGATATAGGTGGATTCATCCTCTCCCAGCATAAACACCCTGTCCTCGCAGGTGACCTCGGCCGTGCCCTTCACCACGATCCAGTGCTCTGCACGGTGATGGTGCATTTGCAGGGAGAGGGACGCCCCTGAATTCACCACGATTCTTTTTACCTGAAAGCGGTCTGCACTGACCAGTGATTCATAGGATCCCCAGGGGCGGTACACGCGCCGATGCAGCGACGCCTCGCTGCGCGCCTGCTCCTTGAGCATGTTAACGATCTGCTTGACGTCCTGCACCTGATCGCGGTCGGCGACCAGTACGGCGTCTGCGGTTTCCACGATCACCAGGTTATTGACCCCCGTGGCGGCCACCAGACGCGAATCGCTGCGCACATAACTACCACTGCAGTTGTGCAGCATCACATCGCCTTTGCACACATTGCTGTTTTCGTCCCGCGAACTCACTTCCCACAACGCTGACCAGGCACCGACATCGCTCCAGCCGCAGTCGAGCGCGACCACACCACCGAGCCTGGTCTTTTCCATAACAGCATAGTCGATACTATCAGCGGGGCAACGGGCGAAAATTTCCGCATCGGGACGCACAAAATCCAGATCGCTGCTGGCGGCCTGCATAGCCTCCCGGCATCGGTTGAGCATTTCGGGCGCGTGTTTATCGAGTTCGGACAAATACAGCTGGGCACTCAGCAGGAACATCCCGCTGTTCCAGAGATAGTCGCCAGAGCTGAGGTACTGCTCAGCGGTTGACGCATCGGGCTTTTCCACGAACCGGTTCAGCGCAAACAGCCCCTCGCCTTCTGCATCCCCGCACTGGATGTAGCCGTAGCCGGTCTCCGGGCTCGTCGGCACCACACCAAAGGTCATCAACCGGCCGGCCCTGGCAACTGGCAGCGCCTTGCCTATGGCGGCCACGAACTCCTCGACATCCTGTATCAGGTGATCCGCGGGTAACACCAGAAGCAGCGCATCTGCATCGGTTTTCAGCGCATGCAGGGCGGCCAGTGCCACTGCGGGCGCGGTATTGCGGCCGGCCGGCTCAAGAATCAGCCCGCTCGCATCCAGTTGCAACTGTCGCAGTTGTTCGGCCACCATGAAACGATGTTCTTCATTGCAGACCACCAGCGGGCCGGCAGCATCCAGCCCGGCCGTGCGCTGCAGGGTTTCCTGCAACATGGTTAGCTCACCCGCAAGCGGTAGAAACTGCTTCGGATGGGATTCCCGCGACACAGGCCACAGCCTGCTGCCGACGCCGCCGGAAAGTAGTACGGGTATTAGCATCTGGTTCCCCTATCTGCAGGCAAGCGCAGAACAAGACATAGAGTCTATATGGATTATTTGTGTTTTTTTACAACGCGTCGACATACTAGCGGATGCCCGTATTTTTGGCTACCGGGCCACCCGCGGCCACGATACACGCCTGTGCTAGCAGACTTCCCATCAATTTCCCACACTGCCCCACCGCGACAGATCGGGTAGAATATGGACACCATCCGGCAAAATTACAAAGCAGGAGTGACTACAGGCCCATGACCGCCAAACATGCCTACTCGAAAGAAGATCTCGTGGCCTGCGGCAATGGCGCTCTCTTCGGACCGGGCAACGCACAGCTTCCCACCGGCAATATGCTGATGATGGATCGCATCGCGCACATCAGCTCCGAAGGCGGCGGCTACGGCAAGGGAGAAATCATCGCTGAGCTCGATATCAACCCGGACCTCTGGTTTTTTGACTGTCACTTTCCAGGTGATCCAGTAATGCCCGGCTGCCTGGGCCTGGACGCCATGTGGCAGCTGGTGGGGTTTTTCCTGGGCTGGCGCGGCAACCCCGGTCGTGGGCGGGCGCTTGGTTGCGGCGAGGTCAAATTCAGCGGCCAGGTATTGCCGGACGCATCCAAAGTGGTCTACAACATCAACGTCAAGCGGGTTATCGAGAGAAAGCTGGTGATGGGCATCGCCGATGGCGTGCTGTCGGTTGACGGCAAAGACATCTACACTGCAAAAGATCTGCGCGTTGGTCTGTTTACAACAACGGAGTCATTCTAGGGCTATGGGTAGAAGAGTCGTAATAACCGGGCTGGGCATCGTTTCCTGCCTCGGCAATGATGCCAACTCGGTTATCAAAGCGCTGTACGAGGGGCGCTCGGGCATTCGCACACGGCAGGAGCAAATAGACATTGGCATGCGCTCGCATATCGCCGGCGCGCCGGATATTGATACCGCCGAGCATATCGACCGCAAGCAACTGCGCTTTATGGGGGATGCCGCCGCTTTCGCCTATATTTCCATGCAGCAGGCGATCGCAGATGCGGGGCTCGAGGAATCCGACGTCTCCAACGAGCGCACCGGTATAATAGCCGGCTCTGGCGGAGCCTCTTCGGCGAGCCAGACAGAAGCTTCCGACATCATGCGCGAACGCGGGCTGCGACGCGTGGGCCCCTACCGCGTCACCCAGACCATGGGCAGCACCGTATCGGCCTGCCTGGCGACGCCATTCCGGATCAAGGGCGTCAACTATTCCATTTCCTCCGCCTGCTCTACCAGCGCTCACTGTATCGGCAGCGCGATGGAGCAGATTCAACTCGGCAAACAGGATATCGTATTCGCTGGTGGCGGTGAGGAGCTGCACTGGTCCCTGAGCTGCCTGTTCGATGCGATGGGCGCATTGTCTACCGATTTCAACGCCACACCCGAGCGTGCCTCGCGCGCCTACGACAGGGATCGAGACGGTTTTGTCATTGCCGGCGGCGGCGGCATGTTGGTGGTGGAGGATCTGGATCATGCCCTCGCCCGGGGAGCCAGGATCTACGCTGAGCTGGTGGGCTACGGTGCCACATCCGACGGCTACGACATGGTCGCTCCTTCCGGTGAGGGAGCGGTGAGGTGCATGCGACAGGCTCTCTCCACGGTCGATGGCGCCATCGACTACATCAATGCGCACGGCACCAGTACGCCCGCGGGCGATATGCAGGAGCTGAAAGCAGTGCGTGAGGCCTACAGCGACCGCGACGCAATTCCGCTGGTAAGTTCCACCAAATCGTTGTCCGGGCATTCGCTCGGCGCCGCTGGCGTACAGGAAGCCATCTACAGCCTGCTCATGCAACAAGAGGGTTTTGTCGCGGCCTCCGCCAACATCGACCAACTCGATGAGCAGGCTGCGGATTTGCCCATCGTGCGGCAGCGGGTGGACAACGCCAACCTGCAGCGCGTCATGAGTAACAGCTTTGGCTTTGGCGGCACGAACGCATCGCTGGTGTTTCAACAGTTCGAAAAATGAAAGCAGCCATTCACTAGTGCAGCATTGAATCCAGCGGAATTACCTCGATCATGTCACCAGGTGCAATGCTGGTGCCAATAGGCACTATAGCCAGCGCATTGCTACTACTGACAGAGCGCAGTACGCCAGAACTCTGATTGGCAAAACGTTTGGCCAACAGGCCTTGCGGGTCGTTCTCCAGCGTAACGCGCAAGTAATCCTGGCGATCAGCCGGGCGTTCAACCGTGAAATCCGCGCGGGCGGTAAACCGCGGCGTTTGCGGCTCGCTGACACCCTGCAACTTCAGCAGGAAGGGCCTGGCAATCAGACAGAAGGTGACAAACACGGAGGTGGGATTACCCGGCAGACCGATAAATGGGGTGTTGAGCACGCTGCCGAAGGCCAGGGGCTTGCCCGGTTTTATCGCAAGCTTCCATAGATCCAGGTGACCGAGGCGCTCTACCTGCGCTTTCACATGGTCTTCGTCACCAACCGAAACGCCCCCCGAACTGATCACACAGTCGGCGCGACCTGCAGCGTCGCGCAGCGCGCTTGCTGTAGCCTCGGGATCATCGGGCACGATACCGCAATCGACTACCGACATACCCAGCCCCTGCAGCAGCGCCGCCAGGGTAAATCGATTGGAGTTGTAAAGCTGGCCCGCAGCGGGCTCCGCCTGCCCCGGCTCCACAAGTTCATCGCCCGTTGACAGTACCGCAACACGCAAAGCGCGCCGGACCTCAACCTGCGCGAGACCTATGGATGCCAGCAGGCCTATATCCTGGGGCCGCAGGCGCCGGCCCGCTGCCAGCACCGTATCGCCGGCCGTTATATCCTGGCCGCGTGGACGCACGTTGTCACCCGCGCAGAGCTTGCCATTGACGAGAAGCTCGCCGTCCTCAAGCCGACAATTTTCCTGCATGGCCACTGCATCGGCTCCCTTCGGCATTGGCGCACCGGTGAATATCCGCGCGGCGGTACCTTGAACCAGTGAATCGGCTACAGCACCCGCCGCCACCCGCTGGGTGACTGGCAGCCGCATGCCCGCATCGGCCGCACGCAGCGCGTAGCCATCCATTGCGCTGTTGTCAAAGCCGGGCACATCGATGGGAGACACAACACTGCGGGCAAGCACGCGACCTGAGGCCTGCATGAGCGCGACGGTTGTCGTGTCATCTTTGGGGGCGGCCGAGGCCAGTATGCGCTCCAGCGCAGCTTCAAGTGTCAGCAGAGCACTCAAGAATCGCCCGCCCGGAATGCCAGGACACCGACGAAATTGCAGGGCGTGTGGCGGCTGTCAAGCTGCTCGCGGATCAGGCCGTTCCAGGCCGTTTTGCAGGCGCCGGTCGAGCCCGGCATGCAGAAAATCACCGTGTCGTTGGCAAACCCCGCAAGCGCTCTCGACTGCAGTGTGGACGATCCGATTTCCTCAAAAGACAGCGCCCTGAATACTTCGCCAAAACCGTCGATATCCTTGTCGAACAGCGGGCGCACCGCCTCGGGTGTGCTGTCCCTGCCGGAGAATCCCGTGCCGCCCGTCACCAGTATCGCATTGATCCGGGGGTCTGCTATCCAGGCCGAAAGCACTGCTCGAATCTGGTACACGTCGTCTTTCACTATGGCGTGATCCCCGAGGTGGTGACCCGCCTCCTCAAGGGACGTTGCGAGATACTGGCCCGACGTATCGGTCGTGGCGGTGCGGGTATCCGATACCGTCATCACAGCCAGCGTAAGGGGTTGGAAGTTCTCCGTGCTCGCTTTGCCCATTCAGCTTTCTCCTGCCTGTTCCCGCTGATAGTACTCTTTTACCATGTCACTTACGGCGCTACGCCAGGGGACTTGACGCACGGCAAAGGTATTCAGAATTTTGCTGCAATCGAGCGTCCTGTTCAGCGGTCGCAATCCCTCCGGCTCGCGCTCAAGCTGCACAGCCGACGCACTGAACTCAAAGAACTGCGACGCGGAAGCCAGCAGGGCCTCGGCAAATTCGTAATAGGTGGCCGTGTCGGAACTGCCGTAATGATAGGTGCCCCACGGCTCGATATCGGTGCTCAGTTGGTCCAGTAGCGCCAACACTACGCGAGCTCCATCCTCTGCCGCGACCGGACAACCACGCAGATTATCGTCCAGTATCAGGCTGTCACCTTCACGCAACGGCCCCAGCATCTGGGAAATGAGATTGGCGCCCTCGTAGGAGAATATCGGGCCCAGACGGAGTAGCAGGTGGCGCTCGCAAGTCTGGGCTACAATGTCCTCCGCGTTGCGCAGCAACTGGGCCACAGACTCTTCGTTATCTGGTATATCTGCTTCGTGATAGGGGCGCCCCAGATGGCCGGAAAAAACCCGGGAACTGGATATGTAGAAATACGCCCCCCCGGCCCTTTGGCAGGCCTTTGCAACCCAGTGACAGCGTTTCAGGTCCAGTTCCTGTATCTGCATGCCACCGTCACCGGCCGCTTCGATACGCACATCCAGCACCACATCGCATTTCGCCCTGACCACGCTTTTTTTTGCCTGGCGCTCACTTTTCCAGCGGCAGGCTGAGCGGCTCAGCGCAACCAGATCATGTCGCTGCAGCTGCGCCTGGCGCGCCTCAATTGCCTTGCCCAGCGGCGTATCGGACCCCAGTAACAGCACTCTCACTAACGTCGGCCCACCGCTCCAATATCAACGAAGACATCGGCCAACCCGGACATGCTCAGAATGGGATGTCATCATCAAAATTGTTGAAATCCCCTGGAGGGGGCGATGCATTGTCGCCGCCCCCGGCAGAGCCTGGCGAGGAAACCGCAGAGGGCGCACGCTGCTGGTTATCGGCAGAGGAATCGTAACCTCCCTGGCCCTGACTGGCGCCACGGCTATCCAGCATTTGCATCTCGTCGACGAGAATCTCTGTTGTGTAACGGTCCTGGCCATCCTGGCCCTGCCACTTGCGTGTCTGGAGCTTGCCCTCCACGAAAACCTTGGACCCCTTCTTGAGGTATTCGCCAGCGATTTGCCCCAACCGGTAGTTGCCGCGATCACGAAAGACCACGCGGTGCCACTCGGTACGCTCCTTCTGCTCACCGGTTTGTTTGTCCCGCCAGACTTCGCTGGTGGCGAGGCTGGCGTTGGTCACCGCGCCGCCATCCGGGAAAAAGCGGGTCTCGGGATCATTGCCGAGATTGCCCACCAGAATGACCTTGTTTACACCCCGTGATGCCATAAAAATTCCTCATTAGGGTAGCGAAAATCGAGATCTGAACAGACCGTGGACTATAGCAATCCCCTTGTGCAAATGCGACAACAGGGGCGATCAAAGTCAATCCGATGCGCCCGTCGGGGCTCACCGGCTAAAGGCGGGAGGGTTCTTCCCCGGCCAACTGGGAGGGCGAGAGCAATACCGACATGCCCCAGGCAGCCACAAGCAGGAGGCAGGCGAGAACCAGCGCGGCCTCGCCCATATGCTGCAGCAACCAGCCGCCAGCCGCGCCGCCCGCGAAAGCGCCGAGAAACTGGCAGGTGGAATACACGCCCATCGCCGTGCCCTTACTATCTGAGAAAGCGGTTTTGCTGACCAGCGAAGGCAATGTGGCCTCCAGGTAATTGAAGCCAACGAAAAACAGCCACAGCCCGATATAAAATGTCGCGCCTGCGTGCACCATTCCCATCACGCCCACGGCACTTAACAACACCACGATCCCGATCAGAAAAGCGGCTCGCGGCCTGCCGCCACGTTCCGCAAAGCTCATCAGGGGCACCATGCCGATCAGCGACAGCAGCAAGACAGGAAGATACACCATCCAGTGACTTTCCCGACTCACGCCGGCATCCAGTTCCAGCCACGAGGGAATGAGAAGGAACGCCGCCATCAAGGTGAAATGCAGGCAAAAGACACCGAAATTGAGGCGCGCGAGGGTGCCATCAAAGAAACTTTTACTGAGCATTCCCGCACGCAGCCCGGTTTCCTGCTGTGCGGCCACATTCACCTTTGGGGTTGGCACCAGAAAAAGCAGCACCGCGATGCCGCTAGCCGCGAGCAGCGCGGTGAACCAGAAAACGGCGGGCAGCCCGCCGAATGAGGCCACCAGGGGGCCAAGCACCAGGGCCACCGCGAAGGACAGCCCGATGCTGATGCCGACCAGCGCCATCGCCTTGGTGCGCTGCGCCGGGCTGGTGAGGTCCGCCACCAGCGCCATGACGGTGCTGGCTATGGCGCCCGCCCCCTGCAAAGTGCGCCCGAGGATGATGCCCCAGACGCTCTCGGCGAGCGCGGCAACGACACTGCCGAGCGCAAACATCAGCAGACCAGCGATGATCACCGGTTTGCGTCCGATACGATCCGACAGCCATCCGAAAGGAATCTGCAGAGCCGCCTGGGTGAGGCCATAAATGCCCAGCGCAAGCCCGATAAGGGCCGTTGTCGCGCCCGGCATGTCGTCCGCATACAGCGCCAGCAGCGGCAGCACCATGAACAGGCCGAGCATGCGAAAGGCATACAACAGTGCCAGAGACGCTACCGAGCGCCGCTCCAGCGCCGTCATGGGGTGTTCGGTGATCAATTTATGTCACACACAGGAGAGGGTTCTTGCCAAACGCCCTATGTTACCAGCTTCACCAAGTGCCGCACACTGCCTGGCGACTGCCTGTGCCATCGTTGTCCCGCTTCAGCGCCACAGTACTTTGCCTGACCGGCCGGGCTGGGCATATACTGGAGGTTTGTATTTTATGCTGCAACAGAGGTCTTATGGATACCATTCAGGTGCGCGGAGCACGTACGCACAATCTCAAAAATGTAGACCTCGATATCCCGCGCGACAAGCTGGTTGTGATCACGGGCTTATCCGGCTCGGGAAAATCATCCCTGGCTTTCGATACCCTCTACGCCGAGGGCCAGCGGCGCTACGTGGAGTCACTTTCCACCTACGCCAGACAGTTCCTCTCCATGATGGAAAAGCCGGACATCGATCATATTGAAGGGCTCTCGCCGGCTATATCCATCGAGCAGAAATCCACCTCCCACAATCCCCGCTCCACGGTTGGGACCATCACCGAGATCTACGATTATCTGCGGCTGCTCTATGCGCGGGTGGGCGAGCCCCGATGCCCCGAACATGGCCTGAACCTTCAGGCACAAACCGTCAGCCAGATGGTGGACACCGTGCTCGCCATGCCGGAGGGCACGAAGCTGATGTTACTCGCGCCGGTTATACGCGATCGCAAGGGTGAGCACCTGCATGTATTCGAGGAATTGCGAGCTGGCGGGTTCGTGCGTGCCCGCATCGATGGCATCGTCACCGATCTGGATGACATTCCGGATCTGGACAAAAAGCGCAAACACCGTGTTGAAGTCGTGGTAGACCGCTTCAAGGTTCGCGAGGATCTTGGTCTGCGCCTGGCGGAATCTTTCGAGACGGCGCTGGAGCTGACCGATGGCCTCGCCACCATCAGTCACATGGATGGCGCCGGCGAGGACATCAGCTTCTCGGCGCGCTTCGCCTGCCCAACCTGCGGCCACAGCATTGACGAACTGGAACCACGACTATTTTCTTTCAACAACCCGGCGGGAGCCTGCGGCAGTTGCGATGGTCTCGGCGTAAGGCAGTTTTTCGACGCGGAGCGCCTGGTTATGTACCCCGAGGCCAGCCTGGCTGAGGGGGCCATTCGCGGCTGGGACCGTCGCAATGTCTACTACTTCCACATGCTGACCTCGCTCGCGAAGCATTATGACTTCGATATCGATACACCCTTCAACAAACTGGCGAAGAAGCACATCCAGATCATCATGCACGGTAGCGGCAAGCAGGAGATCGCCTTCTCGTACATCAATGATCGCGGCGATGTATTCAAGCGCACGCACCCTTTTGAGGGCATCATTCCAAATATGGAGAGGCGTTACCGGGATACTGAATCGCAGTCGGTTCGCGAGGAACTGGCAAAGTTTCTCGCCAGCCAGCCATGCCCGGAATGCGAGGGCACACGACTCAAGCAGGACGCCCGTCACGTGTTCGTGGACGAACACAACCTGCCGCAGATAACAGCCCTGCCGGTGGGCGATGCCTACGCGTATTTCGAGCAGCTGAAACTTCAGGGACGTGCCGGAGAGATCGCCGACAAGATACTCAAGGAGCTGCGCGCACGCTACCGCTTCCTGGTAGACGTGGGGCTCAATTACCTGTCGCTCAATCGCAGCGCGGAGACGCTCTCGGGAGGCGAGGCGCAGCGAATTCGACTGGCCTCACAGATTGGCGCCGGGCTGGTAGGCGTCATGTATATTCTGGATGAGCCTTCGATAGGCCTGCACCAACGCGACAACTCGCGCCTGCTGGCCACCCTGACCCACTTGCGTGACCTGGGCAACACCGTACTGGTGGTGGAGCATGACGAGGATGCCATTCGCTCGGCGGATCACATCATCGATATCGGCCCCGGGGCGGGCGTACACGGCGGCGAGATCGTGGTGTCCGGCACATTAAAGGACGTGCTCGCCAGCGAGCACTCCCTCACAGGCGCCTACCTCTCCGGGAAAAAGCGTATTGAAATTCCCGCGAAGCGCACGGCACGCGATGCATCGCGCTTACTCTGTCTTCAGGGTGCATCCGGCAACAACCTGCAAAAGGTCGACCTTGAAATACCCCTGGGCTTGCTGACCTGCGTGACCGGCGTGTCAGGGTCCGGTAAATCGACCCTGATCAACAGCACGCTGTATCCCATTGCCGCAACCGCTCTGAACGGAGCAACCACGCTCACCGCGGCAGCGCATACCGACATCAGCGGGCTGGAACTGATAGACAAGTGCATCGACATCGACCAGAGCCCGATTGGCAGAACGCCGCGCTCAAATCCGGCCACCTATACGGGCATCTTCACACCGGTTCGCGAATTGTTCGCAGGCACCCAGGAGGCGCGCTCTCGTGGCTACAAGCCCGGCCGCTTCAGCTTCAACGTAAAAGGCGGGCGGTGCGAAGCCTGCCAGGGGGACGGCGTTACCAAGGTCGAGATGCATTTCCTGCCTGACATTTACGTCCCCTGCGACATCTGCAAAGGCAAGCGATACAACCGGGAAACGCTGGAGGTGCGCTACAAGGGTAAAAACATCCATGAGGTTCTGGAAATGACCGTGGAAGATGCACTGGTCTTCTTCGAGCCTGTTCCCTCCATCGCCCGCAAACTGCAAACCCTGATGGACGTGGGTCTTTCCTATATTCGCCTGGGCCAGGCTGCCACTACACTCTCGGGCGGTGAGGCGCAGCGTGTGAAGCTGTCGCGAGAGTTGTCCAAACGCGACACCGGAAAAACGCTGTATATTCTTGACGAGCCTACAACCGGCCTGCACTTCGAGGATATTCGTCAGCTCCTGGATGTGCTGCACAGGCTGCGGAACCATGGCAATACTGTTGTCATCATTGAACACAATCTCGATGTGATCAAAACCGCAGACTGGATTGTGGACCTCGGCCCGGAGGGCGGCAGTGGCGGCGGACGCATTATTGCGCAGGGCACACCAGAAGATGTGGCACTCACCAAGGGCTCGTTCACCGGCGAGTTTCTCGGACCGCTGTTGAAGAAGCAGCGGAAAAAGAAAGTCGCCTGATAGTCCCCCGCGCCATTCCACCGCCCCCGTTGGGCAATGTTGCATCCAGAACAGCCAGCTTCGCCCGATAATCGCAGTTGCTGCGTGCTCCAGGGCATTGAGATAAACTGCCGGCTCACTGACCAGAAGGAGTCGTCGACATCGTTATTCGTTCGCATGCACTGAGAAAAGAGGGCATTGGCAGTCTGAAGGGCCTGATTCGGCTCCGGGCAGCTTGCCGCTCGTTAGTGCTGGCGCTGCCCTGTGCCGCTCTGCTGGCCTGCTCGTCTGACAACAGCTCCACGCCGGCACCAGCAGCGGCTGACAATAGCGCAGGCATTACAGAGACAGTAGCAACACCAGCGCCTGAAGCCATAGCGCCGGAAAAGGCCGGGGACCAGAGTTCTCAAGCCGTGGCAAAGCTGGGCGTTGCCCCGGAGTATCGGGGAGAACTCAGCACGCTTTCGCTGATCAACGTGAGAGATGCGAGTCTCGCTCATGTCCTACCGCCAATAGACTATCCCTGGGCTTTAGAGTTTGTGAATGACGAAGAGATCCTTCTCACACAGATTTCCGGCAAGCTATCGCGTATTAATCTGGCAACTGGTGAGACCACGGCTATCAGTGGGCTGCCAGCCATTGGCTCCGGCTACACCCAGATCGGCCTCATGGATGTAGCGTTGCACCCTGATTTTGAAAACAACCAACGAATCTACTTTTCCTTTGCACGTCCGCACCCGGAATCGGACAAGTATCACCTTACCGAGGTGGCCACGGGGATACTCAAAGGTAGCGAGCTCACCGAGCTGAGGATGCTGATTAATAATCAGGATTACGGTTGGGCCCCTTCAAATTTCGGTGGAGCGCTTGAATTTGATTCCTCCGGCCACCTGTACATCAGTATTGGCGATAGAGGCGAAGACGTGTTGTCCAGACACGGTGACCGGCTCGAAGGCAAGATTCTGCGCCTCAACGCAGACGGTTCAACTCCCGGGGACAACCCATTTGTAGACAGGGAGGGCTATGACCCAAGGATTTACGCGCTCGGTGTGCGCAATGCTCAGGGGCTTCACTACGATGAGCCCTCAGACCTGCTGATCGCCTCCGACCACGGCCCGCTCGGAGGGGATGAAATAAACATTATCAGGTCCGGCCTTGATTACGGATGGCCGACCATAAGCTACGGCGCCAACTATGCCACGACAAAACCCATGGGCGAGGGCACACATAAATCCGGGCTGGTGCAGCCCATCTATTATTTTTTACCCTCAATTGCAGTATCCCCCCTGGTGGTATACCGGGGGCTCATGTTTCCTGAGTGGGAGGGAGACATACTTGTCGGTGCACTGCGCGGGGAACATATTGCGAAGCTCGACTTCGACGCTGGTATCGTGCGCTCACAGCAGACCATTCTCTCCGAGGTTGGCGGCCGTATCCGGGATATCAAAGTGGCGAGCGACGGCTCCATCTATATCCTTTCACAAACCTCCGGGCTTCACAGGCTCTACCGTAAATCTGCGGAACCGCCCTCCACGGCCAGTGCCGCGCAGCCTGAAACGCAAGAGAGCCATGCACAATCGCAGCCAGCCGCCGCGACACCTGCCATTCATCCGGGAAAAAAATACTATGACCTGGTGTGTTCGGGTTGCCATTCCACCGGTGCGATGGGGGCTCCGGTACTGGGAGATTATGCGCGCTGGAAACCGATAATGGAGCAACCAATGGAACTCACCCGACAACGCGTACTTGAAGGTTACAATGCCATGCCGGAACGCGGATTCTGCTACGTATGCAGTGATGCCGGCATCATGCAAATGGTCGATTACATGTTCGAAGAGGCGCTCAAGCAGGCAGAGTGACTTTCATTCAGCCCGCAGTTCGATATGTCGCATGGGCACGCCAACGAGGCCATGCACAACCGAACTCGCCTGAACCCTGAAGGCAAGTACGTCGTACTTCCAATTCAACATATGGTGCTTGTCCTGATCACCATTGGAAATGGAGACATCCAGTGTGTAGTCGCCGGTGGGCAGGCGTGGCAGCGTAAAATCAAAGGCTGCTACACAGGTTCGACCCGCGGGAACCGGAACAGGGCTGTCCCGGTAGCTCAGATACGTATTGTCTCCAAACACATGCTGACCCAGCCTGTCCTTGATAAAAAACCCGATGATCGGACGATCCAGATCCATAGCGCTGACACAGTTGATTCTTAGCTGTACCTGCTCGCCTCCTACCATCCATCCGAGACGCCTGTTGTCTTCGAAGAAACCCACGTCGGTGACCTCAGCCTGGCCGCCGGTAAATGCTGCCGCCTGCGCATCGAAGGCAAACACCTCTATGTCATTCCGCAGCCGACTGGCATTAATAATAGCTTCTCGCTGGTCCCTGTACTCACTGTCTACCGATGGCGTATCCGCCGCCACGGGCGCTGGCATGGCAACGTGCTGTGAATCTCCCGGATCTGCACCGTAGAGCCCCTCAAGGTACAGGCTCACTACCTGCTTGGCGGGCCCCATGGATTTTACGGCGCCACAATCCAGCCAGATGGCCCGGTCACACAGCCCCAACACCGTTGAGGCATCGTGAGAAACAAATAGCAGGGTTCCCCTTTCACGAAACTCCCGCAGAAAGCGCATACACTTCTGTACGAAGTAGACATCACCTACCGCGAGAGCCTCGTCAATTACCAGAATATCGGCATCGACGTGGGCAATTACAGCGAAAGCCAGACGCACGACCATCCCGCTGGAGTAGGTTTTTACTGGCTGATCGAGAAATTCGCCGATGTCGGCAAAGGCGACAATACTGTCGAATCTGGCGGCTACCGTGGCATCATCCAGACCGAGAATTGAAGCGTACAGGGCCACATTTTCACGACCGGTGAACTCCGGATTGAAACCTGTACCAAGCTCCAGCAATGCCGCCACCTTGCCCTGGACCAACACCTCGCCCGAGCTCTGCTGCAGCGTGCCACAGATCAACTGCAACAATGTCGACTTGCCGGAGCCATTTCTGCCAATAATACCTACGGTCTCGCCAGGCGCTATGGAGAAACTCACTTGCCGCAGGGCGCAAAATTCCGTGTAGTACTGCCGCCTGCCCCGGGCCAGCATCTGTAAAAATCGATCCTGCGGACGCTCGAATACCTGATAGCTCTTGCTTAGGGAGCGCGCTTTGATCACAGCTTCAGAGGACATCGGCAAACCCTCTGCGGGTCTTCTGGAACCATGCAAAGCCAAGACCGGCGACCACTACACTGAACGCGTAGTAGACGAGCAAGCCCGACACGGCAGGCATCTGGCCGAACACCAGCAACCCTCTGGACGTCTCAATGACATAGGTGAGTGGGTTCAGAAAAAACCACGCACGATAGGCCTCGGGTATAGCGGACAATGGGTAGAAAACCGGTGACAGAAAAAGCAGTACAGTGCTGATAAGCCCTGAGACCTGGGACAAATCCCTGAAGTACACACCCGATGCAGCAAATAGCCAGGTGAATCCCATTGTCACCAGCACCAGGGGCAAAATGACTATTGGTAGCAAGACAACTGTCCAGGGAAGCGTACCGATTAGAATGAGTTCACCTGCCAGAAGCACAAGCAAACTGATCAGTGCGTGAAACAGCGCAGAACCCATGCTAATCCAGGGAAGGATTTCGAGTGGGAAAACCACCCGCTTTACGTAATTGGCATTGCCTGTCACAAGCACCGGGCTGCGTACGAAGCACTCGGAAAAAAGTCCGTGAACAATCATCCCGGCAAAGATCATGATAGCCGGGCTCTCTACACCTGCCGTGCCAAAACGAGAGTCTCCCCAACGCGCCGCGAAGACAACGGTGAAAACAAATGTATACACGAGTAGAAGAAGCACAGGGTTGAAGAAGGACCAGGCCAACCCGATCAGGGAACCACGATAGCGGGCCACAACCTCGCGCCTTGCCATTCGTCCGATCAAAGTCCAGTTGTCGACCAGGCTGGAAATCAGGCTTGAGAGAGAGCCGCTATAGGTATTCATGGATTAACATCGCCAACGCAGAGCAAAGAACGGCTCAATCGCTGCAAAAGCGTACAAGACGGGCCCCTAAAACTCAAACAGTACCCGGCTGGATATACGGAGCATCGGCCAGCCAAAAAAAAGCCGGGGTATCCCCGGCTTTCGAGCTCAACGCGAGGCTGACTACTCCTGGTCGTCGTCAAAGCTGTCTAATTGCGGGCGATCCACCAGTTCTACGTACGCCATTGGGGCCTTGTCACCGGTGCGGTAGCCCGCCTTGAGAATGCGAATATAGCCACCCGGGCGCTCCTGGTATCGGGGACCCAACTCACTGAACAATTTACCTACCGCTGTTTTGCTCCGCGTACGATCAAACGCCAGCCGGCGATTTGCCACACTGTCGTTCTTGGCCAGGGTGATGAGGGGTTCGGCAAAGCTCCGTAACTCCTTGGCCTTCGGCAGGGTTGTCTTGATCAGCTCATGCTCTACAAGGGATACCGCCATGTTGCGAAACATGGCTTTTCGGTGAGAGCTGTTGCGGTTCAGTTGCCGTCCGCTATGACGATGACGCATTTTTCCAGTCCTGTACTCGGTGCTATCTCAGCACGTGTTAAGCGATAAACGACGGGACGCGCTAAGCGCTGAGAACCCTGTCATCATTCTTGAGGCTGGCGGGCGGCCAATTGTCCAGGCGCATACCCAGAGACAATCCGCGAGACGCCAGCACATCTTTGATTTCAGTCAGCGATTTCTTGCCCAGATTCGGAGTCTTCAGCAGCTCCACTTCAGTGCGTTGGACCAGATCGCCGATGTAGTAAATATTTTCAGCCTTGAGGCAGTTTGCCGACCTGACGGTCAGTTCAAGATCGTCTACCGGTCGCAGTAGTATTGGATCGACTTCATCCTCTTCCTCTACCGACTCGGATTCGCTGTCGCTCTCGAGATCCACAAACACGGCCAACTGCTGCTGCAGGATGGTTGCTGCGCGGCGAATCGCCTCTTCCGGATCAATAGTACCGTTGGTTTCAAGATCGAGCACAAGCTTGTCGAGATCGGTACGCTGCTCTACGCGCGCCGCTTCGACTACGTAGGAAACGCGGTAAACGGGCGAAAAACTCGCATCGAGTTGCAGCCGGCCGATAGAGCGTGTTTCTTCTTCGGGATCATGCCGGGAATCAGCCGGTGAATAACCTCGCCCAAGGGCCGATGTCAGCTTCATGTTAATTTCGCCGTTGGCATTCAAATGGCAGATAACATGCTCAGGATTGCGTATTTCAACGTCGTGGTCGAGCTGGATGTCACCCGCGGTAACCACTCCGGGGCCCTTCTTGCTAAGCGTCAGCTCGGCTTCCTCCTTGCCATTCATCACCAGGGCGATACCCTTGAGATTCAGCAGGATCTCAATAACGTCTTCCCGCACGCCTTCGATTGCGCTGTACTCATGGAGCACACCGTCGATTTCGACTTCCGTGATGGCACTGCCCGGCATGGAGGACAGCAAAATTCGACGCAAAGCGTTTCCAAGGGTGTGACCGAAGCCACGCTCCAGGGGCTCCAGAGTTACCTGCGACCGTGTGCTGTCCTTCTCTTCTACGTGGATGAGACGGGGAGTTAAAAATTCGTTCACTGCACTCTGCATTGGGACACCTGTACTGTAGGTTATTCCTGACGTGGATTACTTCGAGTAGAGCTCGACAATCAGATTCTCATTGATTTCGGATGAGAGGTCCTGACGATCAGGCACCGACTTGAATACCCCTTCAAGCTTCTCGCCATTAACCTCAATCCACTCAGTCTCGCCGCGCTGCGATGCAAGAGACATCGCCGACTGGACACGAAGTTGCTTTTTCGCCTTCTCTCGCAGGGTAATCACGTCACCGGCGCTGACCTGGTAAGACGGGATGTTGACGACCGCCCCGTTTACGAGCACTGACTTGTGACTGACAAGCTGGCGGGCCTCCGCACGAGTCGAGCCAAACCCAATGCGGTAAACGACATTGTCCAGACGGCTTTCAAGCAGTTGCAGAAGATTCTCGCCGGTAGCACCACGCCGGCGCGCTGCCTCACGGTAATAATTGCGGAACTGCTTTTCCAGGATGCCGTAGATACGGCGCACTTTCTGCTTCTCGCGCAGCTGTACTCCATAGTCTGAAAGCCGGCCACGACGAGCGCCATGCTGGCCGGGAATTGCTTCTACCTTGCACTTGCTCTCCAGCGCGCGAACACCACTTTTTAACAGCAGGTCTGTTCCCTCGCGACGGGAAAGTTTGCACTTGGGTCCAATATATCGAGCCATGTCAATTCTATCCTGCTTGCGCTACACGCGACGTTTCTTGGGAGGACGACAACCATTGTGTGGAATCGGTGTGACGTCGGTGATATTGCCGATTTTGTACCCGCAGGCGTTTAGCGCCCGAACGGCAGACTCGCGGCCCGGGCCCGGGCCCTTTACCTGAACATCGAGATTTTTCAGGCCATACTCTTTGGCCGCCTCACCGGCTCGCTCCGCAGCCACCTGAGCAGCAAATGGGGTACTTTTGCGCGAACCGCGAAACCCTGATCCACCGGCCGTCGCCCAGCTTAGCGTATTGCCTTGCCGGTCGGTAATGGTGATGATCGTATTGTTGAAAGACGCGTGTACATGGGCGATACCATCGACTACGGTCTTGGTGATTTTCTTGCGAGTGCTCTTGGCACTTGGCTTGGCCATACTTTGTTCCTACTTTAATATCGACACTGCACTAGGTTGCAGCTACACCAAACAGGATTCGCTGAATGCGGATACTATTTGCGAATCGGCTTGCGCGGACCTTTACGTGTTCTCGCATTGGTTTTGGTGCGCTGGCCCCTCAAAGGCAGACTCCGACGATGCCGAAGGCCTCGGTTACAGCCCAGATCCATCAACCGCTTGATATTCATGGACACTTCACGACGCAGGTCGCCTTCGACCAGCATGTCGCCAACCTTGCTTCGAAGCGAGTCCATCTCCCCTTCCGTCAATTCATTGATCTTGACGTTTTCGGCCACACCTGTCTCTGCGCAAAGGCGCTTGGCCTGGCTGCGACCCACACCGAAAATGTATGTGAGCGAAATAACAGCATGCTTGTTATCCGGTATATTGACGCCGGCTATACGGGCCATTCAAACTCTCCAATCAATTGTCATAGCCGCCTCAAACCCGGGTACGGAGGTACGGCACCCGTTCGCGCGCAAAAGGCGCGATATTCTAGCGACAACATTGCAAAAAATCAACAGCACAGCAGCTACCACTAACCCTGACGTTGCTTGTGGCGCGGGTCGGTATTACAGATGACACGCACCACGCCCTTGCGGCGCACAACTTTGCAGTTCCTGCACATTTTTTTAACCGAAGCTCTAACTTTCACAGTACCTTCTCCATACGTCGCAATGGGGGCCTAGCGTGGCCGACCACCCGAACCGCCGTAATTTTTCAAGTTTGCCTTCTTCATGACGGACTCATACTGGTGAGACATCAGGTGGCTTTGCACCTGGGCCATGAAATCCATTACCACCACGACCACAATCAGGAGCGAAGTACCGCCCAGATAGAAAGGCACATTCGCAGTTACCACCAGAAACTGGGGAATCAGACAAACCACTGCTATATAAGCAGATCCAAATACGGTCAATCGCGTCAATACACCATCAATATAGTTGGCAGTTTGCTGCCCAGGCCGTATACCCGGCACAAATGCACCTGAACGCTTCAGGTTGTCGGCCACCTCTGATGGGTTAAACATCAGCGCGGTGTAGAAAAAACAGAAAAACACAATAAATACCGTGAACAACAAAATGTTCAGGGGCTGCCCCGGGCCGATGGCAACCGCGAGATCCTGCAACCAGTCGGCCGAACCGCTGGTGCCGAACCACTGGGCAATTGACGCGGGAAACAGCAGGATACTGCTGGCAAAAATCGCGGGTATGACCCCCGCCATATTAACTTTCAACGGCAGGTGCGAGCTCTGCCCCTGATACATTTTTCTACCCTGCTGGCGCTTTGCATAATTGACAGTAATGCGCCGCTGGCCGCGCTCGATAAACACGATGGCGAAAATCAGGGCCATCGCCAAAGCGAGAATCCCCAGTAGCAGAAGGATATTGAGTTCGCCCTGTCTGGCCTGCTCAAGGGATTGTCCAATCGCGGACGGCAAGCCCGCCACAATGCCCGCAAAAATGAGCAACGATATACCATTGCCCACGCCCTTCTCGGTAATCTGCTCGCCCAGCCACATCATGAAAACTGCGCCGGTCACTAGCGAAGTAATTGCGATCAGAAAAAACAGCGGCGATGTATCGTAAGACATGCCTTGATTGGCCATGCCCACCGTCATTCCCGTCGCCTGAATGATGGCGAGCACCACCGTCAGGTAGCGGGTGTACTGGCTGATTTTGCGCCGCCCGGACTCCCCTTCCTTCTTCAGGGCCTCAAGCTGCGGTGTTACCGCCGACATCAGCTGCATGATAATGGATGCTGAAATGTACGGCATGATGCCCAGCGCCAGGATACTCATCCGCTCGAGCGCACCACCCGAGAACATATTGGCGAGTCCCAGAATAGTCCCCTGATTCTGGTTAAAGAGTGCCGCCAGTTGGCCGGGATCAATCCCCGGCACCGGTATATGTGTACCGATCCGGTAAACAAAAATGGCTAACAAAACGTAGCGCAGGCGTTTAAAAAGCTCGCCAAGGCCCGCTTTATTAACTGAAGGCAGTTGCCCGGCAGCCATTTAGGCCTCGACCTTCCCGCCAGCCTGCTCTATGGCCTCTCTTGCACCTTTGGTAACACCAAGGCCTTTTACCGTCACTGGCTTTTTCAGCTCACCAGACAGAAAAACGCGAGCCCGGGTGATATCGTCCCTGATGAGATTTGCGGCCTTCAGTGCAGCGAGATCGATCACATCAGCATCAACCGCGTTCAATTCGGCCAGACGAATTTGCGCAGATGTGCGCGCAACTCTGGAAGTGAAGCCGTATTTTGGCAGACGCTTCTGCAAAGGCATCTGACCGCCCTCGAAGCCTGGCCGCACCTTGCCACCAGAGCGTGACTTCTGCCCCTTGTGTCCGCGGCCGGCAGTCTTGCCATAACCGCTACCAATACCACGGCCAACGCGCTTCGGCTCTTTTTTCATGCCTGGCGCTGGCGCGAGAGAATTTAGACGCATTACATCGGACATCGGTTAATCCTCCAACTTCACCAGGTAATTTACCCGGTTGATCATGCCGCGCACCGAGGGTGAGTCTTCGACCTCCACGGTGTGCCCAATGCGACGCAGCCCTAAACCCGCAACACATGCCTGGTGGTTCTTCAATCGGCCCGCCGTGCTTTTCACCAGCGTAACCTTGACAGTCGACTTAGCCATGACCATTCAACCCGGTAATCAGTTCAAAATTTCTTCGACGGACTTGCCACGCTTCGCCGCGATGTCTTCAGGCGACGACATGTCCCGCAAACCATTGAAAGTAGCTCGCACGACATTCACCGGATTGGTAGAGCCGTAGCACTTGGCCAGCACATTGTGGACTCCGGCAATTTCGAGAACAGCCCGCATTGCCCCGCCGGCTATCACTCCCGTACCCTCGGAGGCGGGCTGCATATACACCTTGCTAGCTCCATGTGATGCCTTTACAGGATACTGGATCGTGCCGTTGTTCAACTCGACCTGTATCATGTTGCGTCGCGCAGCTTCCATTGCCTTCTGGATGGCAACCGGCACTTCCCGGGCCTTGCCTCGACCAAAACCGACTTTGCCCTTGCCATCACCCACCACAGTCAACGCGGTGAAGCCAAAAATGCGGCCGCCTTTTACTACTTTGGCAACGCGGTTAACCTGAACAAGTTTTTCCTGCAGGTCGCCTTCCTGTTGCTGCTTTCTCTGATCGTTAAATGCCATGATCTAACCCTTAGAATTCCAGTCCGGATTCGCGTGCCGCGTTTGCCAGCGCTTTGACCCGCCCGTGGTATTTGTAGCCACCTCGGTCAAACGCCACTTTTTCTACACCGGCCGCCTTGGCGCGCGCCGCTACCAGCTTGCCCACTTCGGCAGCGGCACCGATGTTACCCGTTGCTCCACCGCGCAGTTCACTGTCTAAGGTCGACGCGCTGGCGATCACCTTGTCTCCCTCGGGGGAGATAATCTGCGCATAAATATGGCGCGGTGTACGGTGGACACTCAGACGGATCTGGCCCAGACCCCGCATGCGCGCACGTGCACGACGGGCTCGACGCAACCTTGAATCGTTTTTTACGCTCATCTCAACACCTACTTCTTCTTCGCTTCTTTACGGCGGACATGCTCGTCCGCGTAACGAATACCTTTACCTTTGTAAGGCTCCGGAGGACGGAAGCTGCGAATCTCCGCTGCAGCCTGGCCTACTGCCTGCTTATCGATACCCTTCAACACAACTTCGGTCTGGGTTGGGCTCTCTGCTGTCACCCCATCAGGCATCTGGTAGTCAACTGGGTGTGAGAGCCCGATGGTCAGGTTCACTGCGTTACCGGTGGCCTTGGCGCGATACCCCACCCCATTGAGTACGAGTTTCCTTTCCCAGCCGTCACTCACACCGACAACCATGTTGTTCACGAGGGCCCGCGTGGTGCCAGCAATCGCCCTGAATTTATCCTTCTCATACCCGATGGTCACCACGTCGCCTTCCTGGCTTAGTGTTATGCCCTCATTAAGAGAGAGCTCAAGTGAGCCCTTGCCTCCTTTTACAGTGACCTGGCTACCCTCGAGCTTCACCTGGACACCGCTCGGTAGCTGTATCGGGTTGTTTGCGACTCTAGACATCTGAAACGCTCTCTAAATCCATGAATCGATCAATAAACAGTACACAGAACTTCACCGCCCACACCCGCTGCGCGTGCCGCTCTTTCCGTCATGACACCGCGAGAGGTTGAGACAATGGCCACACCCAAGCCGGCACGTACCGATGGCAATTCGTCTTTGCCGCGGTACTGACGCAAACCTGGCCGACTGAAACGATCAATCTCCGCGATAACCGGTTTGCCTTTGAAATACTTGAGCTCTATGGACAGCCGTGGTTTGCCGTCCTCCTCAGTAGCTGAGTAGCCGCCGATGTAGCCTTCTTCCTGCAACACGCTGGCAACCGCGACCTTCAGCTTCGAACCCGGCATCTCCACGCGAGTTTTCCCCGCCATCTGGGAATTGCGAATACGGGTCAGCATATCTGACAGTGGATCTTGCATACTCATAACTTATCTCCGCACACCAACCCTGATCTACCAGCTGGCCTTGACCAGACCTGGCACATCACCACGCATAGCCGCTTCACGCAGCTTGTTCCGGCACAACCCAAACTTCCGATACACACCATGCGGACGACCCGTCACACGGCACCGCCGTTGCTGTCGAACCGGGCTCGCGTCCCTCGGCAGCTTCTGCAGCCGGACCTGCGCTTCCCACTTCTCTTCATCGGACGCGCCAGTGTCAACCAGCACCGCCTTAAGTGCAGCACGCTTTGCCGCGTACTTTGCCACTGTTTGCGTGCGCTTCTTTTCCCGCGCAACCATCGATTTCTTTGCCATGCCTAACGCCTCTCAAGCCTTGAGCGGAAAATTGAAAGCGCGCAACAATGCACGACCTTCATCATCCGTTCGAGCTGTAGTGGTAATCGTTATGTCCATACCCCGCAGGGCATCAACCTTGTCATACTCAATTTCCGGGAAGATGATCTGCTCGGACACACCCATCGCAAAATTGCCACGTCCGTCAAAGGACTTGGGGCTGATACCCCGAAAATCCCGAATCCGCGGAATGGCAATACTTATCAGCCGCTCGAGGAACTCATACATGCGGTCCGACCGAAGTGTCACCTTGCATCCAATCGGCCACCCGTCACGAACTTTGAAACCGGCGATAGACTTGCGAGCCTTGGTGATCACCGGCTTCTGGCCCGCGATCATCTGCATTTCCGCAACCGCATTCTCAAGAATCTTCTTGTCGCCAATGGCTTCCCCGACACCCATATTCAGAGTGATCTTGGTGATCCGCGGAATATCCATCACATTCTCCAGGCCCAGCTCTTCCTTCAGCCGTGGAGCGATTTCGGTTTTGTACTTTTCCTTCAAATTAGCCATGTCTCTTTCCTGATAGCGCCTCAAGCCATACAGCTCTAGGCACCAATAACCTCGCCACTGGATTTGTAAATACGTACCTTTCTATCCCCTTCGAGCTTAAAGCCTACCTTGTCGGCCTTACTCGTAGCCGGATTGTAAATCGCCACATTCGACACCTGTATCGGCGCCTCGCGTTCAACAATACCACCGGCCACACCTGCCTGCGGGTTGGGCCGAGTGTGCTTCTTGATCATATTCACGCCGGTGACAATTACCCGATTATCGTCAAGTAACTTGCGCACCTTCCCGCGTTTCCCCTTGTCCTTACCTGCCAGGACGATAACTTCATCATTGCTCTTGATCTTCGACATTACATTGCCTCCTGCTCGCCGCCGCTTTAAATGACTTCGGGAGCCAGGGAAATAATCTTCATGAACTTCTCGCCACGCAATTCACGCGTCACGGGACCAAAAATTCGCGTTCCGATCGGCGCCTGCTGTGCATTAAGCAACACAGCAGCGTTGTCATCGAACTTGATAAGGGACCCGTCTGCGCGACGCACACCCTTTCTGGTTCGCACTACTACTGCCGTCATCACCTGGCCCTTCTTGACCTTGCCACGTGGAATAGCTTCTTTCACGGTGACTTTGATCAAATCACCTACCCGCGCGTAACGCCGCTTGGAGCCTCCAAGCACCTTGATACACATCACACGACGCGCACCGCTGTTGTCGGCTACTTCCAAGTAAGACTCTGTCTGAATCATCTTCTACTCCACCTGCGGCATCGACCCAACCGCTAACCTGAGAACGCTTGCGCGGTTCACACCGTCGGCGCGCTCTCCACAATCCCCAATAACTTCCAGGTTTTCGTTTTGGAAATCGGACGGGATTCCGCAACTGTTACGGTATCGCCGATTCCACACTCATTACTTTCATCGTGCGCGTGAATCTTTGACGACCGCGTAATGTACTTGCCATAAACGGGGTGCTTAACCCGACGCTCAATTAGCACCGTAATGGTTTTATCCATCTTGTTACTCACCACTTTCCCGGTGGCAACTCGCGTCCGCTTTTCGGTACCCGACATAATCAATCACCTGCCTTTTCATTAAGCACAGTCTTCAGTCGTGCAATCGCACGCTGGTTCTGGCGGAGAAGATGCGTCTGTCCCAGCTGACCGGTAGATTTTTGCATGCGCAACTTGAATTGCGCCTCACGAAGGCTGAGTAATTCCTTGTTCAGGTCTTCGGGAGACTTGCCTCGTAGTTCACTCGCTTTCATTACATCACCGACCGTTTCACGAAAGTTGTCGCCACCGGGATCTTGGCAGCGGCCAGCGCAAACGCCTCGCGCGCCAGCTCCTCAGACACCCCCTGAACTTCGTAGAGAACCCTGCCAGGCTGTACCTGTGCAACCCAGTACTCCACGTTACCTTTACCTTTACCCTGCCGCACTTCCAACGGTTTCCCGGTGATAGGCTTATCCGGAAACACGCGGATCCATATCTTGCCACCGCGCTTGATGTGGCGCGTCATGGCCCGACGGGCAGACTCTATCTGCCGGGCGGTAATTCGCCCACGGCCCGTTGCCTTGAGCCCGTACTCACCGAAACTCACTTTGCTACCGCGGTGAGCGAGACCCCGGTTACGGCCCTTGTGGGCCTTACGAAACTTGGTACGCTTTGGTTGAAGCATCTACCTGACCCTTAACTAGTTGCTGACTTCTTGGCGCCTTCAGGCTGGCTATCGTCCCCGATGACCTCGCCTTTGAAGATCCAGACCTTTACGCCCAAAATGCCGTAGGTAGTCGCCGCCTCGTAAGTGGCATAATCAATATCTGCACGCAGCGTATGCAGAGGTACGCGCCCTTCGCGATACCACTCCGTGCGAGCAATTTCAGCCCCACCCAGACGGCCGCTAATCTGCACCTTGATTCCTTCAGCCCCTTGGCGCATGGCGTTTTGCACCACGCGCTTCATTGCGCGGCGGAACATTACACGTCGCTCAAGCTGTTGGGCAACGTTCTGAGCGACCAGCCGGGCATCCAGATCCGGCTTGCGTATCTCTTCAATATTAATGTGTACAGGTACACCCATTCGCCGCGTCAACTCCAGCCGCAGCTTATCCACGTCCTCCCCCTTCTTGCCGATAACAATCCCGGGGCGCGCCGTGTGGATCGTAATCCGTGCTGTCTGGGCGGGACGCTCGATCACCACGCGGCTCACTGATGCGTGATCCAGAACTTTCTGGATATGCGCTCTCGCATCCAGATCTGTAATCAGCTGATCAGCATATTTCCTGCTATCTGCATACCAGACCGAGTTGTGATCCTTGACAATTCCCAGGCGTATGCCGGTGGGGTGAACTTTCTGACCCATTAAATTTTCTCCTAACCCTGGCTTTCGCCGTCGGCGACCTTGATGGTGATGTGGCAGCTACGCTTGAGAATACGATCCGCACGCCCTTTCGCTCGCGGACGTAGCCGCTTGAGTGTCATGCCCTCATCAACATAAACGCAAGAAACCTTCAACTCATCGACATCCGCGCCTTCGTTGTTTTCGGCGTTAGCGATAGCGGAATCCAATAACTTCTTAACGATATGAGCAGCTTTTTTAGGGCTGAACTCAAGCAGGCTCAAAGCCTCTTCCACCGACATACCGCGCACCTGGTCTGCCACCAGACGCACTTTCTGGGCAGATATCTGCGCGCCCTTCAGTCTTGCTGCAACTTCCATTCTCTCAACCTCGCCTCGCTACAGTCGCGCCTAGCGCTTCGCTTTCTTGTCTACAACGTGCCCGCGGAAAGTCCGGGTCAACGCGAATTCACCGAGCTTGTGGCCAACCATATCTTCATTCACCAGCACCGGCACATGTTGGCGTCCGTTATGCACGGCAATGGTCAGGCCTACCATGTCTGGGGACACCATTGAACGGCGCGACCAGGTCTTGATGGGGCGTCGGTCGTTGGCCTTAATTGCAGCCTCTACCTTCTTCATCAGGTGAAGGTCAATAAAGGGACCTTTTTTCAGTGAACGCGGCACAGTATCTTTCCTCTAAAAATCGTTACGAAGCAGTCGCATTAACGGGCGCGACGACGGCGTAGAATTAGTTTGTCAGTACGCTTGTTCTTGCGAGTCTTATAACCTTTGGTCGGCGTGCCCCAGGGGCTGACAGGATGACGCCCACCTGAGGTTCGACCCTCGCCACCGCCATGCGGGTGATCGACCGGGTTCATTGCGACCCCACGCACTGTTGGGCGTACACCGCGCCAACGCGCTGCGCCCGCCTTCCCCAGTTTGCGAAGGCTGTGTTCCGAGTTGGATACCTCTCCGAGCGTGGCGCGACAATCAGCGAGCACCTTGCGCATCTCGCCGGAACGTAAGCGCAAGGTGGCATACTGGCCCTCTCGCGCTACCAGCTGTGCAGAAGCTCCTGCGGAACGGGCCATCTGCGCACCCTTGCCCGGCTTGAGTTCGATGCAGTGCACAACGGAGCCCACAGGCATGTTGCGAAGCGGCAGACAGTTGCCTGTCTTGATGGGCGCACCGGAGCCAGTCTGAAGTGTATCGCCCGCGCTCACACCTTTGGGGGCGATGACATACCGGCGCTCGCCATCCGCAAAAAGCAGCAAGGCAATGTATGCTGTACGGTTCGGGTCGTACTCAATTCGCTCAACTTTGGCAGGAATGCCATCTTTGGTGCGCTTGAAATCGACAATTCGGTAATGTTGCTTATGCCCACCGCCCACGTGCCGCGTTGTAATGCGGCCGTTGTTGTTGCGTCCACCATTACGCGCCTGTTGCTCCACAAGTGGCGCGTAGGGGGCGCCTTTGTGCAGCTCCTGATTGACCACTCGAACGACGTGGCGGCGGCCTGGTGATGTTGGCTTGCTCTTTACAATAGCCATTGCAGTACTACTCCTTACTCCGCCACAGCAAAGTCAATGTCCTGACCTTGCTGCAATCTAACGTATGCCTTCTTCCAAGTCGGCTTGCTGCTATAACCGTATCGGTTTCGCTTGACCTTGCCTTTGACTTTGAGCGTATTCACATTGGTAACGCTAACCTTGAACAACTGCTCCACAGCACGCTTTACTTCGAGCTTGGAGGCGTCACCCGCGACCTTGAAGACATACTGGTTGTTTTCGTCCGCGCAGATTGCCGCCTTTTCAGAGACATGCGGCCCCATCAATATCTGGAAAATGCGTTCCTGGTTCATGCCAGCATCTCCTCGATTTTCTTCACTGCGTCAACGGTTACCACCACCTGGTCGTGGCCAATCAGGCTCACCGGATCCACACCCTCAACATCGCGCACATCAACCTTGTGAAGGTTGCGTGCCGCCAGGTAAAGATTCTCGCCAACCTGATCAGCAACGATCAGCACGTTGTCTACGCCAAAGTCCTCAAGCTGCTTCACCAGCAGTTTGGTTTTCGGCGCTTCCAGCTCCATGCTGTCAACAACGATCAGGCGACCCTGCCGAGCGAGTTCGGACATGATTGAACGCAGAGCTGCCCGGTACATCTTGCGATTTACTTTCTGGGAATGGTCTTGTGGCTGCGCGGCAAATGTGACTCCGCCACTACGCCACAGCGGCGAACGAATTGTTCCCGCGCGCGCCCTGCCTGTGCCCTTCTGGCGCCATGGCTTTTTGCCACCACCGCTGACAGCGGCACGGTTTTTCTGCGCACGAGTGCCCTGGCGGGCGCCAGCCAAATAGGCAGTCACCACCTGATGAACCAGTGCTTCGTTAAACTCTTTCCCGAAGGCGACATCAGAAACAGATACTTTTCCCGCTTCTGCGTTGCCCGGCTTCAGTACATTCAATTCCACGTTGCAGACCCCCTCGACCTATGCCTTGACCGCTGGGCGTACGATAACGTCGCCGCCTGGCGCACCGGGCACTGCGCCCTTGATGAGAATCAAATTGCGCTCGGCGTCGACCCTGACCACTTCAAGCCCCTGGGTGGTGACACTGGCTGCCCCCATATGGCCTGCCATTTTCTTGCCTTTCCATACACGACCGGGCGTCTGGCACTGACCAATCGAGCCCGGCGCACGATGCGACAATGAGTTGCCGTGCGTTGCATCCTGCATTGAGAAGTTCCAGCGCTTGACCCCGCCCTGAAAGCCCTTACCTTTGGATTTGCCTGAAACATCGACTTTCTGGCCCGCCGCAAAGCGCTCCACGGTCAACTCGGAGCCGACCTCGGGGGCCTCCTCCGCATCTTCCAGACGAAATTCCCAGAACCGGCTACCGGCAACCACGCCCGCCTTCGCGAACTTGCCTGCCTGAGCCTTGTTAACTCGAGATGCCTTGCGGGCTCCCGCGGTCACCTGAACAGCACGATAGCCATCGCTATCGACTTCTTTGATCTGAGTAACGCGGTTTGGAGAAACCTCCACTACGGTTACTGGGATTGATTCGCCGTCTTCGGTAAACACACGTGTCATACCGGACTTACGGCCGACTAAACCAATAGTCATTCTACTAACCTCAACAGTGTACGGGGCTGAACCCTCTATGGCCGCCCCGCTAGAGGGCCGCTGGCGACCAGTTACGGGGCATTACACACCCGGACGGCATCGCCGTCCGGGCAGGTCTTACTTTTTGGGTCTGTCGTTAGCCCAGGCTGATCTGCACTTCCACGCCAGCCGCCAGATCCAGCTTCATGAGCGCATCCACTGTCTTTTCAGTGGGCTCCACGATATCCAGAAGGCGCTTGTGGGTGCGAATTTCGTACTGGTCTCGAGCATCCTTATTTACGTGCGGAGATACCAGCACGGTAAACTTCTCTTTCCGGGTAGGAAGGGGAATGGGACCTCTCACCTGAGCGCCTGTACGGCGCGCTGTTTCAACGATTTCCTGCGTAGAGGAATCGATCAAACGGTGATCAAAGGCCTTGAGGCGGATACGGATACGTTGACTTTGCACCTGACTTAACTCCAAACACTAAAAAACCAGGAGTCCGCTAAGGGACCCCCCGAAAAAGGAACGCGAATTCTAAAGACGGACCATGCTACTGTCAAGCATGGACAAACATAAAAAGCGCGGTCGGCGGACCGGCTTGCCGTCGTGCGGCCCGGCCTGGCCCGAGCCTGACTTATTACAGCGGCTAAAAGCCACTATTGGGCGGCGCAGTCGACACACCGAGTGGCTTCGGGTAGCGCGCCCAGGCGGGCTTCGCCGATGGCTTCGCCGCAACGATCGCACAGGCCATAAGTGCCGTCTTCAATACGTACCAGCGCCAACTGGATCTCGCGTATAGACAACTTGGTTTCATTTCCGATGGCGTCCACCACCTCGTCATTCTCCCGCTCTTGCGCCTGGTCAGCGGAATCACCTGAATGTGTCTGCGTGACGTCCTTCTTGATACTCTGTAGACGGTCCTGAAGTTCAGAAAGACGCGCCTCAAGGTCTGCCCTCAAGGATTCATATGCCATAACAACCTCCTCTCCTTCTGTGTTTAATCCGGCGCGCCCAGCATCCGATACAATTCATCCTTCAACTGGACACGCCTTAACTTGGCATCTTCCTCGGTGCGCGTGGATGCGGGTGTCACTTCATTTTCCATATTCTCGATCGAGCGCGTTAGTTCATGGTACTCGTCGAACAAGCGGCGAAAATGGTGATCACTGATCTTCAATTCGTGGATACGGTCCTTCATCTCTGGAAACTCATGTACCAGATCGTGGTGTTCTACTGACATACTATCTCCAATGTGTTGACGAAAAGCTCGTTGATGAGTGTTTGCTTCCCCAGCTTAGCTACGTCCAAGCTTATTACCATGATCCAGCTCATCGGGAACACATCAAACATCCCGGCCACTTGACGCAGTGCCTACCAGCTCCGACTATAGCGGTAATAGGGGAGCAACTGAGGATGACAGCGGTGAACGAACGTCAGGAAACGCATTCACTACTACTTGGATACTTGCTCTGGATTTTCGGGTTTATCGGAGCACATCGCTTCTACTATGGCAAGCAAATCTCGGGCGTGATCTGGTTCTTCACGCTTGGGCTCCTGTTCGTGGGCTGGATCATTGATCTGTTCCTTATACCTTCGATGCACCGGCAGGCCGAAAGGCGCTTTATTGCCGGACCGATCAACTATGATCTAACCTGGATTCTGCTCACATTTCTTGGCTGGCTTGGCGTCCATCGCTTCTATATGGGCAAGATATTTACGGGACTGCTCTACCTACTGACCGTGGGACTTTTCGGCATCGGCATCCTGTATGATTTCCTCACGCTGAACGAGCAGGTTTCAGACGCCAACAGCCGCTGAGGGGCCTATAAAAAACCCGGCACAGTGGCCGGGCTTTCATCTGCGAGCCTACTGTCTTTACTCGAGGATTTTGGCGACTACGCCGGCACCCACCGTACGACCACCTTCGCGA
>CAXBLB010000017.1:0-75803 GCA_963976655.1 uncultured Halieaceae bacterium
ATCGCCAGGCTTCCAAAACGACAACCCCACCCGCTCACGCAGGTGGGGTTTTCCAATTCTGGAGGGCATAAAACTGTTCGGGACCTTAGCTGTTGCCGGGTGCGAGGAGTTCCAGCAATGCTTCATCGGGCCCCATGCTGCCATCGTTCTTGAAAGGTTGAATGCAGACATGATCGGCGCCTGCGTCCCAGTGGGCTTTAATTCTCGTTCTGATGGCGTCCTCGTCACCCCAGGCCACAATGGCATCCACCAGCCTGTCACTGCCGCCGTTTTCAAAATCCTCGCTACTGAAACCCAACTCCTTGAGATTGTTGCAGTAGTTGGGCAGCCCTATATAGGTCGCCATGTGCTGGCGGGCAATCTGCCTCGCTTTGTCCGGGTCGGATTCGAGAAGTACCATTTGCTCCGGGCAGAGCCATGCCTCGGCTCCCAGAATTTCGCGCGCCCTGGCGGTATGCTCAGGTGGCACGAAGTAGGGGTGTGCCCCATGCGCCTTCTCCGCGCTCAGCTTCAACATGTTCGTGCGCAAAGCCGCCAGTAATAGTGGTGCCTCCTGCTCGGGAAGCACTGACATGAACAATGATTCCTGCATGGCTTCGAGATAGGCGCGCATGGTGGATACAGGTTTGCCATAGGCATGCCCGCGGATATCCGTTACGAGGGGGGCGTGGGAAACACCGAGACCCAGCACGAACCTTCCGGGCGCGAGTTCCGCCAGTGTCTGGCGAATGGCATTCATGGTCATCGCATCGCGGGCGTAGATGTTCGCGATACCCGTCGCAAAAACGAGCTTCTCCGTGTGCGCCGCCAGATAGCCGATCATGCTGAAAGGGTCGCGTCCTACTGCCTCTGGTAACCACAACGCGCGGTACCCCCAGTTTTCAAGGCGGCGAGCGAAACCGGCGACTTCCGGCGCACTCATGCCGTCTATGAACGTCCAAACGCCGAGTCTCCCCATGGGTGTGCGCATTGGTGCTGTCTCCTGAATAATTTGGTGGTGCCGTTCTAGCGACCCTGCACGCTGCTGACCGGGTAGAGTAGATGTGCCGAACAGTCACCCACAAGGTCGATAAACATTTCCCGGCGGGCAAACTCCCAGCCCTCGGTTGCGAGCCTGAAACGGTCCTCGTATCTGCCTACGATGATGGGTTGCAGGGGGAGATTGTCGGTGGCCTGTAGCACCGTAAAGCACGCCCTGGCGCTGCCCTCAAGGCCCGCTTCAGCAACTTCGACAATGACATTAGTGGTCAGGTGCCGGGTTTTGGGTGTGCCAGAGTCGGGATAAATGCGACAGGATTTCTGGTATAGCTCCAACACCTCCTGATAGCCGGTGTGACACGTATTGTGAGCCGTTGACGCAATCTCCCCGTGAGAGAAAAGCTGAGCGACCCCTTCGAGATCGCCGCGGTCGATCAACTCCGCATAGCGGTAAATTAGATTCTCAATCTCTCGGCTGGCATTCATGCTGTCAGATCTGATCTTATTGTCGGATACATGGGTACGATCCTCCTCGCAGGCTATTCATGGTTGCAACCGGTTCGCTCGGGTTCCTGCCGCCACGGGAACAATATCCCCGTCAGCCGTCTCGCCCTGGTTGCAGGCGCGCATGGCTGCACGGAGCATGTTTGTCGGTTCAGTGATGTACTGTCAAGGTATGCTGCTGAAATACGAACCTGTTCTACACTGAGAAGCTCCTGGAACGCCTGCCAGCCCCGATATGCGCATCTCGTTGGATGATTGCTGGCCTGCGGCGTTTGGCCACAAGGTTTTGCCCAACTCTGCGGGTGTCTCCCGACAGCCGGATGCGAGCCAGCGAGCCAGCACCCTGGCTACATCGCGAAAGCCGCACGCGGGGGGAAGTGCGGGCGGCGCGGCCAACCACTTTGCAATATGCTGTTCCGAGAGCGTGCTGAGTGATTGTGCGTAGCCAAGTTGCTCGAGGGCGAGCGCGTTGGAAAGCTGCTCCATCTGGCCCTTGAGCGGCTTGGTAAGCACCGGCTTGCCCCACTGCAGGCATTCGCTGATGAGTTCGAATCCACTGTTACAAATCACACCCGCGCTTCCCGCCAGATGGTGTTTGAATGCGGCCGTGCTGGCCGGATGTCGCGTGACGTTCTTCGCCTGGGCGTGTTCCAGCCCATTGGCGTACTGCACGAAGCGCCGCTGCGGGAACTGCTGCATCAACTGTGTCACCCTCTGCTGGTTCTCAAAAGGCAGATAGACCAACACATAACCCTGATTCGCAACCGGAATATCCGGGAGGTCGAGAATCGGTGGCAGCACGTTGTCTGCATAGGGGTACCAATGTAAACCCAGTGGTACATCGACCGGCGCGAACCGACGCATGATGGCGTTGCTGATGGGGTTGCCGCCCCGGGTCGGCGTATTCCGGCCAAAGGCGTATTGATGGCCTATGCCGACACTGTGTACTTTGCCGCGACGGGCCGCCCATGCACTCACCGGCTCAAAGTCCGTAATCACAAGGTCGAATCCCGTGAGGTCAAGTTCCCTGACCTCTCTCAGGAAACGCACGGGATGGCTGTTGCCCAGAGTGGCTGCATATCTAACTCTGCCGCCCCGCGTGTTGAATGTCAGTCCTTCGCGGTGCAGATAATGGCCGAACGGCTGCATGTCAAACAGCTTTGCGCGGTCGCGGCCGGAAAACAGCCACGTGACATCCACTGGATAGGGTGCGAGGGCCGCAGCCATCGCTCTCGCCCTGCTGATATGGCCCTGACCCGTTGCCTGAACACCATAGAGTATGCGCATGCCTAGATTCCCAGTTCGGTGGCGGTGAGAATTGCGATGGTGCTGCCCATTACGGCGCCAGCCAGTGTGTCTCCCGGGTAGTGCACGCCCAGGATGACCCGCGATAAAGCGACTGCTGCCGCCCATGCATACATCGCCATTGCCGGCTCCTGGTAAACCAGTGTGAGTGATGTGGCCAGCAAAAAGGCGGCGGAGGTGTGTCCCGATGGGAAACTGAACCTGTCCGCCGCCACGATGATGCTGTGAAAGTCTGGCATGGCCTCCTGAGGACGGGGCCGTTTCAAGCCGTTCTTCAGCAACCAATAGGTGCCCCGCTCTGCAAGTAGCGCGCACATCAGCAGCAGGATCAGTTCTGCGACATGGTCTGTGCCTGTTGTCCACAGGAGCAAGGGCAGCAGCAGATACAGGTAACCGTCGGCGGAACGGGAGAGCGCCCTGGCCAGAGGGCGTATCAGGCGTCGTTCGCCGCCGCGGAAAAGCGCCAGAAACAAACGAACGTCGAGTCGCTGTAATGCGTACAGGATCTCCATGCAAGGCAGTGTGACGAGGCCGCGAGGCAGAGTTGTTACACT
The DNA here is from genome assembly GCA_963976655.1 of uncultured Halieaceae bacterium. GTDB lineage: Bacteria > Pseudomonadota > Gammaproteobacteria > Pseudomonadales > Halieaceae > Marimicrobium. The sequence goes on from CAXBLB010000017.1 coordinate 3,342, forward strand.
GATATGAACTTTATTTGACAGGCCAGTGGCTTTGCTGGCGGGCTAGCGGGACGTTTTGCGGGTGCGGGATGGGGTAATTGGGGTAGCCGGCTGTGCGCAAGCCCGCCGTTTCAGGTATGCAGCGTGACGACTCTTGCGGTATGCCCGATAATCGGGTGTTGTCACTCGGTTGGATACGAGGGGGAGCAGATTTTGTCTGTGTCGAGATTCATCGCGGTGGCGCATGCCACTGCGCAGGGCCTGTGTCCGTGCAGCGTGATCGTCGCGCTACTGATGCTTGCCCTCGGATCAACAGGTGCGGCTGATAACCCGGCGCTGTCTCCCGAGGATTCACGTTTCGTTCGCACCGTGGTGCATCTGCAACAATCGGAACCCGAATTGCGCGCGGATTTTGTGGAAGTCGCGCTGGTGTTGCTCGCCGAGGCCTATGCGGATGAAGCCTCACTTGCCCGTGAGGCGGCAACAGTGGCCGCCGACAACGATAAACTGCTGGGATGGGCTGCCGCCGTGGAGCGCTATTCGCAACAGTTGCCCCTGCTGGTTGAAGATGTCGAACTGGGTTTCCCCGCGCGCCTGACTCTGGGCGTCGATGGCGTCCTGTCAATTAGCGTGGCTGAGCGCAGGCTGATGCTGATGCATCCCCGCGTGGATCAGCAGGCAGTGTTCGAACAGGCAATACTTGCGACCTTCTGCCGGCGCCACAATTGCGCGGCGTTTACAGAGCAGCAGGCAGGGCTTGAACCCATTCCGGTATCTGCGGCTAGCGTGAAACCGCAGTGGACTTTTACCGAAAACGGTGCAGTCTGCGGCTACGGTGGGCTGGAAGTAGACTTTGGGTCGGGGGCAGATATCGCCCGTACGAGGGTTACCTGCGAGCAGTTTCTGCATGAGGCGATTACGCTGGGTCAGGAAATTGCGTGGCAGCGTCGACATGCGGTGCGCGTTGACTGGCATGAGCTCACCCTGAGGCCGCTCCCGTCGCGTCCGGGACATGCCCTCGGCCTCAACGCCGCCGGAGACACATTGTTGGCAACGGTGCCATTGATTTACGGCAGCCCGGGTCTGTTGCGCGCCATCACGCCATGGCTGCGTGCCGAGGTGATGCAAACGACAGGCCCGAAGCTCAGACTGCGCGCGGCGGATTTCGGTTGGGTTCCCTAGTGTGCTGTGGGCCGCGTCAGCCTGGCTCTCAGCATCCCATGTTGAGAGACTCAAGCATGCTTGTCTCGCCCGCCTCCCTTGTCCCGCTGCGGCGCGAGAATCATTCGGTACAGTCTCTTGCGAGGTCAGCTCCGAGATGAAAACACTGCATCTGATGCGACATGCCAAGTCCTCCTGGGATGCCCCTGAATTGGAGGATCGCGACCGGCGCCTCAATCGGCGCGGCCATCGCGATGCGCCGCGTATGGGCCGGGCCCTTGCAGACCGGCTTTTGCCCATGGCATTGCATGTGAGTCCTGCACGCCGTGCCCAGCTTACGCTCGCCGGTTTGTGTGCGGGGTGGGGTGGGCTCAGCACGCAACCGCATACTACGGTAGAGGCCCTGTACACTTTTCGCTACGATGCAGTGTGGCACTGGATTGCCGCCTGCGCAGAAGAGCATACAGCCTTGTTCATCCTCGCCCACAATCCCGCCCTGACCGAGTTGGTGAATCGTCTTGTGGGTAGACCCGTGCTCGACAATCTGCCCACCGCGGGCTACGTGCAGCTGGCCCTGGCGGTCGAGCACTGGGCGGGCCTGGAATCAGGCTGCGCGAAGGTCGCAGACAGCCTGTTTCCCCGCCAATTGTCCCATTCCTGACCTGGAGGTTTCCATGCTGCGCACAATATCACTTACCGTCATGCTTCTGCTGGCGCTCCCCGGCCCTGTTGCCGCGAACGATGCGGCCGCTGCCAGACTGGCCGAGGCAGTGCGCTTTCGCACAATCAGCTTTCAGGATCTGAGTCTCGTCGACTACAACGAGTTTGCTCGCTTTCACGCGTTCCTGCGCGACAGCTTTCCACGCGTGTTTGCAGCGCTCGATGTGGAAACCGTAAACCAGCACAGTCTCCTGCTGTACTGGCGCGGCAGCAATTCGACGCTCGAACCGATTCTGTTTACTGCGCACATGGATGTTGTGCCGATAGAACCGGGCACCGAACAGGATTGGCCGCACCCGCCCTTCGCGGGCACGGTGGTGGAGGGGCGTATTCACGGGCGCGGTACGCTGGACGACAAGCAGGGTCTGATGGGCCTGCTGGAAGCTGTTGAGCTGCTATTGAAGGATGGCTATCAACCGCAGCGTTCGGTGGTATTCGCCTTCGGCCATGACGAGGAGATCGGCGGCCGCGAAGGCGCGCGCAAGCTCGCTGAGCGAATGCGCGAGCGCGGATGGCATTTCGCCTGGATGGTCGACGAAGGCGGTATGCTGGTTGCGAATAACCCCCTGTTGCCCGAGCGCAACATCGCCATGATCAACATCGCGGAGAAAGCTTATGTCACGCTGACGCTGGTGGCGACGGGGGAGGGCGGCCACTCATCCAGGCCGCCGGCGATAAGCACGATTGGCCGCCTGTCTGCCGCGCTTGCGCGTATCGAGCAGAATCCCTTTCCGCCGCGCCTGCCCGGGCCCGTTGTGGCGATGCTTGAAAGCATGGCGCCGCATATGTCGCAGCCAGAGCGGTTCATTTTCGGAAACCTGTGGCTCACTGGCGGGTTGGTTGCCGGGCGGATGAGTGAAGACCAGCTGACCAACTCCTTTGTGCGCAGCACAACCGCATTGACCATGTTCAATGCCGGCGTGAAAGAGAACGTGGTGCCACAGCGGGCGGAGGCAAAAGTGAATTTCCGGCTGCTGCCTGGCGACACGCCCGAGCAACTCGTGCAGCGCATTGAGGCGATCGTGGATGACCCCGATATCGAGATTCTCAGTGATGACTGGGATAGCGTGCCGCCGGTAGCAGACGCCGCCGGCCCGGGTTTCAATGTGATTGCAGAGGCTGTGTCCGCCGTATACCCGGAGGCGCTGATCGTTCCCTCCCTGCTCACGGCCACCACGGACACCCGCCACTACGTCGGCCTGGCAACCGATCAATATCGCTTCCACGGCATGCTGATTGATGCGGCACAGGCGTCCAGCGTGCATGGCACGGGTGAGTATGTCGGGGTACAGAGCTATCTCGATTCCATTGCGGTGGCGCGCGAAATGCTGCGTCTCGGCACTTCGCGCTAGCCTCTCACCGGGCGCTCGGCGTTCACAGGCTTGCCGAAGCTTCCACCAGATGCGCGTGCAGCCCTGCGAATGTTAGTCTAGCGGTTTATTCGTCTTAACACCGAGGGGGGACTATGGGCACTGGAGTGCATCCGCGGGTCATGTCTGGCGTAGTATGTGCTTTACTCCTCGGCGCCTGTTCCGGCCCGATGGAAAATAGCGTTGCGGCGGCAGGAGCGGAGAGCGGCGAGCTGCGTTGCAGCGAGCCCCGCCCCCAGGTCTGCACCATGCAATTCGAGCCGACCTGTGCTGTGCTCGACGATGGCAGTCGCAAACAGTACTCCTCCCCCTGCAATGCCTGCGCGGACGACAGGGTCGTGAGAGCCCTGATCGGGCCCTGTCCGGAATGAGTCTCACCAATCGAATATTCCTCGCCATGCTGGCGGGTGTTGCGCTGGGGTCGCTGTGTAATCTGCTGTTGCACAGCGCCGCACTGGCGCCGATTGTGCGCACCGGCCTCGAAGATTATCTGATCGGGGGGGTGTTTGATGTCGTGGGGCGTATTTTTGTCGCCTCGCTCAAGTTGCTGGTGGTGCCGTTGGTGCTGGTATCACTCATCTGCGGAAGCAGTTCGCTGGGCGACAGCTCGCGCATGGGTCCGATCGCGGGCAAGACGCTGGCCTTTTACCTGCTGACCACCGCGATGGCTGTATCCGCGGCGCTGTTGTTCGCGGTATTCGTGGGTCCCGGCTCCCAGCTTGATCTCAGCGTGGACGTTGAGTACCAGGCCCTGCCTTCGCCGCCCCTTACTGATGTGCTGGTGGATATTTTCCCCTCCAACCCGGTGCGTGCCATGGCGGATGGCAAGATGTTGCAGATCATTGTGTTCGCCCTGCTGGTCGGATTCGCGATTTCCCACGCGGGGGAGCCAGGCCGTCGCATTGCCGGCTTCTTCCGCGATATGGAAGCGGTGGTAATGAAAATGGTGGACGTGCTGATGCACCTGGCACCCTATGGCGTGTTTGCACTGCTCGCGGGTTTGTTTTCAGAAATGGGCATCAGCGCCATTGCCGATCTGGCGGCCTATTTCTTTACCGTCATCGCGGTGTTGCTGTTTCATGCGCTGGTGGTGTACGGCGCCATGCTCAAGCTCGTGACAGGCCTCTCGCCGCGCATTCTGTTGACCAAGATGCGTCCGGTCTGGGCCTTCGCATTCAGTACGGCCTCTTCCGGTGCGACCCTGCCGATTACCTTGCGCACGGTCGAGCGCGGGCTGGGGGTAAACAATTCCGTGGCAGGGTTCACGGTGCCTCTGGGCGCGACAATCAACATGGACGGCACCGCGATAATGCAGGGTGTCGCAACGGTATTTATCGCCCAGGTTTACGGCGTCGAGCTCTCCATGGCGGCCTATATCACGGTGATTCTAACCGCGACGCTGGCCTCGGTGGGTACTGCCGCGGTGCCGGGAGTGGGTCTGATCACGCTGGCGCTGGTCCTGGAGCAGGCCGGGCTGCCGGTGGAAGGCATTGCGCTGATTATAGGCGTCGACCGCTTGCTGGATATGGTGCGTACCGCGGTGAACGTAACCGGGGATGCCACGGTCTCGCTGCTGGTGGCAAACAGCGAACAGGCTCTGGACAGACAGGTGTATCTGGATCCCGATGCCAGTCAGGATGGCAGAGTCCGGGAAGACAACCCGCCGCTCGCCTAGCGTGTTTATCCTGCTGAACACCCGGGGCTCGAGGCGTTCGGCCACCCGCGGGCCTCAATCCGGGGGTAGCCCTGTGTTAGCATGGCGGCGATCATTTTTCATCAGAGGCCTGCGCCCGCCATGCCAATCAAGTGCAGCATTGTTCCCGTAACGCCCTATCAGCAGAACTGCTCTGTCATCCGTTGTGAGGCGACTGGCAAAGGGGCCATTGTCGACCCCGGCGGTGATATCGAGCGCATTCTGGAGACGGTGAAGGGCATGGATGCCACTATCGAGAAGATCATTCTGACGCACGCACACATGGATCACTGTGCCGCGGCCGATGTGCTGCGCAAACAGTTGCGGGTGCCCATTGAAGGCCCGCACCGTGACGACGAGTTCTGGCTACAGGGGCTGCCGCAGGCCTGTGCGATGTCGGGTTTTCCGCATGCCGACGCGTTCCTGCCCGATCGCTGGCTGCAACAGGGTGATACGGTCAGCGTGGGCGAGCAGGTGCTGGACGTGCTGCACTGCCCTGGTCATACACCCGGGCACGTGGTGTTTTACTATGCCCCCCAGCACGTCGCCTGGGTGGGTGATGTGCTGTTTCAGGGCTCAATTGGCCGTACCGACTTCCCGCGCGGAGATCACGAACAACTGATCGAAAGCATCCGCGGCAAGCTGTTTCCGCTGGGCGACGATATCACCTTCGTCCCGGGGCACGGCCCTACCTCTACCTTCGGACAGGAGCGCCGCAGTAATCCTTTCGTGGCCGATGCGCGTTATGGCTGATAGCGCGGACGAGCGGGAGGCGCGGCTGCGCAGCGAATACCACGCCCAGACCGCCCGTATCCGCTGGCACGAACTGCAAACGCATTTTGCCGGCGGCAGGGTCGTAGTGGTGGCTCCGGGTACGGACCTGGTCGAGGTAGCGGTACAGCTCGGAATGGACAACACCGATGCCTTCACCGCCTGGATAGCCGACGGGCAGGTCAGCGGCGTCAGTGAGGAGCAGGCGCTCGCCTGGTATGCGGCGGATGCCGACGTCTGGGCAGTGGTCGCCGCGCCCTGGGTGCTTGTGCAGCCCCTCCCTAGCGAATCACCTTGATCCAGTCGCCGGTGCGCGGCTCGCCGCGCGGGTAAAACCCGTTGATCAGTCGCAGCTGATTTTCAGCATCGTCAATCTGTACACCAGCTGCCAGGCTGGCCAGCGTGGCGCCGCGCGGCACCTGGATATAGCGAATCTGCCGCGGCTCTTCCGCTTTGCGCTCGCGCGGGTGGATGGCACGAAAACTCTCGATGATCGCCAGTAGTTGCGCGTCCTGAACCGTGAAATCGCGGGCAGCGCCCTCAAACAGGTAGCTATAGCTGTTGTAGTCGATCACTGCAATGCGCCGATCGGTACCGCCGCTACTCGCAACCGCGGTATAACCCGTGAGTCCGCCCGGCTCCAGCGCGCGCCCGGCACTCAGTGTGCCGGTTGCCTTGTTTTCAAGTATCGCCTGCGGGCTGGCAGTCGCAGTGCGAGGTATCAGCATGATCTTCAACTGCGCGGCTCCGCCGGGTTCACGTGCAATGATCGCGCTATTGCCTGTCTCTACCTGCCAGCCTGGAGGGTGTTCAAAGGTGAAGGCGAGGCGGCTGTGGTAGAAACGGTTTTCCTCCCGCTCGCCCTGTACGCTTTCTCCCCACACCAGCCCCTGGGTGCGCTGGCGAAACTCCCCCGGCACTGTCGGATCGGGTGCCCAGGTATCGAGATCGAGCTCCGCGGCGGCGTTGATCACCGCTTTCAGGCGCTGGTCGTTGCGCGGGTGGCTGGCATACAGGCCGTGGTAGGTGGAGGTGGGCCTGCCGCTGGATTTTGCTTGCAGCCGCTGGTACTGCTCCTGGTACTTGAGCACGCCGATAACCTCAAGCATGGCATCCGGATCGTAGCCCGACTGGTGCATGTAGCCGGCGCCGAGACCGTCCGCTTCCAGTTCCATGTCGCGGCCGTAGCCACTGATCAGCTCCGCGCCATACATGTTCGAGGCCTGTGCGAGGTCGCTGGAACCGGTAAGGATATACGCGGTAGTCGCTAGTACGGCGTTAGTGATGCCAGCGGTTTGACGGCGGGCGTGATGACGCGCCGTAATGTGGCCAATTTCATGCCCGAGCACTGCCGCCAGCTCGGCCTCACTGTCGAGATAGGCGAGCAGGCCGCGATGAATGTAGATGTAGCCACCCGGCAACGCGAAGGCGTTGATGTCGGGACTGTCGATGACATGGAAGCTGAAGCCCAGGTCCGGCATGTCACTGTTGGCCGCGAGGCGCTCACCCACCCGGCGCACGTAGGCCTGTAGCTCTGGATCGTCATAAATGGCGCCTTCGGCTACGATCCCGGCATGCATTTTCTCGCCAGTGCGCGTCTCGCCGGCGGCACTGGAGAACACTACGTTGGCACCGCCCGTGGCCGGATTGCCGGCACAGCCCGCGAGCAGTATTGCGCAGACGACGGCGGTGCCGGTGAGGCGTAGCTTTGTGAACGCAGGCATGCCGGCTCTCCTAATATTCGCCCGAGAGAAACTGGAGCAGCTGGTTTCCAATGCCGTCACAGGCGGTTCCCTGCACCGGTGCGATGATCGGAATCGGCACCACAACGGCGGGCATATAGGATTGCCCGGTTGCGGTGGCATTGACGCGACCGACCTCCGCGTGATCGTTGAAATCCCATATTGTGGCCTCGTAGCTTGCATCATTGCTCCAGGTGCCGAAGCCGAAACAGCCGCCGCCTCCCGGGACGATGCCGCAGGCCATGGAGCCGCCGGAATCGGTACGCAGCGTGCTTCCATCAATCCAGATCATGTATGCGGTGTTCATTTCCCTCAGGCGCGCCGCTACCGGCTCCTGCCGCATCAGCCGCCTGAGATCGTCGGGTCGCAGGGGCGCCGTACGCGGTTCAAACCAGGGGTACAGCGCATTCACGAAATCCAGCTCATCGATCACCGTGATGGCGCCATCACGCGCAGTGATATGTTCTCCCAGGCAGCGGATAAACTCCGGCTCCGTGTCGTAATCACTGGCGTGGCGCCGACCGAGTATTACCACGCTGGCATCGCCAATGCCCTCTATCGGTTCGTTGAACACCATTTCGTCTACCGTGGAGGTAACACAGCCGCTGAGTGCGGCGAGCGGTATGAGTGGCATCAGTAGTGAGACCAGCTTGTTCATGGCGCCCCCTGCGCGAGAGGTACTATGTTGCGCTTTTCGAGCCACTCGCGCACCGCGGGCACAGCGGTGAAGCCTGTGGCAAAGTGGGCGCCGGCATCCCGCAGCGCCATTACCGCCGCGAGGTTGACTGCCGCCTGGTCGCTCTGCAGGAAGGCGGTCGGGGTTTTGCCGTAACTGGTCATGGTCCAGTCGGCTATCGGTTCGCCGCTCACTGTGACCAGTTCAAAACGGTAGCGCATCCAGATCTCATACACCTTCACGCTGGTGTGTGCGGGGATGGCGTACTGCAACTCGTCCACATGCGGTATCAGCACGGCGTCAACCGCCGGATTGCGCTGACCGGGCCCGGGCTCGCTCTTCAGGTGTACCAGTTTCCGGAACATGCCACCGAGCAGTGTGTCCCACATCTCCACCTGTGCCTCGCCCGTCGTCACGATCCAGCTCGATTCCCCGCGGCCGGCCGCCTCATCAAAAAACTCATGCTCCGAGAAATCCTGGTCATACCACACCCCCAGTGTCAGGGGCAGTGGAGTCATCAGTGGCGGTGGAAAATCTCCCTCCACCACGACCTGCTGCGGCCCGCAACCGCCCAGTAGTACGCTCGCCAACAGCGCTGACGCCAACAGCAAGCAACCGCGCTGCGGCGCTTCAGCGAAAGTCATTGAGCGCGACAAAGGTACCTCCGTTGCGATGTGTGAGTTCGCGCATCAAGGTGGCAAAGCGGATACCCGTGGTTTGCAAGTGCGGTTCGCGAATAAACTGTACGGGAAAACCCACCGCGTGGATGCGCACCAGGCGATCGCCGTTGGCGTCCTCGCGGTTGATGCGGTCGACCGTATCAACCACTTCGGCAATCGACTGCCCGGTAAACTCGTCGCCAAACACATAGATGCTGATGCGCTTGTCCGGGTCGTAGAACGTGCGAATCGCGGCGGTGATGCCCTCCACCGGGCTGGAGTTGCTGAACACGTGCCAGCCGCGCAGATTGTCGAGAATTACCTTGCGCCGCCCGGGGCTGTCGGGAATCCATTTACCGCGATAGCGGCTGAACAGATAGTTGCCCATGTCGTTCATCACCTGAATACCTTTCACCTCCGGGTAGATACTCAGCGTTGCCTCCACTTCACGCAGCACCCGCGGCCAGGCATAGGAAAACATCGAACCCGAGGTATCGATGACGAAAATAATGTATTCACTGTCCACCGGGATACCCCCGATCAACTGATTTTTAGCCTGGTACGCAGGGCCCAGCAGGCGCTGCATTTCTGTGCTGAGTTGCTGTCTGGCGATGGCCAGTTGCTGGCTGATTACCTCATCGCTGGTGGTCGACACCGCCTCGGCATCCAGCCGCCCGCGGGCGGCTGTCAGCTCGCCGCGCAAAACGGCGATGCGCTCCTCGTACTCCGACAGCTGTTCCTGTCTGGCGTTCAGATCGCGATTCAGCACGCGTGTTTCGCCGCGCAGCTCAAACATTCGCTCCTGCAGGTCTGCGATGCGCCCTTCGAGGTTCACAGTGGCAGCCTCGATGATTTGTGGCTCCACGGTTTTGGTGATCATCAGCAATAGAATCACCGCGCCAAAGCCGCAGCAGATCACATCCAGAAACGACAGTGAAAATTGCTCGGGAGCCCTGCGTTTTCGCTTCATCGACGTTCGTCCTCAGGGCCAGTCCCGGGAAGGGCTGAGAAAAGAACCCTTGCTGACCTGCGCCAGCTGCCACAGCTCCGAGGCCGCCATCGGATCGCCCTCGAGCGGCGCTAGAATTACGTTTACAGGTACGCCTGCGGGGAGTTGTCTGATCGCCTGTCGATACAGCTTCAATCGCTCGTTGCCACTCACTTTGCTGCCGCGCGGCGCGCTCGTGCCCTGGGTGGGCAGGCCATCGGTGATGAGATAGATATTGTCCGGCTGCGGTTTGAGCTGGCGCAGCGCCAGAAACGCGTTTTCCAGGCTGGTGCCGCCGCTGGGAAGCACATTGCGCAACGTGCCGGAGAGCTTCTCCAGGCGCGCCTCATCTGCCACCTCAAGCCATCGGCCCGCCGTATCGGGCAGGGCAAACTGCGCCTCGGTATTGAAGGTGATCACCTGGTAGCTGGAGGCTATCGGCAGCTGCGCGGTCAGCCAGTCGACGGTGGCGAGGCTGCGGGTCCACTTGTCTGCCCTGCGCTGAATGCCCGCATCCATATTGCGCAGGCGAATGATCTGCACCAGACGATCGGCGAGCATGCTGGCGGAAGTATCCAGCAGGATCGCGATGTGCTTGCCGCCCAGGTTGAGCCCGGTGAGGTACTGGCGACTGCCGTCGCCGATGAAGCTGCGCGCGCTCTGCCCGCCGCTGTCGGGAGCCTGTGCACGCAGCTTCTGTATTTCCTCTTCCAGCGTCAGCAGTTCGGCCTTGAGTGCGGCGATATCTTCTTCGCTGGCCTTTGCATCGCGCTGCAGCGCCTGCAACTCGGCCTGCAGTGCGTCCCTGTCTGCAACGATGCGCGAGGCGCGGCCTTTGGCGTCAACGATTGCCAGGTCGACGGCTGCCAGCGTGTTGCGCAACCGCACCAGGCCCGCTTCACCGTCACGGATATCCTCTTCCAGCAGGCTTGCCTCCGCCAGCAGGTCTGTATTGCGCTCCACGGTTTGCTGATCAATCGCGTGATTCATGATCAGGTAGACCAGCACTACGGCCCCAAAGCCGCAGGACATGATGTCCAGAAAGCTCAGGTTGAAGGTGTTGAACTGGCGTTTTTTGCGGCGCATGGTCAGCGCACGACCTCGATCAACCGGATCGTTTGGCTATCAATCTGGATCTCGTCGCCGCAGTGCAGGCTCTGGCCCGGCTGGTACGCCCGACCATTCACGCGCGGCGGCTGCGACACGACGCTGTCGCCGCCTGCGTGCGGGCGCAGGTGCCAGCCGTGAGCCACCCGATGAAGCTCCCAGTGCGCATGCACCCGGGTGCCCTGGGGATGTAGCGGCTGCGCACGGGCAGCGATCAGCCAGTGGGTGGGCGCTGCAGTGGGCTCTGAATTGCGCCCAGGCTGGGGCGGCGAGTGAGCCTCCGGTCGTGCCGTGGCGGTACCGCCGGCCAGCGATGGCAGTGAGGTGACAAAGCTCAGGGCCTCGCCATGCTCCATTACATGCGTCTGATGCGCGCTCAGGGCACTGCGCATGGCGTCGTCGTCGAGCAGCTTTAAGCCGGGCAGTGCCTGCTCCAGGCCCGGCAGGAGACCCGCCAACGGGTCAGCCAGCAACAGACACGGTTCATCAGCGCGCTCCAGCGTATGCGCGGCCGCGCTGAACAGGTGTTCACCCGTGTCGAGCAGATCCTGCTGCGTTATGCGTGCCCGGTATCCGCCTATGTCAAAAACAGTTTCCGTTGCGCTCTGCAACGAGCGCAACGCACCGGGCAGTGCATCGTAGAGTTGCTGTTCGGTTTCGGCCTTGCGCCTGGGGTCGAACCGGGTCTGGCGCACGAAGCCGCCGGCAATCCGCTCAACCAGCCGCTCCTGCAGTTGCAGCAGCCCGCAGCCGGGCAGGGGCAAGCTGCGCTCCAGGCTCAGCAGGTCGCCGTCGGCGACCAGTTCGCTGAGCACCGCCTGGTGAAGCTGGATCTCCAGATGCGCGATGCGCGGCGCCCTGAACAGGCTGCCAAGCGCCACGCTGCGGTGCAGCAGGCCCACTGCGGCGAAGGGACACTGCTGCACGATACCGAGCAATAGTGAAAGTTGCTCGCGCTGCATGCTGCCGGGCACGGCGAGAATCAGCTCGGCAGGCTCCCCGGCTTCGCGGTGCAGCGCCTCGAGGTGCGCGTGGGCGAGATCTGCGGTGTGCCGCGATGGTCCCAGGGCGGGTTGCAGTGGGTCGGTGCCCAGTTGCCACCAGTAGCGCGTATTCGTGTCCCGGGGACGCAGGCGCGCCGCGGCTCGCGCCGCCTGTCCGAACACATAGCCGCCCGCGCTGAGCAGTGCGTAGCCCGGGCTCTGCACCAGCGTCTCGCCGTGCCAGAGGCGCAGGTTGCTGTCGCTCAGGTCGAGCAGGCCGACACTCATCAATGCGCGACCAGAAAGCGCAGCAGTCGCTTGTCGGCGTAGCGCTGTGCATCCAGCACCAGCCGTTCCTGGGCCTGCTGCAACTGGTGCAGACAGAACATGATCACGATGCTCAGCACCAGTGCCACGAAGGTGCTGTTGAAGGCCACGCCAAGACTGGCGGTCACGCCGGAAATATCGCCTTCCACCGCTTTGTAGGCCTGACCCAGCGCGTCACCGATGCCGCGCACCGTGCCGATAAAACCGATCGAGGGTATGGCCCAGGCGATATAGCGCACCATGGACATCTCCGAATCGAGGCGGTCGGATTCCACTTCGCTGTGCTCCCTGATCGTATCGGACACTGCCTGGATGCTGCCTGTGGTGGCGAAGCGCTGCAGCGCCGCCAGCAGGGTGCGTGGCAGAAGGTACTCCTGCTCCTGTGGCGGCAGCGCCTCCAGCGCGCGGCTGTATTCGCGGGCGTCCTGCGGCAACACGGTGGTGCCCTCGGGAATGTCCAGCAGGCTGCGCTCCAGCGTCTCCCGCTCGCGCAGAATGCGCAGTGCCTTGTAGGCCATGATGGCGAGCGCCCAGAACAGCAGGATGAAACAGGCCTCCTGCTCGAAATCCCGGATGACCACCACCAGGCTGCGCTCGGCTACGTAGTCGCCGCCCGCTGCCTGCAACTCGGCATCCCGTTGCAATTGCGCGTTGGCAGCGGGGCGGATCGCGCCCACGTAGGCCGCGTGCACCACGATGATCGAGATCAGCAGGGCGAACAGTTGAAAGATGAATTCCTGGGAGAGTTTCTGCTTCATGCAAGCTTCCTATATGTCCACCGGAAAGGATACCGAGAGGTCTTCGGAGATGTCCTCCGATGGTTCATAAATAAACGGTGATGCAGCGGAACCGGCCTGCGTCTCGCTCGCGCCGTCAGCATTGCCTCCCCCGGTGGCCTGTCCGGGGGCTTCGCGCGAACCCTGTGTTTCCGTGGGTGACGTGCGTTCGGTGTCCTGTGCGGTCTGCTCCGGCTGTCCGGGCACCTGGGCGAAGAGGGCGCCTGCCGCCAGCGCCAGGACGATCGCCAACGGTGCTATAAACGCTGTTCCGGGCATGCCTTACTCCGCGTAGCGTGCAATACGAAATCCTACGTCATCGCGTCCCGCTTGCCCATAATCACGGTGGGACAGACGCACCTCGCTCAGTTTCGCCCGGGTCCAGGCCGCGCCGCGAATGACGTAGTTGTCGCCCGAGGCCTTGCCCAGCGGATCGATAGATGGTCGTCCGTCGTCCGAGGGTATGCCATAGACATCGTGGACCCACTCAGCCACGTTGCCGCCGAGGTCATACAGGCCATTGTGATTCGGCGGGAAGGACCCGACGGAGGCGCTGACCACTTCGCCGTCGTCGTAGTTGTTCAGCACCCGGCCGGTGACGAAGGCGGAGCTGGTATCGGCGTAGTTCTCCACCGGCTGCGTGGGCGGAAAACTGTCGCCCCAGGGGAACTTCAACAGCGTTGTACCACTGGCGCGCGCCACCCAGGCCCACTCGGCTTCAGTGGGCAGCCGGTAACCGGTGGCGGAAGGATTGAAGCCGGTAATAATGCCGCGCTGCTCGCGGTAAAACGGCGGCAGACCCTCCCGGCGGCTGAGCCAGTTGCAGAAAGCGGCAGCCTGTTGCCAGCTCACCTGCACCGCGGGCTGGTGATCGCGGTTCAGGCTCTGCCCATCGATCTGACCGGAATTGTGGCCGCCCTGAAACTGGCGGAACTGCACGTTACTGACTTCGGTGGTCTGCACGTAGAACATCCGTCGCAGGCCGACGGGGTGCAGCACCTCGTTGGCCCGGCGGCCGGGGTCTCGACGCGAAGCGCCCATGCTGAAATCGGCCAGCGCTGAGTCCCCGGGTCTGAACAGCAGCAGGGTTTGGCCGAGTGAGGTGGTGATTTCCGCGGGGATGCCTGCCATTCGCGCCTGTTGCTGGGTGAGGAGGGTGATATCCAGCTGCTGAGCCAGCCCTGTGCGCGGGGTGACCCGATGGCGCTCGGTGGCGTGTCCCTCGAGGCTCACCTCAATGTTATGCGCAACCGCCGGCAGCGACAGCGTGCGGCTACCGCGCCCCACTTCTCGCCCGTTGACACGCACCACGGCGTTTTCCGGGTTCACGCGCAGGCGCACTTCCCCGAGCCGTGCGCGCAGCGCCAGGCTGCGCTGCTCGCTCGAGCCCGCCGGCAGGCGCAGGCTTTCCGTGTGCCGTTCATAGCCCGGTTTGAACACCGCCAGCCGGTTCTCCCGATCGGGTGGCACCACCAGCGTCAGCGGCGTCTGGCCCTGGAATTCGCCGTTCAGGGTCACGTTTGCGCCGGCCGGTTGGGTGTCGAGTAGCAGCTCTCCCGGCGCCGTCTCGAGAGTCACAACGCCGAGATCCTGCGGTTCTCCGGCGATCACCGCCAGCGTTGTTACAAAGGGTGCGTAGGTGGGCAGTTGCAGCGACAGCTCGCGCTCGCCCTCCAGCAATTCAAGTTGCGCAGGTGTCTGGCCGCGCGTTTCGCCGTCCACGCTAATTTGAGCGCCGCTGGGTACGCTGTCCAGCGTGATCTCGGCCCAGGCGGGCGCGAGTTCTAGCTCGACCCGCTGGCGAAGGGCGCGACCCTTGACAGAGAGAGTCTGCGTGCGGTTTTGAAAACGCGGAGCGTGAACGGATAGCTGGTAGTCACCCGCCGCCAGCGATAGGTCGGTGAGGGGTGTATTGCCCACCGCTTTGCCATCGAGCATGACAACGGCACCGGCCGGTTCGCTGGCAATGGACACCAGCCCCGGCAGTGGTTCCGGGGACAGGGTGAGCGTCTGGCTGTCGTCGCGGTTTACCGTCAGGCGTGTGTGCAGCGGCAGGTAGCCCGCTGCGGTCACACGCAGCTCGTACTCGCCGGGCCAGAGCAGGTAGCGGTTGGCGCCGAATGGCAACGCAATGCCGCTCATATCGGTGGACGCCGCCGATTCTGTCTCGATGCTGAGTTGCAGCGAGCGCGCGCCCAGAAGGAAGACGAGGGCAACCGCGAACAGGGCGATGCCCAGCAGCAGCGCGATACGCAATGGCCGGCGCTTGTTGCCGCTGGGCGTGGGCGCCCCGGTGAGTGGTGTGAACTTACTCGGCGTGATGGTTTGCGCCGCGGGGCCCGCCCTTTGTTCATCCATTCAGATCGCTTCCGTGCAGGCAATGGTGACAGGCGCGGCCTTCCGCTCATAGGACACCTCAAACTGCAGTCTTACGTCGCGATAGCCCAGACGCGTACCTGTTGCCGTGTAGCTGCCGGGGCGAAGCTGCAGGCGTTGCTCGTGGAAGCGGCCGAGGCGGGCTACTTTTAACACGGTGACCACGGTTTCCCCGTCGGAACGCAAGCGAACCTCTACCGGGGTATTGGCTCGCTCCAGCAACTGTTCCAGCGTGCTGATCTGTTCCTGCAACAGTGGGCCGGCAGGGCTGAGCCGTGTGGCTTGTGCCAGCAGTTTTGCACTATCCGCGGCGACTGTCGCGTCGCTGAGGCGTTCCGGCTTTTGGATAACGGCGCGCAACTGCTGGTCGAGCTCCGCGCGCGGGCCCACACGCGCCAGTCCCTCCTGCGCGAACAGCAGGCTGCCGTCCGTCTGCAGCGCCCGCTGGTAGGCCTCCAGCGCGGCCTGCCAGCGCTCGCGATCCTCGTACTGGCGGCCCACCCGGCGCAGGGAGGCAAGCTCCGCGGCGGTTTCTGCGCTGGCCACTTCGGCGAGCGCGCTGGCCGCCTCACCGGCATCCGGGCGCAGTCGGTCGGCGCGGCGAAAGGCCGCTTTCGCGTCGCTGTATTGCCCCGTGTCGAGTGCTGCGTAGCCCTCGCTCATGGCCGTGTTAAAGCGCTGCGTTTCAAGCGCTGCTGCAACCCGCGCCAGCGCCTGCGCCGCACCCTGGTGCTGCGGGTCGAGCTTGCTTGCCTGGCGCAGCCGCAATTCGGCGGCTGCCAGATCGCCTGTTTCCTCCAGCGTGGCGGCCTCCTCCAGCAGTGGGATAAGCTTGGGCGCCACCTCCAGACGTGTGCGCAGGGCGGCCAGCTCCGGATGATCTGGCGCCAGACGCGCGATGGTGTCCAACAGGCCGGCGGCCGTGGCCGTATCGCTGGCCTCCAGCGCGGCATGGGTACGTTCGAGCAGGTCCGCGAGCACATCGGGGATGCGGTTCTCCAGTGCCTGTAACGCGGCAAGCGCTTCGCGGTAGCCTGCGGTGGCGGCCGGGAAGTCGCGGCTGCGGTAGTGTTCGTCGGCGAGGGTGGCTTGCGATCTGGCGGCGCTGAAGGATTCTGGCGCCCATTGCATTACCCCGCTTTCTTCCAGCCTGAACTGCGTATCCAGTAGTGTCTCCAGTACATCCTGCGCTTCCCGGCGGAGTTTCGCCTGCTGCGCGTCGGTCCAGGGTGTTGCGTCGCCGGAGGCAGCAGTGGCAGTGGGCTTCGCCGCCGGCGCTGCGGGCCTGGACCCGGCGGACCCGGCAAGCTGTGTCTCGGGCGCAGCCTCGGCGGGGCCCGGAGGGGCGACTTTGCCGGGCAGCCAGAAAATAACCAGCACGGCGAGTGCCAGCAGACCGGCGAAGGTCGGGATTATCCAGGACGTGCGGCGCGCCTGCGGCGCGTTTGCTTTCGCTGCCGGTCGCGCCGCGTCGAAGGGCGTTGGCTCAACTTGCTCATGCTGTCTGGGTGACATGCGCTGGATGGGGACCTTGAGAGATTGTTGCTGATGTCAGAGTGTATCAGTCGCGCCGGCGGCGTCATCCGGCAGGTCGAGCTCGCCGATTTCGGCGCGGTAGATATCCGCCAGTAGTTCGCGCCACTGGGCGTACTGCTCATCGACGTTGCCGCTCAACATCACCGTGCGGTCTTCCAGCTCAATAACCTGAGGGGTGATCTCCGCCTCCAGAGACAGGCCGATCTCCTCCAGCGCCTGTACATGGATCTGGGCCTCTGCGCGCTTTTCCAGGCCGGTTTTGAGCAGATAGCCGCCACCCAGAATTGCCACATTGCCGGCGGTACGTGTGAGGGCGCCATCGGTTCCTCTTCCGTCACTGGTCGCCGCGGCAATACCTGCGATAACCGCCAGCGCGCCGGTGAGCATACGCTGGCGGCTTTCCGCGCGCACCTCTTCCAGCGCGATGATCTCCTCGTAGCTGAGTTTGCGCCACTGTTGGTAAGGGCCAGTCATCTGCGTATCGAAGCTGCTGTAATACTCCTGCAGCGTGTCGATAAACAGCCGGTCGCGCTCGCGAATCTGCCGAACCCGCTCAAGCATCGGGTCGTTCTCGGCCGGCAGGCGGACTACCTGCCAGGCGCCCCCGCGATTCTGCTCCAGATAACCCTCGAAAGCGTCCGGCGAGAAGCTGCGTGCAAACAGCAGCTCCGTGACCAGGCGCACCCTGCTGCGGTCTGCAGCGCTGAGCTGCTGCAGCTCATTGAGCAGGTCATTGGCCACCGTGTTGTACACAGCCTGAAAGGGATCGAGGTTTGCCCGTGTGGTGCTGTCGTAGGCGTAGCGGCTGGCGTTGCCGGTATAGGTTTTCTCAAGCCACACCAGCCCGCGTGAATCCGTGGCAGTAATGGCCAGCGACAGTTCCTCGCCGTCCGAGTGCAGTATATCGCCGGTGATCTTCAGATCGGTGAGTTGCCCCTGTTCGGGGATAACGCGCACGGCGCCCCATGCGCCGCTCTGCTGCAGGGCTTCCACCAGCAGGCCGGGCATGTAGCGCGATTCCGCGCGCCGCACCTCGGGGTACACCCGTTCGTCATCGCCTTCATCGTAATCCTCGATACCGGGGTCGAATACCACAACGCCGACATCCAGCAGTAGTGCCTCCGATACCTGGCTTGCCGGAGTCATGATGGGCGGTACGGAGTTGCTCTTGATCGTCTGGTTCACGCAGCCGGCGAGCGCAGCGCCCAGCGCCAGGCACAGTAGCGCCCTGTAGCGCCGCCTCACGGAGTCAGCCCCTTGTATTTGCGGTATTCCTCCCACAGGCGTTCGCGCACCGCGGGGTCGGGTTCGCGCATGGCCGCCTCGCGCAACTGGCGTGCCACCACGTCATCATCGTTGCCGCTGGGAATATCCTTGGGCGGCGGGTATTTTGCGCTGTTTTCAGGCATTGCGCCGCCGCCGGCTGTGCCTCCCATGCCGCCACCGGTACTGTAGCCGCCTGCGTCGGCAAGGCCGTCGTCATAGGGAGAATCGCCGCCGTTGGCCCCCCGCCCGGGGGTACTGCTGTCGGCGCTTGCCTGAGACGCCTCCGCTTGGGCCGCCTGTCGCTGTGCTTCCTGGGTTTTCAGTATCAGCGCGTCGAATTCACCGGTACCGCGCGCCAGTTCTGCATCCAGCACCGCGACACGTTCTTCGGGTGTCAGAGGGCCGTCTTGCTGGCCTTTCGAGGCACCCGCAGCAACGGTGCCGGAGGTGGCGTCATCACCCTCTCCGGCTTGTGTGCCCGCACTGCCGCTCGCCTGGCCGGCCCCCACGCCTCCCGTTGCGGCGCTTTCAGCGTTGCGTGTGGGTGTGTCGCGCAGATCGGGTACGCCCTCTGCCGTGCTCACCGCATCGCCGAAACCGGGCTCCGCGCCAGCGCCCCCATCCGCTCCGTGGATGCTGCCTTCGGGGCTGTCGCCGGTACCGCCGGCCACGCCACCGGTTGTCTGGCTGCCCGCGCTACCGCCAGCCACCGGACTCGTGCCGGGGGTCGCTCCACCGCCCGAACTGCCGCCGGGCAGCCCGCCCGCGCCACCCGGAGACTCGCTGGAGGAGGTTGAGGTCGGTGACTTCGTGGGATTGCTTCCCAGGGGGCAGCCCGTCAACAACAGGCACAGGGCAAGGATCGCGCCGGTGACAAATGCCGGTTGCGGCGTGCGGCTACTGAAGGTCGAAAGCTTTGACAATTTGTTGCGTCTCCGCCGGTTGACCCGCCTCGAGACGTGGGCGGAATCTGGTAGTTCGAAGGGTGCGCATCAGCCTGAATGCACGCCCGTCCAGTTCATCGTTTTCATCCAGGCGCCGCAGGTTCCTGGTGCGCCCGCGTTCCGATACCCCGAATGCCAGCTGCACCGTCTCCGGCCGGCCTTCAGCCTCCGGGGGCAGCGGTTCCAGCCCGTAAATGTCGGGCAGGGCTACCGGCATTCCAAAGAGCGCCGATGATTGTTCTTGGGCATCGTCCAGCCCGGCAAGTTCCGTCCAGGCCTGCCCGTAGGCCAGCTCAGCGGATTGCCACTGGTCGTTCCACAGATGCCAGTCGCCCAGCATGGTGAGTGTGCGCGCGGAGTTCAGCGCGCGTTGCTCAGCGTCCTGCCCCTGCATGCCGATATCATGCATGGCCTGGATGATGGAGTGGCCGGTAGTGTAGCTCTGGTTCTGATAGGCGGCGAAGCGGTAGAAATTCTGGCGCGCGCGAATGTCTTCAACCGGTGCCTGCGCCAGAGTGCGCAGGTCGTACTGGGTGATCAGGTATTGCGCCTGCAGCAGGCCCTGTAACGGCCGCAGCAAGCCGGGGGAGTTGTCGCCCTCATGTTGCTCTACGTCTCTCAGGGCTGCGCGGTAAAAATCCGCCATGCTGATCAGGCGCTCAAACCCCTCGTTTTCGAGGCGCAACCGGTAGGCCTGGTATTGCCATTCAGCCTGTTCCATGAACGCCTCGGCGAGACGTTCGCCGCGCTCGCCGCGGCGCAATTGCACGCGATACAGGTAGCGCTGCCGATCATCCGCCCTTGCGTAGTCACCGCTGGCGACAAGGCTGGCGATTTCGCCGCGCAGCAGCGGAATCTGCCGGCTGCTATAGAGCCCGTCATTGATCCGTGTG
Source organism: uncultured Halieaceae bacterium (assembly GCA_963976655.1). GTDB lineage: Bacteria > Pseudomonadota > Gammaproteobacteria > Pseudomonadales > Halieaceae > Marimicrobium. The sequence continues at coordinate 23,309 of CAXBLB010000017.1, forward strand.
AGGTGGGCGCCACGCTTGAACATGGCGAGCGCCTCGCGGTGCTTCCCCCGTGCCTGCAGCGCCGTGGCCAGGCCGAGCAGCGGTTCGGTCAATGCGTCATCGTAGGCGCCGGCGCGCATCTCGGCGGTTTCCAGCGCAGCGTACCAGGCACTGATATCGCTGCCAGTGTCTGGAGCTCTGGTTTCTGCAGCGTTGGCATTGCTGCAAGGCAGACTGGCGAACAACATCAGCGTCGCCAGCATGGGTGGCGTGGGTCTGGGCATGAGAATGTCCTTCGGGGCTGAGCCTCCACCGACCTTGAACATTCGGCAAGTATATACATTCCTCCGTCCGGCCGACAAAATACGGCGCCTGAACCAGATAAACGCAATCGTGTCACCAAAGGACAGGGTAATGAGCCAGTTTGCGAGGGAAACCGCTGTCGAGAAAACCGGCGAGAACCGCTACCGCGGCGAGCTGGTCGAGGGCTGGCGAATTGGCGCGGTGCCCAACGGTGGCTATGTGATGGCGGTCGCCGGCAGGGCTTTGCGTGAGGCGCTGCCACACAAGGATCCGCTCAGCGTAAACGCGTTCTACCTCGCGCCCACCGGGCTCGGCCCGATCGAGTGTCAGGTGGAGGTGTTGCGAGTGGGCGGCAGTACCAGTTTTGCCTCGGCCAGCCTGTTCCAGGAGGGCGAAATGAAAGTCCGCGTGACGGCGGCATTCACCGATCTCGACAGCCTGCGCGGTGAAAGCTGGTCCGCAATCGAACGGCCGGAATATCCATCCTGGGAGGCCTGCGAGTCGGCGCCGCAAAAGGGTGTCGAGTTCCGCCAGCGTGTGGAACTCCGGCTGGTATCAGGGCATGAGGTATTCAGTGAGCGCCGAGCCAATGGCAGTGGTGAGTTTCGCGGCTGGGTGCGTCATCGTGATGGTAGCGATCCCGACAGCATCGGCCTGTTAATGTTTGCCGACGCGGCGCCGCCGCCTGTCTTCACCCTGTTCGGGCCGGTGGGTTGGGTGCCGACCGTGGAATTGACGGTGCAGGTGCGCGCCAAACCTGCACCGGGACCATTGCAGCTGAGCCTGACCTCGCGCGAGCTCACGCGCGGCGTGGTAGAAGAAGATGGCCTGTACTGGGACAGCGCAGGCACGCTGGTTGCACTCAGTCGGCAGACCGCAAAGTTTCGCCTGCCGCGCTGAGGCCATGTCTGTCCTTCGGGTGGGCCTCCGGGTGGGGGTGCCCGGGCAGGCAAGTAATGATGTGAGCCGTGGTGGATAGTGTGCGCAGGGCGAATATCTCAGCCTGCTGAGCCCTGCGCGCACTATCCACCACGGCGATGCTGGAGCACGACGATATCCCTGGCCGCTGGAGGTGCTGCATTCGGGGCTCAGCCTGCTGAGATATTCGCCCTGAACGCAGCACCTCCAGCGGCATGCTCCTCCAGTTCAATACCCCGCTACCCAGCCACCCGGACGGCGCGTATCGGTGGCGCCCAGCAGCCAGCCGTCACGCAGCATGATCGAATTGGTGCGACCCTGGGTGCGCTCGCCAATGTCCACATTGTGGCCCATTGCACGCAGCAGGGTCAGTGTATCCGGGCTTATGCCATCCTCCACCCGCAGCACGTCAGGCATCCACTGGTGGTGAATGCGTGGCGCAGCCGCAGCCGCGGCCACATTCATATCGAAGTCCATGGCATTGAGGATGGTCTGCAGTACCGTATTGATGATGATGCCGCCGCCGGGGCTGCCCGTGGCCAGCCACGGCTGACCATTGCGCAGGACCAGCGTTGGGCTCATGGAAGACAATGGGCGTTTTCCCGGTTGTATGCGGTTTGCCTCGCCCTGCACCAGCCCATAGGCGTTGGCTTCGCCGGGACTGGCAGAAAAATCTGCCATTTCATTGTTCAGTAGCATGCCCGTGCCGGGCACGGCGATATGCGAACCGAAGCTGAAATTCAAAGTATAGGTGTTGCTCACGACGTTGCCGTGGGCATCGGCTACCGAGTAGTGCGTGGTTTCTGTCCCCTCTGCCGCCAACGCCCTTCCCGGCAGGATATCAGAGCTGGGGGTGGCACGGGCCGGCTGGATCAGCGCCCGCTGGCGCGCGGCGTAGGCCTTGTCGGTCAGTTTCGCCACCGGCACATCCACAAAATCCGGATCACCGAGGTACACACTGCGATCGGCGTAGGCCAGCTTCATGGTCTCCGTGAGATGATGCAGGTAGACGGCCGAGTTGTGCCCCATGGCCCCGAGTTCAAAGCCCTCGAGGATATTCAGCATCTGCAGGATATGCACGCCACCGGAAGAGGGCGGGGGCGTGGATACCACGGTGAACTCGCGGTAGTTACCGCGCACCGGCACGCGCTCCACAGGCTGGTAGCCGGCCAGGTCCGCCAGTGTGATCAGACCATCCGCCTGCGCCATGTCCGCGGCGATACGCTCGGCCACCGGGCCCGCGTAAAATCCGTCGCGGCCATGCCGGGCAATCCGCTTCAGTGTCCTGGCGAGATCGGGCTGGCGCCAGATGCTGCCGATTGCCGGCGCTACGCCTTTCGGGCTCAGGAAAATCCGCGCCGCCTCGGCGTTGCGCGCGAGCTGTTCGGCGCGCGCATTGATTTCAAAATTCAGTGCAAAAGACACGGCAATGCCCTTGCTCGCCAGCGCAATAGCGGGCGCGAGCGCCTCTTCCCGGCTGATGCTGCCGTAGGTGTCCAGTGCGTACAGCAACCCCGCCACCGTGCCCGGCACCGCGGCAGACTGGTGGCTGAAATACGTACGCAGGCGGTCGACCTTGCCGCTGGCGTCCAGAAACAGGTCAGGCCCAGCCGCCGCGGGCGCGGTTTCCCGGTAGTCGATTAACGTCTGGCGGTTCTCATCAGCGAGGTGGACGAGCATGAAGCCGCCGCCGCCGAGATTGCCGGCGCGCGGATAGGTGACGGCCAGCGCAAAGCCCGTGGCCACCGCTGCATCCACGGCATTGCCGCCATCACGCAGGATTTGCAAGCCCACCTCCGCGGCGAGCTGCTCGGGCCCCACCACCATGCCGTGCTGCGCAACCACCGGCAGGAAGCGCTGTCGATGGTCGATAATCGGCTCGGAGCCGGCATCCGTTGCGGCGTAAACCGCGGCGGGAATTATCTGCAGTAGCAGCGCCAGCAGCGTTGCCAGCGCGGGGAAGCGGAGTTTCATCACGTCACAGGGTTTCCTTGCAGTCTCGAGCAACGACTTTAACTGTTTTGCCTCCCATCGCATACTCTGTGGACTCTTGAGGCGGCACCACAACGGGAGACGGGAATGCATCCATTGCTGGAGGAACTGCAGCGACGTTTTGCAGATATGTTCACGGCGCTCGCCGCTGGCGATGACCTGCCCCCCGCGGCCCGCCTGCGGGTTGAGGGCATGATGGAATCGGCGGTAATCGCGGGTATCGCCGATGAAGCGGAAGTCTCGGAGCTGATGCAGCGCTGTTATCGGGCCGGCTTCGATCGTGACATCGCCGAGGATTTTGGCAGGGACTGGCCTGAATATTTCAGCTTTCCCCAGATCCCGGCGATGGCCAGGCGGGCGCCGGTTTACCCCAGCACCCGGGAATGACAGCCACTACTGCGGCTCGCGCCACATAAACCAGGCGGTGGGCCCATTTTTCGAGATGCGCTCTCTCGCGATGACGTCAAAACCATGTCGCTCATACAGAGGCACGTTGATACTGTTGGAGCTCTCCAGATACGCGGGCATGCCCTGCTCGTCACACACCTGAACGCCTCGCTTGAGTAGCGCCGCGCCGATCCCCCGGCCCTGAGCGCTCTCACGACAGCCGATGAACTGCAGGTAGTAATGCGGCTCCAGGGGCAAATGGCGTGAATACACCCGGCCCTGAGCGCGGATGCGCCACAGGGGGCGAGGGCCCTCGTGCGCAAGCAGGTGCAGCGCCAGGCGCAACAGTCCCAGGCGCGGCGCCATTTCGTGGCGCTGTGCCGGCGGCAACCACAGGGCAGCGGCGCGACCACGTTCCTCCACATGAATGATGCCACGCGGCAGGTACACTTCACGGATCAACAGCTTGAAAAAATCGGGGTATATCTGGCGCCGCGGTATGACCCAGTTGAGTACCGGGTCGTATTTGAAGCTATCGCTCAGCGTTGCCACCAAAGTTTGCAGGTCGCTGGCTTCGCCGTCGCGAATGGTGGGTGCGGTGTTCATCCTGTGCAGCTTTGCCTCTGCCGGTGGCGCTAGCGTAGTATATGCTGAACAAGCGTAACAGCATTCAGGCAGAGGCTCCCGCAAAGTGCGCTATCAGGATTTCAGGCGAGAGTACACCGCAGGCGGCCTGAGCAGGGAGATGCTTGACGACTGCCCGTTGCGGCAGTTCGAGAGCTGGCTGGAGCAGGCAGTGACCGCGCGGCTGGAGGATCCTACTGCGATGGTGCTCGCGACCATCGACGAGCATGGCCTGCCATGGCAGCGTATTGTCCTGCTGAAAGGCCTGTCGCACGGGGGCTTCGTCTTCTATACCAACTATGACAGCCACAAGGCGCGGGCGATCGCCGCGAATGCGCGCGTGTCGCTGCTGTTCCCCTGGAACGCCCTCGACCGGCAGGTCATCGTGCGCGGCAGCGCGGAGAAAATGGGCAGGGCGGAATCGCTTGCCTACTTTGTCACGCGGCCACGTGAAAGCCAGGTGGCGGCGTGGGCTTCGCAACAATCGCGACCGATTTCGGCGCGCGCAGCACTCGAGCAACAGGCGCGCGGCGTGCGCGAGAAATTCGGGCGGGGGGAAATCCCCATGCCCTCGTTCTGGGGCGGTTTTCGGGTCTTGCCCGAGCGCATTGAATTCTGGCAGGGTGGCGAGCACCGTCTGCACGACCGCTTCGTTTATACTCCCATCGCTGACGGTGGCTGGGAAGTAGAGCAGCTGCAGCCCTGAGACGTGGCGCCCGTCAACGCCCGGCCTGGCAATGTACAGGGAGGAAACATGCTCAGTGAAAAACAGTTGTGCGGCACGTGGAAACTCGAATCCTGGACCATAGGGTATTCCGATCGCGATGAGATCAGTTCGCCGTTTGGCGATGACCCTGAAGGCATTCTCATCTACACCCCTGAAAGCTGGATGAGTGTTTCCATCAATCGGCGCGGGCGTGCGCGCCTGCCTGAGGACGTGAGCTTTGCGCGCATTCCCGAGGGGCTGAAAGCCGCGGCGTATTCGGCGAGTTTCCACTATGCCGGACGCTATGAAGTACGCGAGGGCTGCGTGATTCACACCGTGACGCATAGCCTGAATCCGAATTTTCCCGGCACCGAACAAGTGCGCCACGCCGAGCTGGATGGCCAGACGCTGGTGCTGAGCGGCAAGGACGAAGTTGGCGATATCACCCGGTTCCACGCACTTGTCTGGCACAAGCTGCCCGCACCGGGCGAAGTGGAGGTCCGCGCCGGTTAGCGAACGGCTTCAGCCGACCCGGCGTTGCTCGAAATAGCGCGGCTCGGAAGTGATACCCAGGAGCCGGCGGCGCAGCATGTCCAGCGAGGCGGCCGCAATCATGGTCTGGAACAGGGTGCGCTCCACCGGCCAGCAAAGGCAGCGTGTCTGCAGGTGCTGGCTGTCGCCCCAGGCCAGCCAGACGGTGCCTACCGGCTTCTCTGCTGAACCGCCTTCCGGCCCGGCGATGCCGGAAACCGCCAGCGCGTAGTTTGCGCCACTGCGTGCCAGGGCGCCCCGCGCCATCTCCAGCACAACGGCCTCACTGACTGCTCCGTGTTCGTTGAGCGTACTCCCGGACACGCCCAGCATCGACTGCTTGATGTCGTTGGAATAGGTCACGAAACCGGCGTGGAAAACCTGCGATGAACCGGAAACCGAAGTCAGCATGGAGGCGATCAGGCCCCCGGTGCAGGACTCCGCCGTGGTGACGCTGGCGCCCTGGTCTGCCAGCAGTTGCACTACCCGCTCTGCCAGGCGGATATTGCCTTCACCGATGATGTGATCGCCGAACAGCGCGTTCAGGCGATCCAGGCACTGCTGGCGCAGGGGCAGGTGGTCAACCTGGTTCAGGCTGAGCTTGATCTCCATTTGCGGCGCTCCGGCACGAAAGCCGAGCTCCACTTCCTCTGGCCATTCCCCGATGGCATCGCTGATCATTTGCTGTGCGGTGGACTCCCCAAGCCCAAACGTCTGCAGCCTGAGTATGTCGCGTTGCACGGGCGTCACGAGGCGGTTGCGCGTGTCCTCGAGAATGCTGTCGAGCATGGCCGCCAGCTCGCCGGGCACGCCCGGCGTGCAGACCACGCGGCAGTCGCCGAGGGTCATCGCAAAGCCCACCGCGCTGCCGATCGGATTGGCCACGATGTCACAGCCTGCGGGAAGCATTGCCTGCTTGCGGTTTGCGGCGTTGAGTGTGAGGTTGCGCCGCGCGCACCAGTGCTCGAGGTGCGCCAGCGCCTCGGGATGCTCCTCGAGTGGAACTGCCGCAACGTCCGCCAGCACCTGCGCTGTAAGATCGTCGATGGTCGGGCCGAGCCCGCCGTTGACGATCACCAGGTCTGTCGAGGCGAGCATCGCCGACAGCTCGGCGCACAGCAATGGCACGTCATCGCCCACGGTGACCTTGCGGTAGATGCCCACGCCCAGTTCTGTCAGACGCTGGGCGATCATGGCGGAGTTCGAGTCGACGGTATCGCCGCTCATGATCTCATTGCCGGTGAGCAGCAGTTGTACCTTCAGTGAAGCGGTGGACATGGTGGTTCCTCGCCAGACGATCCGTGCGCAAGCATAGCCGCAATGCTTTCGCCAGGGCAAAGTGCTATTGTTTCCGGGTGCGCGCGGCTCGCCTTTTTTGGTGTAACCAGGCTGGTGCAGATCGCGCGGCGCCACCGGTTGGTGCGAATGAGGAGCCTGACTTGGCTGACATGCGGTTCTGTCACGAATGCGGTGGACCACTGCTGCCGCACTGTGTAGGCGGCGAGGTGCGCAGGCATGCCTGGTGTGAGCGCTGCGCAGCCCCGCGTCACGAGCATCCCATGATCGTGGTCACGGCGTTTGTCGCCAGCGGCAAACGCCTGCTGTGGGTGCAGCGGGATCTCGAGCCGCAGCGCGGCAAGTGGGCGATACCGGGCGGATTTCTGGAGGCCGGCGAAACCCTCGCCGCAGGCGCCGCGCGAGAACTCCACGAGGAGGCTGGCGTGAAACTGGACGCCCGCCAGCTTGCGCTGTACATGACCGGGTCGATCACATTCATCAATCAGATCTATGTCGGCTTCCGGGCCGTGGTCGACAGCGATTTCTGCATACCCGGCGGCGAATCCCTCGATTGCCGTTTTTTTACCCGCGAGGAATGTCCCTGGGACCAGGTGGCCTACCCACAGGTAAACGATTCCATACTGCAGGCCTACGATGATCTCGACAGTGGCAGCTTCGCTGTCTGGCAGGCGGAAATGACCGACAGCCACTACGCATTGCGGCCCGTGTCCGTCCACCCGACGCCCGCCGGCAGGCTGCAACGCTGCTAGTGCTCCGCGGCGCCCGCGTGCTCGCGTACAGATCCTGCGAGGTTGCTGTCAGAACCCCCCGTGGGTTTCCAGGTATTCAAGTTCCTCCGCGGTCGACGTTCGTCCGAGAATGGCGTTGCGGTGCGGAAAGCGCCCGAACTGTTCGATTACATCGCAGTGGGCCACGGCGTAGCGCAGAAAATCGGCGGCGCCCGGTTCTGCATCCGCCAGCGCGCTGAACAGACGCACGCATTCGCGCTGTGTGTGCAGATCTTCACAGTGTTCCAGCGGCAGATACATGAAAACACGGTGAATGACCGGCAGGCGCGAATCGCGCGCGCTGTCGATACAGGCGCGCGACAGGGAGAGGGCCCGATCATCGGCGGCGAAGGCCTGCGGCGTCCCGCGATGGATATTGCGGCTGAACTGGTCCAGAAGCACCACCAAAGCCACCAGCCCCCGGTCGCTGTCTCTCCAGTGTGTAAGTTCACCGGCGCGCGCGCTCGCCAGGGTATCTCCGAAGCGCAGGCGACACTCGGCATCCACTGCCCGATCGGCCTTGAACCAGAGCGAACTGCGGTCTTTGCGGGTAAACCCGTTGGCGTCCAGTTCGCCAAACCAGAATTCGTGAATGGCTTCGATGGTACTCTCTTGCATGCGCGGCGCCTTCGCTTCAGGTCGATATGCTATTGTGCCAGCTTTGATGAATAGCATAGCGTAAACGCCGCCCGCCACTGGCGGCGCGCAACGGAGTTCAACGTGTCCGAACAGGCCAACATCACCCTGCCGCGTATTCTAAAGGTGGGCAGTGGCGCCAGCGGCGAACTCGCGGCCACGCTCAGCGCGCTGGGCCTGTCGCGCCCGCTACTGGTGACCGATCCGCACATACTCGCGTGTGGCTACTGCGGGCAATTGCAGGGCCAGCTGGATGCCGCCGGAATTCCGTGGGGCCTGTTCGCAGAGTGCGTGCCCGATCCAACTACAGACAGCGTGTATGCGGCGCTCGAGATACTTCGATCTGGAGGGCATGACTGCGTGGTGGGTCTCGGCGGCGGCAGCTCCATGGATACCGCCAAGGCGCTCGCGGTGCTGGCGCCGGGCGGTGGCGAAATGCGCGATTACAAAGTGCCCGCGCAGACCGATCACGGCCTGCCGATTATTGCCGTTCCCACCACTGCGGGCACAGGGTCCGAAGCGACGCGGGTTGCGGTCATCACCGATACAGACACCGGCGAAAAGATGCTGTGCATGGGCCTGGGTTTGATGCCGGTAGCCGCCCTGGTGGACTATGAGCTGACACTGAGCATGCCGTTCAGGCTGACCGCCGACACGGGTATCGACAGTCTCTGTCACGCGCTGGAAGCCTATGTGAGCCGTCGGGCCAATCCTTTTACGGACAGCGTGGCCCTCACCGCCATGGCGAGCATCTGCCAGCATATTCGCAGCGCCTGCCATGAGCCGGATAATCGTGAGGCACGCGCGGCGATGATGCTGGCTGCCACCCAGGGAGGCATGGCTTTTGCGAACGCCTCGGTGACACTCATCCACGGCATGAGCCGGCCCGTCGGCGCCCGGTTTCATGTCCCTCACGGTCTCAGCAACGCGATGCTGCTGCCCGAAGTCACCGCCTGGTCGGTGCACAGCGCCCCGCAACGCTACGCCGTGTGTGCGCGCGCGATGGGCATGGCGGACGCTGAGGATGACGACTCCCTGGCGCTGGAAAAACTGTTGGTCGGACTGCGCCAACTGAATACGGATCTGGCGGTGCCCACACCCGCGGCCTGGGGGATCGACGAAGCGCAGTGGTTTGGCTCTCTGCCGTCGATGGCGCAGCAGGCGCTGGATTCCGGGTCGCCGGCAAATAACCCGCGCCTGGCCGAAGTCGCCGATATTATTGCCCTGTACGAGCGCGTCTGGCAGTAGCAGCACGGTTGCAGGTGGCCCCGGGTTCCCGCCGGAGGAGCTTGCCGCCCGATAAAAAAGCGGCCTTCGGGCAATGCTTGCACTGACATTGAGCCGCCTCATTGTTTACACTGGTCGTCTGGGTTTTCTCCTGTTCGGGATGGACATAGTTGCCATGAAGCGTGTGGTTTTCAATCAGAAAGGCGGGGTCGGCAAAACCAGCATTACCTGTAATCTCGCCGCGATTGGAGCGGCGATGGGTTATCGAACACTGGTGATTGACCTGGATGTGCAGGGCAATACCACGCACTATCTGGTGGGCGAAATCGATGCAGAGGCCTTCCCGGCAGAGGCGCAGGGCGTGGCCGGGCTGTTCAAGCAGACGGTTGGATCGCGCAAGATGCGCCAGAATCCCGATTCCTTCGTCTGGGACACACCCTACGAGAATCTGTTCCTGCTGCCATCCAGCCCTGCGCTGGCCACGATGGAGAAGGAGCTGGAATCCCGTTACAAGATCTACAAGCTGCGCGACGCGCTGGCGAAGCTCGAGGGTGAATACGACCGGGTCTATATCGACACGCCGCCCAATTTCAATTTTTATTCCAAGGCGGCCCTGATAGCGGCCGACTCCGTGTTGATCCCCTTCGACTGCGACAGCTTTGCCCGGCAGAGTCTTTACAGCCTGCTGGACAACATTGCCGAGTTACAGGAAGACCACAATCCCGATCTGGAAGTCGAAGGCATTGTGATCAACCAGTTCAATTCCCAGGCGAATCTGCCCGCGGAACTCGTGCAGGAGTTGCAGGATGAGGGCCTCCCTGTGTTCAACTCCTTTCTCGGCAGCTCTGTGAAGATGAGAGAGTCGCACCGCGATCACCGTCCGCTGATCGACCTGGCCCCCAGCCATAAACTCACGGGGCAATTTCTCGATCTACACGCGGAGTTGGAGGCTGCCGCGGCCAGCGTGCGCTGAAACGCCTATGCATATCCTTATAATATCTGGTTATTTGTCGATCTGTTTTTGATTCTATAAAGTTCCGCCCCAAACCCCAGCTAACGGAATATGCAACGCGTGGAGATAGACCTCGACAGCGCCAATGCCGCACTGCGCAACGCCAGCGCCCGGGAAATCGTCGCCTGGGCCCTGGCTCAGGGCGGCACGACCATCGCCACGACCAGCATGGGGCGCAACGCGGCCGTGATGTTGCATATCGTCAGTGAAGTGAGCAAGACCGTGCCCACGGTATGGGTGGATACAGGCTATAACCTCCGTGACACCTATGTGGTGGCCGAACGGCTTATTCGCGATCTCGAACTCAATATCCACGTATTCACGCCGGAAATGACCTCCGAAAGGCGCAACGCCATTATGGGGGGCATCCCAACGGTGGAAGAAGAGGAACGCCACCGGGAGTTTACCCGGCAGGTGAAGCTGGAGCCTTTTGAGCGCGCGCTGGCGGAATTCCAGCCGGCTATCTGGCTGACGGGCATTCGGCGCGAGGAAACCGAGCACCGCAAAACGCTGGATATTGTTTCGTTGGACGGCCGCGGCATCATCAAGGTCGCGCCGATTTTCCACTGGTCGGACGAAGAGGTAGAGCAGTATATGGCCAGGCATGCCCTTCCCACCTGCAAGCATTATTTTGACCCGACGAAAGCGTGGGATGGCCGCGAATGCGGCCTGCATACCGAGGCCTGACTGCGCGCCGCGCAGAGCCCGCGACAGGCCGTTAGCTCATGAGCGCGCCCGGGTTATAATAGGGCCAGCCGCATCCCGGGTAGAGCGCCCAGCGCCGTTTGCCCGGCGAACGCGGCGTGTGAGGGCAGCATGGTAGCGAGCGTAGGTCGGTTCACAGCGCTCATCCGAAGCGGGTGCCGCGCAGGTACAGCAGGGCTGCTTGCAGCGTTTGTCGGTGGCTGTGCGATGGTGTCGGGGGGTGGCTTCTCCGTGGCGGAGGTGCAGCCCCTTGAGTATGCGGGGCGCCTGGTGACTGTGGGCGATGTGGCGGCAAGGGTGCGCACGCCAGACCTGCTGGGCACAGACGCGGCCATGCGCGAGTTTGTACAGCGTTACACCGAAGGCATAGACCATCCGCGCCAGCGCCTACTCGCCCTGCACCGCGCTGTGCGCGGACAGGCTACTCTGGGTATCAGTTATGATCCCGTTGCCGAAGGCACTGCAACCGAGGTATTCCACCGCACGACCGCAAACTGCCTGTCCTACGCCACGTTGTTTGTGGCATTGGCGCGAGAAGCGGGCCTGAGTGCCGATTACCAGTGGTTGAAAGTGCGACCCGAGTGGACGCGTCAGGGCGAGCGTGTCGTAGTGCGGATGCATGTGAACACGGCGGTTTCCGCAGGCCGGGGTGACAGCTTCATGGTGGATATCGACCCTGTACCGACGGGCAATATCACCGGTACCCGCAGGTTGAGGGATGCAGATGCCGCCGCTCTTTACCACAGCAATATTGCGATGCAGGCCCTCGCGCGCCAGCAGGTGGAAGACGCCTGGCTGCAGAGCGTGCGCGCGCTGCAGTTGAGCCCGGAATTGCCCTATCTGTGGGTTAATCTGGGCGCCGTGTATCGCTATGCGGGACAGCACGCCGCTGCCGAGCGCAGCTACCTGCATGCGCTCGATCTCGATCCCGACAATCACTCTGCCATGAATAATCTCGTGGTGCTCTACCGCATGGATGGCCGCGAGACAGAGCTTGCCTACTGGGATGCTCGTGTGGCCAGCTATCGCGACGCCAACCCCTACTTCCATGCCTGGCGCGGGGATCAGGCCGCGCAGGGCGAGGACTGGAACAGTGCCCGCGATCACTACCGGCGAGCGCTGGAACTGGCTCCCGATGACAGCAGGCTGCTCTATTCGCTGGGACTGGCGCACGCCGAACTCGACCAGCCGGCACTGGCTACCGGTTATCTGCGAAGCGCCATAGAGCACGCCGTGCTGCGTTCCGACATCGATACCTATGCGGCGCGGCTGCGAGTGCTACAGCAGGGACAAGCGGTGCCCTCAGCCGGAGCGGCGACAGACAGTTAGTCGCCCGCCCGCTCAAAGTCGATACTTGCGTGTGTCCGGCTCAGCGTTTCGGTCGGGGAGCGACCAGATCGATGCGGATATAGGCGCGTTGCCGCAATTTGCCAGTGAGGCGAGAGAAAAAGTCTGTCATGCGCATTTGCCACCCGTACTTGCGGTGCAGGGCACGCAGCGCGGTCGCGCAATCCTCGGGCGAGCTGAGTACGAAGGCCTGCGTATCCAGCCAGTTTCCGGTGAGGGTGCCAGTGACGGTACACGGGGCGATGCGGCTCTCGCTGAAATTGCCCAGGCGTTTGACTTTGCCAGCGTCACCGGCAGAAAAAACGTAGTAGCTGTCGCCATCCGGGGCAAACCAGACCGGCGTGGCGACCCATTTCCCCGAGCGTTTACGGGTGGCGAAACTGATGTAGTTGCCGCCCTCGAGAAATTCCATATCCGCCTTGTTCATGGGGACTCCTGTCGCAGGGCGACGCCCGGTGGCCGTTGCGGCCATTAAAACGCCAACCGGCTCAGGCTACAATACACTGTCCAACTTCCCGGGAGAACTTCTGTCATGCCAACGCTCGATGCAGACACGACAACCAACGAGGTCATTGCGCAGGTCTCCCTGGCAGGCAAACTGGCGCTGGTGACCGGGGCTTCTTCCGGCTTGGGTGTCGAGACTTCACGCGCACTGACGAGTGCCGGTGCCGGTGTCATCATGTCCGCGCGCGATCAGGGGAAACTGGATGCCGCAATGGCAGAGGTACGCGAGGCCGTGCCCAGCGCTGAACTGGAGCCTCTGCTGATGGATCTCGCTGACCTGGACAGTGTGCGCAGCGCTGCCGCCAGGGTACTGGAGACTTATCAGGCAGTTGACCTGTTGATCAACAACGCCGGTGTCATGGCCTGCCCGCTGATGCGCACCACGCAGGGCTATGAGATGCAGTTTGGCACCAATCACCTGGGGCATTTTCTGTTTACCGCGCTGGTCGCACCGGCATTGATTGCCGCCGCGCCGGCGCGGGTGGTCAACCTGAGTTCTGGCGGGCACAAGTTTGCGAACGTGAATCTCGATGATCCGAACTACCTGCGGCGGGACTACGACAAATGGCAGGCCTACGGTGAATCGAAAACGGCCAATATCCTGTTTACCGTGGGCCTTGATGCCCGGCTGCGGGATCGCGGCGTGCGCGCTTATGCCGTGCACCCCGGTGTGATCATGACCGGGCTCGCCCGCCATATGCAGGAGGCGGATTTCAAATTGCTCAGCGAACGCGCTCCCGGGGAGGCCCCGCTGAGCTTCAAGAGCGTGGAGCAGGGCGCGGCGACCTCCGTTTGGGCCGCGGTAGCCCCTGAACTGGCTGACAAGGGTGGAATTTATCTGGAAAATTGCCAAATCGGCAAACCGGCGGTGCAAGGTGCTGACTCTGGAGTAGAATCCTATGCGTTGGATGCGACGGCCGCCGAGCGGCTGTGGGCCCTGTCGGAGACACTGGTGGGGCAGTCATTCGACCTTTAACCGGGCAATGAGGGCTATACCGATGAAATATACAAAGCTACTGGCGACCGCCCTGGCGGGTTCGCTGCTACTGGGGGGGGCCGGTCTGACGCGCGCCGACGACAAGGCGTTGATCGACGCCAATACCGAGCGCGCACTGAACTGGTTGCGTACGTCCGACGGTCACACCGCGCAACTGCTGGAGCGCGCTGCTGGCGTACTGATCTTCCCCGATATCGTCGAGATGGGTTTTGGTGTGGGCGGCGAATTTGGCGAAGGATCGCTGCTGGTGGGCGGTCAGACCATCGATTACTACGCCACTGCCGGTGAGACTTTCGGCATGGGCCCCGAGTCTCAATTCAAGGCCAAGGCGATTTTTTTCATGACCGAGGAGGCACTCGATACTTTTCGCGCGCGGCGCTCGCTGCGGGTGGGAGAACACGTACAGGTGCCGGTGATGCCCAGTGGCAGCTACGCGCTGGACAGCCGTGAGGCACACCTGGGTATGGTCTTCTCCGAAGATGGCATGGTCTCCGGCCTGGCTCTGGATGGCGATCACATTACGCGTATTCTGCGCTGATTCAATGCCGGCGGCCGGGTAGCCCTCACCCGGTCGCTGGCAGCAACAGCCGGTTCCCGTTATCCTGCCCGGCATCGATGGCCAGGTATCCACCTCATGTCCCAGTACCAATCTGTCGCTGCCCTTCTGCGTGCGCAGAGCCACCTCGGAACAACTGTCAGCGTGCGCGGCTGGCTGCGCAGCAAACGCGACTCGAAAGCGGGTATATCCTTCCTGGCGGTGCACGATGGGTCCTCCTTCGAGCCGATTCAGGCGGTTGTTCCCGACACTCTGGACAACTATGCCAGCGAGGTTTTGTCTCTCACTACTGGTTGTGCGGTAGCTGTTACGGGTGAACTGGTTGCCTCCCAGGGCAAGGGACAGGCTCTGGAGATACAGGCCCGGCGCGTTGAGGTGGTGGGGCGGGTCGACGACCCCGAAAGCTACCCGATCGCCAAGAAGCGTCACAGCTTTGAATACTTGCGCACCCAGGCGCATCTGCGTCCGCGTACCAACACCTTCGGCGCCATTGCCCGTGTGCGTACCACGCTTGCCAATGCCATTCACAACTATTTCCATGCGCGCGAATTTCACTGGATCAACACGCCCATTATCACCGGCAGTGATTGTGAGGGCGCGGGTGAACTGTTTCGGGTGAGTACGCTCGATTTTGCCAATCTGCCGCGCACGTCCACGGGAGAAGTGGATTTTCAGCAGGATTTTTTTGGCGGCGAGGCCTTTCTCACGGTATCCGGGCAACTGGCCGTTGAGGCCTATTGCCTCGCCATGAGCAAGGTGTACACCTTTGGGCCGACCTTCCGGGCGGAAAACTCCAATACCAGCAGGCACCTCGCGGAATTCTGGATGGTCGAGCCGGAGGTCGCATTTGCCGACCTCGATGACAACGCCGCACTCGCGGAAGACTTGCTGCGTCACGTGCTGACGCGTGTGCTGGAGGAGCGCGAGGATGACATGGCTTTTTTCCAGAAGCATATCGACGACTCGGTCATCGCACGTCTGCAAGGCGTGATCGACAGCCCCTTTGAGCGTATGGATTACACTGACGCAATCGCTATTCTCGAGCGTGCGGAGGTGTCCTTTGAGTTTCCTGTGTCATGGGGTGTCGACCTGGCTTCCGAGCACGAGCGTTTCCTTACCGAGCAGCACGTCGGCAGGCCAGTGGTGCTGACTAACTACCCGAAGGACATCAAGGCGTTCTATATGCGCCTGAACGATGATGGACGCACGGTCGCGGCGATGGACGTACTCGCGCCTGGCATTGGCGAGATTATTGGCGGCAGCCAGCGCGAGGAGCGTCTGGATGTGCTCGAATCGCGCATGCAGCCGGCACTCGCTGAGGAGCTCTGGTGGTATCGCGACCTGCGTCGCTACGGTAGCGTGCCGCATGCGGGCTTTGGCCTCGGATTTGAACGGCTTCTCAACTACGTGACCGGAATGGAAAACGTGCGGGATGCCATTCCATTTCCGCGCACGCCCGGCAACGCGCACTTCTAGCACCCGAAATCGCTGACCCATTCGGGTATTTTGTCCCGGCAGCCCGGTACCGTTTGTGTAAAAGTGCCCAAAAATCCCCGCGGCCACGCGTTGATCTTAGCCATACTGGAGCTAACGGCGAATGGAATCGAGCGCCCCCACCCGGGCGCAGGAGGAAGGCGTATGCGCCACGGCCTGAATGTCAGCACCAGTGATTCGATAAGTGAAATGGGGATTGTGGATACGTTCACGCGCCTCATATTTGCCGATACCGAAACGTTCAGCGCGAGCGAGCGTACCGTGATAGCCGCCTTCCGCAGAGTAGAAATCAATGTGTTTCGGGACACGCCCGAGCAGATGGGTGAGTATCTGCGCAATCTGGGTGTGCGGGAAATGATCCAGCTGGTCGCACGTATTCGCCAGCAGATCGAGACGGATGCCCGTGTGATACCGGGGCCTGAAGCCAAAGTGGGCCCGCTGGTGTTACGGCGCTAGCCCTGTAGCGAAGTATCCTTGTCGGCGGCGAGCGGCGTGGCGTCACCGTGCTGCGTAGACGTATGCGACGGTGTGCCGCTCGCTGCTTCGGGCGCGCGCTCTGCACTACTGGCCGCACGGAGCGTTTTCAGGCCGCTCTCGGGCGTCATGGCGAAACGCGCCTGCCACTGGTTTTCGCGATCCGGGCCCAGGTAGTGCACCTGCACCTCGTCCTGCAACTGGAAGCGTCGCGTCGTGCTGGTGAGACTCGCTGTCCACTTGTCGTAGCTGAACTTTTCCGCGTCGGGGCGCAAATCCACAAACCCTTCAAGACCGTTGTCCACGAGGCGCAGGTTGCAGCCACTACTGTTGATGTGGGAGATGCGAGCACGGAAAGCAGGGTTCTGGTCTGCCACCAGGCGATCGAGGTAGCGGCTGGCCAGCCAGCGATCCGCCTCCAGCGTGGCCGCGCGTCTGTCCGCGAGGCGTGCGGCCAGTGCCTCCAGCATCTCACTGTCAACCTCTTGCGCCAGGCCACCATGCAACAGCGACTTGATTTGCAGGTGCACGAGAAAATCGATGTACTTGCGCAATGGTGATGTGCAGTTGGTGTAGGCAGGCAGTGACATGCCCATGTGTTCAGCCGGTTCGCAACTCAGCTCGGCGCGTGTCATCAGACGATTGACCATTGCGCGCAGTGGCAGGCCCTGCTCGCCACTGGACAGACCGCGCATTATTCTGCGATAGCCCTCCAGCGTGAACGGATCTTCATCGGCGAGTGCCGGGGCATGCAGTTGCAGGAACTTGCGCAATTCATTCTCGCGGTTTGCACGAAAGCCGGGGTGAACCACAAATGGGCCACTGGCTTTGTGTTGTGCGAGAAAACTGGCAGCGCAGCGATTGGCCGCCACCATGCACTCTTCAACCAGCTTTTGTGAGAGTAGCTTGTCATAGGGTTCAATGCTTTCGATCTGTCTGGCATCGTTGAGCAGCCAGCGATACTCCTGGCGCTCCTCCATTACCAGCCCATGTGCCTCGCGCTGGCCGCGCAGGGCCTGGTAGACCTTGTATAGCGCTTCCAGCGGTGTCGCGTGGCTCATCAATTCGTCGTACTGCCCGTTTATGTAACGATCTACGGCGTAATAGGAAAGCTTCGCCCGGGAGCGAATGGTCGCTTCAATGAACTCGAAATCGCCCAGTTCGCCAGAGTCGCTGACAGCTAGCTTGCATACCAGCGCGGGCCGGTCACTGCCCTCGGAGAGCGCGCAGGCACCCTGGGACAGCTCCTCCGGCAGCATGGGTAACAGGTCGCCGTGGAAGTAGACTGAAGTGCCGCGCGCGGCGATTTCCTCATGCAAACCGGCGTCGTCAGCGATGTAGGCAGTGGGATCGGCGATGCCCACGAACAGCGTCCAGCCATCGTTGCTGCTCTCGGCGTAGAGAACATCGTCGATATCCAGCGTTTTCGCGGCGTCGATAGAAATGAACTCCAGATCCGTCAGGTCGCGGCGGCGCTCGGTGGCCAGCGGTCCGGGAGAGGCCAGACAGGCTGAAACCGCCTGTTTGCTGGCGCTGCTCCATTGTGTTGGCAGGCGATATTTCGCCATGCAATACAGGTTCTCGATTCCCGGTGTTGAGTCGTTGCCGATCACCGAGAGTATTTTTGCCTGTGGCTTGCCATCGCGAATCGGGTGACGGAGCACGGCGCTGCGCACATAGTCATGTTCCTTCACGCCATTGCGCGCGTGTGGCGGAATGAACAGCCAGCGGCGCAAATGGGGCAGATCCGGTTCCACAAACAATGCCTTACCCTTGCGCACGCAACGGCCGGTGAAGTCGCCCAGCGGGCTGTCTACCAGCTTTTCAATATCGGCAATGGTTTTGTTGTCAGCGGTTGGACGGATACAGACCTTTACCCGGTCTTCGGGAAAGGCCTTCAACATTTCCTGCGGCGGGATGAAAATTTCCCGGCCGTCGTCGAGAACGGCGAAGCCGTAGCGCGCCTGGGTGCCTTTCACCACCGCCTCGGCGCGTTCCTTCTCGGCCTCCATTTGAGATTTCAGCCCTTTCAGTTGAGAAAGGGACTCATGGTTGAGCATGCGTAATGATTCTGTAAAGTAAGCGCTCCATCCTAGCTGAAAACGTCACGCGTGTCAGGGCGTTGGGGCCACTGGTAGCCAATGCCTGTGACAAACGCACAGCAGCGATTGACAGCCGAGTGCGAGGGTGACAATAATCACTGGAAAGAGCCGTTGGGACGTGCCTTTGAATTATTTACGGACGCCGGGCTTCAAGCGCCCCGCCGTTTTTCCCGAAAGCCCTGCGAGCGGGTACCGGGGTACCCAGGACACTGCGGCGCAGACCTGCCGCCGAACACCTTTCTGCATCACCTCCAGCTTCCCTTCCACTCAAGACCCGAGCGTGTCACCCAGGACCGGACCGTGCGCGTCGCTCTCCCGTTGTCTACTGCGATTGTCATTCCACCAATGAGGAATACTTAATGGACTCAGGTTCAACCCTGCGCATGGAAAAACCCACTCATCTGAAACCCGTTGTAAGGAAAACCTACGTACTCGATACCAACGTCCTGCTGCATGACCCCACGGCGGTGACGGCATTCAAGCAGCATCATATTGTGATTCCCATGACCGTCCTGGAGGAACTTGATCACATCAAGGATCGTCGGGATAAAACCGTCAGCCGCGAGGCGCGTATCGCCATCCAGATGATCGACAAGGTGGTGGACAGCGCATCACCCCAGGCCATTCAGGCGGGCGTGCCTGTACCCGGCTCCGAGGCCGCCGGCTTTGGCCCGGGAACGCTGGCGATATTCCCCGATCAGTGTCTTGGCGAAAACTCTCAGGTGCCCTATCTCGATGGCACGCCGGATCAGGCGAATGACAATCGCATCATCAATGTTGCGCTGCGGCTCCAGGCAGAGAACCCGGAGGAGTTCGTCTGCCTGGTGACCAAGGACATCAATATGCGCATCAAGGCAAAGGGCTCGGGCCTGGTGCATGTGGAAGATTACCGACGGGACAGGGTGCTGGATGATATCGACCTCCTGGCCCGCGGTTATGAGCATATTCCCGGTGACTTCTGGTCCACCATCAGCGAGGTCGACACTCTGCGTGAGGGCGACTGCACCCTGCATCGTATTCCGGCCAAATCCCTGCCGCAGGCCTATCCGAATATGTTCGTGTATGACGACCAGGCTTTTATGGCCTTCGTGAAGCGCGTGGACAGGGATTTCGTCTATCTGCGATGCGACAGTCGCGACAGCCTCATGAACAAGCGGTTCTGGGGCCTGGTGCCGCGCAATATGGAGCAGGCAATGGCGATGTCACTGCTGGACGACGACAGCGTGGACCTCACCGTCATGACTGGCCCCGCCGGTTCCGGCAAGACGCTGCTGGCTCTCGCCTACGGCCTGCATGCAATTCTGGAGCAGCGCAAGTTCAGCAAGCTCATCGTGGCCCGATCGACGCCGCCGATTGCCGAGGAGATCGGGTTCCTGCCCGGCACGGAGGAGGAAAAAATGGCGCCCTGGCTGGCGGCCTTTGACGATAACCTGGAAATTCTGCACGGCACCGATGAGTCCTGCCACGGCAGCATCGATTATGTGAAGGAGCGCGCCAACATCCAGTTCAAATCGCTGAATTTCATGCGCGGCCGTTCGTTCAACAATGCCTACATTATTATCGATGAAGCGCAGGGACTGACCCAGTTCCAGTTGAAGTCGGTGATTTCCCGCGTGGGGGCGGATTCCAAGATCGTGGTGCTTGGCAATCTCGCGCAGATAGACAACAAGTACATCTCACCACTGACCTCCGGGCTGACCTACCTGGTGGAGAAGAGCAAGGCGTACCCGCATGCGGGCATCATGCACGTCAACGGCATCGTGCGCTCGCGACTGGCGGCCTTTGCGGAGGAGAATCTCTAGCTGCAGGGAGGCCCGGGAGAGGCTTCCAGTCGTTAGCAAGTGCTGTCTGTGGCGGCGGTGCAGACCTGTGAAGGTACCGTGCCGTCGCCGCTTTCGCGCCCGGGGTGATCTGCCACCTCGTCGGCGCCTTCATCGGCCTCCATTAGCAGCTCACGCTCTCTGGCGAGCACCGCCGCTGTTCGCCTGCGGTCCGGCTCCAGCAGAATTTCAAAACGCAGCGTGACGTTCCAGACGCCGTCGCGGGATTCTCCTTCACGCTTGCGCAGGTTATAGGACGGCTCTATTTCAGCAAAGAAATAGCGGCGAAAGACCTGTCGCCTGAAGAGGATACCGAAGCGGTAGTTTTTGATGTAGTTGGGATCCGACACCCCTTTCACAGTGGCAAAGTAACTGAAGACGAAGGGATCGTGCAGGGTTGGGGTTTCAAAGCGCTGCCGCACCGCCAGGCGTGTGCGCCATTCCACACCCTCGGTTTCCTCACCGTAAATCGCCCTGCTGCCCCAGCGTAGCAGTTTGTTCTCCGCCAGGGCGTGATCCAGATTCAACTCACTGGTGGAATGCAGGCCCTCGTCTGATTCGTATTCCAGACGCTGGGTAAATCGGTAGCGGTAGAGGTCGCCCACGGGGCCCTGGTTGCGGTAGCGTACGCCGGGGGTGAGTTCGCCCCAGTCCACGCCGAGGGTGAGATCTACCCGCGAGCGCGTGCGCTCTCCCAGTTTGTAGAAAACTCCCACGTCGTCCACGCTGTCGCGTTCATCTTCTTCCAGCGTATCGCCATCGTCGCCGCTGAAAACCAGGTTGAGGCGTTCGGACAGCGCGGGCAACTGGAGCTTGCCGCGCAGGCGCAAACGGCTTTTGCTGCCGTCTTCCTGATCCCAGGTATTCCCCCATTCGAGGCGCAATAGCGACTCCGGGCGTTCCAGATCGTAATTTTGATCGCCGAAAAAGTCGTCCATCCATTCCGTGAGAGCCTGCGCCTGGTTGGTGGCGTAGGCATGCGTGGTGTCCACCCAGGTGATGGAGGTATCTTCGCCAGGCACCGCCTGCGGAGGCGGTGCCTCTTCGCTGGCCGGCGCTGGCGCACTGTATACCTGGCTGCCCGCCCCCAACAGGGAAAGGATCAGCACAACGGAGAAGAGTCCGGCTCGCACGCGATGACACCACTTACCTATTGGCACCCAGCGGATTACACTACGGCGTATGGAGCGACTTTTCATCTTTTTTCAGTATCTTGCGCCGCATCATCTGCTGTCGCGTTGTACGGCATTTCTGGCGGAGCTTGAGTCTCCCAAGTGGCTGATAAATATAGCTATATACAGCTTTATACGCATTTTCGGCGTAGACATGGATGAGGCTGAAGAGGCTGATTACCGGCGTTACACAACTTTCAATGACTTTTTCACACGGACATTGCGAAATGCTGCGCGCCCGCTGGAGGCCGCCGATGTAGTGTGCCCGGCCGACGGCGTCATCAACCAGATTGGCGACATCCAGCAGGGCAAACTGTTGCAGGCGAAGGGGCGTTGTTTCGGTACCGTGGAACTGCTCGGCGGTGATGTCAGCCGTGCCCGTGACTTCGAGGGCGGCAGTTTTGCCACCATCTATCTGGCGCCACGCGACTATCACCGGGTGCACATGCCACTGACGGGCTCCCTCAGCGCTACCACCTATATTCCCGGGCAGCTGTTCTCGGTGAACGCGGTGACCGCCCGGCACGTGGACGGTCTGTTTGCGCGCAACGAGCGATTGGTATGTTATTTCGATACGCAAGCCGGACCGATGGCGATGATCCTGGTTGGCGCAATGATCGTTGCGGGAATCGAGACTGTGTGGTCCGGGCGCATGGTGCCTCCACCGAGAAGACCCATCAGCCTGGATTACCGCGACCTGCCGGAGCCGGTGGAGTTGGAAAAAGGTGCGGAAATGGGTCGCTTCTGCCTGGGCTCCACGGTGATCCTGTTGTTCCCCGCCAACGGCGTCACATGGCGGCAGGACTGGGTCGCGGGCACCGAAACCCGGATGGGCCGGCGCCTGGGGGATTTCGTCTAGCGGGAGACAGCGGGGGTGCGGGAATCGTCTGCCGCAGGGGTCAATCCAGACTCGCCAGAATATGCCTGTAGCTGTCCATCCGTCGCTCGCTGATGTCGCCCCGCTGTGCCGCGGCGAGAAGCGCGCAACCCGGTTCCTGGGTGTGACCGCAGTCGCGAAAGCGGCAGTGGCCCAGGAAGGGCCGGAATTCGATAAACCCGTGCTCGATGCTCGCGCGATCCATATGCCAGAGTCCGAATTCGCGAATGCCGGGAGAATCGATCAGGCTGCCTCCGCAGGCCAGGTGCAGGAGGTGCGCGGTAGTCGTGGTGTGCGTACCTTTCCCGGCGTTTTCCGACAGCGCGCCCACACGCAGCTCGGCCGCCGGTACCAGCTGGTTGATGAGAGAGGATTTTCCCACGCCGGACTGGCCCACAAACACACTGGTGCGCCCGGCCAGCACCTGTTGCAGATCGCGCGTGCCGCCGTCCATTGCACAGGCTTTGATCACACGGTAGCCAAGCGCCGGATAGGGTGCGAGCAGGGCGTCTATCTGCTGTGACAGGGTTGCGTCCCTGGCGAGCAGGTCGCACTTGTTGAGCACGATAACCGGTTCGATGCCCACCCCCGCCGCTGCCACCAGGTAACGGTCGATCAGGTTGCAATGGGGCTCGGGCAGCGGCGCGATAACGAGCATGATCTGGTCGATATTCGCCGCCACCGGTTTGAGATTGCCATGCACGTCGGGGCGCGACAGCGCGCTTTTCCGCTCGAGCTGCGCCACTACCACGCCCATGGCTTCGCCCTCGCACCATACCACCTGGTCGCCGGTAACCAGGCCTTCCAGGTTCGCCCGAATATGGCAGCGCTGTTGTTCGCCGGTCGCTGCTTCAACCGTCACCTGCGTACCGTAGTGGGCGGTTATCAGGCCCTCGCGCTCCGGCCCGAGCGCGCCGCTCGTCAGGGCCTCATCGGCCCGGGTGTCGCGGCGCTGCGCGCGCTTCGCACGCTCCCCCTGAATTTTTTCGATGCGCCAGGTCTGTTGCCGACTCAGCTTGCGCTTGCTCATGTGGTGAGATTACTCATGCGGCCATTATTGGGGCGGCCCGCTATGCCTGTCGAGGCAATTTGTTACACTGCGGTGCCTCTATCGCAAGCCGGACCGCAGCAATGCAAAACGCCTCCAACCTCATTTGGGTAGACATGGAAATGACCGGGCTCAGCCCGGAAAACGATGTGGTGATCGAAATCGCGACCATCGTCACCGACAGCAACCTGAACACCCTTGCCGAAGGTCCGGTTATCGCCCTGCACCAGAGCGATGCGCGACTCGCGGGCATGGACGAGTGGAACACCCGGCAGCACAACCAGTCAGGGCTGGTCGAGCGCGTGCGCGCCAGCCGCTACAACGAACACGAGGCGGCCGCGGCCACGCTGGAGTTTCTCGCTGATTGGGTGCCCGCCGGTGCATCACCCATGTGCGGCAACACCATTTGCCAGGACAGGCGTTTCATGGCGCGTCACTTGCCGCAGCTCGAGGCCTGGTTTCACTACCGCAATCTCGACGTCAGTACGCTGAAAATCCTGATGCAGCGCTGGCGTCCGGAACTTGAGGCGGGCTTTGAGAAAACGGGCACCCATCTGGCGCTGGATGATATCCGCGAGTCGATCAACGAGATGCGCTACTACCGCGAGCACTTTCTCAGGCTGAGCTGATGCCATGGCGCTCAAGCGCCCAGGCGACGTGCTCGCGCACCAGCCCGGATGCGTGATTGCGGCGCGCTTCAAGCGCATGTATCACGGCCTCCGAGTAGGGAGCATTGCCGAGCGCGACGGCCAGATTGCGCAGCCAGCGTTCATGCCCGATGCGGCGAATCGCCGAGCCCTCGGTGTTTGCCAGGTAGGTGGCTTCGTCCCACAGCATGAGTTCCGCCAGCGCGGCGTCTGCCAGGCCATGACGCGGTTGAAAGTCGTCCTCGCGGGTAGATTGCGCAAACTTGTTCCAGGGGCAGCACAGCTGACAATCATCGCAGCCGAATATACGATTGCCCATCAGCGGGCGCAGCGCGGGGTCGATGCTGCCGGCGTACTCGATCGTGAGATAGGAGATGCAGCGGCGCGCATCCAGCTCGAAAGGCCCCAGAAAGGCATTCGTGGGGCAGATATCAAGACAGGCCGTGCAGGTGCCACAGTGTTTGCTCTGCTGTGGTGTAGACAGCGGTAACGGCAGGTCGGTATAGATTTCGCCGAGAAAGAACCAGGAGCCCGCCTCGGCATTTATCAGCATGCTGTTCTTCGCAATCCAGCCGAGTCCTGCCTGTTCAGCAAAGGCTCGCTCCAGCACCGGTGCGCTGTCGACAAAGGCGCGGTAGTGTCCCGCCCGGGCCTCCGCCTCAATGCGCCCCGCCAGAATGGCCAGGCGTTTGCGGATGAGTTTGTGGTAGTCGCGGCCCAGCGCGTAGCGCGATATGTAGGCCCGATCCGTGGATGCGAGCACGCGCTCAGGCCCCGTATCCGCTGGCAGGTAGTCCATGCGCAGGGAGATCACGCGCGCGGTGCCCGGCACCAGTTCGTCCGGCCGGGAGCGTTTGCTGCCGTGGCGGGCCATATAATGCATGTCGCCATGGTTGCCGGCGTCCAGCCAGCGCTGCAGCTGTTTGGCGTGTTCGCCAGGGTTCACTCCCGCTATGCCTACTTGCTGGAAGCCGAGTTCCCCGGCCCAGGTGTGCAGCTTGCCCGTGAGCGCATCGAGCTGCTCCTGGCTGGGCTGTTGTCTGTTTTGGTCTGGGGGCATTTCGCCGGATTGTTTGCGCAATGGGCATTCCTGCGGACGACATGTGGGTATAATTTTAACGGATCATACGCGCAGGGGGTGAAATGCTCGGAACAGAAAAACTGTATAGCGCAGAACAGACCCGCGCCCTGGATCAGTGCGCCATTCGCGAGCACGGTATTCCCGGCATTCGCCTGATGGCGCGCGCTGCTGAAGCGGCGTTCCGGCAACTGATCGGGCGCTGGCCGGAACCCGAGCGCCTGCAGGTGCTGTGCGGCACGGGCAATAATGCTGGTGACGGTTTTCTACTCGCGGAGCGGGCGCATAAACGCGGCATCGCCGTGCGTGTGCTGCAGCTTGGCGATCCGTCACGCATTGGGGGCGATGCGCTGCGGGCACGCGAAGCCGCACTGGCCAGCGGTGTGGCTATCCTGCCCTTTTCAGAACATGTGCTTGATCCGTCGGGCGTGCTGGTCGACGCGATGCTCGGTACCGGCCTGAGCGGCGATGTGCGCGATGAGTATGCAACGGCGATAGCGGCGATCAATGCCTGTGATGCGCCAGTGCTGGCGATAGACATACCCTCGGGCCTGTGTGCAGACACGGGCCGGGTGCTCGGTTGCGCGGTGCGCGCGGATGTAACAGTGACTTTCATCGGGCTGAAACGCGGTCTGTTCCTGTTGCAAGGGGCGGACCATGCCGGGGAAGTGGAGTTCAACGATCTCGAGGTGCCACCCGAGGTTTACGCAAGCGTCGACTGTAGCCTCAGCCGGCTGGAACTGGCGCCGCTGCTCGAGCTGTTGCCGCCGCGACCTGCCACCGCCCACAAGGGCCTGTACGGTAAAGTGTTGGTGATCGGAGGCGATTTCGGCATGGCCGGTGCCGTGGTGATGGCGGCCGAGGCGGCGCTGCGTTGTGGCGCGGGACTCGTGCGCGTGGCCACCCGCGCCGAGCACGTGGCTGCGATTATTGCCCGTACGCCGGAGGTGATGCCGCGCGCGATCGCCTCGGCGGAGGAACTTGCGCCCCTGCTGGCAGACGCGGATGTGCTGGTTGTGGGCCCGGGTCTCGGCCAGTCGGCCTGGTCGTCGGAGCTGTTTGCCGCAGCGGTGGCGTCGGACAAGCCGGCGATACTGGATGCCGATGCACTCAATCTGCTTGCCGCGGGCGGCGGCGATGGGCGAGCCAACTGGATTCTTACGCCGCATCCCGGGGAGGCGGCGCGCTTGCTTGCCACCGGCACAGCGGCGGTACAGGCCGACCGGTTTGCCGCGGCACAAGCCCTGCAGCAGCGTTTTGGAGGCGTGGCAATACTCAAGGGGAATGGCAGCCTGATTGCGGGCGCGCACGAACTGCTCCTGAGTGATTACGGCAATCCCGGCATGGCCAGCGGCGGTATGGGTGATGTGCTCAGCGGCGTGCTGGGCGCCCTGCTGGGCCAGGGCCTGGATTCTCTCGAGGCCGCCAGTCTGGGTGTTTGCCTGCATGGCGCAGCGGCTGATCTCGCCGCTGAAGACGGTGAACGGGGGCTCGCGGCCAGTGACCTCGCACCGCATTTGCGCGCGCTGCTGGGGTGAACGGCCCCCTGTTCAGCGTTCACGTTGCCGATGAGGCGGGTATGGTCGCGTTGGGCGCCCGGCTGGCCGCACCTTTAAAAGCGGAATTGAAAGCGCCACTGCTGGTGTTTCTCGAGGGCGATCTGGGGATGGGTAAAACGACTCTGGCGCGGGGCATGCTGCAGGCGCTCGGGCATGCCGGCGCAGTCAAGAGCCCTACCTATACGCTGGTGGAGCCTTATGAACTGCCTGCGCTGACCGTGTATCATTTCGATCTCTACCGCCTCGGCGATCCCGGGGAGCTCGAATTTCTGGGAATTCGTGATTATTTTGGTGAAAATTCCGTGTGTTTGGTGGAGTGGCCGGAGCGGGGCTTGGGTGTTCTGCCGCCGGCAGATATAGTAATAAGAATAATGAGCGAAAGCTCGGGGCGCCGGCTGGCCATGCATTCAGGCACAGACTCAGGAAGGTCGGTGCTCGAGAGCGCCATGGCGCAAATGCAGGAAAGGTCGTCCTGAGACCAGAGGGGCGTGGCTTGGGCAACGCGATGGTAACGGGCAGAATATGGGTGCTGGCGTTTCTGGGGATGCTGGCCAGCGGTTTTGCGTGCGCGGCCGAAGTGCACGAAGTACGATTGTGGCGCGCGCCCGATCACACCCGCATCGTGTTCGATCTCACGGCGCCTGCTGAACACAAACTGATTGTGCTGGATAACCCCAGCAGGATCGTACTCGATCTTGCCGATACCCGTCTGCGGGCGGATCTCGCTCAGCTACCGCTGGAGAACACGCCGGTTGCTCAGGTGCGCTCCGGCGTGCGCGATGGACATGATCTGCGGGTGGTGCTGGATATCAGCGCGGCGGTAGATCCGCGGAGTTTTTCCCTGCGAGCCAACGAGCAGGCGGGTGATCGACTGGTGCTGGATTTATACGATAAATCCTCGCCCGTTGCCTCGGTGAAAAAGAGCGTCACCCAGAGCGCCAGGCGTAATATAGTGATCGCCATCGACGCCGGGCATGGGGGTGAAGATCCAGGGGCTATCGGGCCGCACCGGCAGCGCGAAAAGGATGTGGTGCTGGCGATATCCAGAGAACTGCAACGCCTGTTTGCCGCCGACAGCGGTTTTGAGCCCACGCTGATTCGCACGGGCGACTACTACATCAGCCTGCGCGGGCGCCGGGACCTGGCGCGCGAACGCCAGGCTGATCTTTTTATCTCAATCCATGCCGACGCCTTTCGTCGCACCGAGGCCAATGGCGCATCGGTGTACGCCCTGTCCACCAGCGGGGCAACCAGTACCGCGGCACGTTATCTCGCCCAGCGCGAGAACGCGGCGGATCTGGTAGGTGGCGTGCGCTTGTCCGACAAGGACGACGTGCTGGCGGGCGTGCTGGCCGATCTTTCCATGACCTCAACCCTGGATACCAGCCTGAAGCTGGGCGACCGTGTTTTGCGCCATATGGATTCGGTGACCAGGCTGCATAAAACCCGCGTCGAGCAGGCCGGGTTTGCCGTGCTGAAGTCGCCCGACATCCCCTCTATCCTGGTGGAGACCGGGTTTATCTCGAATCCGGGTGAGGCCAGAAAACTTTCCACCGCCAGCCACCAGAAAAAAATCGCGGTAGCCATTCATCGCGGCATTCGAGACTGGTTTCTCGCCCATCCTCCCTCCGGTACGCTGCTTGCCTGGCAGAAGCAGCATGGGGGCCAGGAGTACATTATTGCCAGAGGTGATACACTGTCTGCGATTGCCCACCGGTTCAGTGTGTCGCTGGCGGATCTCAAGAGCTACAACAGCCTGCCTGACACAAGAATCATGGTGGGACAGAAGCTGACCATACCCAATAGCTGAAATTTCCCGAAAAGCTGACCGCTGCATGTCCCGAATCCAAGTGCTCAGCTCCCGGCTGGCAAATCAGATCGCTGCCGGCGAGGTGGTCGAGCGGCCTGCTTCAGTCGTCAAAGAAGTGCTGGAGAACAGTCTGGATGCCGGCGCCACCCGCATTGACGTTGAGGTGGAGGCGGGTGGTAGTCGTTTGCTGCGTGTGCGCGACAACGGGTCTGGCATGACTGCTGAAGATCTGCCCCTGGCACTTGCGCGACACGCCACCAGCAAGATCACTTCGCTTGAAGATCTCGAACAGGTCGGCAGTCTCGGCTTTCGCGGCGAGGCGCTCGCCAGTATTGGATCCGTTTCACGCCTGACGATCACCAGCAACGCGAACGCCGAAGGCAGCGAGGGACGCGCGGCCTCCTGCGAGGGCCGCAATATGGAAGTGACGGTCAAGCCTGCGCCGCACCCCCGGGGCACCACGGTTGAAGTGCGCGACCTGTTCTTTAATACGCCGGCGCGGCGGAAGTTTCTGCGGACTGAAAAGACTGAGTTCAGCCACCTCGAAGAAGTGGTGAAGCGGCTCGCCCTGTCGCGTTTCCAGGTGTCTTTCAACCTGCGCCACAATGGCCGCGTGATCCACAACCTGAAGTGCGCTCCGGATCAGCAGGAGCAGCAGCGGCGTGTGGCAACGGTTTGTGGTCCCGCGTTCGCGCAGCAATCCATCGCAGTTGAAGCCGCCGCCGGCCCCTACCGGCTGTGGGGCTGGGTAGGTCTGCCCACGTTTTCCCGCAGCCAGGCAGACCTGCAGTACTTTTTCGTTAACGGGCGCATCATTCGCGACAAGCTGGTGGCCCACGCGGTGCGTCAGGCGTATCGCGATGTGCTCTACCACGGCCGCCACCCGGCGTTTGTGCTCTATCTGGAGCTCGATCCCGCGCAGGTGGATGTCAACGTGCATCCCGCCAAGCACGAGGTGCGCTTTCGCGATGGCCGCGGCGTGCACAATTTTCTCTTCTCCAGCCTGCACCGGGCCCTGTCCGAACTGCGCCCGGGAGACCAGAGCGCCGCGCCCGTGCTCGCCGTTGGCGATGGACTGTCTGTCGACACCGGCACTGGCGAACTCCGAAGCCAGGGCGCGCTCGCCTGGGGAGGTCAGCGCGGTGGTGCGGCGATGCCACCAGCGGCTCACTCGCGCGCCCAGATACAGGAGCAGATGCAAGGTTATGGGCGGCTGCACCAGTCGCACCTCCCGCAGGCGGAGTCAGCCGAGGAGGTGCCGCCTCTGGGTTACGCTTTGGCGCAACTCAAAGGGGTATACATACTGGCTGAAAACGCCGAAGGCCTGGTGCTGGTAGACATGCATGCCGCCCACGAGCGCATCACCTATGAGCGTCTGAAGTCCGCTCGCGACGACAGTGGCGTGCGATGCCAGCCGCTGCTCGTGCCGCTGAGCGTTGCTGTCAGCCGGAGGGAGGTCGCCATCGCACTGGAGCAAGCGGCGTTTTTCCGTCGCCTCGGGCTTGAAGTGGACGAGGGCGGTGAAGAACTGCTCATTGTCCGTCAGATTCCTGTGGCGCTGCGCGACTCCGATGTGGAGCAATTAGTGCGCGATGTACTGGCAGATCTTATCGAGTACGGAAGCTCCGAGCGGATTGAGGCCCACATGGACGAGATACTGTCCACCATGGCCTGCCATGGCTCTGTGCGTGCCAATCGGCGCTTGACCCTGCCGGAAATGAATGCGCTGCTGCGCGACATGGAGGCTACTGAACGCTCCGGGCAGTGCAATCACGGCCGGCCCACCTGGACACGGCTGTCGCTGGACGAACTCGACCGGCTGTTCCTGCGCGGGCGCTGAGGCATCGGTGAGGGCGTCCGGCTCAAAGCCTCTGCTCATTTGCCTGTTGGGGCCTACCGCCTGCGGCAAGACGGAGCTCGCGGTCGAGTTGGCCCGGCGGCGCAACTGTGAGTTGCTCAGCGTCGATTCGGCTGTGGTCTACCGGGGTATGGATATCGGCAGTGCCAAGCCCGATTACCCGCACCACCTGGTGGACATCCGCGATCCGGCAGAGACTTACTCCGCCGCCGATTTTGCGGTCGATGCGCGGCGTGTTGCGGCTGAAGTTTGTGCCCGCGGTGCGACCCCTCTGCTGGTGGGGGGCAGCATGCTGTATTTCCGCGCATTCCTGTATGGCCTGGCAGCGATGCCCCCGGCGAATGCAGGGGTGCGCGCGGAGATCGCCGCCCTGGCGCAGCAGCATGGCTGGCCCCATGTTCACGCCGAACTGGCGAAAGTCGACCCGGAGACGGCCGGGCGCATCCATCCAAACCACTCGCAGCGCCTGAGCCGTGCGCTGGAGGTCTACCGCGTGAGCGGCACTCCGCTATCCGCCTGGCATCGCGACCGCGCCGCTGACTACGATCCGTTCTCAGAGTATCAGGTCGTGCAACTGGCGCTCTGGCCCGCGGATCGCGCTGCCCTGCATCGGCGTATCGAGAATCGCTTTCAGGCCATGCTGCACGCAGGGCTGCTCGATGAGGTGCGCGGTTTGTGGCGCCGGGGAGATTTGCACGGGGAGCTTCCCGCCCTCCGCGCGGTGGGTTACAGGCAGCTCTGGGCCCATCTGGAGGGGCGGTGCAGTCTGGAAGACGCCTGCGCCAACGCCATAGCGGCGACCCGACAACTCGCCAAACGACAGCTCACCTGGTTGAGAAAATGGCCCGATCTGCAGCAAATCCCTGTCGAAAGTGAGGGTAACGGACACCATCGTGTCAAAGCTGCGTGCAACTATATCGACTTAGCAACAACATAGAGTTGTGCAAATGCTCTATAATGGGCTAGGTTGTAAGCGAAAACCCGATATCCGCTCGCACTGCCTTCAGGGATAGGCGCGGCGAGTGGGATAAGAGGTTAATTTTATTCATCTTTTTCGGCTCGAGTTGGGCCTTTATTAGGAGATAGCCATGTCAAAAGGGCACACGCTACAAGACCCTTATCTGAACATCCTGCGCAAGGAACGTGTTCCGGTTTCAATTTATCTTGTCAACGGAATCAAACTCCAGGGTCAGATAGAATCGTTCGACCAATTCGTCGTATTGTTGAAAAA
Source organism: uncultured Halieaceae bacterium (assembly GCA_963976655.1). Classification (GTDB taxonomy): domain Bacteria; phylum Pseudomonadota; class Gammaproteobacteria; order Pseudomonadales; family Halieaceae; genus Marimicrobium. Next base: position 54,969 of record CAXBLB010000017.1, read on the forward strand.
CACCGTCAGCCAGATGGTGTACAAGCATGCGATTTCCACGGTGGTTCCGTCTCGCGTGGTGCGTCTGCCATTGCAGAACCCCCAGGAAGATGATGATGAGGACGGTAGCTGATCATCTACTCTGCAGGCGCCTGCGGGTGCCCGGTGCCGGGTAACTCACCCTGCCTATGAGGTAACTGTGTTTTTCGAGCGTCCCGATTCGGGGGAACGCGCAGTGCTTGTGCATCTTGAACTGGCCTCTGAAGCCCAGCGGGAAGACCCGATGGAGTTTGAGGAGCTGGTGCTTTCTGCCGGCGGAGACCCCGTGGCGTTTATCATGGGTACGCGCACTGCTCCGCACCCGCGCACTTTTGTTGGCAGCGGCAAGCTGGAGGAGATTGAGGCTGCGCGCGACGAGCATGAGGCCGAGATTGTGATGTTCAATCACGCTCTCAGCCCCAGTCAGGAGCGCAACCTTGAGCGCGTGCTGAAATGCCGGGTGCTTGATCGCACCGGCCTGATCCTCGATATATTCGCCCAGCGAGCCCGTACCCATGAGGGGAAGCTCCAGGTCGAGCTCGCGCAGCTGGAGCATATGAGTACCCGGCTGGTGCGCGGCTGGACTCACCTTGAACGGCAGAAGGGCGGCATCGGCCTGCGCGGACCGGGTGAAACCCAGCTCGAGACCGACCGGCGGCTGTTGCGTGCGCGGATCAAGTCGATCACCGCAAGATTGCAGAAAGTCAGTCGTCAGCGAGAACAGGGTCGCCGCTCGCGGAGTCGCGCGGCAATTCCCACTGTGTCGCTGGTGGGCTACACGAACGCGGGGAAATCATCGCTGTTTAACGCGCTGACAAATGCCTCCGTGTATGCCGCGGATCAGCTGTTCGCCACGCTGGATCCAACGTTGCGCCGTATTCAGCTTGCGAACATCGGGCCGGTCGTGCTCGCCGATACCGTGGGTTTTATTGCGCATTTACCGCATCGCCTGGTCGATGCTTTCAAGGCAACTCTGGAAGAGACCCTGAGGGCGCACCTTTTGTTGCATGTGGTGGATGCGGCGGATACGGAACGTGAGCGCAACATGTATGAAGTGCAGGAAGTGCTCAGCGAGATTGGTGCGGACAAAATCCCCTGTTTGCAGGTGTTCAACAAGCTCGATCTGCTGGAGCAACCCGCGCGTATAGACCGGGATGCCGATGGCATGCCGCAGCGCGTGTGGGTGAGTGCGGCCACCGGCGAAGGCACCGAACTGCTGCGCGAAGCGGTGGTGGAACTGCTCGCCCACGATATGGTTGCCGAGGAGGTTCTGCTTGAGCCCGCGCAGGGAGGACTGCGCGCGGCGCTCTACGAGATGGGCGCCGTCGAATCCGAGGAATACGGCGATGATGGCGTTGCACGGCTTTGTGTGCGGCTGCCGCGAGCCGACTGGAACCGCTTAATGAAGCAGGGTGCGGAAGCGCCCTGGTGAATATCTCAGCAAAAAAGTGCCCGTGCGGCGACGCACGATACCAAATGGCAAAAAAAGCGCTCTGCCGCTCTGCGCAGATTTGATAGACTTGCCGCTTTTGAAGACAGGAGTTGACTATGGCCTGGAATGAACCGGGTGGGGGCAATAAAAACCCCAAGGATCCCTGGGGAGGTGGCGATCAGGGTCCGCCGGATCTGGATGAAGCGCTGAAGAAGCTGCAGGAGCGCTTCGGCGGTCTGTTTGGTGGTGGCTCCTCATCCGGCGGCAGTGGCGGCGGTGGCCCTTCAGGCAAGGCTTTGATGATGGTGCTGTTGATCGCTGTCGTTGTCTGGGCCCTGCTCGGCATCTACCAGGTGGATCAGCAGGAGCGTGGCGTTGTGCTGCGTTTTGGCAAGTATCTGGATACGGTGCAGCCCGGTCTGCACTGGAATCCGCCGCTCATTGATGAGGTAACGGTGGTCAACACCACCAAGGTACGCGCAGTCAGTTTTACCGAGACCATGCTCACCCAGGATGAAAATATCGTTGAGGTCAGGCTCTCGGTGCAGTACACAATCGATGACTCCGAGAAATTCGTACTTGAAGTCCGTGAACCGGAAGAGTCACTGCAGCACGCCACGCGCAGTGCCCTGCGGCACGTTGTCGGCGGCACCAGCATGGATCTGGTGCTGACCCTGGGACGGGCACAAATTGCCGCGGAGGTGAAGGAGCGCCTGCAGGAATACATCAGCCTTTACCAGACCGGCATCCGGGTGAATACGGTGACCATTGATGAATCCAAACCGCCCTCGCAGGTGCAGGCGGCTTTCGATGACGTGATCAAGGCGCGTGAGGACGAGGAGCGGCTGAAAAGTGAAGCGCAGGCCTACGCCAACGGTATTGTGCCGGAGGCGCGCGGTCGCGCACAGCGGCAGATAGAAGAAGCGAGCGCCTACAAGGAGCAGGTTGTGGCGAACGCCAGCGGTGAGGCGGAACGCTTCAACCAGCTGCTGGCCGAGTACAGCAAGGCGCCCGAAGTGACCCGGGAACGTCTGTATCTGGAGGCGATTCAGGATGTGCTGGCCAGTACCAGCAAAGTGATGGTGGATGTGGAAGGTGGCAACAACCTGATGTACCTGCCGCTCGACAAACTGACTTCGGGCAGCACCAGCCCGCAGCGGGTGCGTGAAGTTCAGGTGGACAGTTCCAATATCCGTGAGCTGACCGATGCCGTGATGGAGCAATTGCGGCGGGATTCAGCTGCAGCGGACAGCCGCAGGGGAGGACGTTAAGCATGAGTGGTCGAAATCTTACACTGTTGCTGTTGTCACTGCTGGTGGTGTTTGTCGCCAGCCAGTCGCTGTATGTGGTCAAGGAAACCGAGCGCGCCGTAATGCTGCGTTTCGGCGAGGTCGTGAACCCGGATATCCAGCCGGGCCTGCACTTCAAAATGCCGATCGTGAACAACGTGCGCAAGGTCGATGGCCGTGTTATATCCGTGGATTCCACGCCTGAGCGTTTTTTCACCCAGGAGCAGAAAGCGCTAATCGTCGACTCCTACGCGAAATTCCGGGTGGGCAATTCCGAGAAGTTCTATACCGCTACCGGTTTTGAAGAAGGCCGTGCGCGGGCTCTGTTGGCACAGCGTATCAACGATGGCTTGCGCAACCAGGTGGCTGTGCGCACTATCCAGCAGGTGGTGTCCGGTGAGCGCGATGAGCTCATGGAAGAACTGGCCGCGAAGGTGAGCCAGGCGGCCAGTGAAGAACTCGGGGTCGAGATCATCGATATCCGGGTGAAGCGCATTGACCTTCCCAAGGATGTATCGGAGTCGGTCTACCGGCGTATGAACGCCGAACGCGAGAAAGAAGCGCGCGAGCACCGTTCCCAGGGACGTGAGCTGGCAGAGGGTATTCAGGCTGCTGCCGATCGCGAAGTCACTGTCATTGAGGCTAACGCCTACCGGGAAGCAGAAGAGATTCGCGGTGAGGGCGATGCCATCGCGACCTCCATTTATGCCGACGCGTTCAATCAGGATCCGGAGTTCTATACTTTTACCCGCAGCTTGCGTGCATACCGCAGTGCCTTTGAGGGCGACGGCAACATCCTGCTGATCAAGCCCGACAGTGAATTTTTTCGCTACCTGAAAGATTCACGCGGCGGCAGGGAAGGATAGGCTAGGGGCGCGCCCGCTCACGCTGGAAGAGTGGGTCCCTCAGCGGCGCAACTGCAATGGGAGAGGCCGTGGATTTCTGGCAGATTTTTCCGGCCGCTATCGCTCTGGTGCTGATTATTGAAGGTGTACTGCCCTTCGTCAGCCCCGACCGCTGGCGTGCCATGCTCGTGATTGTGGCGGACATGGATGAACGCACCATCCGCTTTATCGGCCTCGGCAGCATGCTCTGTGGCCTGGCTCTGTTATATCTGGTGCATTGACGGTTATGGCAACTGTAGACCACTGGCAATTACCTGATGGCATTGAAGAGGTGCTCCCTGAGCGGGCGGAGGCCATTGAAGGGCTGCGCCGGCAACTGCTCGATCTATACCGGGGTTGGGGCTACAGGCTCGTCATCCCGCCGCTGATCGAGTTCACCGAGTCGCTATTGGTGGGTCTCGGGGAAGACCTCGACCTGCTCACCTTTAAACTTACTGACCAGTTGAGCGGTCGCGCGCTGGGCGTGCGCGCAGACATTACGCCGCAGGTGGCGCGCATCGACGCGCACAGTCTGGCCGAGGAGGCCGTGACACGCCTGTGCTACGCGGGGTCTGTTTTGCATACCCGTCCGCAGACTCCGCAGGCTTCCCGTTCGCCGATACAGTTGGGTGCGGAGTTGTATGGGGATGACAGCGTTGCGGCGGATGTCGAGATCGTCCATTTGATGCTGGCCACGCTGGAGGCGGCGGGTCTTGACAGCATCACGCTGGATCTCGGTCACGTCGGCATATACAGGGCCGTGCTGGCACAGGCCGATCTCGGGGCCGAAATGCAGCGTACTGTGTTCGATGCGCTGCAACGCAAGTCAGTTCCAGATCTGCATGTCGCTCTGGAGGCAGTGGATACTCCTGTCGCCGACGGGATAATCGCCCTGGCAGGCCTGCACGGTGATGCTTCGGTATTATCGCGCGCTCGCGAGCTGTTTACAGGCTTTGCGCCGGATGCCCTCGTGGCACTGGATGCACTGGAGGCAGTCGCTTCCGAGTTGCGCCGCCTGCACCCCGATCTGGCGATCTACTTCGATCTCGCAGAACTGCGTGGATATCACTATCATACCGGCCTGGTGTTTGCCGCCTATGTGCCGGAATACGGTCAGGCACTCGCCAATGGCGGCCGCTACAATGACGTGGGCGAAGTGTTCGGTCGAGCGCGCCCCGCAACCGGTTTCGCGACAGACCTGAAAGTCCTGACTGAGTTGTCTCCGGTAAAAAAGCTACCGCGCGGTGTGATAGGTATCCCGAATACAGACGATCCCGAGCTCGCTGCAACCGTGCGCGAATTGCGTGCGAGCGGCGAGATCGTCGTCTCCAGCCTGTCCGGCAGGCGCGACCCCAGATGCGACCGCGAGCTTTCAAAAGTAGATGGTCGGTGGCAGATTCTGCCCCTTGATTGAACCCTTGGCGATGGCCTGAGCCGGCCGCGCAAACGCAAACGACAGACAGCAAGAGCACAGTAATGAGCAAGAACGTAGTAGTGCTGGGTACCCAGTGGGGTGATGAGGGCAAGGGCAAGATTGTCGATTTGCTTACCGACCAGGCAAGGGCCGTGGTGCGATTTCAGGGCGGTCACAATGCCGGCCATACGCTGGTTATCAACGGCGAAAAGACGGTATTGCACCTGATTCCCTCGGGTATTCTGCGCGAACATGTGCAATGCCTTATCGGCAATGGCGTGGTGCTCTCACCAGAGGCGCTGCTGAAGGAGATTGCCGAACTGGAGGCGCGCAACGTGCCGGTTCGGGAGCGCTTGAAGATCTCGCCCGCCTGCCCGCTGCTACTGCCCTATCATGTGGCGCTTGATCAGGGGCGCGAAGCCAAACGCGGCAACGAAAAGATCGGCACCACCGGTCGTGGTATAGGTCCCGCCTATGAAGACAAGGTAGCGCGGCGTGGCCTGCGGCTGGGTGACCTGCAGGATGAAAAGCGTTTTGCGCGCAAGCTGCGTGAAGTGATGGAGTACCACAACTTCGCGCTGCAGCACTACTACCGTGTTGAGGCACTGGATGTCGACAAGGTGCTCGATGAAGTGCTGACCATGGGTCGCGAACTGCTGCCGCTGATGGCCGACGTCACCGCCATACTGCATGACTATCGCCTGGCCGCTGAGAATATCATGTTCGAGGGTGCCCAGGGGTCTCTGCTCGACATCGACCATGGCACCTATCCATTTGTAACCAGCTCAAACACGACCGCGGGCGGCACGGCCACCGGGTCGGGTTTTGGCCCGCTGTACCTCGACTATGTACTGGGTATCACCAAGGCCTATACAACGCGAGTGGGGTCCGGCCCTTTTCCCACGGAACTGTTCGATGACATTGGCGAGCGTCTCGCCAGTCGCGGGCACGAGTTCGGCGCCACCACCGGCCGCCCCCGGCGCTGTGGCTGGTTCGATGCGGTTGCATTGCGCACGGCGGTGAGCATTAACTCCGTCAGTGGGTTGTGCCTGACCAAACTCGATGTACTGGACGGTCTGGAGACCATTCGCATCTGTGTGGGCTATACCGATCGACATGGCGCCGCTGTTCCCACGCCGATGGATTCAGATGATTACGAGGGGTTGGTGCCGCAGTACGAGGATATGCCGGGCTGGAGCGAATCGACGCTCGGCGTCAAAACGCTGGATGCATTACCCCAGGCGGCGCGCGACTACATCGGGAAAATCGAACAGGTGGTTGGCGCGCCGATCGATATTATTTCCACGGGCCCCGACCGGCTGGAGACCATCATCCTCAGGCATCCCTTCGGAGATTGACGATTGCTCAACTCGACTCGCTAATTGATAGCTTTGAGTCGGGCTCAATCAGTTTCAGGTTGGTGATGGCAATATACCTGTCGAGCGCCTCAAGCGCCTCGACCTTGTCCTCAAAAGGGCCCTCAAGCGTTCCCTCCCGGGTGTAGAAATACCAGCGGCCGCCTTCCTGCTGCAGGCGGTCGCTACGGTAGTGCGAGCCGCTAGTTGATGGATCAGATCTACGTCGTGTGGTCATGGTTGTCATCCCCCCTGAGACTTGCAAACCATGATAACAAAGCGGGACTGCCCCTGCGCGGTACCTGTCCTTGGACTGGTGTGAAGGCGCTCACAGATTCAGCCTAGAATTTCCGCAGTTAGTTTATTTTTCACCGTCCTGGCCGCAAGCTCTCCCTATTGGTTCCCGCCCAACCGATATTCCTCTAACATGGGCGGCGCAGGGATAGACTCAAGGATAATAATACCATGCATCTCAGAAAGCGGATTCTCGTAACAGGCGGGGCAGGATTCCTCGGGTCGCATCTTTGCCGTCTGCTGGTAAACCAGGGGAACGACGTCATCTGTGTCGATAACTTTTTTACCGGCACCAAGGACAATGTGCTGGATCTCCTGGGGCGTCCGCACTTTGAGATCGTACGTCACGATGTGACCTTTCCTCTGTATGTCGAAGTCGATGAGATCTATAACCTCGCCTGCCCGGCATCGCCTGTGCACTATCAGCACGATCCCGTACAAACCACCAAGACCAGCGTGCACGGTGCGATCAACATGCTTGGCCTGGCCAAGCGAACCGGTGCGAAAATCTTTCAGGCGTCAACCAGTGAGGTTTATGGTGACCCCCAGGTGCATCCACAGCCGGAGTCATACTGGGGGCACGTCAACCCGGTGGGAGAGCGATCCTGCTACGATGAGGGTAAGCGTTGCGCGGAGACCCTGTTCTTCGATTATTACCGTCAACACCAGCTACCCATCAAGGTTGGACGTATTTTCAACACCTATGGTCCGAACATGCATCCCAACGATGGCAGGGTGGTTTCGAATTTTGTTATGCAGGCGTTGCGCAATGAGGATATCACCTTGTTTGGAGATGGTTCCCAGACACGCTCATTCTGCTACGTGGACGATCTCATCGGTGCTTTTGTCGCAATGATGGACACGGGGCCGGATATTACCGGCCCGATAAACCTTGGCAATCCGAATGAATTCACCATCAGGGAGCTTGCTGAAAAAGTGCTGGAGCTTACGAACTCACGTTCTTCGCTGGTGTTCAGGCCCCTGCCGAGTGATGATCCCATGCAGCGCAAGCCGGATATTGCTCTCGCCAGGTCAGTGCTGGGCTGGGAGCCCCGCGTACAGCTTGAAGAAGGCCTGTCGCGCACTATCGAGTATTTCAGAAAATTGCTTTGAGCTTTTATCGGCCCACGCAGTGGTAGCTGAAGCCCTGCCGCTCCAGCATATCGCGTTCGTACACGTTGCGCAGATCCACAAAAACATTGCCGCGCATGCTGTCTTTGAGTTGAGTCAGTGGTAATGCGCGGTACTGGTTCCACTCGGTCATCAGAACGATGGCGTCGGCACCCGTAATCGCCTGGTAAATATCCTCCGCGTAGGTGATGCCCTCGGGCAGTGAGCGCTTTGCCTCGCGCATTCCCTGTGGGTCGTGCGCGCGAATTATCGCACCTTTTTCCATCAGGGCCGGCAGTATGGTCAGGGAGGGGGCGTCACGCATGTCGTCCGTTTCCGGCTTGAACGTCAGCCCCAGAACGGCTATCACGGCGTTGGCCACATCGCCTCCCAGAGCGGCCTCGATTTTCGTGACCATGCGTTGCTTCTGCGCGCTGTTAACTTCAACGACAGCAGACACGATCTGGCTCGAGGCGCCGGCTTCCTCCGCCATGCGAATCATCGCCTGTGTGTCCTTGGGGAAACATGAGCCGCCGTAGCCCGGGCCGGGATGCAGGAATTTCTTGCCGATGCGGCCATCCAGGCCAATACCGCGGGCCACCGCGTGCACGTCAGCTCCGGTTTTCTCGCAGAGGTCCGCGATTTCATTGATGAAGCTGATTTTGGTCGCGAGAAACGCATTGGCCGCGTACTTGGTGATTTCCGCACTCTCCAGGCCGGTAACCAGAATGGGCGCTTCGATCAGGTTCAGTGGCCGATACAATTCACGTAAAAGGCGTTCCGCTCGCTCGCTTTCAACGCCCAGCACCACCCGGTCGGGACGCATAAAATCGCCGATCGCAGAGCCCTCACGCAGGAATTCGGGGTTCGATGCAACATCGAAATCGGCTTTGGGGTTGGCCTCGCGTACCACCCGCTCAACCTGCCGGGCCGTGCCCACGGGCACCGTAGACTTGTCGACAATCAGGGTATATCCCTGCAGATAGGGCGCAATCTGCTGGGCTGCGGCGTAAACATATTTAAGATCGGCATGGCCGTCGCCGCGCCGTGTCGGGGTGCCCACGGCAATAAAAACCAGATCGGCGTTGCCAATGGTACGTTCGAACTGCGTGGTGAAGCTCAGGCGCCCGGCGGCAGCGTTGCGGCCGACCAGGTCATCCAGGCCAGGCTCGTAAATCGGGATCTTGCCACTTTGCAAAGCGGCAATTTTGTCTGCGTCGACATCCAGGCATGTCACATGCGCACCAAACTCCGCAAAACACGCGCCGGATACGAGTCCGACGTATCCCGCGCCTATCATCACGACATTCATGGCGTTTCCTTTTGCATATGCTCACGGTACCAGGTAACGAAGCGGTCAATCCCTTCCCCGATCTCTGTCGTGGGACGATAGCCAACGGCCTCGAACAGGTCGTCGATATCGGCGCAGGTGGCTGGCACATCCCCTGGCTGCATTGGCAACAGCTGCCTTTTCGCTGTCTTGCCCAGCGAGCTCTCGATGGCTTCTATAAACACATTCAAGCTTACCGGGGCATTGTTACCGATGTTGTACAGCCGGTAAGGAGCGCTACTCGTTCCCGGGTCTGGCGTCGCGGGATCCCAGTGCGGGTTGGGCCTGGCCGGCTGGTCGGTTACCCTCACGACGCCCTCTACAATATCGTCGATATAGGTGAAATCACGCAACATGTTGCCCTCGTTGAAAACCTGAACGGGCTCACCGGCGAGAATTGCCCGGGTGAACAGGAACAGCGCCATGTCTGGCCTTCCCCAGGGGCCGTAGACGGTAAAGAAGCGCAGGCCGGTTGTTGGCAAAGCGAACAGATGCGAATAGCTATGCGCCATGAGTTCGTTGGCCTTCTTGCTGGCGGCATACAGTGAGACCGGATGATCGACATTGTCGTGAACCGAAAATGGCATGCGGGTATTCATGCCGTAAACAGAACTGCTACTGGCATACACCAGGTGTCCGATCGCGTGCTGTCTGCAGCATTCCAGAATATTGCCGAAACCCACGATATTGCTGTCGATATACGCCCGTGGGTTTTCCAGCGAATAACGCACGCCTGCCTGCGCAGCCAGGTTCACCACCGCGTCAAATTCCTGCGTGGCGAAAAGCGCAGCCAACGCGTCCCTGTCTGCCAGGTCTGCCTGAAGGAAACGGAAATGGCTGCGTTGCTGTAGCCGTTCGAGCCGAGCGTGCTTCAGTGCGACAGAGTAGTAATCGTTCAGATTGTCGAGGCCTGTTACCGAGTCGCCGCGCGCCAGAAAGCGCTCACTCAGGTGGTAGCCGATGAAGCCGGCGGCGCCGGTAACGAGGATATGCATGCGCTGTATTCTACTATCGTAGCGCCCCTGGGCATAAGTTGCCGGCAAGATATTTTAAGCGCCCCGCACAGAGGCCGCGCGGGACTGGCCCTTCGGTTATACTGCCCCAAAGCAATTCCAGAGAACACAGACAGGGGCTGGTGGATGTCAGAAACCATACTGGTGACCGGGGGCGCGGGCTACATTGGCAGTCACGCCTGCGTCGCCCTGATTGAGGCCGGCTACGATATTCTGGTGCTGGATAACTTCTGCAATGGTAGCGATGTAGCGCTGGACAGGGTCGCTGAGCTCTCTGGCCGGGCGCCGAAGCGGGTGCATGGCGATATTCGCGATGTCGAATGCCTTGACAATATTTTCCGAAGTGCGGATATCAGTGCCGTGATGCATTTTGCCGGCCTCAAGGCCGTTGGCGAGTCGGTGGACATGCCTCTGCAGTATTACGACAACAACGTCACGGGCTCGGTCAATCTGCTCGCCGCTATGGATCGCGCAGGAGTGGGCGCCATGGTGTTTTCTTCCTCCGCGACAGTGTACGGCGATCCGGCTTCCGTGCCCATTCGCGAGGATTTTCCGCTGGCCCCTGCGAATCCATACGGTTGGACCAAGCGCGTCGTGGAGCAACTGCTGATCGACTGGCAGGCTGCTGGCGAGGGTCGCAGTGTTGGGCTATTGCGCTATTTCAACCCCGTGGGGGCGCATCCAAGCGGGCGTATTGGAGAGGATCCCCAGGGCACACCCAACAATCTCATGCCCTTCGTGGCACAGGTTGCGGTGGGTCGGCGAGAAAAACTGTTCGTGTTCGGCGACGACTACGACACACCCGATGGCACCGGCGTTCGCGACTACATCCATGTAATGGACCTGGTGGAGGGTCACGTGGTGGCGCTGCGCTATATGCTTGAAAATCCCTCACTGCAAACCTTTAACCTGGGGACAGGCAGCGGTGTTTCGGTGCTGGAAATGGTGCGCGCGTTCGAGGTGGCCTGCGGCCGTACGATACCCTATCAGGTAGTGGCGCGCAGGCCGGGAGATATCGCGGCCTGCTGGGCGGACCCGCGCCGGGCCGAAACCCTGCTGGAATGGCGGGCCAGCCGTGATCTGGCGCAGATGTGTGAAGATAGCTGGCGCTGGCAGTCCGACAACCCCCAAGGCTATCGTTGATTGCGCTGAGCCACGTCTGAGGGAGCCTGCCTATGTCACTGGTTGCCACCAAACTGCTCTCGCTGCTTGTCTACCCGCTGAGTTCAAGTCTGCTGCTCGCCCTTGTCGGTTTGTACTTGCTCTGGCTACGCTGGCACCGGTCGGCTCTGTATGTGTTATTGGTGGCAGTCACATGGCTATACCTGTGCTCGACCGCGGTCTTTGCGGAATTCCTGATGGGGAAGCTGGAGCAGGGCTACACGCCCCGCGCAATGTCGGTAACCCAATCCGCCGATGCGATAGTGCTGCTCGGCGGCGGCACCCGTGGTTACGCGCATCTCGGAACGCTCGCCGATCTCAATCAACATGCTGACCGCCTGGTGCACGCGGTGGCGCTTTACCGGGCGAACAAGGCGCCGGTGATTCTGGTAAGCGGCGGCGCTCCCCAGGGTGGCGAGCACGAGGCGGGGCAGATGCGCGACATCCTGCGCGTGATGGGCGTGCCCGCGCAGGCCATGTTGCTGGAAAGCCAGAGCCTCAATACCTACGAAAACGCGCTGCTCAGCGCGCGTTTGTTGCGCGAAAGGAGGCTGGACCGTGTGCTGTTGGTGACCTCCGCATTTCACATGCGCCGGGCTGAAGCGCTTTTCCGCGCCCAGGGCCTGGAGGTAATACCCGCCCCCACAGATTTCCAGCGGTTGGTGGTGCCAGGTGTGCTGCCTCGCTGGCTGCCCGGTGCCGGCAATCTGGTGCGCACCTCCAAGGCATTGCACGAAATGGCCGGCTTTCAGATGTACCGCTGGCAGGGTCGTTTCGACGCAGTTCCGGCGCCAGTTCCCGACAACCCGGCGCGCAGTAGTCCGGGGACGGGCTAAGCCGCGGCATGCTGCGCGGCGGTGGGCTTACATGAGATGACGCAGCTTGTAGTCGCTGTAGCTCATCCCGGTCCAGCGCCTGAATGCCCGGTAGAAGCTGTTGACCTCGAGATAGCCGAGTTCATCAGCCAGGCATTTCCCCGGAAGCCACACCTTGCGCATTAATTGTTCGCAGCGGTATTGCCGCGCGCGATCCAGCAGGAACTGGTAGCAGGTATGGTCCGCGCGCAGCCGCCTGCGCAGGGTGGTGGAACTCATGCCCAGCGATTCCGCCACGGAGTCGGCGCGCAGGCGCGCCAGATCGCCAGCCAGGAGAATTTCCAGCACCCGGTCGGTTGTACGCGAGAGCGGCATACCGGGGTTTTTCTCGGGAGGCGGTACCAGGCCTCCGCCATAGGGGACAGACGTTGCGAATTGTTCCATAGCCATAACATCCTTGTCGTGGTTAAGGGAAAGTGTTCAGAGCGTTGTGGTCGGCTCATTGCGGCAAAACCTGGCCGACAGTCTCAAGTTAGCACAGGAATCACAAGCGTAAAGGTCGCGCTGTGTTTTGGCCGGATTTGGTGAGTGATCAGCGCAGGGATTCCAGGTCGGGCCCCGGACAGTCCATGACTGCTGCCACGCTGGCAATGATTTCGCGCTCTGTGTGGTTCAATGTGCCATCAAACGCTGCAGTTTGCGCCATCGCCTTGAGTAGTCTTGGCTTGAGTAACGGATAACAGTCTGCGAGTTCATGCACCGCTTTGCCAAACGCGGCGACACCCGCCGCATGCAAATCCATCAGGCCCATGTCGGTAAAACCCAGGACATCCGCGCCGCGACGGAACTGCTGGTCTGCATCGCCGTCGCCTGCGTGCGCCAGCACGCTGAGCACCACGCGCACCTGCGCGGACACTTTGCCCAGAGTGCGGTGGCGCGCGCTGCTCGGGCGTACCTGCACAAATTCAGGATCCAGGTAGTGACGCAATAGCTGGAAGAGGCACCACTCGTGCAATGCAATGTTCTGATCCGCCTGAATGACAGCCAGCAGTGTCGTTTTGAAGCGGCGGTACTGGGGCAGCGACATCGCCTTGAGAGCCGGCAGACAAATCTCGAGCAAGGGCAACCTGCGCGGCGGACCGAGCGCGTGGACGCCGGGATACACGGTATTGAGTAGCGCCTCCAGCCCCTGTACCCCGGCCTCGGCGGTCAGTTTGAGTTGTTGCTGCGCCACGCTGCGGTTCTCGGCCAGCATCAGCGCCAGTACGATTGCCTGCGCACCCAGCGGTTCCCTGCTGTGCCTCACCAGACCCGCCGGAATCTCGGGAACGGCCTCCGCTTGCTCCCGGGCCTCTGGCGCGGCCACGAAATCCGCGTCCGGCGCAAACTCTGGTTCCACGGGCCCTTTTGCTGCGCCTTCGCGCGCCGCCAGCGCGGAGGCGGCGGCAGCGGCCACCAGCGCTGCCCTGCCAACGCCGACGGCTGCATCCCCGGGACGCGACGGTTCTGCCGCATAGACATTTGGTTTGCGCGCAATGTACTCGCCGTTCCAGTTCGGATCGATACGCCTGATACGGCTTTTCAGGGGTGGATGGGTCGGGAAAAGGTGCCACAGGGGATGTTCGATCTGGCCGAAGAAAATATGCGACATCTCGGTCGCGCGAGCCGCGTGAATGAGGGTGCCGGGAATGTAGCCGCCGATGACTTTCAGCGCGTCGCCAATGCCTTCGGTGCTGCGCGTGTACTGCACCGCGCTGGCGTCGGCCAGGTACTCTGCCTGACGGCTGATCGCGGACTTGATAAACCCCGCCACCAGCCCGCCAATCCAGCCGAGCAACCACAGCGTGAGGCCAAGCAGCGGCACCGCCGCCGCGCCCTGATTGTTGCGCGCGCTGCGCCCGGTGCGCACGCGATTGCTGCTGCGCAACAACACGTAGCCGACATCGCCGACAAAGGTAATGCCCTTGAGCACGGCGACCAGGCGTATGTTCAGACGCATGTCGCCCCCGAGGATATGGCTGAACTCGTGCGCAATCACGCCCTGTAACTCATGCCGTTTCAACTGCTCGATGGCGCCACGGGTCACGCCGACCACCGCATCGGCGGGGGTAATGCCCGCCGCAAATGCATTGATGCCGCGCTCCTCATTGAGCACGTAAACCGGTGGCACCGGCATGTTGGCCGCCAGCGACAGCTCCTGCACGATGTTCAGGCAGCGGCGCTCCGCGTGGTCACGTGTCTGTGGCAGGATGCGCGAACCTCCCATGCCTTCTGCCACGGCCTTGCCGCCGGTGGAGAGCTGTATCCATTTCAGCAGCACGACCAGGCCAACGGTGGCGGTGATCGCCAGACCAGTGCCGCCGAATCGCTCCCAGGTGAAAAATGACAGAAACCCTGCGCTTCCTTCGCGCAAACCGCCGTACACGCTGTAGTCCTGGTTGATGTACAGGAAGGCCGCGAACAGCGCGTTCGTGAGCAGGATCAACAAAAATACGGCGAAAATAAACAGCAGTACGAGCACGCGTGTATTGCGCCTGGCAACGTCCTGCTGGGCGAAGAAGTCCATCGGGCCAGCCTGTCAGTGCGCTAGAATTTTACCTCGGGCGCCTGCTGTATAGCAGCCGAGTCCTCGAACTCCAGCAGCTGCGCGTCGGCGGGATGGCCGAAGGCCCCCGCGAATAGCGCCGGTGGCAGACTCTGGCGATAGGTGTTGTAGGTCATCACCGCATCGTTGTAACCCTGGCGTGCGAACGCCACGCGGTTCTCGGTGGTGGTGAGCTCCTCGGTGAGCTGCATCATGTTCTCGTTCGCCTTCAGGTCGGGATAGGCTTCCATGGTAACGTTGAGCTTGCCCAGTGCGTTCTGCAATGCACCCTCGGCCTGGGCCAGGTTGGCCATCTCAGCGCCGCCGACATTGCCATCACCCATGGCCTTGAGAATGGCGGCCGCCTCATTGCGCGCCGTGGTGACTGCGTCAAGCGTTTCGCGCTCGTGGGTCATGTAGGCTTTGGCCGTCTCGACCAGGTTCGGGATCAGGTCGTAGCGGCGTTTCAGTTGCACTTCGATCTGGGAAAATGCGTTCAGATAGCGGTTTTTCAGCGTCACCAGGGTGTTGTAGATACTTATTATGTAGATGATCAGCGCCAGCAGAACCAGCCAGATTATAATTGTGGTGACTTCCATAGCAGCTTCCCTCAGTGTGTTTTCGTCTGCATTATCGAGTCCATCGCGCTGTCGCTGCCTGCCCGATCAGCCCACCATTACAATGGGCGTACCTCTACCAGTACGCCGTTCACCGCCGCATTGCCCGACAGGGCATCCAGCGCGAGTTCATCGGTGATGTCGTTGCAGCTCACGCCGGCGTGCTCGCGCGCAATATCCATGCGTATGCCAGCCCGATGGTGGCCGTAGCCGTGGGGCAGGCTGACCACGCCAGGCATCACCGACTCCGAAGCCTCGACCGTGACTTCAAGTTCGCCCACGCGGGAGCTGACTGTCACCTCGCTGCCGTGTGCGATATTGCGCGCGCGCAGATCGTCCGGGTGCATGAGCAGGGTGCAGCGGTCCGCGCCTTTTACCAGGCGGTGGAAATTGTGCATCCAGGAGTTGTTCGAGCGCACATGGCGCCGGCCGATGAGCCGCAACTCCGGCGGCGTTGTGCTGTTGCCCCCGATCGGGAATTCATCCCGCAAGCGTTGGAGATCTGCCAGCGTCTGGGGTGTATCGCAGCGAATGAGTTGATCCTGTGTTTTCAGGCGCCCCGGGAGTTGTGGGGTGAGCGGGCCGAGGTCTATTCCGGAAGGATGATCGCGCAATTTTTGCAGTGACAGGCCGCGATCTGCATAGGGCCCCAGTTGCAGCCCCATATCGACGATTTGCTCCGGCGGCGCGGTAGCCTGTGCGTCCAGTCCCAGCAGGGTGGCCACGCGCGCGCCAAGCTCGCTAAATATCTCCCAGTCGTGCAGCGCATCTTCGGGTTTCGCAAATACCGGCGGATTGTAGCGCGCGGTGTTGCGTACCGCGTTCACATGAAATGCGAGATCGTAATGATCATGTTCCAGTGGCGAGGTGGGCGGCAGAATGATATCGGCGTGCCGGGTTGTCTCGTTCAGATACGGGTCCAGTGAGATCATAAAATCGAGCGTGGCGAGGGCGCTGTCCAGCCTGCGCCCGTTGGGCGCGGACAACACCGGGTTGCCGGCACCGGTGAACAGCACGCGAATACCCTGCTCGCCGGGGTTTTCGATTTCCTCTGCAAGTGCGGCGGTAGGCAGTTCCCGGTCGAACTCGGGCAGGCCGCGCACGGCGCTGTGATGACGCGCAAAACCGCCCGCGCCGACGTTCTGGATCTGGTCTATCGCCGGCAGCGTGAACATCGAGCCGCCGGGTTTGTCGAGGTTGCCCGTGGCGATGTTGATAATCTGTATCAGCCACTGGTTCAGGGCGCCATAGGCCTGCGTGGAGACGCCCATGCGTCCGTAGCAGATGGCCGCGCCCGCACCGGCAAAGTCACGCGCGATTTCGCGGATACTGCTCGCTGCGATGTCGGTATGGGCAGCGGCGTATTCAGGGGTGAAATCACGCACTGCATGCGCAACCTCATCAAGACCGGTAGTAAAGGACGCGAGGTGGCCCGGATCAGCCAGCCCTTCCGCGAACAGCGTGTTCAGCAAAGCAAGCAGAAACAGGGCGTCCGTGCCCGGGCGAATGAAGTGGTGCGCATCCGCGAGTTCTGCGGTTTCGGTGCGGCGCGGATCAATGACCACCAGTTTGCCGCCGCGTGCGCGCATTGCCTTGATGCGCTTGCGCACATCGGGCACCGTCCAGATGCTGCCGTTGGAGGCCACCGGGTTGGCGCCGAGCATCAGGAAGTAGTCGCTGCGGTCGATATCCGGAATGGGAAACAGCAGTTTGTGCCCGAACAGCCAGAGCGATGTCAGATGATGCGGCAGTTGATCCACCGAGGTGGCGGAGAAGCGGTTGTTGGTGCGCAGATAACGAAACAGGTTGCCCTGATGCGTGAGCATGCCGTAATTGTGTACCGCCGGGTTGCCCATGTAGATGCCGATGGCGTGCACACCGTATCGATTGTGTGCCTCTACCAGAGAGCGGGCAGCCAGATCGAGCGCTTCGTCCCAGCTCACCGTTTCCCAGCACGGTTGGCCATCGGCACCGGTGCTGCGCTTCAGCGGCGCCCTGAGCCGGTCCGGATCTTCGTGCAGGTCTTTCAGTGCGACTGCTTTCGGGCAGATGTGTCCACGACTCAGGGGATCATCCTGGTCGCCGCGTATCGAGACGATCTCTTCACCCTGCGTTTCGATCACCAGCCCGCAGATGGCCTCGCACAGGTGGCAGGCCCGCAGGTGCCGCTGTCGTTCGGGAGGGCTGGCAGTCACGCCAGAATTCCCAGGTGCGACAGATCGTGGTGTTTTGATGGCGACGACGATTGCAGCATTCGACAACTCCCCGCGTGCTATGCATTTTACATTGCTTCAGAATGCTTACAGGCAGAAAAAAAAGCAAGGTGAATGACCGCCGTGCCTGCGGCCAATGGCGTTGCTCTGCGAAGCCCTCGCTGGCAGACTATCCGGCGCATGAGCCAGGCTGTGTATCGGCTCGAAGTCGGTAGCGCGGCGGAGGTCACCTCGCCACCCGTTCCGGTCTGGGTGCAACGCCTGTCGAGCGCGATAGCGATACCGCTGTCGCCATGATTGATCTTACGGGAGTTCGCGGCATGAATGAGCCGAGCGAAGTACTGCCTGCCGGAGCGCGCGGGCGAAGGTCCCGTGTGGCCAGCGGATCGATCGTCACGCTGGCTGCGCTCGCGGTGATGTACACCCTCCACTTTGCCGCCTCACTACTGATTCCCATAGCGGTCGCCGTTCTGATCTCGCTGTTGTTCAACCCGGTGATCAATGCGCTGGGCAGGGTGTATGTACCACGCATAGTATCCGCATTGCTGCTGCTGGTAGCCATCGGTGGGCCATTCACGCTGCTCGGTACGCAACTGGCTGAGCCGGCACAGCGTTGGGCGGGGCAGATACCGGAGCTTGCGTCCGAGCTCAGCGATCAGATTGAAAGTCTCAGTGAAGCCCTGGTTGCGCCCAAGGAAGAGGTGCCGGCTGTCGCAGCTGAGCCGGAAGAAAGCGCTTCGGCCTGGGGCGGCTTTCTGGGCTGGTTCGGCCTTGAGGACGAGGAGCCCGAGCCGGAGCCGGAGCCTGCCGCCGGGAAGCCGGCTTCCGAATCGGGCAAGACGCTGTACAACCAGATCGTGCTGGGAGGCGTCGACATCACCTTGACTGTGCTTTCCGAGGCCCCGGTGTTGCTGGCGCAAATTATTACAGCGGCAGTGCTGCTGATCTTCCTCACGGTGTATGGCCCAACACTGTATGACACCGCAGTCCATGTGCTGCCACTGGGTGAAGATCGAAAACGGCTGGTTGACATGGCACGAGGTGCGCAGAGCGAATTGTCGCGCTATATGCTTACCGTGAGTGTGATCAATGTCTGCCTCGGGCTGGTCACTGCCGGCGCTCTCTGGCTGCTGCGGTTTGAAGATCCACTGTTGTGGGGAACCATGGTCGCGCTGTTGAACTTTGCTCCCTATGTCGGGCCGCTGGTGAGCACTGTGGTCATAGTGCTCGCGGGACTGGCGCAGTTCGGGCTGGTGTGGGCCGCTGTGCTGCCCGCCGCTGTGTACTTTGCCATCAACGCGGTGGAGGCGCAGTTTGTCACGCCCGCTGTGCTGGGCAGACACATGCGCATGAATCCCCTCGTGATCATGCTCTGGTTGACGCTCTGGGGTTGGCTCTGGGGAGTAGCCGGGGTGCTGATTGCAGTGCCGCTACTGGTGTGCGTGAAACTCGTCCTCGGCCAGTTCCCGCGCTGGCAGGCCTGGCTGAAGCTGATCGAAAGTCGGGGTTAAGGTCGGAAGGCAGCTATGGATACAACGCTATTGCTGGTAGGTGCGGCGCTGGTCGTGCTCAGCATTTTAATGACACCCCTGTCATCGCGGCTTGGCATGCCGGTGTTATTGCTGTTTTTGGGTGTAGGGATGTTGGCAGGCGAGGATGGCCCTGGAGGCATTCAGTTCGACGATATCGATACGGCCTTTATCGTGGCCAACCTCGCACTGGCAGTCATCCTTCTCGATGGTGGCATGCGCACCCGAGTGGAGTCGTTCCGCGTGGGCCTGCGCCCGGCACTGTTGTTGGCCAGCGTCGGGGTAGTGGTTACTGCGGTAGTGTGCGGAGTCTTTGCCGCCTGGTTGCTTGATTTACCGCTGCTGATGGGGCTGCTGATAGGGGCAATTATCTCATCCACGGATGCGGCGGCGGTATTTTCGCTGCTGAATGGACGCGGCCTGCAAATCAACGAGCGGGTTGAGGCGACCCTGGAGATTGAGTCCGGCAGCAATGATCCTATGGCAATCTTCCTGACCCTGTTGCTGATTGAACTGATTCTGAATGCCGACAACAGCTCCTGGCTGTCCGGCCTGTCGATGCTGCTGCAGCAGTTTGGTTTTGGCGCCCTGGCAGGCCTGGGTGGTGGCGTTCTGATCGCGATGCTGGCCAATCGGGTGCAACTTATGGAGCCCATGTATCCCCTCCTGATCATGGCCATGGGAATTAGTCTGTTCAGCGCCACGAACCTGCTGGGGGGCAGCGGGTTTCTGGCCATCTACGTGATGGGGGTGGTGCTGGCCAGCCGGGGTTTGCGCCGATTGCCTTCGATTTTGCAGGTGCACGATGGCCTTGCGTGGCTGGCGCAGTTGAGTCTGTTCCTGCTGCTGGGTCTGCTGGTATCCCCGGGTCAGTTGCTGGCGACGGCCCCTGCGGCGCTGTTGATCGCCGGGGTGCTGATTTTTCTGGCGCGACCACTGTCCACGCTGATATCGCTAGCACCGTTCGGCTTTTCCCGCCGCGAGCATCTATTCATTGGCTGGGTTGGTCTGCGCGGCGCGGTGCCCATCGTGCTCGCCCTGTTCCCACTGATGGCCGGAATTTCCGGTTCAGCGACAATCTTCCAGATCACTTTTATGGTGGTGCTGGTGAGCCTGGTTCTGCAGGGTTCGACACTTGCGCCGCTGGCGCGCAAGCTCAGGCTGGAGGTGCCCAGGGGGCAGGCGCTGCGCACCACGATCCCGTTGCTTCACCCGGCGGTAGGCGAACACGAGCTGCTGCTGGTGGCGATGAAGGGCGAGCGCTGGATCGAGCCGACACCGCTCATTGACATCCCGCTGCCCGAGGGCTGCTGGCCGGCCGCGGTATTCAGGGACGGAGAAATGATTCCAGCCCGGCGCGGCGTGGATGTGCAGCAGCGCGATGTCGTGGCGGTAATGGCCCCGGTGTCGCGCAGCGCGGATATCGAGCAGATTCTGGGTCGGCGGGAGCCTCCCGAACATCTGTCGGACCGACGCTTTTTCGGCGAATTCACACTGAACGGCACTACTACCCTGGAAGACATTCGTGCCGTCTATGGGGTGGCGGTGGACCGTTTTCCGCCTAGTTACAGCCTGTCTGACTGTTTTGCCAAAGCTCGTCGCGGGCACCCTGTAATTGGCGATCGCATCGACCTGGGAAAGCTGATGCTGGTGGTCAGAGCCCTGGAGGGGGACCAGGTGACAAAGGTGGGACTGAAGTTGCAGCGGGCGGACTGAGCGTCAGAGAGTGAGCCGGATACTGACGATGTCTGGCACGCTGGTTTAGGCTTTTTTGAAA
>CAXBLB010000018.1:0-73443 GCA_963976655.1 uncultured Halieaceae bacterium
GACAGGAGCTGGACGAGCGAGCACGACTGAGCCATTCCCCGCAGCGCCGCGTAAACAGAGCTGAGGAGGTTGATAAAACAGCATGGCAAAACCCGTCATCTACTGGTTCCGACAGGATCTGCGCACCGACGACCTCCCCGGTCTGAACGCGGCGGCGGCCAGCGGCCGGCCGCTGATCGCCTGCTACATATTCGATGAGGCCTCGCCGGGCGATCTGGCGACCGGAGAAGCAAGCCACTGGTGGTTGCATCACAGTCTCGCGGCGCACTCGACACAACTCGACGCGCACGGCGGCCGTCTGCTGCTGCTCAAGGGCCCGGCCCGCAGCGAGCTGGTGGAACTGGTACGCAGCGTGGATGCCGAGGCCGTGTACTGCAGCCGCTGTTATGAACCCTGGGCCGCCGCGCTGGAAGAAGACCTGCACGCTACCCTGCGGGAGGCGGGTGTCGCGTTCAAACGCTACCCCGGCTCGCTACTGTTCGAGCCGGAGGCCATCCGCACACAGAGTGACGGGCCCTACAAGGTATTCACGCCCTTCTGGAAGGCCTGCCTGCAGCAGGCTGCGCCGGCGCCGGCGGCACCACGGCGCGAAGCACTCGATTTCCACGCTGACACGCCGGAGGGCCTCAGCCTGGAGGCACTTGCGCTCACGCCGAAAAATCCCGACTGGGCTGCGGGCTGGAAAAAACTCTGGACGCCGGGCGCGGAGGGGGCGCGCAGCACACTGCAACACTTTCTGAAGCACTCCATAGACAACTATGCCAGGGGTCGCGACCACCCGCATCTGAACGCGACCTCGCACCTCTCGCCGCACCTGCATTTCGGAGAGATTTCACCGCGGCAGGTGTGGCACGCCGTGCATGCCCACTGCGACGGCGAGCCGACGCTGCGCGAACAACGCAACAAGTTTCTCTCGGAACTGGGATGGCGCGAATTCTGCTACCACCTGCTGCACCATTTCCCGACACTGCCCGAGGCATCCTTCAAGGCACAGTTCGAGCACTTTCCGTGGCTGGGCGACGCCGACGCATTGCGAGCCTGGCAGCGCGGCCGTACCGGCTACCCGATTGTGGATGCCGGTATGCGGGAACTCTGGCAAACGGGCTATATGCACAATCGCGTGCGCATGATCGTCGCTTCCTTTCTCACCAAACACCTGCTGATTCACTGGCAACGCGGCGAAGCGTGGTTCCGCGACACACTGGTGGATGCAGATCTGGCGAACAACGTGTGTGGCTGGCAGTGGGTGGCGGGCAGCGGCGCAGACGCCTCACCCTATTTCCGTATCTTCAACCCTACCCTGCAGGGCAAGAAGTTCGATGCAGAAGGCGATTACGTACGCCGCTGGGTACCGGAGATAAAAGCCCTGCCCGACAAATACATTCACGAACCCTCTGCGGCACCCGGGGACGTGCTTGAGCAGGCGGGTGTCAGGCTGGGCGACACTTATCCCGCACCGATCGTTGAACACAAGGCCGCCCGCGAAGCTGCGCTTGCAGCCTACGCTGCGGTAAAACAGGGATGAAAGAGGGCCGGCGTCAGGCTGCGGCAGCCTCCTCGGGGGCGGGTTCCGGCGCCCTGAGATAACGCCGGCTTTTTCTGGCCTTGAGCTTGTGCAGATCCGCGAACAACAGGCCATCCATGCAGCCGCCAAACTCCGGATCGCGACTGAAAGCCGGGAACGCTATGCCACCGCGTTCAAAAGCCGCCGCATAGTGCTTGTACAGCATGGGAATCGACAGTCCACGCAGCGCGAGCAAGTCGCGCAGGCTCTTCAGGTCCTGCTCCGGGTCGCTGCTGTCAAGGGCTTGTGCAAATGCCGCGGCCTCCCCGGCAGTGGGGTTGGGCGGATTGCGACCGCGCACGTTGAGACCCGGCCAACGGTAGTGCCGGGCGTAGAACCATGCGAGCAAGCTGGTCGTCTCGTGGCCGTAGTGGGGGCTGATGGAAGCTGCTCCGAACAGGTAGCGGTAGCCCGGATACTTGCGCAGGAAGGCGCCGATACCACACCATAGATAGTCGAGGCTGTTGCGCGACTGATAGCGGGGTTGCACGAAGCTGCGACCGAGCTCCAGGCCCTGCTGCAGATAGGGCAACGCGCTGTCGTCAAAATTGAACAGCGTGGCTGTGTACAGGCCGCCCCAGCCCTTTTCCAGGAGCAGACGATTCGCCTCGCCGAGTCGGTAGGCACCGGCGATCTCGAGTTCCTGCGGATCCCACAGCACCAGTTGCAGGTAATCGCGGTCGAAGCAGTCGATATCCCTGGGCAGGCCCGTGCCCTCACCCACGGTACGAAACGTCAGTTCGCGCAGACGCCCGATCTCGCGCATCACACAGGGCGCTTCTGCCATGCGGCACACATGGATCTGCATTCCATCCGGGCTTTCACCCAGCCGCTCACTGTTCTGCAACTCACGTTTCAGCAACAGACGGTTTTCAGGATGCGCGACATTCTCCACGGAATCGAACACCGGGCGGCCATCGCGGGCGAGCCGGTACACGTGCTTGCGAAACAGCGCGGCCAGCTTGTCGGCAGACACCTGCAGCGCGGTGTACTGCTCAAAGGTCACCGGATTGCCCACCCTGGCGTCCACGGTGTTGTGACTTTGCCTGAACATTTCACGCACCAGCCAGAGGGTCGAGATGGGTCGCGCAAGAAAGGAGAGGCTGTAGAAGAGTACGGAGTTTCGACCGGCGACAAAAACCGGCTGAATGGGCGCGCGGGCGCGGCGCGCGATCCTCACGAAGCCGCTCAGCCACACGCCGTCTTTCACGCCCTTCGGCCCGAAGCGGGACACCTCCCCGGCGGGGAAAATAATCAGTGCGCCATCCTCCTCCAGATGCCGCTGG
This sequence comes from uncultured Halieaceae bacterium, assembly GCA_963976655.1. GTDB lineage: Bacteria > Pseudomonadota > Gammaproteobacteria > Pseudomonadales > Halieaceae > Marimicrobium. The sequence continues at coordinate 2,851 of CAXBLB010000018.1, forward strand.
ATATTGCGCAGGTTGGCGCGCCCCGTGTTGCCGCCCATGTTGTTCACTGGCAACAGCACCGGGTGCAGCGGTTCTACCGCCGAAAGCAGCTCATTGGCGACCACTTTCACGTCCGGACGCACCTGCTGTACGAGGCGCAACAGCGCGAGGCCATCGAGCGTACCAAGCGGGTGATTGGCGACAATCACCACGCGGCCACTCGCCGGAATCCGCTCACGCTCCCGGTCGCTCAGGCGCAGGCTGAAATCGAAGTAGCGCAGTAGCTGCTCTACAAAGTCGAAGCCGCGCAGGTGAGGATAATCCCGCTCGAACTGCGCAAAGCGCCGCTCGCAGAACAGAAAGCCGAGAAAGCGCGCCAGGCTGCGTGCGGCAAGCCGGTGGCGGCTTACGAACGCCGGGTAGCGCTCCTCGAGGAAGGCCTCTATAGGCAACATGTCAGGCGGCTCAAAGCGCCGGGAAGGCGTCGTCGAACTGGCTGCGCCAGACTCCGCCGATAACGGTGGTTTCCGTGCGCAACTGGGTGGAGACCACACTGATCTCGCCGCCCTTGCGCAGGTATTCGCGTATGTGCGCATCGATCTCGGCGCGCATACGCTCCTTTTCATGGCTGTTTGCCGGTTTGGCCTCTGTTTTCATGTGTATCGCCCCCTGTCGGTTACCTGCGCAGCTTCACGCACGCCCATTGCAGGGCGAATACAGAAAAGTGAAGCTTTTGTGATAAGCAGATGGCCTCACGCTTCCTGCAAATCAATATTTGATATATTGTCAAAAGAGGACATAATCCACTCCATAATAAGGACAACAGGAGACCGGTATGCGCCGGCATTTAGCGCTACTCGCAGCCGTGCTTTTGCCCTGGCAGCAGCTACAGGCCGCCACGGCCTCGCGCGGTGATGTGCTGGAAGAAGTACTCGTCACCGCGCAACACCGGGAGGAGTCTGCGCAGACTACGCCGATCTCCCTGTTTACCATGAACGCGGAACAGCTCGAGAAGCAGCGTATCTCCAACATCAGCAACCTGAACGGCCTGGTGCCGAATCTCAATATTGACAATTTTCCCGCCAACAACCAGACACTGCGCGTATTCATCCGTGGCGTGGGACTCACCGACACACAGATCACCCAGGACTCCGCTGTGGGCGTATATCTCAACGACGCCTATATCGCCCGCTCAACAGGTCTCGCCTTCGACGTTGCGGATCTCGAGCGCATCGAGGTGCTGCGCGGGCCCCAGGGCACCCTGTACGGCCGCAATACCACAGGCGGCGCCATCAGGTTGATAACCAAGCGGCCCGAGCCTGGCAAACTGACATTCGACCAGACACTCGGCCTGGGCAATCAGGACCTGTTGCGCAGCAAGACTTCCGTGAATATACCGCTATCCGATAAAACCGCGCTCAAGCTGGCCTACTTCCATGAAGACGTGGCGGGTTTCGTGGAGAACAATGGCCCGGGCGGTAGCTGGGGAGATCGCACCTCGGATGGTTTCCGCCTCGACTTTCGCGCCGACCTGAGTGAGAAACTCACCCTGGACTATGCCTACGATCACTCCGAAATCGAGTTCTACAACCTGCCTGCCCAGGCGGTACTGCGACGCGAATCCGGCTCCGACCTGCTCGCGATCATCGGTGATATCGCACAGCAATACATAGAGTACGACAACAACCGTATAAACCGGCTTTCCACCAACGTGCCGCTGTTACCTACCGATACCAAAATCCAGGGCCACGCGTTGAACATCGACTGGGTGTTGAACGAGGCGTTGACGCTGCGCTCCATCAGTGCCTGGCGGGAGCTCACGGATAAAAGCTATCTGGATTTTGCCAGCGGTGCCGACGCCGGCTTTCGCATCGATTTCAACTCAGCGGTGCTCGCTGCCGACGCCGGCGATGAGCGCCTGGAACTGCCAGTCGGGCGGCCCCAACTCGACCAGGAACAGTTTTCACAGGAGTTCCAGGTGCTGGGCAGTGTCGGTCAATCCATTGAATATCTCGCCGGACTGTATGTGTTCTATGAGAAAGCCGAAGAGGACGCCACCCCGACGCGACATATTTTCAGCGCCTTCCCCTTCGGCGGCGGCACCATCTACAACCTCGGCAGTGAATACAACAAGATCGAGAACGATGCCTGGGCATTTTTCAGCCAGCTTACCTGGACACCGGATATTCTGGACCGGCGCCTGCACCTGACGCTGGGCTGGCGTCACTCGGAGGATTCCCGCGATGCCGTGCGGCGTGTCACCGACGCGGTGGTCATCGACCAGGGCAGCTCCATCCAGCCGCTTGTTGCGGAAAGCATGTTCTCGGCCAAGGCAAGTGAAAACTTTGACGACGATTCCTACACAGTGATTGCCGAGTACGAATGGGCCGAACAATTCAATGTTTACGCAAAGTACGCCGAGGCCTACAAAAGCGGCGGCTTCAACATCCGTGATCCGGAAGAAGAGGGTTTCAGTGACGGCTTCGCGGAGGAAAAGCTGCGCTCGATAGAACTGGGCTTCAAGGGTGAACTGCTCGAGCGCATGCTGCGCGTGAACGCGGCGGTGTTTCATCAACGCTTCGACGATTTCCAATACAATTTCCAGATTCCGGGCACCATCCAGAACACCCGGGTATTCAACGTGGACGAAGGTGAAATGAGCGGTGTGGAACTGGAACTGGTGGCCATGCCGACCGCCGGTCTCTTTCTGCAGCTGAGCTATGCCTACCTGCACAGTGAGCTCGACGATCTGGTCAGCCCGTTCACCGGGGAACTGGAGTCTTTCAATTTCACCAACGCGCCCGAACACACCTACAGCCTGGTGGCGGATTACCGTTTCCCGGTGCGCCCCTTTGGCGGCCTGCTAAGCGTCAACGCCAGCTACAATTTTATCGGCGACCGGCAGAAGAACAGCGACACGACGTTTCGCGACGATTACAATCTGCTCAACGCGCGGCTGTCACTGGCAGAGATCGAGGCGCTGGGTGGCCAGTGGTCCATCGCCGCGTGGGGAAAAAATTTGCAGGGCTCCGACTACGAAGCCTTCACCCTGAACAACCTGCCGCAAGCCAGCCGTGCAGTGATCTGGGGCGAGGGGAGAACACTCGGCATCGATATCAATTACCACTTTGAATAAGCCCGCAGGCCACACAGCAGCTCAGTCGGGGGCCGGATCTTCGAGGCGGGTAAAACGCGCAATGCTCTTGCCGTCGCGCTCAACAATTTCCGTGAACATCGCCAGCGGACGCACCCAGAGAGCACCCTCTCCGTATAGCGGGCGATACACCACCAGCGTTTCACCGGTCTCGGAATGGGTTGCCACACCGAGCACCTCGTACTCGGCGCCCTTGAAATGCCGATACCGGCCCGGTTCCGGAATCATGCGGGGTGCAAGCCCACGCGAACCTGCGGTGCCGGCACATTCACGTGCATCTTCTCGCCATTTCGCGCGGGCGGAACCAGCCACCAGCCGCTCGGGCACGCGCGTGCGATGAGCCGGTTGTACAGGCGCTTGAAAGCCAAGTTGATACACACTTGAGTTTTCCTCCAGACACCCGGGGCCCGGATGGCGGGCACGCCAGCCGACCGGGGGAAACTCTGATTATACATACCGGCCTGCCCGGCTACAGCGCGAAGCATCGTCGATTGCTCAGTCGCTGCTACACTTTGGCAGCGTGTCAGATTAGCAGGAGATCCCGCAGGCATGTCTAATCGCTCAATGCCGTCGGTGGCGCTGTGGCTGGCATGGCTTCCGCTGCTGGCCCTGTCAGCAAGCTGCCCCGCAAAGGATCAGCCCGTACTGCTGTGGGGCGATACCCACGTGCACAGCGCCTACTCGGCGGATGCGTACCTGAACGGCAACTTCAGCGCTGACCCGGAGACTGCCTATCGCTACGCACTCGGCGAACCGGTGATCCATCCCTACCACGGCGCTCGCGTGCAGATCGACAGGCCACTGGATTTTCTCGTGGTGTCTGACCACGCCGAATTCCTTGGCGGCATTCGCACTATTCACCAACTCGGCATCAACACGCAAGGGATGGGTTTGCTTGACCGGCTGACCGTGTGGTTCAGCGAACGGCTTTTCAACTATGCGTTGCGCGACGGCTACGGCATGGATGTGTTTGCCTCCATGAGCGCCACCGCAATGAATCCGCGCGAACGCGCAGCGCAACTGTATGCCGGGAAAGCTATGAGTATTCCGGGTCAGGGCCAGATCGTCTCCACCGCCTGGAACGAGCTCGCGAATACGGCGGACAGATTCAATACACCCGGCAGATTCTCCGCGCTGATCGGCTGGGAGTGGACATCCACCCCCGGCGGCGCCAACCTGCACCGGGTTGTGTTTACCAATGGCGACGCAGCATCCGCCGCGACCTACATACCATTTTCCCGCGACGACAGCCCCTATCCCGAAGACCTGTGGCGCTGGCTGGCGCAAACCAGTGAAGTGGCCGGCGCCGACTTCGTCGCAATCCCGCACAACTCGAATATTTCCAAGGGCTATATGTTTCCTGAAACAACCCTGCGCGGCGCAGCGTTTACCCGGGAGTACCTGAGGCTGCGCAGTACCTGGGAGCCGGTGGCTGAAATCACGCAGATCAAGGGCGACTCGGAAACCTGGCCCGCGCTCTCGCCCGACGACCCGTTTGCGGATTTCGAAGCCTACCCGTTTTATATTCAGGCAGAACCCACGCCCTATGAGGCGCACGCGGGCGACTTTCTGCGCAGTGCCCTGCTGCGCGGTCTGGCGATCGAGCACACACAGGGTGACAACCCCTATCGCCTGGGCCTTATCGGCTCCTCCGATTCACACACCGGGCTGGCGGGCGCGGAAGAAGCCCGCTTTCACGGCAAGCTGAGCTGGGATTCCATTCCACGCAACAAACGCCGGAACGCCGATGGCGACGGCAGCGCAACGGGCTGGGATCTGTCCGCCTCGGGGCTCGCCGCGGTATGGGCAAAGGAGAATACGCGGGAGGCGATTCTGGATGCGTTCCAGCGCCGCGCCGTGTACGCCACCACCGGCCCGCGAATCACTCTGCAGGTGGCGGCGCACTGGAGCGGCGATCCCGCCAACACGGTGGGCATGGGCGCTGTGCTACCAGCGAGAGTGGATAGCAGCGCGGGCGTGCAACTGCGTATCAGCGCCTTCAAGGATCCTCTGGGAGCAGACCTCGATCGCATCCAGGTGGTCAAGGGGTGGATTGATGCGTCGGGCGCTACCCACGAGAAAATTTTCGACGTGGCGTGGTCGCAGCCACGTGCGCTTGACGAGGCAGGCAGGCCGCTGGCCGTGACAGATACGGTAAACAGCGAAACGGGGGAATTCGAGAATCGTTTCGGCGCCGCGTCGCTGGCAAGCGTATGGCAGGATCCGGAATTCATGCCCGGTCTGGCCGCGTTCTATTATGTGCGGGTACTGGAAATCCCCACGCCGAGACATTCACTGCTCGACGCCGTGGCGCTGGGCGAGCCGGCGCGGAACTGGCCGGCGAGCCTGCAGGAGCGCGCCTACACTTCACCTGTCTGGTACGTGCCCGATAAGCCGGGGGAGACACAGGCGCGCACTTCCTCACACCGTGCGCCGGGAGCGTCGGCCAGCACTAACGAAACGCGTAACTGAGCGTCACGCCACAGGTGCACGGCGCCGTGCGCTGCATGAGCTTGACCTCACTTGAACGCTCCGAGGCGGCTGTTGCGTTCGCCAAACAGCACGGCGAAAGCGTTTTCATACAGATATTTTTCCAGCACGCCCTCGCGCAAATCGAGTTGCTGGGCCTCCGCGAGGCAGCGGTCCATCGACAATACCGGGTGATCTGAGGCGAACAGAATTTTGTGCTGGCCACGCGTGTTCATGTAGTGCAGCAGCGACTCCGGCAGATACTTCGGAGAATACGCGGATGTCATCATGTACAGGTTGCGATACTTCAGCATGAGCCGGATGGCGACGTCCCACCATGGGTCCGCGCCATGCTGCATGATTAGCCTGAGCTCGGGGAAGTGCAGGCACACGCGATCGAGGTGCATGGGGTGCTGGCACTCGCCGGGCATGGGCGGCCCGGGAATACCGGTGTTGATACCCACAGGAATGTCCATTTCGATGCACTTGGCATACAGCGGGTAATAGATGGGATCTGTCGGTGGGCGGTCGAGCTCAAAGGGGGTCACGCGCGCCATGGCAACGGGATACTCCCGCGCCAGATCTTCCAGCGCCCACAGGGCTTTCATGCCTTTCTGGATGCGGGGCTGCGGCGCCAGAAAGAATCGTCCGGGATAGTCACTGGTGAAATCCAGCAAGCGCTGCTCCGGGCGGTACGGGTCGCAACTCAGCAGCACGCGCTCGACCCCGATGTTGTCCATCAGGGCAATCAGCTCAGCGGATTCGATATTGCGGAAGAAATCGTCTCCGCCCTTGAAATAGTCTTCTTTCACACGTTGCATGAAGGGCAGATCTGCCACAGCGCCCATGCTGACGTTTACCCAGGGATCAATTACTTTCAATGCCATTCTGCTCTCGCCGAGTGTGTCCCTTCACCGGTCGCCACACACAGGCGTGGCAATCAGCAGTAATTCCCGGACAATCTAGCACAGGATTTAGACAGCGACATTATTTTATGGCAGCAGTCTTGTAAAACAACGGCTCGCTTACACGGCATCATGGCGCACTCAACGTGGACGTTTGAGACGACGGTGAATCAGCACCGGCACGAGGCTCATGAACAGACTGACACCGCCATACAGCAACGCGGTAAACAGCACCGCGTCACCGACAGGGTCCAGCACGCCGGGCTGCGCGGGGAAAACCACGGCCTTCACGGCGACCGCCAGCGACATATTGCGAAAGCCTACCTCCACCACCACGGCGAGCGTATCGAAGGCCCGCAGGCCCGCGAGGCGCGCCAACAGCAATGCGCTGCCCTGTACGGCGAAACAAAACACTACCAGCGCCAATACGCCCATCAAGCCGTAGGCGGCCGGGTCGAGCCGGCCACTGCCACCCGCTCCCACTACCATCACCACGATCAGGGCCAGACTCAGGCGTATCATCCATTTCGAGAAGTTTGCCGCAGCTACCGTGTGGGCGAACTGCCGTACCAACATTCCCAAAAGCAGGGGCATGATCAGGGTGGCGAATATATCCACCGCCAGGCGACCGGTGGGCATGCTGAAATTTTCGGGTAAATGCTGCGCCGCGAGAAACTGCAACACCGTCGGCGTCACGATCAGCGACGCCACGGTTGTGATAGACGTGAGAGAAATGGAGAGTGCGATATTGCCGCGTCCGAACAGCGTCAGAATATTGGACAGCGTGCCGCCGGGCACTGCGGCCACGAGGATAAGGCCCACGGCAATTCCCACCGGCACCGGCAGCATCGCCCCCACGGCGAAGGCCACCAGCGGCACCATGAGCCATTGGCAACCCAACCCCACCAACAACCCGCGTGGCTTGCGGATTTCCAGCACAAAATCAGAGGGGGATAGAAGCGCCCCCATGCCCAGCATGGCGAGGAAAAGCTGGGAGGACGCCAGTGCGTACTCGTAGCTCGCGTAGCTGGAAAAGAAAAACTCGAACAGGGCCGCCACCTGCGCCGCTGTGTCTACCGCTGCACGCCGGGACCGAGCTTCTGCATCAGATCACGTTCCATCGCCTTCACACCCTCCCCCGCATGCACGTCCTTCAGGGCCTTCAGCCGCGCGTAGCCCGCGGCGGCTTCCGCGTCCCACTCGTCGGCAAAAGCGCCGCTATCGATATGCGAGACAATGTCCTTCATCACGGGAGAAAAATCCAGTCCGTCATAGCGCCCCCGGCGCGAGAGCTGGCCGTACTGACTGGCGGGCGAGTGATGCTCAAGCTGTGCGACAAAACCTTCGCTGCGCAACAGGCCGAAGTTGCGTTCCACCTCACCCGAGAGGAACAACTCCGTGAGAATTGCCTCCAGAGGCAAACCGTGCTCCAGCATGGTGGCGACAAAAGCGCTGTTCACATGTGTAAGTGCCGGCGAGAGAACCTGTTCCACGGCGAGATCAAGCAGTGCTTCCTGATGCGGCGTCAACTCTATTGCGCCTTCGCGCAACCCACCCAGTGCCAGCGCCACGGCGAGCGTGCGCGAGAGCGCCGTGCCGGTGAGGTCGCGCTGCACTCCCAATGCGGTGATAAAGCCTTTGCCTTCCGTGTAGCAGCGTCGTACCTCGGGCCCGAGCATGCGCGGCGCAATCATCGCCTGATCGCCAGCGGGGCTATAACGGTTAAACGCGTAGCAATAGCCGCTGGCGATAATGGTCAGGCAACCTTCAGCTCGCGACAGCCCCAAACCTGGTATCGCATCATCTGGTACGAGAATGCAGAGGATGTCTGCGGCATTGGCATCCGCGATATCGCAAACCCTAAAGCCATCGGCCCTGGCGCGCTCGCTGGATTCATCGTTGCGCACACACACTTGCGGGTCGAGACCGGCGTCGCGAAGATTCAGTGCCCAGGGCCGACCCTGATTGCCATAACCCACGATCGCCAGTGACTGGCCCCTGATCGCGCGCAAATCGGCGTCCTGTTCGTAGTAAAAGCTTGTCATACAGCAGATTCCTCGAAAAATATCGGGTCAGCTTGAAAAACGCGCGGAGCGTAATCATAAGCCATGCGTCTGGTAAAAAACAGGCGCCGCGCTTGCACGCGCACTCGCTACGTATATCATGGGCACACTTGCCCTCGGTGCCCGTCCACAGGCCACAATACTATGAAGAAGCTGTTTGGGGGCCTGCTGCTCGCCATACTCGTTTTAGTGCTGCTGTTGGGCGCGCTGCTGGTCTTCGCTATCCAGACACAACAGGTCTCGCGCTCAGATCTGGAGTTCCTGGTGGATCTCGGCAAACGCGACGGCATAGGCGCGGTTATTTCCGTGATACGCGCAGATCTGTACGGCGTGGATCTCAGCAACGCAACCGACCCCGCCTATGGACGCCAACAGGTGGCTGGACGGGGCAACGCACCCTGGGTTATTCGCGGCAATCTGGATGGCCGGCCGCGCATGCTGAAGTTCGCCCTGGCGCCGGGAACATGGGCCGCTTATGACGTAGCGGAACAATCGCTCTACCAGGTATGGGACGGCAAAGTGCTCTTTGAGGGCGCCGCCTACAACTACCAGCATGGCCCCCAGCCCAGTAGCGAGGGCGCCTGGTATCTGCGTCAACCCAAACCCTCCCGCTGGTTTATCGAGATCGACGGTAAAGAGCTGCCCGCGGAGGTGAACTACCTCGGCCATGAATACGGGCCGGAGCGCAAAAGCGCGCGGATGCGTTTCGAGCTTCTCGCGGCGGATGAGAAAATCCTCGTGAGCGAACAGCCGGAGCTGATTGAACGCGATGGCACGCGCTATTTCACGCGCCGCTTTGAGCGTGAAAAGGCAGGCCCCGTTGCCGGGTTCTACAGCGGTGACGGCACGCGCCACGTGGCCAGTGGTGTTATCGAGTTTGCACTCACAGACACCACGGCAATCGAGCCCACACCGGCACCGACGCACGGTCGCACCGCCGAAAGCAGCGAGATAGAACGCGGCAAGGCCGTTATCGCAGGCAGCGACTGCCTCGGCTGCCACGCACGGGATCATCGCGTCGCCGGCCCCGCCTGGTCGCAGATTTCGGGCAAATTCCGCGGCAAAATACAGGAAACGGTGGTCGACACCCTAGTGGAGCACGTCATAGCCGGTGGTGTAGGGGTGTGGGGAAAGATTCCGATGCCGCCCCACCCCTCACTCAGTGAAGCGGATGCCCGGCTCGCGGTGATGTACATCCTCAGTGTTGGTGAACCCGAACACGAGGCTGCGCCGCCCCTGGACCCCGCTGGCAATGCGTACCCGGCAACACGCGATTTCGATACGCTTGCGAGACTCACTGCGGTACATCCATCGTTCACACTTGAGAATATTGCACCGCCGGGCTTCGAGCCCAAAGTCGGCGGCATGGATTTTCGCGGAGACGGACGTCTGCTGGTTGCGAGCTGGGACCTGGATGGCGCTGTCTACCTCATTGACCCCGAAGCGCCACCGGCAACGCGCGTACGGCGTATTGCCGAAGGCCTGCATGAGCCGCTGGGGCTCAAAGTTGTCGGTGAACGCCTGTTTGTGTTGCAGAAGCAGGAGCTCACGGAACTCGTCGACACCGACGGCGACGAGATCATCGACCGCTACCTCACCGTGAGTGACAACTGGCCGGCGAGCGCCAACTTCCATTCTTTCGCCTTCGGTTTGCTGCATCAGGATGACCACTTCTACTTCCTGCTATCCATCTGCGTGTTGCCGGGTGGCGCCAGTTGTCCTGAGCAACTTCCCACCCAGGGCAAGCTGTTGCGCGCGGATCATGCGGGCAACATAGAGATCTTCGCATCGGGCTTCCGCACCCCCAACGGAATAGGCACAGGTGAGAACGGAGAAATTTACGTTACCGACAACCAGGGCGACTGGTTGCCGGCGAGCAAACTGGTGCGCATAGAACGCGGGGGCTTCTATGGTTCACGCGCGGTGCCCGACGCCGACATCATGAGCCTTGAAGAGCTGCCGCCGTCGGTATGGCTGCCACAGGACGAGGTCGGCAATTCACCCACGCAGCCGCTCGTACTGCGCGAAGGGCCCTATGCGGGGCAGTTCATTCACGGCGATGTTTACAACGGCGGTATCAAACGGGTATTTCTTGAACAGGTTGAGGGGCAGGAACAGGGTGCCGTATTTCACTTCAGCGCCGGCTTCCAGGGCGCTGTCAATCGCTTGCTGCGCGGCCCTGACGATGCGATCTACGTGGGCGAAGTGGGCAACCCACCGAATTGGGGCGAGTACGGCAAATCCTGGCACGGGCTGGAGCGCTTGCGCTGGGCGGGCAACAACGCATTCGAAATACTCGCCGTGCGCGCGCTCGCCGACGGTTTCGAGATTGAACTGACACAGCCGCTTGCTGACGATGTAACGCTCAAACCCGAGGATCTGCTTGTTCGCCAGTGGTTCTATCATCCCAACGAGCAGTACGGCGGGCCGAAGTACAACACCACGCAACTGCCGGTAACAACGCTGACTCGCTCAGCCGATGGCCGCCACCTGCGGGCGCGTATTGACGGCCTGCGCGAAAATCATGTGGTTTACCTGCGCCTGCATGATCGGTTGCGCGCGGCAAGCGGCGCAAAACTCTGGACGGCGGAAGCCTGGTACACACTGAACCGTGTGCCCGCACCCGACGAACAGTTGCAGGTGGCATCCAGTGCGCAGGCTTCGGCTGCATTGCCAGCCAGGGATGGCTGGCGCGAACTGTTCGACGGCAACACACTGGACGGCTGGCGGAATTACGGTCGGCAGGGCCCTGTACGCAAATGGCAGGTGGAAGATGGCAGCCTGACGCGCATTGAGGGCGGCATTTTCCCCCTTTGGGGCATTATCAAGAGCGTGCTGTTCGGCGGTGGCAGCAACGACCTTATTTATCACCGGGAAAAATTCCAGAACTTCGAGCTCAGCCTGCAATGGAAGGTCGCCCCGGGAGGCAACAGCGGAATCTTTTACCTGGTGGCCGACGAGACGGAGAAAACGCCGTGGCTAACAGGGCCCGAAATGCAGGTGCTGGACAACGATGGCCATCCCGATGGCCGCATTGGAACCCATCGCGCGGGTGACCTCTACGACCTGATCGCCGCAAGCCCGGAAACCGTTCGCCCTCCGGGGAGCTGGAACGACGTGCTGATTCGTGTACGCAACAATCGCATCGAACACTGGCTGAACGGCGTCAGGATTGTGCAGGTGACACGCGGCTCGGATGAGTGGAATGCGCTGGTTGAAGCGAGCAAGTTCGCCGATATGCCACGCTTCGGTCGCGCGGATTCAGGCTATATCGTGCTGCAGGACCACGGCGATCGCGTGTGGTACCGCAATATCCGTGTACGCTCACTACCCGCAGAGTAACCCTGCTTTCAGGAACGGCGCTGGCGGATGCGCTTCTGGATCATCGCGATCTGCTCTGCGCTCAGCGCATTCTTGATACCGATCAACAGCCGGAAGTGTGCGCGCTTGAACTCACTTTCCATCGCCAGCACACGCTCAACACGTGGCATGACAGCCTCTGGATCAATGCTGTCCTGCGCCAGATCCGCCTTCATCAGTTGCTGCTCTTTCTGCAGGCTCCACTGCAATTCTGCAACCTCATCCTGAAAAGCCCGCACCAGCTTGAGCATCGCATCACGTTGGTCTGCGCTGATCCCGAGCGTCTCCTGGTGCCGCATGATCAGATCTGGAGGATACAGGCCCAGGTCGATAACTTCGCGATTCGCCCGCGGGTTGTCGAGCGCTACGCCCTGCGCAAATGCGGGTATCGTCATTACAAACAACAGCGCTGCGAGCATGCAGTGAACGGTTTTCATCAGACTATCTCCCGAGCATAAGATTCGATATTGATCATTTGAATTCGCTGTACATATCCTGGCCGCTTACGGGTTCGTAGGCCGGCAGGTCGTGTAGCTCCGGCACCAGGCTGTCAGAGGGCCGCAGCAGATCATCGGTAATGAGCACGCTGGACTGCATGATGTCCAGGTACAAAGCCTGGGGCGATTGCCGCTCGGGAAGCACTACCATCACCAGCACGGAGGCCGCCAGTGAAACGGCAAACGCCGCAGCGGTGCGTGCAACCAGGGGGCTGCGATGTGGCGAGTGCGCAACGACCTCCGGCACCTCCGGTAATGGCGGTGCAGTCCGGCTTTCCACCGCGCGCAATTGAGCAAAGCGCTGAGCGAGGAATCTCTCCTCGGTATCAGGTGATGATGTCATGGGCTTCATCCTGTTCGATAAGTTGCGCCAGCGCTGTCTTGCCCCGATGGTAGTGTGTACGCACAGACCCGAGGGAAATCTGCAGCACCAGGGAGCTCTCCTGCAGCGTCAGCTCGCAATAGAACACCAGATGCAATACTTCGCGCTGGCGTTGCGGCAGCTGCAACAGCGCAGCCCTGAGGGCCGCGGCGGATTCGTCCTGCTGCAATTGCGTGTCATCCTGCACCCTGGCCAGATCCCGGGCATCCGGGGTCTCGCTGTGCAGCACACGCAGCTTGAGCAGGTCACGCCGCCGCTGCCGACGCAGACTCTCTGCGGCAACTCGCTTTATCACTCCGAAGAACCATGTGGCGGGGGCGGATTGCCCGGCAAACTTCGCTCGCCCGTCCAGCACTCGCAGATACGCTTCCTGCAATACGTCTTCGGCCTGTTCCCGCTTCCAGCCGCAGCAGGCGAGCGCCCAGCCGAAATTGCGCGTGTGTAGTCCGCGCAAGGTATACAACAGTGCCCGCGCCGGCTTCGCCTGTTCGTTGTGCATGGCACACTGCAAGCGGCCGGTGTCCAATTCCACGTAGCCCTCCAGCAACACAGGAAGCCTTCTTCAGATAAAGGCGGGAGCGGGCGGGAATGCGCCCAGCCCCGGCAGCGCAGCTGTGAGTTCAGGCTCACTGAGCCCGAACCAGCGCCCGAGGGGAGCGGCAAACTGCTCCACCGAGGTGGTCGGAATAAGCCTGCCATTGCCCGCGTCCTGCGCGTGCTCCAGCAGGGGTGGCGGAATATCACCGTAGATCTCGCCGCCATTCACCGCACCGCCCACGACGAACTGATGCCCGCCCCAGCCGTGGTCGGTACCGTCTCCGTTCACTGTCAGCGTGCGCCCGAAATCCGCCGCGGTGAACGTAGTGACAGAATCGGCAACACCCAGTTCCTGGGTTGCCGCGTAGAATGCCGCGATGGAATCGCCCAGATCCTGCTGCAGGGCCGGCAGATCAGCGGCCTGTGTGGCGTGCGTGTCGAAGCCTCCGAGCGCAACAAAAAAGACCTGGCGGCGTGCACCGAGCACCTCGCGGACCGCAATGGTCTGTGCCACCGCCTGTAGCTGTGCGCCGAGCGCAGATGCGGGGAACGCTGCAGCGAGCCCCGAACCGCCCTCGCGCAGCGCCCTTTCCAGCGTGTCATTCGCATCCAGTGAGACGCGGCTCAGATTGACAAAATCCCGGGCGAACAGGTTGTCAAACGTAGCGTTCGCACTGGCAAAATGATCGCGCATGATCCCGCCCACAGCCGCTCCCGAGCGCCTTTGGGCCGCTTCAATCAATGCGATGGAGGGCACGCCACTGGCACTGATCTGGTAGGGTGATACCAGGTCGCCAGTCAGGAACACGCTGTTCCCCGCCAGGGATATCTGGGAAAAAATACTTTCGACATTCGCACCGGACTGCACCGCCGCATCGCCGAAACGTCCGCCCCAACCCAGTTGTGCACCCTCGGGCGCGAAGGACATCCAGGTGGACTGCTGATCGTTGTGGGAGAACAGGCGTGCGGGCACCCTGGCTGTGCCCGCCAGAAATGCATCCCTGTCTGTCGGCTCAACCAGGGGGCCCACATTGCCGACTATTGCCGCCTGGCCCGCGTTGAACAGCGTGTGCAGGCCACCCAGTTGCGGTGGCAGCGCGAACTGGCGTCCCCCGAAATCAGCGCCGGCGGGCGCCAGCGCCAACAGATTCTGCAGCGCACGACTGGAGCCGCCGGGCTGCGACGTATAGCCGTCCAGCAGGGAGGAACGCAACTGTGCATAGCTGGCATAGGAGGCGTCATCGTGGGGCAGGACGGTGTCGTGGCAGTCCATCCCGCCGAACAGGAAAACGCACACCAGAGCCCGGTAGTCATCCACGGTTGCCGCCGCTGCCGGAGACACAGGGAGACACTGCAAGGCGGAACCACCGGCGGAGACGGCCGCCAGTGACATGAAGGTCTTGAGAAAATCGCGTCGCTTGTGCATATCGGTGCTCCCTGGCTAGCGCAGTACGATGTAGTCGGGCGAAGTCATGATCAGAACACTGGCGACCCTGGCACGCAGTTGCCGCCCCTCTTCCGAGCTGGCATCCAGCAATGTCACAATCTGCACGATGCGTTCGCGTGTGGTGGCTGTCAGTGTGCCGTGCGTGAGCTTGCTATCCAGATGTGCAAGCAGTGCGTCAACATCATCTGCCAGCGCTGCCTCCGCCGAATAGTCCGGCACGAACATGCGTGGCAGACCCTGCCGCTCTTGAGGTGAGTTACCCAGCGCAAACAGCGTGAGAAAATTGGGATAACCGACAATGCTTGTCGCGTTGGTAATCTGCAGCTCCGGTGCGGTCAGCTCTGCGGCACCCGTTTGCGTACCGGGCGCGATGTAACCCGGCCGGTAGAAGTTGAATACCGAGGGCGCTCCGTAGGGTTGCTGGCCCAGCGCTTCAGCACTGCCGGTATCGCGCAGCGCCGCTTCGTTGCTCACGTCCGCATTATTGACGCTGAAGGCGCGCGCCCAGTGAGTGAAACGCAGCACCGGTTCGCGCAGCTTGCCGAACCCGGGCGCCAGCCGTGGCTGCGGGTCGCGCGCCTCGCTATCGAACAGCACAGCGGCGAGCGTGGCGGCGAGATCGCCCCGCCGTCCCTCACCAACGTGTGTACCCGAAGGCAGTGCATAGCGGCCCGCATCGAATGCCGCGGCCACGCGTTCCACATACGCCGCCTGCGGCGAACTGGTCACAAAGCGCTGGATCAGCTGGCGGCCGATAAACGGGCCGACATTGGGGTGGGCAAATATCGCATCCAGCGCCAGCTCGATGCTCTCTTCGGTACCGGCACCCGCAGGAATATTCGCCCCCAGAAACTGCTTGGCTTCCGGTGAATGAAAGGCGTCGAATGTTTCCAGAGGCGAGTAATAGGCCTCCAGGGGTAGCTGGCGCAATGGGGCGTTAAAGCTTGCACCGGCGAAGCTGAGGCCGGTAAAGACTTTCGCGAGTTCCGTCACATCGCTGTTGTCATACAGTTCGATCTCTGCACCATTGCCATCGGTGAGCGGCTGTCCGTCGCCCTGTAGCGCGATCAGGCCAAGGGTGAAAAGCTGCAATAACTCGCGCGCGTAGTTTTCATCCGGCACACGCCCGGTCAACGGGTCAGCCTTTTCATTGCGCAGGTAGGTGAGATAGACCGCCATCGCGGGTGAATAGGTCACCGCCTCCAGCAGATCGCGATAGTTCCCGAACGCGCCCGTGGTGAGAATATCCATGTAGTGTGCGATGGTCTGCGGTGCGCGCGACAGTGCGCTGCCGGATGAGACCACCAGAATCTGGGACAGGGCAAAAGCCATCCGCTGGCGCAGTTGATCCTCGCCCCCTATCGCCGCCCGCCAGAAGGAATCGGTCGGCAGGGACAACAGGCCGGGCAACAGGTTGCCGTTGTCGCCGATGAAACTGCCATCGTCGGGGAACCCTGACAGTACCGCCTCGAGGTGTAAGGTGGCCGGCTGCGCAAGCTCCGCGAGGAACCAGGCTTCCAGCCCCGTGGCGACAAGTTCCTCGACCTCGCGCTCGCCGGGCCCGAAAGTCGCCTGGCTGAGAAAGCGCACGGCCTCTGCCTTAGCCAGCGGTGCCGGCGCTGGTGGCTGCGGGAGCGGTGTTGGCGCTGGCGTGCTCTCATCTGCGCCGCCACCGGAACCACCGCCACCGCAGGCGACCAGGGCCAGCGCAAATATCGCGGCGACTGCCGCGAACTGCAGCCATCGACTGCGTGTTACAAAGGATCTGTGCATCGTGAATCTCCCCCCGGTGTTTTATTGAGTGACCCCTCGCGTCGTTTTGTATGACACGTTGGACACAAATCCCGGGCGAAAAAAAACCCGTGCATCGCGGGACGCACGGGCACTCTTTTCGCACCGCCCGCAGGGGCTACGCGGCGCGTTGGTCACCTGATCGCTGACCTCGCGCGCCCCGCTCCGCTCGGCGCAATGCCTCTGGCATCAGCCAGGTTTCGCCATCATGCTCTGCAGATAGTTCTGCAACCCCACATTGTCGATCAGGCTGATCTGCGTCTCGAGCCAGTCGACATGCTCTTCCTCGGATTCCAGAATTTCCGAGAACAGGTCTCGCGACCCGTAATCACCTACCGACTCGCAGTAGGCGATTGCGTCTTTGAGATCTTTCAGGCCACTCATCTCAAGTTTCAGGTCGCAACGCAACATTTCTTCGGTGTTTTCGCCAATTAGCAGCTTGCCGAGATCCTGCAGATTGGGCAGGCCTTCCAGAAACAGGATGCGCTCGACCAGCTTGTCCGCGTGCTTCATCTCGTCGATCGATTCGTGGTACTCGTAGTCGCCGAGTTCCTTCAGGCCCCAGTCGAGGAACATTTTTGCGTGCAGAAAATACTGATTGATTGCTACCAGTTCGTTGCCGAGAATTTTGTTCAGGTACTCGATTACCTTGGGGTCGCCTTGCATCGCCAGCCTCCTTACATTGAGCGCCCAGTATGGGCCAGTGTGCGCGCCGTTGCAAACTAAGCTATTGATTTACAAGGATAAAAACAAATGATAATTGCTATGATTTGCACTCAGGGAGCGAGCATGCGCAGCCACGGCGCCCAGGCTGGGCTACCATTTGCGGCAGACGGGAGGGTGTTCAGGATGCAGCGTAGAACAGCGTTTGGTCGTCGACGTAATCGGCCAGCGCATCACGCACTATTTCACGTGCCAGGTTGCCGCATTTGCCGCACTGGCTGGACGCGCCAAGCGTATCGCGAATCTCGGCCAGGGAGCTGGCGCCCGCATGTACCGCAGAGCGAATCTGCGCGTCGGTGATGCGTTTACAGAGACAGACGTACATGGCCTTTTTCCACCGCTACTCCTGAGAACGATTCTCAAATTAGCCCCGATGCGAATGATTGTCAATAGTATCGGGCGTAATTTTTCAGCGTATGTGAAGCCTGTCCGGACCAGTGCCCGGAGCCCAATGGAGAAACCCCCGACAAGCGGCCAGTTTCCCTTACCAGAACACACCGGGAGCGCTATGCTGGCGCCTTGGCGTCAGTGTCAGAGAGGTACTCATGTGTTCAGG
Source organism: uncultured Halieaceae bacterium (assembly GCA_963976655.1). GTDB lineage: Bacteria > Pseudomonadota > Gammaproteobacteria > Pseudomonadales > Halieaceae > Marimicrobium. Next base: position 20,714 of record CAXBLB010000018.1, read on the forward strand.
GTTTTTGCGCTCTTATTAATCGCCGCGGGCATGCTCGCCGGCTGCGACGCGCTGCAGTACGGTGCGCTGAAAGCCTATATGGCGCTCGAAAAAGGCCTCGAAGTCGACGAAGGCACGGTGGCCGGGCAGAGCGCACGCCAGAACTTCCGCATACAGGCACTGACAGACGAACTCGAGTTCCCCTGGGGAATGGCCTTCCTGCCCGATGGCCGCCTGCTTGTCACCGAGAAGCCAGGCCGTCTGCGCGTGCTGAACCCCGGCACCAACAGCCTGACAGCGTTGGCTGGCGTGCCAGAGGTCTTCTACCGCGGGCAGGGGGGTCTGCTGGATGTGGCGGTGCACCCCGAATTTGCCGAGAATGGCTGGATCTACCTGAGCGCCGCCGTCCCAACAAGCACAACAAAGAGCACGACCCGGGTCTGGCGGTTTCGCCTGGAGGGCAATGAACTCAAGGAGGCAAGCACCATCTTTGAGGCACGTCCGGCTTTCGAGTCCAGCACGCATTTCGGCTCCGCGCTGCTGTTCGACTCCGCCGGCCACCTGTACATCACCATGGGCGATCGCAAGCAACGACAGCTCGCGCAGGATCTCGGCACGCACATGGGCAAGGTACTGCGCGTACATGAGGATGGCGGCATCCCGGCTGACAACCCGTTCGTTTCAACCCCGGGAGCGCTCCCCGAAATCTACAGCTACGGTCACCGCAATCCGCAGGGCATCGCCATGGATCCCGCCAGTGGTCGCATCTGGGTTGCCGAACACGGCCCGCAGGGCGGCGACGAGATCAACCTGCTGCGAGCCGGTACCAACTATGGCTGGCCGGTCATCAGCTACGGAGAGGAATACGGCGGCGGCAAAATCGGTGTGGGCACCCGACATCCGGAGATGGCGCAACCCGAATACTACTATGTACCTTCCATCGCCACGGGCGGCCTCGCCTTCTACAGCGGCGATGCCCTGCCCGGCTGGCGCGGCAGCCTGTTCGTCGCGGGCCTGCGATCGTTCTCCGTGAGTCGCGTCGCCCTCGATACCGGGGGCGCGCCAAAGGAGGAGCGCCTGCTGGAAGACTTCAATTTCCCCGCCAGAAACCTCACGCAGGGCCCCGACGGGCTACTCTACCTGCTCACGGACAACGGCGGCGTGTTGCGGATTGCCCCGCCAGCCCCGCAGGGTCTTTGACCGCCACGCAACGTGCTGGCATATTAGCCGCCATCCGGCCTGCCTGTACCCGCGTCTGCTGCATGTCACAGGCCACTCTCTGAACTTCCGTTACCCCAGGTGCAATGGCTGCCCGCACCATCATAGAAGGAAACCACAACGTGCATGACTATCAACCCGCCGATGTTCTCGATGTTGCAATCATGGGTCATGAGGGCAGCATGCATGCCCTGTTTGACCACCTGCGGGAAACTGACCCGGTCGCCTGGGTGGAACACCCTGAATACCAACCGTTCTGGTCTCTCAGCAAGTACGATGACATCAAGCGCGTTGGCAGCCAGAACGACAAATTCCTGAACGCGCCGCGCACAGTATTGTTGCCCATTGATGCGGAAAATCAGCTTGAAGCGCAGTTCGGCACGAAGAACGGCCTCGAAACACTCATCCACATGGACAAGCCCAAGCACCTCAAGCTGCGCCGCGTCACCCGCGACTGGTTCCTGCCGCGCTCCATTGCCAAACTGGACGAGGACGTGAAGGCGCTGTGCAAGGAGTATGTGGATCGCATGCGCGACATGGATGGCGAGTGCGACTTCATCAAGGACATTACGCTGCTGTACCCGCTGCGCATCATCATGTCGATTCTCGGGCTACCCCGCGAATCGGAAGCGACTATGCTCAAGCTGACCCAGGAAATTTTCGGCCCGCTCGACCCGGACCTGCAGCGCGAACAGTCTGAAGGAGACGCGCAGATGGGCACACTGTTGGAGCTCGGCCAGTATTTCACGGAAATCATTGAATACCGCAAGAAAAACCCCTCGGACGACCTGGCGACCGTGCTCGCCAATGCCGAGGTCGACGGCGAGCCCATGGATCCACTGGATCAAATGAGCTATTTCATCATTACCGCCACCGCCGGCCACGACACCACCTCCGCCGTGCTCGGGGCCGGTATGAAAGCGCTGCTGGAACAGCCAGAGCAGATGGCGCTCTGGCGCGAAAGTCCCGAGCTGGACGACAGCGCGAGCAAGGAGCTGATGCGCTGGGTATCGCCGGTTCGCCATATGCTGCGCACTGCCACTGAGGACGTGGAGCTACGCGGCAGGCAAATTCGCGCGGGGGACGCCATCGCCCTGTGGTTCCCGGCTGCCAACCGCGACCCCGAGGTCTTCGACTCCCCCAACAGCCTGAACATCCGCCGCAACCCGAAACAGCACCTGGCATTCGGCTACGGTGAACACATGTGTCTGGGAATGCATCTGGCCGTGCTGGAAGTGGCGCGATTCTACCGCGAGCTACTGCCGCGACTGAAACACATTGAAATGGCCGGCGAGCCCCAGTGGATTCATGCCAACTTCGTGGGTGGCCTCAAATCAATGCCGGTGCGCTACAGCTTCCGCGACTAGGCGGAAGTTCGGCGCAGACGCACGAGCACGGCCACAAGCACCGCCAGGGCTCCCAGGCTGATCGCCAGTGAGGTGAACTGCAACTGCGCGACATAGGGTTCACGCAGGAATTCCAGCAGCCCTTTCGCCCCCTCATGCAGTACCAGATACAGCAACGCTATCTGGCCGTTGAAACTGCGCCGGCCATCGAACCACAGCAGGAACAGCCCGACCGCCAGCGATGCCGCCATAAACAGCAGATGCAGCGGCAGCACAGGGTGGCTGGGATGGGTGTGTGATGGCAACATGCCCTGTTGCAACTGCGTGTACCAGGCCTGGCTGCCCGGGGCGTAACTCAGACAGTAGAACCCGTCGCAGGCGGGGCCAGTACAGCAACCGTTCAACAGGCAACTGATACGCACCAGCGCGAAACAGAAGCACACCGTAATGGCGAGCACATCGAGAAAGCGCCCCAGCGGCAACTCCGGAAGCAGCCAGCGTTTCAGTAGCGGGCCGATAAAAAGCATGCCGATCAGCGCGCCCGGATAGCGCAAGCCTCCACGCAACTCCGCCGACAGAGGGGAATACGACTCCCAGCCGCGTACATACAATGAGAACAATTTGGCACCCAGCAACGCCACTACCGCGATCGCCAGAAGGAGCAGAATGCTTCTGCCGATACGAATGCCATCGTTGCGCAGGTAGAGCACGAAGAAACTGATACCGAACAGGCCGATCGGCGTGATGAGAAGCCGTAACCAGTCGAGGCCAAACAGACCAGTAGGGTGCATCAGCCTGCTCCGCTCACAACATCGCTCCGTTTAAAACGAAAACGCGCACCGAAGTGCGCGTTAGTCGTTAGCCGCGCGTCAACAGCCAACCGGTAGATCCTGGCAGGCATCGCCACGACCGTCGTTATTGGTGTCCGTCTGGTCGGGGTTGGGGATCAGCGGGCAATTGTCGACATCGTCCAGCACGCCGTCGTTATCGGCGTCGTTGACGGGGTCACAGGCATCGCCTATGCCGTCAAAGTCGCTGTCCAGCTGGTCATTGTTCACAACCGTCGGGCAATTGTCGAGGCCATCGAGGAAATCGTCTTCGTCCCGATTGATACCCATACGCTCGCCGGAACCCGGAGGCGCGCAGGTATAGGTCAGCGGCCCGTCGCTAGTGGCGAAGGAACGCAGCGTCGCGTCGCTGATCACGTTGTTGATATCGGAGCGGAACTGGCCGTTCGCCTGACGCACCCAGCCACGCTGCTTGCCGCTCCTGACGCCCTTGACGACCACATCACACTCGGTGACGCTGCCGCCGAGCATCAGCGAATCAAAGCTGGCACTGGCGCGCGCCAGCAGCAGGTCGATGCGCGGATTCACGGCGCTGCCATTGGTGGCATTCAGGGTTACCTGCTGGCCCACAACGGGCGCGAGATCGGACGGGAACTGTAGCGAGAAAGCTTCAAGCCGCCGCTGTTGCGCGTTCGAGAGATTAAACACGCCCGCGCCCAGGAAGTTGAATATCGTGTCGATCGAGCCATCGTGAAGGAAGCCGACCCCGCGGATCTGGTCGCCGGTATTCGCCCCGCCTCCCGCCGATTGGCCGAACATGCCCACCTTGTGGTACATGTTGCGCATGTGCGGCACTTTGAAGTGCTGCGTTTCGCCTTCGAAGCTCTGCTCGCCACCGGTGCCGAAAAAGCCGTCGCCGGCGTCGAGCGTATGACAGCCGTTACAGGTGGCTACGGTATCGGTAACCGGCCCGAAGAACAGCGACTCACCCAGTGCGGCGTCTCCGGTGAGTGTATTGTTGAGCGGCCTGACCGGGTTGGGCGGCAACATCAATTCCAGGGCGAATTCGGTGAACTGTTGCATTTCACCCGCAGAAATCGTGCCCTCCATGCCCACCAGGCCTTCAAACGCCACGATAAAGTTGTTGAAGGAGAACTCCTCTGAACACGGCGCGCCCGTCGGCTCGCTGCAGATGTCCAGGCCAAAGAAACCGTCTACACGGTCTCCCCGCCAGTGCAGCCCGCCATGCGTTGCCATGCCGCGCAGTGTCTGCGTGGTCATCGGGCCTTTCATCGGGTGAAAGCTGTCCTCGGGCTGCAGAATACTGGACGAGGGCTGCGTATTGACCGTTACGTGATCATCCGGGTTGCCCAGGTTCCAGGCGAGCTGATCCAGGTCGCCGAAGATGTGGCAGCTGGCGCAAGAGGCCTCACCGTTACCCGACGTAAGGAACGCGTCGTAGAGAAACGGCCGCCCCGCTACCACCTCGGGCGGTTCCGGGTTGTGCAGGGGATGAGTCTCCAGCGTGTTGTTATTGCTGAGGTCGATCACTTCCACCTGGTTGGCAAAGCGCGTGAGCACATACAGGCGGTTGTTCCCCTCATCCAGAACCATACCTGCGGGACCACCGCCGGTATTGATGTAAAAGGCGCTTTCGGCAGTGGGGTCAAAATCGTTCTCGAAGTTCGGGTTCTCGATATCGGGTGTATCAAAAACACCGATTTTCGCCGAACCATAGGCTGCCACATAGAGTTTTGAGCCATCGTTGGACACCACCGGCTGCAGTGGTGTCGCCAGGCTGTGAAACCGCTGCGCGTTGATCGCGGCGTGGTTGGCACCCGGGTCGGTATGCAGTGCGCTGTAATCGATATGCTGGTTCAGGTGCTGCGGGTCGACGCTGGGCCCCGCCGGATCAATAACAGTGATGCGCGATTCGGACAGGCGACCCTGTACGGTGCTGCCACCGTGCACACCCGGCCCTTCGAACTCAATATGATTCGGGCTTTCAAGATTGGTGACATAGACCTTGCCCGTCACCGGGTTCACAACGAGATTGAACAGTGTGGTGCCGACATGGTCGTACTCCACCACGGACCCTGGGGAGAGCGTGTTGGCATTGATCGAGAACACATCGTGATCCGGCAGGTTGAACCTGACCAGGCTGCTCGCGTCCGCGCCCGTGGAACTGCGCCAGGCTGAACCGTCGAACTTGACGATCACACCGACTTCGGGAGCCGGGTCGCCATCGACGTTGTCTGACGGCCCGGGGACACCGTTGGGTCCGAACCCGTTGGGGACCACTGTTTCGTTGATAACCGTGGTCTGGTTGCCGGAGTGATGCGCGGCCACATATACCGTGCTGCCGTCCGGCGTCACCGCCAGTCCACGCGGTGTATCGGCGAAAAAGCTGAGAATCTCCAGTGGCGTGCCACCGAGGGTGTTGCCGGGGTTTGCGGCATCGAATACCCAGACGTCCGCCCGGCCGATGCCCTCCGTGGTGAGTTGTGGATCACCCGCACCCGGCACTCCCGCGAGCGAGCTGTGCTCACGGTGCTGTCCCCGGTGTGCCGTGGTGATGAAAGCGCGATCAAAGGCGGCGCCGGCAAAGACGATATCCCGCGGTTCGTCGCCCACCAGCAACGTGCGTACCACACGCGCCGGCGATGCGGCCAGGTCAACCACGCTCACGCTGTCGGAAAGGTGGTTTACCACCCAGGCCTCGTTGTTGTTACGGGCTGCCACGGAGACAGGCTCCATACCCACGGGAATCGACTCGATCAGCGTCAGCGAACCGTCGCTCACGGCGAATACTTCCAGGCGATTATCCGGCGTATTCACCGCCAGCAGCCTGGTGCCATCGGGCGTCATCGCGACCGGCCGCACGGGGCCACTCTCAAAGGTCACGAAAGATCGCTGCGCCAGGGTGGGTGTGGCACCGGTTGCAGCCAATGCCGCTACCAGGGCCAGTATGGTGAGCAGCCCTCTGCGGGTGCGAGAGAGGACGCCGGGCGTCTTGTTACGCTTGCTTTCCATCAATGAACTCCATTTATAGTTTTTACCGGAGTAAGGCGGCGACGCTCACCCGAGCACTGACCGCAAGGTCAAAAAAGTTATCCCAGAATGTTCACGCTTGCAAGCGACTGCTAGCGTTCAGACCACGTTTTTCGCCCCGCCCGGCCTCTGCCCGGTGTTTTTAGCGCTTAATCGGCGGCTTCGGCTACCCTTGCAACGGCTGCGCGCCCGGCCTCTGACAACCTGTTAAATTACGTCAGCCGGACACAGCAACTTTTATACCGGCATATGCCAAGGTATTGATTTAATTCAGTTACGCACGAGAGGCAGGGGGTTACGGCGACACGCGTGTCAAAATCACCGACACCCTCGCTTCGCAGGCACCACCGGGGCCGACAGGGCAATCGCTTGCCTGCAATGTGACGGCGTTCACGATTTTGCGTTCTGCTGTCTGAGCTACGAGATTACCGGTCAAAATCCAGACACCCGGCAAAGCGCTCGCGGTAATCGCCAAACAGCCTGGACTCCAGCCCGACACTCAGCCCGAAGGCCTCGGGCGAGTAGCGGTGCTCCCCATACAGGTTGCGTGGTCGCCGTGTCAGGTACTCGCGCATGCAGCGGCGGGCTTCGCTGCCCAGCTCTATATTGAAGTACCGGTACACCGCCTCCACCACGGCCAGCGGATCGCGGCAGACGGCCTCAAAACTCACATCAAAAAACTGGCCGGTATCCAGCTTCGCACGATCGCGCATACCCCTGTTCACCACGCTAGCAAAGTGTTGCGACTCGTACTGCCCGATGGCATGCGGATCAACGTGATCACTGAAGCCGGCGCGCAGGGTCGTCGCCAGACTGGAGAAGGATGCCATGGCCGCGAGCGGCCTGCGGTGCGTCCAGACTATTGCCGCATCCGGATATTGCGCCAGCAGGACGCCGAGATTGGCGAGATGCGCCGGCGTCTTCAACACCCACTGCCGCCCGTTGCAATCCACCTGCAGATGCTGCAAAAACTGCGCATGCCACTGGTACGCTGGCGTCATGTCCTGTGTCAGCAACCAGTCGCGATAGGCCGGCACGTTGTACATGTAGCCGAACTGTTCGCTCATGCAGGCGGAGGCAAGCAGGTACACACACTCCTGCGGCAGCCTCGCCCCCACCGCGTGAATCGCCTGAAACCCCGGAGCCAGCCACTCGAGTATATTCAGCAAACGCTGGGTGGCGGCAATTCTCGCATCGTCCGTGTAGTGCTCCGGAACCGGCGCCGGCAATGGTCTGGCCACCTCCCAACTGGCGGGCGAGCGCATCGCCGGGTCCTGCGCGATCAACTCGTGCAGGATTGTGGTGCCGGTGCGTGGCAGGCCGACAATAAACAGCGGCTGCGTGATCTGCTGGGAGCGCACCTTCGGGTGTTGCTCGCGGTAGTGCAACAAACGCAAGCGCACGCACAGATGGTCCAGCACATTCAGGTAGGCTGCGATGCGTCCCACCTGGGAAAGCTGCGCCTGGGCATTCAGGGCCGCCACCAGTTCGCGCAATCCGGTTTCACAGAAATCATTGCCCCAGTCCTGCAATCCGGTGCGGCGCTCGGCATGGCGCATCAGCCGCGCAACATCCAGTTCCGGGGGCGCGTAACCGACGCGGGCCAGCGCATTGCCGATACGATTTATCAGCCGGATAGTGCGCGCCTGACGCGCGCTTGACTGCTGCAGATTCAATAGCCTGCCCTGCTTTTTTAACAGCGCCCAGTGTACTGGTATTCGGCCGTCGTGTTGCCCGGTAAAAGCATCGACCGGCCCGCCGCATCCCCCGGATGCCTGAAACTGCCTCACAGCCCGCGCTTTTCATTCGGCTGCGGCCGGGTTTATGCTGAGGGCGTGGCCAAAAGACGCCGGACTCCCGTCCGGGGCACCACCGGGATAACTGACTATGCGTGTGTACGTGAAATGGCTGGGCCTGATGCTGTGGTTTGCATCACCACTGACCCTGGCAGACCCGCCCTTTTCCATACAGGGTTTGCACCTGGACCTGTCGACGGCGGCGGCAAAAGCCCGGGCGGTGGAACTCGGCGGTGTGTGCGCTGCCGACCCGAGGGCGCGCGCGAGTGACAATTTCAGAATGCATTGCGAGTTTCTTCCCTGCCTGGAAAAAACAGCGGCAGGCAAGTGCAGGACGCCGGACCGCAGCCAACCGAGCCTGACGATTGCCGGACAGATTGTTGTCAGGATAGGCCTGGAGGCACAGGAAGCGGACGCACCGCTGGAGCGTATCGCCATCCTCTTTGAGGGCGATCACCTGGCGGTGGCGGAAGCATTAACCCGGCAATACGGCGAACCCGTGCTACACGGCAAGAAGGGCGAAAAAAGCTGGACGCATTCCCGGCGCATGAGCTGGTCACAGTCTGGCTATCGCATGGGGCTGCTGAATTCCCCCCATCTCATCCTGCTGGCCAAAGATCCCCAGCCGTCACCAGCCTCGAACGCAACACCGCAATAAGACCTGCTCGCGCGCCGCGCCTTCCTCTGCACGGGAAAATCGCTATACTAGCCGGTTTTCAATCGCAATAAAGGTTCCCATCGTGGCGAGTGGCCAGCCCCCCCAGAACACTGCAAGCGCCGCGCCGCGCTGGCTCGGCATCATCGGCAGCGGCCAGCTCGGCATGTTGTTGTGTGAGGCGGCGCGTGGACTCGACGTGCGCACCATGGTGTTGTCCGATGACCCGGCGGCGCCGGCGATCTACAGCGCCGATGCCGTGCTGGTGGCCTCGATGACCGACCCTCGCGCGCTGGCAGACATGATTCAGCAATGCGCTACCGTCACCTTCGAATTCGAGGCGGTTCCGGATACCACGCTGGATCGCCTGGCTCGCGCGGTCGCGCGCTCCGCGATCAGTGTGCACCCCGGCGTGGATACGCTGAGCCTGCTGAAGGATAAAGGGCGCCAGAAAACCTGGCTCAGGGATAATGGCCTGCCGACGTTGCCCTTTATTCTCACGGATGCCGGGACCACCGCCGACGATTTGCGTGCCGGAACCATTCCCACGCCGCTGGTACAGAAAACGCGCCAGGGCGGCTACGATGGCAAAGGCGTACAGATCTTGTTGCACGATGCAGACCTCGAAAGACTCTGGCCCGTTCCGGGGCTGATAGAACCCGCATTGATCGACTGCACGGAAGTGGCCGTGGTCGTCGCCCGCGATACCCAGGGCAGCATCCAGGCCTTTCCGCCGGTCTCGATGGCGTTCGACGCATCTCTCAACGCGGTTAGCACTGTGACCTATCCTGCGGAAGTTGCGCCGGACATCCGCGCGGCGTGCGCGGATATCGCCGAACGGGCGGTCAGCGCTCTGGCGGCAGTCGGCGTGTTCGCTGTGGAACTGTTCGTCAGCACCCAGGGCGAAATTTTCATCAACGAGATTTCACCGCGCGTGCACAACGCCGGCCATCTCACGCTGACCGCGTTTGAACACGACCAGTTTGAGCAACACGTCCGCGCCGTTATGGGCCTGCCAGTCGCACCCGTCAGTGCGCGGGCCGATGCGGCGGTAATGCTCAACCTGTTGTACGATGACAGCATGCAACCCGCCCACACAGGTCAACCCTACAGTATGCAACTCGAATCACAGTCAGCCCTGTACTGGTACGGCAAAACAGAGGCCCGCAGCGGCCGCAAAATGGGCCACATCACAGCGCTCGGCGAGTCCACAGAGGCAGCTCTGGCACTGGCCCATGCCGGTCTTGAACGCATTCGCCAGGGTGACCTCAACCCCACACCGATCTCCGCGCGGGCGAGCGCCTGATGGCCGCCCGCGTCGGTATCATCATGGGCAGCGATTCCGACCTGCCCGTAATGCAGGCAGCCGCCGATATTCTCGACGAACTGGAGGTGTCCTGGGAGCTGACCATTGTCAGCGCGCACCGTACGCCCGACAGGCTCTACGCTTACGCCCGCGAGGCAGAGGGCCGCGGCCTGCGCGTGATTATCGCGGGCGCGGGTGGCGCCGCCCACCTGCCGGGTATGGCAGCCGCGTTGACGCCTCTACCCGTGATCGGCGTACCGGTGGGCGCTACGCGTCTCGAAGGTGAAGACGCCCTGCTGTCGATCGTGCAAATGCCCGCCGGCGTACCAGTGGCAACCGTGGCCATCGACAATGCGACCAATGCGGGTATTCTCGCGGCGCAGATGCTGGGGACCGGCGATGACGCGCTGCGCGCACGCGTCGCCCGTTACAAGGATTCCCTGCGCGACAAGGTGCTGGAAAAGGTTTCCCGTCTCGAAAAGGATCGCTGATCGCACCACATGTTTCTCGATAATCTCAGTTCGCCGCCGTTACTTTTCTTCTTTCTCGGCGTCTTCGCCGTACTGGTGCGTTCGGATCTCGACGTGCCGGGCCAGATTGCGAAATTCCTGTCCCTCTATCTGCTCTTTGCGATTGGCTTCAAGGGCGGGGTCGCGCTGGCGGAATCCACGCTCGACAGTGCAGTCTGGCTGACACTGCTGGCAGTCATGGCGCTGTCCGCAATGGTTCCCCTGTATAGCTTCTTCGTGCTGCGACTGCGCTTTTCAGTCGCTGATGCCGCGGCGACTGCAGCCACCTACGGTTCAGTCAGTGCCGTCACCTTCATCACCGCCGCAGGTTACCTCACGGCACAGGGCGTGGACTGGAGTGGCTTCATGGTCGCCGCAATGGCTTTGATGGAGTCGCCGGCCATCATTGTGGGCATTCTACTTTACAGCCGTTTCCGCGAGGATAACCGCAGCGGCAACCAGCGTATCGACTGGCCGGAGCTGTTGCGTGAATCCTGCCTGAATGGCTCGGTACTGTTGATTCTGGGTAGTATGTTGATCGGCTGGATTACCGGCCCGGCGGGTATGGAACAGATTGCACCGGTAGTGAAAGACCTGTTCCTCGGCATTCTCTGCCTCTTCCTGCTCGATATGGGGATCGTGGCCGCCCGACGGCTGAAAGACCTGCGTCGCTCCAGTGCGCAAGGGTCCGCTTCACCGCTGCCGTGGATGATCGGCCTGTCTTTGCTGTTCCCGGCAATCAATGCGGTGCTTTCGATGGCGATCGGCCTGCTGCTGGGCCTGAATGAAGGCGACCTGGTATTGCTCACCGTGCTCGGCGCCAGCGCTTCCTACATTGCCGTACCTGCGGCCATGCGTCTCGCATTGCCAGAGGCAAACCCCAGCACCTACCTGCCGATGTCGCTGGCGATCACCTTCCCCTTCAACCTGCTCATTGGCATTCCGGTGTACCATCTGGTAGCCAGATGGCTGCTGGCGAACTGACACCGCCAGAGGGAGAACCGCTGTGAAACCCTGCAAGCGTATCGAAATCGTGATCGAGGAACCGATGGCGCCGCGTCTGATCGAGGCACTGGAACGCCTCAAAGTGACGGGCTATACCGCCATCGCAAATGCCAGTGGCAAGGGCGATCGCGGTCTGCGGCGCGCCGACGAACTGGCTGGAGACTCCAACAACACGGTGTTCATCATTGCCTGTGAGGATGAAACGATGGTGCAGGCTGTGGTCGAAGCCGTGCGTCCCTTGTTGAGCCGATCCGGGGGTATTTGTCTGGTCAGCGATGCGCACTGGGTTGTGCACTAGCCCTGAACCCCGCTGTCACCGGGCTCTCGCTGAAGAACCCGGGCCGTGGCAGCGCTTCAGGTGACAGCCGCCTGATCAGTGACCACCGATACCTCCTCGTGCAGTCTTTCAACCAGGCCCTGCGGCAACCCGAGACGGAAAGCCAAAGCATCCAGATACAGGCGCGCTTCGCTGCGCGAGTTATCCACCGCCAGCACCGATGACAGGTAGACTTCCGCCGCAAGCTCGGGCGAATCCACGCGCTGGCACAGCTGCGACAGCGACAGCGGGGCCTGCAGGGCATCAAACACCAGCGCTTTCTCGTCGGGCGCCAGCGTCAGCGAGTCGACCCTGTGCAGAATACGCTCGCGCTCCTGCATATCCATGTGCCCATCGGCGCAGGCTGCGGCGATCATCGCCTGCACCAGCAGCAACGCACTTGAGCCTGGCGCGGATGCGTCATCGGGCAGCGCAAAGCGTGCCTCCGGAATACCCTGCCAATGCGGCGCCTGCGGTCGTGTAGCCGCAGCCCCCGGTGCCTGCCCTGTCACCGCGCCCTCAGCGACCCGATTCGACTGGTAGCCCTGGTACGCTTTCCACGCAATTGCGCCGAGCGCAGCTATACCGCCCGCTTTCGCCAGGGTTCCCGCGGTCTTGCGCGCTTTTTTGCTACTCATTAGCGCGCCGCCAACAGCGCCGCCGGCAAATCCGCCGAGCACGCCGCTGCCCGCAAGACTGGAAATCACTTTGTTAACATCCATTGCTGTGCCTCCTCTCAATGCACGGCAGCCACTATGTGGCACCCGCAGGATCAGGGACAAGCTGGTTTTTCACCACGAGACCGATCGGTTATTCCGATGTCATTCATGTGCCTGTGAAAGGAAGATGTGCGCCCTGGCGCGCTCGATAATATCCAGCACAGCGGGCTGCTTCAGGCGCCGTTCCGGCGATATCGCCAGGTAGGTTTCATGCACATCGGAGGCCACGCCGATGGCGCGCGCGCCGTACATGCGCTCGATTTCCGGCGCGATGGCATGCGGGGCGGGGAACACCCCGGCGCCGGCAGCGCCGAACATCTTCAGCAGCGCGCTGTCTTCAAACTCGGCGACGATACGCGGTTCCACACCCACGCGTTCAAACCAGCCGTCGAGTTCGCGACGCAGCGCCGACGCATTGGCGGGTAACAGCAACGGCGCCTCATGCAGGGATGCGGGAAAATCCGAGGTGTACCGGCCCACCGCCTCGGGCTTGCTAAAAAAGCCGATCGCGCTGCTGCCAAGTGTGTGGTTGTAGGCCTTGACGTGCATGCCCACTGGAATCGGCCGGTCCGAAATCACCAGGTCCAGGCGATGCACACCCAGGCTGGCCAGCAGGTCCTCCAGGGCCCCTTCGGTACACACCAGCGTCACCGGGTCCGGGGAATTGAGCACGGGCTGCAATACGCGGTAGGCGATGAGTTTGGGAATCGAATTGACGAGGCCCACATGCAGGACACGGCTTTGTGCATGTCCACCGCGCACCACGCGGCTCAGCTCGGCACCGAGGGCGAAGATTTCATCCGCGTACTGCTTTACCAGCCTCCCCGTGTCCGACAATACCAGGCCGCGCCCGGCGCGCTGGAACAAGGGTTCTCCCACGGCGTCGTCCAATAATTTGAGTTGCCCGGAGATTGTCTGGGGGGTGATGTGCAGGGTCTCGGATGCACGCGCAATACTGCCCTCATTCGCAACAGTCCAGAAATAGTGCAAATGGCTGTAGTTCAGGTGACGCATTCAGGCCTCCGCAGGGCGCTCGTATTACATCGGATTATACGAACAATCAGCCAATAAGGATCGACTGGATCGTTGCGACGGCCGTGCTAATCTGCGCGTCGTGAGCCCAAGGAGGTATCTAGTATGCGCGACCAAAAACCCCATGCCATAGCCGCCACTGCACCAGCTGTGAGCGCGGCCACTGCAGGCGCCATTGACCCGACGGCGCATCGCGTCCTGCGTGACACCTACCGCCTGTTGTCCATGACTCTGGCTTTCAGTGCGTTGGTAGCCGCGGGCACAGCGAGTCTCGGGCTGCCACACCCTGGCATTCTGGTAACTCTCGGCGGCTACTTCGGCCTGCTGTTTCTCACCAGCTATTTGCGCAACAGCCCCTGGGGCCTGTTGTCGGTGTTCGCCCTCACGGGTTTCATGGGTTACACCCTTGGCCCGCTCCTGGCTGCATATCTGTCGCTACCGAACGGCACGTCAATGGTCGTCACTGCCATGGGCGCAACCGCGGTGGTGTTTCTGGGCCTGAGCGGGTACGCGCGTTCGGAGTCGGCCGTGGATATGTCGCGCTACACCAGTTTCCTGATGATCGGCATCCTGGCTGCTTTCGCGTTGGGTCTGGCGGCATACTTCTTTGCCATGCCCGCCCTGTCGCTCGCCGTCTCGGGCATGTTCGTGCTGCTCATGTCGGGCCTGATCATGTGGCAGACCCAGGCGATTGTGCGCGGCGGAGAGACCAACTACGTCATGGCCACGGTGACCCTGTTCGTCACCATCTACAACCTGTTTGCCAGCCTGCTGCAAATACTGGGTGTGTTCGGGGGAGACGAGTAACCTGGCCCGTACACTCTAACGCCCTGTGGCGTTACTCAGGGCAGCGTCTTTTTTGGCTTCTAGCGCCAGGAGCACCCGAACCGGGCAACGGTGAACACCGTGGGCAGGCGCGAACGGCTCGACTTCTGACCGCCGAAGAAACTTTCTTCCCCGGCGGCGCCCGGCAGGCGCAATGTGCTGTCAGGCCAGGTCTCAAACGCGCCACCGCGCCACTGGCGCAAATTCACCCTGGCCGCCCGCCGTTGTGCATCAGAGGCCGGGCGATATGACAGATCCGCCCCGCCAAGCAGCACTCCACACTCCAGCAGGCTGCCGCCATCTTCACGCGCCTGGGCCGTTTGCGCCCAGATCACCATCACCAGTATCGCCGCTATTCTTATCATTGGCTTTCGGCCCTGTGGCCCCCCGTCGCTCGCTGCGTCCGGCCCCGCCACGGCCCCAATCAGGTGTGGCAGCTAGCCGCGCAGGTCGATACTCGCTACATGCCTGCATTAAAGAACAGACGGGCATGATATTCACTATTAGAATGCATTAACAAATTACATATAACCTAATGGAATCGGGTGGTATCCGCTCAGGTTATGACCGCGAAACCCTCAGCGCCGCAGCTGCGGCAAAAACAGCAGCAGGCTGACAATGCACAGCGCGAAAGAGAGGAAGTAAGGCGCGCCCGGGAAGTAAAACGGCGTGCCATCAGCAGTGAAGTAGCCGAAGAGCCCCGTCATCACCAGCGGGCTGACAATCGATGCCAGGCTCATCACAGAACCCAGCGCGCCCTGCAGTTCGCCCTGGGCATCGGTGGGTACGCGCGCCGACATCAGGCCCTGCACGGCCGGCGTGAGAAACCCCTGCGCCGCGCCAATGGCGAGAAAGACGTAAACCATCCATGCCTGCGGCGACAGCGCGTAGCCGAGAAAACTGACCATCGCGCAGCACAGGCCGAGCACGGCCGTGGTCGCCGGCCCGTAGGCATCCAGCACCACCCGAATCAGCCAGGCCTGGGACAGCATCATCAGCACGCCTACGAAGCCGAGCGAGAGGCCTATCTGGCTCTCACTCCAGCCGAATTTCGCCATGGTGAAATAGCTCCACGTAGACGGCAGGGCATGGTGCGCCAGCAGAAAGAAGAACCACGCCGCGATCAGTCCTCCCACCACGGGATGACGCCGCAATTGCAGAAATGCGCCAAACGGGTTTGCCCGTGCGAGACTGAACGGACGGCGTCGGGAGGGCGGCAGCGTTTCGGGAAAAAACAGCAGGCCGAAAGTGAAATTGACCAGCGCCAGCCCCGCGGTGGCGTAAAATGGCACGCGTGGACCCAGTTCGCCCAGCACGCCGCCCAGCACCGGGCCGAGGATGAAACCGCCGCCAAAGGCAGCACCGAGCAAGGCAAAGTTCTTGGAGCGGTGCTCCGGAGGAAAGCTGTCGGCAATACTGCCATTGGCAACGGCCCAGGTGGAGGAGGCGAGCCCGGCGATGATGCGGCCCGCAATCAGCCACCCCAGTGTAGGCGCCCAGCCCATCAGCAGGTAATCCAGCCCGAAGGCCAGCAGTGAGAAAAGCAACACCCTGCGGCGGCCAAAGCGATCCGAAAGATTGCCCATCAGCGGCGCGCAGAAAAACTGCACCAACGCGTACAGAAACAGCAACCAGCCGCCATACACAGCCGCGCGGGAGAGGTCCTCCCCCGTGACGTTCATAATCAATTGCGGCATCACCGGCAGGATAATGCCGAAGCCAATGGCATCCAGCAGCAGCGTGATGAACAAAAACGGCAGCAGCGACCTACGGTCGTTCAAGCGTTACTCGCGCGATTGCAGCTGTGGTGACAGCATCACCCGGGGGTTGGAGCGGGTTCTGCCGGTGTCGCGCAATTCCAGCACGCGTCGAAGGTGCCCGGGTTTGGCTCCCCACAGCCGGGACAGCGCCATTCGCCGACATCGACAATGCTCTGTTCACTGCGATACCTGGCAAGCAGCTGCTCCGCGCGCGCATACTGCGCCGGGTTACGCACCCAGAGTTCGGCCCACACCGAGAGGCCCCAGTGGGGCACGCCCGGGCTGCCTCCCTGGTGTTCGTTGAGGATCTCCAGGCGAATACCCTCGTTTTCCAGGTAATTGGCGAGCAACCTGAGATCGACAATACTCGGCGATTCAAACAGTTTGCGCATCCACTACTCACCACTGTCAAAGCGGGGCACTCGCGGCCGGGCCGCCGGATCAGGCTTCGTAAAGCGGCCTGGACAATTCCTCCCAGTCGATGGCGCCGTCATCGGGCAGGGTTTCGAAGGCCAGCAAACCCAATTCGTCGAAGCGCGGACGTATCTTCTCCGTCAGCAGGCCAATGCGCTTCAAATTGGGGATGATCCGCGCAAACACCAGATTGCGGAACTCCTGTCGGGCCTTGCCGCCCAGGGATATCTGGCGCGTTTCACTGACATCCCAGCCAAAATGCGCGTGCACATCCACCGGCACCATGCGCTCACGCATCACGATGCAGGCCTCGAGCGCGAACTCGGCGCGCTCCTCGATTTCCTGCGCGCTGAGGGATTTCACATGGTCTTCCAGGTAATTGACCCCGAAGGTCACATGCCGTGCTTCATCGCGAATCACCAGATGCAACATATCGCGAAGTACCGGATCACTGGTATTCATTTTGGCAACGTTGAAGGCTGCCAGCGCCAGCCCCTCTATAACGATCTGCATGCCGATGAACTTCAGATCCCAGCGCGGATCAGTGAGTATTTTATCGAGCAATGCTTTCAGGCTGCGGTTCACCGGATACATCAGGCCAATCTTGCGCTGCACGAAACGGTTGAACACCTCGACATGCCGCGCCTCGTCGAAAGTCTGCGAGGCGGCGTACAGCTTGGCGTTAAAACTCGGTGCGCAGGAAGCCAGTTGTGATGCGACCAGCAGCGCGCCCTGTTCGCCGTGCAGGAACTGGCTGATGAACCAGCTGTGCAGGTGATGGTGCAGGTCCAGGCGGGTGTCTACGTCCATGTCTTTGTAGGGTTGGTAGTCCGCGAAGGGGAAGCCCTCGCTGAGCTTTTTCAGCGACTCTTCTTTTTCCGACTGCGTAAGCACGGGCCGGTTGCCTGCATCGGGCGTCTGGCTCCAGTCGATATCGATCTCGGCATCCCAGTTGAGCTGCTTGCCGAGCGCATAGAGCTTCTTGATCCGGTTATCCTGCTCGGAGTAGTCCCAGTTATAGGCGCCGGTGAGCGGAGTATTGAATATCTCCGCAACGTGCTGCACCTGTGCGGCATCCAGTGGCGGTTCACTGGTGAACTCCAGCAGGGCTTTGGGGGGCTGTTCTACGAAGTTTACCTGCATGGGAACTCTTCCATTGCGTGATCACTCAAGGGCGGGTGCTGACAGGTATACCAGAATGCGCGGCCCGCTTGAAGCAATCCCGCTGCCCGCGGGCCGCACGCAGTGCCCTCGATCCGGTCTGCCTCAGGCACCGCGGAACGCCGCAACCAGCGTCACGGCGCCGATAGCGATAAAGCCAACACCGGCGATCACGTGCAGGTAGCGCGGGTTGATCCATTCGGCCAGCAGGCTGCCCGCCAATACGCCTAGCGCGGACGCCAGAACCAGCGCAGCCGAGGCGGCGAAGAATACTGTGTACTTGCTGACCTCCCTGTCTGCGGCGAACAGCATCGTCGCCAGTTGTGTCTTGTCGCCCAACTCCGCCACCAGCACAGCGGCAAATACGGTGAGAAATACTTTCCAGTCCACTGGCATCAGAACTCCTGGGCTTGCGGGACGTGAATGATCCCACGATTTGCCGCAACCGTCAGCCCGCGTACCGGGAGACTCGGGCATTCGCGCAGTCTCTTGCGCCATGTCAAGCGATGGTGCTGATCTTGATCCGCTTATTCTGCTAGCCTTTTCTCTTGCTTGCACAGGATCGGACTACGGAAAAAACCATGACAACTTTTACGCTGGCAATCAGCGGCAGCGGTGGTGCCGGGGCAATATCCACCGGCGAGCTGCTTTTACAGATGGCCGCACAGAACGGCTGCTACGGCATGCTGAAAAAGACCTTCAGTCCGCAAATCCGCGGGGGAGAGTCGGCCGCCATCATACGCCTCGGCAGTGCCCCCGTATCTACCATTCCTGCGAGGATCGAGCTGCTGATTGCACTGGACTGGCAGAACTTTTCACGCTTTGCCGATGAACTGCCGCTCAGCGCGGACACCCTTGTGCTGCACACCGGCGCCGCTGATGCACCGCCTGGCATCGCGAGCGACAAACTGCTGACCATCGACGCAGCGCGGATTGCCTCGAGCGTGGACTCGGGCTGGCTCAATATGGTCTTCCTCGGGCTGCTAGCCCAGAGTCTCGGTTGCGCATACGCTGCGGCGGAGGCGCTGTTGCTCGCGCGCCTGCGAAAACACGAGCAGGCGACGCGGGATGCCGCCTGTCGCGCGCTGCAGGCCGGCTTCGGGGAGGCGTTGCCGGACGCGCTGCAGGAACAGTTCGCAGCCTTCAACAGCGCAGCGCTGCGCGTCACCATGCAAAGCCCCACGCACCAGCGCTGGCTGGCCAGCGGCAATCAGATGGCGGCCCTGGGCGCACTTGAAGCCGGGGTGCGCTTCGTTGCGGCCTATCCGATCACACCCGCCTCCGATCTGCTCGAATGGCTGGCCCAGCATATCGAGGACCACGGCGGGCACCTGGTACAGGCCGAGGATGAACTCGCTGCCATCAACATGGTCATCGGTGCGGGCTTTGGTGGCGTACCGTCCATGACTGCCACTTCCGGCCCCGGCATGGCGCTCATGAGTGAGGCCATGGGGCTTGCAGTGGCGAGCGAGACCGCCGCCGTGGTGGTCGATGTGATGCGCGGCGGGCCGTCCACCGGCATTCCCACCAAGAGCGAACAGAGTGATCTAAATCTGGCCCTCTACGGCCTGCACGGCGATGCGCCGCACGTTGTGCTGGCGGCGCAATCGATCGCCGATTGCCACTTCACCACCGTTTGGGCGGTACACCTGGCCACCCGGTTGCAAACGCTGGTGATCGTTCTCAGCGACCAGTTTCTCGGCCAGTCAATTCAGGTGTTTGACGCACCGGCACTCGACTGCCCCCGGGCGCCCGTCGAACGCGCAGCACCCGAGGCGCCCTACCTGCGCTATCGCGATACGAGCTCCGGTGTCTCCCCCCTCGCGCTACCGGGCGAACCGGACCACATGTTCACGGCGGATGGCCTGGAACACGGCGAGAACGGCATCCCGTCACCGCGCTCGCACGACCACCGGACACAACTGGATAAACGCCTGCGCAAACTTGCGCGCTTCGATTTCGGTGAGCACTGGGCAGACCTAAGCGGGCAGGGCGAAGGGCGCACCCTCATCATCTGCATGGGCTCGGTTACCGCATGTGCGCTGGAGGCGCGGGATATGCTCGCCGGCGGAGGTCATGCAGTCGCCGTTCTCGGCCTGCGCCTGCTCGCACCCCTGCCGCTGAAACAGATGGTGCCATTGCTTGAGCCTGCCGGCCGGCTGCTGGTAGTGGAACACAACCACGGCGCGCAGCTCTGGCACTACCTGCGCTCCCAGCTCCCGCAATTCGCCTTCGAGAGCCTCGCGTTGCCGGGACCCACACCAATACAACCCGGGGATATTTTCGCCGCGCTGGAGATTACTGATGTCGCTTAAAGCCAAAGACTACAAGTCCGGCATCAAACCGATCTGGTGTCCGGGCTGCGGACACTACAGCGTGCTGAATGCGATCACCAAAGCCATGGCCGCACGCGAACTCGACTCCCACAACACCGCCATCATCTCCGGCATCGGCTGCTCGTCGCGACTTCCCGCGTACGTCAGCAGCTACGGCTTTCACGGCGTACACGGGCGCGGCCTGCCGCTGGCCACCGGCCTCAAGGTGGCGCGCCCCGACCTGGAAGTGGTCGCCGTCGGCGGTGACGGCGACGGCTTCTCGATCGGCGGCAACCACTTTCTGCACGCCTGCCGACGCAATGTAAACATCGTTTATATTGCCATGGACAATGAGGTCTACGGTATGACCAAGGGACAGGCCTCGCCCACCAGCCCGGAAACCTGGCTGAGCGGCAAGCTCACACCGCACGGCACGGAGAACAGGCCCTTCCAGCCCTGCGCCATCGCGCTGGCGAGCGGCGCCGGTTTCATCGCGCGCGGCTATAGCGGCGACCCGAACGGCCTCGCGGAACTCATTTTCGAGGGCATGGATTTCCCCGGCTTCGCCTTCATCCATGTGCTCAGCCAGTGCGTGACCTTCGTGCCAGAGCAGACGGCCTGGAAGCAACAGGTGCATGGCATCGACAGCGTGCCCGAAACTGCCGCTGAAGCGGCCGCACTGATTCACGGGGACGATGGCTTTGGCAAGGGTATCCTGTACCGCTGTCCGCGCCAGGTCTGGCCGCGGTCGCATATGCTGGAGCAACCTGTCGATCCGCGCACGGGGTTTGCGGTATGAAGCCGGAACTGGGCTCAAATCTACCTTTTTTCCTGGCCCACTGCCTGGAACTGGAACAGGAATCCGCCGAGAGATTGCGCGAGTTCGCCGACACCATGCGCCACCATCAGCAGCATGAGCTGGCCGAACTGTTTGACGAGCTGGCCGTCTACAGCGACCTGCATACGCAGGAAATCGCGGCCCTCTGTGAGGGCCTCAGCCTGCCCAGGCTCAAGCCCTGGGAGTTTACATGGCCCGACAATGAACCGCCGGAAACCACAGGCTACGCAAACCTGCGCTACGAAATGCAGCCTGACACTGCACTGCGGCTGATGATCGAGCAGGAGGCTGCCGCCGCCGACTTCTACGCCACCGTCGCGGCGCAGTCAGATAACCCGGAAATCGTCAAACACGCCGCGGATTTCGCCGAGGAAGAGCGTGAGCATGCGCGTTTATTGCAAGCGCGGCTGCAAACACTGCCGGGGCCCGAAAACACCACTCCCCCAGCGCCGGATATCGATCCAGCGCATCAGCCAGAGTAGGGGTCACCGCATGCACCAGTTAGGCGCGCTGGACAATCTTATGATCGAGGGGGAGATGCCGAGCATTCCGCTGCATATGTCGGCACTGATGATTTACGAAACCCACGGCAAGCGCGGCGCAAAACGCATTTACGACACGCTCTCCACACGACTCGTGGATGTCGTGGATAATCATTTCCCCATTCTTCGCTGCCGGCTCGACGAGGTGCCCCTGAATCTCGACAAGGCCTATTGGGTGGAGGATGCCGACTTCGAGATGGGCTACCACATCAAGCGGGTTGCACTGCCCCGGCCCGGGAACTGGCAGGAGCTGTATCAATTGTTCGGCCAGTTTCATGCCCAGCCGCTGGACCGCTGTCGTCCGCTCTGGGAACTCATGGTGGTTGAAGGGCTCGACCGGGTGGCCGGGGTTCCCCATGGCAGTACCGCGCTGTTCATGAAAATCCATCATGCCGTGGTGGATGGCAAGAGCGCACTGCGTCTGATCACTGGCCTGCACAGCCCGGACCCGGAACCCGAATCCGCCACTTTCATCGAGCGAGAACCCCCACAACCCGTCGGCGCGCATGAATTCGCGGCGCCTTCACTGCTGGCCAGGTACGGTCGCGCCTGGTGGCACAGCGTGGAACGCCCGGTTGAGCTGGTTGCCACTCTCACAAAGCTGCTTCCAGGCCTGTGGCCGGGGCGGGGCTCGGGGCAGGCACCCGCTGCGAAAGGCACTGTACCGCGCACACCCTTCAATCATGCAGTCGACGCTGACCGTGTCATTGGCCATGTGCGCATGGAGAAGGCTGCGCTGAAAACAGTCCTGCGCAAGTTCAAATGCACGATCAATGACATTGCGCTATGCGTGGTAGCCGGCGCGCTGCGCGATTATCTGCTGGAACGGGACTGCCTGCCGGAACAGGATCTGCAGACGCTGATGCCCGTGGATATACGCCGGCCGCGCGAGGACGGCAGCATCGGCAACCACGTCAGTGTCGCCAGGGTGTCGCTCTACACAACGCTTGAGGACGATGCCGAACGCCTGCACGCGGTCAGTGCCCATGCCTCCGAAGGCAAAGCGCAAAGCAAAAAAAGCGGCAGCCGCGCCATGCTCGAGCTGGCCGACGAGATTCACCCGGCCATTATCATCGGGCTGGGTCACTGGCTGTTTTCATCCGGGCATATTGAAGACCTGCCACAGCCCGTGAACACAGTGGTCACCAACGTACCGGGGCCCACGGGCGATAACTATCTGGCTGGCGCCAAGCTCATCGATTACCTGGGGTTCGGGCCGCTGGCGCCCAGCCTGGGGCTTTTCCACACGGTATCCAGCGCCGGGGAGCACATAAACATCACCTTTCTCAGCACCGCGGCCCTGCTCGGCGACGGCAGTGGGTATCGGGCGGCGATGGAAGATGCCTTACAAAATCTCCTCGCACTCGGCAAGAGCCGCTGAGGAGCAGGCGAGCGAAACCGGTCGCCACCTGACTGGAGGTGATACCAAAACCTTGAACCGCTGTATGCACCGCGGGGAGTGAAGCCTGCGGCGCATCGACTCCGCTGCGCAAGCCGCATACACTCGCAGGACACTTCCGGAGCGCCAGGAAACCCGCGCAATGAAATGGATTTACCTCGGTCTGGCACTGCTGCTGGGGGCCTGCGCCACTGGCGGCAGCCCGGAGCGCGCGAGCGAACCGCTTGCCAATCTCCCTGCGACATTCAGCGGCACCTTACCCTGTGCCGACTGCCCCGGCATTGATTACCAGTTGAACCTGTTTGAGGACGGCGCCTACTACCTGCGAATGCGCTACCAGAACCGGGCTGACGGCCAGTTCGATGACATCGGGCGCTACCTGGCAATACAGCCCGATCTCGACTGCGAGCCACCCTTCACGCGCGCTCCACTCGCCCTCACCTATTGGCGCCTGACGCGGTGAGCAAAGCACTGACAGCGATCATCCACTATCGTATCGTCGGTGAACACCTCGAAATGAGAGACACCGGCGGTGCGCTGCGCCTGCTGGCACAGCACAGGGAGGAAAAGTGAGCACAGAACTACGCGGCAAACCCATACGCGCCTTTGAGGAAATCACTGAGTTCGCATTGCGCACCGATGTACTCGTCTGCGGTTACGGAGGAGCGGGGGCGGCCGCGGCGCTGGAAGCCGCGGCCGGGGACGCAGAGGTCATGGTGCTGGAGCGCGCCAGCGCCGGTGGCGGCTCAACCGCCATGTCGAGCTGCGAGATGTATCTCGGCGGCAACGGCGGCACCGCGCTGCAACAGGAACTGGGGCTGGAAGACAGCAGCGAGAACATGCTCGCCTATCTCCGCGAAGCACTGGGCCCATACGGCGACGAAGAAAAAATCCGCTGCTACGTGGAGGGCGCCGCGGCACACTTCGACTGGGTGGAATCGCTGGGCGTGCCCTATAAACGCGCCGCTTTCCTCGAACGCACCGTGGTGCCGCTGACGGACGAATCGCTGCTGTATACCGGCAACGAGAAATCCCATCCCTTCAACAAAGTAGCAACGCCCGTGCCGCGCGGCCACGTGCCCTCCAAGGAAGGCGACGAAGGCGGACGTATTTTTATGGACGCCATCATGCAGCACGTGGAGGCGGCCGGTGTTGCCGTAGTGAATGACTGTCGCGTGGTTGCCCTGCTCGCAGACAGCCAGGGCGCGATTCGTGGCGTAATCGCCAAGCGGGACAATCGTGAAATTGCGATACGCGCCGACCGCGCGGTAATTCTGACTACCGGAGGCTTCGTGATGAACGAGGCCATGACCCGCCAGTACCTGCCGGAAATACACGATTACGCCGTGCCCTATGGCAATACCTACGACATGGGCGACGGGATTGTGCTGGGGATGGCCGCCGGCGGTCAGGCGATCAACATGGACCAGGCGTTCATGTCGTTCCCGCTGTACCCGCCGGCCCAATTGACCTTCGGGATTCTGCTCAACGCACACGGCCAGCGCTATGTGAACGAGGATGCCTACCTCGCCCGGCTGGCCTGGTACTCCTGCCAGCAGCCGGAGCAGAAGTTCTACCTGCTGGCGCAGGAAGAGGATTTCGAGGCATCCTACTATCTTGAGCGCGCACCCATCATCGCCACCGGCGACAGCATTGAAGAAGTCGCCGCCGAAGCGCCGTTCCCGCCCGGCGTACTGGCGCAGACACTGGCCTACTACAATGAACACGCAGCGCGCGGCGAGGACCCCCTGTACCAGAAAACAGCGGAATGGCTGAAACCACTGAACAAACCGCCCTTTGCGCTGGTGGAGTACTCCGCGAGCGAAATGAAAGCGATCATCATGCCGGGCACTGTCGGCCCACTGATTTTTACGCTGGGCGGCTTGAGAACACACACCAGCGGTGAAGTGCTGGACCTCAACGATCAGCCAATTCCCGGGCTGTTCGCCGCCGGGCGCGCCACGGCGGGGCTACCGCGCACGGCGAAGGGCTACGCCAGCGGCATGTCGGTGGGGGATGCGACCTTTTTCGGACGCTTGGCAGGGCGCGCGGCGGCCAACCACCGCCGCGCACCTTGAGCAATACCCGCCAGGACGTCAGGACGCGCGGGCACGCACCTGTTTGACGTTCCACACGCTGGGGCTACCCTGTTCGCAAGTGGCAACGCCTTGCATGGCATCCATACCTTTTTTCCAGCCACCGCGCACATACATCTCATACCCGGCGAAATACTCCGACCAGCTGGCGAAGGTCGAAACTCCCCAGTAGTCGAACTCATGGTCCGGCGCGCCAAGCATGGGTACAAACAACCAGTTGGAGTTTTTGGCGCCCATATCGCGCATTGCCGCGGAATAATCCCGGTGTGCTGCCAACGCCCTGTTGAAGTCGCTGTCCTCGGCGATGCTACAGCGCGTGAACATGACCACGCCATCACCCGGGGGGCCGTCGGGCGCATTCACTTCCACGGAGGATGCAAGCATGTGCGCACCACAATCCACTACTTTGTCAAAAGCCTGTTGCACATCCTGGCCACCCTCCAGCCAGGCCTCGAGCCCTGCGCCGAAGGCGTCGCCGCTGACGTTCGATCCCAGCCAGACTACCTGCGGAAGTTCATTAAACTGGCCGAATACGGGCGTCAGTATCCACGCCGCGTAACCGGGATCATTGCTATCCGCCCACGCACTGAAGCGTTCCGCAACCTGCATCAGGTCCTTCATGTCCTTGCCGGACTGCATATTGCAATAAAACGCTTCTACCGGCGCGGGCGGTGTTGCGGCGGCGTCCTGGGCTACCGCCAACTGGGTCCAGCCGGATGCTGCGAGCGATAAGGTCAGAGCTGCTGTTGTCCATTTCATCGTTATTATCCCTGGTGGCTTGAATGCCCGCACTCTGATAACGCGATGCAGGTAACCCTTCAGATTAGTTCATGCGTTGAATAGCACAAGCGGGGTGCTGCACCGTGCCGGAACAAGGGGCCACGCGAGCATGAAGACGTGACGGTACAGCACCTTCGCACCGCTCGCGCCGGGCACATGCAGGTCGCACAGGCAAATCGAAACAGGACGTGTCAAAAACGGTACGTCAGCGATGCGCCGTAACTGCGCGCCCTGCCCGGCAGGCGCACCCATGTATTGGCGTTCTGTGTGGTCGACACCCAGTAGTACTCATCGGTGAGGTTGGCGCCCCAGAGCGCCAGCTCCCAAGTGCGATCGAGTGAATACAGCGAAATCCCGCCATTGAGCAGCGTGTAGGCATCGATCCGGGCAACGGCGTTGGCTTCCAGGTCGCCCTCGGCATCGGATTGATAGCGTCCGTTCAGGTTGACGCCGAGGCCCAGCGAGTCACTCAGCGGCCGGTCATAAAGCAGGGTGAGCGTGCCGCTCACCTCCGGGCTGTAGAGAAACTCCGAACCGCGGTAGTTGGCGGGCTGGCCGCCCGAATCAATGCCCTCGTACTCCAGCACTTCCGTGCGCAGCAGGGTGGCGGCGGCGACCGCCGTCAGGTGTGTGGTCAGACGCAGGCTCACTTCGGCGTCCAGGCCGTAGGCCTCGGATTCCGGGATGTTCGCCAGCCGGCCCAGCACGGTAAATATCGGATCCGCGAAATATACCGAAAGTTGCTTGTCGGTGTAGTCGTAATAGAAAGCGGACGCGTTCAGCTGCATGCGTTGATCGAGCAGTGTGGATTTCACGCCGATCTCGTAGGCGAGCAGTTCCTCCTGCCCCACGGGCGCGTTCTGCGTGGCGATGTTGGCGGCATTCACCGGCGTCGTGCCGGATTTCGCACCCTGCGAGATTGAAGCGTACACCAGGCTGTCGGCGCTGGCCGACCATTCAAGGCCAAGACGCCAGGCCAGGTTGTCTTCATCCAGCTCGGATTCCACCAGGCCGAACTGCCCCTGTTGTGGATCAAAGGTGGTGCAATCGCCCTCCCCGATCTCGTCCGCCAGCGTGCCGTAGCTGCTCGCGAAGAGTGAGCGGAACGTCATGTTGACCGCGGGCAGCATATTGCCGTTGAAATCGCGCGAGCAGCCGGCGTAATCCTGGCTGTCCTCGGTGTAGCGCAGGCCGGCTGTCAGCGCCAGTGATTCGTTCAGCGCAAAGGTTGTGCTGCCGAAAACGCTCCAGGATTGCACGTCTATATGCGCTTCGTCGCGGAAGGTGCGGAACGCCTGGCTGGCATCGAGGAGCGTATAGCCGCCGGTGTTGAATGCGCTGCCGAGCAGCGGCACGCTGAACGCCCGGATCAGCCCGACGTTGGCGTTGTCGCCCAGCAGCGTGCGGTTGGAGTCCAGCAACTCGTCTTCGGCATAGTAGGCGCCCAGCACCCAGGAGCGCGTGTCTGACTCACCCTCCAGGCGCAGTTCCTGTGAAAAACTCTCGATGTCTCCCTTGAGGTTCTGCAGGAGTATCTCATTTGGCACGCCGCCGAAATCCACCAGCGCCTGGCGCGACAGGTCGTGATACCCGGTGAGAGCCACCAGCCGCGTGGCATCATTGAGCGCGTAGTCCACGTGCAGTTTAAAGGCGTGCATGTGACTGTTCTGGTCGAGGTCGCCGCCGAGCCCCAGGCCCGTGCCCACGTCCGCGCTGCGCGTGGCGCGCGGCGCCCAGTCGGCCTGGTCATTCGCGTTCGGCTGGTTGTTGGCGAGGTAATCCGCGAGGCCGGGCGCGTTGAAAGGACTCTCGGCGGTAGCATCACTAAGGCCGAGGCCCTGCGCGGCCAGCGTATCGGATTCGTTGCGCCAGCCGTTGTAAGAAAAGTCTACCCGCAGACGCTCGTGGGGCATCCACGCAAGCGCGGCGCGCAAGCCGAGGTTATCCACCTTACCCACCTCACCCTGCCCGCTCTGCGAGCGCTGCCAGCCGTCGCTGCTGTTCTCGCTGCGCAGTGCGAGGCGCCCCGCGAGGCCCCCGCTCAATGGGCCGCTGAGCATACCTTCGACGTTGGTGGTACCGAAGTTGCCCACTTCGAGCCGGGCCATGCCCTCAACCGTGTCGGCGGGTTTGTTGGTCACCAGATTGATCAGGCCCGCCGTTGTATTGCGCCCGAAGAGCGTGCCCTGGGGCCCTTTCAGCACCTCCACCCGCTGCAGGTCGAATACCGGCCCCGAGTTCAGGATTGGATAGGGATAGGCCACTTCATCCACATAGGTGCCCACCGTGGAAGTGGATGACATATTGATAGTATTAAAGCCGATACCGCGCAGGGTATAGGTGGGCACGCCCTGATAGCTGCGCGCCAGCGTGAAGCTCGGCACCACCGCCGTCAGGCTTTCCACGCTGTTGATACGCAGGCGCTCAAGGCGTTCGCCGGTAAACGCCTGCACATCCATGCCCACGTCGTTGGCGGTCTGCTCGATGCGCCTGGCGGTCACGATCACCATCTCCAGCGGCCGCGCATTTTGCGCAGGCGGCGATTGTGCGGCGGCCGGCGCAACGAATGTCGCAACAGCCGAGCCCAGCAATCCCAACAACAGCACGGACGAAACAGACGGAACGGACGGAACAGGCCCGCGGAATTCAGTTGCAATCTTCACTCTTTTATTATCCTTATAGGGTTTCACAGCAGCACGCTTCAACCGCGTCTGCGCCCTGACTTTAGTTCGCGCGCCAGAGGTGGTCAAATGGTCCTGAAAAACGATAACGATGAGGCAAGCATGGAAACCCGCTATACATTCTGCAGAACCTGCGAAGCCACCTGCGGCCTGGAGGTGGACGTACAGGACAATCGCGTTGTCGCCATCCGGCCCGACAAGCGGCACGTGGTGAGCAAAGGCTACTCCTGCGTGAAGGGCATTCACTTCGACAAAGTACAGAACAGCCCGGACCGCATTACCGCGCCGCAAAAGCGCGTGGGTGACGAATGGCAGACGATCAGCTGGGAGCAGGCGCTCAGCGAGATCGGCAGCAAAATACGCGCGCTCGCGGATAAGTACGGCGCAAACAGCGTGGCGCATCTGGTCGGCTCCGCGGGCGGCGCCAACCTGCTGGCCCCGATGTTTCGCAACGCCTTCTACCAGGCGCTCGGTTCGCGTCGCATGTACGGCACCGGCACCTGTGACACCACCAACAAGTTTCGCGTGTGTGAAGACATGTACGGCTCGCCCTTCCGCCTCGCCTATCCGGATATCGAAAACACGCAGTTCGTGATGATCCTGGGTGCCAATCCGGCGGTGTCGGGCAATACCCTGTATCACCTGCCGGCCTCGGTGAAGCGCTTCAAGGCCATCGTCAAACGCGGCGGACGCGTGGTGTTCATCAACCCGCGGCGCATTGAATCGGCACTCGCGGGCGAACACTTTTTTATTCGCCCGGACACCGACGTGTATTTTCTCGCCGCCTTCTGCAATGAGCTGATCCAGCGCGGCGGCGTGGACGAAGCGGCCATCTCAGCCCATATGCAGGGCTTTGATGCGCTGCGCGACGCGGTGGCCGAATGGACGCCGGAACGCCAGAGCGCCGTAACCGGCGTGAGTGCGGAGACGCTCCGCGAGCTGGTCGGCGCACATATCGCGGCCGACGGCGCGTGTCTTTATATGGCTACCGGCGTCAACCAGGGCCGCAGCGGCACGCTGTGCTTCTGGCTGCTGGAAGCCATCAACGCCATCTCCGGCAACCTGGATCGCAGCGGCGGCATGCTCATGGGCGAAGGCCTCGTCGATATGGCGAAGCAGGTGAAGGAAGACGGCCAACTCATCGCGCGCAGCGACCGTGAAGACGGCCTCGTCAGCATTGTCGGGCTGCAGCCCTCGGGAATGCTGGCGGAGGATCTCGAGAGCGGCCGTGTGCGCGGCATGATCGTGGAGGCCAGCAACCCGCTGCTCGCCTGTTCCAACCCCAACGGGCGGCTTGACCGCGCCTTCGCCGATCTGGAACTGCTGGTGAGCATCGATCTGTTTCGCAATGAGGTCGGCAGTCTCGCGCACTATGTGCTGCCGGCGCCCACCTGGCTCGAGCGCGCCGAACTGCCCTACGCACTGCAGAGCTTTGCCGCCTGCACCCCGGTACCGTACATGTCCTACTCCGACGCAGTGGTGGAGGCGCCGCCCGAGGTGCGCCACGAGTGGTGGATCTACAGCCGCCTGGCGGAAAGCTCCGGCGTGACGATGTTTGGCAAGCGCTGGCTGGCCACGCTGCTGAAACTCAATACACGGCTATCCTACACGCCGCTGCGCGCGCTGCGCCGTCTGGCGCTGACGCCGGAAAAAATGATCGACGGCATGCTCAAGAAAGGTGGCCTGCCCGGCCTGCGTAAATTCCGCGGCATGTTCCGCCACGGCATGCTGCTGCCGGCCAACCGGGGCGGCAACTTTCTCGGCACCGGGCGTGTGCTCACCGACAACGGCAAGGTACAGCTCGCACCGCCGGCCTACCTGGAGACCTTCGCCAATACCGTGGAGCAGCGTTTCGACGAAGAGCTTGCGCGGCGCGATGATTTCAAGCTGATCGGTAAGCGCGAAATCAAGCGCATGAATACCGCATCCGCCAATGTACCGCGGCTGGTGAAAGACGTGACCAACTACGCCTGGCTGAGCGTAGAGGACGCGGCGGATATCGGCGTGATGGCCGGCGACGAGGTGAGCGTGCGCTCCTCTTTCGGCAGTATCCGCATCCCGGTGAAGATCAGCGACGAGATGATGCCGCGCACCGTGGCCATCCCCCAGTGCTGGGGCCACAACAAGGCCGAGGGTTTGCAACATGCCCGGGCCCACCCCGGCGTGAACTCCAACTATCTCGCCGGCGACGGCGCCGACAATATCGAGGCGCTCTCCGGCATGTCACACCTTTCCGGCATCTTTGTGGAAATCCAGCGCGCGAGCGGCGAGGGCCCCGGCGCAAAGCAAACGCCATAAAACAGGGCAATTATATTGATAGGATATTTATATCTCCACGGAGGCCACAATAGATTATATTAATACAAACAACACGCACCACCCGAATGAAACAAGGAGAGCCATTATGCGCCCACTGAAGAAACCTCTCGCTGCATCCATCGCGCTGGCCATATCCCTGGCCGCGCACTCTGGAATCGCGGCCGCCCAGGACGAGCAGGCAAAACCCAACCAGTTCTGGTGGCCCGAGCAACTCAACCTGTCGCCACTGCGCGACCACGATGCGTCTTCCAACCCCTACGGCGAGGACTTCGACTACGCCGAGGCCTTCGCCAGCCTGGACTTCGATGCACTGAAAGCCGATCTACGCGAAGTGATGACCGACTCGCAGGACTGGTGGCCAGCGGACTGGGGTCACTACGGGCCGCTGTTCATCCGCATGTCATGGCACTCGGCGGGCACCTACCGCGTAACCGATGGCCGCGGCGGGGCGGGCGGCGGGCAACAGCGCTTTGACCCCCTCAATAGCTGGCCGGACAACGCCAACCTCGACAAGGCGCGCCGCCTGCTGTGGCCGATCAAGCAGAAGTACGGCCGCAATCTGTCCTGGGCCGACCTGCTGGTGCTGGCCGGCACCGTGGCCATGGAGGACATGGGCTTCAAGACCTTCGGCTTCGCCGGCGGCCGCGCGGACGACTGGGAGCCGGATCTTGTGTACTGGGGCCCGGAAGCCGACATGATGGGGCGCGAGCGCTTCGATAAAGACGGCAAGTTGCAGGAGCCGCTCGGCGCCACGCACATGGGCCTCATCTACGTCAACCCGGAAGGCCCCAACGGCAATCCCGATCCGCTGCTGGCAGCCGAGCAGATTCGCACCGCCTTCGGCCGTATGGCCATGAACGACGAAGAGACCGTCGCGCTGATTGCCGGTGGACACACCTTCGGCAAGGTGCATGGCGCGCACTCCCCGAAAGACTGCGTGGGCGCTGAGCCCGCCGCTGCGCCCATGGAGCAGCAGGGGCTGGGGTGGAGCAACAAGTGCGGCAAAGGCAATGCGGAAGATACCGTCACCAGCGGCCTGGAGGGTGCCTGGACGGCAGCACCCACCCAGTGGACGATGATGTACCTGCAGAACCTGTTCAACTTCGAGTGGGAGCTCACGCAAAGTCCTGCCGGAGCGCACCAGTGGATTCCCAAGGATGGACAGGCGGCCAACACGGTGCCCGATGCCCATCTCGAGGACGTGCGCCATGCGCCCATCATGCTCACTACCGATCTCTCGCTGAAGGAAGACCCTGTCTACCGCGAGATCTCGAAGCGCTTCCTGGACAACCCCGAAGAGTTCGAGGATGCCTACGCCAGGGCCTGGTTCAAACTCACCCACCGCGACATGGGGCCGCGTGCGCGTTACGTCGGCAGCGAAGTACCCGCGGAGGCGCTGAGCTGGCAGGACCCTATCCCCGAGGTGGACCATCCGCTGATCGGCGAGCGTGACATCGAGCAGCTGAAAGAGAGGATTCTGGACTCCGACCTGAGCGTACCCGAGCTGGTGCGAACCGCCTGGGCGTCCGCCGCCAACTACCGTGGCACCGATATGCGCGGCGGCGCCAACGGCGCGCGCCTGGCGCTGGCTCCGCAGAAGGACTGGGCGGTGAATAACCCGGCCGAGCTGAGCAAGGTGCTGGCGACCCTCAGCGACATCCAGCAGGATTTTAACGAGGGCAAGCGCAAGCAGGTATCACTCGCCGACCTGATCGTACTCGGCGGCGCCGCCGCTATCGAGAAGGCGGCAGCGGACGCCGGCTACGAGGTGGAGGTACCTTTCGCACCGGGCCGCGCGGACGCCAGCCAGGAGCAGACCGACGCCGAGTCTTTCGCGGTACTCGAGCCGAAGGCGGACGGCTTCCGCAACTACTACAGCGAGGATGCGCGCCACTCGCCGACCGTCGCCCTGGTAGACCGCGCCGACATGCTGACGCTTACGGTGCCTGAGATGACCGTACTCGTGGGCGGCCTGCGCGCGCTCAATGCCAACTACGGTGGCGCCCAGCATGGCGTGTTTACAGATCAGCCCGGACAGCTCAGCAATGACTTTTTCGTCAACCTGCTGGATATGTCCACCCGCTGGGAGAAATCGTCCGACGCAGAGGGCGTGTACGAGGGGCACGATCGCAAAACGGGTGAACTGAAGTGGTACGCCACGCCGGTGGACCTCGTGTTCGGCTCCAATTCCGAGCTGCGGGCGGTTGCTGAAGTGTATGCCTCTGATGACGGGGCCGAGAAGTTCGTGGATGACTTCGTCGCCGCCTGGAGCAAGGTGATGAAGCTGGACCGCTTCGACCTCTAATCGCTGAGGACGCGACAATCTCGATTGTCGCGTCACTACCACAAACTCGGGGCAGCCAGCAACGCACCCAATTCAAAGCCACCCGACACGGGTGGCTTTTTCGTTGTCAGGGTAGTGTTGCGGGACGTGCTAGCGCAATTCGGCCATGTTCTACAGGAGCCCGACAAGCCACTGCAGCATCGCGAAAACAAGCAGGAAAAAGCCGACAAACAACGCCAGCAGCAGGCCGACAAACAGCCACACCGCCACCAGGCTGCGCGCTTTTACCCTGCCCGGGTTTTGCGCATAGCGCTCGAGAATACGCACGTTGCGCTCGTTCGCCTTGAACGCCATATCGAACACATCGCCGATAACCGGCACGCTGCCGATAACCACCTCGACGAAAACATTCGCCAGCATCCGCACCATGACGGCCAGGCTCACGCCACCGCGCCAGGCATGTATGAGGATCACGCTGGAAAATAGTGCCCCCGCGGCGTCACCCAGCCCGGGTATCAAGCCGATCACACCATCGAGGCCGATGCGCGCGCCAAAGGGCAAACGGATGGAGCTGTCCATCAGCCGGGCGTAACGCCTGAGCCAGGTCATATTCAGCGCAACACTGGTATCCGATACTTCTTGCGGCATGCAGTCGTTCCCTCCCTCGTTGCGGCGCCGTTTTGCAGCTGGCAAGGCCTCGCGCCGGCAAGCGCAATGCAGCCTGCGTGAATAGCGTTCAGGTAAACGGTGTCAGTAGCAACGTTCGTTGAATCTTCTCGCTCACGTTATCCGACACACCCGCTTCCTGCGCGTACTCCCGCCACTGTGAAACCACTTTTTGTACCTCGGCGATAATCGCCTGCGCCCGCCCGCGCTTCATGGAGACACTTCTCGCACAGGCCTGGAAATCCTCCAGCACGAATCCTTCGCGCTTGCCGTTCATGCTCATCTGGTGGCTGGCCGTCCAGGCACCCTGCGGATTAAAACTATAGGTCACATCGAAGGCCGGCGACAGCGACCAGTTACCGGCCTTGTCCATCAGGAAGGCGATGTTCTTCACATGATCATCCTGGTTGCGGGCAACGATGTTGAACACCATGCGCCGAAACTGCTGCTCTATCGCCTGCATGGGCAATTGCAGGCGACGCATTACCAGCAGCGCCTGTTCATAGCTGTGCGCGCCCGCCAGGTTGAAATCGAAGTGCGCCAGCGCGCAGAGTGACTGCATGTGCAGTTTTTCACCCCCTGCCAGGCGATCAAAACGACGCGTCATGAAGTGCCGGCGGCCGTTTTCCTCAAACAGCCGGCATTCGCTGATCTCGATGCCACAGGCGCGCGCCATCAGGTAGTACGCGTACTCGATCAAGCCGTAGCCGCGTGGATCTTCCAGCTCTTTGTCGCGGTTGCCGCTGACACCGTCAAATTTTAATAGCCAGTACTCGAAGCCCTCGTCGGAGGGGAGCTGACCCGAGCGTACTTCGTTGGTGTGTGGGTTCCAGGCGATTACGGCCTTCGCGCGTGCACCGCCGGCGGAAGTACCCACCCGCAGAATATCCCGCAGCGCGGTCTCTTTTTCCGCATCCGCGAAAGACGCCTGCAGGTCGTTGCGATGGGTGAGCACTTCGGATGCCAGCGCCACCAGTTGATCCACGGCAATACGGTTGGCCTGCCGCGCTCTCGGACCAATGGCCGGCGCGAATTCAAGCGCGCCCATGCCGCGCTCGCCCGTGTAGCACAACCGCTCCACCGCATTGAAGGATTGCGGCGCACGACCCTGGGCGGCCAGCCAGGCATCGATCAGTGCGTTGCCGAATTTATCCGGCAGCGAATCGGCGAGCAGGCCCGGCAGGCCGAGGAAAGTCTCTCGCGACAATTCCGGAAAGCGGTACACACGCCGGGAGAGCGGCATGACGATGGGCGACACCTGAATGCCGCTCCGGGCGAAAGCGGCGTCGTACTCGAAGGCCGCAACCTCGCTGCCCTCTTCCAGCGACACCGCGCCGATAGTTCGGCCCCAGAGTTTGACCTCGGCGAGCGAACTCATGTCTGGTCATCATCCCAGTGCCACGGCCCGGCGGGCGGCTGTCGCGTGCGCGGGGATGATGCGCGCTGTCGCTGCTTGCCCTTGCGCTTGAGCAGATCCATCGGGCGCGGCGTCGATTCGGGCACCAGGGATTCCAGGCCGGGCATCGCCTCCAGCACGCGCAACACACGAATCAGGCTGGAAAGCTGGGATGAATGGCCTGCCTCCATGCGCTCCAGCGTGCGCTTGGCAATACCTGCCTGCTCGGCCACCGCCGCCTGGGTGAGTTGCAGGTCGAGACGGCGCCGGGCTATGCGCTCGCCAATTTCGCTGAGGACGGCGTCGTCAGTCAGGGTATCTGATATTTTCATAGTCGCAATAGATTACGATAAACATCCAGATAGTACTTTATATCGCTAGAATTAACGATATAAAGCACATATTCTATGCTCTATATTTCGCTATATATTGCGATTTATAGCTTAATACGGTAATTAGTCGCCTTTTATGGCGAATATAGGTACGTCATACGCGCGCTGCAAAAGCGCTTGGCGCACAAGCTCAGTCGTTTGCCGACCCGTTCAGCGGCCGGGGCGCCGGCACTCCCAGTTTGTCCGCCCAGGGCTGGATATCCCGCAGGATGGAAGGGTAGAGCTCTACACCCTGCAGCAACTGTTCGCTGCGCCGCTGCCATGCCCGCTCGCCGGGCACGCGCACCGGTGGCGCGCCCTCCCGCACACGGCTGCGCTGGCACATCTCGCGCATGGTCGCGGCCTGGCGCTTGAAGGCGGCCAGTTCCCCAAAAGCCGCAGGATCAATAAGCTGGATGTAAACTGAATTGGCCTCGCCATCGTCCGCGCAATCATCGGCGCGTCCATAACCGCCGAGCGCCATCGACAGCATCTCGCTGAGCAAACACAGGGCGTAGCCTTTGTAGCCATGATCCAGGCCACCGATGGGCATGATGCTGCCCGGCGGCTCGGTGAAAAGAGCGGCGGGATCGTCCGTGGCGTTGCCCTCGTTGTCGAGCAGGCACTGCTGCGGCAACCGCTTATCCTCGCGCAACGCCCGGGCCACGTAGCCCCCGGCGGTGATAGACAGGCTGATATCGAACAACAACGGGTAATCATCCGCCGGAGCGGCGAAGGCCACCGGGTTGGCGGAAAACACGGGCTCGATGCCGCCGAAGGCATTCACGGTTTTCTCGGAGGGCGTTGAGCAGGTCATGAACACCGCGTAACCCGCTTCCACTATTCTCGGGCAGTAAGCCGCGAGGCTGGCAATATGCTGGCTGCGCCGCAAGGTCGCGGCAACCATACCGCGCTCGGCGACCCGCGCCAGCAACTGGTCGATTGCGCTGGAGACGACCCAGGGCCCGGGCAGGAAGCTTGCGTCCCAGTTGAACACACTGCCGTGATCCGCCAGCACCACAGGCTCACCGGTAGCCCGGGACTCGCCCTGCGCCAGCCATTCAAGATTACTCACGACACGGTTGGTGCCGTGAGTCGTAAACCCCAGCAGGTCGCCCTCGACAAACACGTCGGCCATGCGCGACGCGCGCTCAGGCGACAGCCCCGATTGCTCAAAAAGTGCGGCGACGAATTGCATCAAAGCTGTGTAATCGTAGCGAATAGCCACCTCAAACCCGTCCTGTTCGAGCCTGCAATTGCCGGCAAGGTTGACACAGGCACTTCGCAATCACAAACTGCGATGAACCACTGACTATAGCGGGTGAGCCGGGAGCAGCAGCACATTCGCCGCTTCGAACAGCCACGTAACAGCCGGCCCTCTCCGGACAGGCACCCGGCGCGAAGTCAGGCAGCTCGCGCAAAATTCACGTCACATACCACCGGGGATCGAATGGACCACGAAATTCTTGCCATGTCAGCGGTACAACTGCTCGACAGATACCGCGACAAAACGCTATCGCCGGTTGAGGTCACCCGCGCGATGCTGCAACAGGTAACGCGCCTGAATCCCGTCGTAAACGCCTTTTGTCTGGTGGACGAGGAGACCACGCTGGCCCTCGCGAAGGAGTCGGAACAGCGCTACGCGAAGGGCGCCGCCAAGGGCCTGCTGGACGGCGTGCCGGTCGCGGTGAAAGACGTATTCCTGACGCCCATGTGGCCAACACTCAAAGGCTCGAAGACTGTCCAGGGGGCATCAACACTGCACAAGGAAGCTCCCGCCGTGGCGGCACTATCACGTCATGGCTATGTGCCGCTGGGCAAAACCACCACGCCGGAGTTCGGCTGGAAAGGCGTCACTGACAATCCCGTCGACGGCGTAACGCGCAACCCGTGGAACCCCGAAACAACGCCCGGTGGCTCCAGCGGCGGCAGTAGCGCGGCGGTTGCGCTGGGCATGGGGCCGCTGGCACTGGGCACCGATGCGGGGGGCTCAATACGCATTCCCGCCGCGTTTTGCGGGATTGTCGGGCACAAACCCACCTTCGGCGAAGTGCCTCACTGGCCGGCGAGCCCGTTTGGTACGCTGGCCCACGCCGGGCCGATGACCTGGACGGTGGAAGACTGCGCCCTCATGATGAATGTGCTCACCGAGGCGGATGACCGCGACATCAATGCCGTGCCACGCCGCGGTATCGACTACCTGCAGGCGCTGCGCGATGGCGAGCGGCTCGATGGACTGCGCATCGCCTACAGCGCCGCCCTGGGCTATGTCGATGTCGACCCGGAGGTTGAAGCCGCGGTGCAGGCTGCCGTGCCGGTGTTTGAATCGCTCGGCGCCACGGTAGTGGAAACAGATCCCGGCTTTTCCAGCCCGATGGCCGCTTTCGGGCACCTGTTCTACAGCGGCGCCGCAAACGCCATGCGCGATTTGGGCGCCAGCAAGCGCGCACTGATGGACCCGCAGCTGGTGAAGGTAGCGGAAAAAGCCGCTCAGCTTACGATGCTGGATTACCTCGATGCCGTAAACAAACGCGCCGCGATCACCGAACGCATGGCCACCTTTCACCGCAAATACGACCTGTTGCTGACACCCACCCTGCCCCTGACTGCCTTCACCGCGGGCCGCGAAGTACCCGAAGACTGGCCGCACACCCGCTGGCCGTCCTGGACGCCCTTCACCTACCCCTTCAACATGACGGGCCAGCCGGCGCTGTCTGTTCCCTGCGGTTTCGACAGCCGGGATTTGCCCATCGGCCTGCAACTGGTGGGGCGGCGCTTCGACGATGCCACGGTGTTGCGGGCCGGGCATGCATACCAGCGGGCGGCAGCGCTGACCGATCGCCGACCAGCGCTGTTCAAGGAGGCCTGAACATGCCCGAACTCGACATGGATTTTTACGAGTCGGAAGATCCCTTGTGGAACCCCGCACTGCATACGATACCCGTGCCGGGCATTCGCAAAATGGTGAACCTTGCGGCCAGCATGCAGGATGTCGTGCACCTGTCGCTGGGGCAGCCGGACATGCCGGCGCCGGAGCACGTGGTGGAGGCCACCGTTGCCGCGCTGCGCGCCGGGCAAACCGGCTACACCATGGATGCGGGCCTCCCGGAACTGGTCGAGGCCCTGGCGGAATACTATGGCGAGCGCTGTCAGCGCAGCCTGTCACCCGACAACATCCTGGTCACCACCGGGGCGACCGAGGCACTCTACCTTGCGCTGACAGCCGTCTCCGCACCCGGCCGCGAGTTTCTCGTGGTCGACCCGGCGTTCATGCTGTACGCACCATTGATCAGAATGCACGGCGGCGATGTGCGCTACCTGCCAACTTCCGCCGAAAACGGGCACCAGCTTGATCCCGACGATGTGATTGATGCGATGAGCGCGAATACGCATGCCATCATACTCAACTCTCCGAGCAACCCGACGGGCACGGTGTATCCGCGGTCAACCATCGAGGCCATCGTGCAGGAAGCCGCCTACCGCGGCATCTATGTGATCAGCGATGAAGTTTACGATCACCTGGTGTTCGACGATATCGACTACGCCAGCGTGTTGTCCTGCTGCAGCGACCTGGACCACGTGATGGTGATCAGCAGCTTTTCCAAGACCTTCAGCATCCCCGGCCTGCGCGTGGGCTGGCTCATCGCGAGCCAGGGCGCCATCAAGAAACTGCGCCGCTACCACATGTTCACCACCACGGTGGCGAGCACGCCGGCACAGTGGGGCGGCGTTGCCGCACTGCGCGGAGACAAGGAGTTTCTGGTGACGGTTGGGCAAACCTACCAGGCGCGGCGCGATCTGCTGATGCGCCTGGTTGAGCAAACCCCCAATCTGCAGAGTTATCGGCCGCAGGGAGCGTTCTATATGTTCCCTTCACTGCCCGAGGGCATCAACGGCAGCAACGTGGCGCTCAGGCTGCTGCGCGAAACGGGTGTGTGTACCATCGGCGGAGATACCTTCGGCGAGAGCTGCAGCAACGCTTTACGCATCAGCTACGCGACCAGCACCGCGGAGATAGAACGCGCCTTCGAGCGGATTATTCCCTGGATGGAGAAGCAGGACTTCGCGTAAACGACGCTGTGCAATGGCTTCTGGCCAACCTCTAGGGCGCTTATGACCGAGAATCTGCATATCCTGATGGCGGGCCTGACCGCCGTCATTCTTTTCATCTACGGCCTCGAAAACTTCTCCCGCGAGATCGAAAAAATCAGCGGCGAACGCTTTCGCCGCGCGATCAGTCGCGCCACACGCCTGCCGGTGGTCGGCCTGTTGATTGGCGCCATCGTAACTGCGCTGATTCAGTCCAGTTCCGCCACCTCCGTGATCACCATCGGCCTGGTCAACGCCGGCGTGCTGTCTTTCAAGAATAGCGTAGGCATTATTTTCGGCTCGAATATCGGCACCACGATCACCGCGCAACTCGTCGCCTTCAAGCTCACCGCATTCGCACCGGTATTCATCGTGCTCGGTTTCTTCCTCAGCCTGATGCGCTCGCGCTATGCGATTTTCGGCAAAACGGTGTTCTTTTTTGGTTTTGTGTTTTTCAGCCTGAACCTGATATCCAGCGCACTCGAGCCACTGCAGCACGCACCGGCGATGACAGAAATGCTATCGCAGCCGATGAACCCGTTCTACGCCGTTCTGCTGGGCTGCGTGTTTACCGCCCTGGTGCAATCGAGCTCGGTGACCACGGGGCTTGCGGTTGTGTTGACGCAACAGGGGATTCTCGGGCTCGAAAATGCCGTGCCACTGATCATGGGCACCAACATAGGCACTACCGTCACGGCGCTGATCGCCATGTTCAACATGGACGCCGCCGCCAAGAAAACAGCCCTGAGCCACCTGCTGTTTAACGTGGGTGGCGTGATACTTTTTCTGCCACTGTTGTTGATCTACCGCGACCGGCTGGCCGAAGTGCAATACGACCCGGCTATCACACTCGCCACCATACATCTGGTTTTCAATGTCGCTACCAGTATGGTCTTCATGTTGCTCATCACCCCGCTGACGCGGCTGATCGATCGCGTGATCGGCGAAGGCAAGATGGATTTCAAGCGCCTCGATCTCCCGGACTCGAAAGAGGAGGATACCTTTGAGACGACGCGCGCAACGCTCCAGAACCAGTCGGGCGAACTGCTCGAATTCCTGCAGGAAAACTACAATCTGGTAACCCTGAGCATCGAAACCAACTACCGCAGCATCTTTGACGCCGCGGAACGCCGCATCGACTACTTTGGTTTCGTCAAACGCGAATACCTCGGGTATTTCGCGAAAGTAATCTCCCGCATGCACGGCCGCGCGGAATCACGCGAGCTGATCACGTTAATCAACCAGTACGACTATCTTTTTCAGATACACGATTCCATCAATGACCTGTTTGAAACCAAGAAAGTGCTGGCAAACCATTACGTGGAACTCAAAAGTGACATACTGCTATTGATTCGCGACACATCCAGCCGCACGTTGATCCTTTTCGGGGAACTCCCGGATTGCGTTGCCAAAGGCAACCAGGAGGGCGTCACCGCGCTGGCGCGCGACATGCAGCGCCACCTCAACCACACGCAGGAAAAACTGCTGCAGTTGCTGGCAGATCCGGAGCGCCGCGATGCGGGTGCAATCGCCAACTTCGTAACCTACTCACAGCGCCTGAAGGACAAGCTGATCAACTATGCCAGCATCGCCATTGAAACGCGCGCCAGTGATGGCGGCACTGCGCCGCCCACCCCGGATGCCGAACCGTCAGCCCGCTGACAACTTCGAAGCACGCTGTCGCGGCTCACTCGCCCCGCCAATGCTTCTGGCAGCTGTCAGTCCTGTATGACAATCTCCACGCGGCGGTTTCTCTGGCGACCCTCGGGCGTGCTGTTATCGGCAACCGGCCGGGCCATACCATAGCCCTCGGTACTGATGCGCTGCGGGCTGACTCCGGCATCGACCAGTGCCGAACGCACCGCCAGAGCGCGCCTTTCAGACAGCCCCTGGTTAAATTCGGCGCTGCCCGTGCTATCGGTGAACCCCTCTATCAGCACCGTCTTTTCGGGATATTCGGCAAGAAAATCCGCCAGCCGCCGAACCGTGCTCAGGGCGCCAGGCTGTAAATCTGCCTTGCCGGTTGAGAACAGCACATCGCCCAGGGTCATCACCATGCCACGATCCGTTTTTACCGCCTGTAGTGCGAGCAGTTCACGCCGCAATGCATCTGCATCGGTTTTCGTGCGCTGCAACTCGGCATTGCGCGCCGAGAGTAGAATCTGATCGCGTGTTTTGCTCAGCGCGGCAAGTTGCTCGCTGGCGGCCTTGCGTTCGGCGAGCGCCACGGCTGTCTCGGTACGTACCTTCGCCACATACGCCAGGGAGTTCATCTCCTTTTCTGCCTCTGCCTGCGCGGCGGCTTCCAGCGCCTGGCCTGCGCGGTCGAGCTCGGTGTTCGCGTAGCGCAGCACATCCTCATTCTGCCTTGTCGATTCGTAGAGCGCTTCCGCATCCAGAAGCGCCTGCGTTTTCTGCAGACCACTGCAGCCCGAAATCGATGCCGCCAGTATCGCCGCCAAGCCGAATCTTACCCATACTGAAATCTTCATGCTGTCTCCTGATCGGTTCAATACCGAGCTCAATTGCCCTGGCCGCGTGAAATTTCGTTTTGCAGCACCTCGATGCTTGTTTGCATATCGCTCAAGGCCTGCTCGACGCGGGTTTTGCTGGTGAACGCCTGTGCATACTCGGCGTCCGCCAGAGCCTCATCTGCAAGCCGCCTCGCCTCCGCGTAGTCCTCGTCCTGCATGGCCTGCTTCGCGCGCCGAAGCTTGTCTTTCGCCCGATCCATCGCTACCGGCGCGTGCAACGCCGCGTCCTGGTTCTCTGCGCTGATCAGCGCAGTATTCGCACTGGCCATTTCGCCCTCGGGCCGGGGAATGCTGCTACAGCCCTGCAGCACCAGCAACAGACTGCCGGCCATGACGGCCGCTGTCAGCCGGAAAACACTGGTCTGGGATATTTTCTTCATGCCGTACTCCTGCTCTGTTTGATCCCCCTGCCTGCTGCAGGCGGAGTTCCTACGCTTGCCAGCATACTGCGCCGCGCAGACAATTTCTGCAATAGACGGCCGCCGGCGGTGCCCGGCCTGGAAGTTGCCGAACCCCATCGCGACTCCCGATAAGACACCTTCTTTTTCCACTATACTGGTTGCTGAGACGAATAATACCGACCGGCTTGAAACCGGCATGGACAGAGACTGACACCCGCATGAAAACACTGCTTCCACCGCTACTGCTGAGCCTGCTTGCCGCCTGCTCCCACCCACTGGAGATTACCGGCGAGGGCGATATACGTTCCTCCACGGGAACCCGTGATTGCACGCTGGAGGAACAGCCCTGTGCGAACCATATCGCCGGGGAGTATGCAGTCACCTATGCCGCAGTGCCTCGCGAAGGCTGGCTTTTCTCAGGCTGGCAAGGCTGTGGCGCGCAGTTCCCTGACTGCGAACTGAACGTGGCGGGCGCCACCGTGGATCAGTTCTGGGGTCAGACAATGCCCGCGTTGCGGGCCATCTTCACCCAGCCCCCGAACCCTCCCGCCATCACCGCGTCCACGCAGTGGTCGGCGGTGGCGGGTACGATCACCGTTGACCTCACGTTTGCCAGCTTCACGCCGACCCGCGTGCGGCTTTTTCCGCGCGGCATACCCGGGAGCTGGGTCGAGTCAGACACCTCCGCACCCTACTCATTTACCCTCGACATCTCCGGCTTCGAACCCGGCGAACAGGAGATGCTGGTGGTCGCCGACAACGGGGCCTCCGCAACGGCCTCAACGCTTAGCGTTAACATCAGTGGTTGCAACGCGCACCACGAGCTCTGTGCACGCCGCTACGACGAGGTGCGCTACGCCACCACCCACAACGCCATGTCGAATGCGGCCAGTGGCTGGATTGGCCCGAACCAGCAGTGGACGGTACCGGACCAGTTGGCAGCCGGCGTGCGCGGCCTGATGCTGGATACCTACCGGGCCGGCGATGTCAGCCAGTTCGGCCAGGTACAGGTGCCCGAGGTCGATCCGGACACTCCCTACCTTTGCCACGTGCTGTGCGGCATCGGAAAACAACCGCTGATCGAGGGGCTGACCGAGATCCGCGAGTTCCTGGATGCGAACCCCGGCGCGGTAGTGACGCTCATTATCGAATCCTACCTGAGCCACGCGTTGACCGCCGGCGCATTCGATGCGTCCGGTCTCACCAGCTACACCTATACCCACCCCGGCGGCGCGTGGCCGACACTGGGCAGCATGGTCGATGCGGGCACGCGGCTGGTGGTGCTGCAGGACAGGGCGGTGAACCCCGGCTACCCCTGGCTGATGAATGTCTGGACGCACGCCTTCGAGACCCACTTTTCCGCCGCCACACCAGCCGACTTCTCCTGCGCCGATAACCGCGGAGAGCCCTCGAGCGAGCTGTTCATCTTCAACCACTTCCTGACGGACGTCTTCGGCTCCCCGGCGCTGGCCGGGCAGGTCAACTACAACCCGCTGCTCACAAATCGAATTAACGAATGTGAAGCCCTGTACGCGACACCCGCCAACTTTGTTGCCGTCGACTTCGTCAGCATCGGCGACACGCTGGCGGCTATCGAGGCGCTAAACAGTCTGGGCGGCTTCTAGGAACATCTTTCATGCGCGTTTCATGCGCGCGAACCGGTTTGCGCACGCGTATCGTCAGCCGGGTTCGGGTGCGGCACTGGCGCTGCGCAGCTCGGCATGTTCCTGCGCGGTGT
This sequence comes from uncultured Halieaceae bacterium, assembly GCA_963976655.1. Lineage (GTDB taxonomy): Bacteria > Pseudomonadota > Gammaproteobacteria > Pseudomonadales > Halieaceae > Marimicrobium. Next base: position 65,043 of record CAXBLB010000018.1, read on the forward strand.
TGATCGCGCGGATCGGGTAGGGGATCACGATGCCCTCCTCGGCATAGCGCCGGTGCAACGCCTTGACGAAGGCCGACTTGACCCAGAAGCGCTGGAAGTATTCGCCGGCACGCAACATCACCGTAAAGTTGATGCTGGAGCTGTCGAAGGTATGGAAAACCACAAAGGTGTTGTAATCGCTCACACCCCACTCATGGGTTTTCAGTGTTTCACGTGCGACTTCCAGGGTGACGCGTTCAACATGCTCCAGGTCCGACGCGTAGTGCACCCCCACGTCCACCGGAACCGACAGCTCTTTCGAAGGGTAGAAATAGTTGATGATCTTTGACTGCGAAAGCACGCTATTGGGCATGATAATCGTGTTGTTCGGCAGCATGCGAATCCAGGTGGAACGCCAGCCTATTTTGTCCACGAACCCCTGCTCGCCCGATTCCAGCTCGATGAAATCTCCCACCCGTATGGGCTTGTCCATCACCAGCTGTACGCCCGAGAAGAAGTTCTCCAGCGTCGGTTGCAACGCCAGCGCAACGGCCAGGGAGGTTATCCCCAGGGAGGCTATCAGCGGTGTAATGGAAATGCCCATGGTGCCGAGAACCATCAACAGACCGATGGCGATGATGACACTGCTCGCCACGCCGGCGAGAATTCCGCGGCTGCTGCGCAACGCTTCCGAACGCTCGGCATAGAGTTTCAGGCTGCCCACCGCAAACCGGTTAACAAACATGAGTATCGCGAGGATCAGGAGTATCTTCGCAACTGTCATTGTGTTCCCGCCCAGGCCGTTTTCTGTGGCGCCGTTCTGGCGCAGCAGAAATTCCAACAGGAACAGGCCCGCCACGGCAATGGCGATACTCAGGGGCAGATTCAGGGCGCGCAGGAACAGCGCATCGAAGCGGTAGCGGGATCGATCGGCGAGACGCAGCAAACGCACCAGAACGAGTCGTTTTATCAGCAGCAACAGGCAGGCCAGCACGATTACGGTGCCTGTTTGCAGCAGCCAGACCGGGACGGTGACGCCCCAGAGGGTAATTTCAGTCATTCGGCAGCATCTGGGGGCTTGGATCAATTCAGGGATGCAATTTCTGTTCCTCTCCCTGAAAACCGCCAACCAGACACTCCTGCCTTGCACTGCCTGATTGACCGTTGAAGAATCGGAAAAGGGGCTCTACAGCAAGCCCCTTAAAGCTGCGTCACCGGTGGACAACGCAGGTTCCAGATGTATCTACTTCGGTGTCGACAATGGGCGGCCGCTGGTTGCCAGTACCCGGCCGCCGTGCACACTCATGACGAACCATGATGAAGGGTGGTCACGGTGTCTGCTTCTATCTCCTGGCTGCCGAAAAGATTCTCGTCCAGATTCCCCGTGACGCGCACGATATCTCCTTCCTCAATGCGCTGGTACCCTTCATCGTCCAGGGGGTCATAGATCATCTCACCGAGTTGTACTTCCACGCGACGCAGGCCAGCGTTGATCGTGAACTCGTCCTCGCCAACGCTGGTAACCGTGCCTACCACACTCGACCCATAGGTCATCACCGGGGCCTCAATGGTCACGAATTCGTCTTCCTCATCTGCCGAACTTGCGTAGAAGTAGGTATTGATGGAATCGACATACACCGCGCTGGCTTCTATCGAGGTGGTCTCGAAGAAATCATCGTCAACCCGGCCCGATACCGTGACCTTGTCGCCTTTGGTCAACACATAGGCATCGGCGTCACGATCTCCATCGTCCATTTCCACCGTCACGAACCCATCGCCGTAGTCGAGCATAAAGCTGTCCTGGTTGACTTGTGAGACTTCACCACTGATGGAAATCCAGCTTTCATCGGGTTGCAGATACGGGTTGGCTGCAAATGCGGGGATCGCAACAACCGACGCAAGTAACAAGCTGCTTTTAGGTAATTGCATGGTGTTCCTCCTCTATTTGCTGTCGTGTGCCGGCGCTTTCGCCGGCGCTCGCCAGATGACATTCAAGAGCCGTGCCAGACTTCCGGAATCGGCTGGACAACCCAACAACAGCGAATTTGTCAGGGTGCGCAAGGGCTTACACTTGCAGTCGCCCGGCAAGGAATTGCGACCGCGCTGTAAAGCTTACAAGCGAACGGCCCCACTGCGGCGTGTCCGGGCCGTGGAATGTAGGCCAGACAACGTCGTATACTGGCGCCCTCCACCATGCACTGCAGGTACAGGCTTTGTCAGCAGGCCAGCGCAACGTTCGGATCGCTCTTATTCAGGGCAGTGAACAGGGCTCCAAACAGGCAGACCTCGACTACACGCTCGCGCGTGTGCGGGAAGCCGCCCAACTGGGCGCACAGGTTATCTGCACTCAGGAGCTCTTCAATACGCCCTACTTCTGCAGAACGCAGGACACTGCGCTGTTTGACCTCGCCGAGCCGGTACCGGGCCCAACTACGCAGGCATTCGCTGCACTGGCAGGCGAGCTCGGCGTGGTAATCATCGCCTCGCTGTTTGAGCGGCGCGGGCCCGGTGTCTATCACAACACCGCTGCGGTGCTGGATGCCGACGGCAGCTATCTCGGCAAGTACCGCAAGATGCACATTCCGCAGGATCCGGGCTTCGAAGAGAAGTTTTACTTCACGCCCGGCGATCTCGGTTACACAGTGTGGGATACGCGCTTCGGCAAAATCGGCGTGCTCATCTGCTGGGATCAGTGGTACCCGGAGGCCGCGCGCCTGGCAGCGTTGGGCGGCGCCGAAATCCTGTTCTATCCCACCGCGATTGGCTGGTTGCCGGATGAGAAAGCCGAACTCGGCGCCGCACAGCACAACGCCTGGGAAACCGTGCAGCGCGGGCACGCGGTGGCCAACGGCTGCTATGTGGCGGCGGCCAATCGCGTAGGCGTGGAAGGTGGCACCGAATTCTGGGGCCAATCGTTCGTGTCTGATTTCTACGGCCAGGTGGTGGCGCGGGCCCCGGTGTCCGAGGAAACGGTGCTGACGGCGGATTGCGATCTGCAGGCGCTCGAAGCGATGCGCCGGATCTGGCCGTTTTTCCGCGATCGCCGCATCGACAGTTTCGCGGACATCACCCGGCGCATGCTCGATTAGCCGGGCGCTGAATCCACGATGGAAAACTTCGCGAAACAGGCTGGCTTCAGGTTGCCCGCCGAATGGGAACCCCAATCGGCGGTGTGGTTTGCCTGGCCGATGCGTGAGGATCTCTGGGCCGGCATTCTGCCCGTGGTTCAGGAGCGCCTGTGCGAGCTCTACGTGCTGGTGTCCGGCTTTCAACCGGTGCACCTGCTGTGTCCGCTGCGCGCGCAACCCGCGGTGCGCGAACGCATGAACCAGGCGGGTGATTCCAGCCAGGTCATATTTTTTGATTATGAAAGCGACGATGTGTGGATTCGCGATTTCGGCCCGCTGTTTCTGTTGAGCGAACAGGGCGATGCGCTCGCGATGTCGGACTGGCGCTACAACGCCTGGGGCAACAAATTCCCGTTGCAGGCGCGCGACAACGCGGCCTCGGCATGGATTGCCCAAGAGCTGGGTATTCCACGCTTCGCGGTCGACGCGGTGATCGAAGGGGGCGCGATTGAAAGCAACGGCGCCGGCCAGCTGCTCAGCACCGAAGTCGTGCTGCTCAATCCGAACCGCAACGGCGACGTGAAACGCCGGGCAGTCGAAACGCTACTGGACAGGCATTTGAATGTGCAGGAAGTACTCTGGCTGGGAGATGGGCTGATAGGCGACGATACCGACGGGCACATCGACAACCTGGCGCGTTTCTTCGCGCGTGACGGCATTCTTCTGGCGAGTGCGCCCGAAGATGACGCCAACTTCGCGGCCCTGGCAGACAACCTGCAACGCGCCCGTGCGTTTCGCACCGTTGAGGGCGCGCCCTTCGAGATTGTCGAGCTGCCGATTCCCGGGCCGGTGTATCTGCGCGGCGAACGCCTCGCGGCAAGCTATTTGAATTACCTGCTGGTTAATGGCGGGGTGATCGTGCCCACCTACTCACAGCCCGCGAATGACGCTGCCGCTATCGCCCTGCTAAAACGTTGCTTCCCGCGCCGCAAAGTCATCGGCTTCGACTGTCGGGAAATTCTGCAGGAGGGTGGAGCAATTCATTGCATGAGCCAGCACCAGCCCAGGGCCGCCTGACGCGCGCACGCTGGTGCGCGGCTGCAATGCTCAGGCCGCGCTGATGTCGATCGTGGCAGTCCCCGCCTGTACAGGAACACTCACCGCCCCCTCAGCATCGGCTGTGACCGTTGAACCTGCGATCGCAACGGCCTGGCCGGGCTGCAGCCCGGTGAGGACGATTTCGGCAAGGGTGTCCGTCGTCACCTGCACGCTCGCTGCCACGCCATCCCCGAGTCCGGCCCGCGCGAGGTCAAACGTCGCCGCGGCGAGGTTGGCCAGTGTCACCTCCAGCCTGTTCCGGCTGGGCAGTTCATCGCCGAAGCGCCACTCGGTCGCGCGGTAGCGCCAGGTATCGCCGGTTGCGATGTCGGGGTTGGGGCCGCAAAGGTCCCTGCCGGCGGCATCGCTGGCGTAGCGCTCGTCGCGGCGCACAACCTCTTCCAGCTCGCGCTGGGTGAGCGCCAGGCTGTGAGCGTTTACTGAACCCGGCTGTGCGCGGTCGGCCACGGCGATGCCGGACACCCAGTAGGCGCGCTCGTGCACCAGTTCCAGCCCCGTGGCGGGGTCCAGAACAGTCATCACGGGATCCACGGTGTAGCGCACGCGGGCGGGGTCGCTCACGCGCACGTAGTCGGCAAGGTCGCGGTAGACGCAATCGTAAACGAAGCCACCTGCCTCATGCCCGCGCTGGTCCAGCATCCACGCCTGGTAGCGCACGCCGAGGCTGTCGAGGAGATCGGTCGTCGCCTGTGCGCCGGCAAGCGGGATGAGCGTGTCGATAGCGCCGTTGATCTGCAGAATTTCGAGGTTTTCGAAGTTGCTCAGCAATGGCTCAACCGAGTCGCGGGCCAGGCCAATAATCGGCACCGCAACGGACCACAGATCAGGGTAGAGGGCCCCGATGCGGAACGTGCCGATCCCGCCCATGGACGCGCCGCTCAGTATGATGCGATCTGGATCGGGCCTGAACCTGAAGCTCGCGTCTGCCAGCACATCGAGCACGTCCTGCTCGGCAATGCCTTCGTAAAACAGGCCCGCGCCGCGCGCCAGCGGCCATACAGTCAGATTGTGCGGCGGAAAATCCGTGCCGTCGCGCACGTACTGCTCGAGCGCCCCGATCTCTTCCGAGAGCACGCGCCCGGTACCGAGATAGGTACCGCCCACAATCACGCTGCCGAGGTGGTTCTGCGTCAGGCCGTGCAGGAACACGGTCATCGCTTCGCCCTGCAGATGACCCGGCTCCGGTACGTAAACCAGGTACGGCTGATAGGGGCCGAGAAACTCCGGGCCGTCGGCGGTTTCGGCAATGCCCTCCCCCAGCTTGAGTTCGGAGCGGTACAGGTAGGTGTGGAAACCCGGCGCAGTGGCGTCGGACAGTTGGTCCATTCCCCTGGCCACCCGCCCGAAGTCAACTCTGGCAAATGCTCCCTCGACCGGCGCCTTGCCAGAGAGGATGTCTGCCTGGCGGTAGTCCTGCCATTGATAGAACGGCTCATCGGCAACAAAGGCGAGATCGTGAATCACACCGGCGCCGGTGAGCCATGAGGCAGCGGCGGTACCGGCAACGCCCAGCACGTTCCAGGTGGCGTTGCCCGGCGCTGCCACGGCTGCTGGCAGCGTGGCGTCGAGCGTGTTGGCGCCGGCATCCACTGTCACCGCAAGAGCGGCAACGCTCTGCCACTGCCCGCCGTCCCACCTCAGAATTTCGCCAGTGTCCTGCGCCAGTAGCATGAGCAGCTCGACGCCGAGGGTTCCCTGCGGCGCCCATGAACCCGGGAGGGTCGCGGCGCCAGTGGTGTTGTTGTCATCGGTATCGAAAGCGATGCCCAGCAGCGGCACTGCGGGGTCGAGTAGCGTTTCCAGCACCACCCGCACGCGCAGGCCGTCATCCGTCTCGCGGAATTGCACCTGCACGAAATCCGCGGCGTTGGAGAGACCCTGCGGATAACTGGCGTCGCCGCCGGCACTGGCCATATCCGTTCTGTCGCCTGAGTCGGTGTTCGCGCCGCGATCGTCGTACACGAAATCGGTCCAGGCGAAGGTACCGTCAATGACCGACGAGGTGCCCGACACCAGCGGCCCGACCGTCTCAGCGCCCGCAGGCCAGAGAATGCCGGGGCCGGAATCGGCGAGGTTGTCGCTGTTGTCGTCACAGGCCGTGAGGCCGCCGAGGGTGAGAACCGCACCCAGCCCGAGTGTGGTGATTTTTGCGCGTCGTGCCATGGGGCGGCCCTCGATTATTGATGACTACCTGAAAGTGAGCCGGGTTGTTATTGAATTCTGACGCCGGCCAGTGCTGACCATTATAGACAGGCACCCGGGCCCAAGTCTGCTAACGGCTCCAACAAGGCGTGGCGCTACGCCAGGAACATGCTCGCCGTTCAGCCGCAGGAAATACGTCTGCATCCATCGCCCCCGATTGTTGCGACGCCTCACCGTGCCGCGGGACGGGCACTGCGTGTTACACTGCCCGGCCGTGTAGCGCAACGCGACCGAGGCCATCCATGTCCAGCGACTCCGGATCTTTTTCATTCGACCACCTCGCCCATACCCACGAGGTTTTCAACCAGCCCCGCCCCCTCGAAGGCTACAACAGCTACCTCACAGACACCGCGTTGCGCGAAGGCGTGGCGCGCCACGGCGCCGCCTGGGCCGAAGACAGCCTGGTGCAACACGGCGCCCGCTGCGGCAGTGCGGACGTTTACGAATGGGGTTTTCGTGCCAACGAGTACAAGCCACAGTTTTTCTCCCACGACCGCCAGGGCCACCGGGTGGACCTGGTGCGCTACCACGACGCCTACCACAACCTGATGCGCCTGGCCCTGGAATCGGGGTTGCACGCGAGCCCCTGGACCGACCCCGGCCCCGGCGCACACGTGGCGCGCGCCGCGCGCTACTTTCTGCAGGCGCAGGTGGAATCGGGCCACGGCTGCCCGGTGACCATGACCTTCGCCGCCGTGCCGAGCCTGCGTCTGACCCCGGCGGTGGGCGACGTGTGGCTGCCGAAAATCCTCGCGCAGGGTTACGACCCGCGCAACCTGCCATACACGGAAAAAGCGGCGCTGACCATCGGCATGGGCATGACGGAAAAGCAGGGCGGGTCCGATGTGCGCGCGAACACCACACGCGCCCGCGCGTTCGGCTCCGGCGGTTCCGGTGAAGCCTACGAACTCGTGGGCCACAAGTGGTTCACCTCGGCGCCCATGTGCGACGCGTTCCTGGTGCTGGCCCAGTCCGAGGGCGGGCTGAGCTGCTTCCTGGTACCGCGCTGGCGCGACGACGGCAGCAAGAACCCGATCCAGGTACAGCGCCTGAAGAACAAGATGGGCAACGTATCCAACGCCTCCTCCGAGATCGAGCTGCGCGGCGCGCTGGGCTGGATGATCGGCGAGGAAGGCCGGGGCGTGCCCGCCATCATCGAGATGGTGGCGATGACCCGCTTCGACTGCATGATCGGCTCCTCGGCGACACAGCGTCAGGCGGTGGCGCAGGCGGTGAACCACGCCGCCGGCCGCGCCGCCTTCGGCAAAACGCTTATCGACCAGCCCCTGATGCGCAACGTGCTGGCAGACCTGCAACTGGAAGTGGAGGGCTCCCTGGCGCTGACCCTGCGTATGGGTGAGGCCCTGGACAGGAGCCTCGCGGCCGGCGGCAACGAGCACGACAAACTGCTGTTGCGCCTCGGTCTCCCCACAGGCAAGTACTGGATCTGCAAGCGCACCCCCGGACACAGCTACGAGGCCATGGAGTGTCTCGGCGGGAATGGGGTGACAGAGGATTTCATCCTGGCGCGCCTGTACCGTGACGCGCCGATCAACGCCATTTGGGAAGGCTCCGGTAACGTGCAGGCGCTGGACATGCTGCGCGCCCTGGGCCGCAGCCCGGAGGTACTGGACACCTGGTTCGCGGAACTCGATACCACGCGCGGCGCAGATGTTCGCCTCGACGCCGCGGTCGCCCGGCTGCGCGACGAATTTTCCGACCTGGCCGACGCCGAATACCGCGCCCGGCAGATCGTCGACCAGCTCGCGCTGACCCTGCAGGCCAGCCTGCTGTTGCGCTCAGGCAGCGACGCTGTGGCGGATGCCTTTATCGCCTCGCGCCTGGACGGCACCGGCGCGCGCAATTACGGCACACTGCCCCGCGGCGTGGATGTCGATGCGATTATCGCCCGCGCCGACCCTGGGAGGGAGTAGGTGCCACCCTACACCGCGGCATTGGAAGCAGCGATGCTGCGAACAGCCTCACGATAGAGCACCGGTTTCTGAATGCCGAGCTCAGCGCGGAGCTCATCC
>CAXBLB010000019.1:0-72770 GCA_963976655.1 uncultured Halieaceae bacterium
CTTTCGAGCACTAGCACCTGAAGCTAGCGTGTCTACCAATTTCACCACCTGGGCAGCGGTAGAACCCGGGAGGCGCGTGAATGGCCGGGGGGTTCTGAGGGGCGGCACTCTACTTTTCCGGCTCAGCTTTGTCAATCCTCGCGTATACTGGTGGGCAGTAGCGGCTCAGCGCAACGCAGGCGTCTACCGCAAGGCGCGGAATCTGCCGTGCTGCGTAGCATGAGTTGCAAATCTCCTATTGAAAAGAAGGCTCCACCTGATGACCAGAAAAGGCGACATTGCCGACCCCCACGCCGCGCGCGAAGCGTCCAATTACGACAACCCCATCCCCAGCCGCGAGCTGATTCTCGAAGTGCTTACCGAGGCGAAAAAGCCGCTGAACCAGGAAAAGCTCGCGAAGAAGCTGGCGCTGGCGGAACCCGAGCAGCTTGATGCGCTCGGCAAGCGCCTGCGCGCCATGGTGCGCGACGGCCAGTTGCTGCAGGACCGGCGCGGCGCCTTTGCAGTGGTGGACCGCATGAACCTGGTGCGCTGTCGTGTACAGGGCCATCGCGATGGCTATGGTTTCGCCATGCCATTCGCCGAGGGTGACGATATCTACCTGAGCGCGCGCCAGATGCACTTCGTGCTCGACGGTGACGAAGTACTGGTGCAGGTGACGGGCGAAGATCGCCGCGGGCGCCTCGAAGGCAAAGTGGTGGAAGTGCTCAAGCGCGCCCAGAGTGAAATCGTGGGGCGGTATCAGGAGGAGAGCGGCATTGGCTTCGTGGTCCCCGACAACAGCCGCCTCACCCAGCATATTCTCATTCCGCCCGCCGCCAAGGGCGACGCCATCTCCGGCCAGATCGTGACCGCGCAGATCACCGATTTCCCCACGCGCCGGCTCGGCGCCAAGGGCGCGGTGATGGAAATACTCGGCGAGCACCTCGATCCCGGGCTGGAGATTGAAGTCGCCATTCGTTCGCACAATATTCCCTGGGAGTGGCCGGATGCGGTGCTCGCGGAAGCGGCATCGCTGGAGGCGGAACCCACCGAACCCGACAAGCAACATCGCATCGACCTGCGCAAACTGCCTTTCGTGACCATCGATGGCGAGGACGCCAAAGATTTCGACGATGCGGTGTACTGCGAGCAGCGGCGCGGCGGTGGCTGGACCCTGTGGGTGGCCATCGCCGACGTGTCACACTACGTGGAGGTGGGTTCGGCGCTGGATGTCGAGGCGGCGAATCGCGGCAACTCGGTGTACTTCCCCGGTCGCGTGGTGCCCATGTTGCCCGAGGCGCTCTCCAACGGCCTGTGTTCGCTGAAACCCAAAGTGGATCGCCTGGCGATGGTCTGCGAAATGGAAATCAGCCGCGCGGGCAATCTCAGCGGCTACCAGTTCTACGAGGGCATCATTCACTCGGCTGCGCGCCTTACCTACACGCAGGTGGGCGAGGTGCTGGAAAGCGGCGAACACGGGGAGGTGGACGCATCGCGCGTGCCCGAGCTGACGCGCCTGCACGATCTGTATCACGCCTTGCGCGCGGCTCGCGAGCGGCGTGGCGCGATTGATTTTGAAACCGAGGAAACGCGCATCATCTTTGATGATCAGCGCAAGATCGACGCCATTGTGCCCGTGGTGCGCAACGATGCGCACAAACTGATTGAGGAGTGCATGCTGGCTGCCAACGTGGCCACGGCGCGCTTCTATCAAAGCTGCAAGCTGCCCATGCTGTTCCGTGTGCACAAGGGGCCCAGCGAGGAAAAACTCGAGGGCCTGCGCAAGTTTCTCGGCGAATTGCGCCTGGAGCTCTCGGGCGGCGCCAAACCCACGCCATTGGATTACCAGCACCTGCTGGAACAGATTCAGGGGCGCGATGACGCGCATGTGATCCAGACCATGCTGCTGCGTTCGCTCAGCCAGGCGGTGTATCAGCCGGAAAACCTCGGACATTTCGGCCTGCACTATGAGGCCTACGCGCATTTTACCTCGCCGATCCGGCGCTACCCTGACCTGCTGGTGCACCGCGGTATCCGACATCTGCTGCGTAGTGGGGGCAAGGTTGAGGGGCTGCGGCGAGTGGAGGGCGCCCAGCCGCTGGAGGCGCGGCGGATTTTTCCCTACGACATCGCGGCCATGGTGGCGCATGGCGAGCACTGCTCAATGTCGGAGCGGCGCGCCGATGACGCCACGCGGGAAGTGGAAGCCTGGCTGAAGTGTGAATACCTGCAGGAACACGTGGGCGAAGAGTTTGACGGGGTGATCAGCGCTGTGACCGGCTTTGGCCTGTTTGTGGAGCTGAAGGATCTGTATATAGAAGGTCTGGTGCATATCACGGCCCTGCCGGGGGACTACTACCAGTTTGACGCGGCCAAGCAGCGCTTGACGGGCGAGCGCAGCGCGCGCACCTACCGCCTGGGGGGCGCGGTGCGCGTACAGGTGGCGCGGGTCGATCTGGATGACCGCAAGATTGATCTCGAGCTGGTAGAGGCCAAGGGCACGAAACCCGTATCGAAGTCCGGTAAACCGGGCGAGAAGAAGGGCGGCGACGCCAAACCGGCCAAGTCCAGCAAGCGCGGTCGCCGGGGCGGGCGCAAAGCCCGTAGCAAAACCGGGTCCAGAAGGGATCAATGAGCGCGGCGCGGGTTTACGGCATTCATGCTGTAGAAGGCCTGCTGCGCGAAAATCCTGCGGCAGTGGCAAAGCTGTGGTTGCAGCGCGGACGCGATCAACGGCGGGCGGCGCTTGCATCGTTGGCCGGGAAGCAGGGTGTCTCGGTGCAGTGGGGAACCCGGGGCGAACTGGATCAACTGGTAGAGGGGCGTCACCAGGGTGCGGTAGCCGAAACGGCGGGTGAAGCGGCAGAGTTGGGCGCGGCGGACAAGCATTGGCGGGAGGCCGATTTACTCGCAGCGGTAGAGGCGGCCACGGCCCCGCCGCTGATACTCGTGCTGGATGGCGTGACCGATCCGCACAATCTCGGGGCATGCCTGCGCAGTGCGGATGCGACCGGTGTCCTGGCGGTGGTGGCGCCCAAAGACAACGCCGCCGGGATAACCCCGGTGGTGCGCAAGGTAGCCTGCGGTGCCGCCGAGAGTGTGCCCTTTGTGCAGGTGACGAACCTGAGCCGCGCGCTGGCGGCCCTCAAGGAACGCGGCGTCTGGCTCTACGGTGCCGATGGCGAGGCAGCGACAAGCCTGTACGCTACCGATCTGACCGGCGCGGTTGCTCTGGTGATGGGCGCTGAAGGCTCTGGTCTGCGTCGGCTGACGCGGGAGTCATGCGATTTCCTCATAAGCCTGCCCATGGCGGGCGCCGTCAGCAGTTTGAATGTGTCGGTTGCAGCCGGTGTCTGTCTGTTCGAGGCGGTCAGGCAGCGGCAGGGCCCCCGCACCTAGTGGGCATGCGCCGAGCGGGCGTGCGCCGAGCGGGCCTTGTTTCCCCCGGGTAAAGCCGCTAAACTCCGCTCCCTCAAAATTTGCCCGGCTGCATTGTGCGGCCGATCCTCCTTGCCACACTGGTTTGACCGGGTGGCATTAACCCGTAAGGAGCTTTTCGTATGCGACATTACGAGATCGTATTTCTGGTTCATCCGGATCAGTCTGAACAAGTGCCCGGCATGATCGAGCGTTACACCGGTAGTATCGAGAAAGACGGCGGCAAAGTGCACCGTCTGGAAGACTGGGGCCGCCGCCAACTCGCCTTTCCAATCAACAAGATTCACAAGGCGCACTATATTCTGATGAATGTCGAGGCCAGCAACGAGGCCATGGAAGAGTTGACCACCACCTTCCGCTTCAACGACGCCGTCATTCGCAACCTCGTTATCCGCCGCGATGAGCCCGTGACAGAAGAGTCTTTTATCATGAAGGCCGAGAAAGAGTCGCGCGAGCGCAAGAGCCGTTACGAGGAGCGTCAGGTAGCTGATACTGCAAGTAGTTCGCGCGATAGCGGTGACAGCAGTGCCGATACAACAGACGATACAGAAACCGAAGCGCAATAGCGTATTTCGATCGGCAACCCCCATTGAGTTCTTAGCAGGAGTTATGTGATGGCACGTTTTTTCCGTCGTCGAAAATTTTGTCGCTTCACCGCCGAAGGCACCAAGGAGATCGATTATAAGGATCTCGAAACGCTGAAGGCCTATGTATCTGAAACGGGCAAGATTGTGCCCAGCCGTATTACCGGCACCAAGGCGCGCTATCAGCGCCAGCTGGCAACGGCGGTCAAGCGTGCCCGGTTTCTGGCGTTGTTGCCGTATTCCGACGCCCACCAGTAGTTTTCGTCCATTGCCAGCCCCTGATGAAAGAATGGCTGGCATTGAGTTGGCTGTGAGTTTGCGATGAAGGCCCTGGCGGAATTTGTCATGCGCGGCCGCGCGCAGGCCCTGATGATTGCAGTGGCAGGAGCTGTGATCGTGTTGTTTGCCTGGGTCAGCGCCGCCGTTGTGGCGCTGGTTACCCTGCGCAAGGGGCCCGCCGAAGGGGTCTGGCTGTTGGCCTGGGCACTATTGCCGGCTGCGATTATTGCCTGGCGCTTCGGCGATACCAGCGCCGTGGCCCTGCTTCTGGGCACTGCGAGTCTGGCGCTGGTGTTGCGCGCAACCGTGAGTCTGTCGCTGGCGCTGCTGGCCAGCGTGGCGGTAGGTGTCGCCGCCGGGATATTGATGCTCAGCGTGGGGGAAGCCTACCTTGAGCAGGTAAGAATAGAACTGGTAGAGCCCTATGTGGCCTACCTTGAACAGTATGCGTCGCGCAACGGCGAAATGGTCACCCTGCCGCGGCCGGGTGCCATTGCGATAGCGGGCATGATTGGCACGGGCACTTCAACGCTCTCGATTTTGAGCCTGTTGCTGGCCCGTTACTGGCAGGCCTCCCTGTACAATCCGGGTGGATTCGGCCAGGAGTTCCGTACGTTGCGCTACCCCGCAGCGGTGAGTCTGGCTCTCCTTGTGGGGGTGTTGCTGATCTTCAGCCAGGGGGCCGAGTGGCGTACCTGGGCGATGATCGGTGTGGCGCCGCTGATGTTTGCGGGCCTCGGCCTGGTGCATGCGCGGGCGCGGCAGAAGGCCTGGAGCGGCATGTTGCTGGCGCTGTTTTACATCGCATGGTTCCTGTTTGGTGCCATGCAGATGCTGGTGGTTATGCTGGCCGTGGTGGACGGTTGGTGGGATTTTCGCGGTCGTTGGGGCAGTGTGCCGGGTGACAGCCTTGCTCCACCCAAAGACCGGCGCGACGATACTACTGACCAGAGAAGCGACGACAACGACGAAAGAGATCAGTGAAGTAGCGGGAGATCATTCCCCGAACAGAGGATTGTAAGATGGAAGTCATATTGCTGGAGAACATCAATAACCTGGGCAACCTGGGTGACAAGGTCAACGTGAAGTCCGGGTTCGGGCGCAACTTCCTGCTTCCCCAGGGCAAGGCCGTACCGGCTACCGAGGCCAACACGGCGGAATTCGAGGCGCGCCGCGCCGAGCTGGAAGCCGCGGCCGCCAGCGCACTGGCAGACGCCCAGGCGCGCGGTGAAGCCATCAGTGCACTCGCGCAGATCGTTATTGGCGCCAATGCGGGCGAAGAGGGCAAGCTGTTCGGTTCGATCGGCACCCGTGATATCGCCGCCGCTATCGTGGCAGCGGGTTGCGAGGTGGATAAAGCCGAAGTGCGGTTGCCCGAAGGCGCCCTGCGCGAGCTGGGTGAGTACGCTATTGCCATCCAGGTGCACGGCGAAGTCACCGTGGAAGTGCAAGTCGCCATCGTTCCCGAATAATCGCGCCTCGGGTCGCGCTGCCGCAACGGCAGCGCGAAACTTCTTTTTCTGGGTTGCCAATTCCGCTAACCTGTCGGGCCCCTGCTGACGATTGCTGATTAACTCGCATGGCCGATCCCGATTACCCCTTCGACCTGTCTGAACGCCCTGTGCGGGCTGATGGGGAACTTGCGCGTATCAAGATGCAGCCGCATTCGGTGGAAGCCGAACAGTCTGTGCTGGGCGGTCTGCTGCTCGCGGCGGATGCCTGGGATGCGGTGGCGGAAGCTGTGACGGCGGCGGATTTCTACCGCCCGGGTCACCGTCTGGTGTTTCGCCAGATCCAACAGCTCGCGGAGGCGCTACAGCCGATAGACGTCATCACGGTGGCCGACAAACTTGAGGCGAGCGGTGAACTGGATGCCGCGGGCGGGTTGTCCTACCTGGCGGAACTCGCCCAGAACACACCCAGTGCCTCGAATATCCGCGCCTATGCCCAGGTGGTGCGTGAACGCGCCAGTCTCAGGCGCCTGATTGAAGCGGCGCAGGACATTGCCGAGTCCGGCTTTAGCCCCGAGGGGCGATCCAGCGTCGAGCTGATAGACGCCGCGGAGCGGCGCATCATGCAGATCTCCGAAGAGGGCCCCAAAGCGGGGGGGCCGGCGGGCGTCAACCACCTGTTGAAATCGGCGGTGGGACGCATCGAGCAGCTGTTCGAATCTGGCGGTGCGATCACCGGTTTGAGCACCGGCTTCATAGAGCTCGATAAAAAAACCTCGGGCCTGCAGGATTCGGATCTGGTGATTGTGGCCGGCCGTCCCTCTATGGGCAAAACCAGTTTTGCCATGAATATGGTGGAGCACGCCATACTCAACCAGGACAAACCCATTCTGGTGTTCAGTATGGAGATGCCGGCGGAACAGCTCATTATCCGGCTGTTGTCTTCCGTGGGCCGTATCGACCAGACGCGCATTCGCAGCGGCAGGCTGGAGGAGGAGGATTGGCCGCGCCTCGGCACCGCAGTCAACAAGCTCAAGGATGTGCCGCTGTTTATCGATGATACCCCGGCCCTGACGCCCACCGAGGTGCGTAGCCGCGCGCGGCGGGTCTTCCGCGAGAATGATGGCCTGGGCATGATCATGGTCGATTACCTGCAGCTTATGCAGGTTGCGGGCTCCTCAGAGGGCCGCACCGCGGAGATATCGGAGATTTCCCGCAGCCTGAAGGCCATTGCGAAAGAGTTCAAGGTGCCGATGGTGGCGCTGTCGCAGCTCAACCGTTCACTGGAGCAGCGGCCCAACAAACGCCCGGTGAATTCAGATTTGCGTGAATCGGGCGCGATCGAGCAGGATGCGGACGTCATCATGTTCATCTACCGCGATGAGGTCTACAACGAGGATACGCCGGACAAGGGTACGGCAGAGATAATCATCGGCAAACAGCGCAACGGCCCTATCGGCACCTGCCGGCTGGCCTTCATGGGCCAGCTCACGCGCTTTGAGAATCTTGCCCGCGGCGGGCAGGACGAGGTCTGATCCGCCAGCCCTGCGGTGTGACCCTAGATACCGGTGGATTCGCGCAGTGCGCGCAGGCGCGCCAGCTGTTCCTCGCGCGAGAGCGGTTTGACAGCGGGTTTTTCCAGCGCCTCGGGCTCCGGGACTGCCAGCCGTTCGCCGCGAAGCACGCGTGCACAGTAGCGCTGGTAGTGCTCGCTGAATACGGGGAACGCGACGCTTTCCGGGCGGTTCGCAAGAAAGAACCAGTCGCTGTCGCGCCCGGCGAGATACACCGCCGCATGGCTCCAGGCCTGGGCGGACTTCGGAGAAGCTGCGTTGCAGGCCTCCACATAGGCATCGTGAACCGTCGGCAGGCCGTGCTCGTCCCAACCCTTGCGGCAACACACCAGCATGCGGTGCAGCGTTGGCAGATATTCACTGGTTTCAATTGCGTGGCGCGCGCCACGCAGTACCTGTTCCACGGAAAACCCCTGCAGCGCCTCGAGCCAGAGCTTCTTGATCTGCTTGAGCTGCTCGGCGTCGGGGAAGGCCGCGTAATACTGGTTGTGGTAATTCAGCCTGAAGAGCGCAAACACCTGGTTGATGGCCTCGATCTGCCCGCTGCTGGCAGGCGCACGGCCGTCACTCCGCCCAGGATGTGTCGGTGAGGTCGTCTCTGAGGCTGCGATCCCTTGTGCGACCTGTTCCACCAGGTCCCTGGTATCCGGCATTGGCTTGTTCCGTCTGTGCTATCTGGTGGCTTTTTGCCCAGTGGTATTTTACATGCTGCAGGAACTTGCTGTTCCAGGAGGTCTGGGTCTGGTTGCTCTCTTTCCAGTATACGATGAATTCGGGCAGCAGCGAGCGGGCGAAGGCCTCGTCGATGTGCGACATCTTGAGAATGTCGAAGACATCCTGCGAGGGTTGCCAGTTGTCCTTTATACGGCGCGGCTCGGTGCTGTGCTCCAGGCTGGAGCAGTAGCGTGTCCATTGAATACGGATATGCTGGATGAATTTTGAATTGAGTTCCCTCGGTGCGGCACCGCGCTCGCGCCAGTAGAGGATAAACTCCGGAATCGCCTGTTCGATAAACGACTGGTCGATGCCGGAGCGTGCCATGATCTCCATGGCATCAGCGCTCGGACGCCAGTTGTTATCCAGCGCCATCGCCTGCGGCGCCTGAAAACCCTGGCCTTCCTGCTGCTGCCGGCGGCGCCAGTGTGTAGTGACGTGCTGGCGGAACTTGTTTTCCCAGGCGTGGCTGGTTTCGCCGCGCTCGCGCCAGTAATAGATGAAATCTTCCAGTTGGTCGAGGGCGAACTGGCGCGGTATCTTGTGGTTCAGGTCAAGAAGCTGCAGCAGGTCTTCGCTCGGGGTCCAGTGGCTCGGAAGCAGGCTCGCGCTGCGCCTGGTGGGTATGGTCGGTGCCGGGGCGGGCTGCTCCTGCGGGTGGGTTGCACTCGCACGGGCCGGCGCATTCACGGCGAACACCAGTTGTTCGGCGTCCAGCAGTGGCGGCGAATCCAGCAACAGCACGCCCTTGTCGGCGAGGCTGCGGCTCACCCGGTGCAGATCTTCCGTCTGCCAGAAGGGTAGTGTGCGCAGCAGAAAGTCGCGCTGCACGCAGTACCAGGCGAAACCTTTGCGCAGTTGCGGTTTCTGGTGGTCAAACACAAGCTGCAGGTGCTGCAACAGCACCGCTTCCTCCAGCCCGATGGTGGCCGCCAGCAGGGGGGAGAAAAGCAGCTGGCGCTCGGGAATCAGGCCTGATTCAGACATACATGCAACGGGCGCTGGTAACGCAGATAGTTGTTCAACATCCTGCTAGGATACCGCATCCACGCGGTGAGACTGAATGGCAAAGCAAAAAACAGCGTTCGTTTGCAATGAGTGCGGCTCTGACTACGTAAAGTGGCAGGGTCAGTGCAGCGATTGCGGCGTCTGGAACTCCCTGTCTGAAATCCGCCTGGGCCCAGGCAAGGGCTCCGCCCGCAGTGCCGCCTCGGCGGCGGGCAGCCGCGCCGGTTTCACCGGTGCCCTCAGCAGCGCCCGCGTACTGAAAGACATCGACCTCGCTGATTTGCCGCGCTTCTCATCGGGCGCGGAGGAGTTCGACCGGGTGCTCGGCGGCGGTCTGGTGCCGGGCTCGGCAATTCTGGTGGGGGGCAATCCCGGGGCTGGCAAGAGCACGCTGCTGTTGCAGACCATGTGCCACCTCGCGGCTTCGATGGAAGCCCTGTATGTCACCGGGGAAGAGTCCCTGCAACAGGTGGCCATGCGCGCCCAGCGCCTGCAACTGCCAACCGACAGCCTGCGCCTGATGGCTGAAACCAGCGTGGAAGCGATCGTCGCCGCGGCCGGGGAGTTCCAGCCGAAAGTCCTCGTGGTGGATTCCATCCAGGTGGTGCACAGCGAAGACATTGCCTCTGCGCCGGGCTCGGTGTCCCAGGTGCGCGAATGCGCGGCCTATCTCATTCGCCACGCCAAACAAAGCGGTACGGTACTGTTTCTGGTTGGGCATGTTACCAAGGACGGGTCCCTGGCAGGCCCCAAGGTGCTGGAGCACATGATCGATTGCTCTATTCTGCTGGAGGGCAGCGACGATTCCCGCTTTCGCACGCTGCGTGGCCAGAAGAACCGCTTTGGCGCGGTCAACGAGCTCGGCGTGTTCGCCATGACGGATCGCGGCATGCGCGAAGTGAAAAACCCCTCGGCGATCTTTCTCGACCGCGGTTCCGAGCCTTCGCCCGGCAGCGCCGTGATGGTCGTCTGGGAGGGCACCCGTCCACTGCTGGTGGAAATTCAGGCCCTGGTGGACGACAGCCAGCTGGGTAATCCCCGTCGTGTGGCGGTGGGCCTGGAGCAGAACCGCCTCGCCATGTTACTGGCGGTGCTGCACCGTCATGGCGGCCTGCAGGTGGGCGATCAGGACGTGTTCGCCAATGTGGTCGGTGGCGTCAAGGTTCTGGAGACCAGCGCCGACCTCGCGCTGCTGCTGGCGATTGTCTCGAGTTTCCGTGATCGCAAACTTCCAGCGGAACTGGTGGTGTTTGGCGAGGTGGGCCTCTCCGGCGAGATTCGTCCGGTGCCGAGCGGGCAGGAACGCCTGGCGGAGGCGGCCAAGCACGGCTTTACGCGGGCGATAGTGCCGAGAGGCAACGCGCCCAAGGGTGAGATCAGGGGAATGCAGGTTCTTGCCGTATCCAAACTGTCGGAGGCACTGGCGGCCCTCGACGTGTAGCTTCCAGCGTCTTAATCGCTGAGCTGGCTCAGTTCCTCCTCCAGCGTGGCGATATCCATATGTGCCTCAAGCACTTCTAGCAGGGGGCCGATATTTTCACGATCCACATGCTCCACCGCAAACCCCAGCCGCCCCTCGTCCACATGTTGCAGAAAGGCGTGCAGTTCGAGGTTTTTGTCGTCCTCCAGCGCGATGATCAGCGTAAAGGGCTCATTGTACTGGGCGTCCCAATCCTGCGGCTGATCGGTGGTCACGCCCGACAGGGAGATATCCACCAGGTTCTGGTGCCAGACGCTGCCGCCCTGGTGTACCTCTACGGGTACAGCCAGCTCAATGCGCGTGAAGTGGCGCCGTTCCCTTGCGATATCGCTCATGTGAGATCTCCCTGTGGCCTGACACAGGAAGGACTATAACGCGAAATCATATGCAGCGTCATACTGCGGCGAGGCGCTGTCGCTTACTTCAGCTTGCGGTACTTGACTCGTTTGGGCTGATCCGCGGCCGCGCCGAGGCGTGCCTTGTGGTCTGCCTCGTAGTCCGAGAAATTGCCCTCGTGAAACACGACATTGCCATCGTCCTCGTAGGCGAGAATATGCGTGGCTATGCGGTCGAGAAACCAGCGATCGTGAGAAATCACCAGCGCGGCGCCGGGAAAGGCCAGCAATGCCTCCTCGAGGGCGCGCAGGGTTTCAACGTCGAGATCGTTCGTGGGTTCATCGAGCAGCAGCACGTTGGCGCCCTGCTTCAGCAGCTTGGCCAGGTGCAGCCGGTTGCGCTCGCCGCCTGAAAGATCCTTGACGAATTTCTGTTGATCAGAGCCCTTGAAGTTGAAGCGGCCCACGTAGGAACGTGAGGGCACCTCGTAATTGCCGATGCGCAGAATGTCCTGTCCGTCCGACACCTCTTCCCAGACGGTCTTGCTGCCGTCCAGATCGTCGCGGGACTGATCCACATAGCCCAGCTGCACAGTGTCACCGAGGCTGACCTCGCCGGCATCCGGCTGTTCGTTGCCCATGAGAATCTTGAACAGGGTGGATTTGCCCATGCCGTTGGCGCCGATAATGCCCACGATGCTGCCGCGCGGCACCGAGAAGCTCACATTCTCGAACAGCAGGCGATCGCCGAAGCTCTTCTTCAGGCCGCGAACCTCTATCACCTTGTCGCCGAGACGGGGCCCCGGGGGAATGTAGATCTCGTTGGTTTCATTGCGCGCCTGAAACTCCTGCGATTGCAGCTCCTCGAAGCGTTGCAATCGCGCCTTGCTTTTGGCCTGGCGTCCCTTGGGGTTGCTGCGCACCCACTCCAGCTCCGATTTGATGGCCTTCTGGTGCGAGGCCTCCTGACGCTGTTCCTGCTCCAGGCGCTGTTCCTTGGTAAACAGCCAGTCGGAGTAATTGCCCTCATAGGGGATGCCGCGACCGCGATCGAGTTCCAGAATCCAGCCGGCTGCGTTGTCGAGAAAGTAGCGGTCGTGGGTGATGGCCACCACGGTGCCGGGAAAATCATGCAGGAAACGCTCGAGCCAGCCGACACTCTCTGCGTCCAGATGGTTGGTGGGTTCGTCCAGCAGCAGCATATCCGGGTTGGCAAGCAGCAAACGACACAGCGCGACACGGCGGCGCTCGCCGCCCGAGAGCGTGTCGACGCTGGCATCCCATGGGGGCAGGCGCAGTGCGTCCGCGGCAACCTCCAGTTTGTGGTCGAGGTTGTGGGCGTCGGTGGCCTGGATGATGTCTTCCAGGCGCGCCTGCTCCTTCGCCAGTGCCTCGAAATCGGCGTCTGGCTCGGCGTAGTCCGCGTATACTTTATCCAGCGCCGCCAGCGCTTCGGTCGCCTCAGCAACTCCCTCTTCAACGTTGCCGCGTACATCCTTCTCGCTGTTCAATTGCGGTTCCTGCGGCAGGTAGCCGATCTTGATGCCGGCCTGCGGACGCGCTTCGCCCAGAATGTCGGTATCCAGCCCCGCCATGATGCGCAGCAGAGTGGACTTTCCCGCGCCGTTCAAACCCAGCACGCCGATTTTCGCCCCCGGAAAAAACGACAGCGAGATGTCTTCGAGAATGGTCTTTTTCGGCGGCACAACCTTGCCGACGCGGTTCATGGTGTAGACGTATTGAGCCATGGTGCCTCGAATTTGCGGTAGCGATGAAGCGGCGGATTCTAGCAGAGCTTGTCTGGCATTTCAGTGGCTGAGCAATTATGCTCGCAGGCGCCGCGATGCGGCTCAACCCATTCAGGGGGTGTTTTTCCAAGGTATGACATATTGTATCGGTATCAAGCTCGATGTCGGGCTGGTCTTCTGCTCTGATTCGCGCACCAACGCGGGTGCCGACAGGGTCAGTACCTACAGCAAGCTGCATCGTTTTTCCATTCCCGGCGATCGGCAGCTGATGGTGATGACGGCGGGCAACCTGGCGACCAGCCAGTCGGTGGTGGCGCGTATAGAGCGCGATCTCAAGGAAGACGCCAAGCAGAACATCTCCACGGCTGGGTACGTGGCCGACATTGCAGATTACATCGGTCGCCTTGGGCGCGAAGAGCAGAGCCGCTTTTCTGAAAACGCCCCGAACGCCGGATTCAAACCTGAAGCGACGTTTGTCGTGGGTGGCCAGATCAAGGGCCAGGGGCATGAGCTGTACATGGTTTACCCCGAGGGCAACCACATCACGGTCTCCAGCCAGCACCCGTTTCTGCAAATCGGAGAGACGAAGTACGGCAAGCCCATCCTGGATCGTATCATCCGGCCCGAAACCGACCCCGAAACGGCGATGCGCTGCGCTCTGGTGTCCATGGATTCCACGATGCGCAGCAACGCGACCGTGGGGCCGCCGATTGAGCTGTTGTTCTATCGCGCCGATGCGCTGGATGGGCCATCCCTGTACGCCAAACTGGAAGAAATAGACCCGTATCTGGTCAGCCTGCGAACAGCCTGGGATGAAAACATCCGCAGGGCCTTCGAAGATTTGCCATCGCTGGATGAGGTGTTCAAGCGTAAAGACGCCTGAGGTCTATAGCGTCGACCTGTTGAGGCGTTGCACGTCTACCGAGATTTGCAGCGTGTGTCCGCCGCCGCCGATAATAGACCCTTTTAATGGCGTAACGTCTGAATAGTCCCTGCCCCAGGCCGTTGTAATATGGCGCTCCATCGCCATCAGGTTGTTGGTGGGGTCGAAATCCGCCCATCCCTCCGCGGGGGAGTAGGCCGCGAACCAGGCGTGGCTTTCATCCGCGCCTTGCAGGCGCTGCGCGCCCGCGGGCGGGCTGGTCTCCAGATAGCCGCTGACATAGCGTGCGGGGAAGCCCAGCGAACGCAGGCAGCCAATAGCCAGATGCGCGAAATCCTGGCAGACACCCCGCCGGAACTGCAGAACCTCCTTCAGTGGAGTCGTGATCTCGGTGGAGCGGGGGTCGTAGGTAAAATCCCGGTAGATTCGCGCCGTCAGGTCGCGCACGCAGGATAAAAACGGGCGCTCGTCGGCGAAGGAGCTCTGTGCATATTCGGCCAGGTCGGCGCTGGCGGCCACCATCGGCGAATCCAGCAGAAACTCACGCGCACTGGTGTTTTCATCGTTGATGGTTGTCGTGAGCATTGCGCGCGCATCGGCACAGGTGGCGCCGAAATCCAGGCTCAGGCTTTGCCGTTGCGCAAACATCTCAATCTCGCTCTCGGCGGTCACGTCGAGAATGCTGTGCGGCTGCTGAATCGAGAAGTGGTAGCTTCGGTTGCCAAAGTAATCGGTTCGGTCGGCGGCAGTAGCGGGCTGCGGCTCTACCCGGATGACTGCGTTCGTGCAGCGCTGGTAAAAAGTATTCCTGGGAAGCAGGTGCGCCAGGCTGTAACACTGGCTGACGTTGGTCGAATACAGGTAGCGCGTGTGGTGTCGTATGCGGTAAATCACAAGCTGCGTTCCTGCTTTGCCGGCACCATCGGTTGCGGGCCGGTTGAATGTTCGAAATAGTGATTGTGCAGCGCCGTGGCCGTGTCGTTCAGCAGCCGACGAAGACGTGACAGCAGCTGATCGAGGTTGCCGCGCAGGCTTTGCCCCTGCTTCACGTGCGCCAGGTTGGCGGGCTCCGCAAGACGCAGGGCCGTGGTGGCTTCTAGCACCAGTCGCGCTTCCCGCGACAGGCGGTTGCCTGCATTCGTCGCAGGCAGGGCCGCGAGATGCTCCGAGATACGCTCCAGCTGGAAGCAGAGCGAACGGGGGTTCGCAGGTTCCAGCAGCAGCAGATCGAGCCCGTTCCCCAGGCTGAGATCGCCGTGATACCGTCGGCGGAAGGTCATCAGTGAATCGGTGCTGGTGAGCGCGCTTTCAATCACCAGCTGTTCCTGTGGCGTTTCCGCTGGAACCCACAGGGAGTGCAGTAACGAGACAGTCTGCAGGCTGCGCTCAATACGTCGGCCCATATCGAGGAACGTCCACCCGTGTCCGCGCAGCATGGATTCCTTTGCCAGACCTGCCAGGGCGAGCAAAATGTCAATGAGTGTACCGAGGGCCTCCTCCGGAGCCGAGTAATAGCCACTGCGCAACTTGCCGGGCAGCTGCGAGAGCGCATCATTCAATTCGTTCAGGATGCGCTGGGTGTCGGCAGACATGTAGTCTTTTACCTGTTCGACAGCATTCAATAATGCCGTCAGCGAGAACATGACGCTGCCGACCCGCTCGCCATCCAGCACCACCGAGATCAGCTCCTCATCCGGCGCAGCCTGGAGCGTACTCTCCCGTGTGAATCCCGGATAGGTGCAGGTGAGTTGCGTCACCGTTCGCAGCAGCAGCGGCCGGGTGAGCGTATCGATGGATTCCTCTCCCTGCAGTTTGCCGAGCACGGTGCGTAGCAGGCGCAGTGCAGCTTCCGAGCGTTCCGCGTAGCGGCCCACCCAGAACAGGTTCTCCACCGCCCGGCTCGGCAGTTGCATACTGCCGCCCGCGTGTACGGCAGAAGAGGTGCTGCCGGCGTCGGGCAGGGCGCGGCGCTCTGGCTCAGACGCGAGCACCCAGGTGTCCTTGCTCAGAGAGCCCAGGCGGTTGGAAATTTCAAATTCCCCTGCGCGCGCACCAACCCGCGTCAAGCCGCCAGGCATCACCGTGTAGGACGACTCTCCCGCAACCGCGAAAACGCGCAGGATTGAAGGCAGTGCCAGCTTTTCGCCATCGCGCCAGACCGGGGTGGAAGAGGGCTGCAGGTGCTCCTGTGCGACATAGTTGAGCGGCTGGGCTTTTATCGTCGCACGCAGATTCTCAAGCTCCGCCGTGCTCAGAGAACTGCCGCGCACAAGGCCGGAGCCCGGGCTGCGAAACGTCGACTTGATGACCATGTGCTGCAGCTTTTCCAGCACGAACTGGCGGTCGGAGGGATCGCCGCACCAGTAGGTTTGCGCAGATTTCAGGCGCAGCTCACGCCCCAGGAAATGTTCCGCCGCCGCCGGCAGGTAGCGTGCAAGGCCGCGACTTTCGAGAATTCCCGAGCCGAGCGGGTTCACCACTGCAACGTTCCCGGCGCGTGTGGCTTCCAGCAGGCCCGGAACACCCAGGTGTGAGTCACTCTTCAGCTCTACCGGATCGCAGTACACATCGTCAATGCGCCGGAGTATGACGTCGACGCGGCTCAGCCCATCCAGCGTCTTCAGCCAGACATAGCCGTCGCGCACAGTCAGGTCACTACCCTGCACCAGTTGATAGCCAAGAAAATTCGCCAGAAAAACGTGTTCAAAATAGGTTTCGTTGTAAGTGCCAGGTGTGAGCACCGCGACGTTGCCGACATCGCCATTGGGATTGAGTGCGTTCAGTTTCAGGCGCAGGCTGTTGAAGTACAGCGACAGGCGGTGAACGTGGCTGTCCCTGAACAGGCTCGGAAAAATACGACTCATGACCAGGCGGTTCTCAAGGGCATAGCCTGCGCCGCTGGGCGTCTGTGTGCGATCAGACATCACCAGCATCTCGCCGTTCGGGGTCCGCACCATGTCAGCGGCGTACTGGATGAGCTGTGTCTCTCCGGGTAGTAGCAGGCCATCGCATTCGCGCAGGAATCCCGGGTGTCCGTATACCAGCTCCGGCGGCAGGATGCCGTGCTTGATCAGCGTGCGCGGCCCATACAGATCGCGCAGGATGAGATTGAGTAATTCCGCCCGCTCCTGCAGGCCGGATTCGATGTGGTTCCACTCCTGGCTGTCGACCAGCAGTGGTATCGGGTCGAGCGCCCAGGGCCGTGCCACCAGGCCGTCGGCGTAATCATTGTAGGTTGCGCCATCGTCGCGCAGGATGCGTTCCAGCGTTTCCTTGCGGCGCCCGAACTCCTCGGCACCCAGTTCTTCAAGGCTCCCCAACAGATACCGCCAGTGCGCCCTGACGCTGCCATCGGCGAGACGGGCCTCGTCCCAGGGGAGCGCTTTGGCAGCAGACTGCGACGACAGACTGCTGGGTTGGTCATTAAGCGACATGCTGACTCGAAGACTTCCGGTTGGAGGCGTATTATTGCGCACATCTTCAGTTCAGGCGAACAGGCATCTGTCAGGCTGAAGTGCGTTCGCGCTGGCGGGCCCTGCATCTACAGCGGTGACAGTATGCGCGACACGCATCGGGGCATGCAGATTTCCCGGGCGCAATTCAACAGTGTGGTGGAGGATATTATCCGCGAACCCCTCCCACGGCCCATCGCGGAACTTTTGCGCAAAATTGTGACCGAACCTGTTAGCACAGGAAGGGCGTGATGACGGCCACACTCCTGGATAGCGCGGCATCATCATGTTCATCGCTGTGTCAAACCAACAGCGCGGAGCACTTCCGCCGGGAGCAATAAGATGGCCGTCACGCATGCCTCAGATTCGTACCCCGTTCACCGGGTTCCAATCACTCGCCCCTTCATCTGGTTGCAAGCGGGTTGGGACGATATGCTTCACCACCGCGGCGCCAGTCTGGCCTACGGCTGGATCGTGGCCACGCTGGGGGCGCTGATTCTTGCCTACTCGCGTCACCCCGTGTATATCGCCGCGTCCATCGCGGGGTTTTTGTTGGTCGGTCCGGTCATAACCGCCGGTGTGTGCGAGTTGTCCCGGCGCCGCGATCACGGTGACCAGGCGAATTTCCAGCTTTCCCTGCAAAGCCTGCACCACAACCGCGCTGCGCTGCTGGCCTTTGCGGCGGTGCTGATGGCCATCGGGGTGGCCTGCTTCGCCCTGACGGCCCTGACGCTCCAGCTGACAACCGGCAGCATTGCGCCGGCATTCGAGAGCACGGTCTGGGCCGATGTCCTGCCTCTGCTGAGCACATCCCAGGCCATTGTCTACGCCATCGCCTTCGCGCTGCTCGCCGCTGCGGTCTTTGCGGTGTCGGTGGTTACCGTACCGATGATCATCGACCGCCATGTCGATGCCGCCACGGCCATGCGGATGAGCCTGCGGGTAGCGGCGAGGGATCTGCCGGCGCTCGTGCTGTGGGTTGCACTGATCATCGCTCTGGTATTGTTTGGATTCGCTACCTGGCTGCTGGGCATGATCCTCGTGTTGCCGCTGCTGGGGCATGCCACCTGGCACGCCTACCGGGACATGGTTACCGAGGCCTGAGCTGGCCAAAGACTTTGGAACTCCAGAGCCGGGCAGCTGCGCAGCCGACCCGGCGGCCGATGGTTTGTCGCCTCTGCGTAACTGGACTAGTCTTGTGGTTCTGATGTCGGTCGATAACCATAAGGAGATTCCATGGTTGCCAGACTGTTGCGTTTTTTCCGCAGGGGATTTTGCGTTCTCCTGTTCCCTCTCGCACTCGCCGGATGTTCCGATGGCTCCGACGATTTAACGGGAATCCGGCCCGAGGTACGTCCCATTGTGTTTGTACACGGGCAGTCCGGTTCAGCGCAACAGTTCGAAACCCAGATCATGCGTTTCACCAGCAACAGCTACCCGGCGTCAATGTTGTACGCCTTCGAATACAGCACGGCGGTACCAGACAACCCCCTGGGGGACCTCGATGCGTTTATCGACGACGTACTCGCGCAAACGGGCGCCGATTCAGTGTATGCGGTCGGACATTCCCGGGGCACCTCGGTGTGGACAACCTACCTGGAGGATCCGGCATTCAACGGGCCGGACAAAGTGGCCCGCTATGTGAACATCGATGGGCGCGACCCGGACACATTGCCCGGTGGCGTGCCGAGCATCGGCATCTGGGGCGAGTGGAATACCGCGAACAGCGGTTTCAGCCGCCGTCCCGACAACGCGCAGATCGGACCCTTTCCCGAGGATAATTACTACTTTGCCAACAAGAGCCACACCGAGGTGGCTACATCGGCGGAAGCTTTCGCACTGATGTACGAGTTCCTCACCGGAGTGGCGCCATCGCGCACTGATGTGGCCGCAAGCCCTGCGGGTGAGCCGCTGGAGATTGAAGGCAGGGCCGTGTTTTTCCCGGAAAACCTTGGCTATGAGGGGGCAACGGTGCAGGTGTGGGAAGTCGCCGCGGCAACCGGCCAGCGTGTGGCGGGTACGCCGATGGCTGAATTCCCGATCGGCGACAGCGGGCATTTCGGTCCCGTAAGCCTGGCCAGTGGCGGTTATTATGAATTCGCTGTGGTGCGTCCACCCACGGCGACGTTCCCCGAGGTGTCGGTGCATCATTTTTACCCCGAGCCCTACACCCACGACGATCGTTTCGTGCGCCTGCAGACCAGCGCGCCCGGTGAAAGTATCGCTGCCTTCCTGCCGCGCTCCGACAATGCCACCGGGCTGCTTGTAACGCGGATGCGGGAGTTCTGGGGCGATCAGGGGGACATGAGTGATGAACTCTACGTCGACGGCCTCAACGTGCTGACGCCGCTCATCAGCCCGCGCACGGCCGTGAATCTTGCCTTTTTCGCGTTCGATGACAACCAAGACATGCTGACCGATCTCGGCAAGGGCGTGCTGTCACCGTTCAACAACATCGGCTTCCTCACTGCCGCTGATGTGTATATCCCCGCGAGCCCCGGCGGTAGCGGTTCGGTGGCGGTGCGTCTGGTGACACGCGGGGAGGGCAGCAAGCAGATCAACGTACCCGACCGGCCCTCTGCGCTGGACCGCACCAGTGTGATGTTCCGCGACGACACCGCGAACTGAGCTGACAGCCCATCGATTGCAGGCCCGGGCTATCCCTCGGCTGGTGTCAGCCGGAGCAGCCTGCCCTGGCTGTCATAACGCTCGTCTTCCAGAACCCACAGCGCACCGGCCGGGCCTTCGACGATGCCGCGAATGCGGGCGCCCATATCGTAGCGCGCCGCCTCCCTGGCGCTGCCATCTTCGCCGAGTGCGATGCGCACGATACCTTTGGCTGACAGGCCTGCTGCGAACGCGTTGCCGCGCCATTGGGGAAACAGGGAGCCGCGGTATACCATCAGGTCCGCCGGGGAAATCACCGGGGTCCAGGAAATAGCGGGTGCGGCGAAGCCGTCGCCCGGGGAGTGATCGGGAATCTTGCGGCCGTCGTAGTGGTCGCCATTGGACACCACCGGATAGCCGTAGTTTGCGCCGCGTTGAATGAGATTCAGTTCATCGCCCCCGGCCGGCCCCATCTCGATCACCCACAGGCGATCCTGCAGGTCAGCGGCCATGCCCAGGGGGTTGCGGTGACCGAAACTCCAGATTTCACCGTAGATGGCCTCCTCATCCACCTGCGGGTCGTCCCGGCGGTAGTTCGCGAAGGGGTTGTCATCCGGCAGGCTGCCATCGTCGCGCAGCCGCAGCACCTTGCCGAGGTTGGTCTGCATGTCCTGGGCGGGGGTGAACTTCTGGCGCTCGCCGGAGGAGACCCACAGGTAGCCCGCCTCGTCGAAGAGTAGCCGGTGCCCGTAATGGCCGCGCCCGAGCACTTTCGGATACTGCCGCCAGATCACTTCAACGCCCTCCAGCGCCGGACGTTCGTCGCTGCCGGCGAGCACACCGCGCGCCACCGCCGCGCCGCGGGTGGACCCCGCTCCGGCCTCGGCGTAACTGAAATAGAGCATTCTGTTGGTCGCGAAATCCGGATGCAGGGCGACATCACCGAGCCCGCCCTGGCCGCCGTAGTCCACGTCGGGTACGCCGCTCACCGGGGGGGATTTTTCGCCGTTCTGGCCGACGATCAGTAAATTGCCTTTCTTCTCCGTTACCAGCATCCGCCCGTCCGGCAGGAAGGTCAGTGCCCAGGGCTCGTCGAAGTCTGCGATGGGCTCAACCTGAAACGGCGAAGGCTGTGCGATGGCGAGGCCGGCCGTGCACAGCAGGCAGCACAGCGTGGTCATCAGTTTGTGGTGCATGGGTAACTCCAGTGTGAAACGTCTACGCCACAGTGTAGACGATTCTCACCGGATTTCGGGCTGGTGGGGTCCCTCGGCCGCGAACACGCCGTTGGCGGGGCGCCTGAGATCCAGGGTATGGGGGTATTCCGGCTCCGGCTCGGCCGCCGGAAGTGCGAGGGGCCGGGGATTCTGCTGGTGGGGAAAAAACTCGCGGATAGCGTCGAACGCGGGCAACGGTGAAATGATCTGTGGCGTGTGGCCAAAATCCCAGAAACGGTTGACCCGGCGCGATTCCGCCTCGAAGGCGTTTACCGGCTGCGTTTCGTAGCTGCGACCGCCGGGGTGCGATACATGATAGGTGCAGCCGCCGATGGAGCGTCCGTTCCAGGTATCGATCAGGTCGAATACGAGAGGGGAATGCACACCAATGCGCGGGTGCAGGGCCGAGGGGGGTTGCCAGGCGCGATAGCGCACGCCGGCCACGTACTCGCCGTGCCGGCCCGTGGAGCGCAGCGGCACCCGGCGGCCATTGCAGGCCAGCACATGGCGCTCCGGCGTCAGGCCGCTGAGTTTTACCTGCAGGCGTTCCACGGAGGAATCGACAAAGCGTGAAGTGCCGAAACTGCCAACCTCTTCTCCCAGCACGTGCCAGGGTTCGATGGCCCAGCGCAATTCCAGCTTGATGTCGTCGAGGGCCACATTGCCGTAGTGCGGAAAACGGAACTCCTCAAACGGCGCGAGCCAGTCGAGCTGGAATGGCAGCCCGTGTGCCTGGAGATCCTGCACCACGTCCGCGATGTCCGCCCATACGTAGTGCGGCAGCATGAAGCGATCGTGCAGGGCGGTGCCCCAGCGCACCAGCTTTCCCTTGTAGGGCGAGCGCCAGAAGCGTGCCACCAGGCAGCGCAACAGCAGTACCTGCACCAGCGCCATGCGCGAATGGGGGGGCATTTCGAAGCCGCGAAACTCGAGAATGCCGAGCCTGCCCGTGGCGCTGCCGGGTGCGTAAAGCTTGTCGATGCAGAATTCGGCCCGGTGGGTATTGCCGGTGATATCGATAAGCAGGTTGCGCAGCAAGCGATCCACGAGCCACGGGGATGCAGTCTCGCCCGCGGGTATCTGGCTGAACGCAATCTCCAGTTCGTAGAGCATCTCATCGCGGCCTTCATCGACCCGCGGAGCCTGGCTTGTCGGGCCGAGGAACAGGCCCGAAAAAAGGTACGACAGGCCGGGATGATGCTGCCAGTAAGTAATCAGGCTCTGTAGCAGGTCTGGTCGCCGCAGCAGCGGGCTATCTTCCGGGCTGCGGGCACCCAGGGTGACATGGTTGCCGCCGCCGGTACCGGAATGGCGACCGTCCAGCATGAACTTTTCCGTGCCCAGGCGCGCCTGTCGCGCTTCCTCGTACAGCGTCTCGGTGTTGTGCACCAGATCCCGCCAGTTGCTCGCGGGGTGAATATTGACCTCGATCACGCCCGGGTCCGGTGTAACCAGCAGACGCACCAGCCGGGGATCGCGTGGCGGCTCGTAACCCTCGACGATCACGGGCAGCGACAACGCTTCGGCGGTGGCCTCGATGGCATTCACCAGTTCGATGAAATGTTCCAGGTGGGTTACGGGCGGCAGGAATACGTGCAGTCTGCCGTCGCGCGGTTCCACGCAGAGCGTGGTGCGCACTACGCGGTCGTCATCCTGTCCCGCATCAGCCGGGTCAACGGGGTGCATGGGATGGGATTGCATGCTGCTGCCGTTTGCAGCCGATATGCGAGCCGGTTGCAGTGGCGCGCGCGGAGCAAACGGATCGCGCTCGGCGCGCTGGTTATTTTCGGGCTTGTCCGCGCCCTCGAGTGAATCCAGCGGCAGACGCAGCCCCATGGGAGAATCTCCCGGTATCAGGTAGACCTGATCCGCGCGCAGTTTCCACTGTCCACTGCGCCAGGGTTTGTCATCTTCCCGTTCCAGCGGCACGAGATAACCGGTGGCCTTGTTCAGGCCCCTGCTCAGCAGTCTGGCGAGTCGCCGTCGCTCCCCGGAACTGCCCAGATCGGCCCTGGCCGGGTCGACATCCTCGGGCACCTGCCTTTCCTGTAGCAAATAGTAGAGCTGGTCCTCATAGGCCGGGCGCACGTCATCCGCCTGCACCCCGAGTTCTTCCACCAGCCGCTGCATGAACGCGCGCGCCTCGTCCAGACCGTGGTCGTAGCTTGTGTCCACGCGGGCCAGCAGCGCGGGGTTATTCCACAGCGGCTGCTGATCGTCGCGCCAGAAGCAGCCCAGCGCCCAGCGCGGTGTCGGTTCGCCGGGATACCACTTGCCCTGCCCATAGTGCAGCAGGCCTCCGGGGGCAAAGCGGTCGCGCAGCCGGATCAGCAGATCCTTGGCCAGCTTCAGTTTGTGTTCCCCCAGCGCCTCGATATTCCACTGCGCAGAGTCCATATCGTCGATGGACACGAAGGTGGGTTCTCCGCCCATGGTCAGGCGCACGTC
This sequence comes from uncultured Halieaceae bacterium, assembly GCA_963976655.1. Classification (GTDB taxonomy): domain Bacteria; phylum Pseudomonadota; class Gammaproteobacteria; order Pseudomonadales; family Halieaceae; genus Marimicrobium. Next base: position 23,201 of record CAXBLB010000019.1, read on the forward strand.
ATCGCGCTCGAGGCGCGCGTCCACGGCATTTCCCAGCGCGATGATGGCCTGCCATTGGTCCTCGCTGTAGGGCTTGGTTACCCGGGGGTCTTCGTGGATGCGTTCCACGGTATTGGTGAAGCTGAGTTCTACCTCGCAAGGGTCCGTGGCGCCGCTGATCGGCGCGGCGGAGGATGGGCCCGGCGTGCAGGCCAGTGGTATGTGGCTTTCCCCCGCGAACAACCCGGATGTGGGGTCGAGCCCGATCCAGCCGGCGCCGGGCAGGAAGACCTCGCACCAGGCATGCAGGTCGGTGAAGTCCTGCTCGGGCCCCGAAGGCCCTTCGAGCGATTTGACATCCGGCGCCAGTTGCACCAGATAGCCCGAACAGAAACGTGCCGCCAGGCCGAGATGGCGCAGCACCTGTACCATCAGCCAGCCGCTGTCGCGGCATGAACCGCGCGCGATGCCGAGCGTCTCCTCGCAGCTCTGTACGCCCGGCTCCATGCGCAGGTTGTAGGCGATGTCCCGTTCCAGCCGTTGATTCACGCTTACCAGAAAATCGATGATCGGCTGCTTTTCGCGCGGGATGCTCGCGACCCAGGCCTGCAGCAGCGGGCCGTTCTCGGTGATCTCTAGGTAGGGTCCCAGTTCCTTGCGCAGCGTGGCATCGTAGGCAAACGGGTAGTGCTCGGCGTATTCCTCGACGAAGAAGTCGAAAGGATTGACCACCGTCATGTCGGTGATCACTTCAATTTCAACCTGAAGTTCGGTGGATTTTTCCGGAAACACCACGCGCGCCAGGAAATTGCCGAAAGGATCCTGCTGCCAGTTGATGAAGTGCTTTTCCGGCAGCACCTTCAGGGAGTAGCTGTAGATCCTGTTGCGGCAGTGGGGCGCCGGGCGCAAGCGCAGAATATGCGGCGCAATGCTGACAGGGCGGTCGAACTGATAGTGCGTGTTGTGCCTCACGGCGACACGGATGGCCACGGTGGGCTTACCTCTCGGTGGGAAGGAACCAGCTTTCGCTAATACAGTCGCTGAGATTGCTCAGGTCGAGTTGGATTCTGTCGATGAAGGGATGCAGTGTTTCCCAGTTGGTTGCCTTGGTGTCAAAACGCGCGAGTCGCCGCCGGGCGCGCTCGACATGGCGCACGGCATCGGTGTGTTTCCTGAGCTGGCCAAGCTCCGAGCGTATGCCGTTCAGGCAGAACTTGAGAGAGCGGGGCAGGGTTGCCTCGTTGAACAGAAAATTGACCACCGGTGCGGCCTCGGGCAGCGGCCCGATCTTGCGCCGGTAGGTACTCATGGCAGACAGACCCTGGAGCAGCGCACCCCAGATGAGCGGGTCCATGCTGACATTGTGACGCTCGCTGTCCATCAGCGCGCCAGCTCCGACGTCGATAATGCGCGTGGTCATGTCGGCGCGTTCGAGCAAATGGCCGAGCGACATGAACCGATAGGCCTCGTCGCGACACATGGTGCTCATGTTGTGGCCGCTGATCGCCTGGCAGCGCGCCTGAATCCTGTCCAGAAAGCGGTGTCGATTGCGCCGGCCCACCGACTTTTCGGCGAACTCCCGGGTATACAGATACAGCTCGTTGACCTGCTCCCAGACTTCCTGTGGCAAAACGTCACGGGTAGTGCGCACGTTACTCCGGGCAGCCATCACCGACTGGTAGATGCTCCCCGGGTTGGCCTCATCGGCAATCAGGAAGTGCAGTACATTCTGCTCGCTGTAGACTTTGTAGCGGCTTTCGAACAGGGGTTCCGCATCCAGGATCTTCACCAGAACGTCCCAGCCCAGCTCGCTGCCCTGGGGAATGTCCATCACCAGATGCGTGTAGGCCTGGGTGAGGCGCGCAATCCCCTCAACCCGCTCCATGTAGCGGCCCGTCCAGTACAGCCGGTCGGCCACCCTGGATAGCAGCCTCATTGCGAACCCTCCACAATCCAGGTGTCCTTGCTGCCGCCGCCCTGGGAGGAGTTCACAACCAGTGAGCCTTCCACCAGCGCCACACGCGTCAATCCACCCGGAGTGACCCAGGTATCCTTGCCGCTCAAGATGAACGGGCGCAAGTCCAGGTGTCGCGGTTCGATAGTGTCATTGATGAAAGTGGGCGCCGTCGACAGGGTGAGCGTGGGCTGGGCAATGTAGTTGCGCGGGTTCGCCTCGATCAGTTTGGCAAACTTGGCACGGGTTGCGCGGCTGGCGTGAGGGCCGACCATCAACCCGTAGCCGCCGGATTCATTCGCCGGTTTGACCACGAGTTTGTCCAGATTATTCAGCACGTACTCGCGTTCCGGCTCGTGCATGCACAGATAGGTTTTTACGCTGGCAAGCTCCGGTTTTTCACCCAGGTAGAAGCGAATCATGTCCGGTACGTAGGCATAGACCACTTTGTCGTCCGCCACGCCGCTCCCCGGGGCATTGGCGATGGCGACATTGCCCTTGCGCCAGCAGCGCATGATGCCCGGCACGCCCAGTATGGAATCTTCTCGGAAGGCTTCCGGGTCCAGGAAATCGTCGTCGATACGCCGGTACACAACATCGACCCGCTCTGGCCCGTCGATCGTGCGCATGTAAAGGAAATCGTCGTCATCGACGAACAGGTCCGGGCCCTCTACCAGTTCCGCGCCCATGCCGCGCGCCAAGAACGAGTGCTCGAAGTAGGCCGAGTTGTAGATGCCCGGTGTGAGTACCACGATGCAGGGGCGCTGGCGCTCGCGTGGAGACAGCGACGCGAGCATGGCGTAGAGCTTTGCAGGGTAATCGTCCAGCGGGCGGATACTGTAATTTTCGAACAATTCCGGCAGCACGCGCTTGGTAATCTCACGGTTCTCCAGCATGTACGAAACGCCGGACGGCACGCGCAGATTGTCTTCCAGCACGTAGAACTTCCCGTCTTTGTCACGCACCAGGTCTGAACCGCAGATGTGCGCCCAGGCACCGAAACGCGGTGAGACACCCTGGCACTGCGGGCGATAGTTGCCGGCTTCGAGAATGATTTCCGCCGGCACGATACCTGCCTTCAGGATGCGCTGGCGGTTGTAGATGTCGTCGATAAATGCGTTCAGCGCGCGTGTACGCTGTGTCAGGCCACGACTGACCTTGTCCCACTCGCGACCCGTGATGACGCGGGGAATAATGTCGAACGGCCAGGCCCTGTCGATATTCTTGCCTTCTGAATAAATCGTGAAGGAGACTCCCATTTCGTTGATGGCCAGTTCGGCGGCGGCGCGCCGGGTGGACATCTCTTCGGGAGTCAGGCTCTGCAGCAGGTTCACCAGCCGCCTGGCAGCCACCCGTGGCTTGCCGGCAGGTGTCAGCAGTTCATCGAAGAAAGTGCCGTTCTTGTGGGATTTCCAGCGTATTTTGGTCATGAATGGACGGAACTGCCTGCCTTCAGCGTCTGCTACTGAATGCCAGCAGAAGACGCAACCACACTGGCATAGCCAGATTGCCATGCTCGCGGTGTTCGCGCAATTCTCCATTACAGGTATTAGTGGCCGTCAGTCGCGCACCCGCCGGCCTTTGGCGGGCCCCGAACCAGCGTGCTCTTTTGTCAGCGGCGCTTTAGCGCGGGCAGCCTATGCGGTAAGATTGCGCGCTTTCCATGGGCGCACTGCCCGATTGCATGAGCGGGGTTTCAGCATGTTCGACAAAGGCATGAGTATCGCGGGTTTTGACGACGAAATCTTCGCCGCGATTGGCGAAGAGGAGCGGCGTCAGGAAGAGCACATTGAACTGATCGCCTCGGAAAACTACGCCAGTCCGCGGGTGCTCGAGGCGCAGGGCACAGTGCTGACCAACAAATATGCTGAGGGTTACCCCGGTAAGCGCTACTACGGTGGTTGCGAGTACGTAGACAAGGCGGAGGTGCTGGCGATCGAGCGTGCCAAGGCGCTGTTTGGCGCCGACTATGCCAATGTGCAGCCGCATTCCGGTTCCCAGGCGAACGCGGCGGTGTACATGGCGCTCTGCGCTGCGGGCGATACCATACTCGGAATGAGCCTGGCAGATGGCGGTCATCTGACGCACGGTGCCGCGCCGAATTTTTCCGGCAAGATGTACCATGCGGTGCAATATGGGCTGAACACCGAAACAGGCATTGTGGATTATGCCCAGGTGGAGGCGCTCGCGCTGGAGCACAAGCCGAAAATGATCGTGGCCGGATTCTCGGCCTACTCCCAGGTGATGGACTGGGCCCGCTTTCGCGAGATTGCCGACAAGGTCGGCGCCTACCTGCTGGTGGACATGGCGCATGTGGCCGGGCTGGTGGCCGCGGGTGTGTATCCCAACCCGGTGCCCTATGCGGATGCCGTAACCTCCACGACCCACAAGACGCTGCGCGGGCCACGCGGCGGCATCATCCTGGCACGCGCCAACGAGGAACTGGAGAAAAAGTTCAACTCGGCTGTATTCCCCGGCGGACAGGGCGGCCCCCTCATGCATGTGATCGCGGCCAAAGCGGTTGCCTTCAAAGAGGCCATGCGTCCAGAATTTGTCGACTATCAGAAGCAGGTGGTGAAAAACGCCAAGGCCATGGCCGCAACCTTTATCCAGCGGGGCCTGCGTATCGTCTCCGGTGGCACCGAGAATCATCTCATGCTCGTGGATCTGATCGGCAAGCCCTACACCGGCAAGGACGCGGACGCCGCCCTTGGCGCCGCGAATATCACAGTGAACAAGAACGCGGTGCCCAACGACCCGCGTTCGCCCTTTGTGACTTCCGGCCTGCGGGTGGGCACGCCGGCCATCACCACGCGCGGGTTTGGCGAGGCCGAGACAATCGAACTCACCGGGTGGATGTGTGATGTGCTGGAAGCGCTGGAAAAGGGTGATGCGGATGCTGTGATCGCCGATGTGAAAGCCAGGGTGCTGGAAATTTGTGCGAAGTTTCCGGTGTATGGCTGACACCCGGTGAAGCCGCCGATGCCGGCCTGCCAATAAAGCCCATTCGGTTGCGGAAACGTGTTATTCTTCAGCAGCTTAGCTCAATGAGTACAGGCCATGCACTGCCCTTTCTGCGCCGCTGAAGACACCCGGGTTATCGACTCCCGCCTGGTCGCCGGCGGCGATCAGGTACGCCGACGTCGCGAGTGTCTCAGCTGTGCCGAACGTTTCACCACCTATGAAGCTGCCGAACTGGTGATGCCCAGGGTCATCAAGCATAACGGCAGCCGTGAACCTTTCGATGAGGAGAAGCTCCGCGCGGGCTTGCAGCGTGCGCTGGAGAAGCGGCCGGTGTCGGTGGAGGATATCGAAGCTGCGATCACCCAGATCAAGCACGCGGTGCGTTCCGCGGGGGAGCGCGAGGTGAAATCGCTGGCCGTGGGCCAGCTGGTGATGGATCATCTGAAAAAGCTCGATCAGGTTGCCTACGTGCGATTTGCCTCGGTGTACCGCAGTTTCCAGGATCTCGCCGAATTCAGGGACGAGATCGAACGGCTGCAGCGGGAGCCGGCGGTCGATTGATTCGGCGCCGCCGACAAGCCCTATGACCACTGAATTCGATACCCGCATGATGGCTCGCGCGCTGCAACTTGCGCGCCTGAGCCGTTTCAGCGCCAGACCCAATCCCCACGTCGGCTGTGTGCTGACGCGCGACGAGATAATCGTCGGCGAGGGACACACCCGCCCGACCGGTGGCAACCACGCGGAGATCGAGGCGCTCGGCCAGGCTGGCGATGCCCGCGGTGCAACGGCCTATGTCAGCCTCGAACCCTGCAGCCATCACGGTAAAACCGGCCCCTGTACGCAGGCCCTGATCGCGGCCGGTGTCAGCCGGGTGGTGGCTGCGATGACCGACCCGAATCCCGAGGTTAGCGGTGCCGGCCTGGCTGAGCTGCGCGCGGCGGGTATCGAGGTTCAGTGCGGGGTGCTGGAGGCCGAGGCGCTGGCCCTCATTCCAGGCTTCGTGGCCCGTATGACCCGCGGGCGCGGACGCGTGCGGGCCAAGCTGGCCATGTCGCTGGATGGCCGCACCGCCATGGCCTCCGGCGAGAGCCAGTGGATTACCGGGCCGGCTGCGCGCAGTGATGTGCAGCAGCTGCGGGCCGCGAGTTGCGCGGTTGTAACCGGGGTGGGAACGGTGTTGGCGGACGACTGCGCATTGACCGTGCGCACCGACGAACTGATGCTCAGCGAGGAACAGGCGGCGCTGGCGGCACGGACACAGCCGCTGCGCGTAGTGCTGGACTCCGCCCTGCGCAGCCCCGCAACGGCGCGGGTATTCAATGCTGCAGCGCCGACACTGGTGTGTCATGCGCAGGGCATTCAGGTGCCGGACGATTACACGGCCGTTTCCGCCGACTCGCTGCTGGCGCTTCCCGCCGGGCCGGGGGGGCTCGACCTGCACGCGCTCATGGCGGAACTGGCGCGGCGGCAGTGCAATGAAATTCTGCTAGAATCGGGCCCAGTGCTCGCGGGCGCGCTGCTGCGTGCCGGCTTGCTGGATGAACTGATTGTCTACATGGCGCCCACATTGCTGGGTGATCTCGCACGTCCCCTGCTGCATCTGCCGCTGAATGACATGGCTGACAAGGTCCAGCTCGAGATGCTGGACGTGCGCAGGGTTGGGACAGACTGGCGCTTTACTGCCAGGGTGCAGCCAGTGGCGCAACACTAGCGACGGGAGACGGCACAGCAGCATGTTTACAGGCATTATTCAGGCCGTAGGCGAAATCGTGGAATTGCAGCCCCGTGGCGGCGATGTGCGCCTGCGGGTGCGCACGGGCAAACTGCCGCTTGACGATGTCGCGTTGGGAGACAGCATCTGCACGAACGGCGTCTGCCTTACGGTGATCGAGCTGCCAGGTGACGGCTACTGGGCGGATGTGTCGGTTGAAACGCTGAATTTCACCACACTCGGTGATCTAGGGCCCGCCGCACCCGTGAATCTCGAAAAAGCCCTGACGCCACAGAGCCGGCTCGGCGGGCATATCGTCAGTGGCCATGTGGATGGCGTGGGCGAAGTGATCAGCTTGCGTGAAGATGCGCGCTCGGTGCGCGTGGTACTGCGCGCCCCCGCCGAGCTGGCGCGCTACATCGCCCACAAGGGCAGTATCTGCGTGGACGGTACCAGTCTCACGGTCAACAGCGTGAGCGGCGCCGAGTTCGACCTGAATATTATCCCCCAGACCATGGCGGAAACCGTGTTCTCAACCTACCGGGCCGGCACGCGCGTGAATCTGGAAGTGGATGTGATCGCCCGCTATCTCGAGCGCCTGATACAGGGTGATGCCGCCGCGATGCCGGATGCCGGGGGGCTGACCCTGGGCACTTTGGCCGAGAACGGTTACCTATGAAACGATTAGCTATGACAGGCGCCGCGCCACGAGAGAACAGCGAATGCAGGTAAACAGTGTAGACGAACTCATCAGCGATATCCGCCAGGGGCGCATGGTGGTCATACTCGACGATGATGCCGACCGGCACAACGAGGGTGTGGTGATGGTGGCCGCGGAGCACTGTGAGGCAAGCCATGTCAATTTCATGGCGCGCCAGGCGCGCGGGTTGATTTGCCTGACCCTCACCGAGGAGCGTTGCCAGCAGCTTGATCTGCCGCCGATGGTGGAGCATGCGCGCGGCGAAAAATCCAATTTCACCCTCTCCATAGAGGCCGCAACCGGGATCGATACCGGCATCTCCGCCGCCGATCGCGCGCGCACCGTGCAGGTTGCGGTGGCGCCGCACGCCGTGCCGGCGGATATCGTGCAACCGGGACATATTTTCCCGCTGACGGTGCTGCCGGGCGGCGTATTGACGCGCGCCGGCCACACCGAGGCCGCTGCCGATTACGCGCGCCTGGCGGGCCTGCTCCCCGCGGCGGTGATAGCGGATATTCTCACGCCCGAGGGCACGGTGGCAGACGGCCCGGCGTTGCGTGAGTTTGCCGCCCGGCACGCGCTGAAGATCGGTACCATCGCCGACCTGATACATTTCCGCATGGTGAATGAGCGCACCATAAGGCGTATTCGCGAAGGGGAAATCGACACGGATTTCGGCCGCTTTCACCTCACCGTGTACCGCGAGCAAACCGCCGGCGACGTGCACCTGGCGCTTTCGCGCGGGGTGATTTCACCGGAGGAGCCCACCCTGGTGCGCGTGCATGTGCAATCACTGATGCGCGATCTGGTGACCAGCCGCACGGCGGAACGGCCGAGCTGGAACATGGCGCGGTGTTTGAAGGCCGTGGCCGAGGCGGAGCGTGGCGTGATCGTGGTGTTGACGCGCCCCGAGCATCCGCAACAGCTTCTCGAGAGCATTGAAATGGCGCTCGATGACGGCGCCGGGCATACCGGCGCCGCGCCAGACATCTATACCACCGTGGGCCTGGGATCGCAGATTCTGAAGGATCTCGGCGTCGGAAAAATTCACCTGATGGGGGCGCCGATAAAGTACAATGCGATTTCAGGATTCGACCTGCAAGTACTGGATTTCGTGGATCCAGGGGACTAGAGAGACAACGCTATGACCAACATAAAAACCATTGAGGGTGATTTTTCCTCGGGCAAGGGCGAGTACTGCCTGGTGGTGGGGCGCTGGAACAGTTTTGTAGTTGAGCACCTGCTGGCCGGTGCGCTGGATACCCTGCGCCGCCATGGGGTCAGCGACAAGCAGATCCGGATTGTGCGCGCACCCGGCGCCTTTGAGATTCCGCTGGTGTGCAAGAAGGTGGCTGCGGCGGGAGCGGTAGACGCCATCATCGCGCTGGGCGCGGTCATTCGCGGCGGCACGCCACATTTTGAGTATGTGGCGGGCGAGTGCACCAAGGGTCTGGCAATGGTCAGCATGGAGTACGGTGTGCCGGTGGCCTTTGGTGTGCTGACGGTGGATACCATCGAGCAGGCCGTGGAGCGTGCCGGCACCAAGGCGGGTAACAAGGGCGAGGAGGCAGCACTGTCTGCCCTGGAGATGGTCAGCCTGATGGCCAAGCTGGACTGAATGGGCGACGCGGCTCCCAACCGGTTGGGCGCACAACGGCGCAAGGCCCGTCACTATGCAATGCAGGCCCTGTACCAGTGGTATATGGCACAGGCGGCGCTGGCGGATATTGAAGCCGAATTTCTGCTTGATTATGACTTTTCGCATGTCGATACCGCCTATTTTCAGGCGCTGTTGCATGGGGTGCCGGCCCACGTGGATGAACTCGACGAGGCGCTGACGCCACTGCTGGATCGGGCCGTGAAGGATCTCGACCCTATCGAGCACACTCTGTTGCGCATGGGGCAGTTTGAGCTGCAGCACCGGATTGATGTGCCCTTCAAAGTGGTGATCAACGAGGCGGTCGCGCTGGCGAAGAAGTTCGGCGCCACAGAGAGCCACAAGTATATAAACGGGGTGCTCGACAAGTCTGCCCGGCAGTTACGCAAGCCCGAGGTGGAAGCGGCATCCTGATGCCACTGACCGAGTTCGAGCTGATCTACCGCTATTTTTCGTCGCTGGGCCGTGGAGAGGGTGTCGATCTTTCCGTGGGTGACGATTGCGCGATTCTGAGCCTGCCGCCGGGAGAGCGCCTGGCAACCTCTGTGGACACCCTGGTCGAAGGGGTACATTTCCCTGCAGATATATTCCCGGAGGACCTCGGCTTTCGCTGTGTCTCTGTGGCCGCCAGCGATCTCGCTGCGATGGGCGCACGGCCGCTGGGTATGACGGTTGCCCTCACCCTGCCGGAGGTGGATGATTTGTGGCTGAACGCGTTCAGCCAGGGCCTGGGCGCGGCGGTTTCGCGGTTCCGATTGCCCCTGGTGGGCGGAGACACCACACGCGGCCCCCTGAATATCACGGTGCAGGTACTGGGCGCCCTGCCCGCGGGCCGCGCGTTGTTGCGCAGTGGTGCGTGCGCGGGCGATGCGGTGTACGTATCGGGCACGCTGGGAGATGCCGCCGGGGCACTGGCTTTTTTGCGTGGCGAGTGGCAGCCTGATCCGCAGCATGCCGAGTATCTGCTGCAGCGGCTGTACCGCCCAGAAGCGCGCCTCGAGCTTGGTCAGGCCTTGCTGGGGAGTGCCAATGCGGCGATCGACGTGTCGGATGGTTTACTCGCCGACCTCGGCCACGTTGCCGCCGCCAGCGGGGTGCGGATCGAGATCGAGCATGCGCGTTTGCCGCTGTCGGAAGCCCTGCAATCGCATCCGGAGCCGCTACAGGCGTATAAATGGGCACTCACCGGGGGGGATGACTATGAACTGTGTTTTTGCCTGCCGCCGGATGCCACGCTCCCGGGTGTGACGCAAATTGGTAGAGTAACCACTGGTGAGGGCGTGCATTGCAGTCTGGCGGTTGGGGCTGTGCGGGGTTACCAGCATTTTGGTGCCCGCGGATAGCGCCGGCCCGATATGGACCATTGAGCATGGACGAACCCGGCAACAACGTTCCGCAAAATAATACGCCGCCTGCGCGACCAGCGCTATTGCGCAACCCGGCCCAGTTCATCGCGTTCGGCTTTGGCAGCGGATTATTTCCTGTCGCGCCGGGTACTGCGGGAACCCTCGCGGCCATTCCCCTGTATCTTCTGGTGGCGGATTGGAGTTTGCTGTACTACAGCGCGTTTGTGGTTGTCGCTGCGCTGTTCGGCATCTGGATTTGCGGCGTCGCCAGCCGCCAGCTCGGCGTACACGATCACTCCGGCATCGTCTGGGATGAATTTGTCGGGCTGTGGATAGCGCTCTGGGCGGTGCCGAAGGAGTGGATCTGGATACTGTCGGCGTGCGTGGTGTTTCGCGTGTTCGATATTGTGAAACCCTGGCCCATCAGCGCGATTGATCGCCGTGTTGGCGGCGGGTTCGGCATCATGGCGGACGATATTGTCGCCGGCCTGATGACCTGTCTTACCCTGCACATCGCCCTGTGGCTGTTGTGAGCTCAAAACCCCAGGTGAGCGCGATGCGCCGGCGATTCTTTATTCTGCTGTGGAGTCTGCTGTTGCAAGTGGCGAGCCCGCTGTATGCGGCCCCGGCCGTAACGGTGGAGGGCCTGCTGCCCAATGCCGCGGTGCTCAAGGTGGACGGCCAGCGCAAGATGCTGCGCGTGGGACAGTCGTTTGGCGGCGTCACCCTGATTGCGGCCTCCACCGCCGGGGTGACCATCGAGGTCGAGGGGCGGCAACAGGCGCTTGGGCTGTCGCAGCGTATAGAAGGGAATTACGCAGCGCCTGGCAGCAATGTGATTTCGATTGTGCGCAATGGTGCGCTGCAATATTTAACCACTGCGCGCATCAATGGACGCAGCGCCTCTGTGCTGGTGGATACCGGTGCGAATACCGTAGCGCTGAGTTCGCAGCATGCTGGTGCGCTGGGTATCGATTATCGCAATGGCGAGCCGTCGATAGTGCGAACTGCCAGCGGCCTCGCCAACGCCTACAGTGTGATGCTGCGCTCAGTGAGCGTGGGCGGCATTCGTGTGGACAATGTGGAAGCGGCGGTGATTGAAGGCGATTATCCCGCCACGGTGCTGCTGGGCATGACCTACCTCCGCCACGTGACGCTGGAAGAAAACAACGGCATTTTGTCCCTGTCCAGAATGCGCTAGCGCTGCTCGCCCACGGCGCGGCAAAACTGCTAGAATGGCCGCCCTTTTTCCGACGGACAAACCGCGTGCCAGTACGCTATGTAGAATCCTCCCGCCTGCCCACCAGTTGGGGTGATTTCGAAATGCACGGTTTCGAAGACACCGAGAGCAATAAAGAACACCTGATCCTGACGATGGGAAATGTGGCCAGCGGCGAGCCTGTGCTGGCGCGTGTGCACTCGGAATGCCTGACCGGCGATGCCCTGTTCAGCCTGCGCTGTGATTGCGGCAATCAGTTGCAGGCGGCGCTGCAGGCGATTGCGCGGGAGGGCCGGGGCGCACTGTTCTACCTGCGCCAGGAAGGTCGCGGCATCGGCCTGTTGAACAAGATCAGGGCCTACAAGCTGCAGGATGAAGGCGCCGATACGGTGGAGGCGAACGAGCAGCTCGGTTTTGGCGCGGACATGCGCGACTACAGCATGTTACAGGCGATGGTGGCGCACCTCGGTGTGAGCGCGGTGCGACTGATGACCAATAATCCGCGCAAGGTAGCGGCCATGGAAGAGCAGGGCGTGAGCGTGGTTGAACGCATTGCCTTGCACACCGACAGCAACCCGCACAACGAAAAGTACCTGCGCACCAAAGCCGGCAAGCTCGGCCATATGTTCGGCAACGACGACTAGCGGTCGCGCTCGACGATATAGCGCGCCAGAGCGCGCAACAGGTCAGCCGATTCCCCGAAACCATCAAGCGCCTGCAGCGCGGATTCCAGCAACTGCCCGGCCTGCACCCGGGCGCCTTCCAGGCCCAGGAGGCTGACATAGGTGGGTTTGTTGGCGGCGAAGTCCTTGCCACTGGTTTTGCCCAGTGTTGCCGCATCGCCCTCCACATCGAGAATGTCGTCCACCACCTGAAAGGCCAGGCCGATTGCCGCACCATAGCGCTCGAGCGCCTCGAGTTGTGAGGGGCTGCCATCTGCTGCTATGCCGCCCAGTGTGACGGCGGCACGAATCAGTGCACCTGTCTTGAGTTCGTGCATCCGCCGCAGGGCCGCCAGATCCATCTCGGAAGCGGTTGCGGCCACGTCGATGAACTGCCCGCCCACCATGCCGGAGGGGCCGGAGGCCCTGGCCAGCGCGGACACGGCGTGGATTCTCTGCCCGGCAGTCAATTCCGGCGCTTCGGCTATCAGTTGGAAGGCTCTCGCCTGCAGCCCGTCACCGGCGAGAATTGCGCTGGCTTCGTCGAAGGCGCGATGCAAGCTGGGCTTGCCCCGGCGCAGGTCGTCATCGTCCATGGCTGGCAGATCATCGTGAACCAGTGAGTAGCTGTGAATGAATTCCACTGCGAGCGCGAGTGCATCCAGAGCCGCCGCGGGCGTATCATCGGCGACAGCAGCGGCAGCGGCGTACACCAGGACGGGCCGTATGCGCTTGCCGCCGTTTCCCACTGCGTAACGGCTTGCCTCCTCGAGTGCCTGCAAGGCCATTGAGACGCGGACGCCATCCTCCCGCGCACGATCAGTAATGGGGATCCGGGTGATCAGCTCTTGCACATGTGTCTGGCAGCGGGCAATAAACGCGGCAGCGTCGGTCGTCACTGTTCACCACCGGGCTCGAACTCCTCCTCTACCGGGCTGCCCTCCGATTCGGTTAGTAGCAGTACTTTCTGTTCCGCCTCGGCGAGCAGCTTCTGGGCACTGCGGGTGAGGGCAATGCCTTTCTCGAAGGCCTTGAGAGAATCCTCGAGAGGTGCGTCGTTGTTCTCGAGTTGTTCGACAACAGCTTCGAGTTCTGCGAGGAGTTTGTTGAAGCCGGGTTTGTTGCGTGAATTCATAGTGCTTTGCCCATCCGGACGCTGGATTTTTGTGGTGCGGCGCGATTATACAGGATGTGCCTCGCCCTGAAATTCTGTTTACGGTTGATAGTGGCCCCCCGGCAATACCCTGGTGGATCCCGTTACGCTGTAGCATACAAGGCGGGCCACATGGGCCAGGGCACCAGTCAGCGAGACCTTGGTAAACCTGCGGTTAGTGCCCACGGCGCATAGAGCGATGGCCAGTAGGGGTTGCAGGAACGGATATCGTTCCGCTGGACCCCGCATCGCATGCATAAGAGTCGTCTGGCTTACCCTGCCGGTAGCGTAGAGGGTACTCAATGCATAGATAAGATCGAGGGTCCAGTATCCCGGGCCGAAGTTCTCGAAGTCGATCAGGTATAGCTTGTTTTCTCTGTCTATCAACAAGTTGTTCTGGTGGAAATCGTTGTGAGTCATACTCTTTCCAGGAACCGTGGTCTCATTCTTAACTAGCGCGGAAGCACGCCACAGCAAAGGTCGCCGTATTAGTCTCCAGCACTGTACAAGCAGCAGGTTCTCCAGGCTGCTTCGTCTGGTGCTCCAGGGCCCGGAGTTAAACAGCTTGGATACATAGCGCATGTACTCTGCCGCGAAGTGGCCCGGATCCCCGTGATCTTCGCCCTGTCCGGCAGCAAAAAACTGCGCCATTCTCACCTGGCTGTTTACCAGCAGTGTCGCTTCTGCGCAACTGAGTTTACGCTGCTGCAATGCGCTCAGAAGGGGCACCCCATCTATATACTCAAGGCACAGAAAGTTCTCTCCTGAGAATAGCATTCGTGGCGTGAAATCCGCGGTGTTATTGCTGTAAAAACGCCTTTCGTTATTTAGGTTTTTTCGGGTTTCCAGATGGGTCCAGTCACAGTGCTTCATGATCATGCGCCGGCCTGTCGAATCGGTCACCAGGGCTACTGAAACGCCTTTTCTCTGATTGGACTGCAAGATCGTGACCAATTGCAGGCCGTACTGTTCGAGTATGGTTTGCTGGCTTTGATTGCGCATGGCGGATCGAGCGGGCTTATCTCCAGAGGGAGTGTTAAGTCTCCCTGTCGTTCAAGTCAAACAGGGCACTAGACAGCAATTCTATACCGCGGGCTGCGACAATGCGCCAATTTATCTGGCAGGTTATACTCTCAGCATCGCGTCAGGGTTCCGGTTCGACAAGAGCAGCCGCGGAGTTAGCCTTATTTAAAAGCATTCGAAAAATCACAGAGTATGGCATCGACAAAAAAGGGGCACTCATGATCGCTGGACCAGGTGAGAAGCTCATCGCCCGGGGTTTCAGTGTCTATTTCACCACTGGAGTTATCAACAAGGCTATCCCCTTCCTTCTCCTGCCGTTGCTTACGCGCTATCTGTCGCCCCACGAGTACGGCATGGTAGCCATTTACCAGGCACTGCTCGCGTTTTTCACACCAGTGGTTGGCATGAGCGCGAATTCGCATATCGTCCGCAACTTCTATGGTGAAGCCAGAGAGAGACTCGCTGAAGTCATTTTTCACGTTCTCATTGCTATATCAATAATGGCGATCGTCGTTCTGGCTATAGTCGCTGTCTGCATGCCGCTATTTGGCGGGATGTTTGATATCCCCGGACGCTGGCTCCTGGTGATGCCGCTGGTGGCATTCATGCAAACTGTAAATAAATGTAATCTGACAGTGTACCGGTGTGAACATAGATCAGGTATGTACGGCGCTCTGGAGATTCTGCGTACCCTGGTGAACGTGGTCGTTTCGGTGGGCCTGGTTGTAGGTCTGGGCGCGGGCTGGGAGGGGAGGGCCGCGGGGATTGTAACCGCGGCGATCTTGTTTGGTGGTCTTGGCTTCGTACTGATGATGCGGTCTGGTCAGATCCATTGCACTTTCAGTCTCAGTCAACTCAGGAATATATATCGTATCTCTATCCCAATGATTTTTTATGGCCTGGGTGGTGTGATCATTGCCGTTATGGACCGGATTTTCATAGACCGTATGCTGGGTAAGGAAGCGGTTGGCATATATAGCGTTGGCTACGCTTTTGGCGCATTAACGCTGATCATCACGAATGCATTCAACTCCAGCTGGGCACCCTGGATGCAGGAGCAACTGAGCGATGTAACGGAAAAAAAGAAGCACCTGATTGTACGATTTACTTATGCCTACAAGTTCGCTGTTCTCTTGCTGGCTATAGTGGTAACGGTCGCATCGCATATCTTGCTACCGTTCATGACAGCCGAGGCCTACCATGGGGGCGTACAGGTCGTGCTGTGGGTTGCATTGGGTTACTCTATCAGGGGCATCTATTCCATGTATTTTGGTTATGTAATTCACGTCGGTAAAACACGGGTATTCGCCTGGGTGATGTTCCTGGCGGGCGCTATCAATGCGCTTGCGAACTATCTCTTGATTCCTGTCAACGGCATTGAGGGCGCGGCGCAGGCGACGATCATCGCATGGGTTTTCAGCTACCTGGCGGTATGGTGGTACGCCTCTCGCATTTATCCAATGCCCTGGACGCGGCTGCGACGGTCATGACACGGGGGCGCGTGTTTCTCCCGCTACAAAAACGTTGTGATACCGACCTGGTATACCGGGAGGCAATGTTGTTGCGTTCGATGATAGAACGGTGGGCTGGGTGAAGCCCCTGCGTCTGTTAAGGATGGCTGGTGAGCGCATTCTACGGCAGAAGCTGACGTTGTCGGAAGACCGCAGGAGACGTTTCGAAGATGAAAATACGCGCCTGTTCTGCAGCGACACGCGCCAGTCAGACCTGACAGTCTGCACGGGCGGCGAGCCGCAGCATACGTTTTCTGAGCGAGTCGCGAGTGTTCTCGACTTTCATGGCATTGTCGTCATAGAAGGGCTGGTTCCCACAGTGGTTGCCAGGCGCGCGGGGAATGAAGTGCTCTCGCTGATTGGCAGGGCGAAGAGTCATCTGGGTCATTCAGGGCACTACGAGGATGAAGTCATGCTTGCGCAGGCGGACGGCGGCAGGCTTCAGGGTTATCACGCGATGGCGAAATTTGGCAAGCCGGTGCTCAATATGAGAAGGCGTACCAAGGGGAAGCAGGATGGCGGGATGATCGATATTTTTGGCTTCGAGCGACTTCTCTCCCGGTATGAGGCATGTGGAGAGTGCTATGCGCGGCTCGGCGAGCTGATAGACGGGAACAGCTTACGCGGTGCAAAGCGGCAGCAGTTGAACGTGTATTGCAACGAATCTGTCGTCTGCACTCGGGGACTTCATATAGACAGCCTTTCGGACAGCTACAAGATTTTCCTATACCTTACAGATGTCATTACTCCAGAAGACGGTCCGTTTTTATACGTGCCGGGGTCACACAAAAACAGGGAGGCGGTTGCCGGCATTATGCGACGAAATCGGCGCTACCGGAATGTCACTTCGACCGATATGCATGTGCATCGCGATGCGGCCCTGAAGCTCTATGGGGTCGCAGGCACCGTGCTCATTGCGTGCCAGCGAGGTATTCATGGAGGCCTGCCCCAGGCGGAAGGAAGTAGCAGGGTTGTGATGGTGGATAACTACTACAATTGAGAAGACGTATGCCTGTCAAAACAATCCTCGAAATGGCAAAAACCTATGTGGGCAACGTTATCCACGCTTGCCTTTTTTACAGCTTCAACCCGAAATTGCTAGTGGGAGGCATGCACCCCGATGAGGTAATCCAGGGCTTTTCGGTTGACTGGAGGGAGAAGCTGAAGAAGCACTATCTCCCGCTTTTTCGGGAAGTCTCGGAGTTACTGGAAAGCGATATAGTTGTGCTGGATGTCGGTGCCAGGGGACGTACTCTGGCTCGGCAGTGGGGCGGGCTCACCAGGAAAGTACGCTTCTACGGATTTGAACTATCCACCGAGGCCGAATGCAAGAAGATGGCAGAAGAGGACGGCGCAATAGGCATCCGCTCCACATATGTACCCTATGCTGTTTCCGGCAGGCGTGAATCGCGGGCATTTCATGTCAAGCGGAAGATGACCGGCTCGTCCTTCTACGACAATAGCTTTGCCGAGCACATTTACACCAACTGGCGTGTTGTTCGGAATGGATCAGTTCTTGATCAGCGGTCCAGAAGCGAGATATTGAGAACTCTGGAGGTGAATACCGTTTCGCTTGACGGCCTGTTGGAGGACGGTCTGTTCAAACAGGTCGACCTCGTTAAAGTTGATGCGGAGGGGGCTGAGCTGGAGATCCTCGAGGGCGCCGCGAAAGTTCTGGAAAAATCTCTGGCAGTGCAGTTGGAGATTGATTTCGTTCAGCGCTATAACCCGAAGAACCATTTCTTCCGCATAGACGAGCTTTTACACGGGCACGGCCTTTCACTGTTCGATTTCCCACGATTTCTGAAAGCGGGGCGACGCAGGAGCCCCCTGATTGTCAACGAGATTCGACAGTATCACGTGGACAGTGCGGGGCAGATGATTGGGGCGGATGTGATCTATCTCAGAGATCCGGACGGACCTGAATGCGTGAGTAACCATCA
This sequence comes from uncultured Halieaceae bacterium, assembly GCA_963976655.1. Lineage (GTDB taxonomy): Bacteria > Pseudomonadota > Gammaproteobacteria > Pseudomonadales > Halieaceae > Marimicrobium. Next base: position 41,026 of record CAXBLB010000019.1, read on the forward strand.
GCTTCCGGTGGAGTCTCTCATCAAGCTTTCGATTATTTCCTTTGTTTCCGGCCAGATTGAGTTTGCTATGGGGATCCTTCGCGATCTCTCAATGCGCGAAGACCGGGTTAAACAGATTCTCGAGCAGCGGCAGGGCCTCTAACACATGGCGCGGAAATTCCCCGCCGGTTTTGCTCAACCGATCTGCTTGCTTATGTACTCTGCAATCTGCTGGGGTTGTGAATGCTCTGGCAGCTCGAGAATGTAACACTGGCAGGCTAGGGTGGAGCGTCTGAAATGGCTTCGCATCCGGTCTCTGAACGCTTCAATGTCGGGCAGACCCAGCTCGTCACCGCCGACGGCATTGGCCAACGCAAGAATTTCACCGAGAGTCTTCATCTCCCGATACGACGCGTTCATGCTTCGTTCAGAAAACTCGTTGCTATCGATCTCCCTTATCTCGATATCTTTAAATTTGCCGCGAGACAAAAATATCGCTATCTCCAACGGAGCTTTTTTACAGATCCTTTGCGCAGCTAAGACGTCCAAGGGAGAAATTTTTCGCATAGGATTATGAGGGCCATTCTTATTCCTCTGCCAAAAGCTGCGCTGCGCACCGGACATATGGGCGTGGGTATATTCCTCAAGTAAGGTTGGGCTCCCTCTCAGGTCACTCGCGTAGATGCTCATTGCTTTTGGGCTATAGTGGAGGCTTCCGTCATTTCCAAGGATCGAAAAATCCTCGGCCATATAACGATAGCACTCGTCTTCGAGTAGTTTGAAAGTGGTGCTGGTTTTTCCGCAGCCACCGGCGCCGGCGAATAGCAGCCCCTTGCCGTTGCGCTCGAGCGAGGATGCGTGAATAAAGCCCGCGCCTTTCTTCATCAGTACTGCATGCACAAGAAACCAGAACAGTGAATACGACATGACGGACTGCAGAGATTTTTCCTGCGTTGTCCGTGTGACCAGCCTTCTCTCCCGTATTGACGCCGCTGCTGATTGCAGCAGGCTCCTGATTGAGTCCGTCGGCAGCATGCCGACGTTCACCGTGCAGCGGCAGCCGGCATTGAACAGGCCGGTAACCTGTGCAATAAAGCCGGGACCTTTCAACTGGAAGCCTTGTCGGTTGAATTGCAGCAGCTTGCCGGCGCTGTACTCGGCTTCAAAATGCGGTAAGCGCTCCACATCGCGGAGCCGCACCTCCAGATCTGGCGCGGCGGAGAGTACTTCCGCTTCGGGGCCCCGCAAATTGCTTAGCAGCACGGATTGTGACTCGGCCGCGGCATGCAATGTCACGGATATAGGCCCTACCATACCTGCCAGGGCCGCGCTCAAGGTGATTCGCTCCGCGCCAGCGTCGCCACTCTTATATCTCGCGGCCGATATCTATCTGGTGCCACTGAATTAACGCATCCTGCTCGATGTCCTCCATGGCTCTGGCGCCGATGAGGGTGTCCCAGTCGGATGGGCTGATGCCGTGCCCGGGGCGTTTGGCGATCAGATTCTCTTCATTGAGGGCTTCACCAGCCGTAATCTTCCGCGCGGCGACGATGCTTCTTCGAGCATGGAGGATAGCGTCCCGCTCCAGGTCCAGTGATTTTCTTCCGCTGCCGTATAGCGTTCTGAATATATCCAGGCGCGCAGAGAACTTGAGAAGATTCTCCCTGTCCATGGCGTGGTAGTGGTCGTTGCCCGGTAGGCGTTTGTCGTGCGTAAAATGCTTTTCGATAATACTGCATCCCATCAATGTGGCTACTTGCAGGCAGGACATGTCATCGTCGGGGATCACGTGGTCGGAGTAGCCAACGGCATTCTCCGGGAACTCACGCTGCAGTTCGCGAATGAAGCCCAGCTGAGCGTTCTCCGCGGGGGTGGGATACTGCAGTACGCAATGCAGCAAGGCTATTTCTGAGGCGCCTGCCGCGCTTGCCTCCTGCGCAGCCAGGGCAACCTCAGCGAGCGTTGAAGCGCCAGTGGAGAGTATAAGTGGCTTGCCATAGGACGCACACTTTCGGATGAGTGGCAGGTTAGTGATATCAGCGGAAGCAATCTTGAAAGCGGGCATCAACGGCGCGAGGAAATCCGCCGCCTCGAGATCGAACGGCGTAGACATAAAATCGATACCAAGCGTGCCGCAATACTCTGCGAGACATTCAAAATCCTGCTGTTCGAAACTGTCATGCTTCTGAAACAGCGCATGCTGTGTTTTTGTCGGCTCCTGGGATGTGTCCCAATACGCAGGACTGTCTTTTATCGCGATCTTGTCCGCCTTGTAGGATTGGAACTTTGCGGCGTTGGCGCCTCCTGCGTGCGCCTGCCGTATCAGTTCTTTTGCGGTTTCAATACTCCCCTCATGATTGACGCCGATCTCTGCAATGATGTATGGGCGCAAAATTTCCCCGAGTTGAAAAGAGTTGATTTTGAACGCCTTACTCATCGGTACCTTCCAAAATGTCGCGTAGAAGCGATATTACCCTGGATTTGCCGCTGGAAAAGTCGCGCTGTGACAAACTGTTGCGCATTGCTTGTAGTGTCTCCGGGTTGGTCGCCAGATGCAGAAAGGCTTTGCTGATATCCTTGTCCGCGACCAGGTCGCGATGCCCAAGGTTCAATACGCCCGACTCGTCAGGACCGAAATGGTGAGTAGTTTCCCTATCGTTCTGGCAAATGACGATACAGGGAGTTTTCAAGGAAGCGAGTTCAAACACCGTTCTCCCGCCTGAGGTTATCGCGAAACAAGCGCGCGTCATATACTCAGAAATAGCGGCCGTCGCGGTGACAAGCGCTATGCGTGCTGTTCCAAGCCTCACGAGTGCCGCATCGAGACTCGTGCGGTGCATGTACCCACTACCGATGACGATGGTGACATGCATATCCAGAGTTTCACAGTGCTCGAAGATCGCCTCCAGCACTCGGAGGCTCAGGTTCCCCTCATCTACTCCTCCAAAGCACAGGAGGACCTCACCGGGGTCTGGCATTGTCGGTTCCGGCCCCCTATGTTCAAACTCATCGCGGAGGCAGAAATAATCGGGCCCGCTCTTCACGTTATGCATCGGACTGGAGGGTGGATAGAGCGCATTGATGACCAGGTCGGCCAGGTTCATTCCCGGGCCGAGATCTTCAAAATTCACGCTGGCGATGTTGCGGTCGCGCAGCGCCTGCATATAGGCAGCGTCAGTATCCAGGATATCGTTGATTACCAGGTCGGCATCAAAATCGTCGATCTCATCAAGCACTGAGTCCTGAAGACAGACCCTTGATACAAAATTCTTTGAAGCGATAAAGTCGGCCGCGAGTTTGTGGTCTTCAGTACAAAGAAACAGCAGGTTGTGGCCTACCAGTTCATTGGCAACCATTAGTGCCCTGTAAGCGTGTCCCATTCCCACCGATTGGTTGCCAATAACTCTGAATACGACCCGCTTGCGACGTAGCAAATTCTCGCAGAGCATGAAATCGCTGACAGTGTCGATATCGAAACTCTTATCCTGTTCCACTTCCAGCAGGCCAACGTTGGTGCCGATACGAGAGTCCGTCTCAATCAAGAGTTGTCGATTGCATGCGATGATTGCTCCCGTCTCCCGGTACCTTGGCGGCAGGAACTGGCGATTGATTCGATCGGTGTACTCGGGAACCTGCTTTCCGTCGACTATCGTCCAGCAAAGGTGTCTGTCGTCGACAACGCTCAATACCGTGTCGAACTCCCTCGATTTGAGCATTCGCAACGCGCCTGAAAGCTCTTTCGTAGTAATAAGCGGGGATGTTGGTTGAACAGTTACAACGTAGTCAAAACGTCTTGCGAACTGAACTTCCGAAGCTTCTAGCGCATGCCGGATAACCGGGTCCAGCGTGACGGAATCATCCCCCAGCGAGTCCGGGCGAATGACTACATCGGCACCGAACCTTCTTGCAAACAGAGCGATTTCTTCATCGTCGGTGGTTACTACGACCTCGTCGATCCCCGGTGTCTTTAAACAGGCGGTAATGGAGTAGTAGATGAGAGGCTTGCCCGCCATAGGCCGCAGATTTTTCCTCGGAATGCCCTTGGATCCACCTCTGGCGGGTATGATGCAGATGACGCTGGACACGCAGTGATCCCTGAAGACTCAGCATTAGAGAATCATTGTATTCTAATGCAGCCCGATTTACCTATACGGCAGTTGCAATTCGCGCTACACGTCGACTAATCCTGGCGTTTTTGGTGTCGTCGAGTCGACGCATAGTGCCGCCTGTCTCACACTACGCCGTCTCTCATCTCCGGCCGAAAATTCTCGAACGGCAGCATTTCCCCGTTTTCCAGGTTTTCCTCCATGTACTCCCACCCGCTAAGCGGGCAGACGTACACAGCGCAGCCGAAGGCAAGGGCCTCATACAGAACGGTGGAAAAGACCCCTACTACCGCTTGAGATCGCGCCAGTAGTGCGTGAACGTCTTCCATCGTGGATAGGTCGAAGTGGCAGGCTACCTTCGCAAGCTGGCCCAAGGCCTCGTAGGCCCCCGCGCGATTTATCTCGCTTGGATGCAGCTTGTACGTGATATGCCAGCCTGCAAATTTGTCGATATTGTCGAGAATGAATCTTGCCAGGTCATCGCCATGTACAGTTTGCGACACGATTAATACCGACTTTGGAACTTTTCTAACGCCGGAGTGTTTTGCTGCATTGTGTTCAAAATAGGGGAATCCGTATTCTATTCGATGCTGTGCATCCAGGGGCAGGTGCTTTGTTCCAGGCCATTTTCCGGCCCATTCCAGAAGATAGTCCGGAAAGTACTGCAAGCTTCCGTGCGCCCTGCCGGGAAAGCTGTAGCCCAGATGGTATGCGCTTATAATCCCGTGCTGTAGCTCGAAAACGGGAATGCCGCGTTCTTTACAGGCGGCAATCAGTGGGCTTAGATAGTATGAGACAACGATATACACCTTTGTGGCGCCGCAGCGGTCCAGCAGCATGCCATACAGCTTGCGCCGGATTCGGAAGCGCCGTAGTTGCCGTGAGAAGATGGATAACAGATTCAAGGCTATGCCTGTCTTTTCTTGCAGCGCTGCTTCCAGTGCCTTCACGCGGTCCTGGTCCTCGTGAGACATGGGGTTTACTCCGAGGTTTGCGACGATGCTGGCAATCGAGTCGATCATGCCCACTCGGCAGTTTGGCGCACTATGCTCCATCACGTATTCGTTCAAGAACGGCCGTTCGAAAATCATGACGTCATTGTGCTTTTCAACAAGCGCCCGGCAGAGATAATCCGAATAAACATCGATTTGTCTGCCGTCACAGGCTCTGGAGCGCGTATGCGGGAAAATAACTGTTTCGGCATGGATATCTTTTAAAAATGGGTTCTCCAGCGTTATCGCCCGTGCCAGAAACTTCAGTTTTCCAAGCCAAGCCGTTATGCCATGGTGGGCGACATGAGGCGGGTGATAGAGGCCGGCCGACTCGGCGAGAAGATAGTAGATATGCATCCGGGAGGCCTGCCACAGATAGACGCCCGCAATATCCATGTCCAGCAGGCCAAGGTCATTTTCGAGTTCCCAAATCTGGCGACAGAGTTGGGGGACGCTAGCTGGCCTGGTTAAAGCCATATTTGATCCTGCGTTTATTCGGGTTGCGTGGTGCCGCGGGCCGCCGTTGCCTCGGCGTCAGGGTAGCAGGTATGATCTCCGCGTGCGGTGGTTTCGCTTTCTGTGCCAGCGGCGCTCGGGAGATAAAGGGTTGAGTTCCAGAGTTGATGTCGTCTACACCTGGGTCAATCACGACGATCCCAATTGGGCTGAAAGCTATAGACGCGCTTGCGTCCTCCACCCACTCGCTGACGGCGCGCACGCCAGTGTCAACGATATCGCCCGATTCCAGAGCCGTAATGAACTTGTCTACTCGATCCGCTCCCTGCACCGTTTCGCCCCGTGGGTACATAAAATATATGTGGTAACCAACTGTGCGTTGCCGCCCGAACTGGACGCGGACCCGGCGGTGATTGGCGTGACTCACGAACAGATTTTCCCCGACACCTCCGTGTTGCCGACATTCAATTCGCGCGCGATCGAAGCCAACTTGCATCGTATCCCTGGTGTTGCCGAGCGGATACTTTATTTCAACGATGACTTCTTCCTGTGTCAATCCGCGGAGCCCGAATTGTTTTTCCCTACAGAAGGGTCGGTTGCCGTGTTTCCGTCCAGGCACGATGTCCCCTACGGTCGAACGGAAGGCCTTAGACCCATAGACTACGGGGCGCTGAACGCCTGTAAACTGCTCATCAAAGACTTTGGCTACAGGCCTTTGAAAAAACTGCACCACTCCCCCTACCCGTTGATAAAAACGCATCTTGCGGAACTCGAAGAATTGTACCCCGAAAGCTTTGCAGCGACCCGCTCTCACAAGTTCCGCGACAACAGCGATATCCCGCCCGCGACTACCCTGCAAGCCTACTATGCCGTTGCCACCGGCCGTGGTGAACTGAGTGAAATAGCGTCGCGCTACGTGGATATCGGAGATCCGCTGTTTCCGCTACTGATTCACCCGCTGTCCCCTTTGCGCAGGGGAAAGTACCAGACGCTTTGCCTTAATGAAGTGACCCAACCAAGATATTTTGCAGGCCTGCGTGATAAGCTCGTGCGACGCTTCCTCGAGTCGATGTTCCATGAGTAACACGGTCATCACCTTCGGCACTTTCGATGTCTTCCACGTGGGGCACTTGCGCATCCTCGAGCGTGCCAGAGCGTATGGAGACAGCCTGGTCGTCGGGGTATCCACCGATGCACTGAATATCGCCAAGAAGGGCAGGCCGCCGGTGTATGACCAGCATGAGCGCATGGAAATCGTCGCGGCGCTTAAGTGCGTCGATGCTGCATTCTTTGAAGAGTCCCTGGAGCTGAAGGAACACTATATCGAACATTACGCGGCACAGGTGCTGGTCATGGGAGATGACTGGGCGGGCAAGTTCGACCAGTTCAGCTCACGCTGCAAGGTGGTGTACCTGCCGCGCACGCCGGCCATTTCCACCACCGAAGTGATCGAGAAAATCCGCCACTAGGTCTGGTTCGCCCGCTCCGCAGTAAGCTCCCGTAGCCGGGCTAGCTGCTTTTCCGCCGCGTTGCCCGTGGTTGAATCGGCATACACCTCCGCGGTAATTGCCTCGTATTTCTCGCCGTAGCGCTGGTGATAGTGCACCGGGAACTGCAGGAACTCGCTTACCGCCTCGCACATGGCCTGCGTACCACTCACAACGCAACCGAAGCGGTATTCGGGCCCCAGTGAAAAGCCGTTGCGAAAGGGCGGCGGTACATCCAGAAATACGGTGGGCCGAGCCAAAGCCAGGTAGTCGAAGGCAATGGATGACCAGTCGCACAGCAGTAGATCGGCCCCGAGCAGTATGTCTTCGGTATCTGCGTAGTCGCGCTGCGAGCAGTAAATCACGTGTTCGCCCTGCGTCCCGATGTCTGCATTGAGATGGGCGCGTACCACCAGGCGAGCGCCACCTCGTTCGCAGGCCTTGCCCAGCGCGGCGAGGAACGTGGTCTGGGTCTCGCCAAAGGGGAACAGTTCCCTGCCGGCATCGTCCTGCTGCCACGTGGGCGCGTACAGCACCAGCTTCGTCGCAGGCGGCAATTGCAGTTGCACGCGAAACTCCGAGGCTGGAGGCGGCCGCTGGAAAAGCCTGTCCACTCGTGCGTAACCGAGCGCATGAACCTGCCCGGCCTTGAAGCCGAAGCGTTCCTCGTAGAGCGTTTTCAGGCGGGGAGAACTGACCCACACATCCTTGTAGCGGTGTTGGAGCTGGAAATCCGCGGGGACAAAGCCCTTGAAGGGGATACCGTGCCACACGTCCACAAAGCGCATGTTTGTGAAGCGGCTGAGCGGCGCCATGGCGTGCAGCCCGTGGTCTGTAATCATCACGGCGGCGCTGGCCAGTTTCGGCAGGTCACCCAGGCGACCAAAACTCAGGGTTGCGACGCCGTCTCGCTCAAGCGCCTGCACCAGCGCGGGGTCGAGAGCGAGAAAACACAGGGAGAATGACTCTTTCTCGCTATTCTGCCATTTGCGGTAGAGCGCTCGCAGGTTGCCCGAGAACTGGTGGCCGTACAGAACCACCAGCGGTTTTGTGGGAGCGCGTTGCCAGGGCCTCAGAGCGATGGCCGTCAGCGTAAATAGTGCCTGTCGGAGGAGCAGTGCCCAGTGCGAAGGGCGACTCTTGTTGATCTTCAATGTTGCATTACTCTGTTGTCAGCATCACGTCAGTCGCTCCACCTCCGAGCGAATCTGCGCATGATAGTGGTTCCATGCGAACTTTTGCGCGAAGCTGACACATTCATCGGGGGAAGGTGTTTCGGAATCCAGGGAGCGCAACACCGCCCTTGTGAAGCCGCCGTAGTCCCCCGGGGGTACCAGATAACCGTTTTCTTCGGAAATAGCATCCTCCACACCGCCAAGTCGAAAGGCCACTGTCGGGGTGCCGCAGGCAGCGGCTTCAACGGCCACCATTCCAAAGCCCTCGACATCGCCAGGGATATCCACCAACGGAAATATCAGTGTGGCTGCTTCGCTGTAGCAGAGCTGAAGCGCTTGATCGTCGACTTCTCCTAAGAATAGTACGCTGTCTGCAAGACCCGTGTCTTCGATGGCCTGCAGTATGGCGGCCTGTTCTTTGAGCTTATTGAGGCTGTTGCCGGGGTCATCACCAACCACAACCAGGCCGAGATCGGGCGCCTGGCTTTGGATCGCGGGGAAGCTTTCCCGCAAAAAGCGTGATAGCCCCTTGCGCTGGGTCAGCCTGCCTACAAAAAGAAGGTAACGATCGAAAGCAATTCCCTTGTCTCCGCGAAACCGCTGCCTGATTTCCTTGCCGGGAATCGTCTGCAAACTAACTCCCGGGTTGATAACGCTAATGCGTGCGGGGTCAATGCCCTTGTCGATACATAACTGGCGGGTATTGGTGCTATTGGCCACGACCTTATTCAAGCCCCGGATGCAGGGTACAAAGAGTCGCTGATAGAGTGTGCTAGCCACAATGATATCGAGACCGTGAACCAGAAGCATGGTTTTGCAGCGGTATATCGCAGATAGCAAACGCAAGCTTGGCGCGACGATACCACTGCCGCCGATGATCAGATCGAATCGCTGCTGTCGGTACAGTTTGAGGGAGAGTATTGTTGCCCGAAGCAGAAACGGAGCCAGTCGAGCGGGCACTTCGAAGACCTTCGCCTGTGCCGGCAGGTGCGTGGAGCAGCCCTTTGGTCCTATGACTGTCAACTCGGCGAAGTCGTTCAAGCCACCGGCCAGGTTGAGTAAGAGGCGCTCCATGCCGCCAACCAGTGGAGGCAAATTCCGGGTAAGCAGAAGAATACGCGGCCGAGGCGTTACGCTATGCATGGATTCGTCGCGTGAATGTCTATGCCTGCTTCTGAAGAATCCAGATATGGGGGGTCGCCCACGGGAAATGGTTGGCGACAAAGGTAGCAACACGGTGTTTTATTGAGCCTTTGGGTAGCATGTACGCAACACCAAAACGATCTGGGTCAGCTATAACCTTGGCCGAGTAGTCTATGCGCTTGAAACCGCAGCAGAGTGACTTGAGAGCCCAATAGCTCAGATGCTTCTCGTGATAGTAGTGTCCTTTGCCTGTAATTCGCATGTAGCGGTGCGCCAAAGGCCGGGGTAATAGCGAAAGTAAAGGAAGCTTATAGTGCGGCTCCATGAACATAAAACGATTGTTCCCGGAGAAATAACAGACCCCGCCGGGCTTCAGAACGCGAACTATTTCCCCGAACATGCTGCTGGCATCCGGTACGTGCTCATAGACATGCGAGCAAACCACAACGTCTATACTTGCGTCTGCCTGCGCAAGTCGCATGGCGTCGCCGTAAGAGAAGTGGAGATTGGCTTTTCTGAAAGTCCCTTGCGCATGCTCCATGGCTGCTTTATCGATATCGATACCTGAAACGCTTCGAAAATGGTCAGCCAGATAGTTGTCTATAATGCCGCTCGAGCTGCCAACGTCCAGCAGGTCGAGGTCGGAAAGATCTGCTGTTTGAAAAAAGTCCTGACAGACTTTAACAATGGTATTGGCTTTTCTTTCGCGCTGTTCGGTGTTGAAGACCGAGGGTTTCAGAGATGAATAGTTAAATTGATAGTCGCGTTCCATGCCCTTCCCAAGTCAGCTAGCGACGCTTGGGGGCCGCTTCTACGGTGCCAGGGAAATTCAGCACGGCTTCAGATTGTATCTGGTTCGAGGAAGAGCGAAGGGCCAGCTCAATACGCCGTACAATTCCGTCGGCATTGAGCCCTGTCCACGCAAGCTGATCCGCATGGCTGCCATGCTCAATGAAAGCGTCGGGAATGCCCAGGTTGAGAATGGGCATGGCAACACCCTGTGCAGCGAGCAATTCATGCACCGCAGCTCCGGCGCCGCCTGCGATGGCGTTCTCTTCGAGGGTTACAAGCAAGGCGTGTCGCTGAATGAGCTCCAGAACCATGCGCTCGTCCAGCGGTTTCACCCAGCGCATATCCACCACCGTGGCGTTCAACCGCTTTGCGGCGTCCATCGCCTGGCCGAGCAGGGCGCCAAAATTCAGGATGGCCACTTGCTCGCCGCCGCGTATGTGCGCAGCGCGTCCAATCTCGAGCTGCGTCATCTCACCGGCGATATCCGCGCCCGGCCCGGTACCTCTCGGATAGCGCACGGCGGCCGGCCCCTCGTGCAGAAAGGCGGTATAGAGCATCTGCCGGCAGAGGTTTTCGTCGGATGGCGCGCCGATAACGATATTGGGAATACAGCGTAAAAACGACAGATCAAAGGCCCCGTGGTGCGTGGGGCCATCCTGGCCAACCAGCCCCGCGCGATCAATGCCGAACGTCACGTCGAGGTTCTGCAGGGCAATGTCGTGAATGAGCTGGTCGTAGCCGCGCTGCAGGAACGTGGAGTAGATGGCCACAACCGGCTTCAGGCCCTCGCAGGCCATGCCCGCCGCCAGCGTCAGCGCGTGCTGCTCGGCGATGGCGACATCGTAGTAGCGATCGGGGAAACGCCGCGCAAACTCCACCATGCCCGAGCCTTCGCACATGGCCGGGGTAATGCCGATCAGGCGATTGTCGCGTTCGGCCATATCGCACAGCCATTTGCCGAAAACATCCTGGTATTTCGGGCCGGCGGGGCGGGCGGGAATCGCGGTGGCGGCTGGCGGCTTGGGTTTGTCCTCGATTTTGTTGATCGCGTGGTAGCCAACCGGATCTTCCTCCGCGGGAAGGAAACCCTTGCCTTTCATGGTGCGGATATGCAGAAACTGCGGGCCTTCGAGATCCTTCATGTTCTGCAGGGTGTGTATCAGCCCGGGCAGGTCATGCCCATCCAGCGGGCCGATATAGTGAAAGCCCAGCTCCTCGAACATGGTGCCCGGCGCTACCATGCCTTTCATGTGTTCTTCGGTGCGCTTGGCCAGCTCCCAGGCCGGGCGAATCTTCTCCAGCACCCGCTTGGAGCCCCTGCGCATGGCAATGTAGGTTTTGCTGGCCCAGATCTTGGCGAAGTAGGTGGCGAGGCCGCCCTTGTTGTGGCCGATGGACATCTGGTTGTCATTCAGCACTACCAGCATGTTGGGACGCGTGTGGCCCGCGTGGGCCAGCGCCTCGAAGGCCATGCCGCCGGTAATGGCGCCGTCGCCGATAACCGCCACGACCTTGCGCGCCACGTCCAGCCTGCGGTTGGCCAGAGCCATGCCAACGGCGGCAGAGATGCTGGTGGATGAGTGCCCCACGCCGAAGGTGTCGTACTCACTCTCGGCGCGCTTCGGAAACCCCGCAAGCCCGCTGGCCTGGCGCATGCTGTGCATTTTTCGCATACGGCCGGTGAGTATCTTGTGCGGGTAGGTTTGGTGGCCAACGTCCCACACAATGCGGTCGTGTGGCGTGTTGTATACATGGTGCAAGGCGACCGTGAGTTCAACCACACCGAGTCCAGCGCCGAAATGTCCGCCGGTCTGGCCCACGCTGTACAACAGGTAGGCGCGCAGTTCTTCCGCGAGATCCACCAGTTCCTGCGTGGTGAGTTCCCGCAGCGGCCAGCCGGCATCCACCCGGTCGAGCAGGGGAGTTGCAGGCGGCGCGGTTGGGATTTCGCTGAGCATTGGCGGATTCTACCCCATACCGCGCCAAATGCGAGTATTCAGCGCAGGGCCGTCACCTCCTGTGTCGGGCCGGTATCGCCCCACAAGTGGTTGCGCAGCACAAGAGAGAGGCGCAGATATCCCTGCTCGTTGAGCTGGATGCCATCGCCGCGAAACAGGCCTGGATCGGGCGCGCCATCAACTCCTGTCAACACAGGGTTGACATCCAGCAGGCTGACGCGGGCTTCCCTGGCTGCGAGTTGCCCGAGTAGCGGCAGCGCCGCGTCGATGGTGCTGTTGAAGCTTCCGGGCGCGGGGGTTTTTACCGGCGATACAATTACGAAGCGCTGTTCAAGGCCCTGCGCTGTGTCAATTTCGAGTAGCTCGGTAATCGCCTCCACCAGCTCCGGGGCGGATTTGCTGTCACGGATGGCGAATTCGCTGTCGCCGGGAAACAACACAACCGCGGAGGGTCGGTAGAAGGCGACGAGACGGGGGTAGTGGTAGCTGATGTCCTCGACAATGGCATCGCCCAGGCCGCGCATGAGTACGGGTTCTGGCGCCAGTATTTGCGCCAGTCCCTGCCAGAGTTTCACACGACGCCCTCCAACTACCACCACAGGGGCTTCCGGCAGCGGTGTTTTTTCGTCCTGCGCGATATAGCCGTCCAGTTCGCGCTGCCAGGCTTCGGGCGAGGTATCAAGCAATGCCAGGGTATCTCGCGCCATCAGATACGTGAGGTGCAACAGAGGCAGCAGAAGCAGCAGGATGCAGGCAGCGCGAATGGTCCCCCAGGAGTACATTGGCAGGCTCTGGTAGCGGTTGACCCGCAAGTGTCTGTGACATTGATCGAAGTGGCAATGTGCCGATAGGTCTGGCTGTGACGCGGTTCTCAGCTTCGCCTCCCGTTTGCCGCCGTTTGGGCCGCGCGGTGTAGGATTTCGCCCATGGTCTACCAGCGTCGAATACCCCATCGCGAACTGTTCTCTGCACAGCTTGAGCTGCTGATGCGCAGTGGGCGGTTCAATATGGTGGCTACGCATATGGTGGGAGTAGCGGCCGCTGTTTTCATGTTCTGGCCCTATCTCGGTTTCGTTACCGCGTTGATCTGCGCGGGCGCGTTTGCGCTGCTTCTGCTATTGCGCTCGCTGCACATGAGCCACGCGCTGCGGCAGAGGCGCTTTGAGACGGCACCCGCACGCCTGTTCTGGCAGCTCGTGGCGGGTGCAGCGCTCACCGGCGCCCTTTGGGCGGCTTTGTATGTGTTTGCCACCACGCTGGTGCCGGTCGCCATGCAGTATGTACTGCTTCTGCTGATCGCCTGCACCGCCGCGTTTTCCCTTGGTTTCTCGGTGATCGTAAGGGAGTATTTTCTGGCGCATGTATTCGCTTCGCTGTGGCCAGTAGCCTGGTGGAACACGGTGCACTACTGGCAGCAAAGCTACAATCTGGCGATAGGGATAGCGTTGTTGGCCTTTTGCGGCATCCTGGTGCTGGTCTGTAATCAGGGCTATGCCGCATTTCGCAAATTGATAGGTCTGAACTGGGAGCGCGAGCAGACCGCACAGGAACTCGGCAACATCACCGGCTCCCTGCGGCTGCGCAACCGGGAATTACAGAATGCGCGCCAGCAGTTGAGCAACCTGGCGAATGTGGATGAACTCACGGGGCTGGGGAACCGGCGCCTGGCCAACAGTGCATTGCGGGAGGAGATCAATCGCGCGCGGCGCAACGACACGGAACTATCCATCATTCTGTTGGATGTGGATTTCTTCAAGGACTACAACGATACCTACGGGCATCTGGCGGGTGATGTCGTTCTGAGAACCCTTGGCCGCCTGATGGAGCGGGCCTGCGCGCGCGCCGGTGAGGTGGTGGCGCGCTATGGCGGCGAGGAGTTTCTGCTGATATTGCCGGGCGCCTCGGCCGACACGGCCCTGCGCACCGCATCGCGCTTGCGAGAGCTGGTACAACAGGAGCGCATCCCGCATAGCGCTTCCAGTGCCGCAGACCATCTCACGGTGAGCCAGGGGGTCGTGACGGCCCGTCCCGATGCGCAATTGCAGCCGGAAGACCTCATCCTGACGGCCGATGCAATGCTCTACCGCGCCAAGGCCCGCGGTCGCGACGCCATAGTAACCAAAGAGCAGCCGGGCGGTTGGCGCAGCCCGCAGGCGACACCGGCCCGTTAATCGCGTTCCGCTGAATCCCGGAAGCGATGAATCTGACGGCGTTGCTTTTTGCTTGGACGCTGGGCGGGACGATCGAGCATACCGCCCGCGGCTTTGCGCGCCGCCGCCTGGGATTCACGTCGCGCGATGCTCTCGGCCGATTCCTCGTACAGCAGCTGCGCCTCGGCTGCGCCGCGCCGCTGGTCGCTAAGTGCCTTTACCACAACGATTTTTTCATCCCAGCCCTGGCGAACTTTCAGCACATCCCCGACGGCGATCTCCTTTGACACCTTAACCTTCTGGCCTTGCAGTTGAATCTTGCCGCCCTCGATGGCGGCTTTGGCGAGACTGCGGGTCTTGAAGAAGCGCGCGGCCCAGAGCCATTTATCGAGGCGCAGTCTGGCGGGAGCATCCTTCACGGGGCGGCTCTCGCGGGCATTATCTCGTCGAAGTGATGGATGCCGGGAAACTGTGTATCCAGGCGTTTTTGCTGCCGGCTGTCGGGTTGCAACAGGGTGAGCAGGTGGGCGATGCCGTACGTGCGGGCGGATTCCAGAACCCGCTCCGTGTCATCGATGAGCAGTGTGCGCGCCGGATCGAAGGGATGCAGCTCCTGCAGGCGGTGCCAGAATGCCTGCTCCTCCTTGGGCGCCTGCAGATCGTGCGAGATGACCACGCGGTCGAACCAGTGGGTGATATCCACTTCAGACATTTTGATATCCAGCGTCTTGCGATGCGCATTCGTCACCATCACCACGTCCAGCTCGCTGGCGCGCAGTTCTTCGAGAAATTCCAGTGCAAAGGGCCGCACGCGTACCATGTGCTGTAGTTCGCGCTTCAGTGCCGGGATGTCCATATCGAGCTGTGTGGACCAGTGATCGAGACAATACCATTCGAGGGAGCCGATGCGGCTGCCGAGGCGACCGTGCAGGCGCTCGCTGGATTCAGCTTCGGAAATTTTGTGTTGCCGTGCGTACTCCCGTGGCAGGTGCTCCAGCCAGAAGTAGTTATCGAAATGCAGGTCCAGCAGGGTGCCGTCCATGTCCAGCAGTACGGTGTCGATGCAACTCCAGTCAATCATGCCTTTCCCCGCATGCTACCTGTCCCGTGTCGGTATGCCGTGCGGGATTATGCCTGTTTTCTCCACGCGGGGCACCGCCGCAGGACGGGCCCGGGCACGGTGCATGCATGGAGTGATGCTATAGTTCACGGCTCTACGTAGGAGGTACGGGTGCGAAGACTGCAGGTGCTGGTGAAACCACTGCTGGAACTCGGGCGCATGGCGGGTGAGGCGATTTGCGAGCACTACCATGGGCCGGATGCGGCCGACTTTGAGTCCAAGGGAGATGATTCACCCCTGACCAGCGCCGATCTGGCCGCTGACCGGATACTGCAACAGGGGTTGAATGCGCTGGTGCCGAATCTGCCAGTGCTGTCGGAGGAATCCGGCCCGCAGGTGGGCGCCGAGCGCAGGCAATGGCCGCGCTACTGGCTGATAGACCCCCTGGATGGCACCCGCGAATTTCTCGGCCGTACCGGCGAGTTCACGATCAATATCGCCCTCATCGACAACCACCGCCCGGTGCTGGGACTGATCCACCTGCCGCTGCGACAGCTGGGGTATGTGGGGATTCCCGGCGTGGGTGCGCGCTGTTATCAACAGGGCGCGGGCGGAAAATGGTCATGGCGGGCGCTGCGCGCCAGGCCGCTGGAGGCGGGCCGACCTCTGGTGGTACTGGCCAGTAAGCGCCACCGTAACCGTCAGTTGCACTTCTGCCTGGATTGGCTGGCCGAACACTGGGGCGAGTGCGAGCGACATAATAGCGGCAGCGCGCTGAAATTCTGCCAACTGGCGGAAGGCAGGGGAGATTTCTATCCGCGGTTCACGCCCTGTTGTGAGTGGGATATTGCTGCGGGTCAGGCACTGCTGGAGGGCGCTGGCGGCTGCCTGCTGGATGTCTCTGGACAGCCCGTGCGTTACAATCTGAAAGCCTCGCTCTACAGCCCGCATTTTCTCGCCATTGCCGATGCCGAGCATTCTCTCTGGCCGCGACTCTTGCGTGAGCTGCCGTCGGCTCATTAGCAGCGCGGGTTTCGCGGCTTCGCGGGCAAGGCTTGTGCCTGCAATCCCGGTAGGTATAGAGTGGCAGGCTGGCAGTAAAATAATCCCGGTGCAACCCGAACACGATGAACGAGCCACCCGAAACTCGCACGGACGAGAAAGCCGACGCGGCAAACGAGACGATGACGCCTGCGATGCGTCTGCTGGATATGCAAGCCAGACACCGGTCGCTCGACCGCAAGATCGCCGAACTGCAGGGTTATCCCTATCAGAACCAGATCCTCCTGCAACGTCTGAAAAAGGAAAAGCTGCGTCTGAGAGACGCAATTGAACGCCTGAAGGACGATATGATCCCCGATCTCAACGCCTGAACGCCGTGATCGACGCGCTGAACCGGGTTATGCAATGAGCCGACGATACAAACTGTCAAGCAACTATATACGAGGATGCGAATGAACAAGCTGATATGTCGTACGCTGGTGGCGATGGCGCTGATCTGGTCACCTGTGCTGGTCCTGGCACAGCCCGCGCCGGAGCTAAGCGTTCAGGCGCTGCGGGGTCCCCTGCAATTGCTGCAGGGCAAGGGTGGGAACGTTGTGGCCTCTGTGGGCCTGGACGGCATTCTGTTGATCGACAACGACTACCCTGAAATGAGCGCCGCTTACGAAAAGGCGGTAAGCGAATTCACCGACGCGCCGCTGATGCCGGGCTTCGTGATCAATACGCACTGGCATTTTGATCACAGCGGCAACAATGAATTCTGGGCTGAGCGCGGCGCCATCATAGTGGCCCACGACAATGTTCGCGAGCGCATGGCCGCCGGCCAGCGCATCACGGCACTGGACATGCAGGTGGAGCCGAGTCCGCCCATGGCGTTACCGATCATTACCTTCGACGATTCCCTCGCCCTGCATTTCAATGGCGATGCCATTGAGGTACAGCATTATCCGGCGGGTCATACCGATGGCGACAGCGTGATTTTCTATGCGCAGGAGAACGTCGTGCATATGGGCGATCTTTTTTTCAAGGACAGGTACCCGTTCATTGATCTGAGTTCGGGCGGCAGTGTGGCGGGCTATATCAAGAACGTCGAGGCGGTACTGGCGCGCGTCGATGACAACACGCTGATTGTGCCCGGGCACGGCGCGGTCGCATCGCGGGCAGATCTGGAGCGCTTTCTCGGCATGTTGAAAAGCACCACCACAGCGGTGCAGGATGCGCTGGATAAAGGCAAGTCGGTCGAGGAAATCCGCGCCCAGACCCTGGGAGCCAAGTGGGCGAGCTGGGGCAAGGGTTTTATCGATGAACCCAGCTGGATCGCCACCATCGCTGCCGACCACCAGTAGTATCGGGCCGGGCGCCCCTTGCCGGGCGCCCCTCGGCGGGCCCCCCTAAATAGCGCCCTCCAGTTGCAGCAGCGTTTGCTTGGCCGCGAGGCCGCCAGCGAAACCGGTGAGACTGCCATCGCTGCCGATCACCCGGTGGCAGGGCACAATGATGGGCAGCGGATTGCGACCATTCGCCGCGCCCACTGCACGCACCGCAGTAGTTTTTCCCAGCACCAAGGCAATATCGCGATAGCTGCGCACCTCGCCGTAGGGAATATCCGTCAGGGCCTTCCACACGGCCTGTTGAAATACAGTGCCGCCGGCCGCCGTGGGCAACTCAAAGTGGACTCGCCGGCCACCGAAATACTCCGTCAGTTGTGCTGCTGCCGCGCTCAGCACGCAGTCTGTTCCCGCCTGTTCGCCAGGGGCCATCGCGTATTGCTCTTCAAATTCGATGCGCAGCAGGTGTGTACCACTCGAGAGCAGGCGCAGTCGGCCGATTGGCGAGGCAAAATACTGGTAGTTCATCAGCGGAGGCTCCTCCAGAGAAGATTGGCGGCGTAGGCGCGCCAGGGCCGCCAATGGGGGGATTGCGCTGCAAGGCCGGCTCTCCCACCGCGGGCTTCCCAGGCTTTATGCAGGCCCAGATCGCCCAGCGGCATGCTGTCCGGGTCTCCCGCTCCGCGTATCCTTGCCATGGCAAGTGTCCACGGCCCCACGCCGGGCAACCCGGCGAGTGTATCCGGGTTGAGGGCGGTGGCGTTGTCTTCCTCCTGCGCGAAGTGCCGCCCCAAAGCGCGCAATGTGGCGCGACGTTTTGCCGGCATGGGGAATTCTTCCGCGGGGAGTGTTTGCAGTGCGGCCGGGTCGGGGAAAACCGCACCGCTGGCACCGCCGGCGGTGATCGCCAGTCGCGCGAGGATGCCGCGCGCCGCGGCGGTGCTTATCTGTTGGCCAACAACTGCGCGCGTACTGGCTTCGTACAGCGACCAGAACCCCGGCGACCGTATGCCCGGATACTCATCAAGCAATGGAGCAAGGTAAGCGTCTCGCGCGAGCACGGCCTGCGTGGCCGCCGGGTTGGCGTCTAGGTCAAACATGCGGCGCACGCGGTTGACGGTGGGCAGCAGCAGCCGACTGTCGGGTAGAGCTGTCTCCAGTAGCAGGGCGTGCTGCCCGGGCAACGGACGCACGGCAATCCAGTGTGCGCCCTCATTACCTGGCAGATGACGGCGGTAACCTTCAGGGCTCGCGGTTTCCAGGCCTTCTATCGCATGGCGTGCAAAAAAACCCGCCACCCCCTCCCAGTCGTAAGGCGGCCGGTATTGCAGGCGCAGCGTCAGGGTGGCGCCCGCCACGGAAGGGCGTTCGCGTCTCAGCGCCGTCGGAGAGCGTCCAAAGTGGGTCCGCACCGCGCTATTGAAGCGCCGCAGGCTGTTGAAGCCCGCGGCGTAGGCAATTTCGGTGACCGGCATGACCGTCTCGGCCAGCAGTTTGCTGGCGAAAAGCAGGCGCTGATTCAGCGCCACGGCGCTGGGGGTCACCCCGAGTTCGCGTTGAAACAGTTTGCGCAGGTAGCGCTCGCCAATCCCCAGGCGGCGTGCCAGTTCCGGCACTGATGCGCTGTTCAGGGCGCCTTCGTCGATCAGCCTGAGTGCCCGTCTGACAGTGGTGGAGCTGCCGTTCCAGGCCGAGCTGTTGGGTGCGGACTCGGGCCGGCAGCGCAGGCACGGGCGGTAGCCGTCGCGGGCCGCGAGGGCGGCGCTGGCATAGTAGCGCACGTTCTTTTCGGCCGGTACGCGCGCGGCGCATATCGGTCGGCAGTAAATGCCGGTGGTGCGCACGGCCAGGAAAAACTCGCCGTCAAAGCGCGCATCGCGAGATAGTCTCGCCCGACGGCACACATCCGGGTCCAGCGGGGTTTGCTCTGGCAGGCTTGCTTGAGTTAATGGCATGACGCTCAATATAGCCCCGAGAGTGCGTCCCAACCAGCCGGAATCGGCCCTGTATTCCCGCGGCGGTGGTGCTGTCCCCCGGCGGCGTCTCGCGTTAGAATTTGCTTCCGGCGAGAGACCCCGCTTGCGATGCCCACAGGAGAGGCGACGAATGCGCAGAGTGATCATGTTTGCCCTGGTGTTGACGCTCGCGGGGTGCCAGTCGGCGTATTACAGCGCAGCCGAGAAGGTGGGCTACCACAAGCGGGATATCCTGGTGGATCGTGTGGAGAGCTCCCGCGATGCGCAGGCTGAAGCCCAGGAGCAGTTTGGGTCGGCCCTCGAGCAGCTTTCCACCCTGGTGAACTTTGATGGTGGCGACCTTGAAGATGCCTATGAGGATCTGGCGCGTGAGTACGAGCGCTCCGATGCCGCCGCGACGGAGGTCAGGCAGCGGATCGACGATGTAGATCACGTGGCCGGCGCCCTGTTTGCAGAGTGGGAAGACGAAATCGAACAGTACAGCAGCGCCCGCCTGAAAGCCGATAGCGCCGCCAAGCTCGAAGAAACACGTCGCAGATACCAGCAGATGATTAGCGTCATGCGTCGCTCCGAGGCGAAGATGGCGCCGGTTCTCACGGCCATGAACGACAACGTGATGTACCTCAAGCACAACCTCAACGCGCGAGCGGTAGCCTCGCTAAAGGTGGAGTTTGGTACCATTGAGGGCCAGATCGAGGCGCTGATCCGCGACATGAACGCAGCGATTGCCAGCTCAGACGAATTCATCGCGAGCATGCAATAGATACAGGTACCGTCAATGGATCTCGTTGTCTACGCCATTCCCTTTTTCATTCTCGCGATGCTGCTGGAACTGGCTTACGGGATAGCGCGCCAGCGCAACACCTATCGCCTTAACGACAGCGTTGGCAGCCTGTCACTGGGTGTGCTCAGCCAGGCCAGGCGTTTTGTGACCCTCGGCGTGGGCGGTTATGTGTACTACCTCATCACGGAGTATTTTTCCCTGCCGTTGATGGATAGCGGGCACTGGTTCACCTGGGTGCTGGCAATGATCCTGTACGATTTCTGCTATTACTGGCTGCACCGCCTGGGGCATGAGCGCAGCATTCTCTGGGCGGCGCACGTCGCGCATCACCAGAGTGAAGACTACAACCTCACTACCGCGTTGCGACAGACCAGCACCGGGTTTCTGCTCGGATGGATGTTTTACATTCCGATGTACCTGCTGGGCATTCCCGCAGAGGTCGTGATCACAGTGGGTTCCATCAATCTCATCTACCAGTTCTGGGTGCACACAGAACACATCGGCAAATTGGGCTGGTATGAGTGGATTTTTGTGACGCCTTCCAACCACCGCGTGCATCACGCGCAGAATGACCGCTACCTGGATCGCAATTACGGCGGCCTGTTTATTGTCTGGGATCGTCTGTTCGGCACCTACCAGGAAGAACTGGACGACGAACCTGTGGTGTTTGGCATCCGTGGCCCTCTCAAAAGTTTTAATCCGGTGAAGGCACTCACGCACATCTATGTGGATATGGCGCGCGACAGCTGGCACACGCGACGCTGGCGCGACAAAGTGAAAGTCTGGTTCGCCCGCACCGGTTGGCGGCCAGAGGATGTTGCCGCCAGGTTTCCGGCAGAGAAGCCCGATCTGACGCAGTTCAAGCGTTATAACCCCGCCGTACCCCTGGCGGTGTCGGTGTATGCCGGGTTCCAGCTTTTCGCCGTGGTGGCCCTGCTGACCCACATGCAGTTCAACGAGTTCCCCTATTGGGTGGGCGTGTCGCAGTGGGCATTTATTTTGTTCACCTCGGTACTCACCGCTATGTGGCTGGAAGGAAAAAGTGCCGCCAGTCTGTTTCGCTGGGAGGTTTTGCGCATCGCAGCAACCGCGGTGCTGGCGCTGTACGTGCTGGCTCCCGCGTCCCTGGTCTGGTTGTACTGCGGGATGAACCTTGTGTACGTTCTCCTGCTGTCAAAGCAGAAGGAGGGTCCCGGGCCGCTGCCGGCGCATTGAGCGCTCAACCGGGTTGGTGGAGCAGTTGTGGTTCCACGCTGTAGTTGGCCGAGCCGTTGTCGAGATAGACAGTACCGCCGGCAATACTGACGTTGAGTTGCGCGCCGCGTTCCACCAGTTCTCCTGCCTTGCAGATCTCCGACCAGTCCAGTTGCCATACCGAAAGCCGTGGCAGAGCGGAAACAGTCGCCGCGTTGCGCTTCCACCAGGTCGTGGCGCGATTGCCAAACGCGTACACGCTAACCGTCCGGGCACGCCCGCAGGCCTTGCGCAAGCGCGGTTCTTCAGGCTGTCCGATTTCGATCCAGTGCAGAATATCGCCGCCGTGATCACACACCCAGAGGTCCGGCTCCTCGGTGCTGGATAACCCGCGCGTAAATGTCAGCAGCGGCTCCCACTGAAGACAGTACACCAGCAGGCGGGCAGTCATGCGCTCCTGGGTTTCGGAAGGGTGGCGGGCCAGGGTGACAGAAAAACTTTCATAGCGATCGCTGTCGCTATCCGCGAGCGCTATCTGGAGCTTGAAGATGGTGGGTTTCAGTGCCATTTTTGCGAAGCTCCCGGTGGCGGAGTGAGTGTCCGGCATCTTCTGCAGAGCGCGCGGCGCATCAGGGCGTAGGCAATTTGCGCACACGCCACAGGGCGGCGGCGCTCAACAGCACGATGCCGAGGTCTACCGCCATGCGCAGCCAACGGGCGTGGTCGGGCGCTTCGCCGTAATACAGCAGGGCAGCGGCCATGCCGCCGGGCACAGCAATCGCCAGGCAGAGGCTGAAACGTGAACGGCCGAAGAGCCCGATGCCGATAATGAGGTACGTAGCGCCCAGCAAGGCGTTCAGCAGCGTCGCTTCGTGCAGCTCGCGCAGCCAGAGCGTCGCAACCTGCGCCGCGCCTGATAGCGTTGTCAGCGCTGCAGCGCACAGGCGCAAACTCTGGGTGGTTTTATCGGACATGGATAATTCTAAGTGGGACAGCGAACTGTAGCATAACACCGGGCGCAGTCGCGCATTGCCTGGGGTGCACCCGGGCGCTCCTAGGCTTTTGCGCTCAGTGCGCGGGCGACACGCGACCCATTGGGACGTTCGAGTAGCGCGCTGATTTTATTGCCCACCGCAACCAGGGCGCCAAGATCCACGCCACAGTCGATGCCCATTCCCTGCAGCATGTAGACCACGTCTTCCGTCGCGACATTGCCGGTTGCCCCGGCAGCGTAAGGGCAGCCGCCCAGCCCCGCCACGGAGGCGTCAACGGTGCTGATGCCGTGCTGCAGCGCGACCAGGATGTTGCTCAGCGCCTGGCCGTAGGTGTCATGGCAGTGCACGGCCAGTCGCTCTGGATCAAACTCCTGGAGCAGCGCTTCGAGCAGGCGCTGCATGCTGCCTGCAGTTCCGGTGCCAATGGTATCGCCCAGGGAAATTTCGTAGCAGCCCATCGCCAGCAGTTCGCGGCTTAGGTCGGCGACCTGTTGTGGGGTAACAGCGCCTTCCAGCGGACAACCCAGTACGCAGGAGACGTAGCCGCGCACGGGCAACGCATGCGCCTGCGCCGCCTGTATCACCGCTTCGAAACGCTGCAGGCTCTCAGCTATCGAGCAGTTGATGTTCTTCTGCGAGAAGGCTTCGGTGGCCGCGGCAAAAATCGCCACCTCGTCGGCGCCCGCCGCCAGCGCGCGTTCAAGGCCCTGCACATTGGGCGTGAGTGCCGCGTAGCGCGTACCGGGCGTACGCGTGATGGCGGCGAATACTGACTCGCTGTCGGCCATCTGCGGCACCCAGCGCGGGTTGACGAAACTGCCGGTTTCGATGCGTCTGAGCCCGGTGCCCGCGAGACCGTCCACCAGTGCGGCCTTGCTGGCGGCGTCGATTGCCCGGGCCTCGTTCTGCAGGCCGTCGCGCGGGCCAACCTCAACCAGGGAGACGCTGCTGGGTATCTGCATGGGCTATTCCTTCGCCGTGAACTCAAGCAACTCCGCGCCGCCGTCTACCAGGTCGCCGGGGGCATAGTTGAAGCTGGCGACATGCCCCGGGAACGGCGCGCGAATGGTGTGCTCCATTTTCATGGCCTCCATCACCAGCAGCGGTGCATGGGCGTCTACCTCGTCACCGGCTGACACCAGCAGGCTGACGATGGTGCCGTTCATCGGTGCGGTGAGGCCGGCCGCCGCGCCACTGGCGCCGGCTTCTCCCGTATCCGGCGGGGCCGCCTGGAAATGGCAGGCGCCGTCCGGCAGGTACAGGCTGAAATCACGGCCGCTGTGAGCCAGCGTGCCGCGTTGCCGGTGGCCGTCCTGATCAATGTGCAGCGTGTCACCGTCGAGCCTGCCATTCAGGCGGGTTTCAATCTCGCCGATTTTCACCCGGAAAGCATCTCCGCAGCGCTCCAGATCAATGTTGTGGAGCTGCTGGCGGTAGTTGAGAGAGAGCCGGTAGACCGCAGGCTCATTCAGTCGCCAGGCGTCGCCCGCTCCCCAGGGAGAGAAAGGGTCAGCGGCCGCACGCGACGCGGAACTGGAGAGCTGGTGCAGCAGCAGCGCCAGGGCGGCACGCGGCAGTTCGCGTGCAATATCCGGCGTGGATTCACGCCAGATAGCCGCGCGGTGCTTCTCGATGAACCCGGTATCCAGTGCGGCATCGGTGAAGGGCTGGCAGGTGACCAGGTTGTAGAGAAACCCGATATTGGTGACCGTGCCACTGACGCGGTAGTCGGCGAGCGCCCTGGCCAGGCGCTGCACCGCGCGCGCGCGCGACTCGTCCCATACAACGAGCTTCGCGATCATGGGGTCGTAGTGCATGCTGATCTCGTCGCCCTGGCGCACCCCGGTATCCACGCGCACATTGCGGGATTCTTCCGGCGGGCTCAGATAAGCCAGCGTGCCCGTAGCCGGCAGGAAGTCGTTGTCAGGATCTTCGGCATAGATCCGCGCTTCAATGGCGTGCCCGCTAATCTGTACCGCGTCCTGTGACAGCGGCAAGGGTTCTCCGTTTGCCACGCGCAATTGCCATTCCACCAGGTCCAGCCCGGTAATCATCTCGGTGACCGGATGCTCTACCTGCAACCGTGTGTTCATCTCCATGAAATAGAAGCTGCCATCTTCGTCGAGCAGAAATTCCACGGTGCCGGCGCCGAGATAATCGATCGCGTGGGCGGCCTGCAGTGCAGCCTCGCCCATGCTGCTGCGCAGCGCCTCCGACAGTCCGGGAGCGGGGGCCTCCTCAATCACCTTCTGGTGGCGCCGCTGAATCGAACAATCGCGCTCGGCGAGATACACACCATTGCCGTACGCGTCACAGAACACCTGTATTTCCACGTGACGCGGCCGTGTCAGGTACTTTTCCACCAGCATGGCATCGTTGCCGAAGCTCGCCTTGGCTTCCCGACGCGCGCCCTCGAGCTGCTCGTCAAATTCCTCCGGCGACCACACCTGACGCATACCTTTGCCGCCGCCGCCGGCGCTCGCCTTGAGCAGCACCGGGTAGCCCATCTCATCAGCGGCAGCGCGCAGGCGTGCGGGTGCTTGATCGTCCTCGTGGTAGCCGGGCACCAGCGGTACGCCCGCCTCCGCCATGATGCGTTTGGCGGCGGCCTTGGAGCCCATGGCGTCGATGGCCTCGCCTTTCGGGCCGATAAACGTCAGCCCGCGGGCCAGGCATGCGCGCGCGAAATCTGCGTTTTCCGACAGAAAGCCGTAGCCCGGGTGAACCGCCTGGGCGCCGCTGTCGGCTGCGGCCTGTAGGATATTGTCTGCCTGCAGGTAGGAATCGCGCGCGGGCGCCGCGCCGATGTACAGCGCCTCATCCGCGAGTTGCACATGCAGCGCGTTGGCGTCGGCATCCGAGTAGACAGCCACCGTGGCGATACCCATGCGGCGCGCCGTCTTTATCACGCGACAGGCAATTTCGCCGCGGTTGGCAATCAGAATTTTGCTGAACATCGTCAGTTCCCCGGCCAGTTAGGGGCGCGCTTGTTGAGGAAGGCATCGAGACCCTCCTGACCCTCATCCGAGACGCGAATCTGCGCGATACGCTCGCAGGTCAGCTCGATCAGCGCCGGCGACAGATCGCGCCCTGCCACCTCCGCCAGCAGGCTCTTTGCCTGGCGCACGGCGGCCGGGCCGTTTTGCGCGATGGCGGTGACGATATCCTGCACCGCTTCATCCAGTTGCTCTGTTGCAACGACCTGGCTCACCAGGCCCAGATGACAGGCTTCGCTGGCGGAGAAGCGCTCTGCGCTGATGCAGTAGCGCCGCGCCGCCCGTTCGCCGATCGCGCGAATGACATAGGGGCTGATGGTCGCGGGAATCAGTCCGATCTTCACTTCCGACAGGCAGAACGTGGCGTCAGCGCCGGCCACGCAGATATCGCAGCAGCTGACGAGACCCACAGCGCCACCGAACGCCGCGCCCTGTACCCTGGCAACAGTGGGCTGCGGCAGCGAGTAGAGGGCGTGCAGCATGTCTGCCAGCAAGCGGGCGTCCTGCAGGTTGTGGGCGTGATCATAGGTGGCCATGCGTCGCATCCAGTCAAGGTCTGCCCCGGCGCTGAAGTTGCGCCCCTCGGAAGCCAGTACGACCACGCGCACGTCCTCGCGCGCTGCGAGACCGTGGAAGGTGTCGCCAAGGCTGGCAACCATGCCGTCATCGAAGGCATTGTGCTTTTCCGCTCGCGCCAGCGTCACCCGTGCGACCCCGTCGTCGCCGATGTGAGTCGTTACCGGATCATTGCGCATACCATTGCTCCTGCCATCACATTCTGAAAACGCCGAAGCGCGAGGACTCGATCGGTGCGTTGAGCGCGGCCGAGAGACACAGGCCGAGCACGGTGCGGGTATCCGCCGGGTCGATAATGCCGTCGTCCCACAGGCGCGCGGAGGCGTAGTAAGGGTGGCCCTGCCGTTCGTACTGATCGATGATCGGCGCTTTGAAACCCGCCACCTCTGCATCGCTCATGCTCTCGTTGTTGCGCGCCAGTTGATCCTGCTTGACGGTGGCGAGCACCGCCGCGGCCTGCTCGCCGCCCATCACGGAAATGCGCGCATTCGGCCACATGAACAAAAAGCGCGGCTCGTAGGCACGCCCGCACATGGCGTAGTTGCCCGCGCCGAAAGACCCGCCGATGATGATCGTGAATTTTGGCACATTGGCGCAGGCCACGGCGTGCACCATCTTTGCCCCGTGGCGCGCAATGCCACCCGCTTCATACTGCTTGCCCACCATAAAGCCGGTGATGTTTTGCAGGAACACCAGCGGAATGCCGCGCTGCGCGCACAGCGTGACGAAGTGCGCGCCCTTGACCGCCGACTCGCTGAACAGGATGCCGTTGTTGGCGACGATGCCCACCGGGTAACCGTGAATACGCGCAAAGCCGCACACCAGCGTCTCACCAAACAGCGCCTTGAACTCGTCGAACTCCGAACCATCCACCACGCGGGCGATCACCTCGCGCACGTCAAAGGGGTGGCGCGGGTCGGCCGGGACAACGCCGTACAGTTCACTCGGGGGGTGGAGGGGGGGCACGCTGGCCGCCACATCCAGCGACACGGATTTTTTGCGGTTGAAACGTGACACCGCGCGGCGCATCAGCTCAATAGCATGCTGATCGTTGTTGGCGTAGTGGTCGGTAACGCCGGAGGTGCGGCAGTGAACATCGGCGCCGCCGAGTTCCTCTGCACTCACCACTTCGCCGGTTGCGGCCTTGACCAGCGGGGGGCCCCCGAGAAAAATCGTGCCCTGGTTCTTCACGATGATCGCCTCATCGGCCATTGCCGGCAGATACGCGCCGCCAGCAGTGCAGGAGCCCAGCACCGCGGCAATTTGCGGAATGCCCGCGGCCGACATGCGCGCCTGGTTGTAGAACGCGTGGCCAAAATCGTCGCGATCGGGAAATACCTCGTCCTGCAGGGGCAGAAAAGCGCCGCCGGAATCCACCAGATACAGACAGGGGAGGTGATTCTCCGCCGCGATGGTTTGTGCACGGCCCTGCTTTTTTACGGTGAGGGGGTAGTAGGTGCCGCCTTTCACCGTGGCATCGTTGACAAAGATCATGCACTCCTGTCCGGCCACCCGCCCTATGCCGGTAATGATCCCGGCGCCGGGTACAAAGTCGTCGTAGACCTCGTGGGCGGCGAGTTGCGACAGCTCCAGAAAGGGTGAGCCCGGGTCCAGCAGCGCATTCAGCCGCTCGCGGGGCAGCAGTTTGCCACGCGAGGTGTGCCGCTCCTGGGCTTTCGGGCCTCCCCCCGCGCGGATGTCGGCGAACACCCTGCGCAGGTCATCCACCTGCGCCTGAATATGCTTGCGGTTTTTCTCGAAGTTGTCGTCGCGGGTGTGAATGGCTGATTGCAGTACGGCCATCGGCGTGCTCCCTGGTCAGGCGGTCGCGTTGAAGAGTTCCCGCCCGATAAGCATGCGGCGGATTTCCGATGTGCCGGCACCAATTTCATACAGCTTGGCGTCGCGCAGCAGGCGACCGGCAGCAGATTCGTTGGTATAGCCAAAGCCTCCCAGCGCCTGGATGGCCTGCAGCGCCATCTGCGTGGCCTTTTCCGCGGTGTAGAGAATGACGGCGGCGCAGTCCTGCCGGGTCTCCTCGCCGCGGTCACAGGCGGCGGCCACCGCGTACAGGTAGGCGCGGCAGGCGTTCAGATCGGCGTACATGTCTGCCAGCTTGCCCTGCATGAGCTGGAATTCCCCGATGCTCTGGCCAAACTGTTTGCGCGTGTGCAGGTAGGGCAGGACTTCGTCGATACAGGCCTGCATGATACCCACCGGCCCGCCCGAGAGCACAGTGCGTTCGTAGTCCAGCCCGGACATCAGAATGCGCACACCGTCACCGGGCGCGCGCAGTACGTTTTCCGCCGGTACCCGGCAGTCATCAAACACCAGTTCACAGGTGTTCGAGCCGCGCATGCCGAGCTTGTCCAGCTTCGGGGAGCGGGAGAAGCCGGGCGTATCGCGTTCCACGATAAAAGCGGTAATACCCCGGGAGCCCGCCTGCGGATCGGTTTTGGCATAGATGATATAGACGTTGGCATCCGGCCCGTTGGTGATCCACATCTTGGTGCCGTTGAGCAGGTAGTGGTCGCCTTTGTGCTCCGCCTGCAGTTTCATGCTGACGACATCGGAGCCGGCATTCGCCTCGCTCATGGCCAGTGCGCCCACATGCTCGCCGCTGCAGAGCTTTGGCAGATAGCGCTGCTTCTGCGCCTCGCTACCGTGTTTGTGCAACTGGTTGAGGCACAGGTTCGACATGGCGCCGTAGGATAAACCCACGGAGGCGGACGCGCGGCTGATCTCCTCCATCACCACGCTGTGCGCGAGGTAGCCCATGCCGCTGCCGCCGTAGGCCTCGTCCACGGTGATACCCAGCAAGCCCATGTCTCCGAGGGTGCGCCAGAGTTCATGGGGGAATGCGTTGTCGCGATCGATGTCGGCGGCACGCGGCGCGATTTCCCGCTGGCTCATGTGGTAGACAGCATCGCGGAGCTTGTCGATATCTTCGCCCAGGCCGAAATTGAGATTGGGGTAGGTCGTGTTCATGGGCCTTTTCCGTTAGTCGATTTTGCGGTTCGCTGATTCATTCGCGGCACTCAGGGCGGAGGCACACAGGCTCTCGACATGCTCAAGGCCCGCCAGCATGGCATCGATATCGGCCTTCTGCTGCAGGAGCTTGTCCCGTCGCTCGTCAACGCGAGCCAGTAGCGCGTGGATCTGTTCCGCATTGTTGTTCGCTGGATCATACATGTCGATGACCTCAACGCATTCGCGCAACGTCATGCCGATGCGCTTGCCGCGGAGGATGAGCCTGATGCGCACGCGGTCCGCCGGAGAATAGATGCGTTTTCCGCCCTCGCGTGAAGGGTTTAGCAGGCCTTTTTCCTCATAAAAACGAATCGTGCGGGTGGTAATGCCGAATTCCTTCGCGAGTTCCGAGATGGTATAGCTTGTGTTCTGCATCAAGCCGGCGCTGCAACGTAGTTAACGATGGGGGAACTATAGTGCATTATTACGTTGACGTAAACGTCAACCTAAACCTTAACGAGCTGCCGAAGGTGGTGGTGTCGCCTTGGCTGGCAGAGGTTCTTTATCTGCTATGATCCTCGCGCTGGCGCTGATTTATTCGACATACGGAAAGCCTTACTGCAATGCCCACCTCGACGCTTCTTTCCCTGCTGGCCGATGGCGAATTTCGCTCCGGCCAGGCGCTTGCCGACGCGCTGGGCGTGAGCCGCACGGCGATCTGGAAACAACTCAACAAGGTGGCGGAGGATGCCGGTCTGGACATTGAATCCGCGCGCGGGCGCGGTTACCGCATTCCCGGCGGCCTCGATCTTTTGCAGCGCGAATCCATCGAGAGCCTGCTCACACCGCCGGCTCGCAGCCTGCTTTCAGAACTTCAGTTGCACGACAGTATCGATTCAACCAATGCCCATCTCATGCGCAGCGCCGAGCAGGGCGCGTTGCCCGGGCTGGTATGCGCCACAGAACGACAGAGCGCTGGTCGCGGTCGCCACGGAAGACAGTGGGTGAGCCCTTACGCCAGCAACATTTACCTTTCCCTGATGTGGCGGTTTGACGCGGGCGCAGCGGCGCTGGAGGGTTTGAGCCTCGCCGTGGGCGTTGCCGTGGCGAGGGCTCTCGCTGCATGTGGCGTGAACGGCGTGAGTTTGAAATGGCCAAACGATGTGTTGCATGACGGCGCCAAGCTGGGCGGCATCCTGCTTGAAATGTCGGGCGATGCCGCAGGCCCCTGTGCGGTGGTGGCGGGGATCGGGCTCAACGTGGCAATGCCGCGCAGCGCGGCCGACGCTATCGATCAGCGCTGGACAGATATCCTCGCGATCTGTGATGGCAGCCCGCCCGGCCGCAATGTGCTCACCGCCGCGCTGCTGAACGAGCTCCTGCCGCTCTTCGCAGGTTTCGCCGACCACGGGTTCGCGCCCTGGCGCGAGCAGTGGCAGGCACTGGATGCGTATGCCGATGCGCCTGTGCAGTTGAGCGCAGGCTCAGTGAAATACGCGGGCATTGCGCGCGGAGTGGACGAGCGCGGTGCATTGTTACTCGAAACTGCCAGTGGCACGCGGGCGATCTACGGCGGCGAAATGTCGCTGCGCGGGGTGAGCTGATGCCCGCTGCGCCCTGTTTGCAGTTTGACCTTGGCAATTCCAGTGCCAAATGGCGGCTGGTTGCCGACGGCATCGTGCTGGCGCGTGGCCAATACACCCCGGACAACGCAGAGTCGCTGGCACGCTTGCAGGCGTTGAGCCCCGAGCCGCGGTCGGTCTGGATTGCCAGCGTTGCCGCGCCGGAAATCGAAGCCGGGCTCGAATCCCTGGCAGCGCGTTGCTGGGGTATCGATGCGTGGTTCGCGCGTACCGAAGCGCTCACCGACGATCTCAAAAACAGCTATAGCGAGCCTGCACGGATGGGGGTGGACCGCTGGCTGGCGATGCTGGCCGCGCGCGCGCGGCATCGGGGCCGAATTTGCGTGGTGGACGTGGGGTCTGCCCTGACTATTGATCTGGTCGCCGCAGACGGTGCGCATGAAGGAGGTTACATTATTCCGGGGCCTGCGCTGATGGAGCGGGCGCTACTGCTGGATACCAACAGGGTGCGCTTCGATGAAAGCATCGATTACGCTCTCTCTCCAGGGAACTCCACTGCAGAGGCAGTGCGCCACGGAATTGCCATCGCACAGGCGGGGGCGGTGGCTCTTGCGCTGGAAAAGGCCGCCGCAGACGCGCCTGCGTTGTACTTTTGCGGCGGCGCCGGGGACATGCTGATGGAACTGCTGGACCGTGGAGGCACCAGTGTCCCGGATCTGGTGTTTGAAGGGCTGGAGCTCATGGCGACCCGCGCGGGGCAGGATCCATCCGAACGCTAGCGATTTCACGGGTGAATTGACGGCTTCAGCAGCCGCTTTGCGCATAGTGTTGCGCCAGTTCTGTATGCTAGTATGCGGCCGCTCGCGGGCCTGCTGTTGTTGTATCCCGTGTATCCCGTGTCGCCGGTGTAGCTCAGTTGGTAGAGCAGCGCATTCGTAATGCGAAGGTCGTAGGTTCGACTCCTATCTCCGGCACCAGTTTCACATTGTGTCCATTCCGGTCGGATAGGTGACATTTTATTCCGGGAGCATAGGTAACACTTT
>CAXBLB010000020.1:0-61481 GCA_963976655.1 uncultured Halieaceae bacterium
AGTAGCGTTTCTGATTGATTTTTAACCGGTTTCACCGGGGGCGAACCCCTTTGGGGCAGGGCACTTCAAGAACGCAACTATTTGGCATTTATTGAGTTGACGCCCTATAGTGCCTGTGCTAATTTTCGCCTCGTATGTATGTGTGAGACACCTCCCTAGCCACGTTTTTGCAGGCGAATGGTAGACAGGGGTAAGGTTTTGGGGGCATACTTACGCCTTACTGTATGCAGCATTAACTAACTTGCAACAACGACATACTTGTTAAACCTAGGAGTAACAAACATGAAGAAAGTACTTCCCGTAGCAGTCCTTGCTGCAATGGCAGGCGTAAATAGTGCGCAAGCCGTGCACGTTAACCCTGACGGGCTGGGTCAGGTGCTACTGTTCCCATACTACACCGCACAAGAGGGGCAGGACACTTATATCCAGATCGTCAACACTACGAATCAGTTTAAAGCCGTAAAGGTTCGTTACCTGGAAGCGTACAACAGCCGTGAGGTTCTCGACTTTAACCTCTACCTGTCGCCTAGAGACCACTGGTCTGCGCTGGTTACGGCAGACGCGAACGGCGACGGTGCGGTGCAGACTACGTCTGATACCAGCTGCATTGTGCCAAATTTTGTTTCCAACAACCCCGTTCCATTTCGTAACTACGAGTACTCCGGTCCGGACGGTGATTCGGTTGACGGCGTTGAACGCACGCTTGAAGGTTACGTAGAAGTGATCGAGATGGGCGAAGTTGTGATGGGCACCCAGAACTGGCCCGCTGCCATTAAGCACGTAAACGGTGTTCCCGGTGACTGTTCGGTACTGAACGCTGCTTGGAATGCCGGCGGCCGCTGGGCTGTCTCCGGTGACAACCAGCCGGCCGATGGTCTTCAGCCACCCACTGGCGGTCTTTACGGTTATGGCGTGATCATCAATGTTGATGAGGGTACCGATGCGACCTATGATGCGGTCGCTTTGGATAACTTCAATAATATTGCTTTCCACACCGAACCGGGCAGTCTTGATCCGGGCCTGGACGACGGCATTCCCCTGTATGATGTTATCGACGGCAACCAGGTGATTTCTGGCGTAGCTGGCCCGTCGGGTGGTGCAAGTGCTGGTCTTAACGCTGTCAGCGCTTTGATCATGCATGATACGAT
This sequence comes from uncultured Halieaceae bacterium, assembly GCA_963976655.1. Taxonomy (GTDB): domain Bacteria; phylum Pseudomonadota; class Gammaproteobacteria; order Pseudomonadales; family Halieaceae; genus Marimicrobium. Next base: position 1,149 of record CAXBLB010000020.1, read on the forward strand.
CAACAACGACTACGTACTCGAACCGAGCATCGACGCCGGTACGGATTGGGTAGTGACCTTCCCCACCAAGCGTGATTACGTGAACTCCGGTGTAGTGGCGACTGCCCCTTTCACCAACATCTGGAGTCGTACCCAATCTAGGGCTTGCGAGTCTTTCGACGCTGTTTACTACGACCGTGAAGAGGGTCAGGAGAATGTTGATATTCTTGACGTTTCTCCGCGTCCGCCGGGCGATGAGCCCATTTCGCTGTGTTACGAGGCGAATGTGTTGACTTTCGAAGGCAGCGACGTATTGGGTTCTGCGATTGCTACGGATTTCGATCTTGCTAGCGGCTTCGATAATGGCTGGATGAAGATTGATTTCACCTCAGGCCGTGCGCCTCTGGTGGCCGGCGCCAATTCCTTCTCGGGTCTGCCGGTTATCGGCTTCGCCGTTCAGAAGTACGTGAATGGTGATGTTGGTGGTCTGCTGTCCAACTACGTGGGTAACGTAACGCACAAGGCGACTCGCTCTGTGTCTAGCGCTCCCTAAGCGTATGCTGGCTTGACCCACTTTTGGTCAGGCAACTTAAGAAGAACGCGACCCTCGGGTCGCGTTTTTTTTTGCCGAAAAATTGGGGATAGCGCGGGTATGATGGAAGCGCGTGGTACATGCCTAGATCAACCACTGGAATTGCAAGCGATATCGGATGTTTTATGTCTGTGGGTGTGAACTTAGTAGCGCTTTTGTGGTTTAATGTCTTTATCTGCCATGTAGGGGGGCAGAGAGTCATCTTTTGTTAGGGGGGCAGAGAGTCATCTTTTGTTAAGAAAGTATCTTGTAAGTAATATATGTATTTGTTATATCTTACAGACCAGACCAAAACCGGAGATTGGAACGATGCGTAAATTATTTTTAGTACCCGCAGTGGCGGCTGTGGCCTTTGGGCCCCTCTCGGCACTGGCGGCCATAACGCTGAATGGCCAGGTCATCAGCAACACCAGCGACTTCACGATCTCGCAGTCCGGCGGTAATGTAACAATTACTACCACTGGCGGCACGGGACCGACAGAGCCCACTGAACCAACAGAACCGACAGAGCCTACCGGGCCGACAGATCCTACCGAGCCGACTGGCCCAACGGATCCTACAGAACCAGTAGACCCAAATTGTGGCGCTGTGCCTAGCAACTTAGAACTCATAGGCCCGATAGACTGGGCGAGCCAAGGCGGCCAGACCCCTATAGCTCTGGACGATAAGGATATATCCTCCAGTTCGTTCACAACAACGTCAAACTCCCAGTACTTTGGGCAGGTCTCCGTTGTGTCTGTAACCGGCACCTCCGGCTTCACGCGCGAAGTTTGGATTTCGCAATGCCCGGGTGGCCCGGCGTTGAGCCAGTCGACCTGTAGCGGAACGGGGACGAGTTCTACGAACATCTACTGGACCCAGGGCGGTAATTCAAGCTGGCAGTGTAACCTGCAACGGAATACGAACTACTACCTGAACTACCGCAATGTCGATTGCACACGATCTTCTTGCAACGTATACCGCAACATGTACAACAACAAGAATCCCTAGCTCTTTTCGGCTCCGGTCTATACCGGGGCCGTTACATCGGTATAATCACGCCAAACTTCGGTTTGGCGTTTTTTTTATATGGGGATAACACTATGTTGAGCGTTTTCAAGCGCGCTGTTTGCGTTTTTTGCCTGCCGTTCGTTACCGTGCAGCTAGCTATAGCAGCCCAGGAGATTGATCCTGCGCTGGAGGTCATCGACACGCCGCAGGTGACGGTCACAGTGGAAGATATAAACCGCTACATACTCGAGAACCTTCCAGCAGACGCTGGGCAGCGACAGGCCGTGCTGAATCGTCCGGGTGTTTTCCGGGAGATGGCAGAAAACCTGTATCTGATCCGCGCTATCGCCGCTCAGGCCGAGGAGTCTCCCGGGTTTGATGAGGCGCAATTGCGTTGGGCGGCCGATATGGCGTACCAGCGAAAGCTGATGGAGAGCTATCGAGTGGCCTATGTGCGCGAGACGTTGAAAGACGTCAACTGGGAAAGCGTTGCACGCGAGCACTACAAGGCGAATCCTGAACGCTATGCTCGCCCGGAGCGAATATCGGCGGCGCATATTCTGATTCGCACTGACGAGAGGTCTGAAGAGGAGGCTGCGGCACTGGCAAAAGAGTTGCACGCACGAATTGTCGCAGGCGAGGATTTCAGCGCTATCGCCAGGGAATACTCCGAAGATGGCTCAGCGGGCAATGGCGGAGAACTCGGCTTTTTCCAGCGTGGAAAGATGGTTCCGCAGTTTGAAGAGGTGGCGTTCGCTCTGGATGAGCCGGGCGACATGAGTAGCCCGGTAAAAACGGAGTTTGGCTATCACATTATTATGCTCAGGGATCGTACCCCTTCAGGTGAATTTCCTTTTGACGAAGTGAAGAACCAGATCATTGATACCCTGCAGCGTAAAATGGGCAACCAGGTGTGGCAGGATAAGATACTGGCTATGCGCTCGTCGCAGGAGCTGCAACTGGATGAAGCGCTGCTCAAGGAGATTCGGGACAAATACGTTGTTCGCATCGATTCAGCCAAGTGAGAGCGGTACGCCGGGTAACGTTGGTAGCGTTGCTACCTGGACCATGTAGATGGCGCTGCAAGCACAGGGTATCCCCCAGTGATAGCAGAAACCTCTGATTCGCCGGAATCGCACCCGGTGTTTCTGGTGTGTGAACAGGGTTCCCCGCTGCATATAGCCGCCATGGACCGGCTGGAGTACTGTTTTTCTGAGGCTGAGCCCGGGCAGGTGTTCAGCGCCTGGCAAGTCAGTGATTCCAACCAGGGCAGCGGGGACGATGCAACCCAAAGTAGCCTGTTTGAAGTTGCTATCGCGAGCCGCGAGTTAACAGGTGGTTTTGCCCAGCAGGCTCTCAATCGCCCCGTGGCGGCCGCCTTGATGCGCACAGGCGTTTCTGCGCTTGTCGTCAGCGGCGTATGGGGCTGCACCATAGATCTGCCTCGCATCGCCGACATGCTCGGCATCGCAACCGTATTTGTGATTCCAGATACGCAGGAGCTTCCCGAACACCTGGATGCGTCAACAGTGGTCTGGCTCAAGGATGCTTTCCGGCGCTGCCGATTCATTGCCGCGAATGATCTTCCACAAGCTTTGCAGCCCCTGGTTGCACCGGAGAAGCTGGTCTCCCCTGCAGCCTTGCCTGGTATCGTGGAAGGTTTAAGCCATGAAGGGCACGCCACCCGAACGTTCAATTACAGTACCTACGAATTCCTCTCGCGTGACCATCCGCTACTGCATGCGATGCAGTACCGGGATGTGCGTTTTTTTCAGGGCTCGGAGCGAGTTCTGGATGTTGCCTGCGGCGCGGGAATCTTTCTCGATTGTCTGCGGAAAGCCGGTATTGAAGCCGTAGGGGTTGAACGGGATTCGATGATAGCCGGCTACGGTGTCGGTATGGGCCTGGACATAGTTAACCAGGACGCCATGGAGTACCTCAACACTACCACCGACCGGTTCGATGGCATTTACTGTTCACACTTTATTGAGCACTTGCCGATCGAAGTTGTGCAGGAGTTGATAGGCCTGCTGTATCAGCGTCTCGCCCCTGGTGGACTGCTGGTGCTGGTGTTCCCTGATCCGGAGTCTATCCGCTCGCAGCTGCTCGGTTTCTGGCGCGACCCGGAACATGTACGTTTTTACCATCCCGAGCTGGTGTCGTCGATCGCAACCGTTGCCGGCTTCACCCTGGAGGCCAGTAGCTATGATGAGCAACCGCATACGGTGGTTGGCTTCGAGGCGACCCCGCCGCAGCCGCCTACATTGATTTCGATGGATTCCCCGCCACAGGCACCGGCCGGCCCCGCGGGCTGGCTGGACACGCTTTTCGCCCGGTTTGGTTTACAATCGCGGCGTCGCGCAGAATCTTCTGAAGAAATGTGGCGTAACTGGGCTAAGCAGGCAGCCACTGCGCTTGATAGCCAGCGCAGCTACCTTGAGCATCTCAAGCAGCGTTCGGATAAACTGTGGCAGGTGAATGCCACCTGGTCGTGGAACGACAATGCAACCATTTTACTCCGGCGCTCGGAAGACCGAGACAGCCCCTTACCCTGATTCTCTATTGCACTTGCTGAGCCCATGAACGGCACTCACGTTTATACGAGTATTACTGCCAACTATTTGCCGAAAGTGCGGGTGCTGGCGGAATCGGTGAAGCGGATTGCGCCGCACATCCGCTTTCATGTTGTTCTGAGTGACAATACTCCGGCGGGTTTTGATCTCGATTCTGAGCCTTTCGACGAACTCATATTTTCCGAGCAACTGATTAAGGAGGGTTTTGCACGCTGGGCTTTTGGCCACTCGGTGGTCGAGCTCTGCACCGCTGTGAAAGGCCCCGCGCTTGAGTACCTGTTTGAGGTATGTCAGGCGGAAAAGGTGTTTTACTTCGATCCTGATATGGTTGTGTTTTCGCGTCTGGACGAGCTCGAAGAGGTTCTCGCCCAAAGCAGCGTGCTGTTGACGCCGCACCTCACCGACCCTGACACCACAGACATGGCGATACTCGATAACGAGCTCTCGAGCCTGCGCCACGGGGTATTCAATCTCGGCTTTATTGGCGTCCGCAATGTGCCCGAGGGCCGTCGTTTCGCTAGCTGGTGGTCACAGCGTCTGGAAAAATACTGTCACGACGACCTCCCGCGTGGATTGTTTACCGATCAGAAGTGGGTGGACCTGGCCCCCTGTTTTTTTGACGGCGTGAAGATTTTGCGCTCCCCGGCTTTCAACGTGGCAACCTGGAACATTGCCAATCGAAAAGCTACGGGATCTCTCGAGGAGGGTATATTTGTCAACGGAGAGCCACTGGGCTTTTATCACTTTTCCGGCTTTGACAGCGGCGACCAGATCACGATGCTGTCGCGTTACGGTGCTGACAGCCCCGTGCTGTATGCCCTGCGCGACTGGTATATAGCCGAGTGCGAACGTCACGGCCAATCCAGGCTGGGTGCCACGCCCGCCAAGTATGAGTTCTTCAGCAATGGGGAGCGCATAGAGCGTGGCTACAGATTGCTCTATCGTCGACGCACGGATTTGCAATCCGCGTTTCCCAACCCGTTCCTTGTCGCCGGCCTCGATTCCTATAAGGCGTGGTATGACGCGCACCCTGCGGAGCAGGTGCCCACAGGTGCGGTGGTTATTCAACCGGGAGTGCCTGTTTACACGGTACTCGCCGACCTCGCTCGCGATTTAAACCAGCGGTTGGTGGCGGGCCCTGCGCGGGGAATAGTCAAGCGCTGCATGATCAAGGCCGGTATCGCTTCGTTGCGGCTGGCCTCCAGGGCGGCTGCCATGGCAGGCGGGCGCTAGGGCGTGTTGCTTCCTCTGCTGTTTTGCTGCGCCAATCGGTGCCCCGATTGAAAGCTTTGCGGCGTTCCTGGCAAATTGTACTGGTGGCCGCGGCTGCAGACGCAGAGCATCTGCCCGCCTCTCTGGCGGCCTTGCGCGCCCAATCTCTTTCCAGCGATATTCTGGTCCTGTGCGAGGATGATGCCGGGCTGCGTTCAGTGCTGGATAAGCTGGCCGTGGACGTAGCCTATGATTTACCGGGTCCGATCCCCGAGGGTGCTTTCTGGGTAACGCTGCTGCAGCATTTTTCCCCCTCGGCGCAGGCCAGCGTGTTCCTGCGCGCCCCGGTGCGCGTGCCCGAGCACTGGGATGCCAGACTGGTTGCAGCGGGCCAGCGCGCGGACTCTGCGGTGGCGGTGGCGCCGCTGTGTGCGCGACATCCGTTTCTCACGGTCTCAATGCGGCCGTCGCAAGATCCTGGTTTTGATGTCGATGCGATGGACCAGTGGGTCAACGACTATGCCGTGGGAAAAGAATTTCCGCTACCGGTCATGCCCGCCATCTGCATGCTGTTGCAGGGAGATTACTGGCAAAGCGCCGGGCCGTGGCCTGCAAGCGATGCGGAGCTGGCCGAACACATAAGGCACTTAGGTCACAGCATCGTCGCGACGGATCAGCTCTATGTGGATGATTCCCGGCTGGAATATGACGATGGTACAGCGCATCTACCCGCGCCGCTTGTGGATGCCTACCTGCAGAGAGCGCCCATACTCGCCATGCGGCACGCCCTCTCGCAATTGGCCGAGCGGCGGGAAGCACCTCCTGTGCTCAAGCACTGCAAGCCGGTGCAGTTGCATGTGGGGCATAGCTGGGGTGGCGGCCTCGCCCGCTGGATGGAAGACTACATAACGGCTGACACCCGTCACAACCATCTTGTATTGCGCTCTACCGGTGATCTCAGCGCCTTCGGTCAGTGCATCGTGTTGTATCGCGGTGCGGCCATGGACGTACCAATAAAGTCCTGGACCCTCTGTGAGCCGGTATTGTCAGTCTCTCCCGGGAGTATTGAGTACCGCGAGGTGTTGCGGGAAATCATTCAGCAATACAGCGTGGAGTCGCTCGTTGTCTCTTCGTTTATTGGCCACTCTCTGGATTTGCTCGCGACGGAACTACCAACGACAGTCGTCATGCACGAGTTCTTCCCTTTTTGCCCCGCTCTGTATGCCATGTACGAATCGCCCTGCCACACCTGCACGGTTGAGCGCTTGCGCTCCTGTGCGGCCAACAATCCCTACAACAGCTTTTTCAGGTTCGAAGGTGAAGAACACTGGATGAGTATCCGAACGCTTTTTGCGCAGGCGGTGGCGCGCGACAACGTGGTGCTGGTGGCTCCCAGCCAGTCGGTGGTTGCACGTTACCGCGATCTGGAACCGCGCTTGCTGGACAAGCCCATCCACGTGGTGGCGCACGGGCTGGATGATAGTTTGGCCGATGCCCTGCGCGGTGGGAACCAGCCCCGCCCCTCCACAGCAGAGCAGCGAGAGCGCTTGCGCATCGTGACACTGGGGCGTCTCACGCAGGAAAAAGGTGGCGATGTGCTGGCCGAAGCCTGTGCGGCCATCACGGAGTTTGCCGACCTCTGGCTGCTGGGTACCGGCGAGAGCGGCCTCAGGTTCGCATCCTTGCCCGCTGTGACCGTAGTGCCGGAGTATGCGAGCAGTGAACTGGGAGACTTGCTGCGCCAGATCGGCCCTCATCTGGGTTTGCAGCTCTCCACCGTACCTGAGTCCTTCAGCTATACCCTGAGCGAACTGTGGGCGGCCGGTATTCCCGTGCTTGCCACGCCCGTGGGCGCTCTGCGGGAACGGATTGAGGAAACCGGGCAGGGGTGGCTGGTAGCACCCGACGCCCGGGCGCTGACGCAAGCGTTGCGGTCACTGCACGAGGACCGGCCGACAATCGCCGTTGCGGCGGCTCGCCTGGAGGGCGCCGAGGTGCGCTCGGCGACGGCGATGGTGGATGAGTACGCAGCACTGGAAGTGGCGCCTGAGCTAACGCCCCTGGCGCGCTATTTCCTGCCACGCCGGTCCTACAGTAATCCCTACGCGCTCAGCTCCCTGCCTTCCAGCGTGCAGGCGCTGCATATCAATCCGCAGAGGCCCTATCGGCAGGCCCTCGAGGAGTTCCTGCTGCACACCGCTTCCAAGGCGGATAAGACGCCGTCGCTGCCGCACTGGATGAGGGGTCTGTGCAGCCGGGCGCTATGCGCCGTAGCTCGCTTGGTGGCTGTTAAAAACACCCAGGCGGGGTGAGCCCCGGGCAAAAGGCGCGCTGAATGTGGGCGCCGAACCGGCTGCAAGCGCCGCCCATTGCTTGCATGGCGGTGCGCTCCGCGCTGCCGGATTGGGCGAAATCGGCGCTGGCTTCTGCTATTCTTCGCCGTCCTGAGCCCGTGCTTTCCGTTCATGCATATATTCACCAGCATCTGCAGTAATTATATTCCCAAAGCCCGTGTGCTGGCACGCTCCGTCAGGCAGCATGAGCCCGATGCGGTATTTATTGTCGTGCTATGCGACACGCCTCCCGACAACTTCGATATCGCCGCAGAAGACTTCGACCACATAATCCTGCTGGAGACCCTGCCGATCGACGAGCGCCCCGCGTGGACATTCCAGCACAACGTGGTGGAGCTCTGTACCGCGGTGAAAGGCCTCGGGTTTCAGGAGATATTCAAGCGCTTCAATGCCGAAAAAGTCGTGTTTCTCGACCCCGATATCGTTCTGTTTTCAAGCCTGGAACTGGTACGTGAGAAGCTGGATGCTTACAGTGTTCTGCTCACGCCGCATCAGACTGAGCCGGAGGAAGAACACTCGGCCATTCTCGACAACGAGGTGAGCAGCCTCAAGTACGGGGTATTTAATCTGGGCTTCCTGGCGGTAAGACGCAGTGCCCAGGGCTGCCGTTTTATCGACTGGTGGAGCGATCGTCTGCGGGATTTCTGCTTCGACGAGCGCGGCAGGGGCCTGTTTACCGACCAGAAGTGGGCGGATCTCGCGCCTGCTCTATTTTACGATCTGGGCATATTGCGGGAGCCACAGCTCAATGTGTCCACCTGGAATATCAGCAGACGCGAACTCACCGGCGACCTCGACAATGGCATCTATGTGAACGGTCAGCCGCTGTGCTTCTACCACTTCTCGGGTGTCGACAGTGGCGCGCTGAAAGTGATGATGGACGTCTACGGCAAGCAGAACCCCGCGCTGGCCTCCTTGCGCGCATGGTATGTGCAGCAATGCAACGCAATGGGGCAGCGGGAGCTGGGCACGCGCGAGTGTATTTACGGGTTGTACTCCAATGGCGACAGGATCAGGCCGGCAGAACGGTTGCTGTATCGCTATCGTGAGGATTTGCGCGATAGATTTCCCGATCCCTATGATTGCACTGCCGGCGGCGGTTATCAGGCGTGGTATGCCGGCAATATGCATACAGAACACAGCCAGCCAGACGAGGAACTCCTCAGCGTGATGCGCCATGAACTCGACGCGATACATCATTCCATAAGCTGGCGAGTGTTCCGCAAGCTGGCCACGGCCTATCGTCGGATGGGCATGCGCCTCGGTATCAACGGGCTATTGCAGCGCCTGAGCCACCGCTCCTGAGCCCCCATTGGATTCACGCAGAACGTACCAGCAATTCAGAGTAGACGGGCCGTATATGACCGATTTTGACCCGACAGAGGAGTATCACAAGTGGTACTACGACAACGAAGTCTGGGAGGACGTGCGTTTTCTGGGGGTTACAACCAACAAATCGGTCTCTGACCTGTGGAATTACCAGGAGATACTGACGCAGTTGTGTCCCGCACTGGTGGTGGAATTCGGCACGCGGTTTGGGGGTTCAGCGCTCTATTTCAGTGTTATCGGCCGCGCGGTAAACCCCCAATTGCGCGTACTGACAGTGGATGTCTCGCATGCCGAAGTGGCTCCCCTGGTGCGCGAGGACAATGCCATTCAACTGCTGGAGAACTCGTCTGCGGATGCCGCTGTCGCCGATACAATAAAGGAAATGCGCGAAGTTCACCCCGGTAGCGTGTTTTTTATCCTCGATAGCGATCACAGCAAGGCGCACGTTCTGGCGGAACTGGCGCTGGTGCGCACGGTCATAGCCTCGGGTGATTATGTGGTCGTTGAAGACGGCAATATTAACGGCAACCCGGTGTTGCCGGGGTGGGGTGAAGGCCCTCTTGAAGCGCTCGAAGAGTACTTCCGGCTGCATCCGGATGATTACACGCGGGATACCGGGAGGGAGCGCAAGTTTGGTTTCACTTTTGCGCCTTCCGGTTTCCTGATCAAGAATTGATCCTCTGGCCTATGTCCGGGATATCGCGTGCCGCGCGTTTTCGCTCGCGACAATAGTGCTAGACTCGTGCTGATGGGACGAATAAAAGCGGCTGTCGCGCAAGAACTTGAGCGCCGGCAGGTACCAGCCGCCGCGCAGCCAGATTCCTGAAGACTTGGGCATACGATGAAGCTAGGCAACTACTTGGTAGAAAAGGGCAAAATTACTCCGCGCGACGTGGAGCGCGCCCTGGTAGCTCGCGCCGAAATGGGCGGGCTGTTCGGTCAGATACTGGTGAAACTGGGGCTCGTATCGGAGACGGATGTCGCGCTTGCACTGTCTGAACTGCTCGACATACGGCTGGTGCAGGCTGCCGATTACCCCGAGGAACCAGTGGCGGCAGCCGGCCTCTCGCTGGACTTCATGTTGTCCAATGCAGTCGTGCCCATGGCGGTGGACGATAGCTCAGCCGAGTTCGCCGCGACCGTGCCCCAGGATCCCTTCCTTCACAAGGCGCTGGGCCTGGCGCTGGAGCGTGAGGTAAAGCTCGTGCTGGGTCTTGAGTCGGAGATACTCGCAGCTCTCGAAAAGCATTCACAGCAAGAGGATGGCGCGGACCAGGAACAGGAAGTCCCGGACCTGTACGTGGATGACCGCGAGTTTATCGAGCATCTGAAGGATCTGGCGAGCGAGGCTCCCATTATCCGGCTGGTTAACCAGATTATCCATCGGGCGGTGGATCTGGGCGCTTCGGATATCCACATTGAGCCTTTTGACGATGGCCTGCACTTGCGGTACCGGGTCGATGGCGTCATTCAGGAGGTTCCCGATCCCCCGCAGGGCAGTTCTGCACCGGCCATCGCGTCCCGTATCAAGCTGCTGGCCAATCTCAACATCGCGGAGCAGCGGTTACCGCAGGACGGCCGCATCATGATTCGCGTCAAAGGCCACGAACTGGACCTGCGTGTCTCAACGATTCCGACGGTGCATGGCGAAAGTATCGTGATGCGCGTGCTCGACCGTCAGAGCATCCGCCTCAGCCTGTCGGACATGGGTTTTCACGAAGAGACGCTGACTCGCTTTGCCGAGCTGCTTGCCAGGCCCCACGGCGTGCTGCTGCTCACGGGCCCCACGGGCTCCGGCAAAACCACCACGCTCTACGCGGCACTGTCTTCTATGGACGCGCATGCGCTGAAAATCATCACCGTTGAGGACCCGGTAGAGTATCAACTGAGGGGCATCAACCAGATTCAGGTCAAGCCCCAGATCGACCTGGACTTCGCCAGGGCTTTGCGCTCCATTTTGCGCCAGGACCCCGATATCATCATGATCGGCGAGATGCGCGATGGCGAAACCGCGCAAATAGGCGTGCAATCAGCATTGACCGGCCATCTGGTGCTGTCGACTCTGCATACGAATACTGCCGCGGCCGCCATCACGCGGCTCGAGGATATGGGCATAGAGCGTTTTCTGCTGACTTCGGCGGTGAATGGCGTACTGGCCCAGCGCCTGGTGCGCAAACTCTGCACCCTGTGCCGGGAGCCTTATCAGCTAACCGAGGAGAGCCTCGCGGGCCATGGCCTGCAGCGCTTTCTTAGCTCGAATGAGCAGCAGGTGTATCGCGCCGTGGGCTGTGAGGCCTGCAAGCATACAGGCTACAAAGGGCGCACGGGGATTCACGAGCTTTTTGTGCTCGATGGCGCCATGCACGAGGCCATTAACAGTGGAGCGGATGCGACGAGCCTGCACACGCTGGCCAGACAAAACGGCATGTACACCCTGTTCGAGGATGGTTTGCGCAAGGTGGCCAGCGGTGTCACTTCGCTGGATGAGGTGCTGCGGGTAACACTCGATCAGCAGGATGAAGTCGCGACTGGCGCGGCGGCGGTAGTCGATCTGGAAGTACAGGTTTAGGCACAGGGCGTGGCAAATTTCAGTTACAGGGCGATATCCCCGCGCGGCAAAACCGTGGACGGCTCCATTGCGGCCGACAGGATCGAACTCGCCTCCCGTGAACTGCGTGCCCAGGGGCTTACCCTGCTGAGCCTGCAGCCGGCGCGAGCAGGCAGTGACCAGGTCAGTGCGAATACCGGCAAGGGTAGGGCCGATGCCAACGATATCCTCGCCTTTACCCGCGAACTTGCTGTGCTGCTGCGAGCGGGGCTGCCGATTGATCGCGCGCTCAAGGTGATGATTGACATGGCCTCAAACGAGCGCCTGCGCGAGCTGATGGATGATCTGCTGTCCTCGGTGAAGGCGGGGAAAGGGCTCAGTCAGGCCTTGCTCGCCTACCCACGGGAGTTCAGCAACTTCTATGTGAATATGGTGCGCTCGGGCGAGGCCAGCGGGCGCCTTGACGAAGTACTCACGCGGCTGTCTGAATACCTCACCAACGCGAAGGCGGTCCGCTCAGGTGTGATATCGGCCTTGATATACCCGGCCATTCTGCTGGTCGTTGCCATAATATCGATTGCAGCCATGCTCGGCTTCGTGGTGCCGAAGTTCGAAACGCTGTTCAATGACATGGGGGATGCGTTGCCCACGCTGACGCGCGCGGTCATCTCCGCAGGCGATCTCGTGACGAAGTATGGCTGGCTGATGCTGGCGCTTGCGATACTGGGTTTTTTCCTCTTCCGGGTCTGGTTCAGGAGCCCCGAGGGACGCGCCAGCTTCGACCAGCGGCTGTTGAACCTGCCGATGTTCGGGCAAATTGTGTTCAAGTACGAAGTGGCAAAGTTCGCCCGAACAGTGGGAACTCTGTTGGGCAATGGCGTGTCCCTGTTGCAAGCCATCTCTATCGCCGTTGAAACCGTGGAAAACCGCCACATCAAAACTGCACTGGGTGTGCTGGAGCCCGCCGTCAAACGGGGTCAACGCATATCCGTAGCGCTTGAGGATACCGCTGTTTTTTCGCCTCTGGTCATACAGATGGCGCGGGTGGGGGAGGAATCTGGCAGTCTGGATAAGATGATGACAGAATTGGCCGATGTGTATGATGCAGAGGTGCAGGCTGGCGTCAAACGTGGTCTGACCCTGCTCGAGCCGCTGCTGATTTTGACCATGGCAGGCGTGATAGCAGTGATTATCATCGCGATATTGATGGGCATTATGTCGGTCAACAATCTGGCCCTCTGACGTGTACAGGGTTGCTAAATCTCGGGCGCCGGCAGGGCGCTTCATTCTTCGAAACAGGACACTTGGCATGCGCAAACAATATTTTCGGCTCGCCGCGACACATCGGGGCCCCTCAGATGGCTTCACCCTGATTGAACTGCTGGTCGTTCTGGTGATCCTGGGGCTACTTGCCGGGCTGGTTGGGCCGAACCTGCTCAACCAGCTCGGGGGCGCGAAGACCAAGACAGCGCGTGTGCAGATCAAGGAGCTCGAACAGGCGCTTGAGATGTACAAGCTGGATGTGGGTCGCTACCCGGGCAATAGCGAGGGTTTGTCGGCGCTGAGTGATAAACCGGGCGATGCAGAAGGCTGGAATGGGCCCTATCTGAAGTCTGATGTGCCCCTGGATCCATGGGGTCAGCCGTACCACTATGCCTATCCGGGGAAACGCGCCGAGATCGATATTTACTCTCTGGGCCAGGATGGCGCCGAGGGCGGTGAAGGTGAGGATTCCGACGTCGGCAACTGGTGAGTTAGACAGCCCGGCAGCGGTGGCTGTGCATCCTTCCTCGCGAGCTCGCGGACCTCGGGGCTTCACCCTGCTGGAAATGATGATAGTGCTGGTTATCGCCGCCATCATTCTGGGCATCAGCGCGCCTGCCATGCAGCGACTCCTGCAGTCTGCCCAGTATCGCGCTGCTGTCAGCGATATCGTTTCTGAACTGAATGCGGCGCGCATCGACGCGATTCGCACCGGAGCCGCGAGCGATGTACTGATTGATCCCGTTGCCCGCCGCATTACGCGCAATGAGACCGTACACGAGTTGCCAGAAACACTCGAACTGAAGGTGCTGGGAAGCAGGGAGTTGAATCGCGATGGTGCCGGCGTCATTCGCTTCTACGCGGATGGTGCGTCCAGCGGCGGCTATGTGGATGTGGCACATGCCAACGGGATGGCAGTGCAGGTTCAGGTGGACTGGCTACTCGGGCGTGTTAGCTTGTGCAAACAGGATTGTTATGAAACCTGAGCCGATGCAGGCATGCTTTGTTCAGGCGTCGCGGCGCAGCCATCGGGTATAGCGCCATGAGCGGCTCTGTTCCATGAGGTCGATCTTCTCCTTCAGGCTCGCAGCGTAGCGCTGTTCGTTTTCAATGCCCTGTTTCAGGGCCTGAATGTCCTGCTTGAGATCTGCAACCACCTGTTCAGCCTGCGCCAGCGCCGAATCGGTCTGCTCGAAACGTTGCCGGCAATCTTCGAGTAATTGCAGGCCTTGTTCGCGTTCCTGGATTACCTGCAGCCGATAGGCTTCTGCGGCCTTTCGCGCTTTTGACAGCTGTTCGCGCAATTCCGCGGTTAATGCTTGCCGGTAACGGTCGTGCTCTTCGAGGACCCGGATTCTGTCTCCGGCTCTCTCTTCCATGCGCCAGGCATCGATCCGGTTGCGCAAAGGCAGCAAGGGGTCTCGCTCGATAAACTGGCTCACCAGCTCGTGATATTGAGGGTGCAATTTGCCGATAATATCGTCAGCGGCCTGTTTGCGCCCGGTCGATGATTCGGCAAAGCTCGCTGCGCCCTGATGGAAAACGAAAACATCTGCTGCGACCACGTGCTTCCATCCCCGGGCGCTGGCTCGCAGGCTGAAATCGCACTCTTCGCCGTAGCCCTGACCGAAGCGCTCCTCATCAAAATAACCCGTGGCGCTGAGGCATTCCCGCTTGATCAGCATACAGAAGCCCACGGCCGTGGGGATTTCTGCATAGAGCGATGCGTTGGCGTGAGAAAAGGCGTTGTCCAGTTGCGCGGCCGTCCACTGTGGAGGCAGTGGATTGGAATGGTTGAACATGGGATAGGAGCAGATTGTGCCATTGTTGGAAAACGGCGTTACCGTGCCGATGGCTTCGTCGCTGCCGGCGCAGCGTTGCATGCGTGCCGCCCAGTCAGCGCAAACGAGCGTGTCACTGTTCAGCAATATGACATCTGCGTCTTCGCGAAACTGCATGCCCCGGTTCGCCGACGCCACGAAACCCAGGTTTGTTTCATTCACCAGCAGGCTGAAGCCGCTGTTGTCGGTGATTTCCCGACAATAGTCTCGGGTGTCCTGTTCCGGGGAGTGATCATCGATTATCAGTACCGAAGTATTCTCGGGAAGCTCGCTCGCAATCACGGATTCTATGCATTGCCGGGTGGCTGCGAGATCCCGATAGACTGGTATTACGATCAGCAGGGGTGTGGGTGTCTGGCTGTTTGCCGGAGCGGTCATGGAATCGCCTCATGCCGGGGAAAAATGCACTTGATTGATGTAGGAGTGGCGATGCGGAAAAATCTCACAGGCTGGTAAAAGTCGAACCGCAACCGGTGACATTTAACCACAGGCCGCCTGCAGCGTGAACTGAGCTTTCACGGACAGTCGTGAGCCCTCCCAGACGATTTGCGGGAGGAGGGGGAAGGCATGAATCCAACGCCGCGTTGTACTGAGCAATCCCGGGCCTCATGCTATGATGGGAACAGTTTCCGTTGAACGAATGTTGGCTATGGGCGAGGCCGGGGCAAGGCATCTCTTGTTTGTTGCAGGCATGCACCGAGCGGGCACCTCCGCCCTGTGTGCTGCGCTGCATGCCTGTGGCGTGGATTTTGGCCAACATCTGCTCGAGCCCATGGCGGGTGTAAACGATGCGGGGTTCTGGGAGTCCACCGAGGTGGTGGCACTGAATGAACAACTGCTGGCAATTTCCGGCTTCGAGTGGTTTTCGGTCACGCAGCGTATCTCCGCCGTCGACTGGACGTCTGAAGAGTTTGCCGGGTGCAGGGTTCGGGCAAGGGAGTTGCTGTCGCGAGGCTTTGGCAATGCAAAGGTAGAGGCGGTCAAGGACCCCCGGTTCTGTCTCACGCTGCCGTTCTGGTTACAATTGTGCGAGGAACTCGACCTTCGCTTCTCGGTGTGTGTGATGCAGCGCGAGCCGCTGGAAATAGCGCAATCGCTCAGCCAGCGCGATGCGTTCCCGCTGGGCTATGGCCTGCGCCTGCAGGCTATCTATCTGCGCACGCTACTGCCAACTCTGCCCGAGCACGCCCACTGGCTGACGTATCCGGGTTTGCTGGCGGAACCCTCGCGGGAGCTCGGTAGCCTGTTGTCTGTACTCGGGTTGATAGCAGACGAGAACGCACTGCGCAGCGCCCTGCGCGAGGATCTCAGGCACCAGCGGGCCCGGGAGGTGGCATCTGACGCGGGCCTGGCTGCGCCCACGGATAGACAGGCGTATGATGCAGCTCTGGAACAGGCATATCCGGTGGAGGAGACGCTGTCGGATTTCGCTTCCCGGCTGGTTGCGCGGGGCCGTGAACTGACCCGCATCGGTACGGAGCATTCGCGGGCCCTGGCCACACTGGATGAGCGCGATGCCGACCTGTCGCGGTTGGCCAGTGAACATACAAAGGCGTTGATGACACTGGATGAGCGGGACGCACAAATCGAAACGCTGAGCGAGAACGAGGCGCGTCTGAAAAGTATTTTCGCCAAACCGCTGATCGGCTTGGTGTTCAGGGCAATGTGGAAATATGAAACTCGTTGATCTCGTGATTCCGGTGTACGACGGGTACGACGAAACGGTTGCCTGCGTGGAGTCTGTGCTCGCCTCGATCGATCAGGCCTGGGTCAGGGTCGTTATTATCAACGATGGCTCCCCGAACCCCGAAATAACCGAGTATCTGCGCTCGAAAGCGCGGCAGTCGCCGCAGATTGAGCTGCTGGAGAATTCAGAGAATCTCGGCTTTGTGGCCACCGTGAATATCGGCATGGGTCACGACCGAACGCGTGACGTAGTGTTGCTCAACAGCGATGTCGAGGTGGCTGGCGACTGGCTGCAGCGCCTGCGGGAAGCCGCCTATCGGCACGACAATGTCGCCTCGGTAACGCCATTTTCCAACAATGCCACCGTTTGCAGTTTCCCGGATATCTGTGAGAACAACGAGCTGGTCTTTGATTTGCCGCTGGCCGAGATAGATGCCCAGTTCGCAGCGGAGTTTTCCGCCGACGATGTATTCCCCATCCCCACGGGCGTGGGCTGTTGCATGTATATCCGGCGGGAGTGCCTTGATCTTGTAGGCTATTTTGATCTCGAAGCTTTTGGCCGTGGCTATGGCGAGGAGAACGACTGGTGCCAGCGCGCCGCGCAGGCTGGCTGGCTCAATCTGCACCTGGCCAATTGTTTTGTATACCACCGGGGAGGCGTGAGCTTCGGTGCGGAGTACAACCCGAGGCTGTCGCGCGCACTGGACATCCTCGATAAAAAATACCCCCGCTACCACGGTGATATTCAGCGTTTCATTGCCAGGGATCCAGCCAGGGCGACACGCGTCAGAGCCTGGCTTCGTCTGTTTGCTTCCCAGAACAAGCCCAAGGTGCTGATGATTTCGCACAAGCTCGGGGGCGGTGCACAGCAGCATGTGGATGAGCTCGCCA
Organism: uncultured Halieaceae bacterium; assembly: GCA_963976655.1. GTDB lineage: Bacteria > Pseudomonadota > Gammaproteobacteria > Pseudomonadales > Halieaceae > Marimicrobium. The sequence goes on from CAXBLB010000020.1 coordinate 18,407, forward strand.
GATTATACAGCGACCGGGCCCTGTTTCTGCTGATGATACCGGATCGGGATGGGCAGACCGTAAGACTCTCCTGCTACGATGGCAGTCGGCGTCTGCGCGACGGCCTGTTTTTTGAAATCGGCTCCGACTACGCCACGCTGGTCGCCCTGTTGCGGGGTCTGGGCATCGGTCGCGTGCATTTCCATCATACAATGGGCCTTCCTACCCGGCTGTGGCGTATCGGGGAAGACCTGGGATGTGGCTATGACCTCACCGTGCACGACTACTACCTGGTCAACGGCAATCCCACGCTGACAGACAGACACGCGCGTTTCGTGCCAGAGGACACACCGAACTTTGATGAACGCTGCGCGGGGCACCGGCCCTTGCCACCAGGCATTGACGCAGCGACCTGGCGAGAGAATCAGCGCCCGCTCGTAGAGGCGGCCTCGCGGGTCATTTTTCCGTCGGTGGATGTCTGTGAACGTTTCAGCCGTTTCTTTAGTGTTAGCAACCCGGTTGTGGCATGGCATCCGGATTTCGCCTGTCCGGGCCCCTATCCGGAGCCTGAATGGCGCTTCGAGGGAAACAGGCCCCTGCGAATTCTCGTTATCGGCGCGATGAGCAGGGAAAAGGGAGCCGAAGTACTCGATGACGTGGCCGCCGCGCTCGGCAGCGAGCGGATCGAATTTCACCTGCTCGGGTACGCCTACCGCAAGCTCGGTGCCAACGTAATCGCCCACGGCCCTTACGACAACGCCCATGTGCATGCACTGGTGGCAGAGATCAGTCCCGATATCGTCTGGTATCCTGCAAGATGGCCCGAAACCTACAGCTTTACGCTGAGCATCGCGTTGTACCACGGCTTGCCCATTGTCGTGCCCGATATAGGAGCGTTTGTCGAACGGGTTGCCGGCAGGCCGCACTCGGCAGTCGTCGATTGGGATACTCCGATCACCCAGTGGCGCAGCTTCTGGCTGGGTGTACTGGCCAACCGGGCTCTGCCGGCGAGCACGCTAAACAGTGCGGCTTACGAGGCGCGTATCCAGAAGGACTTCTACGAGGTGAGCTACATGGAGGCAGTGGAGAAAAAGGCACCTCAGCTTGAGACTGCGCTGCTGCTATCGCTCGATCGCAATCTGTTTGCCAATTGCCAGAAGCTCTCCCGCTCGGAGCGCATACTCAAGCGCATTTGGCATTTTTCCCTCAGGCCCTTTGGCTCAAGGGTGCTGGCTATGGTGCCGTTTCGCGTGCAACGCACGGTCAAACGCTCGCTGTCACACCGCCCGCTGCACGATATAGTCGGGAAATAGCGCGCTTGATTCCAGATTTGCGCGCACCGTGAGTTTGGACAGTTGATCGCTCCCCGGCGAAACTGGCGAGAGGTTGTGTTCACGCAAAACGTCTGACGTCCAAGGTCTCGCGTCTTACACTTTCAATACCTTCCCTACCCCGACCGATCACAGGCATACTCCCCGCTGCACCCAAAGCAGCCAAAGGCTTCCCCACCCATGGCAGTTCCTCCCGGCGAACAACCCGAAGGCTTTCGCGTTTACCTGCGTCCGCGAGTGCTGGGCATGCTGTTTCTCGGTTTTTCCGCCGGCTTGCCGTTGTTGCTGGTGGGAGGGACATTCAGTGCCTGGCTGCGGGATATCGGGGTCGAGCTGGCTGCGATCGGCTTTCTCAGCTGGGTCGGCATTGCCCACTCGATAAAGGTACTCTGGGCGCCGGTGGTGGATCGGGTACCGTTGCCCCTTGTCTCGCGACTGCTGGGCCGACGTCGCGCCTGGATACTGGCGGCACAGCTATGTATCGCCATCGCCCTGACTGGCATGGCACTGGTCAATCCGCTGGAAAACCTGCCCCTGGTGGCTGTGTTCGCGGTGATCGCCGCCTTTGGTTCAGCCACCCAGGATGTGGCAATTGACGCCTATCGCGTGGAAGCCGAATCTCGCCATCGTCAGGCCGCCATGGCGGCAACCTATGTCACCGGTTACCGGGTGGCGCTGCTGGCCGCCGGCGCCGGTGCGCTGCATGTCGCCACCATTGGTAGTTGGAACCTGGCCTACGCGGCCATGGCGGCGTTGATGCTTGTCGGCATGCTGACCACCCTGATCATCCGCGAGCCTGCGGTCAGCATTGACCGGGCCACCGCCAATCTGGAGTCCCGCGTCGCCGATTATCTGGACCACACCCGCCACCAGGGCCTGCGCCGTGACATGACCGCCTGGTTTATCGGCGCGGTAATCTGCCCGTTTGCCGACTTCTTCAAACGTTACGGTCTGGCTGCGCTGGCGATTCTGCTGTTTATTGGCACCTTCCGGATCAGCGATATCTTTATGGGGGTCATGGCCAATCCCTTCTATCTGGACCTGGGCTTCAGCAAGGGTGAAATTGCCAATGTGGCGGCCGCATTTGGCCTGGTGATGACGCTGGCCGGGGCCGGCCTTGGCGGTGTTCTGGTAGCCCGTTTCGGTATCGCACCCATGCTGGTTGGCACTGCCCTGATGGCACCGGTGACCAACCTGACCTTCTCCTGGCTGGCGCTGCTGGGGCCGGAAATTCATGGTCTGGTGTTTGCCATCATTGCCGACAATGTCACCGGCGGCATGGCGATTTCGGTGCTGATCGCCTACCTGTCGAGCCTCACCAATACTGCCTACACCGCCACCCAGTACGCGTTGTTCAGTTCGGTGATGACGCTGCCGGGGCAGTTCTTCGGTGGCTTCACCGGGGTGCTGGCCGCCAGTGTCGGCTGGTTCTGGTTTTTCATTATCGCCGCCTTCATCGGTCTGCCAGCTTTTCTGCTGGCGATTTTACTGCTGCGCATCGCCCACCCGGACCGGGTCAACCGGCCAGGTATTGAGGAAAACAGCACAGAGGCTCCTTCAGCAAAGGTTCCCTGAGCAGAGGATTCTTGAGTCAGACAAACTGGCGATGCGCTGCGCCAGATGGGAGAACGCCCGGCGTAGATTCTGGTGGCCGACTCGCTAATCCCGGAAATGGATGGCCTGGAACCGACCCGCCGGAGGCGCCAGCTCTACTAAGCCGGCAACCGCTACACAGCGCTGCCTGGAACTCTGGCCAATGCCAGCACGGGCATGCACCTGCCGTCCGGTGAAAGTGGGTACTTGATCACGGATATGGGGTTTAATCGCAGTTGCCATAGCCAATAAAGACAGGTGATGATACGGTTTGGATTGCCCCGCCAGATCGGATAACACGAGATAATTTGAGATTGGCCAGATGCAGGATGTGAAAGAAGCCAGCCTGACGGTTACTGTGGATCACCAGAAGACCCCAGCAGTCCCGGCGCGTATAATAGGCATACTCGGTATGCATCGCAGTGGTACGAGTTGCCTGACGGGCTCGTTGCAGAATGCGGGCCTGTTTCTGGGCGAGCACCACACCTGGAACAGGCACAACCTTCGCGGCAATCGTGAAAACCAGAACATCGTTGACCTGCACGACGACATACTCGAGGCGAATGGTGGCGCCTGGGACTCGCCACCAGAGCATGTGCGCTGGCGCGAGGAGGATGTCGCCCGCGCGAGGGAACTGCTGGCGGAGTATAGTGAGCACGCAATGTTCGGCTTCAAGGATCCACGCGCTCTGCTGGCGCTGGAGGGATGGAAATCGCTCTGCCCCGATATTGAATTCGTAGGGATATTCCGGCATCCCAATGCTGTCGCTGCTTCGCTGGACAAGCGTACTCCCAAGCCGTGGGAGGAGTGCGTGGCACTTTGGTATACGTACAACAGCATTCTTTACCGTGAGTACCAGAAGAAACCCTTCCCGATTATCGATTTCGATGTGGAAGAGGAAGTGCTCGATGCCAATATAGCTCGCGTGGTCGACTCTCTCGGTCTCAGTGGGAGCGATAGCGAGGAAAAATTCTACACGTCGGAGCTCAAGAATAACTCCAGTTCAGGCCGCCGGCTTCCATGGAGGGTTCGCCGGCTCTATAAGAAGCTGAAAAAAGCCAGCCTCTGATAGAGATGTCGCCATGCTCAGAAGACTTTTAAGACCACTCAGAAAGGCCGTATCAGAATCGGGTTCGCGTCCGTTGGTGAGTGTTGTGCTTATTGTGTATGACATGCCCGAGCAGGCGGCGAATACTGTCAGGTCACTCCTGCCGGACTACCAGAGAAACGTGGGCAGCAGCGACTACGAGGTGTTGATTGTCGAGAATGAGTCAGCCAATACCATGTCGCGGGCGTTTCTCGATACCCTGCCCGGCAGCTTTTCCTATCATCTGCGCAAAGAGACGCAACCTACGCCCATTCATGCCATCAACTACGGCATCGAGCAGGCGCGTGGTGAAAATATCTGCGTGATTATTGATGGCGCCCGCGTACTCACTCCCGGCGTTATCCGCAATACAATTCTCGGGCATCGCCTGTCTGAAAGAGCTGTCGTCTCTGTGCCCGGTTACCATCTGGGCTTTGAGCTACAGCAGAAGGCGGTCGGGAGTGGCTATGATGTGGCTGCCGAGAGGGCGCTGATGGACTCAATCAGCTGGCCTGCCGATGGTTATCGATTGTTTGAAATAGCCTGCTTCAGCGGTTCCTGCGCTGCGGGCTTCTACCTGCCACACAGTGAAAGCAATTGCATCAGTATGCCGCGTGAAATGTGGCGGGATCTGGGTGGCTACGACCCGCGATTCGACAAACGCGGGGGTGGTGTGGTGAATCTCGACCTGTACAAGCGCGCCTGTGAGTATCCCGGCGCCCTACATGTGTTCCTGCACGGCGAGGGTACATTCCACCAGTTTCATGGCGGCGTTACCACTGGCGGCGAGGACGCCGCGGCGAGAGAACGGTTTATTACCGAGATCATGCAGCAATATCAGCAGATTCGCGGTGAAAGGTATCGCAGTCCAGTGACGGAAACGATATATCTCGGTGAGATTTCAGATTCCGCTCACAGGTTCCTGCATCTGTCTTCAAACAAGAAGATGGAGAAACTTGCCAGCCACCCCGAAGCGCAGCCTGCGTTGGCCTGAGCCATCTGGGGCGGCGACGCTTCAGCGCTGGCGCTAGCGCAAACTGTAGCTATCCATCCCGGCCGCCGGAATCAGGCCAGAAGAAGCGCACGAAGTTGATAGTACCCGAAGGGCTGAACTCCACGCCCTCTGCCTCCAGTCGCTGTCGCTGACGCCTGCCGGCAGCGGTGTCGGGCGTGAGCGAGAGTTTGCCCTGTGCGTTGACCACCCGGTGCCAGGGCAGGCCTGAATGGCTGGGCAGTGCCCGCAGCACAGCGCCCACGCGGCGCGCAGCGCCCGGCATTCCCGCCTGGCGCGCCACCTCCGAGTATGTTGTCACCCTGCCCGCGGGTATGTCGGCGACAACCTGCCAGATCCGCTCATCTGCAGACGGATGGAATGTCGCCATGGCATTGCTCCTGTCCGATGCTTATCCGGTCTTATGAACAGGCCCGCATGATACGCTACCTCGGGCCTTTGCTTGAAATAGCCCGCGCAGCCCGCATACTGAACACTCGGGAGATAATTCATGCGCTTCATTGTTTTTCTGCTTCCCTGGCTGGAACTCTTCACCCTGATTCAGTTGGGTATCGAAACCAGTGCACTGACTGCGCTGATGTACGTACTTGTCACGCTTTTTCTGGGCCTCGCCCTGTTGCAGAGGCAGGGTAGGGAACTGTTTGAACACCTGCGGGAAAGCCAGCGTACCGGGACGGCTGGCGCCCAGGTGTTGCTCGATCGTATGGCGCTGGGCCTGGCCGGCCTGCTGTTCATGGTCCCCGGGCTGATCACGGATTTCGCGGCGCTGGTGGTGCTGGTGGGGCCGTTGCGGCGGCGCATTGCCCGAGCCCTGTATGGCACGCCGCCCGCGCGCTACACGCCGGAGCAGGATTCTTCCGCACATCAGACCATCGAGGGAAGCTTTCGCCGCGTGGACGACGAGTAGATGCCCCAACTATCTGTTATATAAAGAAAATATTCTTTTCATGCGCGCCGTGCCGGGGGGCGGTCGAAGGCTTGACTGGCGGGCTCCCGGGACTAGAATTGGCACTCTCACAAAAAGAGTGCTAACGGACCCTTGAATTCCTTTTACCAGCCCCAATAGTGCTAGCTGAGTCCCCGCGAGGGGTTCCGATAATATCGTTCAGTTTGGAGATAGACACAAATGAAAATCCGTCCGCTGTATGACCGTGTGGTCATTCGTCGCAAAGAAGAGGAAGAAACCACCGCAGGGGGCATCGTCCTACCCGGTTCGGCCAAAGAAAAACCCAATCAGGGTGAAGTAGTCGCTGTGGGCGATGGCAAGGCCCTGGACAACGGTGAAACGCGGCCCGTAGCCGTCAAAGTCGGAGACAAGGTTGTATTCGGCCAGTACGCCGGCAGTAATACCATCGACGTTGATGGCGAAGAACTGATCATCATGGGTGAAAGTGAGATTTACGCCGTCGTAGAGTGAGCGGCGCACCCGTAACAATTGTGTACAGTAATTAAAGGAACAATATCATGGCAGCTAAAGATGTATATTTTGGTGACGATGCCCGCTCGCAGATGCTCCGGGGCGTAAATGTCCTGGCAGACGCGGTAAAGGCGACTCTTGGTCCCAAGGGCCGCAATGTCATTATCGATAAATCCTTCGGTGCGCCGACTGTGACCAAAGACGGTGTGTCGGTGGCCAAAGAGATCGAGCTGGAGAACAAATTCGAGAACATGGGCGCGCAGATGGTCAAGGAAGTGGCGTCCCAGGCATCCGATACAGCGGGCGACGGTACCACCACCGCCACGGTGCTGGCCCAGTCCATCCTGAACGAGGGTTTGAAGTCCGTCGCCGCGGGCATGAACCCGATGGATCTCAAGCGCGGTATCGACAAGGCCGTGATTGCAGCGGTCGCTGAGATCGAGAAAATGTCCATTCCCTGTGAGGACAGCAAGGCGATTGCCCAGGTGGGCACCATTTCCGCCAACTCCGATTCACAGGTCGGTGACATCATCGCCGACGCAATGGCAAAAGTCGGCAAGGAAGGCGTTATTACGGTGGAAGAGGGGTCCGGGCTCGAAAATGAGCTGGACGTGGTTGAGGGCATGCAGTTTGATCGCGGCTACCTCTCGCCCTATTTCATCAATAATCAGGACAACATGAGCGCCGAGCAGGACGACCCCTACATCCTGCTGGTGGACAAGAAGATTTCCAACATTCGCGAACTGTTGCCACTGCTCGAGCAGGTTGCCAAGGCGTCGCGCCCCCTGGTGATTATTGCCGAAGATGTGGAAGGTGAAGCGCTGGCCACGCTGGTAGTGAACAACATGCGTGGTATCGTCAAGGTAGCGGCCTGTAAGGCGCCCGGCTTCGGCGACCGTCGCAAGGCAATGCTGCAGGATATAGCGGTTCTGACTGGCGGTACGGTGATATCCGAGGAAGTCGGCCTGGACCTCGAGTCTGCCGGCCTCGAGCACCTGGGCAGCGCCAAGCGCGTGACCATGGACAAGGACAACAGCACGATCATCGATGGTGCTGGAGACGCCGAAGCCATCAAATCACGCGTGAACGAAGTTCGCGTCCAGATCGAAAACACATCCTCGGATTACGATCGCGAGAAGCTGCAGGAACGTGTAGCTAAACTTGCCGGCGGTGTTGCAGTGATCAAGGTTGGTGCTGCCACCGAGATCGAAATGAAGGAGAAGAAAGCGCGCGTGGAAGACGCACTGCACGCAACCCGTGCCGCGGTTGAAGAAGGCGTTGTGGCCGGTGGTGGTGTTGCGCTGGTGCGCGCTGTAGCGGCTATTGCCAACCTGAAGGGCGACAACGAAGACCAGAACCACGGCATCGCTGCTGCGTTGCGCGCCATGGAATTTCCGCTGCGCCAGATCGTCGCCAATGCCGGCGACGAAGCCTCCGTGGTTCTCGACAAGGTGCGTCAGGGCAAAGGCAACTACGGCTATAACGCCTCAACCGGCGAGTACGGTGACATGATCGAAATGGGTATTCTGGACCCGGCGAAAGTGACCCGCGCTGCTCTGCAGGCGGCCGGCTCGGTTGCTGCCCTGATGATCACCACCGAGGTCATGGTGGCAGATGCACCGGAAGAGAAATCCGGTGGTGGCGGCGGCATGCCCGACATGGGCGGAATGGGCGGCATGGGCGGCATGATGTAAAATCGTCCAGGTAGGCTAAACTTAAAACCCCACCGGTCGGTGGGGTTTTTTTTGGCCGGCCGGGTGGCGAGCGCCAGCTTTTGTGCCGGGCACAGATGGCGACCCTATACGCAGCAAATTTATGTACAATGATTGCAGGTTCACAAACAACAATTAGGAGAGAGTGATGGAGCTCGTAATAGAGTTTATTTTTCGCTGGGCGCACGTCCTTTTTGGCATAGTCTGGATAGGCATGCTCTATTATTTCAACTTTGTCCAAACCGAGTATTTCAAGGAAGCGGAGGCCGATGCGAAGGCCGATGCTGTGAAGAAGCTGGCACCGAGGGCCTTGTGGTGGTTCCGCTGGGGCGCCATGTTCACCTTCATTACCGGCCTGTATTTGTTCCACAAGGTCGGCGCATTCCAGGTCGTGCAACCTGCCATCTGGATGGGTGCGCTTGCGGGCACGCTCATGTTCCTGAACGTGTGGCTGATTATCTGGCCGAACCAGCAGGTGGTTATTGGCCTGAAGCCGGGCGATGGCCCTGTGAGCGCGGCCAAGGCGGGCCTCGCTTCGCGCACCAATACGCTGCTTTCCGGCCCCATGCTGTTTGGCATGCTTGCATCCAAACACTTGCCCTTCGGGCTGTCGGATGGCGTCGGACTCTGGATTTGCCTTGTCCTGATACTGGCACTGGAAGCGAATGCACTGTTTGGCAAGATGGGCCCCATGGCGAGTGTAAAGGGCGTGATTCATTGCAGCATCGGACTCACTGCCGTGATCTGGGCGTTGCTCGCCTATTTGTGAGCACGTTCTGTTGACGAAAGCCGGGGTTTCCCCGGCTTTTTTGATTTCGACCCGCGCACCGGGATGTATAATCTCCCGGAATGCATGACTACCGATGGTTTATATGTCTGAAGACGACCTGGATCCAATCCCCTCAATTGTGCCGACCCGTGACGCAGCCCCTCGAAGTGATCACCGTCGCGGCAAAATGCAGGCCGAGCGCAGGCACGCCGCCAAGCCACCCTCCACAGGCAATGCCGGCGCCGCAATAGGGCGCATAGTTCTGGCCGTGGCTCTGGTCGTAGCCGCGGTAGCCTGCGCGTGGGCATGGCAGCTCCAACAACAGTTGCAAGCGGCCAATGTGCAGATGGCCGACTACGCCGGGCGTATCGGCGATCTCGAGGCGAGATTGTCCGACACAGACGAAGGTATGACGCAGAACGCCACCGTGCAGGCTGCGAGGATTCGAGAGCTCGACACCGAGGTTCGCAAGCTGTGGGATAACGTCTGGAAGCGTTCAAAAGAGAGGCTGGACAAGCTGGAAGCCAATAACACCAGGCAGGCAAAGGGTATCGACACCCTGCGGGCAGATGTAGACGGTCTGAAAACACAGCTGGAAAGTGCCTCTGCCGATCTGGCCAAGCTTCGGGGTGTGGCGGGCGATCTCTCGCGTCTCATGTCCAGTGCCAAAACGAACCAGACCGAGGTTGAGCGGGTGGCAGATACCCTGAACCGCATTGATCTGGAACTCGCGAAGCTGGCGCAGCGGGTCGAGGGCAATGAGGAGTGGGTCCGCTCTATCAACGCGTTCCGCGGTCAGATTAATGCGAGCCTGACAGAACTGCAGAATGCGGTGCGTACTCTGCAGGCATCACCCTGATTGACTTAGGTTGTACCGCGCTGCCCTTTGGCAGCAGCGCGGACACGCAAACAGTTCACCGTTGCATGGATGCTTCTCAAGGAATTCAACATGACAGTGATTCGCCAGAACGACCTCATCGAGAGCGTCGCCGATGCCTTGCAGTTTATCTCCTACTATCACCCGCTGGATTTTGTGCGCGCCGTGCATGAAGCCTATGAGCGTGAACAGAATCCAGCGGCTCGCGACGCAATGGCGCAAATACTGATCAACTCCCGCATGTGCGCGCAGGGCCATCGCCCGATCTGCCAGGACACGGGGATCGTGACGGTGTTTCTCAAGATCGGCATGAATGTGCAATGGGATGCAGAGCTTTCTGTGGCTGATATGGTCAATGAGGGTGTGAGGCGTGCCTATACCCATCCGGACAACGTGCTCAGGGCGTCCATTCTTGAGGATCCTGCCGGCGCGCGCAGAAATACGCGCGACAACACGCCCGCCGTGGTTCATATGGAAGTGGTGCCCGGCGACAAGGTGGATGTGCAGGTTGCCGCGAAAGGTGGTGGTTCTGAAAACAAGTCGAAACTGGCAATGCTGAACCCGTCGGACAGCATCGTCGATTGGGTCGTAAAAACAGTGCCCACAATGGGCGCGGGCTGGTGTCCACCGGGCATGCTGGGAATTGGCATCGGCGGTACGGCGGAGAAGGCCGCAGTGATGGCGAAGGAATCGCTGATGGACCCAATCGATATTCATGATCTGCGCGAACGCGGGCCGAGCAACCGTGTTGAGGAATTGCGGCTCGAAATCATGGATGCGGTGAACCGGTTGGGTATTGGCGCCCAGGGGCTTGGTGGCCTGACCACGGTGCTGGATGTAAAAATCCGGGATTACCCCACGCACGCGGCATCCCTGCCGGTCGCGATGATTCCGAATTGCGCCGCGACCCGGCACGCGCACTTCGTGCTGGACGGTTCGGGGCCCGCGCTGCAAACACCCCCGCAAATCGAAGATTGGCCGGATATCACCTGGGAAGTGGGCGAGGACGTGCGTCGTATCAATCTCGATAGCGTCACTGCAGAAGACGCGGCCGAGTGGCAACCGGGAGATACGTTACTCCTGTCCGGCAAAATGCTCACCGGACGCGATGCAGCGCACAAAAAGATGCAGGAGCTGATCGAAAGTGGCGAGGGTCTCCCCGCCGGGGTCGATCTCAAGGGTCGCTTTATCTACTACGTGGGCCCGGTCGACCCGGTGGGCGATGAGGTGATGGGCCCCGCGGGACCGACAACCGCTACGCGCATGGACAAGTTTACCGATTTCATACTGGAACATACCGGCCTGCTCGGCATGATCGGCAAGGCAGAGCGCGGCCCGGTGGGTGTAGAGGCGATTCGCAAGCACCAGGCCGTGTATCTGATGGCGGTGGGCGGAGCGGCATACCTGGTGTCCAAGGCGATAACCGCGGCTCGGGTCGTGGCCTTTGAGGAACTGGGTATGGAGGCAATCTACGAGTTCGAAGTCAGGGATATGCCGGTGACTGTGGCGGTGGATACTCGGGGCAGTTCCGTGCATGAGACAGGGCCCAGAATCTGGCGGGCAAAAATCGAAGAGCAGGCCCTGGACCTTGTCTAGCAGCCGCGAGCCCACGTTCTACTGGCATGACTATGAAACCTTCGGTGCCGATCCGGTGCGCGATCGTCCCGCGCAGTTTGCAGGTGTACGCACCGACGCCGACCTGCAGATTATCGACGAGCCACTGGTTTTGTACTGCCGCCCCGCGGATGATTTCCTGCCACAGCCAGGCGCCTGCCTGGTTACGGGTATAACACCGCAACTGGCGCTGGAAAAAGGGCTGCCTGAGAGTCAGTTCATTAGCCGGGTTCACGCGGAGCTGGCACAGCCCGGCACCTGCGCGGTGGGCTACAACTCGCTGCGCTTCGACGACGAGGTCACCCGCCACACTCTGTATCGGAATTTTTTTGATCCCTATGCGCGCGAGTGGCAGGGCGACAATTCCCGCTGGGATATTATCGACATGCTGCGCACGGCCTTTGCTTTGCGCCCCGAGGGTATTCAGTGGCCGCTGCGGGAGGACGGTTCTGCGAGTTTTCGCCTTGAGGATCTGACCGCGGCGAACGGCATTGGCCACGAAGCTGCGCACGATGCGCTGGCTGATGTTCACGCGACGATCGCGTTGGCGCGTCTGATACGGCAACGCCAGCCGAAGCTGTATGAATTTGTGCTGGCGAACCGGGACAAGAATTCTGTGCTGGCGCAGCTCGACGTCGAGGGCATGAAACCGCTACTGCATGTATCGGGCATGTTTGGCGCCGAGCGCCACAATATCGGCCTGATCGTGCCGCTGGCACGGCATCCTGTAAATCGCAATGAAATCATTTGCTACGACCTGAATGCGGACCCCGCGCCATTGCAGGCCCTGTCCGGGGCCGAATTGCGTGAACTCCTCTACACGCGTGCCGAGGATATGGCGCACGACAGTGTCAGACCGGGACTCAAATCGGTGCATGTGAATCGCTGTCCGATTGTGCTCCCGGCGCGCATGGCGAGCCCGGAGATCGCGCAACGGCTGGGCCTTGACGGCGAGCGCTGTCGTCGACACCTGGCGATGTTGCAAAATTACCGGCAGACGGAGTCAAAGGCCTTCAACGAAAAGATTCGCGAAATTTATAAGAAGCGTACATCGGCTGAGACGGTAGATCCCGATCTGGCCCTGTACAGCGGAGGGTTCTTCTCCGACCAGGATAGACGCAGCATGGAGGCGATCCGCGCGGCCAGGCCAGAAGAACTGGCGTCGCAGAGCTGGGTTTTCGAGGATCAGAGGCTGCCCGAGATGCTGTTTCGCTACCGCGCCCGCAACTATCCGCAAACGCTGTCCTCGGAGGAACGTGCCCAGTGGGAAGAGTACCGCTACCAGCGACTCACCGATCCGGCTGCGGGAGCAAGCATTTGTCTGGAAGAGTTTCATACGCAGATTGAAGCGCTGCAGGCGGACTCAAGCCTGAGCGAGGATAAGCGCCAGGTGCTGGAAGATCTGCTGCTTTACGCGGATACACTGCTCGCCTGAGCGGTGGGTTTTTTATCGGTATTACGCACATGGGCAGGCCCCCGGAGCCCGCCTATAATGAGCGCCATCAAAACGTACAGCCTGCCACCTTTCGGGAGCGATCCAGCGTGCAGTTTGCCGGTAGCCATATCTTGTCAATCCAGCAATTTGAGCGAGACGATGTAGAGCGGCTTTTCGCCGTCGCCGATCGCATGGCGCCCTACGCGCACCGGCAACGCGTAACCCGCGTGCTCGATGGCGCCATACTTGGATCCATGTTTTTCGAACCCAGTACCCGGACCCGGGTGAGCTTTGGCAGCGCCTTCAATCTGCTCGGTGGAGAGGTCAGGGAAACCACCGGATTCGAGAATTCCGCCATCGCCAAGGGCGAATCCCTGTACGATACCGCGCGAGTGCTGAGCGGTTATTCGGATGTGATCGCCATGCGGCATCCCGCGGAGGGGTCGGTGGCGGAATTTGCGGCTGCCAGCCGTGTTCCCGTGATCAACGGGGGCGATGGCAGTAATGAGCACCCCAGCCAGGCCCTGCTGGATCTGTACACCATTCGCAGCGAAATTAGCGCTCGCGGGCGGTCGCTCGACCAGTTGCGCATCGCCATGGTTGGCGATTTGCGCTACGGGCGCACCGTGCATTCGTTGTGCAAGCTGCTCGGTCTGTATCCGGGTGTGCTGATCGTGCTGGTGTCGCCAGACGCGCTGCGCATGCCGGCAGAAATTGTCGAGCAGTTGCGAGCAACCGGGCACGAAGTGATCGAGTCGGATCAACTTGAGTCGAGTATTGCCCATGTGGATATCGTGTATTCGACGCGCATTCAGGAGGAGCGGTTTACCACGCGGGAAGAGGCCGATCTGTACCGTGGCCGTTTCAGGTTGAACCAGAATATCTACACCCATCATTGCGAGCCGAATACCGTCATCATGCATCCTCTGCCACGCGATTCACGTGTCAATGCCCGGGAACTGGACGAAGACCTGAATGACAACCCGAATCTGGCAATTTTCCGGCAGACAGATAACGGCATGCTCGTGCGCATGGCCCTTTTTGCCCTGATTCTGGACGTGGTAGATCAGGTAGACCGGCATGCCAGAGACGTCAACTGGTATACCGCGAGCCGCTTTTGATGCCTCCCGAGCTGACTTTCGGCGCCAGCGATGTGCGCATCCTCGATGACAGGATCGTGTGGTCCGGGCATTTCGCGGTGCGCAAAGTGACCCTGCAGCATCGCCTGTTCAACGGCGGCTGGAGCGAGCCCGTTGCACGCGAGATATTCGAGCGTGGCAATGCGGTGGGTGTACTGCCCTACGACCCGGTGAGCGACACACTGGTGATGGTCGAACAGTTCCGGCCGGGCGCGCTGCGCGCAGATGCCGGCCCCTGGATGCTCGAGCTGATAGCCGGTGTTGTGGGCGAGGGCGAAAGCGATCGGGAGGTTGCCCACCGGGAGGCCATGGAGGAGGCAGCCTGCGAGTTGGCCGAGCTGATGCCCATAGCAACCGTATACCCCAGCGCCGGCGCCTGCAGCGAGCGCGTCACGCTCTACTGTGGCCGCCTCATAGCAGCAGCCAAACCCGGCGAGGTGCATGGCCTCCAGGAGGAAGGGGAAGACATTCTCGTGCACTCCGTGGCGCGCACAGAGGCGCTGGCGCTGTTGGCGGCAGACCGCGTTCCCAACGGACATACCCTGATCGCGCTGCAGTGGTTGCATATACATGCAGACTTCCTGAGGGAGCGCTGGGCGTGAGCGACCCGGCTTGCCACGGAAAATGACCGACGGCGCAGCCACGCGAAGCGGTCCGCCAGCACCTGGACTGCTGCGATCCAGTGCATTGGTGGGTATGCTCACCATGATCTCGCGGGTGCTCGGCCTGGTTCGCGATATCGCCATCGCCGCATTCTTCGGTGCTGGCACAGCCGCCGATGCCTTTTTCGTCGCCTTCAAGATCCCCAATTTTCTCAGAAGGCTGTTCGCCGAGGGTGCTTTCGCCCAGGCTTTCGTGCCGGTGCTTGCAGACTACCGGGCCGCGGGCAGTCTCGCAGCCACCAAGGCGCTGGTAGACCGCGTTGCCGGCATGCTGGGCGGCACGCTGCTAGTGATCACCCTGGTGACTGTAATGGCGGCGCCACTTGTGGCGGCAGTTTTCGCCCCCGGGTTCGTAGACCAGCCGGCCAAATTCCAGCTCACCGCAGACCTGATCCGCATTACCTTTCCCTATCTCATGCTGATTTCCATGACCGGCTTCTGCGGCGCTATCCTGAACAGCTACGGCCGCTTCGCGGTACCGGCCCTGACGCCGATATTTCTCAATATCTCGCTGATTTTTGCCGCGCTGGTGGCCTCGGCCTGGTTCGAACAGCCGGTATTTGCACTGGCGTGGGGTGTCTTTCTGGCCGGGGTTATCCAGCTGTTGTTTCAATTGCCCTCGTTGTATCGCCTGGATCTGATACCCCGGCCCAAGTGGGACAGCCGCGATGCAGGCGTGAAACGTATCCTGACGCTGATGATTCCCGCCCTGTTCGGTGTGTCTGTCAGTCAGATCAACCTGCTGCTTGATACAGTGCTGGCGTCCTTCCTGCCCACCGGCAGCGTCTCCTGGCTGTACTATTCTGACCGGCTCGCCGAATTGCCCCTGGGAGTTTTCGGGATTGCGGTTGCTACGGTGATACTGCCGAGCCTTTCCACGCACCGCGCCGCCGCGCGCGAAGAACAATTCAGTATTACGCTCGACTGGGCGCTGCGCACGGTGCTCATTATCGGTGTCCCGTCGGCGGCAGCGCTAATCCTGCTCGCTGAACCCATCCTGATCACGCTCTTTCAAAATGGTGCCCTGACGCCGCACGATGTGCAGATGGCCAGCCTCAGCCTGAGGGCCTACAGCCTCGGCCTGATCGCCTTTATGCTGGTGAAAATTCTCGCGCCTGGCTTCTACGCGCGCCAGGACACGAAAACGCCGGTAAAGATCGGTATTATCGCGATGGCGGCCAATATGCTGATGAACCTGGCCTTTGTTTTTCCCCTGATGATGCTGTGGAATATCGGCCACGTCGGCCTGGCCCTGGCAACGAGCCTGGCGGCCTACCTGAATGCGGCGTTGCTGCTGCGCGGCCTGCTGCGGCAGGGGGTTTTCCGCTTCCAGCCCGGCTGTAAGGCGCACGGCCTGCGCCTGCTGTTTGCAACTGCAGTGATGTGCGCCGTATTGCTGATTTTCGCACCCGAGAGCGCGACCTGGCTCGAGTGGTCCTGGCAGAGGCGTCTTTTGGAGATGGCTCTGGTCTGCCTGCTGGGCGTGGCTGTGTATGTGCTGGCGCATTTTCTCGCGGGCACGCGTCCGCACCACCTGCGCGCGCCTGTGTCTTCCTAGGCGCGCGAGCCTTCCAGCGTCCGTGGCCATAGGCTAGCAGACCCAACTTCGTTATACTCTCTGGTTTGGTTTGTCCGGGCTAAGCCACCGCATGGAACTCATTCGCGGGCTGCACAATCTGCGCCCCAGACATCACGGTTGCGTCGCAACTATCGGTGCCTTTGACGGTGTGCATCTCGGCCATCAGGCAGTGATCGCGCATTTGCTGGAGCAAGCGCGTGAGTTTGGGCTGCCGTCGCTGATTATTGTGTTCGAGCCATTGCCGCGAGAGTATTTCGCACCGCTGGAGGCGCCCGCCAGACTCATGAGCTTTGCCGAAAAATTCCGCGCGCT
This sequence comes from uncultured Halieaceae bacterium, assembly GCA_963976655.1. Lineage (GTDB taxonomy): Bacteria > Pseudomonadota > Gammaproteobacteria > Pseudomonadales > Halieaceae > Marimicrobium. Next base: position 34,925 of record CAXBLB010000020.1, read on the forward strand.
CGAGGCTCTGGGGGTGGATCGCCTGCTGCGTATCCGCTTCAACAGGGCTTTGCGCGGTATGTCTGCGCAGCGCTTTATAGACGATATTTTCGTCGCTGGCCTGGGAGTGCGCTATATCGTACTGGGTGATGATTTCCGCTTTGGTGTTGGTCGCCAGGGCGATATCGACTTCATCAAGCAGCAGGGTAAGCACTATGGCTACGAGGCCGTCTCAACGCCCACCGTGGAACTGGATGGTGAGAGAGTCAGCAGCACCCGGATTCGCAGCGCGCTGGAGGATGCAGATTTCGCCACCGCCGAGGCTTTGTTGGGACGCCCTTACAGTATCTCCGGGCGGGTGGTTGTCGGCCGGCAACTGGGGCGTGACCTCGGTGCGCCTACTGCGAACCTGGATCTACGGCGTTTGCGAGCGCCCCTGTCGGGCGTCTACGCCGTTGAGGTTAGCGGAGCGGGGCTGCAGAATGCGCCGGGCGTGGCAAACGTGGGTGTCAGGCCAACGGTGAACGACAGCATAGAAGCGAATCTGGAGGTACATGTACTGGATCGCGAACTGAATCTCTATGGCCGGCGTATTGAAGTGACCTTCCGTCACAAACTGCGCGACGAGATTAAATTTGATTCCATCGACGAATTGCGCATGAACATTGCGCGCGACCTGAACAACGCCCGCGCCTGGTTTCAGGGGGCGGCGCCCGAATGACGGCACTATGACTGATTACAAAGACACGCTGAATCTTCCAAGTACGGCTTTCCCCATGAAGGCCAGTCTCGCGCAGCGTGAACCTCAGCGCTTGCAGCAGTGGGCAGAACAGGATCTTTATCGCCTGATCCGCGAGCACTGCAGTGGCCGTCCGAAGTTCATTTTGCATGATGGCCCTCCCTACGCGAATGGCGAGTTGCACATCGGCCACGCGGTCAACAAGATTCTCAAGGACATCATCGTTCGCTCCCGTACGCTGGATGGTTTCGATGCGCCCTATGTGCCGGGTTGGGACTGCCACGGCTTGCCGATTGAACTGAACGTGGAAAAGAAAGTCGGCAAACCCGGCGTGAAGATCAGCCCGGCCGACTTTCGCCGCAAATGCCGCGAGTACGCCGCGCGGCAGGTGGACGCCCAGCGGCAGGATTTCGTACGCATGGGTGTACTGGGCGATTGGCAGAACCCGTATCTCACCATGGATTTCCGTTTTGAGGCAGACATTGTGCGAGCCCTGGGCCGGATAGTCGGGAACGGCCACTTGCACAAGGGTTTCAAGCCGGTGCACTGGTGTCTGGACTGCGCCTCGGCGCTTGCGGAAGCTGAAGTTGAGTACCGTGACAAAACGTCCCCGGCAATCGATGTGGCTTTTGTTGCCGCTGACGCTGCGGCGATTGCCGCGGCATGCGGTGCCGACTGGGATGGCGAAATCGCAGTTCCCATCTGGACGACAACGCCGTGGACGCTGCCGGCGAACATGGCCGTATGCCTGCATCCCGATCTCGACTATGTGTTGCTGCAAACCGCCGACAGGGCGCTGCTGGTTGCCGCCGATCTCGCCGAGGCCTGCGCGCAACGCTATGCTATTGAGCCCGTCGCTATAGCCGGTGGCTGCAAAGGCAGCGCGCTTGAGGGCAGCTTGTTGCAGCATTGTTTCCTGCCGCGCCAGGTACCGATTGTGCTGGGCGAGCATGTCACCACCGAGGCCGGGACTGGCGCGGTGCACACGGCACCTGCCCACGGCCAGGACGATTTTGTTGTCGGTGAGCGCTATGCGCTGGAAGTCATCAACCCGGTGGGCGGCAACGGCGTGTTTCTGCCGGATACGGAATATTTCGCCGGACAGCATGTATTCAAGGCGAATGAACCGATTCTCGAGCTTCTGAGAGAGCGTGGGGTACTCTTGCACGCAGAGGATTACCAGCATTCCTATCCGCATTGCTGGCGGCACAAAACACCCATCATATTCAGGGCGACGCCGCAGTGGTTTGTGAGCATGCATCAGAATGGGTTGCTCAAGCAGGCGCTGCAGGCGGTTGAAGAGGTGCGTTGGCTTCCCGAGTGGGGCAAGGCGCGGATTGACGGCATGCTGGGCAGTCGTCCCGACTGGTGTATTTCCCGGCAGCGCACCTGGGGTGTGCCGATCGCCCTGTTTGTGCACCGTGAGACGGGTGAATTACATCCGCGCACCGCGGGTTTGATTGAACAGGTTGCCGAGCGCATGGAAACGGCCGGTATCGAGGCCTGGTTTGATCTCGATCCGGCGGAGCTACTCGGAGCAGAGGCGGCGGACTACGAGAAAGTCAGCGATACGCTGGATGTCTGGTTCGACTCCGGTGTCACCCATGCCTGTGTGCTGCGCAGGCGCGAGGAGCTTGCCGTGCCGGCCGACCTCTACCTAGAGGGATCGGACCAGCACCGCGGCTGGTTTCAGTCATCGTTGCTCACCAGTGTGGCAATGCACGGAGCGGCGCCATATCGCACGGTGTTGACGCACGGCTTCACGGTGGATAGCGATGGCCGCAAGATGTCCAAATCCCTCGGCAATATTGTCGCGCCGAAAACCGTGATGAACGACCTCGGTGCGGATGTGCTGCGCCTCTGGGTGGCGGCAACTGATTATCGCGGAGAACTGTCTGTCGGTGACGAAATTTTCAAGCGCACCGCAGATGCCTACCGGCGTATTCGCAACACCGCGCGTTTTTTGCTGTCAAACCTGGATGGTTATACGCCGCAAGCACACGCCGTGGAGTTCGCGAGCATGCTGCCGCTCGATCGCTGGGTGGTGGGCCGCGCCGCACAGTTGCAGAATGAGATCCTCGAGCACTACCGCAGCTATCAGTTCCACCTCATCTATCAGAAGCTGCATCAGTTTTGCGCCAATGATCTCGGCGGTTTCTATCTGGATATCATCAAGGATCGTCAGTATACGACCCAGCCCGACAGTCTCGCCCGCCGTTCGGCACAAACAGCGATGTGCCTGGTGGCCGAGGCGCTCGTGCGCTGGATAGCACCGATTCTCAGTTTTACAGCGGAAGAGATCTGGGAAAACCTGCCCGGGGAGCGCGCGCTTTCCGTGATGCTCTCGGAATGGTTTGGGGGCCTGCAGCATCAGGCGGATGAGGAACCCATGGGTCCCGCATACTGGCGCGAGGTAATAGCGGTGCGTGCTGCGGTAAATCGGGAAATGGAGGCGAAACGCGCCGCGGGTGAATTGCGCGGTTCACTCGACGCTGCGGTCACGCTCTACTGTAGCGAAGAGTTGCTTGAACCGCTTGCGGCCCTCGGCGAGGAGTTGCGCTTTGTATTGATTACGTCTTCGGCAACGCTCGCGCCACTGTCGAGCGCACCCGCGGACGCGGCGGATACGGAGCTTGCGGGTTTGCGCTTGCTGGTGAGCGCGTCCGGCGATGAGAAATGTGAGCGCTGCTGGCACCGGCGGCCCGAGGTGAGCAGCATCGACGCGCATCCTGGCCTCTGTGAGCGCTGTGTAGAAAACATTGAGGGCAGCGGAGAGGTGCGCCGTTTTGCGTAGCCTGAGATCAGTGTTGCCATGGTATGGCCTTGCGCTGCTGCTGGTTGTGCTGGATCAGTACACCAAGTTTCTGGCAACCGAGTCGCTCGACTATGGCAGGCCGGTACCGGTCTTCTTCTGGTTTAACCTGACGTTGCAGCACAATATGGGAGCTGCCTTCAGCTTTCTTCACGACGCCGGCGGCTGGCAGCGCTATTTTTTCAGTATTGTCGCAAGCGTGATAAGCGTGGGCCTGGTGATCTGGCTCTACCTGCTGCCGCGCGACCAGCGATTGCTGGCCGTGAGCCTGGCATTTATTCTCGGCGGTGCGCTGGGCAATCTCTGGGATCGGGTTGCGCTGGGTTATGTGGTGGATTTCATCTCCGTGCATTACGGCGGCTGGTATTTTCCGGCTTTCAATATTGCCGATTCCGCAATTACGCTGGGCGCGGGGCTGATGCTTTTCGACAGTTTTCTTGCGCGTGACCCGGCGCCGAAGCACAGCGTGGGAAGTTCATCATGAACCGTGTTGAGGTTGGCGAGGGTACACGGGTCTTCGTAAACTTTTCCGTAAGTCTTGAGGATGGCTCTGAGGTCGATACCAATTTTGGCGGCGATCCGGTCGATTTCGAAGTTGGCGATGGCAGCCTGTTGCCGGGGTTCGAGCGCCTGCTGTTCGGCATGGGAGCTGGCGAGCGCCAGCTCTTCACGGTTGAGCCGGAGAATGCCTTTGGCCAGCCAAATGACAACAACGTGCAACGGATAGGACGCGAAAACTTCGACGACGAAATCGATCTCACGCCGGGGCTGGTGCTGTCATTTGCCGATGCCGCCGGCGGCGAGGTGGCGGGAATGGTCGTGGGTTTCGACGAGGCAGAGGTGACCATAGACTTCAATCACCCGCTGGCGGGCCGTACAATCCTCTTTGATGTGCTTGTGCATCGGGTTGAGCCGGTGGATGTGCACTAGGATCGCGAACTGGGAGGGTGTATGACACTCCAGATCAAACTGGCGAACCCGCGCGGATTCTGTGCCGGAGTGGATCGCGCCATCGATATCGTCAATCGAGCCCTGGAAGTGTTCGGGGCACCCATCTATGTGCGCCACGAGGTTGTTCACAATCGCTTTGTCGTGGATGACCTGCGCGCGCGTGGCGCGCTGTTCGTAGACGAACTGCACGAGGTGCCGGACAACAGTATCGTTATTTTCAGTGCCCATGGTGTGTCCCGCGCGGTGCGCGAGGAGGCGGGCAAGCGAGCGCTCAAGGTGTTCGACGCCACCTGTCCGCTGGTCACCAAGGTGCATGTGGAGGTCGCGAGTTACAGCCTGCAGGGTCGCGAGTGCGTACTTATCGGCCATCGTGGCCACCCTGAAGTCGAAGGCACCATGGGGCAGTATGATCGCTCTGCCGGCGGCGAAATCTATCTGGTGGAGGATGAACAGCAGGCTGCAGAACTGGTCGTGAAGAACCCGCAAAAGCTGTCCTATGTGACCCAGACCACCTTGTCCATGGATGACACCCAGCGCGTAATAGAACGCCTGCGTGAGAAATTTCCGGATATAGAAGGTCCGCGCAAGGATGATATCTGCTACGCCACACAGAATCGCCAGGACGCAGTCAAGCAACTGGCCGCGCACTGCGATCTCATGCTGGTGGTGGGTTCTCCCAACAGTTCAAACTCCAACCGTCTGCGTGAGCTGGCGGAGCGCATGGGAGCCGAGGCCTACTTGCTGGACGCGGCCGAAGACATCGACCCTGCGTGGCTGGAGGGCAAGACCAGCATCGGTGTTACGGCTGGCGCTTCCGCTCCGGAGGTTCTCGTGCAGGAGGTGCTGGATGGGCTCTGCGCCCTGGGAGCGCACGGTGCGGTAGAACTTGAGGGGCGCCCTGAACATATTACCTTCTCCCTGCCGCGCGAACTGCGCATAGACGCGAAAAACATCTAGCCCAAAGCCTTCATTTTCGACCGTTGTCGGTCATTACAAGCCAATCTCTGGCATCCCGGCCCGACCTGACTATCCTCTTGCGTGCAAGGAGGCGCGTAATGAACGGGATGTTGAACAAGGTTTTGTTAACCGCCCCGGCCAGGGGGGTCAGTCTGGTTGAACTTCTGATCGTGCTGCTGATGTTCGCCGTATTGGTGGTGTTCGGGGCTCCCGCACTCGGGGCTGTGGTGCAGGAGAACCGCCTGCATGCCGGGTCGCAGCGATTAATGGGGGCGATCAGTCTGGCGCGCGCCGAGGCGGTGATGCGTAACGCGGTGGTGACTGTCTGTCCCTCGTCGATGGCATCCACTGGCGAGGCGCGCTGTGATGATGACTATGCGGATGGCTGGCTGGTGTTTGCCGATCCCAACCGGGACGGGGTAGTGGAACCGGGCGTCGACCGCATATTGCGCGTTTTTGAGGGATTGCCTGCGGGCTTCGCGGTAACCAACCGGCTCGGAACGCGCGCTGCCAGCGAAATCATTCACTACCTGCCCGACGGCTCGGCGCATCGCAACCTCACCTTGCAGCTCTGTGCGCCACAGGCACGCTCGATCAGCGTTGTGCTGAATATTGTCGGGCGTGCCCGGCTTGTGCGGCACTGGGGCTCGTGTCCGGAGTTGGTATGAAGCGGGCCAGGGTTGCGGGAAGAAGCATTGCCAGCGACAACTGCGCCGGGCGGTCGGCCTCTGCAGCTCGCGGAGTCGGACTGCTGGAGTTTCTCATCGCCCTGTGCGTTTTTACCGCCAGCATGTCGGGTGTGATGTCTGTCCAACTCGCCGCGAAGCGTGCCAGCTTCGAAGCCCATCAGTACTCGATCGCGAATGCTCTGGCAGTGGATATACTGACGCGAATCGCCGCAAATCCGGGCCAGGTGGATCTCTACACAGCGGCGGTGGCGGGGGATGCGGCGGAGCCACAACCCTCCCCCGGGACTAACTGCAACACGAGCGCTTGCACCCCGGAGCAACTGGCGGTGTTCGATCTATGGCGCTGGGAGGCCGCGCTGCTGGGGGCGAATGAAACCAGCGCGGGCCAGTCAGCGGGTGGGCTCTCGGCTCCCCGGGCGTGCTTTCGGCGCAGCGGTTCGCTGGTGACACTGGGCCTGAGCTGGCGGGGTGCTACGCCGTCTGATGAAGCTTCCGGTCTGCGCTGCGGGGCACTGGTTCCGGGGCTTTACGATGTTGCGGACGCTGAACCGGGAAACAACCGCCTGCGGCGGCACCTGGAGTTGTCAACCATTGTCGTGGGTGTGCCGTGAGCACCCCGCTGCGTGGCATTGCGCGCTGGACACCGCAGTCCGGCCTGACGCTGGTGGAAATGCTGATCGCCCTGTTATTGGGTGTTTTGCTCAGCGGCGGGGTCATCGCGGCCTACCTCAATGGTAAACGGCAATATCTCTACGAAGACCAGATGGCACGCATGCAGGAGAACGGGCGTTATGCCCTGCGCCTCATGAGTCGGGAGCTCGCAATGGCGGGCTTTTTTGCCGGGCTGCCAGATTCCTCCATCGTGGATGCGGCCCCTGTTGCCGGGGATTGCAGTCCTGGCGTTTGGGCGTTGGATACCGCCAGACCGCTGTCATTCATCGACAACCAGGCAGGCCCGCTTGCACCGCGAAGCTCAGATGGGGATACATTTTCCTGTGTGGACCCGGGGACAATCCTCCCCGGCACCGATCTGCTTGGCGTGAAGCGGAGCTTTGCCCGGCCGAGCCTGTATCGGGGTGATGTCGCGCCAGACCTGACCCGGGGTGGCGTCGAGACCTGGTATCTGCGACGTCTGGAGGGTGCGCCGGCGCAATGGGAGCAACACCGTCCGCGCGATCTGGATGGTCCGGCGTTTGCAGACCCCGGCCTGAGCCTGTGGGAAGCCAGCGCCAGGGTGTTTTTCATTCGCCCGTTCGCCGTTGAGCCCGCCGATACCGTACCCACGTTGTGCATGGAAACGCTGGCGGGTGACTCCATGACGGCGCGCTGCCTGGTTGAGGGAGTAGAAGACATGCAGTTTGAGTTTGGCCTTGATACCACTGGCAACGGCGTGGTGAACAGGTACCAGGATGCGCTTGGCGCCACCGAGATGGACTCCGCTGTATCTGTCTCTGTGCATTTACTGCTGCGCAGTCTCAGTGCTGTGCCGGGTCATATCGACACCCGATCCTATACGCTTGGGAGTAAACACGTTAATGCACCGGGGGATGCCTACCTGCGCCGGGTATTTTCAACCTCGGTACCCCTGCGCAATCTTGCAGCCCAGCGCCTCTGGCGTGACGATTGAGTGAGCGTTGCGGACATGTCGGCTCAGAACCGGAATCAGGCTGGCGCGATACTGCCCCTGACGCTGGTGTTTAGCCTGCTGTTGGCAATGGTGAGTGCCGGCGCCATGCACACGGCCGGCTTACAGTTTCGCATGGCGGGAAACGACCAGATGCTACTGCGCGCGCAACAGCGGGCGCAGTCGATAGTGAACGAGCTAACCACCACAGGGGCCGGCTTCGATCTGGCGAACCCTGTTGGATGGAGCAGTTGCCTGGCTGGCAGTGGCATGTCCTCCTGCGATGACTTTGAGCTTACAAACCCGACGCTGACGCCGCTGCCAGAAGGGGTAGATTTGCGGATACGGGTCACTCGCCTGCAACCAACTCTGGTCGAGCTGCCGTTGGCGGCTCGCACGGAAGCTCACACCCCGGCCTGGGGAGCGCTGTTTGAGATTCTGGTCGTCATGGATGGTGGTGGCGCGGGCCTTGCCAGTACACAGTTGGCCACCGGCGTGGCCGTACCCGTGGCTGGAGGTACGCCCTTACCGGTTTTCTGGCGCGAGCCGGGCAGCGATGCCCTGTAGTTGGCGTAATCGCGTATGAAACGGTCGCTGCGCAGCCGCGGGTTCACACTGGTTGAACTGGTGATCGTGTTGCTCATCATCGCTGCGCTGATGACGATCGCATTGCCGGGATATCGGGATCATCTCCTGCGTACACGCCGCGCTGTGGCGAGCTCAGAGCTGCTTGCTGTGCTGGCGCGGCAGGAGCAGTTTTATATAGAGCACAAACGCTACGCTGCTTCACTCGTGGCGCTGGGTTATCCCGAAAGTCCTTTCGCCCTGGACGGGGAGGGCAACACCTGGCCTGCTTTGGCGCCAGAAGGCGTCTATCTGATTGACATCTCCATGCTCTCACAGGGCTTTGCATTGCACGCACAGCCTCAGCGGGCACAGAGTGCAGATCGCGCCTGTGGCACATTGACGCTCAATTGGCAGGGCCTTAAAACCGTAACGGGCAATCAATCCGCGGCGCGCTGCTGGTAATCGGGAAAGAGGGCGAGTACTTCGCAGCGGTTGCCACTGCCAGATCAGTCCTCCATGCCCAGCTTTTTCAGTCGGTAACGCAGGCTTCTGAACCCAATGCCAAGCAGTTTTGCCGTTGCCGTTTTGTTCCAGCGGCATTCCTCGAGCGCGGCGCTGATAATCTCCCGCTCTATGTCTTCCAGGTAGGATTCCATCCGGCCGAAGGCGTCTCGCGCCGACCAGGCTGCCGGGTTGGCGCTCGACTGTTGAACCACACCAGGCTCGACAGCGGAAGTCGCACTGGAAAACTGCAGGTCTGCCGCCGTGATGTGCTCGCCGTCGGAGAGCGCCAGTGCCCGTTCGAGCATGTTTTCCAGCTCGCGGACATTGCCCGGAAAGCGGTAAGCGCGCAATGCCTCCAGCGCAGAAGTATCGAGGTGTGCACGCAAGCGCCCCTCCTGCCGTCCAATCTTGTCGAGAATGCTATCGGTCAAAGCGGGCAAGTCCTGCAGTCGCTCTCTCAGGCTGGGAACATTTACATCGATGACGTTGATGCGATAGTAGAGGTCCTTGCGGAAGCGCCCGGCTTCCACCTCTCTGGCAAGGTCTTTGTGTGTTGCGCTTAGCAGGCGAATATCGGTGGCTTCCTCCTGCGCCGCGCCAACCGGTCGCACGGACTTTTCCTGTATTGCGCGCAGTAGTTTGACCTGCATGGACAGGGGCAGGTCGGCAACTTCATCGAGGAAAAGTGTGCCGCCGCTGGCGGCCTGAAAAAGGCCGACCTTGTCGTAGGCAGCACCTGTAAAGCTGCCTTTCATGTGTCCGAAAAGTTCACTCTCCATTAACTCATGCGGGATCGCTCCGCAGTTGACGGCGACAAACGCCCCGGCTGCGCGGGGGCCATGGTTGTGGATCAGGCGTGCCACGACTTCCTTGCCACTGCCGGATTCGCCATGAATATGCACAGGGGCCTGGCTGCGTGCGAGCTTGGAAATCTGTTGGCGAAGTAACTGGATGGACGGGGCATTGCCGATCAACTCCTGATCCACGGCGCACTCGGCGCGGCTCGTATCCATGTCCAACTGCAGCGCTGTGCTTACCAGCCTGCGCAGGTTCTCCAGTTCGATGGGCTTGCTGATGAAATCGAAGGCGCCTGCCTTGAGCGCGGCGATAGCGGCTTCCACACTGCCGTGGGCAGTGATCATTGCCACCGGAATATTCGGATAGTCTTTCTGAATATACTCGACCAGGCTAATGCCATTGCCATCCGGCAGGCGCATATCGGTCAGGCACAGGTCCGGTTTGATCGACGCCACCATTGACATGGCTTCCTGCAGGTTGGAGGCGCTGTAGGTTTCGAGTCCCATGCGGCTGAGGGTGATATCCAGCAGCTCGCGAATATCCGGCTCGTCATCCACTATCAATACAGTCTGGGTCATTTACAGCGCCCGGTGATTCAAGCTGAGCCTGAAACAGCTTTCACCGCTTGAGGTTCTGCGATAACTGATGTCTGCGTTGTTGATTTCACACAGTTCTTTGCAAAGGTACAGTCCCATGCCGCTGCCTTCCTCCACGGTAGTGTAAAAGGGTTCAAAAAGTTTGGGTATGTCTCCGGCGGGCACACCCGAGCCCGCGTCAATCACGTCGATATGACACTGGTGTACAGAGAAATCCAGAGATACCTGGACACGCGCAGTCTCGCTGCCAATGGCGAGCTTGCTGTGGCGCAGCGCATTGTCCAGCAGGTTGGTCAGTACGCGGCCGAGGTTCTCAGGGTCGAATTCGATCATCAGCTCGTTGTACTCACTCTCGATCGTGACGTCGGCAGTGCGATTGAGAGCGTCCAGGTAGTCTCGCACAAATCTGGTCAGCCAGGGCGTCAGGGGCAGATACTCGGGTTTGGGCGGCTCCCGCCTCGATATCTGCATAACGCTTTCCACGATCTGGTTTACCCGCTCGCAGTGATGCTGAATGATTTCTGCCATTCGTTTATCGGATTGCGTCAGCTCGCGGGACTCTTGCAGCAATTGCGCCGCATGGCTTATGGCGCCAAGCGGGTTGCGTATTTCATGCGCGATGCTGGCGGTAAGCCTGCCCAGGGAATTCAGCTTGAGCGACTGGGCATATTGCGTGACCGGGGTGTAGTCCTCCACGAATACCAGCGCCTCGCGGTTGGCGTGTGGTTGCAGCTCACGGAAGTGGGCGATCACCGGCGGGGCATTCTCCATTACCGTAAAAGGCTTGGCCCGATGGATGCCCGTGGTCTTCCAGTGTTCAAACTGCAGGTTCAGCTCGATTGAGTAGTCGCCCAGATGCCGACCCTGCTCTACGGCTACCGGACGGTCGGGCGTGAGCAGCCCGCTCGCCGCCTTGTTCATGATGCGCACGGCGCCCGCGTTGTCCACTAGAAGAATACCGGTCTCCATGTGTTGCACGATCTGTTCGTTGAGGCGTTGCAATGAGTAGAGATCGCTGGCGCGATTGCGTGCGAGTTCTTCAGCCCGGCCCAGGCGATGGGCAATAGGTTGCACCATGAGGGATACGCTAAAAATCAACAGGCCGAGTATGCCGGCAGGGAACAATGAATTACTGTCCAATACCCCACGGAGGATCAGCCAGACCGTATCCATGAGAATGGCCAGCACGCTGAGCGCGGCTATCAGAGTGGCCAGCGTGCGGTTGGAAATGAGCACTGCACTGGCGGCGACAGTGACAACCAGCAGCACGGGCAGGCCGCTGACCATGCCGCCACTCGAGTCGGCCAGTAGGGTGATCGCCACGATGTCGCTGGTGAAAACCAGCAGCATCAGCCGCTGGCTCCTGCTTAGCCGGCTCGAAAGAGAGCCCACAAGAGGAATACTGGTAGCCAGATAGGCGAGTGCGACGGCTGTATAGAGTGCAGGGTTCAGTGAGCCGACAAGTTGCCGGGTGTTTGGACTGACCAGCATGATGAGCAGTACGATGGAAAGCAGGGAACGGTAGCCAATGTAGACCCTGAACAGGGCAATGTTTTGCTGGCTTGGTACCTGTTGCACAGGTTTTGTGAGAATGGCCGGTCGGTTCACCGTACGCTTGCCTGTCCCCTGTTCTGGTGTCCGCAGTGTAACAGGCCTGTAGCGGAATTGATTGCGCCCGGACTCCTGGGTGGCGCTTTGTACCGACCCATCGGTACACCGCAGGGCTGGCGATTCGACGCGCTTTTCCGGACAATAGCGGCCTGATTCCGCAGGCCGACACCGCTATGAGTACCCTGAATATTCTGATGGCACAGATGAACACCTTTGTTGGGGACTTCGAGGGCAATACGAGCAAAGTCATCGCTACATTGGAGCGCGCCGAGGCGCAGTTTGCTGCGCCGGTTGTGGTGTTTCCGGAGCTGACGCTGTGCGGCTATCCACCCGAGGATCTCCTTTTGAGGCCGAGCATGGAACTGCGTGTCGAGCGCTCGCTGGAGGTAATCCGCCTGGCCATGCGCGGTGATGCCTATGCTGTTCTCGGTTATCCGCGGAGGATCAACGGCCTGCTTTACAATGTCGCGGCCGTATTGCATCGGGGCGAGATTCTGGCCGAGTACCGCAAGCAGCGTCTGCCCAATTACCAGGTGTTCGACGAAAAGCGATACTTTGCAGAGGGTGATGCTCCCTGCGTGCTGGATATAGCCGGCGTTCCCGTCGGACTCAGTATATGCGAGGACATCTGGGATGATGGCCCCACTGCTCAGGCCGCCGCAGCCGGCGCGAAACTGCTGCTGAATATCAACTCCTCTCCCTATCACAGGGGGAAGCGAGGCGAACGCCGGGATCTGGTGGGTAGGCGGGCGCGCCACAACGGGTTGCCTATTGTCTATGTCAATCAGGTCGGAGGGCAGGACGAACTGGTTTTTGACGGTGGCTCCTTCGCGGTAAACGCCGATGGAGAGGTTGCCGGCTCCGCGCCTGATTTTGAAGAGGGTGAATACTGGCTGAGTTTCTCTGTCGACGGAGATGCGGGAAGAATCACTGGCGGAGACATGGCGCCACCGCTTGAAGAACTGGAAGCCATCTGGCGGGCACTCGTGCTCGGCCTCCGGGATTACGTTAACAAGAACGATTTTCCCGGAGTCGTGCTCGGTCTCTCCGGGGGTGTCGATTCGGCGCTGACCATGGCGCTGGCCGTCGATGCGCTTGGCGCTGAGCGGGTTGAAGCGCTCATGATGCCGTTTCGTTACACCGCGCAGATGAGCGTGGAGGATGCCGCAGCGCAATCGGCTCTTCTGGGTGTGCGGCACAAGGTAATTTCGATTGAGCCGATCTACGAGGCGTTCATTTCGAGTCTTGCCGAAGAGTTTGCCGGGCTCGCGGTGGATACCACCGAGGAAAACCTGCAGGCGCGCTGTCGCGGCGTGTTGCTGATGTCGATTTCCAACAAGAAGGGCAGTCTCGTTTTGACCACCGGCAACAAGAGTGAACTGGCAGTCGGCTATTCCACGCTGTACGGCGATATGGCCGGGGGCTTCGACGTACTCAAGGATGTTCCCAAAACAGTGGTTGTTGAGTTGTGTCACCATCGCAACACCCGGGGCCCCTGTATTCCCGAGCGCGTCATAACGCGTCCCCCGTCGGCGGAATTGCGTCCCGACCAGAAGGATGAGGACAGTTTACCGCCCTACGAGGTGCTGGATCGCATCCTTGCTCTCTACGTGGAGGAGGATTTCAGCGCTGAAGCGATCATCGCGACCGGGCTTGATCGGGAGGATGTGCAGCGCGTGGTGCGGCTGGTGGATCTTAACGAGTACAAGCGGCGGCAATCGCCAATCGGTGTGCGAATAAGCCGAAGGGGTTTCGGTCGCGACCGGCGCTATCCCATTACTTCAGGCTGGAAGCCCGGTCACTAGCCTGGCCTGTGCGCGCATTCGCTCCGAGGGGCGGGGCGCCAGCGAGCGGCAAGCGGTGGCGTATGGCAGAGCTCAGTATAGTTCGGGCCGATTGTCGAACTGAGGTGGCTGTGGTGGATCAATCAGGCCAAACGAGAGTTTGTTCAGCCAGGAGCGCTGCAGGCCATTGAGCGTATACACGCTGTCGAACTGCCCCTCCTTGTCGATCGAGGGGTGCTCCGGGAAGTTCATTGCCAGTGTGTCAATGGCATCGCGGGCAAGGTCATTCAGGCCGAGTAGAATATAGCCTTGGGCCATCACTGCCAGGCCATCGGCAACCGCAGGCGTGCGTTGAAAGTTCTCCACCACGTAGCGCCCACGATTGGTGGCTGCGAGATAGGCGCCACGTCGCAGGTAGTAATTGGCGACGTTGATTTCATGCCGGGCCAGCACATTGCGCAACGCTACCATGCGCGCCCGTGCATCGGCGGCGTAGGGGCTGGCGGGAAAACGTGAGACCAGTTGGGCGAACTCCGCGAAGGCCTCTTTTGCCTGCGAAGTGTCCCGTTGTGTCGCATCCGTTGGCATGAACCGGTTGAAGATATCTTCATTGCCGGTATAAGCCGACAACCCCTTCATGTAGAACGCGTAGTCAACATTGGGGTGTTGCGGATGCAGCCGTATGAACCTGTCTGCCGCCTCAATCGCCGCTTCGTGTTCGTAGGCCTTGTAGTGTGCGTAAATGAGTTCCAGCTGCGCCTGCTCGGCGTACTTGCCGAATGGGTAGCGCGATTCCAGCAACTGCAGGCTGCGCACGGCAAGGTCGAAGTTACCGCTGCGCAGGTAGCGCTGTGCTTCCCGGTATATTTGCTGTTCGCCGGCGTCGGCTCCCATGTCGGGCAGTTCGTCATTGCCGGAGCAGCCGAACAGGACAAAACTGAGAAGCAGAATCAAGATAGTACGCAATGTGGTTCACCGCTCTGGCGCGCTTGGGCGTGCTATGATCCCCGGCGCGGTTGTGGATGCAGCGGTATTTAACCACAGCGGGGCGGGCGCATAAACAGGTACGACGATGACAGATAAGGTGGAACTGGTGGCCACAGTGCCCGAGACGCTGCGAGGCTGCCGCCTTGATCAGGCCGCTGCGACCCTGTTTCCCGAGTATTCCCGCTCGCGACTGCAGGAGTGGATCAAATCTGGCGAGCTGCTGGTGGACGGTGTGCCGGCGCGTCCCCGGGATAAAGTCCCCGCGGGTGCCGCCCTGGTGGTTGCAGCCGAACTGGAAAACGAGGTGTCCTGGCGCCCTCAGGACATAGCGCTTGATATCGTGCATGAAGATGCGGACCTGCTGGTGCTCAATAAGCCCGCCGGGCTGGTAGTGCACCCGGCTGCGGGACATGCGGATGGCACCCTGGTCAACGCGCTGTTGTCGCATGCAGCGGATCTTTCCCTGGTGCCGCGCGGTGGCATAGTGCACCGGCTGGATCGTGACACAACAGGCCTGATGGTCGTCGCCAAAACGCTGCCGGCGCACCATGACCTGGTCGCCCAGTTGCAGGCACGGAGTGTGCATCGGGAGTACGTGGCTGTGTGTCTCGGCGCCCTGACGGGCGGTGGCACTATCGATGCTCCGCTGGGTCGGCATCCCCGCCAGCGGAAAAAAATGGCAGTGGTTGGCGCTGGCGGCAAGCCAGCGGTGACTCACTATCGCATCGCGCAGCGTTTTGGACACCACACGCAGGTGACGGTGCGGCTGGAGACCGGGCGCACGCATCAGATTCGCGTGCATATGGCCTACCGCCACCATCCCCTGGTGGGCGATCCAATGTATGGCGGCAGGCCACGCATTCCCGCTGGAGCCTCGACGGCACTGGTAACGGCCTTGCGTCAATTTCCGCGTCAGGCGCTGCATGCGCAGACACTGGGCCTGGTGCATCCGCGTACCGGGGAGGAGTTGCAGTTCACCTGTGCCCTGCCCGATGATCTGCAGGCGCTGATAGCCGTGTTGCAACAGGAGGACCCCCCCGTGGCGCGCAGTGCTGCCCCTTATTGAGCCCTGCTGGCCCGCTCCGGCCAACGTCAGGGCGTTTTGCACCACGCGTCATGGCGGCGTGAGCGCTTCGCCCTACGAGAGTTTGAATCTTGGCCAGCATGTAGGGGATGACGCTACCGCGGTGCAGTGCAATCGCCAGCGATTGGCCGACTGTCTGCCTCAGGATACGCAGGTGTGCTGGATGGAGCAGGTACACGGCACCCGGGTAGTCACTGCTGACCCGGGCGCAGACACGGCCCGGGCGGATGCGCAGTGGTCCGATCGCCCCGGTATCGCCTGTGCGGTGCTGACGGCCGACTGTCTGCCGGTGCTACTGTGCACTGTCAACGGCGACAGAGTGGCGGCGGCACACGCGGGCTGGCGCGGGCTGGCGGCGGGCGTACTGGAGGCGACGGTGGATGCGCTGGCGGTCGAGCCCGGGGCGCTGCTGGCCTGGCTGGGCCCGGCAATCGGGCCCCGGGTTTTCGAAGTGGGTCCCGAGGTGCGCGAGGCGTTTCTACATGCCTCCGGCACCGCAACAGTGGCCACGCAGTCTGCATTTCGCCCGAATCCCGGGCGCGAAGGATACTTTTTTGCGGACCTGTATGCCCTGGCGCGCCTGCGTCTGGCCGCCGCCGGGGTCGCCGCTGTGTACGGCGGCGATACATGCACTTATTTGCACCCTGGTACGTTCTATTCTTACCGCCGCGATGGTCCCACGGGTCGCATGGCGAGCATCATCACATTGCTTGAGGATGGCCGCGGAAAACATATCCCTACTTGAATCAGGTTATTTTGCCCCCACTTATTGGTACATCGAAAGCCTAAAGCCTCCGCCGCAGGCAGCTATGCAGGAGAAAGTGGTATGCGAATGGACAAAATGACCAATCAATTGCAGGGTGCGCTGGCCGATGCGCAGTCCCTTGCGTTGGGTAAGGATCACAATTTTGTAGAGCCTGTGCACTTGCTGAGTGCGCTGCTGGATCAGCGCGGGGGATCCGCTCGACCGCTGTTGCAGAAAGCGGGGGGGGATCTGAACGGGCTGTCCGAGGCGGTGCGCGTGAATCTCGCGCAGTTGCCCACAGTTCAGGGGTCTGGCGGCGATATTCATCTGTCGAATGATCTGGCACGGGTGCTCAATCTTACCGACAAACTGGCCCAGCAGGGCGGCGATAGCTACATTTCCAGCGAACTGGTACTGGTGGCCATGTTGCAGGGCAATACCTCCGTGGCGAAGTTGCTCGCCGCGCATGGTGTCAGCGAGGAGGGCCTGAAAGCCGCCATTGAGTCGGTGCGCGGGGGCGAGACTGTAGACAATCCGGAAGCAGAGGAGTCCCGACAGGCGCTGGACAAATATACCATTGACCTCACGGAACGCGCCGAACAGGGCAAGCTCGACCCGGTGATCGGGCGCGATGACGAAATTCGTCGAACGATTCAGGTGTTGCAGCGACGCACCAAGAACAACCCGGTGTTGATAGGTGAGCCCGGTGTGGGTAAGACCGCGATCATTGAGGGTCTCGCCCAGCGCGTGGTGAACGGCGAAGTACCGGAGACCATGCGCAACAAGCGGGTGCTGTCTCTCGACCTGGGTTCATTGCTGGCCGGCGCCAAGTTTCGTGGTGATTTTGAAGAGCGCCTGAAAGCCGTGCTCAACGAATTGTCCAAGCAGGAAGGGCGTATCATCCTGTTTATCGACGAGCTGCACACCATGGTCGGCGCCGGCAAGGCCGAGGGTTCGATGGACGCGGGCAATATGCTCAAGCCCGCCCTTGCGCGTGGTGAACTGCACTGCGTGGGCGCCACGACCCTGAACGAGTATCGCCAGTATGTGGAGAAGGACGCCGCGCTGGAGCGACGTTTCCAGAAGGTACTGGTGGATGAGCCGAGTGAAGAAGACACAATTGCGATTCTGCGCGGGCTCAAGGAACGCTATGAAGTGCATCACGGCGTGGATATTACCGATAGCGCGATTATCGCCGCCGCCCGGCTGTCGCAGCGCTACATCACTGATCGCCAGCTGCCGGACAAAGCCATTGATCTGATCGACGAGGCGGCCAGCCGTATTCGCATGGAAATCGATTCCAAGCCGGAATCGATGGACAAGCTGGAGCGGCGCCTCATTCAGCTCAAGATTGAACGCGAAGCCGTGAAGAAAGACAGCGACGCGGGTGCAAAAAAGCAACTCGCGGGTCTGGACGAGGAGATCGCCCGGGTCGAGCGGGAATATGCCGATCTGGAGGAAATCTGGAAGGCGGAGAAAGCCTCGTTGGAGGGCGCGGCGGACATTCGGAGCGAGTTGGAACAGGTGAAACTCGAACTCGAGTCAGCGCGCCGGGCAGGCGACCTCACGCGGATGTCCGAGTTGCAGTATGGCCGCATTCCGGAACTGGAAAAACAGCTGCAGTCGGCGCAGGAGAACGAGGCGGCCGAGACCCAGCTACTGCGCAATAAAGTGACTGATGAAGAAATCGCGGAAGTCGTCTCCCGCTGGACCGGAATCCCGGTGTCCAAGATGATGGAGGGTGACCGCGAAAAACTGTTGCGCATGGAAGATTCCCTGCACAGCCGTGTCGTGGGCCAGGAGGAGGCTGTCCGAGCGGTCTCGAATGCGGTTCGACGTTCGCGAGCCGGCCTCTCGGATCCGAAGCGGCCTAACGGGTCGTTTCTGTTTCTCGGACCCACGGGCGTGGGTAAAACCGAGCTGTGTAAAGCGCTGGCGGATTTTCTGTTCGACAGTGAAGACGCCATGATCCGGATAGACATGTCGGAATTCATGGAGAAGCACTCGGTGGCCCGCCTGATCGGCGCACCGCCCGGTTATGTAGGTTACGAAGAGGGTGGCTACCTGACCGAAGCCGTACGCCGCAGACCCTATTCACTGCTGTTGCTCGATGAGGTCGAGAAGGCCCATCCGGATGTCTTCAATATCCTCCTGCAGGTACTGGAGGACGGGCGTCTCACTGATGGTCAGGGGCGCACGGTGGACTTTCGCAATACCGTGATTGTGATGACTTCAAACCTCGGCTCTCACATTATTCAGGAGCTGGCCGGGGATGAAAACTACGAGGCGATGAAAGCCGCAGTCATGGAAGTGGTCGGCACCCACTTCCGGCCCGAATTCATCAACCGAATTGATGAAACGGTGGTCTTCCATCCGCTGCTGGAAGAGCAGATTCGCGGGATTGCAGAAATTCAGTTGCAGACCCTGAAGGACCGACTGGCAGAAAGGGATCTGGCTCTTGAGTTGAGCGATACCTTCATGAGCCGGCTGGTATCGACAGGATTCGACCCTGTGTATGGCGCACGTCCACTGAAGCGCGCAATCCAGCAACAGCTGGAGAATCCACTGGCCCAGCGGCTGCTCGCGGGGGAATTTCAGCCCGGTCAGGTGATTTTTGCAGACCTGGAAGGTGATCAGCCGGTGTTCAGCACTGAATCACAAGATGCGGCCTGAGGCACCAAGCCGACTGTGCGGCCTGCAGAGGGGCCGCACGCTGGCGTTTCTGCGGGCAGAGAGTGGGTTAATTGGCGTTGAGTGCGGGCGGCAATCCGCAATCAATTGCAGTAGGCATTGACCTGGCTGCGCGCTGTGTCGCGCTGCTGGGCGATTTCCTTCTCGCTGAGAACGTGCTGCTTACCCTCGGGCGTGCGCACAACGATTTTCGCAGTACCCGATAGTGCCTCGAGGTTGGACTTCGCCGTGGCGCACATCGCGGCTTTCTGGCGGGCCTGGTCAGCCTGCTTCTCCTGGGCCGACTGCTCGGCGGGGTTTTCATCTTCTCCATCGGCTTTCAGTGCGCCCTCGCCGGCGTCTACGGAACGCGAGTATCGCGAGCTGCTGGAGACAATCTCGTAACTGATGCCAGAAGGTGGAGGGCGATCGCTGTAGACCGTTTTCCCCTGTTCGTCTTTCCAGCGGTAGTGGTTGCTGGCGGCCTCCAGCAGGGCAGAAAAAGGGAGCAGGGCCAGAAGCAGGAGAACGGCGGGCTTACGCAACATGCGGCTTGGACCCCCAGCAGTGAAGGCAGTGGCTGCGCTGCCAGTCATTCGCAATAGATATCGATTGCCTCGCGCGCCTCTTCACGTCGTCGTTCCTTTTCCTGTTCATCAATGTAAGTAAATTCACCCTTTTCGTTGCGTACCCGAATGCGCGCTCTTGTGTCGAGTGTTTCCAGGTTGTCGCGCGCCCTCTGGCAGTATTCCGGATTCTTCTTGATGGCGGGCTGCGTACGCTCTTCCGGCTCGAACTCGTTGCTGACACTCGGCTCCACTTCAGCAGGTACCGCGCCTTCCGAGGCGTCCACTGGTCGCACCAGGCTCGACTGAGTGGAAATCACCTCATAGTCGATGCCCTTGGGTGGCGGACGGTCACTGTGCACCGGGTCGCCACGATCGTCGATCCAGCGGTAATACACTTTGGCCGCTTCACTGAAGCTGCTGCCAAACCCCAGCATGGACGATACCAGCGCAATTGCCAGGAATCTGAATGCCTGATTCACCGCGTTACTCCCCGCATTTATTCGATCTACGCCGATAAAAGTACCCCACAACCCTGCCCGAGGCAATTGTGAATGCTCCGGCAGTGCGCGACCTCTGGTTGACTTTGCCTGCCACTGAGCCAACAATACACGGGTCTTGCAAGTGGCAACGGCTACTGCCGAGTACCCTCGGCCCCTGGCCCACTGTGTTGATGCGATTATTCGATACAGCTGCTCGCAAGTCCCGTATTCGTCTTTGCCGCATTGGCAGAGTCGAGGGCCAGACACTGCGCTACCCCGCAGGGCGACCGATACACGGGCTGTTCGTGATCGCAGTTCCCCCAAAGTGGTTTCCCGGGGGGCGTCCGGGCAGTGTATCGAGCTCATAGAAATGGGGTGGTGGTGTCGAACGAGCGCCTGCCAGGGCGACGTTAAGACAGCATCCACACAAATTTGACTGCTCCCCGCGGGTTCGCTCGCAGGCTGACGCATGATTTTTGGAGATAGACTGTGGAGTTGTTAACTGGCGGTGAAATGATTGCCCGCGCGCTCGAGGATGAAGGAGTCGAGTACATATTCGGCTATCCGGGCGGTGCGGTACTGCACATTTATGATGCGCTATTCAAAGACTGCAAGGTCCCGCACATCCTCGTGCGACATGAACAGGCTGCTACCCATGCCGCGGACGGCTATGCCCGTGCAACAGGCAAGCCTGGCGTGGTGTTGGTAACTTCCGGTCCGGGTGCCACAAATGCCGTAACCGGTATCGCAACCGCATATATGGATTCCATTCCCATGGTCGTCTTGTCCGGGCAGGTGGCAAGCCACCTGATTGGGGAGGATGCGTTTCAGGAAACTGACATGGTCGGCATCTCGCGCCCCATCGTGAAACACAGTTTTATGGTGCGTCGCACAGAAGATCTGCCAGTGATCATCAGGAAGGCTTTTCATATTGCATCCACCGGCAGGCCCGGCCCGGTGGTAATCGATATTCCCAAGGATTTCACCCGGCCCGACGCGAAGTTCGAGTACGTCTATCCCGCCGAGGTAAAGATGCGCTCTTACTCGCCGGCACAACGCGGGCACACCGGCCAGATCAAGAAGGCCGCCAGAATGTTGCTGGCGGCAAAACGCCCGATCATTTATGCCGGCGGCGGTGTTGTGCAGGGTGAGGGCAGCGATTTGCTGACCCACCTGGCGCGCGAATTGAATTACCCGGTGACCAACACCCTCATGGGTCTGGGCTGTTATCCGGGGTCCGACCGGCAGTTCGTGGGCATGTTGGGAATGCACGGATTCTATGAGGCCAACATGGCCATGCATCACAGCGACTGTATTCTGGCGGTGGGGGTACGCTTCGATGACCGGGTGACCAACACCGTGGAGAAGTTCTGTCCCGGCGCAAAAATCATTCATATCGATATCGACCCTGCCGCGATTTCCAAGACGGTGATGGCGGATATCCCGATCGTGGGGCCTGTGCAGGCTGTGTTGACGGATCTTCTGGCCCAGATCGCAGCGCTGCGGGAAAAGGATGATCGCCTGCCGGATTCCGCGGCCCTGGAGCGGTGGTGGGAGCAGATCGAGCAGTGGCGCGCAAAACACGGTTTGTTCACTGGCCGACGTTTTGAAGAAAGTGATCAGATCATGCCCCAGCAGGTAATCCAGAGCCTTTACCGCGCAACCGATGGCGACGCCTATGTGACTTCCGACGTGGGCCAGCACCAGATGTTTGCCGCGCAGTACTATCGTTTTGACAAGCCGCGCCGCTGGGTCAACTCGGGCGGGCTGGGAACCATGGGCTTCGGCTTGCCGGCCGCGATGGGCATCAAGCTGGCGTTTCCCGATACGGAGGTGGCCTGCGTAACCGGCGAAGGCAGTATCCAGATGAATATTCAGGAACTCTCTACCTGCACCCAGTACAAGTTGCCGGTAAAAGTGATAAACCTGCGCAACAATTACCTGGGGATGGTCAAGCAGTGGCAGGACATGCAGTACGAGGGACGCTACGCAATGAGTACCTATGAAGATTCGCTGCCGGACTTCGTCAAGCTGGTCGAGGCCTATGGCCACGTAGGTATACAGGTCGATAAGCTCGCGGACCTCGACGATGCCATGCGAGAAGCCTTCGCGTTGAAGGACAAGCTGGTTTTTCTGGATATCTTCGTCGATCCGAAAGAGCACGTGTATCCCATGCATGTGGCGCCCAACGGTGCAATGAAAGATATGTGGCTCGGCAGAGAGGAGAGGACCTGACATGCGACGCATCATTGCCATCCTCATGGAGAACGAACCCGGTGCCCTGTCGCGTGTGATCGGACTTTTTTCCCAGCGAGGCTACAACATTGAGACACTGAACGTGGCGCCCACGGATGATCCGACGCTGTCGCGCCTGACCCTGACCACTGAAGGCACTGACCTGCGGATCGAGCAGATCACCAAGCACCTCAACAAGCTGGTGGATGTGGTCAAGCTGGTCGACCTGACCGAAGGCGCGCACATTGAACGCGATATGATGCTGATTAAAGTGCGGGCCACGGGCACGGCCCGGGATGAGGTCAAACGCACCACGGATATTTTTCGCGGGCAGATTGTGGACGTGAGCCCGAACGTCTATACCATCCAGCTCACCGGTACTTCCGACAAGCTGGATTCGTTCGTAGCGGCGATGCCGGCTGCGGATATTCTCGAGGTAGTGCGCTCCGGAGTGGCCGGTATTTCGCGCGGAGATAAAGTGCTCAGCCCCTGAGTACAACTACGCGGCTACTGTGTCGGTGCATTCTGCTGGCGCGAAAAAAGGGGGCCTGGGCCCCCGGGTTTAAGAACGCGGCGGCTAGACGACGCGTTTCATTGCGGTCATGTAGCCCCTCAGCGTTTTACCTGTCACCTCGACGGGGTGGCTGCGGATGGCTTCGTTCACTGCAATCAGCTCCTGGTTGTCGACACCGTTGTCAGCGCCGATACCTTTGCCGATTACGTCACTGTCGACTCCGCGCATAAAGTCCTGGAGCAGTGGCCGGCAGGCGTGATCGAAAAGGTAGCAGCCGTATTCCGCAGTGTCCGAGATGACCACGTTCATCTCGTAGAGCTTCTTGCGCGCGATGGTATTGGCGATTAGCGGCGTTTCGTGCAGGGATTCATAGTAGGCGGATTCTGCCTTGATGCCGGCGCTCACCATGGTATCAAACGCCAGCTCGACGCCGGCTTTGACCATCGCCACCATCAGAATGCCATGGTCGTAGTATTCCTGTTCAGGAATGTCTGCGTCAGTTCCGGCGGCTTTTTCAAAAGCGGTTTCCGCGGTTGCAGCGCGCCATTTGAGCAGGTCGGCGTCGTCATTTTCCCAATCCTGCATCATGGTAGTGGAGAAGTGACCGGACATAATATCGTCCTGGTGCTTTTCGTAGAGCGGCCGCATGATGTCCTTGAGTTCCGCCGCCAGATGAAAGGCGCGAATCTTTGCGGGGTTCGAGAGCCGGTCCATCATGTTGGTGATACCGCCGTGCTTAAGGCCTTCAGTCACGGTTTCCCATCCGTACTGGATGAGCTTGGATGCATAGCCAGACTCAATGCCCTGCTCCATCATCTTGTCGTAGCAGAGCAGCGAGCCAGTCTGCAACATACCGCAGAGTATGGTTTGCTCGCCCATGAGGTCAGATTTCACCTCTGCAATGGGTGAAGATTCCAGTACGCCGGCTCTGTGCCCGCCGGTTCCGGCGGCCAGTGCCTTGGCAATTTCCAGCCCCTCGCCATCCGGATCGTTTTCGCGGTGTACGGCGATCAGCGTGGGCACGCCGAAGCCCCGCTTGTATTCTTCGCGCACCTCGGTGCCTGGACATTTCGGACACATCATGACCACCGTGATGTCCTTGCGAATCTGCATGCCTTCTTCCACGAGATTGAAGCCGTGCGCGTAGTCCAGGCAGGCCCCTTCTTTCATCAACGGCATGATCGCGCTGACGACACTGGTGTGCTGCTTGTCGGGAGTCAGGTTCAGCACTACGTCTGCCGTGGGAATAAGCTCTTCATACGTGCCGACCTTGAAGCCGTTCTCGGTGGCATTCTTCCAGGACTGCCGCTGCTCCTTGATGGCACGCTCGCGCAGCGCGTAAGCGACGTCCAGGCCGCTGTCGCGCAGGTTCAGGCCCTGATTCAGACCCTGGGCGCCGCAGCCGACGATGACCAGCTTTTTGTTCTTTAGCCTGTCTACACCATCGGCAAACTCTGCCGCGCCCATAAAGCGGCACTTGCCAAGCTCTTCCAGTTGTAGCCGCAGCGGTAGTCTATTGAAATAGTTTTGTCCCATGGTGGTGCTCCAGTGTTGGTGTCTTTCACGGCAGGCACGATACGTGAAAATCAGGATTGCGTATAATGCGATATGGGTAATACTGTGTTGCGTGGATCGGGATAAAGGTGGGGTCATGGAGACGCGTGAGCTGCAGGTTTTTTTGTCGGTAGCCGAGACATTTAATTTCAGTCGCAGCGCCGAACTGATGCACATGAGTGTGTCTGCGGTAAGCCGGACTATCGCACGGCTGGAAGATCAGGTGGGCCAGCCATTGCTGGAACGTGATCGGCGCAGGGTTCGACTCACGGGTGCGGGGCGCGAGTTTCGTGCGTATGCGCGCCAGGCGCTTGCCGAGTGGCAGCAGCTGCGGCGCAAACTGGGCAGTGAGGGGGAGCTTTCCGGGGAGGTTAGCCTGTATTGCTCAGTCACGGCCTCGTACAGCGTTCTGGCACCTTTGTTGGAGACTTTCAGGACGCGCTACCCGGCGATCGAGATCATGTTGCACACTGGCGATCAGGCCGATGGTATCGCCAGAATTCTGAGCGGTCAGGACGATGTGGCCGTGAGCGGACGACCATCGCATTTGCCTTCTCGCCTTGCCTTTCTGCCGTTGCTGGAATCCCCGTTGCGACTCTGGCGGCCCACGGCGGAGTGCGCCGTACGCGACCAGGTAGAGGGTGCGGGGTCGGCAACTGAGCTGGACTGGGCCGCTGTTCCGTTCATCGCGCCCGAGCGGGGCGTGACCAAGGATCTGCTGGATGCCTGGCTGCTGCAGCACGGCGTGCGGCCGAAAATCTACGCGCAGGTGGCGGGTCATGAAGCCATTGTCGCGATGGTTGGTCTCGGGTTGGGTGTTGGCCTGGCCCCGCAGCTGGTGGTCGATGCAGCTGGCATGGGCGATAAGGTGTGTCCTATCGATCTCGCAGAGGGTTTGCCGCCGCTCAGTATCGGGCTATGTTGTCTGTCGCACCGGCTCAGCAGTTTGCCATTGCGTGCGTTCTGGGATGCCGCAGGGCAGACCTACGGGGTAGCGCTTTGATACTATGCGAGAGGGCATCACGCGGGAACTTTTATGGATAGTAAAGAGAAAGGGGAGTCCGGGACTGATTCGTCTCTGCAGGAGGATGAACGCGAGGTGACCAGTACTGGCCCCAGTTTCGATCTGCTGGTGGACGAACATGAGGAGGAGGTTTCGGAAAACGGGCGCACCGTGCGTCGCAAGGGCGTGTATCTGTTGCCAAACCTGTTCACGACAGGGGCCCTGTTTGCTGGCTTCTATGCCGTAATCGCCGCGATGCGCGGCGATTTTGAGAGCGCTCCTATCGCCATACTGTTCGCCATGGTATTCGATGCACTGGACGGGCGCGTGGCGCGCCTTACCAATACGACCAGCAAGTTTGGCGCTCAATATGACAGCCTGGCCGATATGGTTTCATTCGGCGTTGCACCGGCACTGGTTTTATTTAGTTGGGCTCTGGGAGATCTCGGTAAATTTGGCTGGAGTGCGGCCTTCATTTACGTTGCCTGTGCAGCGTTGCGCCTGGCGCGTTTCAATACACAGATTGATACTGCGGACGAGGATGCGTTCACTGGCCTGGCGAGCCCTGCTGCCGCCGCGATCATAGCGAGTGCCGTATGGCTCTGTCACGATCTCGGCTGGGTCGGGGCACTGGTGCCTCTCGAAGTCGCAATTCTCGCTGGCTTGCTGACTGCAGTCATCGGGATTCTCATGATCGCAAACTTCCGCTATGCCAGCTTCAAGGGTATAGATTTCCGCAGCCGCGTCCCGTTTGTGGTGATGATCGGGATAGTGCTGGTGTTTGGTCTGGTCACCGTCGATCCTCCCACAGTGATACTCATCAGTTCCCTGGTCTACGCGGCATCGGGTCCCGCGATGCAGTTGCTGAGCTGGCGCCGGAGCCGACAAAGGTGATTGGTGCCGGCGGCTTTGGCCAGGACCTGTAGCAGGTTTCAAATGCTGCAATAGCAGCCTGATTTGTGTGTTTTCGGGTTCCCAGGTGCCGGCAACAGGCGATGCAGTTGCGCGATGGAATCGGTTGCTGAAATATTTCTGTCAAAGGCCTTGCAGGGGTGAGGCCGATGCGTATAATGCGCATCCTCGGTGAGGGTAGGCCCTTGCGGGGA
>CAXBLB010000021.1:0-59303 GCA_963976655.1 uncultured Halieaceae bacterium
TGCACCTCTTTAATGAACAGATATTTCTGTCCACCAAAGTGGTTACAGATCAGCGCGCAGCGTCCGCCAGCCTTGACTAGTTATTGTGCATCGCGCTGGCTTCTTTGTGCGCCTTGTGCCAAGAGCGCGCGCTCATTTTCTAGGAGTCAACGAGATGCATCCAGTTCAGCCTGTTACACGGCACGCTGGCTGAATCGTCACTCAGCTACGGGACGATAAAGCCAGACGCCAAGACTGGGCAACTCCGAGTCTCGGCTAATTGCGTCGCTAATAAATATTTGAACATGGTTATACTGCAGAGCTAAAGGCTCGCCAATCGTTCCTCCATTTTGACCGTTGGGATCCCAAAAGAAACAACACACCAAGCCGCCTGTTTGAAAAGTAGGGGCCGGTCTCCATGTAGGTCTCCATCCATCTGCGAGGAATGCTTCATTCGCCGCCTCCGACACTGATCCGTCCGACACAGACCCAAACTCGGGGTAAACGAGATCGTGCCCGTAGCTGTTCAGCATGTCATACACTTCCTGGCCAGTGGCCCAACGCCAACCGTCGACGTCGAAATCGTTCAACCGTCCGCTGCATATACCGCCTAGGCAGGTATTGCCTACCAATTCTGGCGAAAGTGCAGGAAACAAGTCCGGCTGCGCCCATTCAACGCCGTTGACCACAACGATGTCCTCAGCTTTGATCGTCGGCGTGGTGGTGAAGACAGGCATGATGTAGAACGTTTTATCGGATGCGATAACCTGCTCCGCATTGGCATTACCGGCCAATAGCGTATTGTCCACCACGCATACAGGGTCGATTGAGCCAGCGCAAAGAAACGAGCCACCGGTATTCCACTTTTCGAAGACATAGGCGCCCTCCGAATGCGGGACGGCTGTAAAAGTCTCACTGAAGTTGGCGCCGGTGATTTCAATGACACAGTTTTTACCGGCAAGGCAGGTACCCGAGCCGACTGATTGAACCTCACCGCCCTCGACCACGACAACAGCCAACCGACAGCCTCCGAAAGTAATGAGGGACGAAAACAAGAGACACTTAAGGAGAGTAGAATGCATGCAGAACCTCCGCGATCTGTTATAGAACCGCAAAGGTTTATTGCGACTTCTTCAGTTGACCATTAACGCAAAATGAAAGCAAGTAGGAGCTTGACGGGCTGCCGCAACGCGATATTCGCAGACGGACTGTATAGATCAACTGGATTTGGAAAGTACTCTAAGACCAGCATACGAACATGTAAACGGAATTCCATACCGCGAGTGGTCCGCCGTGAGTCGGCAGCGGCCTCCCGCTTGCACTATTACGCTTAGCGCAGCGGCGGCAAAGCCGTCCGCTCTGGCGCGCCTTGTTAAATGGCCGTACACTCACTGTGTTGCCTCGCTCTTAGCCGCCGCTTGACGCTCGCGATCATACTCTTCGTAAGAAGTGTCATATGCGCTCATGCACTCCTCAAATTGGACCTGAGGAAGCTTGCCACACTCTACGCGGCGATTCTCTTGAACGGCGGTATACAGCTGCTCATTGCTACAACCTATCAAAATCAGCGAAAGTGTCAGAACTGGGCTAATTTTCATCGATTGCTCGGTCTCTTGAATCGGCCATGTAACGCCGCCGGCACAGGCGAGCGTAAAGGAGTGTAGCGAGTCCAGCGCACGAAGTGCGCGGTGTGCCCGGCCTAGTTATGTGTTTGCTTTGAACAGTGGCCACTGGTTGTAACCTACTTTTGGGTTATTTGATTCATACTTTCTTATGTACTCGACTTCCTTAGCCGATAGTTCCGCGTCGCCACACTCGGTTGACTCCCAAAGTATCTGCTTGCGCACAGTGTAATCTTTGCGAACCGCATCAGGTAGTTTTTCGAAATCCTCGTTTATGGCACCAGGGTTGGGGCTGCCAAAATACCTGGAGTTACCATACATATCTTTGCCGATATAGATCTTCCCTGTCGGGTATGTAACCATATAAATCTGCTTTCGGACCACTTTGCCGCCCTATATTAAAGAACGCTTGCCGCAACGGTGCCGGACATGCCGCGAAGCGGAGGGTACGACACCCAAGCGCAGCAATTGGCGGCCCTTGTATGTGTGAACTTACAGCCCATTTTTTATCGCTTCTTTGACAATCGGCGCAACTTTTTCTGGTGTAATACCGCGTTGCTTGCAGTAGGTTGATTCTAGCCAAGCAGATAGCTGTTTCTGCCCTTTGCTGGAATTGCAGCCGCAACAGCAGAGCGCGATGTTCTCGCGGGTAATGATCTTCGCGTCGTTAATGATGTGCTCCCAACTTGCCGCGCTCCCACGCGAGACCTTGGCTGGTGTGAATTCGACTCCGCAGTAGACACAAACGCGATCTCGGTCTCGAACTTCAGCCTCTAACCAGGCTGGAATATTCCAATTATTGGTCATGTTAGTTCGGGGACCCGTTTACACATAACGTCGCATTATGGGGCGGCTGGAACGCAGTGGAAGCCGTCCCAGCCAGCTCGCTGGCGACATAAATGCCTTGTTAAATAGCTCATCGATGCTCTACGAGAGGTTTTCCAAATAGTCGACAAACTCTTCTTCAAAATTGAATCGATCAACGTTGTTGAATGTTGTTTCGTAAATTAGCCCAAGGTTACAAAGTACGTCACACTTACCTTTAAGATCATCATGTTCGTCGAAAAAATAGCTGAATATTTGTTTCCCAGAGCCATTGTAGCTCCAATTTCTTTCCATCAAGATAAATTCACGAACCGTAGGATGCTTCTTTAAATCATCTCGCATTTCCCGTACTAGTTCCGGCATAAGGCGTTCAGCTTTAGCAAAGGCAGCACTTGACTCTGACCCCATAGGTCTGCTCAGAGCCGCTGCTGCCACACTTTCAGCTGAACGTTTCCAGCTTTCTAGAACATGAGCTGTAAATTTTGATTCGTCACTGTCAATCAATTTTGCACAGGATTGGCATAGCCAGATCCCGTTGGACGAATCCTTACGCTCTTCAATTTCCATTGTGGCAACGTATCGAGGCCCGCCTGGCGAAGCTGCATATATATGAGCAGCAACGCCGATATTCACTGATCCGGATTCAATACTCTGAGGTCCGCTAGTGGGCTTTCTACAATCAGGATTTGAGCAATTGTAGGAAACTCTCTTTGCTAGTAACTCTTTAGTAGATTTTGAAAAATTATCACGCATCTCGGTGCCTAAAAGCTATTTAACGCTTCAAGCAGGGGCCGCTGTAAAGCGGTCCCGGCGCGAAGCGCCCTTGCTGCCTTGCCTTGTTAAAGTTGCCCTGACAGTACATAACCAAGCTTCAATATACCCCAGACAACAAACACCACTAAGCCTATCTTCGCTACTCGACGAATCTGCGGAATACGATCATGCTCGAAATAGGTGTCTGGGTCTCCCATCAAATATCCACCTCCGAATAAGATGCTCAAGATGGAGACTTCAGACTTCTTGAAAGCGCACATCATTAGCAGCGCCAAAAAGCCCGTGAACACAGCCACACCAAATATGATAGATAGCACACTGTCCATTCAGGGCCCTTTAACGCTTAGCGCAGCGGCGGCAAAGCCGTCCGCTCTGGCGCATCTTGTTACATGGCCGCACACTCACTGTGTTGACTCGCTCTTAGCCGCCGCTTGACGCTCGCGATCATACTCTTCGTAAGAAGTGTCATATGCGCTCATGCACTCCTCAAATTGGACCTGAGGAAGCTTGCCACACTCTACGCGGCGATTCTCTTGAACGGCGGTATACAGCTGCTCATTGCTACAACCTATCAAAATCAGCGAAAGTGTCAGAACTGGGCTAATTTTCATCGATTGCTCGGTCTCTTGAATCGGCCATGTAACGTATGGAGAGACAGGGCGCCGCGTCTTCATGCGGTGTCCCTGTCCTCGATTTGTTAATTGCTACCCACAAATACGATCTATAACAGCCCATGCAGATAGAGTGGCCCAATAGCGTAAAGAACGCTAGTCGGGAAAATTGAAATCTGAGACTCGGAAGAGGGTACGGCCTTTGTGTAGCGCCGGGATGTTGATTGAAAAGGCTCTACTTTGAGCCACAACTTCTCGTCCGTAAAACGAGTTTTGCGAGCGAGAAGTTGTGGCTCAAAGTAGCAGAAAGAGGTTTTTCCTTCGACATCCCTTCCAGTCACCTTAGCTTTTATATAAACAATCAAATACGACCAATGTAATGACTTACTTGAATATGCCTTCTACAATTTCAAGACGGATTTCATTGGGTGGCTATTAACAGCTAATTATGCGGAACTGAGCAGACAACCCAATTCCCTGTATGTAATTTTTCATCGCTTCATTTAAGTCAAAAAACCGCCTCTTCACAAGCACTTAGCGCAAGACACTGTTAGTAAACGTAGATACACGGAATTTCCGCAAGCGTCTTTTCCTCAATTCCGGTCAGTGACTCGAGGGCCTGTGTTTAGTAAACATAAGAAAATCAATGTCTTGCATGCAGGCGCTATCTCCACTTCAGTAATTCCGTTGAAAAACCGGCTTGAACTCCTCGCTTTCTCCGATGCTGTATATAAATACAGCTTTTCAGGGATGCAAAGAGATGGACGATATCCGCCCGGCACTAAGACCGAATTCAACACGTTTTCTGGATAGCGTAAGACGGCAGATGCGGGACCAGGGCTATGCCTACCAGACCGAGAAAACCTACATTCACTGGATTCGTCGTTTTATTCTTTTCCACGGCAAGCAGCACCCCAATAGCATGGGCGCGCTGCACATCAACCAGTTTCTGAGTGCCCTGGGAAACGATAGGCACTGTTCGCCGGCCACCCAGCGCATCGCCCTGAATGCGCTCATATATCTCTACCGCAAACACCTCGCACTGGAGTTGGAACCACTCGCTTTCGAGAAGGCACGCCAACGTCGGCGGTTACCAGTAGTGTTAACGCACGAGGAAGTAAAAGATATTCTCGAACACATGCGTGGTACACACAAACTCATGGTGGAGCTGCTATACGGCTGCGGCCTGCGGTTGAATGAACTTCTGTCACTGCGGGTAAAAGATCTCGATTTTGAGTTTTGTACCATCACGGTGCGCTCCGGCAAAGGCGATAAAGACCGCGTTACCCTGCTGCCGGCTGTACTCAAGGAACAACTGCAACTGCAGGTGGCGAAAGTCGCGCACGCCAGGAGGCAGGCGGGCATCAACAAGCAGGTAAAGTGTCACACGTTCCGCCACAGCTTCGCCACGCGGCTATTGCAGCAGGGTTACGACCTACGCACCATCCAGAAGCTACTGGGCCATGGCGATGTGCGCACTACTGAAATCTACACCCACGTGCTCGGCCGCGGCGCCATGGGCGTGATCAGCCCCATCGATTGCTGAGAGCCGCGCTAGGCAGCCACCTCTTCAAACGTGAATCTGGGCGCGCCTGTTCGGTCTCCCGCATGCTCTACCGTGATGGCGCAGATCTGCCCATCCGCGTCGAGATCCAGCAGGGTGTTCTCATCGAGGTCACGTGTTTCCACAATATTCCCAGCACGAAACTCGATGTACAGCGTATCGGTGCGCTTGAAGTATTGAACTTTCATGGCCTGAAGCTCCGGTCAAAAAAGGCGTTGTGAACGGTTTCACCGTCTGGCAGCAGGATCACCCGCAGGTAACGGTCGTCCGCCTCGGGTATTCTGCGCCACAAGCGCAGTCGTCCATCGGCCTGAATATGCGCTTCTTCAGGATATTTCACAACCTGTTCAATCCACTCAACGCGGATACCTGCACGATCTTCCCGCTGCATCACCGACACAAAATACTCGGTCACCTTCACCTGAGTTCACGGCGAAAATCCGAGCAGTCGATGTCGCGGAACCGCGCCTCGTGTTTGCGCAACTGCTTCTTCCAGCCCTCCATGCGGCTGGCGGAACCGCCTTCGCGCCGGAGGCTGGTGTAGTGCTCGATGCGTTCATCCAGTTTGCGGCATTCCTTCAGCCGCGCCGCGTCGCTCTGGGCCTGTGTATGGGCCGGCAATGCCAATAGCAGCGCCAGCGCGGCTGTCGTTTTCCATAATTTCATAGCGGCACCTCCCTGTGCTGGCTCCCAACTTACCCCGCGTGCCTGCGTGATGAAACGGTCAGATGCGGCCAGCACCTGTCGCCATCGCGGGCAGGTTGGGCGTGCCGCCACTTGCAATCCGCAATCTGGTCTATACTGTACATACATACAGTATTATCATGTCGCCACACTGCAACACATGCCCTACGCCGAACTCCATTGCCTGAGCTGTTACAGCTTCCTGCGCGGCGCGTCCCACCCGCACGAGCTGGTGGCGCGCGCCGCCGGGCTCGGCTACGCGGCGCTGGCTATTACCGATGAATGCTCGCTGGCGGGCGTGGTGAAGGCCCACGTGGCGGCGAAGGAAGCCGGCCTTAAACTCATTATCGGCAGCGAGCTGCGGCTGGAAGAAGGCGTACGCCTGCTGGCGCTGGTGCCCAACCGCGCGGCCTACAGCGAGCTCTCCGGCCTTATCAGCATGGCGCGCCGGCGCAGCCCCAAAGGTGAATACCGTGCCACCCTGCGCGATGTTATCTTTCATCTCAAGCGCTGCCTGCTCATCTGGCTGCCCGAGCGGGACGACGACGCCACGCGCGCCTACGGCCTGCAGCTCAAGCGGCTGTGCCGCGATCGCCTCTGGCTGGGCGTGAGCCACCTGCTGGGCAACGACGAGGTGCGCCGCTACCAGGCCTTGCAGGCCATGGCGCAGGCGCTGGCCATTCCGCTGGTGGCCTGCGGCGATGTGCGCATGCATATTGCGGCGCGCAAGCCGCTGCACGACGTGTTCACGGCGCTGCAGCACAACACCAGCATCGAGCAGCTCGGTGGCAGGCGCCTGGGTAACAGCCAGCGGCACTTGCGTAAGCTTTCCACCCTGCAGCGCCTGTACCCGCCTGCCCTGCTTGACGAGAGCCTGCACATTGCCAGCCTGTGCGATTTCAGCCTGGATGAGCTGCGCTACGAATACCCCGAGGAGGTAGTGCCCGAGGGCCAGAGCGCCAGCGGTTACCTGCACTCGCTGGTGGCCGCCGGCGCCGCCGCCCGCTGGCCGGCGGGCGTACCGGCGGAGGTGCAAAGGCGTATCGATACCGAGCTGAAACTGATCAGCGAACTCGAGTACGAGTACTACTTTCTCACCGTGTACGACATCGTGCGCTTCGCCCGCGAGCGCAATATTCTCTGCCAGGGCCGCGGCTCCGCCGCCAACTCGGTGGTGTGTTACTGCCTGTTCATCACCGAGGTGTCGCCGGTGCAGGTGTCGCTGCTGTTCGAGCGCTTTATTTCGAGGGAGCGCGATGAGCCGCCGGATATCGACGTGGATTTCGAGCACGAGCGGCGCGAGGAGGTGATCCAGTACATCTACCGCAAGTACACCCACAAGCGCGCCGCGCTGGCGGCCACCGTTATCACCTACCGTTCGCGCAGCGCCGTGCGCGATGTGGGCCGCGCGCTGGGGCTGGATGCCGTGTTCGTGGATGATCTCGCCAAGTCGCTCGCCTGGTGGGATCGCAGCGCCGATCTCGCCAAACGTTTCGAGGAGCAGGGCGTGGCCGGGCACAGCCAGAGAGCCGAGCTGTTCTATTCGCTGGTACAGCAGATTCTCGGCTTTCCGCGCCACCTGTCGCAGCACGTGGGCGGCTTCGTCATCACCCGCAGCCCCATCTCCACACTGGTGCCGGTGGAGAACGCCAGCATGGCGGAGCGCACCGTGATCCAGTGGGATAAGGAAGACATCGAGGCCCTCGGCCTGCTTAAGGTGGATGTACTCGCCTTGGGCATGCTCTCGGCCATTCGCAAAACGCTGGAGATGGTGCACCGCTACTGCCCCGCCATCAAAACCGTGAGCGATATCCCCAAAGACGACGCCGCCACCTGGCGCATGTTGCAGCAGGCAGATACGGTGGGCGTGTTCCAGATCGAATCGCGCGCGCAGATGTCCATGCTGCCGCGCCTGCGGCCGGAATGCTTCTACGATCTGGTGATCCAGATCGCCATCGTGCGGCCCGGGCCGATACAGGGCGACATGGTGCACCCCTACCTGCGGCGCAAGCAGGGCCTGGAGGTAGTGAGCTACCCGAGCGATGAAATCAAGGACGTGCTGCAGCGCACCCTCGGCGTACCCATTTTCCAGGAGCAGGTGATCAAGCTGGCCATGGTTGCAGCCGGTTTCTCCGGCGGCGAGGCCGACCAGTTGCGCCGCGCCATTACCAACTGGGGCAAGAACAGCAAACTGCTCACTTTCGAGAAAAAGCTCACCCGCGGCATGATCGAGCGCGGCTACAACGAGGAATTCGCGCGCCGCCTGTTCGAGCAGATCAAGGGCTTCGGCGGTTATGGCTTCCCGGAATCGCACTCGGCGAGCTTCGCCCTGCTCGCCTGGTTCTCCGCCTGGCTCAAATGCCACCACCCGGCCGCGTTTTTTGCCGGCCTGCTGAACAGCCTGCCCATGGGGTTTTACAGCCCCTCGCAGCTTGTTCAGGATGCGCAGCGCCACGGCGTTAGCGTGCTGCCGATAGACGTTAACCACTCGCACTGGGATCACCAGCTACTGCAGGCGCGCGCGGGCGGGCAGCCGCCCCTGCGTCTCGGCCTGCGGCTGGTGAAAGGCCTCAGCCGCGACGGCGCCACGCGGCTGGTGGAGGCCCGGGAACAGGCGCCCTTCCGGCAGGTGAGCCAGTTGCACCGGCGCGCGCAGCTCGACCGCCGCGATATGGAGGCGCTGGCGGATGCCGATGCGCTCAACTCGCTCTCTGGCCACCGTCACCAGTCGCAGTGGCAGATCATGGCGCTGGAGCAGTCGAAGCCGCTGCTACAGGATGAACAGCGGCAAACCGCCGCGTATTTCGACGACGGCGTGCAGTTGCCCGCGCCGGGCGTGGCCGAGGAGGTACTGGCCGATTACCGCGCCACAGGCCTCACCCTGCGCGCACACCCCATGAGCCTGTTGCGGCACACGGCGCCGTTCAGCCGCTGCAAGCGCCACGTTGACTTGCCCGCCCTCGGCAACAAACGCTTTGTGCGTATTGCCGGGCTGGTTACCTGTCGCCAGCGCCCGGGCACCGCCTCGGGCGTACTGTTCATCACCCTGGAAGACGAAACCGGCAGCAGCAACCTGGTGGTATGGCAGCGCACCCAGCAGCAGTTTCGCCAGGCACTGATGAGCGGGAAGTTGTTACTGGTTACCGGTGTGGTGGAGCAGCAAGACGGTGTGATCCACGTGATCGCGGGCGCGGTGGAAGATCACAGCGCGGCGCTGGAGTCACTGCACCTGAAATCGCGCGATTTTCATTGAGCGCCTGCACAGAACCCGGAACGCCGGTACGCCGGAACGCCGCAGCGCCGGAACAACACCCTGCCTTACAGCGGCGAGCGACCCTTGCTCGCGGCGATGCGCATGCGCAGCGCATTCAGCTTGATGAAGCCCTCGGCGTCCGCCTGGTTATAGGCGCCCGCATCGTCTTCGAAGGTGGCGATGTGCGCATCGAACAGGCTGTCGTCCGATTCCCGCCCGGCCACAATCACATTCCCTTTATACAGCTTGAGGCGCACGCGGCCGTTCACCACCGACTGCGAGTAGTCTATCGAAGCCTGCAGCATCCTGCGCTCTGGCGACCACCAGTAGCCGTTGTAGATCAGCTCGGCGTAGCGCGGCATCAGCTCGTCTTTCAGGTGTGCAACCTCGCGATCCAGCGTGATGGATTCTATCGCCCGGTGGGCTTTCAGCATGATCGTGCCGCCGGGTGTTTCGTAGCAGCCGCGGGATTTCATGCCCACATAGCGGTTCTCCACGATATCGTCGCGGCCGATGCCGTTGGCGCCGCCGATGCGGTTGAGTTCCGCAAGCACCGTGGCGGGGCTCATCGTCTCGCCGTTCAGGCCCACTATGTCGCCGCCGGCAAATTCGAGTTCGATATAGGTTGCCTCATCGGGTGCGTTTTCCGGGCTCACGCTCCAGCGCCACATGTCCTCTTCCGGCTCCGTCCAGGGGTTCTCCAGCTGGTCGCCCTCGTAGGAGATATGCAGCAGGTTGGCATCCATCGAGTAGGGCGATTTCTTCTGCGCCCGGGCGTAATCCACCGGAATATCGTGCTCCTTGCAGTAGG
Organism: uncultured Halieaceae bacterium; assembly: GCA_963976655.1. Lineage (GTDB taxonomy): Bacteria > Pseudomonadota > Gammaproteobacteria > Pseudomonadales > Halieaceae > Marimicrobium. The sequence goes on from CAXBLB010000021.1 coordinate 10,124, forward strand.
CCATGAGGGATTCGCGCGAGCCCAGGTTCCACTCCCGCCAGGGCGCTATCACATGAATGCCGGGCTTCAGCGCGTAGGCGCCGAGCTCAAAGCGCACCTGGTCGTTACCCTTGCCGGTGGCGCCGTGGGAGATGGCATCCGCGCCGGTTTCGTTGGCAATCTCGATCAGGCGCTTGGCAATCAGGGGCCGGGCGATGGAGGTACCGAGCAGGTATTCACCCTCGTAAATGGTGTTGGCGCGAAACATGGGGAAGACAAAATCGCGCACGAACTCCTCGCGCAGGTCTTCAATGTAGATTTCGCGAATACCCATGGCCTGGGCCTTGGCGCGCGCGGGCTCCAGCTCCTCGCCCTGGCCGATATCAGCGGTGAAGGTAACCACCTCGCAGCCGTAGTTCTCCTGCAACCAGCGGGCGATCACCGAGGTATCGAGACCGCCGGAGTAGGCCAGCACCACTTTGTTGATATCCGACGCCATGTCTTGCTCCAGGAAATAATTCGAAGGGCCGCAATTCTACTCCCGGGGGCAGCGAATTCCCAGTCGGCCACGCGGCACACCATAAGGTCGCACACCTTTTGTGATAGCATGCGCCCCTGGCGATAACTGCTGCAAGGTTGCTCGTGCACCCAATCACCATCACACGTCCCGACGACTGGCATGTACACCTGCGCGACGGCGCCGCCCTGGCCAACACTGCCGCCGACATGGCGCGCTATTTTGGCCGCGTCATCGTAATGCCCAACCTCACGCCGCCGGTTATCACCGTCGATGACGCATTGGCCTACCGCACCCGCATTCTCGGCGCGATGCAGAACCTGCCGCGGCGCTTTGAACCGTTGATGACGCTCTACCTCACCGATACCACCAGTCCGAGCGAGATTTACCGCGCTGCGGAAACACCCGAAGTTCACGCGGTAAAACTGTACCCGGCCGGGGCAACCACCAACTCCGAGGCCGGTGTCGCGGAACTGGAGGCCCTCTACCCTGTGCTCGACGCCATGCAGGAGATGGATCTGCCGCTACTGGTGCACGGCGAGGTGACGCAGCCCGAGGTGGATGTATTCGATCGCGAGCGGGTATTTATCGAGCGCCACCTGGCACCGATCGTGTCGGCATTTCCAAAGCTGCGCGTGGTGCTGGAACACATCACCACGCAGGATGCGGTGCAGTTCGTCAGCGCCGCCAGTGACCGCGTGGCCGCCACCATTACCGCGCACCACCTGTTGCTGAACCGCAATCACATGCTGGCCGGCGGCATACGGCCGCATTTCTACTGCCTGCCGGTACTCAAACGCAGCACACACCAGCAGGCCCTGGTCGAAGCGGCCATCTCGGGCAATCCAAAGTTCTTTCTCGGCACGGATTCAGCCCCGCACAGCAGCGTCAGCAAGGAGACAGCCTGCGGCTGCGCGGGCGTGTACAGCGCACACGCCGCGCTGGAACTGTACGCAGAGGTGTTTGCCGCGCAGAACGCGCTCGACAAACTCGAGGGCTTCGCCAGTCATTTCGGCGCGGATTTCTACCAGCTCCCGCGCAACACCGACACCGTGACCCTGCAACCCGAGGCCTGGCAGGTGCCGCCGCAACTACCGCTGGGGGATACAACCCTCACGCCGCTGCGAGCAGGCGAAGCGGTTGGCTGGCGCGTGCTCGCCAGCGGTGGCTGATTACTTGAGCGACTCTCCCCGGCATCGTATCTGCGAACGTTTCCGTGGTTTCCTGCCAGTTGTGGTGGATCTGGAAACCGGTGGCTTCGTTGCGCGTACCGATGCAATTCTGGAGATCGCCGCCACCACGGTGCGCATGGACGAGGACGGCCTGCTGCACACGCATCGCACCCACAACTACCACGTGTTGCCTTTTGAAGGCGCGAACATCGAACAATCCGCACTGGATTTTACCGGCATCGATCCCTATCACCCCTTTCGCGAGGCAGTTCCCGAGGCCGAGGCGCTGGCGGAACTGTTTCGTATTATCCGCAAGGAGATTCGCGAGCATCAGTGCACGCGGGCAATCGTGGTCGCGCACAACGCGCATTTTGATGCCGGGTTCATCAATGCCGCGATAGAACGCTGCGGCATCAAGCGCAACCCTTTCCACCCCTTCACCCACTTCGACACGGCAACACTATCCGGGCTGGCCTACGGACAGACCGTGCTGGCCAAGGCGTGCGCGGAAGCCGGTATCAGTTTCGACAATGGCGAAGCGCACTCGGCCGCCTACGACGCCGAACGCACGGCAGAGCTGTTCTGTGAGATTGTGAATCGCTGGAAGGAATCCGGCGGCTGGGTGCCGCAATTCACCTGAAGCAGGCGCAGGTGTCGGGCCGGCAGGCTCTGCTCAGGCTTCGCCGCTCACCTGTGTGAGTAGCGAATCGAGCGCGTCCATCAGGTCTTCCACTGCGTCCATGCCCAGCATCTGGTACTTCAGTGTCTCTTCGATGGGCAACAACTGCACCAGGTTATAGCCCACCTGCCAGGCGTCGTTGTAGTCAATGTCCAGGTGCATGCGTTCCACATGCGGATGCGTCTCAAGGCTGCGCAATACATCCAGCAGCGGCTGCCACTCATCCCGCATGCGCTCGCTTTGTGGCGCGGCGTACTCGGTCACCTCTCCCACCACCAGCCCGTTGGCGCGGCTCTCGGCCGCGAACAGCTCGAAACGCTGCTGCCCCTCGATGGTGATGCCCAACAGCCCATCGGGTAGCTGGTCCCAGTCGACGATGCGAGCGCTGGTGCCATGATTGCCCAACTCCGGTGCGGCGCGGCCGCGCTCGGCCACCTCCGAGCCATGACGAATCCATACCATGCCGAAACTGGTTTCATTGCGCAGCGAATCGCGCACCAGGTCGATGTAGCGCTGTTCAAAAATGCGCAGCGGCATGCGCCCGTGGGGCACCAGTACGGCGGAGAGGGGAAACAGCGGCATCTCGGTCATGGATTGCAGCGTCCTGAAGCGCTTACCGGGTCTGTCGAATGCTCGATCCGTGCAAGAATGTCCAGCGCCTCGTTGCGCGTGCTGCCGCAGAATTCCGCTTCGGGCAGAAAACTGCTGCAGGCAAGGGGACGTCGCGCGTCGCCAAACAACCCGCAGCGCAGGTCCGGCGTCAGGTGTACGCAGCGCTCACCGGCGGGCTTTCCGCCCGGCATGCCGTAAAACGGTTGCACGATGGCCGGCGCTATACAACAGGCGCCGCACTGCTCTCTGCACTCCACAATTTCCTCGCATTTGCACTGTCAGGCCGCCATCTTAATCCATGGCAAGTACGCGCGGCCAGAATCGCGGCGGATGGATCAGGCATTTTCCTCCGGCCCCAGCGGCTTGAACACCAGAATAAGCCAGGGCATCAGCAACAGTGCGCCCAGCACTGCGGCCACCATCGCCAGCACCGTGAGCAGGCCGAAGTAAATACTCGGGTTGAAGTTGGACAGCGTGAGCGTGCAGAAGCCGATCACCACCGTGAGCGTGGTGTAGTACATCGCGCGACCAATACTGTTGTGACAGCGATACATGGTGGCACGATAGTTCCTGTCCCGGGGGAATTCCCGCAGGTAGCGATGCACGTAGTGGATGCAGTCGTCCACGCCGATGCCCACCACAATCGCCGCGATGGTGATTGTCATGATATCCAGGGGAATACCGATCAGCCCCATCACGCCCAGCACCAGGCCGGCGGCGAGCAGATTGGGCGCCAGCGCGATCAGCGCCAGCGGCAGCGAGCGGAACAGCATCAGGAACATCAGCAGAATGGCGCCAAACACCGCGCCGAGCGTGAGTATCTGTGAGCGGAACAGGCTCTGTAGCACATTGTTGTAGAGCACCAGCATACCGGTGAACTGCACCTGATCGGGTGCATAATCCAGTTCGTTGATGATGTGCGCTTTTAGATCCTGCAGAAATTCGTCGCGCCGCAGATCCTTGCTGGTTTCCATAACGCGCACGGTCAATCTGGCCTGCTCCCGCTCCTGCGAGAAATAGGGCTCGACCATCATCTCCTGCATATCTTCCGGCAGGCTCTTCTGCACCAGCGCCAGTTCCACCCCGCCAATGTCTTCGCCCATAACGTTCTTCACCACCGCAAACACGGTGGAGAGCGACAGTACCTTGCCCGTTTGCGGGAGCGAATCCACATAGTTGTGCAATTCATCGATCTTGCGCATGCCCGCCAGGCTGAACCAGTAGCTGGGCTGGAAGTCGTCGCCATCACTGGCGAAGGCATCGAAGCCGTCGTCAAACTCATCGTCCCACTCCTGGCCCTCGCCCGCGGAGCCGCCACCGAAATCCTCGAGGAACGGGTCGTCCTCCGCCACCGGCGGGGCGTCGGCAGCGTTGTCCAGTTCTTCAAGACCCGGCAGGGGTTCATCCTGGGCCGGCGGTGTCACAAGAATGTCCAGCGGAATGGTGCCGCCAAGCTGGGAATCCAGCAGTTCCATGCCCTGGTAGATCTCCGTGGACTCATGGAAATAATCGATGAAGCGATTCTCTACCTGCAGGCGGCTGATACCCCAGGCCGTGAGCGCCACCAGCGCCAGCGTCACCACCAAAATAAAGCGCCCGTAGCGATCGGTGAGTGTGGCGAAATAGCCGGTAAGCGCCGGGTCGCGGCCGCTGTGCCGGTGCGGACGGCCCCGGGGCCAGACCAGCATCAGGCAGGGCACAATCACAAACGAAAGTAACAGTGCAACGGCAATGCCCACGGTCATCATCCAGCCAAAATCGATCACCGGCTGGATGCCCGACACCACCAACGACATAAACGCAACGATCGTGGTGATACCCGTGTAGAAGCAGGGCACGGCCATCAGGCGCATCGCATCGCGTACCCGCGTGTGCAGCTCGCCCTCCGGATCATCCGCATGCAGTTCGCGGTAGCGCACAATCAGGTGAATGCTGATGGCGAGCGTGATAATCAGCAGCACCGCGACAAAATTCGAAGAGATCACCGTCATGCGCCAGTCGAGCGCGGCGAGCAGGCCGAGCATTACCACGACGGTTGCGCTGCAGGTGGCAAGCGGAATCACAACCCAGCGCACGTGGCGGAAAATCACCGCCAGCACGATGAGCATGATCCCGAGGATGGCGCTGCCGAACATCACCAGGTCGCTGGCGACAAAACTCACCATATCTGCGGCGATCATCGGCACGCCGCCCACGAATATGCTGGCGTGATCCGTGTAGCGCGCGGCAATGGCGCGCACGCTGGCCACCAGTTCGCTGTCGCGCTCCAGGTTCTTCGCGGTGCGAGCCTTCACCGCGAGTTCCACCTCTTCGAGCCGCGCCGCCTCAGCGCCGCTGAGGCCCTCTGTCTGCGCCTGCGAACGCAGTGCTTCGCGCTCTTTTATCAGCTCAAAGTAAGCCTCGTCGCGCACCAGGTTGATTTGTACCGCCGTGATTTTACCACTGCGGCTCACCAGCAGATCGGCATAGATGGGGCTGGTGGTGAATTCACGCATGACCTTGTCCAGGTCGAGCTCCCCTCGCGGTTCGGCCAGCGTCGGCAGCGGCTCGCTGGAGGTCATGTCCGAGAGCGACACGCCGGTGCTCTCCAACAGCGGTACGTCCAGAATGGTAACCACCGAAGAGACGCCGGGGAGCGCCCGCAATTCATCCGCCATCGCGCCGAGCGGTTCGAGGGATGCAGCGCCGAGCAGCGGTCCCGGCGGCTGCCAGGTCATTAGCAGAAAATCCTCGGTGCCGTACTCGCGGCTTACCTCGCGGAAGAGTTCCAGCGAAGGGTCGCCCTGCAGCATCAATGCATCGGCGGAGGCGTCCAGCCGGATTTTACCCAACTGGCTCGCGGCGAGTCCCACCAGCAGCAGCACCAACACCAGCCAGAGCCTCGGGTGACGCAGTACGCCCGCGTCGTAGGCATTCAGTATTCTGCTATTCAACGGGCGAGCCCCTGCTCCAGTGCAGCCATGAGCAGGCCGTGAATACCCGCAAAACTGCCGTTGCTCATAATAACGACCTGGTCACCGGGCCTTACAGCATCGACCACTCTGGCGACCAGTTCGTCTACGTTATCCACTACCTCCGCGGGTGACTCGCCGGCCGCCGCAACTTCCTCCAGCGACCACGCCATCCCCGGCGGTTGAAACCAGTACACCGCATCGGCCTGCGCGGTGGAGGCGGCGAGTTGCGCCCGGTGCTCACCCATACGCATGGTGTTGGAACGCGGTTCTATCAGCGCGATCACCCGGCCCGTGCCGGCGCGCGCGCGCAATCCCTCCAGCGTACTGGCGATGGCGGTGGGATGATGCGCGAAATCATCGTACACCGCGACACCGGCGGGGCGCCCGAGCAGTTCGAGACGGCGCTTAACGCCCGCGAATCCGGCCAGCCCGCTGGCGGCCACCGCCGCCGGTACGCCCACGTGTCGCGCTGCGGCCATCGCCACCAGCGCGTTTTCGACATTGTGCTGGCCGCAATGGTTCCAGCGCACCTCTACCGACTCACCCGCTGGCGTGGCAACACTGAACGCCGAGCCGTCGGCCACCACCTGCGTTGCGTGCCAGTCCGCGGCCTGCGATTGAACGCTGTAACTTGCCGTTGGCGTCCACACGCCCATCGCCAGTGTTTCCTCTATGGACGGCGCCCCCTGCGGGCATACGATCAGGCCCTCCCCGGGAACGCAGCGCACCAGGTGGTGAAACTGCCGCTGGATTGCGGCAAGGTCGGGAAAAATATCCGCGTGGTCGTACTCGAGATTGTTGATGGTCAGCGTGCGCGGACGGTAGTGCACGAATTTGGAGCGCTTGTCGAAAAACGCCGTGTCGTATTCGTCCGCCTCCACCACAAAGAAATCGCTCTCGCCGATGCGGGCAGACAGGCCGAAGTTGGCGGGAACACCGCCAATCAGGAAGCCCGGCGCCATGCCCGCGTACTCCAGCAGCCAGGCGAGCATGCTGCTGGTGGTGGTTTTGCCGTGCGTGCCAGACACCGCCAGCACCCACCGGTTGCGCAGCACGTGCTCGGCCAGCCACTGCGGGCCGGAGGTGTAGGGGAGCCCTGCGTTCAACAGGTATTCCACGGCCGGGTTGCCGCGGCTCAGCGCGTTGCCGATGACCACGCAATCCGGGGCGGGCTGGAGATGCGCGGGCTCATAGCCCTGCATCAGTTGAATACCTTCCGCTTCAAGCTGCGTGCTCATGGGCGGGTAGACATTGGCGTCTGAACCGGTGACCCGATAGCCCAGTTCGCGCGCCAGTAACGCGATGCCGCCCATGAATGTGCCACAGATTCCGAGTATATGGATGTGTGCTGCCAAACGGGCTCCCTCGCGTGAGCGCGCATAGTAGCACGCACAATTGGGGCGCCACAGAGTCCGCGTCCCTGACCGGGCGTCCCGGACTACGCGTCCCGGACTACGCGTCCCGGACTGCGCGTCCCGGACTGTGCACACGCGGTAGGGTGACGTATCATTGCGGTTCACAGTGTGCGCCAATTGCGGTGCAACGGATTATGAACATCGCGTTACGCGTGTTTGCAGCCAGTTCAGGCAGCACAACCCCGTGTCGAACGCCACAGTCCAGCAGGAAGCAGACCGCATGCCAGGCAAGAACGCATTTTACGCACAGTCGGGAGGCGTCACCGCCGTCATCAATGCCTCCGCCTGCGGCCTCATCGAAACCGCGAGAAAACACAAGGGCCGGATCGGCAAAGTCTACGCGGGACGCAATGGCATCATAGGCGCGCTGCGTGAGGAACTCATCGATACCAGCAGGGAGAGCAAAGCCGCGATCCACGGGCTGCTGACCACACCCTCCGGTGCCTTCGGCTCCTGCCGGCACAAGCTCAAGAGCCTCGAGGAAAACCGCGCCGAGTACGAACGACTGATCGATGTGTTCCGCGCCCACAATATCAGCTACTTCTTTTATAACGGCGGCGGCGATTCCGCGGACACTTGCCTCAAAGTGTCGCAGCTCAGCGAATCTCTGGGCTATCCCATGCAGGCAATCCACATTCCCAAGACCATTGATAACGACCTGCCACTCACCGACAACTGTCCCGGCTTTGGTTCCGTGGCAAAGTACGTGGCTATCTCCACCCGCGAGGCGGCAATGGATGTGGCGTCAATGTGCGAAACCTCCACCAAGGTGTTTATTCTCGAGGTGATGGGACGCCACGCGGGCTGGATCGCGGCCGCCGCCGGGCTCGCGGCAGAAAAAGACGGCGATGCCCCGCATATCATCCTGTTTCCCGAAATAGCCTTTGATCGCGAAAAATTCCTGGCGCGGGTCAAACGCACCGTCAAGCGCAATGGCTATTGCGTGATCGTGGCGTCGGAAGGCGCGCAATACAGCGATGGCACATTCCTCGCGGAATCCGGGCTCAAGGACGCCTTTGGACACAGCCAGCTCGGCGGGCTCGCGCCACAGCTTGCGGCCATGGTGAAATCGGAAACCGGCTACAAGTACCACTGGGCCGTGGCCGATTACCTGCAACGTTCCGCGCGCCATATCGCATCGCAAACCGATGTCGACCAGGCCTACGCGCTGGGCGAAGCAGCGGTGGAGTTTGCGCTGCGCGGCGACAACGCCGTGATGCCCTGCATCGTGCGCGGCAAGGGCAAGCGCTATAGCTGGTCGATCGGCGAGGCGCCCCTCGATCGGGTTGCCAACGTGGAAAAGAAAATGCCGCGCAATTACATCACCCGCGACGGCTTCGGTATTACGCCGCCCGCCCGCGAGTATCTCGCGCCGCTGATCACCGGCGAGGCCTACCCTGAATATCGCAACGGGCTGCCGCGCTACACCACGTTACGCAACGAGCTGGTGCCGAGAAAGCTGAAACGCCGTTTCAAGGTCTGAATGCGATATTTGCCCTCCGCCGCGCAAGCTTTTGCCATCTGATCTGGGTACAATGCGCGCCTCGCGAAAAGCGAGTTCACGACGAGTTTTCTGAGGTAACCCATGTACAACAACAGCGATTTCAACCGGTGGCGCCGCCACCCCTGGCACGGCCTGCACACGCGTCCCGACGATGCCGCAGAAGACGTGGTGAAAGTCTACGTCGAGATGACGCCGGACGATGTGGTGAAGTATGAACTGGACAAAGCCTCCGGCTTTCTGATGGTAGACCGGCCGCAGCGCACCACCTCCAGCCCCCCGGCACTTTATGGCTTTATTCCCCGCACCTACTGCGCGGAAGAAGTGGCGAAGCGCTGTCCGGGTGTGGAAATAGCCGATGGCGACCCGCTGGATATCTGCGTAATCTCGGAACGGCACATTACGCGCGCGGACATCGTGCTCAAGGCGCGCGTGGTTGGCGGAATCCAGATGATCGACGGCGGTGAAGCGGACGACAAGATCGTCGCCGTGCTGGAAGGTGACAACATCTGGGGTCACGTGAAGGACATTGCGGATCTGCCCCAAATCAAAACCGAACGGCTGCAGCACTACTTCTCCACCTACAAGATGATCCCGGGGAAGGAACTCGACATCAAGGTGGACTTTGTTTACGGGCGCGAAGAAGCGCTGAAGGTGATCGCCGCCGCCGAGCAGGACTACCAGAACCACTTCGGGCATCTGCACACCCGGGCCAAAGCCAGGGAGTAGGCCGGCAGGCTGCTATTGTTAGACCTCCGCGGTCACCGCCCAGTCGGCGGGCACCTCGATATAGCGAGCCAGGATCGACGGCCACATGGCCTCGATCTCGGCGCGCAGTTCGAGCCCGCCGCGATCTTCCACACTGGCCCAGGCGGCACGGAAAATGGCGTCACTACAAGCGGCCGCACACTCGACAGCTAGCGGCGCATAACTCAAATGCCAGCGCTCGGGAGCGATGCCGCCGTGATCTTTCTGGTATGGGCGAAAGAAGCCGTGCGAGCGCCCGGCCGCCATCTGCCCGTCCAGCCAGGCATGCATTGGCGCAAAGGGGCCGTTGGGAGCCACTTCATCAGGAGTCAGTTGCACCGTGCAGCCCGGCTGCACCGCGGCGGCATCGAATACATCGATATCGGTGCCCCAGTGATGCCGCGAGGTACCCGGAATGGCGGAGAAACGCAGGATTGCGAGCAGGCACTGCGCGGCTGAGAGCTCCTCAACCCGCAGCAGCCGGCCGTCGTCATCGCGCAATTCACGCTCGCCGCGTGCCTTGCCGTTCCAGATCGCCAACTGCCGTTCGAATGAGCGGAAACTGCTGGCTATGGCAAGGTCGAAGCCGGCGCTCGCGGCATCCCGGCGCAACGCCCTAAACGCATCGGCCGCGCCAGGCCGCAGGCGGTGTGCGTTATCCAGCGGCTGCAGGTGACTGTCGTCCAGCCCGGTCAGTTGTGCGGGTGTCAGGGCAGTGTGCATGGGCCTGGCGCATTCACAATAGTATTGCTCCCCCCGAGGGCTGACTCCCGGTACAGGCGTGATAAAACAACCGGCGATGCGATCATCCTACCTTGAGCAGGGGGCGAGGAACATGCCATCCAGCCACGCACTCAGGGGTCGAGTGTAAACGGCAGGGGCTGCACCAGTTCGATACCCTCAGTGCTGACGGCGCTGCGCCAGGCCAGCACCTCGACGCCCTCGCCCATCACCCGCGCCAGGGTATCCCGGTAATGAGGGTCGATATCGCCGGCGGCGCTAACCCGCTCTATCCCGCTATGAAACACACAAAACAACAGCAGCGCCCGGGTCTGGGTCTCGGCGGCGACCTGGCGCAACGCGAGCAGGTGGCGGCGCCCGCGCTCGCTCACGGCATCCGGAAACAGCCCTACCCCCCCCTCCCGGCAGAGGGTCACGCACTTAACCTCGACAAACACCCTGCCGGCCAACCCTTCCAGCAGCAGGTCAATACGGGCGCCATCGGCGTACTTCACTTCCCGGGTGATCGACGAGTAGTGTTCGAAACCCGGCACGAGGCCGCGCTCAAAGGCCTCCTGTACCACCCGGTTGGCACGCGCCGAGTGAATGCAGGCAATGCCCCGGGAGGTTTCCACCAGTTCCCAGGTGTGGGGGTACTTACGCGTGAGGGAATCACTGTGCGCCAGCCAGACCCGCGAACCCGGCTCGGCGCAACCGGTCATGGCGCCGGTGTTCGGGCAGTGCGCGGTAATCGCCGAGCCGTCCGCCAGTTCAACATCCGCCAGGAACCGTTTATAGCGCCGCAACAGCCGGCCTTCCGTGAGTGGCGTGAACGCAATCACCGGGTAATCACTCAGGCAAGGACCTTCGCCAGCCTGTCCACCGCTACTTCCAGCCGTTGCATACTGGTGGTGTAGGAAAACCTCAGGTGCTCATTCGCCCTGTGGTGTCCGAAATCAACACCCGGCGTCAGCGCCACCGCGTGCTCCTCGAGGAGTTGCAGACAGAACGCCTGGCTGTCACGGGTAAACCGGCTGGCATCGGCGTAGATATAAAATGCCCCCTGCGGGCTGCAGGGCACGTCGAATCCGAGAGACTTCACCGCCGGGAGCAGGAAATCCCGGCGCTGACGAAAGATTTCGCGGCGCTCATCCAGAATGTCGCGCGTGGCGGGCTCGAACCCGGCCAGCGCCGCGTGCTGCCCCATGGTGGACATGGAGATAAACAGGTTCTGCGCCAGTTTTTCCATCTCGGCGACCGCCGCTTCCGGCGCCACCAGCCAGCCGAGCCGCCAGCCCGTCATGCCGAAATACTTGGAGAAACTGTTGATCACGAAAGCCTCGTTATCCACCTCCAGCACCGAGGGTGCGGCGCCGTCGTAGCACAGTCCGTGATAAATCTCGTCCACCAGCAGGTGGCCGCCACGGGCGCGCACCACGCGCGACAACTCACCCAGCGCCTCTTTCGAGAGCGCCGTGCCGGTGGGGTTCGCGGGCGACGCCACCAGCACGCCCGCGGTGGAATCCCGCCAGTTGTCCTCTACCAGCTTCCCGCTAAGTTGGTACTGCGTGTCGGCACCTACCGGCACGAGCTGGGCATGGCCCTCCACCAGGCGCATAAACTGGCGGTTACAGGGGTAACCGGGGTCCGTCATGAGCATGCCATCGCCGGGGTTCATCAGCAGCGCCGCGAGCAATAGCAGCGCGCCCGAGGCGCCTGGCGTCACCATGATGCGCGTTGGCGCGATATCCAGCCCGTAGGTGTCGGCGTAATGCTGCGAAAGTGCCTCGCGCAGTTGCGGAATGCCCGCGGCCTGGGAGTAGTGCGTGGCGCCGCGCGCGAGGGCGGCGCGGCCCGCTTCCACGATGGGAGCCGCTGTGGCGAAATCGGGCTCGCCCGCGGCCATGTGCACAATATCCACACCCGCATCGGCCATCTGCGTGGCGCGCTGGAGCACCTCCACCACGCGAAACGGTTCAATCTCGGCGACCCGCGTCGCAAAACCCCGGGGCGCTACCCTGACCGGCATAGATTTGACTCTCCAGTGTACGATTATCCGCTGTGCGGATCTGTTCCCATCCGCTGTGCCATCAGCATTCACGGCGGGATGCAGGCGCAAGTGTGCAGGCAAGCATGCACGATGTCGAGATTGCGCGCTCCAGGCACAAACCCGGCGCTACGCCGTGTTCTTTCACCAGTTTGAAGCCGGGCAAATTTCTGCGCGGAAAAAGTAGCGCGCAATCGGGTTATCTGGTAGTTTCACCGCCCTTGGAAATTGGCCCTCTCGCAGGGCCTTTCCAGACACTGTGAGTATCGCCCAGTTACTAGTGCAGGATGGACCATTAACCATGCCTCGAGCAGCCAAAAAAGCAGCCCCCAAAAAGGCACCGGCAAAGAAAAAGACCGCGAAGAAAAGCGGGGAACCGTTCAAGAACTTCACGCCCTACAAACCCAAGCGGGGCGAGCAGTACATGAACGAGAAGCAGCGGGAGCACTTTAAATCCATTCTCCGGAACTGGAAGAAAGAGCTGATGGAAGAGGTGGACCGCACTGTCTCCCACATGAAGGACGAGGCTGCCAATTTCCCGGATCCCGCCGACCGCGCCACCCAGGAAGAGGAGTTCAGCCTCGAACTGCGCACGCGTGATCGCGAGCGCAAGCTGATCAAGAAGATCGACACCACCATGGAACTCATAGAGCAGGACGATTACGGCTTTTGCGAGGCCTGCGGCGTCGAGATTGGCATTCAGCGTCTGGAAGCGCGCCCCACCGCCTCCCTGTGCATCGATTGCAAAACCCTGGCGGAAATCAAGGAAAAGCAAGAGATGGGATGAGGCCCGGCGCCTGATGCCACCTCCCCCGGTTCCCTACCGCGGGCGCTTTGCTCCCTCTCCCACCGGCCCTTTGCATCTGGGGTCATTAATTGCCGCTGTCGCCAGCTACCTGGACGCGCGCCATCACGGCGGCGTCTGGCTGTTGCGTATGGAAGACCTCGATCCACCCCGGGAGCAAGCGGATGCCGCCGCCAGCATTCTCTCCAGCTTGCGCCACCACGGCCTGCACGGGGACGAACCAACGCTTTACCAGAGCGAGCGTCACGCAGCATATCGCGCGGCCCTGATGGCGCTGCAGCGTGCAGGCATGCTGTTTAGCTGCGATTGCACGCGGGCGATGCTGGGGCCAAACGGCGCATGCACCGGCGGGTGCCGGGAACGCGACCGGAATAAACGCAACGCGGCGCCAGACACAGGCGCATTGCGCGTGGCCGTGCCGGCGGATTGTGTAATCGAGTTCGCCGACGCCCTGCAGGGCCAGCAACACACCACGCTGGGGCTCGACCTGCCGGATTTCGTCGTGCGGCGCAAAGACGGCCTGTTCGCCTACCAGCTCGCAGTGGTGGTGGACGACCACGCGCAGGGGGTTACCCATGTGGTGCGCGGTGCCGATCTGCTGGATTCAACGCCCAGACAGATGTTTCTGCAGCGGGCCCTGGGTTATGCAACGCCGGCCTATTGCCACCTGCCGCTGATCACCGCCAGCGACGGGCAGAAGTACAGCAAGCAAAACAACGCCCCGCCGCTGCACAACGCCGATGCCCCGGACAATCTGCGGCAGGCTCTCGCCTTCCTCGGCCAGCCGGCGCCCCCGGGCACGCTCAGGGAGGTTGACGCCATACTGCAGTTTGCCAGCGCGCGCTGGTCGGTAGAAAGGATTCCAGCCCTGCCGGCGATACCCGCGACGGCACTGGGGCTGACAGAGTGAACTTTACCCTCCACAGGCGCTTCAGTAGTATCTTCAGGGGAATGCGCCACGCAGCCGGACAGCGGGGAAGCTGATACATGTACATTAATCGCGCCTTGCTGCTGGTATTCGGTGTGGTAATTATCTTCTGGCCAACGCTCTGGAACTGGGCCAATGACCCAGGCGCAGACTGGTATCGTCCCTACCAGCTATGGTTGCTGATTACACTCGCGGCCTACTGGAACGAGCGCACCCGGCACCCGGATGAGCTTTAGCCTCACGCAGATTCTGCTGCTCAGCATCGCCTACCTGAGCGGTTTGTTCGTGGTCGCCCACCTGGCGGACCGGGGCATCATTCCCAAACGCATCACCCAACACCCCGCCATCTACGTGCTGTCGCTGGGTGTCTACGGCGGAGCCATGGCCAGCAACGGCGCCATGGCGCTCGCAGGGTCCCACGGTTACAGCTTTCTGCTCTACTATCTTGGTGCGGTGCTGATGTTCATTCTCGCCGCATTGCTGTTGATGCCACTGCTGCGGCTTTGCCGCGTCTACCAACTCGCCTCTCTTGCCGATGTGCTTACCTTCCGCTTCCGCAGCCCTTGGGTGGGTAGCGCGATTACGCTGGCCATGTGCATCACGCTCCTGCCGTTGCTCGCCCTGCAGATTCAGGCGGTGGCAGAAACCATTCACATTCTCTCGGGCCACAATGCTGTGCTCACCGGCGGTACCGAAAAGCACACGCGGATGGCGCAACTCTTCTGCGTCATCATCACCGTGTTCTCGATTCTTTTCGGTACCCGGCATCGATCGCCCCAGCACCGCAATACGGGGCTGGTCACGGCAATCGCGTTTGAATCGCTGGTCAAACTCTCGGCGATACTGATACTGATGTTTGCTGCCGTGTACCAGGTGTTCGATGGCTTTGACGGGCTGCAACAGTGGCTCGGCGAGAATCCCACTCTGGCGGGCTCGCTGCAAACACCCATTCGCGGCGACACGGCCCGCGCCCTGTTACTGGTGTTCTTTGCCGGCGCTGTCTGCATGCCGCACATATTCCACATGGCCTTCGCCGAGAACACCGACAGCCGTGAGCTGCATATCGCCACCTGGGGCCTGCCGCTGTACCTGCTATTGCTCAGTCTGCCAGTGCTGCCCCTGGCCTGGGCCGCGATGCGGGTGGAAACGGCGCTGCCACTGGACTACAGCGGGCTGGCCATCGGGCAGGCGCTGGATTCGGCGACGGTGAGCGCCGCCGCTTTCCTGGCCGGGCTGTCAGCGGCGAGTGCAACAATCATCGTCACCACACTGGCGCTGGCAAATATGTGCCTGAACCACCTGTTGCTGCCCTTGCGGCTGCCCCAGGGTAACCGCGAGCAAAGCATCTACTCACAATTGAAATGGGCGCGCCGGGCGTTGATTGCCGTACTTATTCTCGCCAGCTACGCATTCTATACTGCCCTCAGCGGTCGTCAGAGCCTGACTGAACTGGCCCTGGTGGCCTTCGCGGGTACCCTGCAATTCCTGCCTGGCGTCATCGCCACGCCCTACTGGCGCAGTGCCAATCGCTCGGGTTTGCTGGTGGGACTCGGCGGCGGTCTCGCGGTGTGGGCGCTGGCGCTGATGCTGCCACTCATTGGCAACTACGATGCCCTGCTGATCAATTCGCTGATAGCAAAGCTAACCGGTATCACCGATGATCCCTGGACCGCAGCTACCCTGTTCTCGATCAGCTTGAACGCGAGCGCCTTTGTGGTCTTTTCGTTGCTCACCCGCAGCAGCAAGACCGAGCAGGTCGCGGCAGAAATCTGCTCGATGGATGCGCGCGCCAGACCCAAGCGGCAGACACTGACTGTGCGCAGCGCTGCGGATTTCTCGGACGAGCTGACGCCCGCTCTGGGCGCGAAAACAGCGCGTTCCGAGGTCGATCTCGCGCTGCGTGAATTGCAGTTTTCGCCCGAGGAGAACAGGCCGTATGCACTCAGGCGCTTGCGCGCGCGTATCGAGGTGAACCTTTCCGGCCTGCTGGGACCGGCCGTGGCCCACCGCATTGTCACTCGCTGCCTGCCGTTTCAACCCGGCCTGCATGGCGATACGCAAGACCTGCAGTTGATCGAGCGCGATCTGGATCGCGCGCAACCGCATTTTACCGGGCTCGCCGCCGACCTGGACAACCTGCGGCGGCATCATCGGGAAACGCTGGACAAGCTGCCCATTGGCGTGTGCTCCATGGGCCCCGACGATGAGCTCCTGATGTGGAATGGCGCCATGGAGCAGGTTACCGATATAGCCGCAGACCGCGTACTGGGTTCGCTGCTCGATAGCGTCCCCGGCGCATGGCGTTCGGTACTGGTGGAATTTCATGCGGGCCAGGAGGACACCGCCGTAAAACGCGAAGTTACGCTTGAAAACGGCACCTCGCGCTGGGTCAACCTGCACAAGACGCTGATCGAGGGAGATGGCGGCGGTGATACCGTGATTCTGGTGGAAGATGTCACCGACTACCAACTGCTGGAAGCGGAGCTACTGCACAACGAACGACTGGCCTCGATCGGCCGCCTGGCCGCGGGCGTCGCGCACGAGATCGGCAACCCGGTAACCGGTATCGCCTGCCTCGCGCAGAATCTGGAGTTTGAAGACGATCCGATGGAAATTCGCCACATGGCGCAGGATATTCTCAAGCAGACCAACCGCGTTACCCGCATTGTCGAATCGCTGATGAACTTCTCACACAGCGGCGTAGCCGCGAGTGAGATGGAGTTCGCGCCGGTCAACCTGGCTGATTGCGTGGACGAAGCGGTCCATCTGCTCACGCTGCAGCGCGAAGCCCGGCCGGTACAATTCAGCAACCACTGTGATCGCGAATTGCTGGTGCGCGCCGATGCCCAGCGGTTGTTACAGGTATTCATCAACCTGCTGGGCAACGCCAGGGATGCCTGTGAAGATTACGGCGAAGTGCATGTGCGCGCGAGCGCTGGCAGCGAGACTGTCAGCATCGACGTGGAGGACAATGGCTGCGGCATACCCATCGAACTGCAGAGCCAGGTCTTTGAGCCCTTTTTCACGACCAAGGATCCGGGCGCAGGCACGGGCCTGGGGCTCGCACTGGTGCACAGCATCATCGAGGACATGCACGGCCGGGTGCACCTGCTCAGCCCACTGTTCCAGGCCACGCAATCCGGCACACGAGTCACCCTCGAACTGCCGCGTGCCAGCTACGGGACGAGTTTCGATTTGTAACCGTCCAGGCGGCCCGTCGCTGGAAAATTCCCGCCCCGCGGTGTATTTTGGGAATTAATTACTCAGAGGTAACACCAGATGCACAAAATCCTGGTCGTCGAGGATGAGTCCGTCATTCGCGTTGCGCTGCGTCGCCTGCTGGAGCGCAATGACTATGACGTCAGTGAAGCGAGCTCCGTCCTGGAAGCCGAAAAAAGCTATGACCTGGACAGTTTCGATCTGGTAATCAGCGATTTGCGGCTGCCGGGCGCCCCCGGAACAGATCTCATCAAGAAGGCCGGCGATGTGCCGGTGCTCATCATGACCAGCTACGCCAGCCTGCGCTCGGCGGTGGATTCCATGCGCATGGGCGCCGTCGACTACATCGCAAAACCGTTTGACCACGCCGACATGATCAACGCGGTGCAACGCATTATCGCCGATCACCCGACGGCCAAGGCCGAGGCGGCCAAAACCCGCCAGAACACCGACGACGATGCAGCCGGCGTGCACGGCATTTTTGGCAACTGTCCGGCAATGCAACGCCTGTTCGAGCACATCGAAAAGGTGGCCCCCACTGACTCCACCGTACTGGTTCTCGGGGAAACAGGCACCGGCAAGGAACTGGTGGCGCGCAGCCTGCACCAGCAGAGCCGCAGGGCCGACAAGACCCTGGTGTCCGTCAATTGCGCTGCCATACCCGATACGCTGATCGAGTCGGAATTGTTTGGCTACGAAAAGGGCGCGTTCACCGGCGCCAATGCCAGTCGCATGGGGCTGATTGAGGCCGCCGACGGCGGCACCCTCTTCCTGGATGAAATTGGCGAACTACCCATGGAGGCGCAGGCGCGGCTGTTGCGCTTCATCCAGGAGGGCGAAATACGGCGAATCGGCTCCGTGCATTCACGCAAGGTAAATGTGCGCCTGATCTGCGCCACGCACCGCAACCTGCAGAGCCTGGCGGCCGAAGGCTTGTTCCGGCAGGATCTGTACTACCGGATCAACGTACTGTGCCTGTCGCTGCCGCCGTTGCGGGAACGCGGAAAGGACATTCTGCATCTCGCGGAGCGGATACTGCAAATGCAGACGCGGCGTCTGGAGAAAAGCATGATGCGCCTCTCGCCCCGGGCGATTCAGGCGATCACCACCTACCAGTGGCCCGGCAATGTGCGCGAACTGGTACACGCGATCGAACGCGCCGTGATCCTTTCAGACGGTGACGAAATCGACAACCAGGCGCTCGGCATTGATCTCGAACTGGTGAATATCAACCGGCTGCGGGGTCAAAGTGGCATCGGCGGCGGCAAAAGCAGCAGCAAGAGCAGTACTGGCGGTATCAGCCATGAGCCCCAGGAAGATCTCTCGCTGGAGGACTACTTCCAGCGCTTCGTGTTGGAACACCAGGATTCAATGAGCGAAACAGAACTGGCGCAGAAACTGGGCGTGAGTCGCAAATGCCTCTGGGAACGTCGGCAACGTTTCGGCATTCCGCGCAAAAAAAGCGCCAACAGCGCACGTAGAGCAGCTAAAAGCAGCGCCCACCAGGCAAAATAACCGTTACCGAAGGCAAAAGCACTCACCCAACGTAGGGTATTTTGGTAACACATTGCCGTACAAATGTCCTAAATCACCTCGCCACGAATTTATAAGCTATTGTTTTTAATAAATAATTCTAAATATGGCACGCCATCTGCCTTATATAAGGTGGTACAACAAATAAAAATAACAGCTACCGCAATAAAAATAACAGTGACGCTATGGACCTGGATGGGGAAGTTTACTTCCCCTCAATTTCTGGCTTACTGCTTGTGAAAGTACACCAGACCTCCAGATGCTTGCGCCCGGGACAGTGCACTGCACTACGCACTGCCCGACTGAACACACACAGAACGCTGTTCTGCCAGAACCTATAAAAATAATATCCCGCCGAACTAAGAATAACGCTGAAAGTGAGACCTGGGTGGGGAAACATGTTTCCCCACCATTCACTTTGCCGTTAGCTATCCTCGCGAGACAACGTCTCAGGCCTTCTGTGCTAGACTGCGCGCCTGTCCGGACACTGCCACAGGGCTGAACCCGTTTGAACGTCGTCCCCAGAGATCAACACTGCATCTCGCGCCGAAATATCAGTGACAGCGCTCTCAAGGTAATGTCGCGTTTGCGCGGCCAGGGGCATCAGGCCTACCTGGTCGGCGGCGCTGTGCGCGACCTCCTCCTCGGCGGACATCCAAAAGATTTCGATATCGCCACGGACGCCACGCCAGAAGATGTGCACGCCCTGTTTCGAAATTCACGCATCATCGGCCGGCGCTTTCGCATCGTGCACGTGCGCTTCGGGCGCGAGATCATCGAGGTCACAACGTTTCGGGGACATCACGACGAGAGCGACGACACGCAACGCGGCGACGGCAATCGCTCCCGCCAATCTGCCAGCGGACAACTATTGCGAGACAACGTCTACGGTACCCTGGAGGAGGACGCTGTACGGCGCGATCTGACGGTAAACGCCATTTACTACGATGCCGGTAACTTTGAAGTATTCGACCATGTAGGGGGTTTACAGGATTTGCAGGCGCGACGCATACGCGTCATTGGCGATCCCGAACAACGCTACACTGAAGATCCGGTGCGCATGCTGCGCGTGCTGCGCTTTGCCGCAAAATTGCAGTTCAGCGTTGAAGAGGAAACGGCAGCGGCCATTCCACGCTGCGCCCATCTGCTGGGACACATTCCACCCGCCCGGTTGTTTGACGAGTTTCTGAAGCTGTTTCTCGCCGGTTACGCCGAAACAACGCTGGATCACCTGATCAGGCATGAACTGCTCGCGTACCTGTTCCCCGCTACCGCCGCGAATCTCGCCCGCGATGCCAGCGGCCTGGCATTGATAACTGCGGCAATGCGCAACACCGATCAGCGGGTAGCAAACGACAAGCCGGTCACTCCCGCATTCATTCTCGCTGCACTGCTGTGGCCGGTAGTGAGTGAACAGGCGAGACAGCTCGAAGCCGGCGGCGAGCCGCCAATGGTTGCCATGCACATTGCTTCACAGCAGGCGACCAGCGAGGCGATACAGCACATCACCATACCGCGACGCTTCAGCCAGCCAATGCATGAAATCTGGGAATTCCAGCTACGCCTGGCAAACCGTCGTGGGCGCAAGGCGGCTGAACTGCCAGACCACCGACGCTTCCGCGCCGCCTATGACTTCCTGCTGCTGCGCGAGGAAGCCGGCGAAGATACGGGCGACCTGGCAGCCTGGTGGACACCTTTTCAGGAACTGCCACTGGAAGAAAGGCTCCAGCAGGCGGGCTCCGGTGGTGCAGGAAAGGGCCGCAGGCGTCCGCGCAAACGCCGTAACCCCAGCACCACATGACCTGCGCCTATATCGCCCTCGGCAGCAATCTCGGGGAGCCGTTGCAACAACTGCGACGCGCGACATCTGCGATTGCGGAATTGCCCGAGTCGGAACTTGCGCGCGTTTCGAGTGTTTACCGCAGCGCACCGGTGGGACCACCCGGACAACCCGACTACCTCAACGCCGTGCTGTGTTTGAAGACACAACTGGACCCGCATGCGCTGCTGGACGCATTGCAGTTGATCGAGTTACGCCAGGGACGCGAGCGACTTGAACACTGGGGTCCACGCACCCTTGATCTTGACCTGCTGTTGTACGGCACGACAATCATCAGCGATGAGCGTCTCACGCTACCGCATCCGCGTATGCATGAACGTGATTTTGTATTGCTGCCTTTGCAGGAAATCAGCGATGCCGGGATGACCCTGCCTGATGGCAGCGATCTGCAGGTGCTGGTGCGGAATTGCCCGGCCAACAATCTCAATCGAATTGATTGCACGTTAAACACGCCGTGACCGCTGCTGTCTCCAGGGCGCATTTTGCACTACCAGAGCAGGGGGAAGACTACCGCCATGCCAAACCCTGAAACCGTAGGCATCGAGTTGAAAGGTCGCGAGCTACCGCGATATATAGCGGTGGAAGGCCCGATCGGCGTGGGCAAGACCACCCTTGCCCAGAAGCTCGCCCTGAGCTTCAACTACGCCACGCTACTGGAGGACGCCCACACCAACCCCTTCCTCGAGAAGTTCTACCGCAACCCGGGGCAGGCGGCGCTCGCAGCGCAGCTTTTCTTCCTCTTTCAGCGCGCCCAGAAGATTCAGGATATTCGCCAGGCAGACATTTTCGAAAGCGTGCGGGTGGCCGATTTTCTGATTGAAAAAGATCCGCTTTTCGCACGCCTGAACCTGGATCCGGATGAATTTCAACTGTACAAAAAGGTCTATCGGCAACTGACGATTGACGCCCCGAGACCCGATCTGGTGGTCTATCTGCAGGCCGGCACCGATGTGCTTATTTCCCGCATAGAATCACGCGGTCTCGCCTATGAGCAGGGTATCGACAGGCAATATCTCGAGCGTCTGAACGAAGTGTACAGTGAGTTTTTTCTATATTACGATGATGCTCCGCTGCTGATTGTCAATGCCAGCGAGCTGGATTTGGCGAACAACACAGAGGATTACAGGCAACTGGTCGACTACATGCTGGATATTCGCCGCGGTCGCCATTACTTCAATCCCACTTTTTTCGGCTAGACGCCCCGGCCCCGGGCCTCTGACACCCCAGCTAACCACCCTACAGGAATCTCGCCATGGGCAAGTTCACTATCAGCACCCTGGACAAGATGAAGGCCGAGGGCGAAAAGTTCGTTTGCATCACATCCTATGATGCGACCTTCACCAAATTGATCAGCGATGTGGGCGCGGAAGCCATACTGGTGGGTGATTCCCTCGGTATGGTTTTGCAGGGCCACGACAGTACCATTCCAGTCACCATTGCCGACATGGCCTACCATACAGCCTGCGTGTGCCGCGCCGAGCCGCAGCCACTGGTGATTGCCGACCTGCCTTTCATGACCTACTCAAACCCCGAACAGACCATGGCAAACGCCACCCGTCTCATGCAGGCAGGTGCCCAGATGGTGAAGATGGAGGGCGGCGTCTGGTTGAGTGAGTCCATCAGCAAGCTGGTGGAGCGGGGTATTCCCGTCTGTGCTCACCTGGGCCTCACGCCACAATCCGTAAACACCTTCGGCGGCTTCAAGGTGCAGGGACGCACGCCGAAGGAGGCCAAATCCATTCTCGCCGATGCGGTTGAAATTCAGGACGCCGGTGCGAGCCTGCTGGTACTCGAGTGCATCCCGGCACACCTGGCGGAAGACATCAGTCAGAAGCTGGATATACCCGTCATCGGCATTGGCGCAGGAGCAGGTACAGACGGACAGGTGCTGGTGCTGCACGACCTGCTCGGACTGAGCGAGCACACTCCGCGTTTCGTGCAGAACTTCATGCAGGGTCAGCCGAGTATTCGCGACGCACTGCTGGCATTTGTAACCGCGGTGAAGGACGGCAGCTTCCCGCGCGAAGAGCATACCTACTCTTAGGTTGGCGCGAGACTACACGCTGGCGCTCCAGCCTCATGTAAGTGAACACTTACTTTTGAAGCGTGTCGCATTACCACGTATTCGTGAAGTCGATTGATTCTTTTGGTAACAAACTCTGTGAATTTTCCACTACAATCCGTTGCTCGGCCCATACGCTTGGGGCATACTTTCGCTCCCGCCCCTCAACGAGGTTGAGCCGGGGCAGGAAATTGCACCGTCTGTACTTGACAGTTTCAGTGTCACCACTACCCCGAGGGGGAACAGGTAGATATGAGAACTTACAGCTACAACGACCAGTTGAAAGCGGCGCTCGACGCCTGTCGTAGCAATGGCCAGAGTATTGCCTTCGTGCCCACCATGGGTAATCTGCATGAAGGTCATCTGAACCTGGTGCGCAGGGCCAGACAACTGTGTGACATCGTTGTGGTCAGCATTTTCGTCAATCCACTACAGTTTGGTCCAAACGAAGACCTCGATACCTACCCCAGAACTCTCGCCGCCGACAAGGAAAAGCTCTTTGCGGAAGGCGTGCAAATGCTCTATGCGCCGGTTGTGGAAGAGATTTATCCCGAGGGAATGGCAGCGCAGACGGTGGTGCATGTACCCGACCTTGGCGATACGCTCTGCGGCAGCAGCCGGCCGGGTCATTTCGATGGCGTGACGACTATCGTCAACAAGTTGTTCAACATTGTCCGGCCCGACGTGGCGGTGTTTGGCGAAAAGGATTTTCAGCAGCTCTCCATTGTCCGACGCATGGTCCGCGACCTGGGCATGCCGCTGAAAGTTATTGGCGTAGCCACCAGCCGCGACGAGGACGGACTGGCCCGCAGTTCCCGCAATGGCTTCCTGTCAGCGGATCAGCGCCGCATCGCGCCACTTCTGCACCAGACTCTCAACAGTTGCCGCGAGGCGATAGCCTGCGGTTTCGATAACTTCCTGCAGCTTGAATCCCATGCCCGCATGAAACTTCTGCAGGCCGGTTTCGAGCCCGATTACTTTGCCATTCGAGACGCCAACAGCCTGCAGGCCGTTACAGAAGATACTGAAGAAATCGCTATTCTCGCCGCCGCCCGCCTCGGCACCACCCGTCTTATCGACAATGTGCGGCTGGCGCTCAACCCGGTTTCCGACTGGCGCATGCTGGCCGACGGTTAGCGCTCTCGCTGCGCAGTGCCGCACCCGGTTCAACTCACAATTGCCGGCCCACCTGCTCCCTGAATACCCGCGTTTTTTGCAGTATCATGCACGGCTTCACTGTGCAATGAGAGATGCCTGACATGTTTGAGTTTCAACTGCGACCGGTGCCCGCCAGCTTCAGCGATGCGCATATAAGCGCGGCCGACTACGAACACATGTATCGCCGCTCAGTTGATGATCCCGCATCTTTCTGGGCTGAAATGGCCAACTCTTTTCTCTCCTGGGATGCCCCCTGGCAGGAGGTCGTGAGCTACGATTTCCGTCAGGGCCACGCACAATGGTTTGCCGGCGGCAAACTCAATGTGAGCTACAACTGTATCGACCGACACCTGCCCCAACGCGCCGGACAAACCGCATTAATCTGGGAAGGTGATGACCCGGGCGACAGCCGTCACATCAGCTATGCCGAACTCAAAGCAGAAGTCTGCAAGCTGGCCAATGCACTTAAAGAGCGGGGTGTTGGCAAGGGCGATCGGGTGTGCATCTACATGCCGATGATTCCCGAGGCAGCCTACGCCATGCTGGCCTGCGCGCGCATTGGCGCAGTGCACTCGGTAGTGTTCGGCGGGTTCTCACCCGAGGCCCTCAAAGACAGGATTCTCGATTCAGACTGCCAGACGCTGATTACCGCCGACGAAGGCCTGCGCGGTGGCAAGCGCGTGCCGCTCAAAGACAATGCCGACAAGGCCCTCGCCGCCTGCCCCAACGTGCGTACCTGTCTGGTGGTGCAACGCACTGGCGGCGACATCGCCTGGCACGATGGCAGGGATGTCTGGTACCACGAAGCCGTGCAGCACGCCGCCGAGGAGTGCACTCCGGAATCAATGGATTCGGAAGACCCTCTGTTCATTCTCTACACCTCCGGCTCCACCGGCAAACCCAAGGGCGTTTTGCACACGACTGCCGGCTATCTGTTGCAAACGGCCATGACCTTCAAGTACACCTTTGACTATCGCGATGGCGATGTTTACTGGTGCACCGCGG
Organism: uncultured Halieaceae bacterium; assembly: GCA_963976655.1. Lineage (GTDB taxonomy): Bacteria > Pseudomonadota > Gammaproteobacteria > Pseudomonadales > Halieaceae > Marimicrobium. The sequence goes on from CAXBLB010000021.1 coordinate 35,017, forward strand.
ATGTAGGCTGGGTCACCGGGCACAGCTACATCGTGTACGGGCCGCTGGCCAACGGAGCGACCTCGCTGATATTTGAAGGGGTGCCCACCTATCCTGACGCCGGACGCTGCTGGGAGGTGATAGACAAGCACCAGGTGAACATCTTCTACACTGCACCTACCGCCATCCGCGCCCTGCAGGCCGTTGGCGACGCACCAGTGAAACGCAGCTCCCGGGCGAGCCTGAAGTTGCTCGGCACGGTTGGCGAGCCGATCAACCCGGAAGCCTGGGAGTGGTACTACACGGTGGTGGGCGACAGCCGCTGCCCGATAGTAGACACCTGGTGGCAAACGGAAACCGGCGCCCACATGATCACGCCACTACCGGGCGCCACCGACCTGAAACCCGGTTCCGCTGCACGACCTTTCTTCGGTGTTGACGTGGCGTTGCTGGATGAATCGGGGAAAGAGATCGAAGGGCCCGGAGCCGGATACCTGGTTATCAAATCCTCCTGGCCGGCACAGATCCGCTCGGTATACGGCGATCATCAGCGCATGCTGGATACCTACTTCAACCACTATGAGGGCTACTACTTCACTGGCGATGGTGCGAGCCGCGATGCCGATGGCTACTTCTGGATCACCGGCAGGGTAGACGATGTGCTGAATGTTTCCGGCCACCGCATGGGCACCGCCGAAGTGGAAAGCGCGCTGGTTCTGCATGACGATATCGCTGAAGCCGCCGTGGTGGGTTTCCCGCACGATATCAAGGGCCAGGGCATCTATGCCTACGTCACACCAATGCAGGGAGTAACGCCGGACGAGGCCCTGCGCGAGGCGCTGATAGACCTCTGCGTGACCGAAATAGGCGCCATTGCCAGACCCGATGTCATCCAGTGGGCGCCCGGCCTGCCGAAGACCCGCTCCGGCAAGATCATGCGCCGCATCTTGCGCAAGATCGCTGAAGACGACCTCGAAGCCCTCGGCGACACCAGCACCCTGGCGGATCCCTCAGTGGTGGAAGATCTGATCAACAACCGGCCGGCCTGAATACATCCGGCACAAAAAAAGGGCCCACCTATCGGTGAGCCCTCGCTTTCTCAACTTCTACGACAGGGCCTTGCCCTAACCGCTTAGTCCTGCGCTACGGGCTCTCCGGCGGCTGCCGCATCGTCATCCAGCAATTCCTTGATGGAGAGCTTGATACGACCGCGCTGGTCCACATCGAGCACCTTCACACGTACTTCGTCGCCTTCCTTCAGGTGGTCGGAAACGCTTTCCACGCGCTCGTTGGCGATTTGGGATATATGCACCAGACCATCCTTGCCGGGAAGAATATTGATAAACGCGCCAAAATCCACGATGCGCTCAACACGACCCGTGTACACCGCACCAATTTCGGCTTCTGCGGTAATTTCCTCCACCATCGCCACTGCTGCGTCGCGCGATGCCTGATCCTGACCGAAGATTCGCACGGTACCATCGTCATCAATATCCACGGTCGCGCCAGACTTCTCGGTAATCAAACGAATGGTAGCGCCACCCTTGCCGATAATGTCACGAATTTTGTCGGAATCGACCTTGAGGGTCATCATGCTGGGAGCATTCTCGGAGGTCACCTGACGCGGCGCGCTGAGTATCTGATTCATTTGCCCGAGAATATGCAGGCGCGCCTGCTGGGCCTGTTCGAGCGCCACTTCCATGATCTGCTCGTTAATACCCTCGATCTTGATATCCATCTGCAGTGCGGTGACACCTTCGGCAGTACCGGCCACCTTGAAATCCATGTCGCCCAGGTGGTCTTCATCACCCAGAATATCGGTGAGCACGGCAAACTGGTTGCCTTCCTTTACCAGACCCATGGCGATGCCAGCCACCGGTGTTTTCAGGGGAACGCCCGCCGCCATCAGCGCCAGCGAACCCACGCAAACCGATGCCATGGAACTGGATCCATTGGATTCAGTGATCTCCGATACAACCCGAATTGTATAGGGAAACTCCTCACTACCCGGCAGTACCGCAGCAAGACCACGACGCGCCAGGCGGCCATGCCCCACTTCGCGGCGACCGGTGAAACCGACTCGCCCGGCTTCGCCCACCGAGTAGGGGGGGAAGTTGTAATGCAGCATGAACGGATCGCGCCGCTCGCCTTCAAGCGCATCGATGATCTGCGCATCACGCGTAGAACCCAGCGTCACGGCGCCAATCGCCTGCGTCTCACCGCGCGTGAACAGTGCGCTGCCATGCGCCTTTGCCAACACATCGACCTCGCAGGCAATCGGACGCACGGTGCGGTTGTCGCGGCCGTCGATACGCGCCTCACCGGCGAGAATGCGCTTGCGCACCAGATTCTTCTCGATGCTCTTGAAAACGTCCTTCACGGCATCGGCGGAAGGGCCGTCTGGCGTGGCCAGCGCAGCAATCGCTGCATCGCGGATTTCACCCACCCGCTGATAACGTTCCGCCTTCTCGGTGATCCGGTAGGCCTCCCCGAGTTCAGTTTTCACATGGTCTTCCACGGCCGTAACCAGTGATTCGTCGGGCGTCGGCGCCTGCCAGTCCCAACGCGGCTTACCAGCTTCCGACACCAGTTCATTGATCGCCTGAATCACGACCTGCATTTCCTGATGGGCGAAAAGCACCGCGCCCAGCATCTGGTCTTCCGATAACTCCTTCGCCTCGGACTCCACCATCAGAACGGCGTCCGCGGTACCGGCCACAATCATGTCCAGCTTGCTTTGCGCAAGTTCTTCGTAAGTGGGATTCAGCATATACCCGCGCGCTTCGTTGAAACCCACGCGAGCGCCACCGATGGGCCCGTTAAACGGGCAGCCGGAAATGGCCAGCGCTGCGGAGGTGCCAATCATCGCGGGAATATCAGGATCAATATGCTTGTCGGCTGACATCACCGTACAAATCACCTGCACCTCATTCATAAACCCGTTTGGAAACAGCGGGCGAATGGGTCGGTCGATCAGACGCGACGTGAGAGTTTCCTTTTCGCTCGGACGACCTTCACGCTTGAAAAAACCACCCGGGATTTTACCCACGGCATAGGTCTTCTCGGTGTAGTGCACTGCCAGTGGGAAAAAGTCACGACCTTCCCGTTGGGTTTTCTCGGCAACCACGGTGCACAACACTGACGTATTCTCTACGGTGACCATCACCGCGCCGCTCGCCTGTCGGGCGATTCGGCCGGTTTCCAGCGTGACGGTCTGACCGCCATACTGAAACTGTTTGGTTACTGGATTCACAATAATTCTCCAATTCTATGATCGCAGGCGAAGCCCGCGCGGCCTGCTGGCACATAACCCCATGTCATGTGACTCCCGGCCGTTGCTGGGTAAGGCTTATCGACGCAGGCCCAGGCGCTTGATCAGATTCGCGTAGCGCGCGGTATCCTTGCGGCGCAGATAGTCCAGCAGCTTGCGACGCTGGTTCACCATGCGGATGAGACCGCGGCGTGAGTGATGATCCTGACTATGTGATTTGAAGTGTCCCTGTAGCTGCTCGATATTTGCTGTCAGCAGCGCTACCTGTACTTCTGGAGACCCCGTATCACCTTCACCTACCTGATACTCTTGTACGATTTCAGCCTTACGTTCGGCGTTCAAAGCCATGTCAATTACCTCTTTAGCAATCTGCGCTGAATAGCCAGACAACGCGGGCTATTCCCTGTTAATACAAGAGCCTGTCCGTGCAGATTTACAGACAGGTTCATGTCACCTTCCGGCGACTACCAGGCGACGCGGCGCCACACGCCCGTCGTCCAATATTTCTCCAACGCCCAGGAACTCTCCGCTCTCCAGGGCGACGCGCACCATACCATTACAGGGCGCGTTTGGCACCTGCACCGCCTGCCCCTGACGCAGGTAGAAGCCACCCGACTCCGTAAGCCTCACCAGTGGCAGGCCACCCAGCGCTGAGTCTGCCGGCAACAGCAGCGCATCCAGCTCGGCCTGCTTCTCGTTCTGCTTCAATGCCTCCAGCGTGGGCAACGATATACTGTCTTCTGTGCCAAACGGGCCAGACCGGGTGCGGCGCAGGGCGCTCACGTGGGCTCCGCAGCCGAGCACTGCGCCCAGATCTTCGGCTATCGAGCGCACGTAGGTACCCTTGCTGCACTCCAGATACAAATCCAGTTCAGCCTGCGCGCCCGGACGGAAAGCCCGCACCTCCAGGCAGCGGATGAAAACCCGGCGCGACTCACGTTCAACCTCTATACCCTGCCTGGCCAGCTTGTAGAGCGGCTTTCCGTCGCGTTTGATCGCGGAGTACATCGACGGAACCTGTTCAATCTCACCGCGAAAATCCCGCAAAGCCTCTTCAACCTGCCCCTCACTGATCGCGGAGGCATCGCAGCTGGCAAGGACTTCTCCTTCGGCGTCGCCCGTTGCAGTAGCAACACCGAGTACGAAAGTACTCTCGTAGGCTTTATCCGCGTCCAGCAGATACTGGGAGAACTTGGTGGCTTCCCCAAAGCACAACGGGAGTACGCCCGATGCCAGCGGATCCAGACTTCCGGTGTGCCCGGCCTTGGCGGCAGAGAACAGGTGCCTGGCGGTTTGCAGAGCCCGGTTTGAACTGACGCCGACGGGTTTGTCGAGCACCAGAATACCGTTAACCTGGCGCCCGCGACGCTGCCTGCCCATGCTTAGTCCTGCTCTCCGGAATCGTCTACGCGCAGGCCGAGTTCGCGATCGGCATCCGCGGCGCGCCGGATCAGGTCCTCCATCTCACGGCCGCGGCCTACACTGCTGTCAAATTTAAACCTCAGCTGTGGAACGCTGCGCATACTGCTATCGCGCGACAACTGGCTACGGAGAAAGCCTGCCGCTTTATTCAGCACTTCAGTGCATTCACTTGCCTCGGCGCTGGAATCTGCATCGAGCACGGTGTAGAACACACGCGCGTGAGCTAGATCACGACTGACCTCAACGCCGGTGATGCTCACCATGCCAAGCCGCGGGTCACGCAGCTCGCGTTGAATCAGGCTTGCCAGCTCGCGTTGCAGGTGGTCTGCAACGCGCTGGGTTCGAGCGTATTCCTTGGCCATCTGTCCAACAACCGTTTTACCGCTTAAAGGGAGCGGGCGAATTCCTTGACCTCAAACACTTCAATAAGGTCGCCCACTTTCACATCGGTATAGTTCTTTACGCCGATGCCACACTCGGTGCCGTTGCGCACTTCATTCACATCGTCTTTGTGACGGCGCAGCGACTCGAGTTCGCCCTCGTAGATCACCACGTTGTCGCGCAAAACGCGAATGGGCTTTGAGCGGAGCACCGAGCCCTCGGTAACGACACAACCGGCGATCAGGCCAAACTTCGGAGACCGGAACACTTCCTTCACTTCCGCTATGCCCAGGATTTCCTCGCGCAGCTCCGGCGCCAACATACCCGACAAGGCCTGTTTCACGTCGTCAAGCAAGTCATATATAACGTTGTAGTAGCGAAGGTCCACGCCTTCATTCTCAACCAGACTGCGCGCCGCAGTATCGGCACGCACGTTGAAGCCGAACACTACGGCGCCCGAAGTGATCGCGAGATTCACGTCCGTCTCGGTAATACCGCCAACGCCGCTGGAGACGACATTGACCTGCACTTCTTCGTTGCCCAGCTCAATCAATGCTGTCTGGATCGCTTCCAGAGAGCCGCGCACATCGGCCTTGACCACAATATTCAGGGTGCTTTTCTCACCCGCTGTCATGCTCTCGAACATGTTGTCGAGCTTGGCTGCCTGCTGACGTTGCAGTTTGTTGTCGCGGCTCTTGTTCTGGCGGAAGTCGGCCACTTCGCGGGCGCGCCTCTCATTCTCTACCACGGCAAACAGATCGCCGGCGCCCGGCGTGCCGTCCAGACCCAGAATCTCCACCGGTATACTCGGCCCGGCGATGACAATGGGTTTGCCGTCTTCGTCCAGCATCGCCCGCACGCGGCCAAACTGCAGCCCAGCCAGAACGATATCCCCCTGTTTCAGCGTGCCGCTCTGCACCAGCAGAGAAGCCACCGGGCCGCGGCCCTTGTCGAGCCGCGATTCAATCACGATACCCTGCGCGGGCACATCGCGCGGCGCGCGCAGCTCCAGCAGCTCAGCCTGCAACAGCACCGCGTCCAGCAGTTCGTGAATGCCCTCACCCGTGTGCGCCGAGACGTTTACAAACTGCGTGTCGCCACCCCACTCCTCCGGAATCACCTCTTTTGCCGACAGTTCATTCTTGACCCGTTCCGGGTCCGCGCCCTCTTTGTCGATTTTGTTGACCGCTACGATCAGAGGCACCTGCGCAGCCTTCGCGTGCTGGATCGCCTCTTCTGTCTGCGGCATCACGCCGTCGTCTGCGGCCACCACCAGAATCACGATATCGGTACTCTTGGCACCACGCGCACGCATCGCAGTAAACGCTGCGTGGCCGGGCGTATCCAGGAATGTGATCATGCCGTGGCCGGTTTCCACGTGATAGGCACCAATATGCTGGGTGATACCTCCCGCTTCACCCGAGGCCACGCGACTCTCGCGAATGAAATCGAGCAGGGATGTTTTACCGTGATCGACGTGCCCCATTACCGTTACCACGGGTGCGCGCGGCTCATCGGTGCCCTCGTGCTGCGAAAGCGTTTCCTCGAGCTTTTCTTCGAGCACATCCGCGCTGACCAGCCTGACCCTGTGGCCAAACTCTTCAACCACAAGAATTGCAGTGTCCTGATCAATCATCTGGTTAATGGTGGCCATCACGCCAAGCTTCATCAGCTCTTTGATGACCTCGCCCGACTTCACCGCCATCTGTTGTGCAAGCCCGGCCACGGAGATCATGTCCGCGACTTCTACGTCATACACAATTCTCTCGGTGGGTTGCTCGAAACCGTGCTTGCCGTGTTCCGCATGCGACGCCTTGATTTTCTTGCGGCTACCGCGACGCCTTCCTCCGCCTGATTCAGACTCGAGGTCCGCCAGCGACAAATTGTGTCCGCGCTGTTTGCCGCGTCCGCCCGGAGAGGTGCGGGCCAACCGGCTGCGCGGACGACGCTCGCGATCATCGGAGGGCGCTGCCGCCGGCGCATCGTGCAATCGCTTGGGTTTGCGTGCTGCGTCGCCGGTCTTGTCCTTGCTCTTGGCCTCGGACTCCACGCGTGCCGCCTCTTCGGCGAGCTTGCGTGCTTCCAGTGCGGCCTGGCGCGCAGCGGCTTCGTCCGCCTCCTGCTTTTTGCGGCGCTCTGCTGCCCGTTGGCGCAGAACTTCCGGGTCCAGATCAGCGGGATCTTCCGGCTCAGGTTCTGGCTCTGGCTGGGTAGCGGCGGCTACATCCTGTTCAGGCTCTACCGGCGCCGCGGGGGCGACAGCCTCAGGCGCCGGTGCCTCTTCGACGACTGCCTCTTCAACGAGCGGCTGCTCAACGTCGTCATCCTGGGCAGCATCGCGTTTCACGTAAGTACGCTTCTTGCGTACTTCCACGTTCACCGTTCTTTTGCCCTGAGAACCGGGAGTGCGCAACGTGCTTATGGTTTTGCGCTTCAGCGTTATGCGTTTGGGAGCCTCCGTGGGCTCACCATGGCTGCGCTTCAGGTACTGAAGCAGTGTTTGCTTGTCTTCGTCAGACACGGCCTCTTCCGGCGCGCTATGGGGCAGCCCCGCCTCTTTCATCTGCGAGAGCAGACGTTCAGACGATGCCCCTACCACTTCCGCCAGCTGCTGTACCGTCACCTGCGCCATTCAATAATCTCCTTCGTACCCTGTCTCGATGCCTTCAGTCGTGCACTGCCGGGTTACTCTTCTGCCTCGGCAAACCAGGGCGCTCTTGCGGTCATAATCAACTCTCCCGCACGTTCTTCTGTCATATCCGGAATGTCCATCAGGTCATCCACTCCCTGCTCGGCCAGATCTTCCATCGTGACAATTGCACGACTGGCAAGAATATAGGCCAGATGGCGATCCATACCATCCATCGTCAGCAGGTCTTCCGCCGGCTCGTTCGCGCCGAGTTGCTCCTCGGAGGCAATGGCCTGGGTCAGCAGCGCATCCTTGGCGCGGGCGCGCAACTCTTCGGCGATATCCTCGTCGAAGCCTTCGATCTGCATCATCTCTTCCAATGGCACATAGGCCACTTCTTCCAGCGTGGTGAAACCTTCCTCGACCAGTATTTCGGCAACGTCTTCATCGACGTCAAGGTTATCCACGAACACGGCAATCACCTGGCCCGCTTCAGCCTCGTGCTTGTCGGCCGCTTCCTCAACGCTCATTACGTTGATTGTCCAACCGGTCAGCTCCGAGGCGAGACGTACGTTCTGGCCCGACCGGCCGATGGCCTGGGCGAGATTGTCCTCAGAAACCGCTACATCCATCGTACCGCTGTCTTCATCGACAACGATTGATTCAACTTCCGCAGGCGCCATCGCGTTGATCACCAACTGGGCGGGGTTGTCATCCCAGGGCACGATGTCCACACGCTCATTGTCCAGCTCATTCGAGACAGCCTGCACTCGCGAACCACGCATGCCAACGCAGGCACCCACCGGGTCGATGCGTTGATCATTTGTTTTTACCGCAATTTTCGCACGCAACCCGGGATCCCTTGCCGCGGCACGGATCTGGATAACTTCCTCGGCGATCTCCGGCACTTCGATCTTGAACAGTTCTATCAACATCTCGGGGCAGGAACGACTCAGAATGAGTTGTGGTCCACGGGATTCCGTACTGATCTCACGCAGAATTGCGCGTACGCGGTCATTCACGCGAAAGGTCTCGCGACCTACCAGGTGTTCGCGCGGCAACAGGCCTTCGGCATTATTGCCGAGGTCGACGATGACGTTGTCGCGCGTCACCTTCTTCACTGTTCCGGCCACCAGCTCGCCAACGCGAGACGTGTACTGCTCAACAACCTGAGCCCGCTCGGCATCGCGCACACGCTGCACAATCACCTGCTTCGCGGTCTGGGCGGCGATACGGCCAAACCCGATATTCTCCACCTGTTCCTCGTGGAAGTCGCCCGGCTTGAGCGCCGGATCCTGTTCGATGGCTTCCTCGGTAGTAAACTGTGTTCCCAGCAGTGCCAGCTCGTCGTCAGGCACAACAAGCCAGCGACGCACGGTGAGATAGTCACCGGTTTTACGGTCGATGGTGACTTGAATGTCAGCATCTTCGTCGTACCGTTTTTTGGTCGCCGTTGCGAGCGCCAGCTCCATCGCCTCGAAGATGATGTCCTGGGACACACCCTTCTCGTTCGACACGGCTTCCGCTATATCCAGAATCTCCTTTGACATCTCCAGCCTCGCCAGTTGACTTGCCGCACCTAGATGCGGGGTTGTACACGCGCCTTTTCAATCGTGCTGTGCGGCAACAGGTACTCGTGATCGTCCACCTGAACTACCACATCTTCGCCTTCCAGGCCCTTTAAGGTTCCTTTCAACCTGCGACGCCCTTCAAAGGGGGTACGCAGGCGCAAATCCACCGTCTCGCCTACATAGCCTGTGAACTGATCCAGACGAAACAGCAATCGGTCTACTCCCGGGGAGGACACCTCGAGGGTATACTCACCGCTGACCGGTTCTTCCACATCCAGCACACTACCTACCTGCGCGCTCACCGTGGCACAGTCGTCGACGGTTATCCCGTCGGGCCCGTCTATATAGATGCGAACGACACTGTGCTTGCCCTGTGACAGGTACTCAACACCCCACAGTTCAAACCCCAGCGCTGCAATCGTCGCCTGCAACAGGTCGGCAATTTGCTGATCCTTGCTCGCCATCCGCAGCTTTTTCTCCACCTACGAAAAAGCCCCTGAAAAGGGGCTTCTCCACGATAGCGCTGCAGGTATTGGGAGCAGACAGCGCCTATTTGGTAGCGGGGGCCGGATTTGAACCGACGACCTTCGGGTTATGAGCCCGACGAGCTACCAGGCTGCTCCACCCCGCATCAAAACCTTTCTCTCATGTGACTGGCCCCTCGGCACGTCACAATGGACATCTTTCCTTTAGCCCATTCGAGAGGGTGAGCATTATAGGGAGCGCCCCTATCCCGGTCAACCGGCTGAGCGCGCAATTTTGGGCTATTTGCATCTGGTGTCAGGCGAGAGGTTCAAGCGGTTGACGAAAACGGGATCTGAACGGGCCAAACAGGCCTCGCACCAGCACTCCGCTACGCAGAGCAATTCTGGCTACTGACAATAATGATGGTGCCGAAGGCGGGACTTGAACCCGCACGAGCATAGCTCACTACCCCCTCAAGATAGCGTGTCTACCAATTCCACCACTTCGGCAAAACTCTGGACTAATCCAGGCTGGGAAGGTCGCTTCCCGCGTCGTCCGTCATTACCGGTTCCTGCTCTTCAACTACCGGTAATTCCTCTTCCACGGCAGGTGCTGCTGCTTCCTGCACCGCCGCAGGCAATGCAAGATCAAGCTCGTCCACCATTTCCGATTTCTGTGTCGCCAGGATCGCGAGCCCGAAGCTGGTGCTGAAAAACAGCACAACCAGCCAGGTTGTGGCGCGCGTCAGCACGTTGCCGCTGCCATCCGACCCAAAGACCGTCTGCGATGCGCCCGCACCAAAGGAAGCCCCCATATCAGCCCCCTTTCCCTGCTGCAGCATAATGAGGCCAACGATGGCCAGCGCCGTAATCAGGTGCACTATAAGAATAATCTGTTCCATACCGTTCACGTCCCTCCGCGGGACATCGTATCACGCCACCTCAGACAGCCGCGGCCGCTGCGATGGCTATAAATTCCTCTGCAATCAGTGATGCGCCGCCAACCAGGGCGCCATCGATATCCGGCTCGGCGAACAACTGCGCGGCATTCGCCGCCTTGACGCTGCCGCCATACAGAATTCGCACCGGCTGCGATTGCAGACTGTCGATCTCGCCCAGTCGCGCACGAATGAATGTGTGCATCGACTGTGCCTGCTCTGGCGTGGCCGTGAGCCCGGTGCCGATCGCCCACACCGGCTCATAGGCAATAGCAAGACCGGATAAATCCGTTTGCGACGCCAGGACAGCGTGAAGCTGCGCCGCAACCACCGCCTCAGCCTCACCCGACTCACGCTGCTCGAGAGTCTCACCCACGCACAGAATAGGCGCCAGTCCCGCAGCCACGGCCACCGACATTTTGGTCGCTACCAGCGCATCGGATTCCGCATGCTGCTGGCGGCGTTCCGAATGACCGAGAATCACCCATCGGCAGCCCACATCTGCCAGCATCGCGGCAGACACTTCACCGGTATGGGCGCCGCTACTTGCATGACTGCAATCCTGCGCACCAACGGAGATCGCCGTTCCTTCACAAAGAGCGACCGCCTGGGCCAGATGCACATGTGCAGGGCACACTGCCACTTCGACCGATGAGACAAGCGGGCCTGACTTCACCGCGCCGAGCAGCGCCGCAACGCTGGCCCGGGATCCGTGCATCTTCCAATTAGCGACAACCAGCGCCTGACGCATCCGGCCCCCCGGGCAAAAAAGCGGCGGCAATGGTAACCAAGTTGCCACACCGTGACAAGGCGCACAGGCTGGTTCCAGGAGTCATTTGTGCATCAGGCCAGCGCGAGTTCCACGGCATCCGCGAGTTCCCGGCACAGGGAGGCCACCTTGCCCGCATCTTCGCCCTCTACCATCACCCGCACTTTGGGCTCGGTACCCGACGGACGCAGCAACACCCTGCCGCGGCCACCCAGGACTTCTTCCACGGCCGAGACCGAAGCCGCAATCGCCGGATAGGCGCCGAGATCCACCCGCGCACAAGTACTCACGTTGATCATGGTTTGCGGGAGCATGTTGATACCGGCGCGCAGACCGGCCAGATCGCCCTTCGCGGCCCGAAGCGCCATCAGCACCTGCAGTGACGCAACAATACCGTCGCCTGTGGTGGTGACATCCGAGCAAATTATATGGCCGGAGGATTCTCCACCAAGTACCCAGCCATTGGCTTCCATGAGGGCTTTCACATGTCGATCACCCACCTGGGCACGGGCGAACTGCAGACCCTCTTCCTTCAGAGCCAGTTCCAGGCCAAGGTTGGACATTTGCGTACCCACTACACCCGCATCTGATTTACCCATCGCGAGGCGGTGCATGGCGATGATGTACAACAACTCGTCGCCATCTATCAGGCCGCCTTGATCATCCACCATCAGCACGCGATCACCATCACCATCGTAGGCAATACCGAGGTGGGCGCCCTTCTCCCGTACCAACTGCGAGAGCGCGGCAATATCGGTAGACCCAACTCCGGCATTGATATTGAAACCATCCGGCTGCACGCCTATGGCAAACACTTCTGCACCCAACTCTTTCAGCACCTTGGGCGCAATTTGATAGGTGGCCCCATGTGCGCAATCCAGCGCAATGCGCATTCCACGCAGATTAAAACCCTCGGGTACCGTGGACTTGCAAAACTCCGTGTAGCGACCCGCCGCATCCTCCACGCGCACCACCTTGCCGATATCGCGCGACATGACCGTGGCGAGATCAAGTTCAAGCTCGGCCTCAATGGCATGCTCCGTTGCGTCCGGCAACTTGGAGCCGTCTGCGCCAAAGAACTTGACGCCATTGTCGTAAAAAGGGTTGTGCGATGCGCTGATGACAATCCCCGCATCCGCACTCTGTTTGCGCGTCATCAGCGCGACCGCCGGCGTGGGCATCGGCCCCAGCAGTTTGACGTCGACACCTGCCGCGACCAGGCCCGCCTCAAGCGCCGACTCGAACATATAGCCTGAAACGCGGGTATCCTTGCCGATTATGACGGTGCAACGGCCCTGTCCGGCGGCCCCCCGCGCAAACACCCTGCCACTCGCCCAGCCCAGCTTCAGCATGAAATCTGGTGTAATTGGCCCGTCGCCCACCGAGCCCCGAATGCCGTCAGTGCCAAAGTATCGTTTACTCATGTGCCACCCTGTTCATGCAATGCCGTGCACATTGCCACAGCATCCAGCGTGGCTGCGACGTCGTGCGTTCTTATAATGGCTGCACCGCGTTCAACCGCCAGAACCGCCAGCGCAAGGCTCGCGGGCAGGCGTTCGTTCACTTCGCGCCCCAGTAATCTGCCAATCATGGACTTGCGGGAAAGACCCACCAGCAACGGCAAACCATGCGCCCCCAGCGCTGGCAGCCCGCGCAGCAGGGACATATTGTGCGCCACGGATTTACCAAAGCCAAACCCTGGATCCAGCACCAGCCGGTCGCGCGCAATGCCGGCGCGCTCGCAGGCCTCGACCCGGTGCATGAGATAGCCGTCCACCTCGGCGACGATGTCTTCGTAGCTGGGAGCAACCTGCATTGAAGCCGGGTCACCCTGCATGTGCATAAGGCAGACCGGCAGGCCGCTGGCTGCCGCGGCAGCCAGCGCGCCCTCGCGCGACAGCGCTCGCACATCGTTGAGCATGCCGGCGCCTGCAGCGGCGGCCGCGGACATCAGCTCGGGTGTACTGGTATCGACGGATATCACCGCGTCGAACTCCGCGGCCAGGCGTTCGACCACCGGCAGCACGCGCTCCATTTCCTCCTGCGCCGAAACCAGAGACGCCCCGGGGCGTGTGGATTCACCGCCAATGTCGAGAATCGACGCGCCCTCACGCAGCATGCATTCGGCGCGCGCCAGAGCGAGATCGAGTTTCAACCGGCCGCCTCTGAAGAGCGTGCCACCATCGGAAAAGGAATCGGGAGTGACATTGATCACCCCCATGACGCGGGGACGGGAAAGATCCAGCTCGCGGCCGGCACATACTAGCACCGGCTGCGGCGGTAGGAGGGAGCGCTGCGCCAAGGTGGGATCCGGAACTAGTGCTCGCCGGCAGGATCCCCTATCGGGCCGCTGGAATCGCCCTGCTCGGTACCCGCCTGGGGCTGCTCGGAAGCGCCCTGGCCGGGAGGAGGTCCGCCCCAATCCTTGGGCTCGCGTACTTCGCGCCCTGACATGATGTCACTGATCTGGTCCGCATCGATAGTCTCGTAGAGCATCAGTGCCTGTGCCATCGTGTGCAGCTTTTCGACGTTCTCCTCCAGAATCCTCTGGGAGGTAAGATAACATTCGTCGATGATGCGTCGCACCTCGTGATCAATCTGCGTCGCCGTGTCGTCCGATACCACCTGGTGCTGCTGGCCGGCGCTGCGCCCGAGGAACACTTCCTCACCACCCTCATCGTACATCAGCGGGCCCATCTTCTCCGAGAGACCCCACTGGGTCACCATCTTGCGCGCAATTTCTGTTGCACGCTTGATGTCGTTCGACGCACCGGTGGTAATCCCATCCTTGCCGAGGGTCATTTCCTCGGCGATACGCCCGCCGAACAGGCTGCAAATCTGGCTGATGATGTGCCGGCGACTATGGCTGTAGCGATCTTCCTCGGGCAGAAACATGGTCACGCCCAGCGCCCGCCCGCGCGGGATAATACTCACCTTGTAAACCGGATCGTGCTCGGGCATGAGCCGCCCCACAATCGCATGCCCGGCCTCGTGGTAGGCTGTATTGCGCTTCTCAGCCTCTGACATCACCATCGATTTGCGCTCGGCGCCCATCATGATTTTGTCCTTGGCCAACTCAAACTGCTGCATGCCCACGGTGCGCACATTGGCGCGCGCTGCAAACAGGGCCGCCTCATTGACCAGGTTGGCGAGGTCCGCACCGGAAAAACCCGGTGTGCCGCGCGCAATTTTCGAGGGTTCGACATCTTCCGACAGCGGCACTTTACGCATGTGCACCTTGAGAATCTGTTCCCGCCCCCGGATATCCGGCAGACCCACCACAACCTGGCGATCAAAACGGCCCGGGCGCAGCAGCGCCGGATCCAGCACGTCCGGACGGTTGGTGGCTGCAATGACGATGACGCCGTCATTCACCTCAAAACCGTCCATCTCGACCAGCAACTGATTGAGGGTCTGCTCGCGCTCGTCGTGCCCTCCGCCAAGGCCTGCGCCGCGATGGCGACCGACCGCATCGATCTCGTCGATGAAAATAATGCAGGGCGACTGCTTCTTCGCCTGATCGAACATGTCGCGGACGCGCGAAGCACCGACACCGACGAACATCTCCACGAAATCGGAACCCGATATGGAAAAGAAGGGTACTTTCGCTTCGCCGGCAATCGCCTTGGCGAGCAGCGTTTTACCCGTGCCGGGCTGCCCGACCATGAGTACACCGCGCGGAATGCGCCCGCCGAGCTTCTGGAAGCGGCCCGGATCGCGCAGGAATTCCACCAGCTCCTGCACATCCTCCTTGGCCTCATCCACACCGGCCACGTCGGCGAAAGTCGTGGTGATCTGATCTTCACCCAACAGACGCGCCTTGCTCTTGCCAAAACTCATCGGGCCGCCGCGGCCACCGGCTCCGCCCTGCATCTGGCGCATGAAAAACATGAAAACGGCGATGATAATCAGGATCGGGAAACTGGCCACCAGCAACTGGGTCCAGACACTCTGCTGCTCCGGCTTGGTGCCGATCACCTCGACGCGGTGCTCCAGCAGGTCGTCCATCAGCTTCGGATCTTCGACCATCGGGCGAATGGTTTCAAAGTTCGAGCCATCATAGCGCTCGCCCGATATCGTGAGGCCATCCACTACGACCTTCTCAACCCTGTCCTGCTGGATTTCCTTGATGAAATCGGAATAACCGACCTGCTCCGGGGCGCCCTGCATGTTGAAATTGTTGAACACCGACAGCAGAACCGCCACGATGACCAGCCAGAGTAACAAGTTTTTTACCATATCATTCAATGCCGTTACCTCACCCGGAGCACCATGCTCCGCTAAGCACCGCGTCCACCCGTGAACGCCTGCAATTGTCTACTAAACCTGAATTATAGCCGGAAATCGGGGCGATCTGCCGCCATTGTGTTGGAAAAAGCGCGACTAAGGGTCGACGAATCCGGGGGGCCTGGTGAGCCCGCCAATGTACTACAGTTGGGGCAGTCTCTCCACGTTTCAACCGCGCCGCGCAACATACTCTAGACCTCTCGAAAGCCGGTGCCCACCAGGTATACCTCGCGCGAACGCGAGCGCGAGGCGCCGGGCTTGCGCGTGACCGTTCGCTCAAAGGCCTGTTTCGCCTCGCTGAAAAAGGCATCGAAGCCCTCGCCATGAAACACCTTGGTGACGAAGGTACCGCCCGGCGCCAACACGCTTCGCGCCATATCCAGTGCCAGTTCCACCAGGTACATAGACCGCGGTTGATCCACTGCGTTCACACCACTCATGTTGGGCGCCATATCGGATATCACCGCATCCACGGGGCGCCCCGCCAGCAAGCCCAGAATTTCCTCGAATACCGCGTTGTCGGTGAAATCTCCCTGAACGAACTCAACCCCCTCAATGCTGTCCATCAGCAGGATATCGGAGGCTATGACCCTGCCCTGATCGCCGACCTCTCTCGCTGCAACCTGTGACCAGCCGCCGGGCGCGCAACCCAGATCCAGCACTGTCATGCCGCGCCGCAAAAGTCTGTCTTTTTCCTGCAATTCCAGCAACTTGTAGCTCGCGCGCGAGCGATAACCCTCGCGCTGCGCACGCTGCACATAGGGGTCGTCGCGGTGTTCTTTCAACCACGCCTTGCTGGAGGAGCGTTTCTTCGCCAAGAATTTCACCCTGACCGCGGTATCTTGCCCGGAGACGCTTGTGTAGACTGGCGGCCCCGACTGAACCGGTATTGTAACCGCTAATCTCCCATGCGTAAGAACTCTCCCGCAGCCCTGAAGCAACTGCGCACACTCGGACACAAGTTGAAGCCAGTGGTGATCGTGGCGGGCAATGGCCTCACGGACAACGTCATCGCCGAAATAGATGCTGCCCTGTCACGGCATGAGCTCATCAAAGTCAAACTCGCAGTGGGTGACCGCCACAAGAAGCAGGCTCTGGCCGAGGAAGTCTGTGAGCGCACGGGCGCAGAAATTGTGCAGAGCATCGGCAACATCATCCTGGTGCTGCGTCGCGCGGCCAATCCCGACCCGCAGCTATCCAACCTGTTGCGACTGAACTAACCAGCTAACGATTTTCGCAACCCACGACTACGCCGTACCTCAACAGGCCGCTACAGCCAGCCGATTGCCGCAACACAGCCGCTTCGCTAGGATAGCGGACAAGTATGCATCCGGGGACAGGCATTCATGGGCGATGTGCTCGAATTCCCATCACAGCAGGCGCAGGCGCTGGCCTATCTTGAACGGCAGCTGAGCCTGCTATTGCGCAGCAAGGGCGCAGACGAACAACTGATAGCGTTCGCTACTGCCCAGCTGAGCGACATCTACAGCCGCGTGAGCGCCACGGAGCAGTACGGTTTCAGCGTCGAATTACCCGATGGCCTCAGCGCGGCACAGTGCAATGCTCTCGAAGGCGAGATAAACACCGGCCTGCAAAGCATTCACCGGGCAAACCACGCTCTCCTGCTGGAACTCGTCGCGCAACTGCTGCTGGCAAAAGTACGTTTGTTCCAGCAGCAGCGGCCAGGCTGAGGCGTCTCAGCGAGCAGGCACCTCCAGTGTAAGAAAATAGCCATGGTGCAGCCGGCTCACCGTCGTATCAGGGGCATTGATCTCCAGCGCCGCTTCCAACAGATACCGCCCGGGCGCGTCGGCCGCCGCCTCGAGTGCCAGGGCTTGCTGGAACGGAATGCCGAGAGCGCCTGTGCCGGCACATTTCCCGCCCTGCCGTGGCAGTTCCCAGGCTTTCACCGAGTTCCGCGACCACTTTCTGGACGATCAGCTGCTCTCGACGCTCCATGTCTACGTCTCATACTTGATACGTTCAACTCAGTTGTTACAGGCAGCGTAATCCTCTGCTCAAAAGGCGGCCAAAAATCGGGGGGTATCCTGGCATTGATTCCGCCCTGGGCTATATTGGTTTTAAGATCGTGCGGTCGACTCAACCTCGAGCTTTTTTTGCATTGATCAAGAGCCGAACTGTAATGTCAACAGAAGCTACCCAGCGCTGGCTTTTGGCCATCGCGCGGCCTGTTGGAGCCATGCACCATGAGAAAAATTATAATCATCAATATAGCTCGGCTCGACTTTCTTTACCGCGCCTACAGAGGGCGGCATGCTGCTCCCCGGCCAGCTGCCAACGGATAATCAAACTTTTGCCCGCCTGGCCAGTGGTGGGCCGGATGCGGAACCGGATTACACGTTTGTAAATCGCTCGGTCCAGATTCGCGCTTTCGTTCCTAATCCAGCGACTCATATAATGCTGTTAACAGCGCTTCTAGGGGTTATTCTGCTTCGGCCACGAAAGCAGAGGTAGAAGCTTCCGATACTGACCGTAGGTAGCGCGAGCCGGAAACGTTCGGACAGACCACGCTTTTGCGGGCTCCCGCGGCGATTACCCAACCTGACGCTCCACAAATACCCGCGCCATCTCCTTAGCCCGCGCCGCCGCCTGCGTGTCGCCCATCACGTAGGCGTAGACGATGGCGCCCTCCATCAGCAGGTTGATCTCATGTGACAGCGCCTCGGGGTCTTTCGCCCCGGCCAGTTCCGCCTGCTGGCATATGTACTCCGCCACCAGTCGTTTGTGCTCCGCGCTGACCATGTGGCTGGGATTGTCTGGATCGGCGAACTCAGCCGCGGCGTTGATGAACATGCAGCCGCTGAAATCCGGCTCTTTGAACCAGCCTGTCAGGAAGTCGAACACTGCCAGCAGTCGGCCTTCGGGGCTACTGGCCCTGCGCTCGGTCTCGCGCATCATCTTGTTGCGGAACATCTCGTCGCGCTTGCGCAGTGTGGCCAGGATCAGTTCGTCCTTGGTGCGGAAATGGCTGTACAGGGTTTTCTTGGACACCCCGGCCTCGGCGATGATGCGGTCCACGCCGGTGGCGTGGAAGCCGTTGCGGTAGAACAGTTTCAGGGCCTCGTTGACGATGATGTCGCGCTTGGATGCTGGCGGCATTTGTGCCTCCTCTTAATATATACCGATCAGTATACTTCTCCGCCTCCTATTTGTAACTCTCTGATCGCTCTTTCTCCGCACGCTTACTGATTAATAACGCAAAACAGCAGTTTTTATAACAAAAAAATATTTGCACCCGTCTTGACGAAGTAAACAGATCGGTTTATCTTGCATTCCATACTATACAGATCTGTTTACTTAGAGAGGAATGCCATGACCCAACAAATCACACCCCCATTCACCCGGAGAACTGCATTGGCAAAGGTCCAGCGCGGCGAGGACCTGTGGAATTCGCGGGATCCGAAGCAAGTTGCGCGGGCCTATACCGAGGGCTGCACCTGGCGCAATCGCAACGAGTTCTTTGCGGGCCGCGAGGCCATTGAGGCGTTCCTTGCGCGCAAGTGGCAGCGGGAACTGGACTACGTGCTGCGCAAGGAACTGTTCACCTTCAGCGACGACCGCATCGCGGTGCACTTTCGCTATGAATACCGCGACGACAGCGGCCAGTGGTTCCGCGCCTTCGGCAACGAACACTGGATCTTCGACGCGGACGGCCTGATGAACAACCGCGACGCCAGCATCAACGAGATGGCGATCCGCGAGGATGAACGCGAGTTGTTCCGGGCCGGCAACTGAGTCCGGGTTGGCCCGGATTAAACGAAAACGACATACGACCAAACACTGACTAGAGACGGGAGGATGAGTATGCGAATGACTGGTACCTGAATGAACCCGCCGACGGCAGCCGCCGCCGGCAACAACGAATGACAGCAACTGAGACTTTTGAATTTCAAATCAAGTAACCAAGGAGCAACACACCATGAAAATGTCCAAATTTCTGAAACGTTTCGCCGCGGCAGTCGCCGTTGCGTTTTCCACCGGCAGTTTCGCCGCCGACGCGCAGGTCAACACCGACGCGAACGACCTGGCCATCCACGGCTACGATGCGGTCTCGTACTTCACCAGCAGCGGCCCGGCCAAGGGCAAGGCGAAGTACAGCGCGTCTTACCGGGATGCCATCTACCACTTCTCCAATGCCGCCAACCGCGACGCCTTCCGTGAAAACCCGGAGAAGTACGCACCCCAGTTCGGCGGTTACTGCGCGATGGGCGTGGCCTTGAACAAGAAGCTGGACGTGGATCCCACGGCCTGGCGCGTGGTCGACGGCAAGCTGTACCTGAACCTGAACAAGCAGGTGCAGGCCAAATGGCTCGAGGATGTCCCGGGCAATCTCGCCACCGCCCGTCGCAACTGGCACGGCATTCACAACCTCAGCGTCGCAGAGGCGAATGCCGAGTAATTGAATCGTTTCCTGGCCTGCGAGGGGCCGGCCCACGGGAGAGGCGTTCGATACCCCACTCCCCGCACGCGAACCCCTCCCGCGGCCCCGAGCAGGCCAGGCTTTTTACACACAACTGAAAAGGAGCAAGCACTGATGAACAAGACACTGATAGCAAGCGCCGCGCTGGTGGCGGCACTGTCCAGCGCCGTGGTGGCCCCGGTGAGCGCCGCCGGCAAGGAGAAATGCTACGGCATCGCCGGCATCGGCCAGAACGATTGCGGCAACCTGGCGGGCACCCATTCCTGCGCCGGTCAGTCCACGGTCGACAAGGATCCCGGCGAATGGAAGCTGGTGGACAAGGGCACCTGTGAAAGCCTGGGCGGCATGCTCAAGGCGGAAGCCAAGGCGCGCTATGCAGCCAGCAAGAACGGCAAAGCCAGCGGCTGAACCGTCACCGACCCTGCTACGAGGCGCCCCGGCGCCTCCTTTCAAACACGGATTTTGACAATGACCACTAACAGCGCAACAGCCACGCCAGTCGCCTCCGGCGACACCGCACCCAAAGTGGGTGTCGGTCTGCGCCATCCCCACTATGACCAGGCGCTCACTGATGCCGCGGATATCGATTTCGTGGAAGTGCACACCGAGAATTTCTACGTCGACGGCGGCGCCAACCTCGAGGTGCTGGAGCGCGCGCGCGAACTGTACAGCATCAGCCTGCACGGTACCGCCCTGGGTTTGGGGTCCGCCGCAGGCATTCCGCAGCACGCGATAGACAGGCTCGCCAGGCTGGTGGAGCGCATCGACCCCCTGTTGGTTTCAGACCACCTGTGCTTTTGCTGGGTGAATCTGGACGGCCGTCGCCTGCACGCCGGCGACCTGTTGCCGGTACGGCGGACACGGGAGGCGCTATCCGTCCTGGAGGCCAACATCGACCGTGTGCAACTGGCGATCGGTCGCCCCCTGCTGCTGGAGAACATCTCTGCGTACATTGACGACCCCGAGCAAGCGTATAGCGAAACCGAATTCCTGTGCCAGTTGGTAAAGCGAACGGGCTGCCGCCTGCTGGTGGACATCAACAACCTGCTGGTGAACGCACACAACCTGGCGATTCCGTCCCCCGGCGAGTACGCCATGGCGTGGCTCGACCAGCTGCCCGCCGCAGCGGTTGCCGAGATTCACCTGGCGGGCTATTCAGAGCCGTCGCCGGGGGCGCTGGCCGTGGACGATCACGCTGCGCCGGTCTCCAAGCTGGCCTGGCAGGTCTATGAATACGCCCTTGGCCGTCTGGGCCCGGTAGCCACGCTGGTGGAATGGGACACGCGCCTGCCACCGTGGCCGGACCTTGTGGAAGAGGCCGCGCGAGCCCGGCGCATTGGCAGCGCCGCCTTTGAAGCATTGCCTGCGAAGCAAGGAGCTGTTCAATGACGACCGCTATCAACAACGGTATTTCCGAACTGGGCCGGCAACAGGCCGGCTTTGTGGCAAATCTCTTCAACGCGGCCAAGCGCAGTGGCTCGCCGGGCCGGGATGACGGTTTTGCCGTGTATCGCCGCAACCTGTTCGCCGCGGCGGAAGCGGCCCTGGGCGTCACCTATCCCACCGCCCGACGCCTGCTGGGGCAGTCTGTCTTTCGGGCACTGGTGGCCGAACTGCTCGCCCTATACCCGCCTACTCGCGGAGACTGGGGTGAGTGGGGAGAAGAACTGCCCCTGTTGATCGCCGGCTGCGACGCGGGCAGGCAGTTTCCCTTTGTCGCGCCGGTGTCCGCCCTCGAGTGGCTGCGCCATCGCGCCAACCGCGCCGCGAACAATGTGTTCGATACGGCTACTGCGTCCCTGTTGCAAAGCGAAGGCCTGGACCATGTAGGCATCGCAATTGCCCAGCACGCGGGCCTGGTCGCTTCCATTTACCCGCTTGTGGATATTCTTGCCTGGCACGCTGACAACACCGACGTCCCGGGCAACCTGCAGGTGTCCGATATACCGCGCCCGGTGCTGGTGTTCCGGCGCGAGTTCCGCGTTGAACACATGCTGATCAGCCCGGAGGAACACGCCTTCCTGCTGGGCCTGCGCGCCGGTCGCTCAATCGGCAGCCTGCTCGATGCGCCGGCCGCGCGCGATTTCGACTTTCCGGGTTGGATTGCCCGGGCTCTTGGCAACAATCTCATCAACCACTTTTATCCCATCAAGGAGAATTGACATGCAACCTGCCTTTCACACTTTAACCCGCAATTACTACCGGCTCTCGGAGCCCATGGTAAAACTCGCGTTCCTCGCACAGGCGGCGGCGCGGCTGTATATCGCCTGGGTATTTTTCGCCTCGGGACTGACCAAGCTGGAGGACTGGGAAACCACCCTGTTCCTGTTCGAGTACGAGTACAGTGTGCCGCTGTTGCCGTTTGCCACCGCGGCTTTGCTCGCCACGGCCGGTGAGATCCTGCTGCCGGTGTTGCTGGTCGTCGGGCTGGGCAGCCGCTTTGCCGCCGCCGGCCTGTTTATCATCAATATCGTGGCAGTGATCAGCCTGGAGGAGGTGCCGCCGGCGGCGCTGTACCTGCACTACATCTGGGGCATCCTGTTGCTACAGGTGTTTGTCTGGGGCGGTGGACTGCTGTCGTTCGATAGCTGGACAGCGCCGCGCGGTACCAGGCGCCGCCTCGCCGGCTGAACGGCCTCAGGGAGCAAGAACCTCCAGCGTCAGGAAATAACCATGGTGCAGCCGGCTCACACTCGTATCGGGGGCGTTGCGTTCCAGCGCCGCTTCCAACAGATACCGCCCGGGCGCGGGCCAGTCTATCGTGACACTCCCGTTCTCGTCTGATTGAAATACGCGCTCCTCGAGGCCGTCGCGGTAGCGCGAGCCATCGGCAATCACGGTAACAATTGCGCCAGCCACAGGCTCGCCGCGAAAGCTGAGTGTAAACGTGGCCGACTCATCCTGGTACAGCCTGTTCGGATGTGACGGGAACTGTAAAGACAGCCCGTCCGCGTCATCCAGTACCGGCGGCGGCGTGGGATTACCCAGCGTAATAAATGTCTCTATCCGTGAGGATGAGGCCATGAACTGCACATCCTGCGCATCCTCGGGCACTGCGGCACGCAATGCTGTCAGGGCCCCACGCTGTATCACAGGCTCACGAGCTTCTGCGAGACGATAGGACAGGAAGTATACGGGCGGGCTCTGAACCACCACCCTGTGGGTGCCGCGCTGTGCAACGGACAAATCAAAACTGGAGCGCCGATCGCCTTCCACGGCACGCAACAGTTCCAGCGGCTCGCCGTTCGGGGCAAGAACCTCGACATCCCTCAGCGGCATCCCCTTGTCCACATAGAACACATTGTTCGAGGCTGTAAAATCGACCGTAACCGTTTCGCTGTCACTCAGAGTGAAATCACTCGGCAGCAGCCAGCGCTTGTGCGCCCAGGCGCCCGGCGGCTGGCAGAGCGCCAGCACCAGCACCGACATCAGGGTGTATCGGATTATCGAGATCATGGAGTTGGCTCCTCTTTCACAATTAGCGTGACCGCGCCGAGTTCATCGACCCCTTCGGCACTGCCGTTAAACGTGGCGCCGCGCCAGACAAAAGGGATTCTGAGGAGTTCCCGCCCGCCCACTTCGCGCACCGCCTCCACGTTCAGCACATAACGGCTGCCCTGTTCAAGCTCCAGCGTGGTGGTCACGCGGTAATGTCCGGGGCGTCGCGTAGCGCCGGATACACCATCAACGGGAAGACGCAAGGCGCTGCCACCACGCCGCCACCAAGCGCGCAAATCGCGATGCCATTTTTCCTGTTCCAGCCACAGGGCCAAATGCGCCACCGGCTGTCGGGCATCGTTTTCCAGCCAGACGGCTACGTACGGTCGATGGTATTCGGCAATATCAATATCGGGAATCTCAACCGACACATCGATGCTGGCCGCCGCGGCTGTCCACGCCTGGCCCACCAGCAGAAGAAGTGCCAGGGCACACTGTAAAAGCCGGTTTCTCATGGCACGAACAGCCCATAGCATCCCAGCGGTGCCAATGCCCCAAGTAACACCAGCGGCCAGGTACTGCGACGTTTCGTGGCATGCGCGACCAGCAGGATAATGCCGGTAAACGCAAACAGCAGGCACACCACGGCCACCGCATCGACCAGAAGCCGCCATTCCAGACCTGCATGCCTGCCCTT
>CAXBLB010000022.1:0-56562 GCA_963976655.1 uncultured Halieaceae bacterium
GGCCCCAGCGATTGCCAGACTGCTCGGCGAAGTTGCCCCGGCCCCAGCGATTGCCGGACTGCTCGGCGAAGTTACCCCGGCCCCAGCGATTGCCAGTCTGACTGTATGCTGGTTGTGAGGTGTTTTCAGGTCGAGTGGTGTTCTGTCCCCACTTGTTTCCAGAAGTGGGCGCAGCTAGATCCGACCATGCCTGAGAAGCACCAGTATCCGCAGAATTCCCCCACTTATAACCCGAGCCCGTTTCTCCCGCAGAGTACTGCTGGGTAGTCGCCAGGGCGTGGCTTACACGGTGGACCAGATTTCCCGCGGTTTCGCCGGAGTTCGGCTGGGAGCTGTCGGCGATGGCGATTGAGGACGCCATAGTGACAAGTGCTCCCGCGATAGTCGCCAGTCCCATCTTTCTCATGCTTTTCATAGCTTTTCCTGCCTTCTATTTGTATAGCCGGGCCACAGAAGTGACACGGTTCACATTTCGTACCCGTAGTTCGGGCCGGTTTCGCACTCTTGTGATGCGATGCTTGACGTATTTATACCGGGTGAGCTAGGCGCTGTGTAGGGATCGCAATACCCATTTTGGGTAGGTGGTGTGGAAGGCTTGGTGCAGGGTGGTACCGGGTACTGCAGGCCAGCGTTGGTGAGTCCTGATTTAACAGGAGGTGGCATACAAAGTGGAGGGTCTACTTTGACCCTCGCGGGTTAGTCGCGGCGCGGGTATGACCGCTTCGGGAGGTCTGGTTTTGCCTGGGGTGCGCCGCCGGTGGCGAGTCTTTCTATCGCTGCTTTCTCTTTCAAGTACAGCGCCTCCCAGTTGAAAGCTCGTACGCTTTCGTCGGGTTTGTGCTCCGGTCGGGCCTTTTCTGTGCGCTCGATATGGTCTTTCACGCCCCATTTTCTAGTGGTACTTAAGCCTTTGGCGCTAGGTTCGGCCGCGATCAGGCTTTCCATGTCGGGCAGGCTGGCGTTTCCCTCATCGTCTATCTCCGCCGGGCCAAAAAAGTGACGATCAGTGAGGATATCAGAGGAGATGTCGAGATCGAGATTCCCACAGCCGGTTTCACCAAGTGTCACTGCCCGGCTGGCTGTCACGTATCCGTAGCCCTGCTCAAATGGACTGTAAGCGAGTTTTCCATCGCTGTTGATGGCGGGTTCAGCGCTGCTGGTCAGTTTGCACTTCACATCGTCGGGGCTAAGTTCTGGCTCCAGTTGCAACAGCAGGGCGACAACGCCCGATACAAAAGCAGCGGCTTGGGAAGATCCGGTAGAAGCGTACTCGCCGCCAGAGAGAAGATCTTCAGGCTGATCCACGGCGAGGCTTGAATCAGGGTGGATCAAACCGGTCATATGGCCACCGAGAGCAACGATATCTGGCTTTACATGGCCACTCGGGGTTGGGCCGCGGGATGAAAAATCGGGTATGTAGTCGTCGTCCCGAGTCTCTGGTGTCCATGAATCAGTCACCGCGCCCACGGTAATCACGTAGGGCAGGTTCCCTGGCGAGCCAATCGTCATTGGGTCCGGGCCTTTGTTGCCGGCTGCAGCCACCACCACGATACCAGCCGCCCAGGCACGCATGGCCGCCTGGTTTACCGGGTCATCCCAGTAATGCCAGCGTGGTTGCTGCGCGATAGACAGATTCAACACGCGAATACCATATCTTTCCCGGTTGTCTACCACCCACTGGATAGCGCGCACTATATCCAATAGGTGCGCGAAGCCCGCGCGGTCGAGAATTTTGATCGCTACAATGCCGGCGTCGGGAGCAACCCCTTTGTAGGTGCCGGTTGGCTCCCCATTTTTCATTGTAGGGCCGCTGTGCGCGATGATACTGGTCATGTGAGTTCCGTGACCGCTCTCGTCCACTACCTCTTCGTCCAGGGTGTCGGTCATCGCGTCGTAGCGGGCGAGCACCCGGGGCTGGCCGCGCGTATCGCGCATGAGTCTGGGGTGCTCCCAGAGGCCTGAGTCTGCCACCGCGATGGTTATCCCTTGTCCGCGAATTCCTTCCAGATGCAGGGGGTCTACACTAGCCACGGTGTTGTAGTAGTAGTCTCCGGAATTATTGCTGTAACCAGGCACGAGGTCGGTTTCACAATCGCCGAAGAAACGCGCGATGAACTTGAAGTCGCGTTGCTGGAAGTCCTGCTGCAGGCGTTGGGCATTGCGGGAAGAAAAGCCAAGCGTCAGGTCTTCCCTGGTGTCGATGACCGGTCCGCTGTCCTGCGTAAAATTGAGTTTCAGCTCCCCGGGTTGCCTCTGCTGATGGTCGGCGATGGGTATGTCCACCTTGCCAAGACGCAGACGGTCAATCCTGCCCAGAGAGGCGGGCCATGACAGCTCCAGTGCCTGCATGGTCGCTGGCTTCGGCTTTTTGTTGTACAGGGGCCAGGTGATCTGGCCGTCTCGCAAGCTTATCTCAATCTGGCCGCGCACCCGGCACTCAGCGTCGTCCTCCTCGGGCGGGTCCTGTTCACCGAGGTCATCCATATGTTGATGGACTGCGCCAGTGAGCAGGACGGCGTCGAGCTGCTGCCGCGTCATTCTTGCCCCAATGGCGTTAATTATGGGGAGATGGTGGGAAATGTCGCCGCCGTGTTCCTCCACCGCGCGCGCAACAGTGGCCGCGGAATCTCCCTGAAGCAGAACGTGCAGTTCCTCTTCACTGGCTGCCTGGAAAGACTGTAAGTAGAGAAAACATGCTGCGGAGAGTGCCGCGGCAAGCTTGCGATGTTCCATCAGGGCTACCGCTTAATTATCGACGACTTTTTTGAGCTGGTTGTCCACGACCTGACGGATCTGCTGGGAGAAGTTTTCCTCGAGCATTGCGGGCACATCTTCCGGGTAGAGTGGCCTCGCGAAATAGAAGCCTTGTAGTAAATCGCACTGGTTCCGCACCAGATACGACAAGTGGTACTCATTCTCGATACCCTCCGCAATCACGCGCAGCTTCAGGGTTTTGGCCAGGGCCAGAATCGCGTCAACTATCGCAGCGCCGTCCGGAGTGTCCAGGTCGGCCACGAAGCTCTGGTCTATTTTGAGCGTATCGATTGGAAAGCGCTTCAAGTAACTGAGAGAGGAATAGCCTGTACCAAAATCGTCAACAGCGAGGTCTACGCCAAGCGCTTTGAGTTCTCTGAGGCGGGCGATATTCGTCTCGGCATCGGTCATGATCGCGCTTTCGGTCAGTTCGAGCTCCAGGCGTTCCGGCGGCAACCCTGAACGTTTCAGAAATTCACCCACCCACTGTGGTAAATTTTTCTGATTGAACTGCAACGGCGAGATGTTGACGCACACGCGAAACGACTTCAGGCCCAGATCATCCCAGTACAGACAATTGCGGGCCACTTCGTCCATCACCCATTCGCCCAGCTCGATAATCTGGCCGGTGCTCTCTGCAACCGGTATAAACTCCACGGGTGAGACCATGCCTCGCTCGGGGTGCTTCCAGCGAACGAGTGCCTCCATACTGACCACCTGGCCAGTCTTGCAGTCTATTTGTGGTTGATACCGCAGTTCGAGTTCGTTGTTGCGCATGGCGTCGCGCAGCTCTTCTTCCATCTTGAGCTGTTCAACGGCCTTGGCATTCATCTCTTCATTGTAAAAGCGGTAACACGCGCGCCCCTCGGCTTTAGCCACATACATCGCGGTGTCGGCATTGCGGACCAGCGTGTCTGCATCCTTGCCGTCCTGGGGGTAGAGTGCTATGCCCACACTGGGCGTAACCACGGGATTGTGCGATTGCAGCGCAATCGGTTGCGACAGGCTGTCGAGAATACGCCTGGCTACCTTCTCGATATCGTTGATGTCTGAAACGTCAGACAGGACTACGGTGAACTCGTCGCCGCCCAGGCGGGCGATCTCTGTTGATGTGCTGTCTTCATCGCGCTCTATGGCGTTATTTTCGCTGAAATAATTGATAGCGTCTTCCTCGCGCAATTCCAGCGTCAATCGCCGCGCTATCTCCACCAGCAGGCGGTCCCCACGAGCGTGACCTATGGAGTCGTTGATCCGTTTGAAATGGTCGAGATCGATGAACAGCAAAGCGGCCGATTCGTTGTGCCGCTGAGCGCGCTTCAGAATGCGATTCAACTGTTCGTTAAAGCTGCGGCGGTTGGGAAGGTTGGTGAGCGGATCATAGTAGGCGAGGTAGCGCAATCTGTCTTCCTGGCGCTTCAGGGAATTGAACGCATTGCTGGCGCGCAACATATACTGTACGTCGCGGCCGAGCAGGGACCAGTTGACGGGTTTGGTCTTGTACTGGGTTGCGCCGGCTTCAAACCCCTGGTCGATCGAGCTGCGGTCGTCTGAGCCAGTAACGATCATGATGGGTATGGATTCACCCTGTGGCATCTGCCGGATGCGCTGGCAGGCTTCAAGCCCGGTCATGCCAGGCATTTCCACGTCGAGGAATACCAGATCGGGCCTCTCACGCACGAACATGTCTATCGCTTCGGCTCCATCGCGCGCCTCGACCACGAGCATGCCCTCGGCCTCAAGGCACTGTCTTGTGAGCAGTCGTACATTCTGGTCGTCGTCGCAGACGAGAATTTTCGCCTGGTGTCGACTGGCATCGGAACTGGACATCGGCAACCGCAATTAATGCGTTTAGAGAGCTTTCTAGGCTATCATTACTGGGTCGTCGCGCCTAGTGTAAATGCAAACAGCCGGTGTTAGTTGCAGGGGGCGAATCGCCCCAGCGCAACCGTTTTCCGGGAGGGAACCCCAGTCCATGCAGTGGTATCCGGCGGCATTGTTGAAGCTTGTTATACCCGCAGTGATCATTCTCGCTGCGGTCTGGCTGAGACCGCAGGCGCTGTCCTCGGGAGAGGAATGGCAGCTGTTGCTCGGCAACCTTCCGTACCTGCTTTGTGCAGTCGCACTTTTTCTTGCGTATCAGTTTAACCGGGGCAGGTTGTTGTTTGCCTCCATTGCAGTTGCCGTCTTCTACTGGCTGGTGCAACAACACCTGCAGGTGAGTCTCGCCGAGGCGCAGGCCGCCCGGGTGTTCTTCGTTCTCAGTCTGGCGGTGCCGCTGGGAGCATTGTATCTGCTCCTGATTCCCGAGCGGGGTGTGGCCAACCTTCATGCGCTGGCTCTGGCCGGTGGTTTCTTGCTGCTCGTGGCAGCCGCTTCCTATGTGCTGCCGCTGCTACCGCAGAACAGTGAGTCTGCGGCGCAGTATTACGCCGCCTGGCCCTGGGAGGGATATGTGCTGTCGCGCGGCGCCAGCCTGCTGGTTGGTGTGGTGATCCTCGCCGGCATCCT
This sequence comes from uncultured Halieaceae bacterium, assembly GCA_963976655.1. GTDB lineage: Bacteria > Pseudomonadota > Gammaproteobacteria > Pseudomonadales > Halieaceae > Marimicrobium. Next base: position 5,263 of record CAXBLB010000022.1, read on the forward strand.
GCTGATCAGTTTGCGCAACGAAGACGCAGATGTGGCGATTCTTGGGGCCGCCTGCGCGGCGTCGCTGACACTGGCCCAATTGCACCACGCGATGATTTCCGTGGTGCTGGGCATCGCTGCTTCGCTTGTGTTGTTGTGGGGTTCCCTCAGGAGTTCGCATGCGATGGCGTATCGGGATGAGCTGACGGGTATCCCCGGGCGTCGGGCGCTGAATGAGCGCATGCGGACCCTACGGCGACGCTACTCGATCGCCATGCTGGATGTGGATCATTTCAAGCGTTTCAATGACGCTCACGGGCATGATGTGGGCGATGAAGTGCTGCGCCTCGTCGCCTCCCGCCTGCGCGCCGTGGGAGGTGGCGGCACAGCCTATCGTTATGGTGGTGAGGAATTCTGCGTGGTTTTTCCGCGGCGCTCTTTGGAAGAGTGCATTGAGCCCTTAAACCGCGTGCGCGAGGAGATCGCCAACTATCGCATGGTGTTACGCAATCGCACTCGGCGGCCGCATCGGAGCCACGATGGTGTCCGGCGTCGTGGCGCTACCCGCCTGACGGGCGATGAAGTATCAGTAACGGTGAGTGGGGGGATTGCAGAGCGAAACGCGCAGGCACCCGATGCAGAGGCTGTGATCAAGGCGGCTGACGCCAGGCTGTATCAGGCAAAGAGAGCGGGGCGAAACCGGGTGGCGTTTTAAGCTAGCCAGGCGCTGCACTGACGATTCGTGCCTAGGACAACAATTGCTCGCGACGTTTTATGCCCTGTTCCTGCACGAAACGCGGCAGTTGCTGCAGGGGTATGGCCGGACTGTAATAGTATCCCTGCACCTGCTCGCAGTTATTCTCGCGCAAAAATTCAAGCTGCTCGTATGTCTCCACACCCTCGGCGACAACGAGCATGCCCAGGCGCCGACCCATTTCAATGATCATGGTGCAAACGGCTTCCTGATGCTCGTTGTGGCGTAGGTCGCGCACGAAACACTGGTCTATCTTCAGCGCGGAGATCGGGAGTTCCGTGAGATGCGACAACTGCGAAAAGCCGGTACCGAAATCGTCCAGGGAAAACGATATGCCCAGTTCACGCAATTCGTCCATGCGTTCTTTGATCGCCCCCGGGCTCTTCAGAATTGTCGACTCGGTCAGTTCGAACTCGATCCGTGATGCATCGGCGCCACTGCGGGAAATGATGTCTTTGACGATGTCTACAAAGCGCTCTTCCTGAATTTGTGAAAACGAAATGTTCACGGCTACATCCACCTGCTGCAGGCGCTCCCGGCCCAGCCAGACCTGCGCATTGCAGGCGTGCTGAATTACCTGGTAGCCAATGGTTTTCATCAGGCCCATATCCTCACAGGCCGATATAAACTCTCCGGGTGCGATCAGACCACGTTCGGGATGATTCCAGCGCAGCAGCGCTTCGAGCCCCATGAGCTGCCCATTGTTCAGGTCTACCCGTGGTTGGTAGTGAAGTTCAAACTGATTCTTGCGCACGGCGGAGCGTAGCTGTGCGGCCAGGGAATTGTCGCCGGCCACATCAAACGTAAGTTTGTCGGAGTAGCGCACGAAACGGCCTCCGGCAATGGTCTTGGCCTGTTGCATCGCGCTGCGCGCCTGTTCCACCAGCTCGGGGAACTGCATGCCGTCATCGGGGTACATGGCCGCGCCGATACTGGCTTCAACCGTGACCTGCTGGTCGCTCAGAATCATCGGTGCGGAGATGGATTTCAGCATCTTCTCCGCAATCAATTCGACACTGTCGGCGGAGGCGACGTCCTCCAGCACCACCGCAAACTCATCCCCGCCCAGCCTGGCGATGCTGTCGGTATTGCGCATTTTGTTGATCAGGCGGCGGGAGATCGACTTGATCATGATATCGCCATCTTCCTCGCCGTAGTGATCGTTAATATTGGCGAACTGGTCGATGTTGATATAGAGCAGCGCGGTTTTGAAGCCGTACCGCTCCGAGCGGCTCATTGCGCGTTCCAGGTGTGCCCGGAATCCAGTGCGATTGAGTGCTCCCGTTAGCGGATCCCGGTTTGAAAGCTGCTGGATCTTCGCCCTGGCCAGCTTCAATTGGATGCTGTAGTCGAGCACCCGGTGTACCAGGCCGTCCTGAAGTTGGCCGCGCACGAGATAGTCCTGGGCGCCTAGCTCACGCAGCCGGGCTATCAGCGCGCTGTCCTCAAGGTCCAGCAGCAGAATCAGCGGCGCTCTCGCTTCGTGTTTGCTGGCAAGTCGCAGCAGGTATTCCGATTCCGGGCCGTAAGCCATAATGACAGCATCTATCATCGGATCCAGCAGCGCTTCAAGCGGCCGTTTGAAAGACTCTGAAGACGCCAGACGAAAGCGTTCGGGCTGAGCGCGCTCAAGACAGGCGGATAGCACCAGGTGATCTGCCTTGTCTTCAGAAAAGATCAGTACTGTCTGTTGTTCCACTTGCAGGTCCCGACGCTCCATGCGGTGTGCCTGCGCCGCAGGCTGTCAATCGGCTGCCTGACCCGCAGGGCGCATGGTCAAAATGTGCAGCTTATTATTATGTATAACAGTAGGTTATACGGAATAACTTAGAAGAATTCTAGTAAATGTTTATGTCAAATTACCAATCCTTGTCCGCAGCGACAATCGGGTGAGTAGCGCGCTGCCGCGTTCGGTACAGCGAGGGAAAAAGGTGATAATCAATCGTGGCCTGCCCAGCCATTGCCTGTAACTTGCGCGGCATTAGTCTTGAGATCGGTGGAAATGGAGTCATGCATGAACGAAGAATTGCTGGTTCAGGTGAGTGACGGTGTGGCAGTCATCACGCTGAATCGCCCGGAGGCATACAACACCCTGTCCAGCGGCTTGCTGGAAGGTCTTGGCGCGGCTTATCAGCGGTGTGACGCGGACGACGACGTCCGTGTGGTCGTCGTGACGGGCGCGGGCAAGGCCTTTTGCGCCGGTGCGGATATGACGGCGGGTGCGGGTACCTTTGACGGCTCGTCCCAGCAACAGGAGATCAACTCCTGCCCGCTCAGCATGCAGGCGTGGGAAGTGCGCAAGCCGGTGATTGCCGCCTGCAACGGGCATGCGGTGGGTGCCGGTCTTGGCATTGCCATGCAGTGCGATATGCGGATTCTGGCGACGGAGGGCAAGTATGGATTTCTGCAGGCTCGCCGGGGCGTGGTGACCGATTTCGCCATGGAGTACCTGTTGCCGAGGCTGGTGGGCTTCGAGCGCGCCTTCGAGTTGCTGATCCGTGCTCCGCGCCTCAGTGGTGAGGAAGCCGTGGCCTGGGGGCTGGCGACCCGCCATTTGGCCGCGGACGAGGTGTTGGACGCCGCGCTGGGAATTGCCCGGGATATTGCCGCCAACTGCGCGCCTTTAGCCGTGGGAGTGCACAAACGGTTGTTGTGGCGCGGGCTGGACACAGGTCTGGGGGAGTTGGCGGCCCTGGAATCCCGCGCTCTCAATCTGAGCATGGCCGGAGATGACGCCATTGAGGGAGGCCTTGCCTATGCGGAGCGCCGTACGCCGAAGTGGACGGGCCGTCTGTCGCGGGACTGGCCGGGCTGGATCGATGAATAGCGTGATGCAATGCCCGGTAGTGCCAGCGCTGGCCATCACGGCCACGCTGCTCGCTGCCTGCGGCGGCGTTGAGCCGCCATCAGACGAGGCCTTCGCAGCGCGCGAGTACGGTCCGCTGGAGGCACAACCCTGCGCGCACAGTGTGCCGACGCGGCAGGCCCTGTTTGGGGATCTGCATGTGCACACTGCTCTGTCGAGCGACGCCTGGAATTTCGGGGTGCGTGCCGGGCCACAGGATGCCTACCGCTACGCGTTCGGTGAGACACTGAACCTTCCGGCGGCGCAGGCCGGTTCTTTTCGCGAAGTGCGTATCGACCGGCCGCTGGATTTTGCAGCGGTGACCGATCACGCGGAATTCCTGGGCGAGCAATCGGCCTGCCACGACCCGGGCTCGGCGGCGTACAGCGCGAGTTTCTGTGAGGTGATGCGCAGCGGAGAAGGCCGTGCGCCGCAACTGCTGGCCAAAATCATGCTGCCTTTTTCCAGTCGGGACAGCGAGGTTTGCGGTGCGGATGGTGTCCGCTGTGCCGAGCGCGCGGAGGACGTCTGGGGCGATATCATCGCCGCTGCCCAGCAGTGGCAGGACACTTCCAGCAACTGCGAGCGCACCACGTTTATCGCCTATGAATACAGTTCCTTCCGAATGGGCTCCAACCTGCATCGCAATGTGATCTTTCGCAACTCGGCCGTGCTCGCGCGCCCGGTTTCCTATATTGATCGCCAGCGCGAATGGGAGCTGTGGCAGATACTGAGAGACCAGTGTTGGAACAGCTCCACCGGATGCGACGCACTGGCGATCCCACACAACTCCAATATCAGCAACGGCCGCATGTTTGCGGTCGATTATCCCGGCGCATACGGTGTGGATGAGCAGGCAGCCAGGGCGCGGCTACGCCAGCAGATGGAGCCGTTGGTGGAGATCATGCAACACAAGGGAGACTCCGAGTGCCGCAATGGCCTCCCCGGTGTTCTCGGCTCGGTGGATGAACTGTGTAATTTTGAGAAGTTCGAAAACCAGGTGTTTCGCAACGCCAGCGGGCTCTATGAGGAGCCGGGGGAATGCTATGGCGGCCCGCTGGCCGACTGGGTGCCCCATCTTGGCCCGAATTGTCTCGAACCCCGGAGTTATGTGCGCTATGCGCTGATAGAGGGCCTGCGCGAAGAGCGGCGTATTGGCGTCAATCCTTTCAAGATGGGCTTGATGGCCAGCACAGACACCCACAATGCCCTGGCAGGTGGCGTGGCCGAATCCGGCTTTCCGGGGCATCTGGGGGTAGGCGATGCCACGGTAGTGCAGCGGGTGCAGTTCAAATCAGATATTCCCGGCAATGCCAGCAATAATCCGGGTGGGCTGATCGGCGTCTGGGCCGAGGAAAACTCGCGCGATGCAATATTCAATGCCATGCGCCGACGAGAGGTTTTCGGGACCAGTGGCCCGCGCATCTCGCCGCGTCTTTTTGCGGGCTGGAACCTGGCGAGCGACCTGTGTGAGCGGCCGGATATGCTGGAGCTTGCCTATGCCGAAGGCGTGCCCATGGGCTCAGACCTGCCCCCCGCGCCAAGCGCTGCTGCGCCGCGTTTTCTAGTGCTTGCCGCAGCAGATCCGCGTACGCCGGCGCTTCCCGGCGTGGGCCTTCAGCGTTTGCAGATGATCAAGGGTTGGTCAGGCGATGACGGCAAGTATCACCAGGCGGTTTTTGATGTCGCGGGGAGCGCGGATAACGGCGCGACCGTGGACCCGCTGAGCTGCGAGCCTCGTGGAGAGGGCGCTGCGCAGTTGTGCAGCGTCTGGCAGGATCCAGATTTTGATCCTTCGGTGGGGGCAGTTTACTACCTGCGCGCCGTGGAGAATCCTACCTGCCGGTATTCGGCTCGCCAATGTTTGACGCTGCCCGCCGAAGAGCGCCCCGCCGACTGCGATGCACCGTTTTTTGAACCGCTAATACAGGAAAGGGCGTGGACTTCTCCGGTCTGGTACACCCCGCCGGGCTGATCAGGCGGTTTTCGGCTCGCAGAGAAACACCGGGATATTGCGATCGGTGCGCGCCTGGTACTCATCGAAATCCGGATACAGCGACAACAGATGAGGCCAAAGTGCAGCCTTTTCTTCATCACTGACCTGGCGCGCGGTGTAGGGCTTTTCCTCGCCGCCGAGCATGATCAGAATGTCAGGGTTCGCCTTGATGTTGTAGTACCACACGGGATTGCGCGGCATGCCGCCCTGGGAGGCGACCAGCAGTTTGCACTCGCCGTAGGGCAGATGAATCAGGGCGATGCGCCGGGTCTTGCCGCTTTTTGCGCCCTTGGTGGTCACCACGCAGACCGGGTATCCGCCGATAAACTTGTTCATCATGCGGCCTTTTGTGGCGCGGAAGACCGCTACCTGCAGGCGTGTTGCCCAGCGCATGAAGAACCGCACAATGGGTACCTGGCTTTCCTTGATCGGCGCAACGTCTTCACGCCGGGTTTTTACGTAGTCGTATTCCAAGGGTCTGTTCCTTCTTGATGCGGGCTCGCGAGCAGGATAGAGGACAATTATGGCCCTGCCAAATCGTGGTAAAATACACCTTTTGAGACTGTTCCGATTCTATGAGCATTGCCACCGATAAACTCGAAACCATTCGCCTGCAAGTGCAGTCGCATCTGGATCAGGCCGAGCAAGCTGAGTTGACGCCTGAGCAGGAGCGCGAGCTCGGCAACCGCATCAGGACCCTGCTGGAGCGGGAAAATGCGGTGGTTGTCGCGCATTATTACACCTCGCCGGCCATTCAGGCTCTCGCCGAGGCAACCGGCGGCTGCGTGTCGGATTCCCTCGAAATGGCGCGTTTTGGTCGCGAGCACCCGGCTTCCACGCTGATTGTGGCGGGCGTTAAATTCATGGGTGAAACCGCCAAGATCCTCACGCCGGAAAAGCGTGTGCTCATGCCGACGCTTGAGGCCACCTGTTCGCTGGATATCGGCTGCCCCATCGAGGAATTTTCCGCCTTTTGTGATGCCCACCCCGATCGGACGGTCGTGGTATACGCCAACACCTCGGCGGCGGTGAAGGCGCGCTCAGACTGGGTTGTAACCTCCAGTATCGCGCTGGATGTGGCTGAACACCTTGCCGATCAGGGCAAGAAGATCCTGTGGGCGCCGGATCAGCACCTGGGGAATTATGTGCGCGCGCAAACCGGCGCCGACATTCTCATGTGGGACGGTGCCTGCATCGTGCACGAGGAGTTCAAGGCGCGCGGTATTCTGGATCTCAAGCGAGTGTATCCGGAGGCGGCCGTACTGGTGCATCCGGAGTCGCCTGCCGCTGTTATAGAGCTGGCCGACCGGGTGGGGTCGACCACACAGATCATTCGCGCCGCGGGTGAGATGCCAAACCGGCAGTTTATCGTCGCTACCGACAAGGGCATTTTCTACAAAATGCAGCAGTTGAATCCCGACAAGGAGTTGATCATTGCGCCAACGGCGGGCAACGGCGCCACCTGCCGCAGTTGCGCCCACTGCCCCTGGATGGCGATGAATGACCTGGAGCGTCTGGCAACTGTGTTCGAGCGTGATGACAACGAGATTTTCGTCGATCCAGAGCTCGGCAAGCGCGCCATGGTGCCACTGCAACGCATGCTGGATTTCGCCGCGGAGTTGAAGGCGCCGGTGCGCGGCAATGCCTGAGGCGCCGGCCCGAAGCCCGGTTTTCAGAAGTTCTTCAACTGCTCTCTGAGTTCGGCTATATCCCTGAGCCGTTCGTTGATGCGCGCGGTGGCCGGATAATCATCCCTGGTCAGTTTTAGCGCATAGTTGAGCTGTTTTTCGGCGGCGTCGAGCACGCCGTTGAGAATGAAATACTCCGCCCGCGACTGATGCAGGCCCGCGATGTTTCCCGCAAGTCCCTGCACCTCCGCCAACAGATACCACAGCCCGGGGTCGTCGGGTCGACGCCTGCTCTGGGCAAGCAAAACCTCTTCGGCAATGTGCGGCTGCTGGTTTTGCATCAGCGCTTTGGCATAGGTCATGGTAAGCGGGTGATTACCCGGAGAAACTGCCAGTTTTTTGGCCAGGATTTCCACGGCCCTGGCGGGTTGGTTGCGCACCAGCTCGATCTCGGCGGCGGCGATAATATACTCGATTCTTTCCGGGCTCTTCGACCAGATACTGTCCAGTTCAAGGCTCGCCTCGTCGGCCCGCCCCGCGTCGGTCAGTGCCAGCACCAGGCCATATTTGGTCGCTTCCCGCGATTGTGATTTCCCGTCGAGTTCTCCGCGGAAGGTCTGCACAGCCTCCTCTGGTGTATTCGCGAGCTGATTCTGGGCCCTCGCGCGCATGAGTTGATAGTTCAGGCTGGTCGGATGGATCTGCTTGGGGTATTGCCGGGCCCGATTGCGCGTGTCCGCTATCCGGCTTTCGGACAGCGGGTGTGAACGCAGAAACTCGGGTACGCGGTTGGAACTGGCGTAGCGCGCGGCCTGTAACATGCGCTCGAACATCGCCGGGGCGGCGTTCGGGTCCATGCCGGCATCCACTATGGTCTGCATGCCTATGCGATCGGCTTCCTGCTCGTTGCTTCGGCTGTAACGCAGCGCGGAATCCTGCGTGGCCGCCTGGGTGGCGGAAAGGGCCGCCATGCCGGCGTCGCCACCCGCCGTTGCCATGATGATCAGGCTTGCGAGCATGGCCGCTAACGCGAGCGGCTGCTGCTTTTTCTGAAACTCCACCCCGCGGGAAAAGTGTCGCTGGCTCAGGTGGGCGATTTCGTGGGCCAGTACCGTGGCCAGTTCGTCTTCCGATTGCGCCCACAGCAGCAGACCGTTGTGCACGCCAATGACCCCGCCCGGCACGGCGAAAGCGTTGATCGTAGGGTTGTCTACAACAACCAGCTCAACCCGCCGATCCTGAAGTTTGCTGTGGGTCACCAGGCGGTAGATGAGATCTTCCAGGTAATCGAACATCAGCGGATCGTTGACCACGGGCGCCTGGCTGCGAAAAGCGCGCAGCCAGGCCCGGCCCAACTGGTGTTCAAACTCGGAGGAAAACATGCTCGAGCCGGATTCGCCCAGCGCGGGCAGCTTGAGTTCATCGGTATTGGCAAACAGTGGCGAGGCGACAGTCAGAGACAGCGCCACTGCTGTGACGACGTGGCGCGCCCGCACTGCCAGCCTGCCTGGTATATGCACTGTGTTGGAATCACTCACTGACAGACGGCTTTCCTCGCATTGTACTGCATCGGTGCGAGTTCAGAACAGGAATCTGCTGTTTGGAACGATAGCCGCGATGAAAGTTCAAGCGCGTAGCGGTATCCCGTATACTGTCCGTCCTCTGCATGGGATCGATATCAGCAATGAGTGACACCGGAGTGATCCTCGTGGACGCCACCGGGCTGGAGTGCCCGTTACCACTTTTGCAAGCCAAACGTGCTTTGAACGCCATGGGCGCGGGTGAGCGGGTGAAGGTACTGGCGACAGACAGCGGCTCGGTGCGCGATTTTCGCGTGTTTGCCGAGCAATCGGGCAATCGTCTGCTCGCCAGCAGCCAGAAAGACGGGGTGTACAGCTATCTGCTTGAAAAAAGCTGACCCGACGCTACGTTTTGCAGCAACACACATAATTTTCCGCAAACTGCGGATGAGAAACGGCTGATGCTCGCGATTTTTGAGAAGTGGTACCGGCGGTATTTCTTTGAGGAGGAGTCCATCCTCCTGTTGGTTCTGCTGGCCATTGCGGTGGTTTTGTTGATGACCATCGGGCACATTCTCGCGCCGGTGCTTGCAGCGCTTGTTCTGGCGTATCTCGCGCAGGGGCTTGCGAGCCGGCTGCGAGGTCTCGGCCTGCCGGAATGGCTGTCTGTCGCTATCTCCTATCTTGTCTTCGTGGGTATTTTCTTCGGTGTCAGCCTGGGTCTTCTGCCGCTCGTGTGGCGGCAGCTTATCAGCCTGGCGGGAGAGACCCCCGGCATGCTGGACCAGGCCAGACAATTTCTCGGGGTCCTGCCTGAGCGATATCCCAATGTGCTCACCAAGCAGCAACTCGGCGAAATCATAACCGCCGCACAGTCGCAATTCGCCGGGCTGGGACAAGCGCTGTTGTCACGCACGCTTGCCTCGATTCCGGGCCTTCTGACGGTGCTGGTATATATGGTGCTCATTCCCATGCTGGTGTTTTTCTTCCTCAAGGACAGAGCGGCCATTGTTGGCTGGCTCGGGGGGTTTTTGCCCACTCACCGGCCGTTGCTCCGGAAAATCTGGCAAGAGATGGACGAGCAGATAGCCAACTACGCGCGTGGCAAAGCGCTGGAGGTGCTGATTGTCGGGTCGGTCGCCTACTCGGCCTTTGTCTGGCTCGGGCTCAATTATGCCGCTTTGCTGGCACTGCTGGTGGGTCTCTCGGTCATCATTCCGTATATCGGCGCCGCACTGGTCACATTGCCGGTAGTGGCCGTGGCGTTTTTTCAATGGGGAGTGGGCAGTGAATTTTACTGGCTGGTTGGAGTCTACTTCCTCATTCAGATACTGGATGGCAACGTGCTGGTGCCCCTGTTGTTTTCGGAAGCGGTTAACCTGCACCCGGTGGCTATTATTCTCGCCGTTCTCTTCTTTGGCGGTATCTGGGGTTTCTGGGGTGTGTTTTTCGCAATTCCGCTGGCCACCCTGATCAAGGCGGTGTTGAACGCATGGCCGCGTTCAGACAGCCAGACGACTGGGGATCTTCCGCTCTAATGGACGTGATGGAGTAATTGATGTCGATGTATGTTTCCCGCCGTAGCCTGCTGCGGCTGCCGGTATTGTTGCTTGGAGTTGTGTTGCTTGCGGCCTGCGCGACAACGCCCGAGAGCACACTGAAGCCAATTCAGAGCGACAACGACGAGTACGCCTACCGCCTTGTTACGCTCCCCAACGAACTGGAAGTGTTGTTGATATCGGCGCCGGATTCCCCGAAAGCGGCAGCCTCACTGGCGGTAATGGTTGGCAGTGGGGACAATCCGCCCGGGCGCGGCGGTCTGGTGCATTTCCTTGAGCATATGCTCTTTCTCGGCACCGACAAGTACCCCGACGCCGCGGAATATGAGGAGTACATCACCGAGCACGGCGGCGCTCGCAATGCCTATACAAGTTTTGATCACACGAACTACTTCTTTGATGTCAATGCCGAGCACCTGCCCGAAGCGCTGGACCGTTTCGCGCAGTTTTTTATCGCGCCGCGCTTTGATGCCGGATACGTGGATCGGGAGAAGCAGGCGGTTGAGGCGGAATACCAGATGGGCCTCAAAAGCGACAGCCGGCGCAACCTGGATGTCCTGCAGGAAGTCATGAATCCGGAACATCCCTATAGCCAGTTTTCGGTGGGTAGCCTGGATACGCTCGCCGATCGCGAGGGGTCCAGTATTCGCGACGAACTGATCCGCTTCTACGATGACTATTATTCGGCCAATATCATGCGTCTGGCGGTGCTGGGCAACGAATCGCTGGATGAACTCGAAGCGCTGGTGACGCCAATGTTCAGCGCGGTGCCGAACAAGGAGTTTTCGCATACGGAGATCGAAGAGCCACTGTTCGCCGAGGGAGTCCTTCCCAGGCTCGTGAAGGTGCAACCGCTGGCAACGCTGAAAGAGCTGGAAGTGGCCTTCCCGATACCGGATTACCGCGACGACTACCACACGAAGCCCGTGTCTTACGTGGGCAACCTGGTCGGCCATGAAGGGGAGGGCAGTTTGCTGTCACTGCTGAAGGCCGAGGGCCTGGCGGAAAGCCTTGCCGCCGGCGGAGCACTGGCGTGGCGAGGCGGCTCCCTGTTCAGCGTGAACATTACACTGACTGAAAAAGGTGTCGCCGAGCACGACAGGGTGTTGCAACTGGTCTTCGCCTATTTGGACATGCTGCGTGAGAAGGGCCCGCAGAACTGGCTTTACGACGAGCAGGCGCGGCTGGCGGAGCTCAGCTTCCGCTTCCGTGAGCCGGGAAACCCCTCCAGCTACGTCACGGCGCTGGCGAATGGCATGCACTATTATGCGCCCCGCGACGTGCTCCGTGGTCCTTACGTGATGAACGACTACGATCAGGCGGTGCTCACGGAACTTATGGGGCATTTGCGGCCCGACAATGCACTGGTCATGCTCAGCGATGCAGACGTTGACACGGACTCCGTGTCCCGCCATTACGCTGTCCCCTATTCACAGCGCCCCCTGGACGCCAGCGTAATTACGGCAGGTGCCGACGACTCCGCGGCCACAGAATTGCACTTGCCGGCGCCCAACGAGTTCATCGCCGAAGATGTGTCGCTCGTCAGCTTGCCGACACCCGTGCCGGACGTGCCAACAGTGGGCTTCGAGAGCGGGCGGCAGAAGATATGGTACATGCCCGATGAAGAGTTTCGCGTGCCCCGCGGTGCGATCTATATCAAGTTCCGTTCCAACGCTCTCGGCCACAGTGCCCGGCAGGCGGCACTGGCTGGTTTGTATACCGCCGTGCTGACGGACGCCGTGAATGAATTTTCCTACCCAGCGCGGCTCGCAGGCTTGCAGTTCGGGTTCTACCAGCAAGCCCGGGGAATCGATCTACGACTCAGCGGTTATAACGATCGGCAACTGGTATTGCTTGATCAGCTGTTGGACGAAATCCAGACGCCGTCATTCGACGAAAAGCGCTTTGAGAACATTCGCCTCAACCTGGTGCGCGCGTTGCAGAACTCGGTAGCCAAGCGGCCCAGCACCCAGGTTATGGAGGATCTCGGCGAGGCTCTGCGCCACGGTGAGTGGGGCGAAGAGGCAATGATCGCTGTGCTTGAGGAAGTGAACCTGCAGGACTTGCTGGATTTCGCGGCGCAGTTCTGGCGCGAGGCAAGCGCCGAGGCGCTGGTCTACGGCAATTACGAGAAAGCGACCACGGTGCGCCTTGCCGACATGCTGACGCGCACGCTGGGAGATGAGCCCGTCGCTGAGGTGATGCCGGCAAAGGTGGTGAAGCTGGCGGCTGGCGAGTCACTGCAGTATGCCGTGGACGTGCCGCACGATGACTCGGTGCTTGCCTGGTATCTCCAGGGGGCGGGGAATACCTGGGAAGACCGCGCCGCAACAGCGCTCACGGCGCAGATCATGAAATCCGGCTTTTTCCAGCAGCTACGCACGGAGCAGCAACTGGGCTACGTGGTGGCGGCATTCAACTGGCCGCAGCGGGATGTGCCCGGTCTGGTCATGCTGGTGCAGTCGCCGCGCAAGGATGCCGCTGATGTCGACGCCGCCATGCAGGCCTTCATGGCAGGCCTGGCTCCGAACCTGAGCGATGCACAGTTTAAGCGTCACCGCGCGGCCCTGGTGAGCGAGATTCTGCGACCGGACAAGAACCTGCATGAGCGCGCCCAGTTTTACTGGAGTTCCATCGCGCGCGGTCGCTACGAATTCGATGGCCGGGAAACGCTCGCCGCCACGGTGGAGGGCCTGAGTCTCGAAGACTGGCGGGAATACTACGCGCGGGTGTTTTTGCGCAATCGGCATTCCCTCCAGGTGGTGGCTCCCGGGCGCTTTGGCGTGTTGCCGGTTGTCGAGGGGCGCTCCTTTGATTCAGCCGAGGCATTGAAGCAGTCGCAGGATGCCTACAGCCTGCATTGATAGACAAAAAATGAGGTATCCACAGGGCGGGACGCTAGTGTCGCGAGCGAACAGATAGACAGGCCGGTATTTACCATCATACTAAGTTCTAAAATGGAACAATACTGACTCGGAGAATCGCCTGCGCTACTATCGAGGCAAACACGGGTAAAGACGCGAGCGTTGCTTGAGTGAGAACGTCGTCCTGAAAAGTTCGGGGCAAGTAGAGCGCGCAATAAGTTCTTAAATGAAACTTATGCATGCCCCCAATCACAGCACGCGGCTCAGAAGGCAAACGCGGTTATGAATGAAGACACAGACCCACTCGAAACCCGGGAATGGCTGGACGCACTGGATGCAGTGGTCAAGTACGCCGGCCCCGAGCGCGCCTCTTTCCTGCTCCTGGAACTGGCCAAGCACGCAATTGAAGCGCGCCTCCAGCTTCCCCAGGCGATCGTTACCCCCTTTTCCAACAGCATAGCGCCCGAGGAGGAAAAACCGCTCCCCGGCGATTTGTTCATGGAACGGCGTATCCGTTCGCTGGTGCGCTGGAATGCCATGGCGATGGTAATGCGAGGCAACGATAACGATGAGGCGCTCGGGGGGCACATTTCGAGTTTTTCATCCAGCGCAACGCTCTACGACATCGGTTATAACCACTTCTTCCGCGGTACCGACGACGGGCACCCGGGGGATCTTGTCTTCTACCAGGGGCACAGCGCGCCAGGAATGTACGCGCGGTCGTTTCTTGAAGGGCGGATCAACGAGGAGCAACTCGACAATTTTCGCCGCGAGGTGGACGGGCGCGGGTTATCGTCCTATCCACACCCGTGGCTGATGCCTGACTACTGGCAGTTTCCCACCGTGTCCATGGGGTTGGGCCCTATCCAGGCCATCTACCAGGCCCGTGTCATGAAATACCAACGGGATCGCGGCCTGGTGGATCCTGGCGACCGCAATGTCTGGTGTTTTCTCGGGGATGGCGAGTGTGACGAGCCGGAGTCGCTGGGGTCAATCTCTCTCGCGGGCAGGGAGCGGCTCGGCAACCTGATCTTTGTGGTGAACTGCAACCTGCAACGTCTCGACGGCCCGGTGCGCGGCAATGGCAAAATTATCCAGGAACTCGAAGGTGTGTTCCGCGGGGCCGGCTGGAACGTGCTGAAGGTGATCTGGGGCCGCCTCTGGGATCCACTCCTGGAACGCGATACCACCGGTCTGTTGCAGAAGCGCATGGATGAAGTGTGCGATGGAGAGTTACAGAACTATAAACAGAAAGGTGGCGCCTACACACGCGAGCATTTCTTCGGCAAATATCCTGAGCTGCTGGAACTGGTGGAGGATCTGTCCGATGACGACATCATGTACCTGAATCGCGGCGGGCATGATCCCTACAAGGTATACGCCGCTTATGCCAAGGCGGTGGAAGAGTCCCAGCAGCCCACCGTCATTCTGGCGATGACCGTGAAGGGCTACGGCACGGGCAAGGATGGCGAGGCGGACAACGAAACCCACGCGCTGAAGAAACTCGACACAGAGAGCCTGAAAGCGTTTCGGGATCGTTTCGCTATCCCAATTTCTGACGAGGACCTGCCCGAAGTACCCTATTACCGCCCGCCCGAGGACAGCCCGGAACTGCGCTACATGCGCGAACGGCGCAAGGAACTCGGGGGCTTCATTCCCAAGCGGCGCGCGCGCATGGAGCCGCTGAAGGTGCCATCACTCACGGCGTTCGCCAAGCTGCTTGAAAGCAGCGGCAAACGTGAGATTTCCACCACGATGGCATTCGTGCGCCTGCTGTCCACCCTGACCAAGGACAAGGGCATCGGCGAAAGAGTGGTACCTATCGTGCCGGATGAAGCGCGGACCTTTGGCATGGAGGGCATGTTTCGCCAGCTCGGTATCTACTCATCCGTGGGCCAGCGCTACACTCCTCACGACGCGGGTGAAGTGATGTTCTACAAAGAGGACATCCAGGGGCAGATTCTGGAGGAGGGGATCAACGAAGCGGGGGCATTTTCGGCCTGGCTCGCGGCAGCGACTTCCTACAGCACCAGTAATTACCCGATGGTGCCTTTTTACATTTTCTATTCCATGTTCGGCTTTCAACGCATCGGTGACCTTGCCTGGGCGGCGGGCGACAGCCAGGCCCGCGGTTTTCTCATGGGAGCCACTGCTGGCCGCACTACCCTCAACGGTGAGGGCCTGCAGCATCAGGATGGGCACAGCCTGGTACTTGCCAGTACGGTACCCAATTGCGTCAGCTACGATCCCTGTTATGCGTACGAACTCGCCGTCATTGTTCAGGACGGCATGCGGCGGATGTTCGCCGAGGGTGAAAACAAGTTCTACTACATCACCACAATGAACGAGAACTATCTGCAACCGGAAATGCCCCAGGGCGTGGAAGAGGGCATTATCAAGGGCATGTATCGGCTGCGGCAGTCCCGCGTCGTAGGGGAGTTGCGCGTTCAACTGCTGGGCGGGGGAACGATTCTGCGCGAGGTGGAAGCGGCCGCCGACATCCTGGAAAGCGAATACCAGATTGCAGCGGATGTGTGGAGCCTCACCAGCGTGAACGAGCTGCAGCGCGAGGGAAAGTCGGCGCAGCGCTGGAATATGTTGCACCCCGAGGAGGAGCCGCGCATCCCCTATGTCACCGCTTTGCTCGCCGATGCGGGAGGCCCCGTGATAGCGGCCACTGATTACATCAAGCTCTATGCAGACCAGATACGCGAGTTCGTGCCTGGCAGCTACAACGTGCTCGGCACGGACGGCTTCGGACGTTCGGACACGCGGCGCAAGCTGCGTACTTTCTTTGAAGTGAGCCGGGAATATATCGTTGTCGCCGCTTTAAAGGCGCTGGCAGATGAGGGGCGTTGCGAGCAGCAACGTGTTGCAGAAGCCATTTCCACCCTCGGCATCGACCCCGATCGGGCCGATCCCTTCACGCTCTGAGCAACAGGACAGCGACCGTGGCGATAGAACAGGTAAACGTTCCCGATATCGGCGGATCGGAGGGCGCGGAGGTCATAGAACTGCTGGTAGCGGTGGGTGACGAAGTCGCTGTCGATCAGGGCCTGATTGTGCTCGAATCCGACAAGGCATCCATGGAGATCCCCTCGACCGTGGCGGGCAAGGTGGTTGAAGTGCTCGTGAAAGAGGGCGAGCAGCTGGTTGAAGGTGCGCCGATTGCAAAAATTGAGGCGGGTACTGACGCCGCGGAAGACGACACAGCGAAGGAGAATACGACCGAAGACGACACGCCCGAGGACGCTACGGCGGAAGATGCCGGCGCAGCGGACGACCACAGCGAGCCCGACAACGGCGAGAAGCGGGAAGAGAAGGCAGAAGAGAAGGGGAAGGACAAGGGGAAAGAGGAGGGGAAAGACAAGCAGGACGATTCGGCTGCTGAGCCCGCCTCCAGGCAACAATCGAAACGCCCGCAAGCCTCCGATCCGCGTGCCGATGCGCAGTCTTACGCGGGACCCGCGGTGCGCAAGCTGGCGCGTGAGTTTGGCGTGTCCCTGAAAGGCTTGCAGGGTACAGGCCCGCATGGCCGCATTCTCAAGGAAGACTTACAGGCGCATGTGCGTGATCGCCTCGATACATCCTCTACGGCGGCTCGCGGGCTGCCCGACGTGCCGGAGATCGACTTTGCGAAATTTGGTGAGGTGGAAATTGCTGAACGCAGCAAGCTCGACAAACTCACGGCAGTCAACATGCACCGTAGCTGGCAGAGCGTACCGCATGTCACCCAGTTCGATTCTGCCGATATCACCGCGCTGGAGGAGTTTCGTGACAGCCTGAAGGACGCGGCAGAACGACGCGGCACGAAACTTTCTCCACTGCCCTTCGTGCTCAAGGCCTGCGCGCAGGCACTGAAAGAAAACCCGAAGCTGAACAGCTCGCTCGCCCGCGGCGGCGAAGACCTGGTGACCAAGAAGTATTACCACATCGGGTTGGCAGTCGATACGCCGGCAGGGTTAATGGTGCCGGTGCTGCGGAACGTGGATACGAAGAGCGTCTGGGAGCTGGCGGAAGAGATCATCTTGCTGGCGGGTAAAGCGCGCGAGCGCAAGCTGTCCCCGGGCGAAATGCAGGGAGGCAGTTTCACCGTGTCCAGCCTCGGCAATATCGGCGGCAGCGGGTTTACGCCGATCGTGAATACCCCCGAAGTCGGCATTCTCGGTGTTTCCCGGGCGGAGGTGAAGCCGGTGTGGAATGGTTCGGAGTTCGCGCCGCGCAAGATGCTGCCGCTGGCCTTATCCTATGATCACCGCGTGGTGAATGGTGGCGATGGCGGGCGCTTTCTGACCCGTATCGTGGAGTTGCTTCAGGATATTCGCCACATAATCATGTAGCGGTCGCCCGGGCGGCGTCGAGCGTCGCGCAGAATTGCCTGGCGTTTTCCTGTGCCCGGATGATGACGTTCACCAGCGCTGATAAATCACCGTCTCCTTCCCGCGCAGTTTGCATCGCACGGCTCAGTTCACCGTCTGTTCCCAGTTCTTCGCTGAACAGCGCGGGCATCAGTCCGCTCCATTCAAGCTCCCGGTTGAGCCAGATCAATGCTATCCGGCCGTTGCCATCGGCGAAGCAGTTGAGGTCGGTGATCGCCATGAATACCAGCGCTGCACGCGCAATTCCTGGTGGTACCCGCAGATAAAGATTGCGCACAAAGTGCTGCAATGTAGCGCTTGCCAGGTGCGGATCGACCCGCTTCAGCGCGGGGCTTTGCGCCGACCAGTTGCGCGTGTACTTGCAGTGTCCCGCCAGCGTGCCGGGCAATTCCCGGCAGGCCATGCCGTGCCAGTGGCGCAGCCGCACCTCCGCGAGTACCGGATCCTGCATGGCTTCTGCACACTCGCGCGCACTGCGTATCGCGGGCTCCATATTGGCTGCGATGCGCTGTTCGCGGGTGAATCCATCGCCCCGTTCCAGCGTTGCGCACAGCGCCAGATAATCCTCGACAGAGCTGGCTGGAACGGTGCACAGCGCTTCGATCAGCGGCCAGTCATCGGGTTGTTCTGTCTGCTGCAGCGGGTAGAGCTGTGATACGTGCTTCGCCCAGTTGAAATACTCCCGGATCTTCTCCAGCGCGCCTTTGTCTATGCGGCGGATATCCGCTGGCAGCTCGCGCAGTCGCGCTTCCAGTTCGGCGCATTCTCCGCTGCTGTTCATGCGATCAATCGCGCTGTGCAGGCGCTGGTACTCGGCAAGGGACAATCGGGCGCAGTCTACCTCTTCGCGCTCCGCCGGTGGCAGCTGCCGGCCGTCAAGCGCGGCCAGTTCACTCGCAGCTTCCTCGTAGCGCCCTGTCTCGAGCCGCAGCGTGGCAAGGTTGACTCGCGCCAGGCTGAAATCGGGTGCTTTCGCCAGGGCTTCGGTGTAGAGGTCGGCCGCTTCCTCGGCGTGCAGCCGCGAGCGCAGTGCACAGGCGAGTTTGTTGAGCGCCAGCGGCGCCCTTTCAAGCGCCACCGCCTTGCGATAGCTGGCAAGGGCTTGCTCTGTCTCCCCCTGCATGCGCTGTACGTCCCCGAGTAACATTTGCGCGGCCATTACGTTTGGGTTGAGCGCCAGCGCAGTTTTCAGCGCGCTGCCCGCATCGGCAAGCCGACCGCCCTGCAGCAGGACAGAACCCAGATTGACCCAGCCTTCGAAGCGATCTGGTAGCAGTGACGTAGCGGTGGAAAATGCGCGTGCGGCGCCCGCCAGATCGCCCTGGCTGAAAGAATCCTTGCCGGCGCTCATTTGCCGCCGCCAGTGGGCGCTCTTGTCTGGGGAGTGGGACATGGGCAGGGGTGCCGGGTAAGGTAGCTGTCAGCTTACCGGAACTGGTGGGGTCAGGAGAAGCCCCGGGGCAACGTGGGTGGCACAGTTGGTGCATGGGTCGGTGCCATGAGGTGGTGCATCGGTAGAAGCCGGACGTGGTATAAAAGATCTATGAAACACAGAATGTACTCGGACGGCGTAGCGTCGGAAAAGCTATCATCTGGCAGCAATGCCGGGTACGAATACCCGGTGGCTCGCCTGAAAAACCGTCTGGATGCGAGCGCGGAACCAGGGCCTTTGCATCATTTTAGGGCGCGAGCGCTGAGGTTGCGCACCCTGTGAAGGCGCTGCCCCTGGTATTCACCGATCTTGACGGATCGCTGCTGGATCATCGCAGCTACAGTTACCGGGATGCGCTGCCGCAACTGCGGCGACTGGCGCGTATGGAGGTGCCGGTGATTCCCGTGAGCAGCAAGACGCGCGCGGAGATCGCGCACCTGCGCGACGAATTGGCGCTGGATGGCGCCTTCATCGTGGAGAACGGCGCAGCGGTATGTATTCCGGTGGGCTATTTCGCAACCGCCCCGGAGGGTGTGGCGGAGCGCGATGGATTGTGGGTTCGGGAGTGGTGCCAGCCACGGGAGCACTGGTTGCAGATCCTGGCGGATCTCCACTGCGAGTTTCCCGACGAGTTTGACAATTTCGAGCGCGCTGGAGTGGCCGGTATCATGGCCATGACGGGCCTCAGTGAACAGCAGGCCGAAGCAGCGAACACGCGAGAGTACAGCGAGCCTGTAAAGTGGCTCGGTTCACCCCGTCGGCAGCAGGCCTTCGTGGAATGTTTGCGGGAGAAGGGAGCGGAGGTACTTCAGGGTGGGCGTTTTCTCGGCGTGTCGGGCAGCTGTGATAAAGGGCTGGCACTGGCCTGGCTGCGGGATTTGTTCCACGAGGCCCACCCGGAACACAGCATTCACGACCTGGCCGTGGGTGACAGCGACAACGATGTGGCGATGCTCGAAGTGGCGGAAACCGCGCTTGTAGTGCGCTCGCCGGTGCATGACTTTCCCGCGCTGCAACGCACACAGGGCGTGATGTACAGTACGGATTTTGGCCCCGCGGGTTGGGCCGAAGGTGTGGCGCGCTGGCTGGCATACCTTCGGGCCGGCCTGGAATAATACTGAGGTACGCATGGGCGATTTTTATCAGAACGGCATCATCACAACCCTGCACAACCTGTCGAACAGGCCGGTGGAGGAGCTGGAAAGTGAGTTGCTTTCCTTCGCCGGCAAGCGACCGCTGGGCCTCATTCTGCCTTCCCTGTTTTCCGAACTGGAAGGCGAGGCACTGCCGCATATAATCGATGAATTGGTGAAAGTCCCGTACCTCAGCGAGATCGTGATCGGACTGGACCGGGCAGACCGCGAGCAGTACCGCATCGCACTGGAATTTTTTTCGCGCCTGCCGCAGCATCACCGCATTCTGTGGAACGACGGTCCGCGCCTCCAGGCCCTCGATCAGCAGCTTCAGTCCCTCGACCTGGCGCCTCGGGAGCTCGGCAAGGGGCGTAATGTCTGGTACTGCATGGGTTATACACTGGCGTCAGGGCGCGCTGAATCGCTGGCCCTGCACGACTGCGATATCCTGACCTACGACCGGGCGTTGCTCGCCCGGCTGATCTATCCGGTCGCCCATCCGCGGTTCAATTACGAGTTCTGCAAGGGCTTTTACGCGCGCGTGGCCGACGGCAGAATCAATGGGCGGGTTAGCAGGTTGCTGGTAACGCCGCTGTTGCGTGCGCTGAAGAAAACTCTGGGAGACATGGAGTATCTGGAATATATGGACAGCTTCCGCTATCCGCTCGCAGGCGAGTTCTCGTTCCGCAAGGATGTGCTGAACGATATCCTGATTCCCAGCGACTGGGGCCTGGAGATCGGCGTGCTCTCGGAGATGTGCCGCAACTATGCCAACAACCGCCTGTGTCAGGCCGATATAGCAGGGGTTTATGATCACAAGCATCAGGATCTTTCAGCCGACAACGACGAGGGCGGGTTGTCCAAAATGTCTATCGATATTGCCAAGGCGCTGTTTCGCAAGCTGGCAAGCCGCGGGGTCACCTTCAATACAGAGAGCTTCAGGTCACTTAAAGCCACCTACTACCGGATCGCCCTCGACTTTGTGGAAACCTATCACAACGATGCGGTAATCAACGGGCTGAGCCTTGATATTCATCAGGAGGAGCAGGCGGTAGAATTATTTGCCGAGAACATCATGAAGGCCGGCGAGGCCTTCCTCGCCAATCCGATGGAGCGTCCATTCATTCCAAGCTGGAACCGGGTGATCAGCGCGGTACCCGATATACTGCAACAACTTCTGGAAGCGGTTGAAGCGGATCATGCGGAGTTCGCGGCCGGCTGAGCCCGGTTGCAGAGCCCGTGATCGAACATATCGAGCTTCAAGACCGCGTTCAGCGGCATCTGGATTTCATCTACCGGGAGTTTCCGGCCGCTGATCCGCAGGGCAATCTCGCGGAGCGCATACTCAATGCAATGCGCTTGCCCGCCGAGCCTGATTCACCGCCGGGAAGGACCAGTTACTGGAGCCAGCGTGACGCGGCGATGATCACCTACGGCGCCACTTTTCTGCGTGTGGATGAAAAGCCCCTGCACACATTGAAGGCCTTCCTGGACGAACACACGGAGGGCCTGCTGTCCTGCGTACACATTCTGCCGTTCTATCCCTACAGTTCCGACGACGGTTTTGCCGTGCTGGATTATTCCAGTGTCAACGAGTCGCTGGGTGACTGGTCGGATATCAGCGACATCGCGAAAGATTACGATCTGATGGCCGATCTGGTGATCAACCATTGCTCGAGTCGCAGTCTCTGGTTCGACAATTTTCTCCGCGGCCGTGACCCCGGCAGGGACTATTTCTTCACGGCCGATCCGGCTGAGGATCTGAGTGACGTCGTGCGACCGCGCACATCGCCACTGCTGAATGAAGTGCAGACCGATGCCGGGCCCCGATACGTATGGTGCACCTTCAGTGAAGACCAGGTAGACCTCGATTTCCGCAACCCGGAGGTGCTGCTGCAGTTTGTGTCGATTATTCGTCACTACCTCGATATGGGGGTACGGATATTCCGCCTCGATGCTGTCGCGTTTCTCTGGAAGGTGCCCGGCACATCCTGCCTGAATCTGGAAGAAACTCACGAGATCGTGCGATTGTTGCGCACGCTGGTGGAGCACGCGCGGGAAGATGCGCTGCTCATCACGGAAACCAATATACCCAATCGCGAGAACCTGGCGTACTTCGGCAACGCCAACGAAGCCCATTGCATCTACAATTTTTCGTTACCTCCACTGCTGTTGTATACCCTTGTGAGTGGCGACTGTGGCTATCTGAAAAGCTGGTTGATGAGCATGCCGCCTGCGCAGAACGGCACCGCGTATTTCAATTTTATCGCCTCCCATGACGGGATTGGCCTGCGACCTGCGGAGGGTTTGCTATCCGATGAGGAACTGGACGGGCTGATCAGGACGATGCAGTCATTCGGCGGGCATGTGTCTTACCGCGCTCTGGAGGATGGTCAGGCGAGGCCGTATGAAATTAACATCGCCCTCTTCGATGCGCTGCAGGGCACGCGCGATGGGCCCGATAACTGGGGGCTGGAACGCTTCGTCTGTGCGCATGCGATCATGTTGGGGCTGGAAGGTATACCGGGTATATACGTGCACAGTCTGCTCGGCACGCGTAACGATTCCCAACGGGTCGAGAACACCGGGCATTTCCGCTCGATCAACAGGCACCAGTGGGACTACTCGCTCCTGCAACACGAGCTGGCGCTGGAATCCTCAACACACCACGAAGTGTTCGCCCGTCTGAAAGGGCTGTTGCGTATACGCCGTCGGCAGGCTGCGTTTCACCCCAACGCCACCCAGTTTACCCTGCACCTGGGTACGGCGTTGTTCGGCTACTGGCGCCAGAGCATGGATCGCCGGCAGAGCATTTTCTGTATCAGCAATGTGACCCTCGAGCCACAGCGCCTGGACCTCGCCTCTATCAACCTTACCGACACCCAGGACTGGATCGATCTGATCAGTTTGCTCGAACTGGTGCACGGCGACAGCATCGAACTGCTGCCCTACCAGACGGTATGGATCAGCAATGTGCCTGATACGCAGGCTTCCAGCACTTCTCCGGCTCCCAGCCCCAGCGCTGCGTGAGCGCCAGACGCAGCGCTTGTAAGTCGCCCTGTTTGTGCTGCGGCCAGAGCACAGGCTCTTGCGAGTACAGTGCCTGCAGCGTCATCGGTGGCCAGCCCGCTCGACCCAGCTCGCGCAAGAACCTGAGTGTGCGAAAGGCGTCAAACCACTGATGGAAGTGGCGCTGGAAACTCTCTGCATCCCTGCTCTGCCGCCGGCAGTGCTCGAGTGCCTGAGAAAGTTTCAGGGTCTCAAGGGCGCGCGTTGCCGCCAGCGCGAGCGGTGCGGGCAGCCCCCCCGTCGACAGTTGATGCGGTAGTACATTGACCTTGCTTTCAGTGCATAGCCGGGGCAGCACGCGGAGAAACACGCGCAGTGCCTCAAAGACCATTGGATGCTCAAAAATGCGCGCAGAGTCGGGTTCGGCCGCCAGGGTTATGGCGCTCACCGCAGGGCCCGTGCCGAAAGGCACCCGATTTGAGGCTCTGGCCTCAAGGCGGACGCAGGCGCCCCGCAGGCGCGCTACCTCACCGAGCTTGGTGAGTTTGTTCAGCAGGTAGAAATCCTCCGCCGCCGCGCGTCGTGGAAACCCGCGAACCTGTGCATAGGCGTCCTTGCGCACCGCCAGGCAGCTGCCAAGGCTGTGCCAGGCATAGGGCGAGCATGCGTGTTCAAGGCCACGCAGATAATAATGCAGACGCAATTCATAGACGCAGGTGGCGGTGTTCAGTGCGGCATCCTGCGTGGCGCTGTGCACAAACGGAAAGGTCGCGGCAACCGCTGCGTCCGGCGCACTGGCAAGTTGTGCGAAGTAGCTTGAGGGCAGCGTGGCATCGGCGTCTGTATTGCAGATCCAGTTGTCGTGAATTCTTCCTGCGTGCATCCACAGCAGTGCAAGGTCGGCTCCGGTCTTGCGTGCCAGGCCAACTCCCTGTGCGGCGGGTAGCGGCCCTCGACCTGATTCCAGATCCAGTACTGCGATGTCTGTATGCGCGCCCGCGCGGCGCAGGTTGCAATCCGCGCGGTGTCCGGGCGCCTCGGGCAGCAGGCCCAGCGCTTCGCGAAGTGCACTATTGGTGTTTGCGTCGAGATCGCTGTCCGGACGATTGATGACCAGTATCACCAGCGTTCTGCCACTGCCGCGGGGCAGTTGTGAGAGACGCGCTATAAGAGATGGGGATTCGCGATACGCCGGCACAACCACAACGTGCTGCCAGGGCCCTGCCTCGGCGCTGCATTCCGGCAGCCCGGGCGCTATATGCCGTTGCAGGTAGCGCCGGGTTGCGATGTCTTGGCGCACGCTTCTTGTGGGCATTAATGCAATGCCGGGCGCAGCGGCAGTTGCATCACGATTTCGGCTTCAATGTCCAGCAGCGCATCCCAGCGGGTGTCGATGTCGGCGCGCTCAAAGTAGCGTCCGGCGAGGTCCAGAAACAGCTCGAAATGCCGCTCTTCCGAGCGGGCGATCGACTGATAAAAACGTTGTAGCGGACCCTGGTCGAGGGCGCCCGCCACGAGGGCGAAACGCTCGGCTCCGCGCGCCTCGATGATGCTGGCGGTGAGCAGGCGGTCCAGCAGGTACACATCCCGACCGCTGCGGATCACCTCGCGAAAAGCCGTAACGTACGGGTCCTTCGTGTCCGCGGTAGTGATCTGGCCCCTTTGATGCAGCCACTTCACTACCTCCCGATAGTGCGTGAGTTCCTCCACGGCAAGCTCCGCCATCGCCGCCACCAGTTCGGTGCGATCGGGGTAGTGTGACAGCATCGATATTGCCATGCCGGAGGCCTTCTTTTCTGCGGCGGCATGGTCCTGCAGAAAGCGGTCGAAGTTGGCGAGAACAAGCTCTGTCCAGGCGGGTGTGGTTGGGTGGCGTAGTGGCGAGGAGGACATAAAGGGATTTTGCCGGAAGTTCCAGCGTCATTGAACGGCAAGTTGCCACCGAACACAACTGTGCCGCCAGCAGTGCATCTGCTGCCAGCATGCTTGCGGTGGAGATCGGCCGCTGTGCTAAACTGCGGTCGTTGCGCCCATGCGCAGCCAAACACACCCAAAAAAACGTCGAACACAGGCGCAGGACTTACTCAGGCATGATCATAAAACCCCGTGTACGCGGTTTTCTTTGCACCACAACCCATCCGGTGGGTTGCGAGGCGAATGTCCGGCGTCAGGTTGAATACGTAAAATCCCGTGGCGCAATTGCAAACGGCCCGAAGCGGGTGCTGGTGATTGGTGCTTCCACTGGCTACGGTCTGGCCTCGAGAATTACCGCAGCATTTGGCGCGGGTGCAGCCACCCTGGGCATCTTCTTCGAGAAGCCGGGCACGGAAAAAAAGCCGGGCACCGCTGGTTGGTACAATTCTGCGGCGTTTCACCGCTGCGCAGAGGAAGCCGGCCTGTACGCAAAAAGCCTGAACGGTGACGCCTTCAGCGATGAGGTAAAGCAACGGGCTATCGAGACAATTCGCGCTGACCTCGGTCAGGTCGACCTCGTGGTCTATAGCCTGGCATCGCCACGGCGCCAGCACCCTGTCAGCGGCGAAGTCTACAGTTCCACGCTCAAGCCGATTGGCAAGGCGACCGTGCAGAAAGGCGTGAACACCGATAAGGAAGAGGTGCAGGATTTTCATATCGAGGCCGCGACGCAGGACGAGATCGACAACACCGTTGCAGTAATGGGCGGCGAAGACTGGCAGATGTGGATTGAAGCGCTGGACGAGGCGGATGTGCTGGCGCCCGGCGCGAAGACCACGGCCTATACCTACATTGGCGATAAGCTCACCTGGGATATCTATTGGCACGGCACGATTGGTGCGGCAAAGAAGGACCTCGACAAACGCGTGGTCGACATTCGCGGAAGGCTTGCGGCGCTGGGCGGAGATGCCCGGGTCTCGGTGCTGCAGGCGGTGGTAACGCAGGCCAGCGCCGCCATCCCGGCCATGCCCATTTATCTCGCCCTGCTGAAGAAGGTGATGACAGAGCGCGGTGAATACGAGGGCTGTATTGAACAGATCGACGCGCTGTTCCGCGATTCCCTGTGCAGCGACGCGCCGCGACTCGATGACGAGGGACGCCTGCGGGCGGACGCGAAGGAATTAAACCCCGAGGTGCAGGGCGCGGTGGCCGCCCTGTGGGACGATATCAACACGGAAACACTGCGTGAACTATCGGATTTTGCGGGCTACAAGCGGGAGTTCCTGCAATTGTTCGGCTTTGAGGTAGATGGCGTTGATTACGAGGCGGACGTCAACCCCGACGTAGCCATAGATAAGATGGTGTGAGCGCATGCTGGATCACGGAGTGCCATTTCGCCTGACCGACCGCATCCGGCGTATCGTTGCGCCCAACCCGGGTGTGATGACGGGCCCGGGCACCAACACCTACTTGCTGGGCAATGAAGCCGTGGCGGTACTCGATCCGGGCCCTGCGGAACCCTCGCATATAGAGGCAATACTGAGCGCCGCGGGGGATCGCATTCGCTGGATCGTATGTACGCATACGCACCCCGACCACTCACCCGCCTGGCAGGCCATTCACGCCGCCACCGGTGCCGAGGTGATTGGCGCTGCGCCACCCGATGACATGTTCCAGGATGCGACATTCAAGCCTTCGGCCGAACTGCGCCACGACGATGTGTTGCAAGCCGGCGAATTCACGCTGCGTGCTGTGCATACCCCAGGACACGTCGGCAATCACTTCTGTTTTTTCCTCGAGGAGGAAGGTGTGATGTTTGCCGGCGATCACATCATGAATGGATCCACCGTGGTCATCATTCCGCCGAGCGGCGATATGAAGGCCTATATCGATTCGCTCAGGTTACTGCTGCGCTATCCGCTGCAGTTTATCGCCCCCGGGCATGGAGAGTTGATGGACAACCCTGGCGAGGTGGTGGAGTGGCTGGTGAATCATCGTTTGCAGCGCGAGTCCAAGGTGATGGCCGGCTTGCAGCAGCTCGGCCGATCCTCCGTGGAAGACCTCGTGAAAGTGGTGTATGACGATGTCGATACGAGCCTGCACAAGATGGCGATGCTGTCACTCAGTGCGCACCTGATCAAGCTAGGGCAGGAGTCGCGCGCTGTGCTGCATGCAGAGGATGACTGCTGGGAATTAATCGAGCCTTAAAAGCAGCCGGTTTTGCCGGCAAGCCCCCTTCCGACACGACGAAGCACTGCGCGCCAGACTAACGGTTGAAGAAGAGTACGGAGATAACAACGCATGAACGGTTTGATGATGGATACCCCGCTCACGATCACGTCGATCGTGGAGCACGCCTCGCGAGTGAATGGTGATACGGAGATCGTATCGATTACCCGCGATAATCCGCGCCATCGCTACACTTACCGCGAGGCATTTGCCCGGGCCCGGCAGCTTGCGGGCGCCATGACGGAGTGGGGCATGGCCCGGGGCGACCGTATCGGCACGCTGGCATGGAATGATTACCGGCACTTCGAGGCCTACTACGCAGCGGCCTGCAGCGGCTATGTCTGCCACACAATCAACCCGCGGCTGTTTCCCGAGCAACTGGTGTACATCATCAACCACGCGGAAGACCGCTACCTGTTCATCGATCCGGATTTTGTCTCCCTGGCGGAAAGTCTGGAGGCCGAGTGTCCGGGTGTTAAGGGCTGGGTGATACTCACCGACGAGGCCCATATGCCCGAGACCAGCCTCGCCAATGTGCTGTGTTATGAGACGCTGCTGAGCGGCGGTGGGAACGATTATGTCTGGCCGCAACTGGACGAAAACGACGCCTGTGCCCTGTGTTACACCTCCGGCACTACGGGCAATCCCAAGGGCGTACTCTATTCACATCGCTCTACCATGCTGCATGCCTACGCGACCATGATGCCGGATGCGCTCGGCATCTCGAGCAACGATGTGGTACTGCCCATTGTGCCGATGTTTCATGTGAACGCCTGGGGCAATCCCTATGCCTGCCCGATGGCGGGCGCAAAACTGGTATTCCCGGGCAACAAGATGGGTGATGGCGCAACCCTGGCCGACCTGATCAACGAGGAAGGGGTGACACTGTCTGCCGGTGTGCCCACCGTGTGGCTCGGCCTGCTCGCCCACCTGCGCAACTCGGGTCAGCAGGTGGAATCGCTCAAGCGCATCATCGTCGGGGGCGCGGCGTGCCCGTTGTCGATCATGCAGGATATGGACCGCTACGGCGTGGAAACTCGGGTCGGTTGGGGGATGACGGAGATGAGCCCCCTGGGAACCGTGAATGCCAGTTCCAGCGCGCCGGATCAGTACAGCGCCGGGGAGTACGCAAAGCTGCGCCTCAAGGCGGGCCGCCCGATCTTCGGTGTGGAAGTCAAGATCGTCGACGATGAGGGCAAGGAACTGCCCTGGGATGGGGAGGCATTCGGTTCCCTGAAAGTGCGTGGCCCCTGGGTCTGCTCCAGCTATTTCAAGCTGGACGGCTCCGAAGCCCACGCGGAAGAGGGCTGGTTCGAAACCGGCGATGTGGCCACGATCGATCCCGATGGCTTTGTCGCGATCACTGATCGCACCAAGGATGTGATCAAGTCTGGAGGGGAGTGGATCTCATCCATCGAAGTGGAAAACGTCGCCACCGACCATCCCAAGGTGGCTGAGGCGGCCGTCATCGGACACTATCACGCCAAGTGGAGCGAGCGACCATTGCTGATCGTTGTGCGCGGGCCGGGCGGCGAGGATCTGAGCGCAGAGGAGATGCTCGCCTGGTTCGACGGCAAGATCGCCAAATGGTGGACTCCCGATGCGGTGGAATTCACCGATGAACTGCCGCACACGGCCACCGGCAAGGTGCAGAAGATGAAGTTGCGCGATCAATACAGGGATTTCGAATTCAGCAGTTGAAAACCTGGCGAGTGCATGTGGGTGATTCCGGCGCTCATTTGCACAGGTTTGCCTAAGAATGACGCGATGATCCGTAGTTATTCGTAGAATAATAAAAATAATAATACGAATTCCTGTTTTAATGCGGAAAATTACCGACTACTATACTGGGCCCTGTGTTTCCCGGTTGAGAGTGCGGCGCGCCATGTCAGAGCAGCTCTATCAGGCTCGAACCCTCCCCCAGGTGGTGGCCGAGTCTGCCATCACCTACGGCAACCGCGTGGCCATTACCGACGGGCCGGTCGAACTCACCTACACCCAGCTCGATGCCGCGCGGATTCGCGCCGCCCGTGCTTTTCTTGCCGCCGGCCTGGAGCAGGGTGACCGGGTCGCCATCTGGGCGCCGAATATTTATCAATGGATCATTGCGGCCATTGGCGCGCAGAGTGTCGGCGGCGTGCTGGTGCCGTTCAATACCCGCTACAAAGGCACGGAAGCCGCGTATGTGCTGCGCGCCAGTGGCGCGCGCATGCTGTTTACCGTGGGCGAGTTTCTGGGCGTTTCCTATCCCGACATGCTCCACGGACAGGATCTGCCAGCGCTGGAACGCACCGTGCTGCTGAGCGGCGAAGCGCAAGGCCTGGAAAGCTGGGAGGATTTTCTGGCAGGCGGCGAGTCAGTGGAACCCGGTGAGGTCGAAGCGCGTTCTGCACGTCTAACCCCCGACGATGCACTGGATATTCTCTTTACCTCCGGGACCACGGGCAACCCGAAGGGCGTGGTGACTGCCCACGGCCAGAATATTCGCACCTTCGAAACCTGGAGCGGCACGGTTGGTCTGCGCTCGGACGACAACTACCTGATCATCAACCCGTTCTTCCACTCCTTTGGCTACAAGGCTGGCTGGTTGGCAGCGATTATTCGCGGGGCGCGCATACTGCCCGTGCTCAATTTTGATCTCGATGATGTCATGGCGCGTATCGAGCGCGACAGGGTTTCCATGATTCCCGGGCCGCCGACCATTTACCAGTCGCTGTTGGCGCATCCCGAGCGGGAGCAATACGATCTTTCCAGTTTGCGGCTGGCGGTGACGGGCGCGGCACCCGTGCCGGTGGAACTGGTGCGCAAGATGCGTGAGCAGTTGGGCTTTGAGGTGGTGGTAACCGCCTACGGACTTACTGAGAGCTGCGGCGTGGTGTCTATCTGCCGGCCGGACGACAGCGCAGAGCGCATTTCCCACTCCTCCGGGCGCGCGATGGACGGCGTGGAACTGAAATGCGTGGACACCGATGGCAATAGCGTGCCAGCCGGCACCGACGGCGAAATCTGGTGCCGTGGTTTCAACGTCATGCAGCGTTATTTCAACAATGAAGAGGCAACGCGGGAAGCCATTACCGCCGACGGCTGGCTGAAAACTGGCGATATGGGCGTGATGGACGCCGATGGCTATCTGCGCATTACCGGGCGTATCAAGGAGTTGTTTATTGTCGGCGGTTTCAACTGTTATCCGGCGGAAATCGAGAACGCATTGTGCGATATGCCTGGCGTGGCCCGTGCGGCTGTCATTGGCGTACCCGACGAGCGTATGGGCGAGGTTGCCCGCGCGTTTATTGTGCTGGACGCGGGCGTGGCACTGGACGAGGCCCGGGTGATTGCCTGGGCGCGCGACAACATGGCGAACTACAAGGTGCCGCGGTCCGTGGTTTTTCTCCCGGAGTTGCCGATCAACGCGGGTGGCAAGGTCGATAAAGCAAAGCTGGCGGAACAGTCTGCCGGGAGCGCTGCGTGAACACGCCGGTTACCGCTGCGCCACCCGCCATGATTGAGCTGGACGCTACCGACCAGGCGATTATCGACCTGCTGCGCAGTGACGGCCGCATGCCCTATCGGGCGATTGCGCGAGAGCTGGCGGTGACCGAAACCACGGTGCGGGCCCGTGTTCGGCGCCTGGAAGATTCGAACACCATGCGCGTGGTGGCCGTAACAGACATCGAAGCGGCCGGTTTTGGCATGTTGCTCGCGGTGGGCGTACAGGTGGAGAACCGCTCTCCCGAGAATGTCGCACGGGACATGGCGGCCATTGCCGAGGTGTTCTCCGTGAACGTGGTGGTCGGTGCACACGATCTTGAAATTTTGGTGGTAGCCGAAGACCTGGTTGCACTGAACGCGCTGATGTCACAGCAGCTCGCACAGGTGCCCGGCGTGCGACGCCTGACGCCGGCGCTGGCCGTGGATGTGCTGAAAAATCAACCTGACTGGGTGCCGTTTCATGCGCCCTGAGTGCGCAGGACGCCGCGTATGACACGGCGTAAACTCGATCAGGTGGATACCGCCATCGTTGCCTGGTTGGCGCGGGATGCGCGAATTAGCAATGGTCGCATCGCCGCCGAACTGGGTGTTACCGAAGGCACCGTGCGCGCGCGTGTCAAGCGCATGCAGGAGGAAAAGCAGATCCGCATCACGGCGGTGACCAACATAGAGCGTTTTCGTGGCGCGGCGCTGGCCTACATCTGGATAGAGGTGGAGCGCAGTGGACAGACGCGCGCGGTCGCCGGAACGCTGGCCGCGATCCCGGAACTGGGATTTGTCGGCGTCATGCTCGGCCGCTCCGATATCCTGGCGATTACCATGGTGCGCAATACCGAACATCTGGCGGAGTTTGTTCACCGTCACATCAGTGGCATACCGGGCGTGCGACGCACCGAGAGTACATTGGGCGTCAATTTTGTAAAACACGATTACCGCATGGCGCGAATCGTCAACTAGAAGGAATACGGGATGGACAAGCAAATGACCGCCGCCGATGTGGTTGCCAAACTGCACAGCGGCATGACCATCGGCATCGGCGGCTGGGGGCCTCGCCGCAAGCCCATGGCCCTGGTGAGGGAAATTCTGCGTTCGGATCTGAAGGACCTGACGCTGGTCTCCTACGGTGGCGCTGACGTCGGCATGCTGTGCGCGGCGGGCAAGGTGAAGAAGGTCGTATTCGCTTTCGTGTCGCTGGATTTCATTCCGCTGGAGCCCTATTTCCGCGAGGCGCGCCAGTCGGGCGCTATTGACGTTATGGAAATCGACGAGGGCATGATGCTGCTCGGTTTACGCGCGGCGGCCTGGGGTTTGCCCTTCATTCCCACCGAGGTGGGCCTGGGTACCGACATCATCAGCAAGAACCCCGACATCAAGCTCATCGACAGTCCTTATGACGACAGGGAATGGGTTGCCATGCCTGCCCTGAAACTCGACGCCTCACTGCTGCATGTTGATCGGGCGGATGCGCGCGGCGTGTGCCAGATCGCCGGCCCCGATCACTATCTGGACGACTGGTTCGCGCGCGCTGCCGATGCTACCTATGTGTCTTGCGACGAGTTGGTAGAGACCGCGTATTTCCACGATCCCGCGCAGGCGCGGCTGGTATTCTGGGAGCGATCCGCCACCACGGGTGTGGTGCCGATCGCCGGCGGTGCCCATCCCACTTCCTGCGCGCCGCTCTACGGCTTTGACGTGCCACATTTCAAGGCCTATGCCGCCTCGGCGAAAGAGGAGGGCGGCATTCAGGCTTACCTCAATGAGTATCTGGGTGCCTCTGAGGAGGAGTATCAAAAGAATGTCGGTGGCCTTGATGCCATTCGCGCCATCGCACTGCCCACCTACTGAGCGGCAACGGAGTAAAGCAGATGACAGCAACAACAACCGATTTCAGCCTGGCCGAACTTTGCATCGTGGCGGCCAGCAGCGCATTTGCAGATGACGGTGAGGTACTTGCCACGGGTATTGGCGTGATTCCGCGCCTGGCAGCCAGTCTCGCAATGAAAACCACCAATCCGGATTTGATGATGACAGATTCCGAGGCGTGGATGCTGAGCGAGCCGAATCCCCTGGGCAAGCGCGGGGACGATTTCGTGCCTGCCACGGAGTCCTGGATGGGTTTCTCGCGCATCTTCGACAACGTCTGGTCGGGCAAGCGCCACGCGATGTTGGGCCCCACCCAGATCGATCGTTTCGGTCAGTCGAACACTTCGGCCCTTGGCGGTACCTATGCCAAGCCCAAGGTGATGATGCTGGGCGCCCGCGGTTTTCCCGGCAACTCGATTTCGCATCCCAACAGTTTTTTCATCCCCGCGCACAATACCCGCGTATTCATGGAAGGCGAGTGTGATTTTGTCTCCAGTATCGGCTACAACCCGGCACGCTTGCCCAAAGGGCGCAGCCTGGATGATGTTGATATACGGATGATCGTGACCAACCTGTGCGTGATGGACTTCAAGGGTCCTGACCATCAGATACGGCTGGTCTCGCTGCACCCCGGAGTGAGCGCCGATGAGGTGCAGGAAAATACCGGGTACCCGGTGCACATTGAGGGCGAGGTACCGACAACGGCATCGCCCACGCAGGCGCAGTTGGACATCATAGCCGCCCTGGACCCGCACAATCAGCGCGCCCAGCAGATCAAGGACAACCCGCCGGGCATCAGGTCTGCTGTGGCGGAGTCCTGAGTGGAGAAGTCCTGATGCTTGATACACGTCTCACCGAACTGCTCGGTTGCCGCTACCCCATAGTGCAGACAGCGATGGGCTGGGTCGCGGACCCCCGGCTGGTTGCGGGCAGCTGCAACGCCGGGGCGTTTGGTTTTCTCGCTGGTGCGACCATTCCCGCCAATGAAATGGAATGCGACATCCTGCGGGTGAAGGAACTGACAGACAAACCCTTCGGCGTGAACTTCCATATGTACCAGCCGAACGCCGCTGACATTGTCGACATGGTGATCCGCCACGGTGTGCGCGCGGTAAGTTACTCGCGCTCCCCGGGGCCCGAGTTCATCGGCAAGCTGAAAGAGGCTGGCGTGGTCTGCATGCCGACTGTCGGGTTGCCCAAGCACGCGATCAAAGCGGTTGAACTGGGCGCGGACGCAGTCACTGTGCAGGGCGGAGAGGGTGGCGGGCACACCGGCGCGGTGCCCACTACCCTGCTCATTCCCCAGGTGGTGGATGCCGTGGGCGATGCCGTGCCGGTGGTTGCAGCCGGCGGCTTCAAGGATGGCCGCGGGCTGCTGGCGGCGCTTGCCTGGGGCGCAGACGGTATCGCCATGGGCACCCGCTTTCTGATGACCGAGGAAAGCCCGGTGCCGCGGGAAACACTGCAGCGGTATATCGACTGCAAGAACCCCGGAGAGATCATCGTCTCACGGGCGATGGATGGCCTGCCCCAGCGCATGATCATGAATGAGCTGTTGGCAGAGCTGGAAAAAGCCGGCCCGTTGAAGAAGCTGTTTGTTGCCATGCGCAATGGCCTGGCTTTTCGCCGGCATACCGGCGCGTCGTTGCTCGGGCTGATGAAGTCGGCGCTGGCCATGGGTCGGGATGCCGACATGACGGCAGCCCAGGCGATCATGTCAGCCAACGCGCCCATGATTATCCAGAAAGCGATGGTGGACGGCGATCCGGCCCACGGCGTGCTGCCCTCCGGGCAGGTGGCGGGGGTGATCGATGAGTTGCTGAGCTGCGAAGCGCTGATTCAATCCATTGTAAAGGACGCCGAACAGCGTCTTGCGCTGCTTGCATTGCGGGCCGGCGAACAGACCACGGAGCACTGACATGTCCCAACCTTTTAAGACAACGATCGCCGATGGCGTCGCCGAGATGATTCTCGATCACCCGCCGGTGAACGCTTTCAATGCCGCCGGCTGGTTCGCAATTGCCGATGAGATTGATGCCCTGGGTGCCAATGATGAAGTTCGCGTGATTATTATTGGCGCCGCGGGCAAGGGTTTTTGCGCGGGCGTGGATATCAAGGAGCTCGCGGCGGACGGTGCGAAGATTGTCGACGTCAATCGGGGCAACTACGAGACCTTCCGCGCGATTCATCGCAACCCGAAACCGGTGATCGTCGCCCTGCACAGCTTCGTGCTGGGAGGCGGCATCGGTATGGCGGGCGCCGCCGACATCATTCTGTGTTCTGAATGCGCGCGCTTTGGCGTGCCCGAGATTGATCGCGGCGCCATGGGCGGCGGCGCCCATCTGCAGCGCATGTTTCCGGTACAGAAGGTGCGCTACATGTATTTCACCGGCGAATTTATCGACGCGGCGGAGGCCTATCGGCTCGGCGCGGTGGAGCGGGTGGTGCCGCTCGAAGCGCTGCTGCCTACCGCGCGTGAAATCGCCGCGAAAATTGCCAGTAAATCGCCGGCCATGGTGCGCCTGGCAAAAGAAGCCCTCACCGGTATCGAGGATGGCAACCTCGAAGACAAGTACCGCTGGGAGCAGGGCTTTACGCTGGAAGCCTACACCATGGGTGATTCCCAGGAATCGCGCGAAGCCTTTGTGCAGAAGCGGGAGGCCAGGTTTGACTGATGGCGGATGGTTTTCTGGCCGCTGGCACAGGCGTTTACCCAGGGCTTGTGCAACGCACAGGCCTTTCCACCAAACACCGGATTTGCTGAAAAGAGTTGTCTGCATATGAACCTGGCGTACACCGAAGAACAACAGGCTTTCCGCGAGGAAGTGCGAGCCTGGCTGGCTGCCAACGTGCCTGCCGAGCCGCTCAAGAGTTTCGACACCGAGGAGGGCTTTGCCCAGCATCGGGAGTGGGAGGCCAAGCTGAATGCGGGCCGCTGGGGCATGGTCAGTTGGCCGGAGGAGCTCGGCGGGCGCGCCTGCAGCCTGATCGAATGGCTGATTTTCGAAGAGGAATACTATCGCGCCGGCGCACCATTGCGCGTCAACCAGAACGGCATTTTCCTCCTGGGTCCCACGCTGATGGAATACGGCACGGAGGAACAGAAGGCCCGTATCCTGCCAAAAATGGCCAACGGCGAAGAGGTGTGGTCGCAGGGCTGGTCTGAGCCCGGTGCCGGTTCCGACATGGCGGCCATTCGCGCCAGTGCCCGCCTCGAGGGCGACAAGTACATTATCAATGGTCAGAAGACCTGGTCGACACGGGCCGTGTGGGCAGATTGGTGTTTTGGCATGTTTCGCACGGATCCCGATTCCGAACGACACCGCGGGCTCACCTTCATCCTGGTGCCGCTGAATTCGCCGGGCATTACCGTTCGGCCTATTCCGCAACTGGATGGCCTGCCGGGCTTCGCGGAAATCTTCTTCGACAACGTGGAAGTGGCGGTGGAAAACCGTCTTGGCGATGAGGGGGCCGGCTGGGGCGTGGCAATGGCCACCGCCGGTTTCGAACGCGGCCTGATGTTGCGCTCGCCGGCGAGATTCCAGGAAACCGCGCGGCGCCTGGTGGAGCTGTACAAGGCGAATCGCGAATCCGCCGATCATGATCCGGCGTTGCGCGATGCAGTCATCCGCGCCTACCTCGATGCGGAAAGTTACTGCCTGGCAACGTACCAAACAGCCTGTCGTCTCGACAAGGGCGGCAAGATCGGTGCCGAGTCTTCCACCAACAAGATCTTCTGGTCCGAGCTCGATCAACAAATGCACGCCACTGCCATGAGTATCCTTGGCGCGCGCGCGGAACTGCTACCACATGCACCGGCAGCACAGGGCGTAGGCAAGTGGCTGGATGGCTGGCTGTTCGCGCAGTCCGGCCCGATTTACGCCGGGACGAACGAAGTTCAGCGCAACATCATCGCCGAGAGAATGCTGGGTATGCCGCGCTGAAGCTGCTGTATTCCCTCTGCATGTTTATAGAGAGATTGAAGAATGGATTTCACTTTTACTGAAGACCAGTTGCTGTTTCAGGAGTCGGTGCGTGATTTTCTCGGCAACGAGGTGGGCCCGGAGCGCGTGCGCGCCAGTTGGGAGAGTGACAGCGGTCGTGATCCGGCACTTTGGGCACAGTTGGCGGAGATGGGTCTCACCGGTCTCACCGTGCCGGAAGAACACGGCGGCCTCGGGATGACTGAGCTCGATTTCATACTGTTGGCGCAGGAATGCGGCTACGTTGCCCTGCCCGAGCCACTGGTGCACTGCGCGCTGGTGGCGGCGCCAACACTGCAGGCCATCGGTGGTGACATAGCCGCCGAGTGGTTGCCCGGTCTTGCCAGCGGCGCTGTCAAGGTAGTGGTGGGCCTGCAACAGAATCTGCTGGTGGAAGATGCGCAGGTCGCTGATCTGTTAATCCTGCAACAGGGCGACACGCTGGTTGCCGCTCCGGCAGAGGCCGTCTCTCTCGTGCGCAGCGAATCGGTCGACCCTTCGCGCAGGCTCTATCAGGTAGCGCTGAACGGCGATGCTCCGGTGGTTGCCGAGGGCGAAAAGGCCGAGGCGATTGTAGCCGCCGCTTTTAACCGTGGCGCGCTTGGCGCCGCGGCGCAGGCACTCGGTCTGGCGCAGCGCATGCTGGATATGTCTGTGCAGTACACGGGTGAGCGGCAACAGTTCGGCAAACCCATTGGCAGTTTCCAGGCGGTAAAGCATCACATGGCGAATGTGGCGGTACGACTCGAATACGCCAAAGCACCGGTGTACCGGGCAGCCTACGCCATAGCGCATGCGCAGCCGATTGCCGCGCGCGCGGTGTCGCATGCCAAGCTCGTGGCCTGTGAGGCCGCCAACCTCGCGGCAAAGAACAGCATCCAGGTGCATGGCGCCATGGGATACACCTGGGAGGTGGACCTGCATATTTTCATGAAGAAGGCATGGGCGCTGGCCAATACCTGGGGCGATGCCGGCTGTCACAAGGCGCGCGTGGCCAGCGATATCTTTGCTGACGGCACGACGCTTGGCGCTGGCGCGACGTTTTGAGTTCGGGCACCCGTTCAGGGAAACCAACAACATTCACTGACACAAGAGGCTAAACACCCATGGCAGACGCATATATTGTAGACGCGGTACGATCCCCCACGGGCAGGCGCAAGGGTGGTCTGTCAGATGTACACGGGGCCGATCTCGGCGCACATGTGCTGAAGACACTCGTTGAGCGCAACGCCATTCCGCAGGAGGATTACGACGATGTCATCTTTGGCTGCGTCGACGCGATTGGCCCGCTGGCCGGCGATATCGCACGCACCTGCTGGCTCGCCGCCGGGCTTTCAGACGTGGTGCCCGGAACCACGATCGATCGGCAGTGCGGTTCCTCGCAGCAGTCGGTGCACTTTGCGGCGCAGGCGATCATGGCCGGTGTTAACGATGTGGTCATTGCCGGCGGCGTGCAGACCATGACACAGATTCCTATTTCCTCCGCCATGATCGCGGCGCAGCCAATGGGATTCCCGGATCCGTTCTCCGGCAGCCAGGGCTGGGTGGCACGCTACGGCGCGACGCCGCCTTCGCAATTCACCTCGGCGCAGATGATTGCCGACAAGTGGAAGCTGTCTCGCGAGGCAATGGAAGCTTTTGCGTTGCAGTCGCATACGCGCGCGCTTGCGGCCATTGCCGAGGGGCGTTTCGAGCGTGAAATCGCGCCGCTCAACGGCGTGACGATGGATGAAACTCCGCGCAACACCTCCATGGAAAAGATGGCTGAACTGGAACCACTGGCTGAGGGCGGCACGATCACGGCCGCTGTTTCCAGCCAGACCTGCGATGCCTCCTCCGCGATGCTGATCGTCTCCGAGGCCGCGCTTAAACGTTACAACCTCACGCCGCGTGCGCGCATCGTGCATATGAGCGTGCGCGGCGCCGATCCTATCTGGATGCTCACGGCACCGATTCCGGCGACGGCTTACGCGATGCAGAAATCGGGTATGCAACTTGAAGATATCGATCTGGTGGAAATCAACGAGGCTTTTGCTTCGGTGCCGATGGCGTGGCTGGCCGATACGGGCTACCCGGTTGAAAAAACCAACGTCAATGGTGGCGCGATCGCATTGGGCCACCCGCTCGGCGCTACGGGCACCAAACTCATGACAACTCTGTTGCATGAACTGGAACGCAGCGGTGGGCGCTATGGCCTGCAAACCATGTGTGAAGGCGGTGGCCAGGCCAACGTTACAATCATTGAGCGACTGTAAAAGGAGACAGGAATGAGCGGAATACTCGAGGGCAGGGTCGCGATTATTACCGGCGCCGGGAGCGGTCTGGGCGCAGCGCACGCGCGCGTGTTCGCCGCACAGGGCTGTGCAGTGGTCGTCAACGACATCAACACGGAAGCGGCACAGGCTGTGGTGGCCGAAATCACCGCCAGCGGCGGCACGGCCGTTGCCAACCAGTCCGATATCACCAACTACGATGACAGCCTGAATGCCGTGAAGCAGGCGCTCGATACGTTTGGTGGCTTGCATATTGTGCTGAATAACGCCGGCATCAATCGCGATCGCATGTTCGCATCCATGACGGAGCAGGAGTGGGACGCCATCATGTCGGTGCACCTGAAGGGGCACTTCTGCATCAGTTCACACGCAGTGCACTACTGGCGCGGACAGGCAAAAGAAGGCGCAGAGGTCGACGCACGCATTATCAATACCACCTCCGGCGCGGGCCTGCAGGGCTCTATCGGCCAGTCCAACTATGCCGCCGCAAAAGCCGGCATTGCCGCGCTCACCCTGAACCAGGCGGCGGAACTCGGCCGCTATGGCATTACCGCCAATGCAGTCGCGCCGTCTGCTCGTACCGGCATGACATCAGCGGTACCCGAGATGGCCGAGCGTATGAAAAAGCCCGAGGATGGCAGCTTTGACCGCTTCGCGCCGGAGAACGTCTCCAACCTGCTCGCGTGGCTGGCTTCGAAGGATGCCGCACATGTGAGTGGCCGCGTGTTCGAGGCGGAGGGGGGACGCATCTGTATCTGCGACGGCTGGCGCACCACCGA
This sequence comes from uncultured Halieaceae bacterium, assembly GCA_963976655.1. Lineage (GTDB taxonomy): Bacteria > Pseudomonadota > Gammaproteobacteria > Pseudomonadales > Halieaceae > Marimicrobium. The sequence goes on from CAXBLB010000022.1 coordinate 44,891, forward strand.
GGGCGTTGATCGTGATGCGGCCTGGGCGCCGGCTGAAATCGGCAGCGCCATGCAGGAACTGCTGGCCAAAGAGGTGCCCGCACAGAAAGTCTGGGGCACCTGAGCGCGCCTCGCGCTGGAGAATCGAATGGATTTTGCATTTACCGAAGAGCAGCAGATGATCCGCGACACCGCGGCGGCTTTTCTCGCCGAGGTGTCCGACAGCGCTGCCGTGCGCCGCGCCATGGCCACGGAAAAGGGCTATGACGCGGAGCTGTGGCAGCGCATCTGTCGCGAGATGTACTGGCAGGCGATACATGCCCCCGAAGCGGTCGGGGGCATGGGGCTGGGCTATGTCGAGGTGGTGGCGATGATGGAGCAGATGGGGCGCTTCCTGCTCTGCTCGCCGTATCTCTCGACAGTGTGCATGGCTGGCAATGCCCTTCTCGTAGCGGGCGATGACACTCAGAAGGCCGGATGGCTGGGCAAGGTTTGCGCCGGTGAAGCGACGGGCGCGCTGGCGTTCAGCGCCGGCGGCAGCCGCTGGGACGCCGCCTGTATTAGCGCGACGTGGCGCGAGACCGATGATGGCTTCGTGCTCAATGGTGAGTATCGCTACGTGATCGACGGCCACACCGCCGATTTCCTGGTAGTGGCAGCGCGCGAGGCGGGCAGCGAAGGTGCGGAAGGTATCAGCCTGTTTGTGCTGCCGGCGGATTCTCCCGGTGTCGCGCGCCAGTGGCTGCCAACCATGGATCAGGCGCGCAAGCAGGCGAGCATAGTATTGGACGACGTGCGCCTGTCGCGCGAGGCGCTGCTCGGCGAGCCCGGCAAGGGCTGGCCCGCTCTGTCCCGGGTGCTCGATCTGGCGACCATCGCGCTGGCCGGTGAGCAGGTGGGCGGTTGTCAGCGTCTGCTGGATATGACGGTCGAATACACCGGCGAACGGGTGCAGTTCAATCGCACGATTGCCAGTTTTCAGGCGGTGAAACACAAGGCAGCGGATATGATGCTGCGGGTCGAGGTGGCCCGCTCCGCCGCTTATTATGCCGCGTGCATCGCACAGGAGGCGCTGGAGGCCGGCCCGCTCGCCGCTGAACTCCCCGAGGCGGCGAGTGTGGCAAAATCCTACTGTTCCGATGCGTACTTCGCGATAGCCGGCGATAGCTTGCAGTTGCACGGCGGCGTCGGTTTCACCTGGGAGTACGACGTACATCTGTATTTCAAGCGCGCCAAATCCTCCGAGCATCTTCTGGGCAATGGCGCGACCCACAGGGAGCGACTGGCCGCTCTGCTACTGGATTCCTAGAGGCATACCGTGAAGCTGAGTTTTAACGCAGAAGATGAGCGCTTTCGCGCAGAAATCGCCGGCTGGCTGGCCGATAATCTCACCGGAGAGTTTGCCAAACTCAAGTACCGGGGCGGCCCGGGCGACGAGCATAGTTATCCCCGGGAGCGCGAGGTATGGGAGCGCAAGCTGGCGGAGGGCGGCTGGACCTGTGTCGGCTGGCCAAAGGAGTACGGCGGGCGCGGTTGTTCCATTGAGCAACAGGTGATTTTTTTTGAAGAGTACGCCCGCGCCGGTGCGCCGGGCCGTGTCGGCCATATCGGCGAGGGGCTGACAGGCCCAACGCTGATTGCTTTCGGCACCGAGGCACAGAAGCAGAAGTACCTGCCGGGTATTGTTGCCGGCACAGAGCTCTGGTGCCAGGGCTATTCCGAACCGGGTGCGGGCTCGGACCTCGCGGCCGTTAAAACCAAAGCACGCTTTGATGCATCCCGCGGCAAGTGGGTGATCAATGGCCAGAAGGTCTGGACTTCACTCGCACATGAATCAGATTACTGCTTCCTCATAGCGCGCACTGATCCGGAGTCTGTTGCGCATAAGGGCCTGGGATTTTTCCTGATCAGCATGGACCAACCCGGCATCACCGTGCGGCCCATTGAGCAGATCACCGGCACCTCTGAATTCAACGAGGTGTTCTTTGACGACGCCGAGTGCGATGCCGCCGATATGGTGGGGGAGCCCGGCGATGGCTGGAAGGTGGCCATGGGCCTGCTGGGTTTTGAGCGTGGCGTGTCTACGCTGGGCCAGCAGATGCAGTTTCAGAACGAGTTTGACGAAGTCGTCAAGCTGGCGCGCAGCAATGGCGCCGCCAAGGATCCGGCCATTCGCCAGCGCATTGCCGGTGCGCATGCCGAGCTGAAAATCATGCGCTACAACGCGATGCGCATGCTCTCCGGGCAAAGCGGCAGCGATGGCGGCCTGCAGAAGGAAGCGTTGATCTACAAACTGTATTGGGCCAACTGGCACCGCAGCCTGGGAGAACTCGCCATGGATGTGATGGGGCCGGAGTGCGAAATTCTTGAGGGGGCGCCCTACGAACTTAGCCGGCTACAGGCGATGTACCTGTTCGTTCGCTCGGACACCATCTACGGCGGCACGAACCAGATTCAGCGCAATATTATCGCTGAACGGGGCCTGGGCATGCCCAAGGAACCGCGTGGCAGCCTTTCATAACCGCAAGGAATTTTAAGTCATGAGTCTCAGTTCTCCCGAATATGTTACAGGCAAGGATCTTATCAAGGGCAAGAGCGTGCTGGTCACAGCCGCCGCGGGAGCGGGCATCGGCTTTGCCGCGGCCACGCGCGCGGTGGAGGAAGGCGCTCGCGCAATCGTAATCAGTGATGTACACGAGGGACGATTGCAGGCCGCGGTGGAAAAACTGCAGGCCGACACCGGCCTTGCCGCGGTTTATGGCAAAGTCGGCAACGTCGCCATCGAGGACGATGTGCGCAGTCTGGTGGATTACGCCGAGCAGCAAATGGACGGAGTCGATATTCTCATCAACAATGCGGGGCTTGGCACCTCAAAGCTGCTGGTGGATATGGAAGACGAGGAGTGGCACCGCGTGATCGATGTCACCCTGAATGGCACCATGCGCATGACCCGCTATATGTTGCAGGTGATGAAGGCCCGCGGTCGAGGCGGCGTTATCGTCAACAATGCGTCGGTACTCGGCTGGCGCGCGCAGAAGGAACAGAGCCACTACGCGGCCGCCAAAGCGGGCGTGATGGCGTTGACCCGCTGTGCAGCGCTGGAGGCCGCTGAGTACGATGTGCGCATCAATGCCGTGGCCCCCTCCATCGTGTTGCATCCGATGTTGCGCAAATCCGCCTCGGAAGAATTATTGCAGGAACTCGAATCAAAAGAAGCCTATGGGCGCGCCGCTGAAGCCTGGGAGGTGGCGAATGTCATGCTGTTTCTGGCATCGGACTACTCGAGCTACATGACAGGCGAGATTGTTTCCGTCTCGAGCCAGCGGGGCTAGCTGCCTGCCCGGGTCGCAGACAAGTTACGTGCGCATTTTTGTATATTTTATGGAGAGAGAATCATGAGGGATGCCGTTATCGTATCCACGGCCCGTACGGGCCTGGCGAAATCTTTTCGCGGTGGCTTCAATGACACCGAGGCACCTGCCATGGGTGGTCACGTTGTGCGCGCGGCGGTTGAGCGTGCCGGTATAGACCCGGCCGAGGTGGACGATTGCATCTTCGGCGCCGCCGCCCAGCAGGGCACGCAGGCCTACAATATCGGCCGGCTGTGCGGCATCGCCGGCGGTTTGCCGGAAACAGTGGCCGGCATGTCGATCGAGCGCCAGTGTTCCTCGGGCCTGATGTCTATTGCCACCGCTGCCAAAAGCATCATGTGTAACGAGTACGACATCGCGGTTGCCGGCGGCGTGGAATCCATCTCGCTGGTGCAGACCAAACACAAGAACAGCTATCGCAATGTGTCCAAAACCGTGACGGCTATCGATCCCACGGCCTATATGGCGATGCTGGAAACTGCCGAAGTTGTCTCGCAACGCTATGACATCAGCCGTGAGGCGCAGGATGCATACTCACTGCAGAGCCAGCAGCGCACGGCCAGTGCTCAGGCAGAGGGCAGATTCAACGATGAAATCGTGCCGATGCAGACCGTGCGTGCCGTTTTTAACAAGGAAACCCGGGAAACTACCAATGAGGAGGCCGTGGTTGAGCGCGACGAGTGCAATCGTCCCTCCACTACGCTGGCGGACCTCGCGGCGCTGGAACCCGTATTCAGTGATGGGCAGGTGGTGAAACAGGGCAGGTACATCACCGCGGGCAACTCCTCCCAGTTATCCGACGGTGCTTCCGCCTGCGTGGTGATGGACGCCAAACTGGCCTCGCAGAAGGGCCTCGAACCGCTGGGAATTTACCGTGGTCTCGCGGTTGCCGGGTGCAAATCCGATGAGATGGGCATCGGGCCGATGTTTGCCGTGCCCAAACTACTGGACCGCCACGGTCTGTCGGTAGATGACATCGGCTTGTGGGAACTCAATGAGGCTTTCGCGTGTCAGGTGGTGTACTGCCGTGACCGGTTGGGCATTGATAACGAACGCCTGAACGTCAACGGCGGGTCGATTTCCATTGGCCACCCCTTCGGCATGAGCGGTGCGCGCATGGTGGGTCATGCGTTGCTGGAGGGGCGGCGTCGCTCGGTGCGCTATGTGGTGGTTACCATGTGCATTGGCGGTGGCATGGGCGCTGCGGGCCTGTTCGAAATCGCCTGATACGGAGCGAGTGAAGCTCGCCGATGGCCGCCTCCCTGTAGCGGTTCGGCGAAAGTTTCTCCCCGGGGAACTTTGTGCGTCCAGTGCCTGCCCAATAGTCGCTGACCCGGGCCATGCGCTCGGCAAGCACGTATAATAACGGGCAATGGGGTGAGATGGGCCGGTGATGGCACATTGGGCGCGCAGGACAATTCCTCCTTCCGGGGGTTTCAGTTTGTTGGAGATGCTGGTGGCCATTGCCATTCTGGCGATGTCGCTCGGCGTCATGTATCAGGTCGCCGGCGGCGCCACCCGTACCGTCGGCACCGATGAGAAGATGATCTACGGCGTGGAACTTGCCAGGTCGCTGCGAGCCCTCCATTCCGTCGTGCCCGTTACCGGCCTCAATGAGAGCGGCGAGACCGCCGGCGGCTTCCGCTGGGAAGTAACAGCCACCCCATTGCCCGTGCCTGCGCAATTGCCCCTGCAGGAGGGCCAGTTGCAGAAACTGCGCGTGGTCGTTGATTGGGCGGATGGGGCTCGCCAGCGGGAATTCAGTCTCGATTCTGTTGTCGCGGGCGTGGAGGAGAGGCCGTGAAAACCGAAAAGGGCTTTACGCTGCTGGAAATGGTGGTTTCACTTGCTCTGTTCTCCATGATGACGCTCGCGATTGTCGCGGCAATGCGCACCTTCGGCAACACGCAGATTACGCTGGAGAAAGTAACCGACCGTGTGGACGAGATGCGCGTGGTGAGTGAGTTTCTGCGCAACAGCATCGGCTCGGCCCTGCCCGTGGTTCGCGTTGGCGAATTTTCCGCGGATGCAAGAGGAGGCACCTACGGCACATACTTCCGCGGTAGTGCAAAAGAATTGATGTGGGTTGCGCCAATGGTGGCGGGGGCCAATCTCGGCGGGGCATTCGTGATGCAACTCTCCCAGGTGGACGATCGCCTCGAATTACGCTGGCACCCCTACCAGCGCAACGTGACCGCGATAAATTGGACAGAGCAGCCTCCACGCGTCTTGCTTGACACTGTCTCGAGCTTTGATGTGGGTTATCTCGGCGGGTTTCAGGGAGATTGGTTGCCGGAGTGGACGCCCGGCCAGGCGCTGCCGTTGGCCGTGCGTTTGAATATCGCGGCGGATGAGCGCTTCTGGCCCGAACTCGTGATCAGCCTCAGTGGCTTGAGCTTGAATCTGCGGTGAGAATTGCAAGCCCGCAGGGTGTGGCTCAAAAGCGCGCAGCGCGGCGTGAGGCCGGCGTTGCTCTCGCAATGCTGGTCTGGTTCCTGGCCGCCATGTCGTTGTTGATTGGCGGTATCGCGATGCAGGCCCGCGTGGATATCAAGCTGACGCAACTGCATGCTGAACGAGCCCGTGCAGAAGCGGCTGCGGATGGCGCCATCCAGCTTGCGCTCGCGCAAATGATGCTCGAGGAAGTGGACCAGAATCTGGATACTTCGCTGCCTTTCACCGTGACCTATTCCGAAGGTGGCCTGCCGGTGCGTGTGCGGCTTATTCCCCTGACGGGGCTGGTTGACCTCAACCAGGCGCCGGAAGAACTGCTCGAGCGGGTCTTTGCATCGGCGCCGGGTTTGGAGGAGGCGCAGGCGCTGAACATTGCCTCCACTGTGGTAGAGTGGCGGTCGGCTTCCGCAGGGGTCCAGGACACCGGCATGGGGAACAATATGGCGCTGGAGGATGGCGACAGCGAAATGCGTCACGCGCGATTTGAAGCGATAGAGGATATGCTTTTGGTACCGGGCGTAGACAGACGCATTTTTGAAGCCCTGCGAGATCAGGTGTACGTGAGTCAGCGCGGTCAGCCGGGTGTTGACTGGCGTGCGGCGTCGGTCGGTGTCCTGCAGGCGGTGGGTGATCTCACTCGCGAGCAGGCCCGGGAAATAGCTCAAAGGGACGTGGAGGAAACAACCGCGCCGGCCGAGTTTGACCTCGCGTTTCAGCAGAGCGATGACCTCGCTTCCTACCGCGTGGATGCTGTGGTGGCGACTGGCGGACAAACGTTCTTGCGCCGCCGTTGGGTGGAGCGTGGTGCCAGTGGCGCGGACCGTTTGCCCTGGCGTTTTTTCCGTAGCGAACCGGTGAGGGCCGTTGGTGGCCTGGAAGAAGAGTCCGGGCGCGAGGTTGGCGATGCTCGACGCTAGCCAGCGCTGGAATCTGTTCGGCTATGACCTCAGCGGTATTGGCCGCTACCTGCGCGCCGGATGGGTTGAGTTTTTCTGGTCGGACACCTCGCCGATACTGCCGGTTGTCGATGAAGGCGTGCTGGCAAATCTTGAAGGTGGCAACACTCTTTACATCCGGGGAGGGCGGCCGGTAGCGCCGCCACCCGATGCTGCCAGACTCTCGGAAGCCGTGGTGCTGCCGGCAAGGCTGGTACTCGCCAAGAGGCTATGGCTGCCTGTCGCTGCGGAATCAGACCTTGAATCAGTGATTGCCATGGAGGTGAACGCCAGCAGCCCGTTTCCCGCCGCGGATACCTGCTTTGGCTGGGCTGTGCTCCAGCGGGACGACGAGCGCATTGAGGTGCAGCTTGTGATCAGCGCCCTGAGTGCGGCGATGACCCATATTTCGGATGAGTTCAACACACACGATGTTCAGGCCTATGAGGTTTGGGCGCAGGTCGACGATCGCTTCATCATGCTGCGGGGCTTTGGTGAATCCGCCAGGCTCGGAAGGAATCGCAGCCGTCTCGGCCGTATGGCCCTGATCCTGGGCGTATGCCTGTTGCTGATCGTCGCGATCAGTGCTGTCGCTGCCGGCGTCAAGTATCTCGAGTTGCAGCGTGTTGTCGAGATGCAGCAGCGGGTGGAACAGTCCGCTGGTGATGCTGTAGCGCTCAGGGAGTCGGTGGCGGACGCCAGATCAATGATCGATATTACGCAGGAGTTGATGCGGCGGTATCCCTCGCCACATGCGGAGTTGAAGCGGCTCGCACGCCTGCTGGATGACGATACCTGGATTTCCGGAGTCGAGATCCGCGGAGACGCAATCCGCCTGGAGGGTCAGTCGGCGAACGCCTCTACCGTTATGCAGCAGCTTCTGGATAATGCCGCGTATGCATCAGTACAGGCGCCCGTTGCCTTCAGGTCGGTGCGCACTGGGGAAGAGCGCTTCGTGCTTGACCTGACCCTCGCAACGGATGCGCAAGCGCAATGAAGCTTCCGGTGTTGAAGGCAGACCGGCCGACCATTGTGGTGGGCACCTGTATCGGGCTTGTCGGTCTCGTGGTTCTGGCCTGCATCATCTACTTTCTTTCGTTGCGCCAGGAGTTCGCGCGCGAGATCTCTTCCATCGAGCCGCGAACGGCGCGCCTGCTGGGTATTCTGGAAAGCGCCGAGGCTCTTGAGGAGGCCAGCGCTGCCGCGCAACTCGGCTTGCGCGACCTGGCATTCCCCTCCGGGCGTGACAGCGCCAGCGTGGCTGCTTCGCTACAGCAGAGCGTGCGCGAATTGATGGCGGATGCCGGCATGTCGGTAACGGGCAGCCAGATACTCGCGACCCGAAGCGCTGACGGTTATGAACGGTTGACGCTTGATATTACAGGCGAAGGCAATATCGAGGCGCTGGATGTTGCCCTGGCCGAACTGGAACTGATGCGTCCGCTTGTGTTTGTCGAATCGCTCAAGATAAAGCCCCTCCGGGCACGGCGCGGCAATGCCCCGGCTGCCGGCGATGGCGGCGATCCGAGACGCCTGAGCGCCAGTTTTCAGCTTTTTGCTTTGAGGTTGCAACGGTGATTCTGGCAGTAAGCCAATGGCCTGCACGGGTGCCAGACCATGAATAGCCTGGCGGAACTGCGATTGAGGCAGCTCGCACTTGTGCTCTTGGGCCTGCTCGTGTTGCAGGGGCTTTTCGCAGGTGCCAAGCTGGTATTTCGTGGCGAACCCGAACCCATAGCGCCGGCCGCCTCGACGCTGGAGCTGGGGGCCTCCGGCTACGGCTGGCCCGAGGGGGATGCCCAGGGCTCGCCGCTTGTTGCGCGCCCCCTGTTCTGGCCGGGCCGGCAGCCCTACGAGGTGACAGAAATCAGCGAGCCCGTGGTCGCACCGCCTGCGCAACCCGCGCAGCTGAAGGATATCAAGTTGTTGGGAGTGTATTCGGCGGGTGCTAATTCGGGCATTATTGTCTCCCTGAAGGGCGAGCGGCGCCGCTTGCAAATAGACGACAAGGTGGACGGATGGACGTTCACCATGATGAGCAACGATGGCGCGATATTTCAGAGTGGCTCCTCATCGACCGAAGTGCGGCTTGAACATGCACTGCCTGCGGTCAGTGATGGCAAACGGCGCCCGCAGCAGCAGGGGCGCAATGGCGATAGCCGCAGCCAAACGCGTACCGCAGATCGCGTTCGCGACAATAATGTTGAAGAGAAGGGCAACTGATTTTGCGCAACCTGTATAAGTTTTTCCCGGCATTGGCTGTGGGGCTTCTCGCTCTCACCAGCTGCACCGCGATGCAGACAAGCGAACAATCGGCGGAGAGCCCGGCTGGCAGTGAATCACCACCGCTGATTTTCCCTGAGCTGGGCGAGAAACCGCCGGTAGCCGATAAATCGGCGCCGTTGTTGGCCGAGCAGGCTCCCCAGGACCTGCCCGAGCATGTCGACAGTGAGCCCACGATCTACCGCGGCACCGATGAGGTGTTTCGCCAGCCGCCCGCTCAGCCGCCGGTGCGGCTGCTGGGCGACGCCGTCACCCTCAATTTTGAAGAAGCGCCACTCACTGAGGTGGTGCACGCGATCATGGGAGACATACTCGAGCTCGACTATGTGGTGGAGCACCCGATCAACGGGCAGGTCACGCTGCGCACGCGGTCTCCCATACCGCGCGACCAATTACTCGAAATCCTCGAATCGCTGCTGACAGCCAACCAGGCCTATCTGGTGAGGGATGCCAACGGGCGCTTTTTTGTCAGTGGCTCCCCGGAGATGCGCAAACTCAGGCCGGGTCTGTCCAGCTCCGCATCTGCCGCAGTGGGGTACAGCACTATCGTTGTGCCTCTGCAGTTCATCAGCGCCAAGAACATGGCTGAAATCCTGGCGCCGGTGGCGAACGATGACGCCTTCGTGCGCATCGACAATTTGCGCAATGTGCTGATGCTGGCGGGAACCCGCAGCCAGTTGGAAGGCTGGCAGGAGATCATCACGACCTTTGATGTCGATCTTCTTGAAGGTATGTCTGTAGGTATCTACCCGATCGAGAACAGCTCGATTGATGAGGTAGAAGCTGCGCTCGGTGAACTTATGGGGAAGGGCGGTGGCGATGGTGGTGCCGAAGGCCTTGCCGGAATCGGTAGTATGGTGCGTATTATCCCGGTGGCGCGCCTGAACAGCCTGCTGGTAGTTACGCCCAGGGCGCATTACCTGTCACGTATCGGCACCTGGATAGAACGGCTGGACCAGGAGCCCGATGCCTACTTTGAGCGCCGTTTGTACGTGTATCCTGTGCAGAATACCAATGCTTTGCACCTGGCGGACATGCTGAGCACCATCTTCTCGGGCTCCGGCGGCTCTGGAGGTGGCAACCGAAGTGCCGGCGTGGCGCCAGGCTTTACCCCTGAGACCGTCTCTTCCGGGGGTGAGAGCAGCATCGGTGATGCGTCTGGTACCTCCGGCGGACGCGGCGATGTCTCGCGCAACTTCAGTCTGGGCGATGTGCGCGTGGTGGCCGATGAAGAGAACAACGGGCTGCTGATTTACGCCACCGGCAAGGAGTATCGCAAGATCAAGCCGGCACTGGAACGGCTGGATATCGCGGCGACCCAGGTGGTCATTGAGGCGAGCATTATCGAGGTGACTCTGACCGACAGTCTCCGCTACGGTCTGGAATGGACCTTCGATGGCGGTGTGGGCAGCGGTAACACGGGTGTCGCCCAGCTCATCAACGGGGACGCCATCGCGCCCCAGGCGCCAGGGTTCGCCTACTCGATCATCAACGGCAGCGGCCAGATCAAGGCAGTACTCAACGCCCTGGCCTCGGATAATCTCCTCAATGTGATCTCTTCGCCCTCGGTGATGGTGCTGGACAATCAGACGGCGAATATTCAGGTTGGGGACCAGATTCCCGTGGAGACAGGCTCGGTCACCACTGATGGCGGCAATACTACCACCACCGTTCAGTTTCGTGACACCGGTGTACGGTTGTCGGTGACACCCTCAGTCAACGCGGGAGGCATGGTCGTGATGGATATCGAGCAGAGTGTTACCGATCTCGGGCCAGTGGAAGAAACTGTGGGTACGCGCACTTTCCTCGAGCGCAGCATCACCAGCCGCGTGGCCGTGCGCAGTTCCGAATCCATTGTGCTGGGCGGCCTGATTCGGGAAAACAAGAGCCAGGGGTCCGGTGGTATTCCTATCCTGCACGAGCTTCCTGTGATCGGCGCGCTGTTCGGCGCAAAGTCCACGGAGAGTTCGCGCACGGAGCTGATTGTGATCATTACGCCGCGAGTGATTTTCAACGACGCCGACCTGCGCGACGTCAGCGATGACATGCGCCGTCAGATGCGCGGCCTGGATTTGATCGATGTGTCTGAATCGTCATCCTTTCTGATAGAACGGGAGCCTTCCGATGAAAAGTAGTCCCAGCCCGAGAAGGCTGCACGCAACAAATGTGTCTCCGGGGGCAGCGATGCGGGGGATGTTTGCCCTGCTCACAGGGCTCCTGCTTGCCGGTTGTGCCGGGCTGTTCACCGAAAAGCCAGCGGAAGAGCAGGTGCGCGAGCGGGCGCAGGCCTGGGCGGACGCTCTGCTGGAAGACGATTTGGAAAAAGCGTACTCATATACTTCGCCCAATTACCGCAGCTTTGCCGGTCCCGGCGCCTATCACGCGAGGGTTGTGGGGGCGGGCAGTTGGCGGAGCGCCGAAGTGAGCGACATCCAGTGCTCGGATGAAGTCTGTGATGTCACCTTCATGCTGGAGTACTATGCTCGACAGGTGAAGGTTGAGGTCCGCCGGCCGCGCACCTACAAGTGGGTAAAAACTGACGGACAGTGGTGGCTTTACGTGGCCCCATGAAGGTACTATTAGAGTCATGGCGTGAGTAGCGTTTCTGATTGATTTTTAACCGGTTTCACCGGGGGCGAACCCCTTTGGG
>CAXBLB010000023.1:0-54460 GCA_963976655.1 uncultured Halieaceae bacterium
TATGTCAGGCAGGGAATCCACTTACAGCGCTGTTCAGATTTCAGGGGCCACCTCTCTATTCCCTGTGAAAAACCTATCCCATAAATCTATATGCTGATTTGGCCTGAGTGACTTGTCTTTAAAGTGGAGCTTCTTCGGGAACAAATTGTCATAGACAGTCGGCGTGCCGGCCTTTTTGAAATCCTCCAGGCTTACAACGAAGGCGGCTTGATCTTCTGGCAGATTAGATTTATCAGACGTACCGCAAAGAACTACACAATAGTCAACCCAGGGAATCCTCTTAAGCTTACCGTCAAGTTTCTTTCGTATTCTACCTGCCAACTTGCGGCTCTTGTTTGCTGTTACATCTACTGGAGATCGGCCTCTGTCGTCATCGAAAACAAACCAATGACCATCTCGGGCAAATAGTGGGCCATTCCAATTCTTCAGCTCTACGATAATTAATCGGTCAGCCGTTACAACGACGAGGTCCATCTCTGATGGACCCTGCGCCCGATCTATCAGTTCAAGTGACGCGTAGCCCTTCCAACTATTGGGTAAGCTGGCCCTCAATTCACTAATGGCATCCTTCTCAGACTCATGTACTCCTTCAGGATTGAGTATTGTTACTTCCATGTGCCGTCTCTTCTATCTTAGTTATTGAATTGGAACGTATAGCTGATTAGCGATACAAAGTCCGAACATGCCTTTTCTCAAAAAACTCACGATATCGCGAACATTGGTACCAGTTGCATCTGCCCTGAACAATCGCCACAGCTACGAACACGCGCTGGCGCGTTCTGGCCAATCCAGGCGAAGAGCGGTGGGTTCAATGTATCGATTCACTTCATCGGATTCGCTTGAGCGCAAATTGAGGATATGCTCAGGGTTTTTTGTAAGTTCAATCTGCGCCCAAAAGCAGGCCTTTTTGCCGTGCTTCCTGGCGTACTGCTTCCAATGCATCAGGTAACGAGCGGTCGCTGATTCTGCTCTTTTCTGCTCGGTCGAGTATGGTTCGGAGCTCGTCGATTGCGCACTCTCGGCGCTCCTGGTCACGCCGGACGAGATCGCGGAAGTACTCGCTCACGTTGCCGTAGCGCCCCGCCCTAATTTGCGCCTCAACCCATTCAATCATCTGGTCGGGCATCGAAATTGTCAATCTGGACACGATAGACCTCCGCTGAACACCAGATCATATTAGATCATACTATTGTCAACAAGTATCCGTCCGGGCCGAGCCTCGGATGTCAGCTTTCAGAATAGGTTGAGGTGGAAAAAGGGGAATCCGGCTGGATTCCCTGTTGAGGTGATGCGCTGGTGGGGCGCCGTCAGAGCAAGCCTTGTTCCGCAAAGGAGTAGCTGCTTTTCTCTGACACGATGAGGTGATCGAGGACCCGGATGTCCAGCAGTCCGAGGCCAGAACACAGGCGCTCGGTGATCCGGCGGTCTGCCGCGCTGGGCTCAGTAGTACCACTGGGGTGGTTGTGACCGAAGATGACCGCAGCGGCATTGTGCTGTAGAGCCAGCTTCGCCACTTCCCTCGGGTAAACCGCTGCCCCATCCAGGGTGCCGTGAAAGAGATCCTCCACGGCGATGATCTGATGTTGATTGTTGAGGTAGATCACCGTAAACACCTCGCGTTCCTCAGCGCCGATCCGCAAGCGCAGAAATTCCCGGGTCTTGTGGGGGCTACTGAGCGTTTCACCATAGCTCCGTCCAGCTTCCTCCAAAAAGCCGATCGCGGCCTCGATCACTGCCTCTTTCGAGGCGTATTGCAAAGTCTCCATTTTGTCGCACCTTGAAAATACCTCCTGAGATGCGCCCAACGGGACGTATCCCGTTGGGAGGATGCCTTGCGGCGTTGTTGTGTTAAAGCAAAGGCCACCGGCTTACGCGGGTGACCTTTGCAGGCTCTGGACTAGGCGTCCGGGTTTTCGCTTTTGGGTTTGGGAGGAAATGCTACCAGCTCACCGCTGACGGCGATTCCTGGCTGAATAAGCAGGTTAAAGCCCTCACCTTTGGCGTGGGGAAACAGTTTCCCGACCTGGGTGTAGTTCTTGCGCTGCTCGCCACCGCTCTCAAACTCGTCGACGACATACACGTTTAAATGCTTTGCCATGGATCTATCTCCTATAGGTTAAAGATCCGCCAGAGCCTCGTCCCGAAGGGCGCGATGCCCCAACGGGAGATGCGGAAAACTCCGCGACTTAATGCTGCTGTGAGCAGCGACTAAGTGACATTAACCTTCAGGGAAGTGGGAAAAGCTGTCAATGGAAGGGTTCTTACAGTGGGGCAGGGCACGTGTGATCAGTGTTGGCGTCGCCATTCCCAGGGCGGGATAGGGTTGTTGTCCTGCCACAGGCCACGGCGGGCTGCTTGGGCCTCGCGTTGCGCCTGTGCCAGCTGCTGTTCATTACGGGCGTAGCGTTCGTACCACCAGGCCCAGCCATCGTGCACCAGTGCGAGGTTGATGTTCTGGCCATTGCGATAGACGGTACCGACGGTGCGACCGTAGCGGTCGGTATCCTGGACGACAACGTCGATCCGCTGCCCAGCGACATGGGCTTCCAGTGAATCCCTGGCGGTGTTGCCGTAGGGCTGGCCCCGTTCCGGGGTATCAATGCCGTGCAGCCGGATCTTGTGCTGGGTGTTACTCGCATCGAGCAGGGTGAGCGTATCGCCATCGGCGATGCGAACCACCTTGCCAGACAGGTCATACCGCGGGGCGGATGCGCTGGGCGTACTGATCGTCTGATCGACGATGCCGGCCGCGCTGGCCTGGAGGTCCGAGAGGCTGTTGCGGGTAATGGCCAGTGCGCTATCCAGTGAGGCCTGGGCCGACTGCACCAGGTTGCCGCTGGGCAGGTCGATGGCAGCTGTCTGCTGGCGGATGGCCTGATCCACCCAGCGCAGGGAGTCCGTGACCCAGGTGACATTGCCCTGGATCAGGTACTGCCCGATGCTGCCGAGCACAAACAGGGTCAGCAGGGTGCGGGAGGACAACAGGCGCCAGCGGCGAGTGCCTGAAAGGGGCAGGATACGGGCCATGGGTGGCAAGTTTACCACTGCCATGCCGATTGTCAGGCAGGTGTTCCCGCGCATCGCGAGAACTGAACGAGGTGCGAAAAAAGCTGCCCCGGGAATCCGGGGCAGGTGAGGCTTCAGTCGATGGCGCGCAGGATGTCCTGGCTTTCAGCGTGATCCAGCGCCCAATCCCGCAGGGCGTAGAACAGCTTGTTGAAATGCTCAGGCTCCGGTACGGACCACGCCAGATGGTTGATGGCCACCAGACTGACCACGATACCGGCGGCATCGGTGGACAGCTTGCCCTCGAAGCAATTGCCCTCGCAAACCATCCGGATGTGACTGTCCGACAGGGCAGGGGACAGGTAGCAGCCGCCATTGGACAGCTCCCACATATCCCACAGGCCACCGCGATAGTCGGGGCACAACCGGTCCATGGTCTGGAAGATCATTGCTTCCAGTTGCAGGAAATATTTCCCTGCGTACTTGGGGAAAAAGCCCAAGCGCTGATCCTCGCGGACAATGCTGCGAATGATCGGCGGGTCCTCGTGAATCTCCCCAAAGCGGGTAGGCCTCGCCGCATAAATAACAACCTTCCTCTGTGCAGACATGGATCAATCTCCTTGACGTTGAATGATCCGCTGAAGCCTTCTCCCGTGGGGCGAGGCCCCAACGGGTAATGCGGATGAACCGCAACTCAATGCTGCCGAGGGCAGCGATCAAGTGGCTTCAAGATCGAATGTTGGCGGTTTGCTGTCAATGGAAGGTTTTGCACCGATCTGCGCGAAACCGCTGCAAACGCCATTCCCCGCGCGCCCCTGCCGGAGAGCAGGGGCATTGAAAGAGTTGTCTATTCTTCCTGACGTGGGACACTTGGAAGCAGCGCGGCCAGATACAGGCCCTGTACTACTTTCTGTGGAGGTGTGATGTGCCAGCGGGTACTGAGGAAAGCGGCAAACGTGAGCGGGTCCTGGAGTTGCTCGAAGAAGAGGCCTTTCTGCGCAGCCAGTTGAAGGTGGCCGAGTCAGATTACCGCGATTCCGTACTTGCGCTGGTCAGATTGGCGCAGGGTGATACCAGTGGCAGTCGCACGGCGGCCCAGGTCCTGTTGTCCCTTTATGATGGCAGCGAGTGGCATATGGATCTGACCGATCTTGGCGTACTGGATTGGGGCTATCTGCAGCACGCGCTGATCGTCATCCGTGGACGCATGGTGCTGGGGCAGAGTGTCGAGGCGGTGATAGACGATGGCGATCAGGTATTCAGGCGCCTTTGCGAGCTGTGGGTGAATTTACGAAATGATCGGCGCCACTCGAAGCGGTACGACGGCTGATGTGCGGAAGGCTCAACCAGCACCCTGGTCACACCCACGCCTGGCGGGAGTACCGCGGCTTTCTGGAACTGGAGATTCCCCGCATCAATGTGGCGCCCACGGAGTCACTGGCGCTGATCCGGGAAGGGCGGGTCGATCTGGCCCGTTGGTGGCTGACGCCGAGTTGGTCGGATGGCCCCAGCCAAAAATACAGCATGTTCAATGCCCGCAGTGAAAAGCTGACGCAATCGCCCGCGTTCCGGGGGCCGTTCAAGTCCCAGCGGGGCATTGTGCCGATGAGCAGCTTCATCGAGTGGCGCACATCGGACGGCAAGAAACAGCCCTGGTCGATTCGCCGGGAAGGCGAAGCCCTTTACGCGGCGGCCCTGTGGGATGAATGGCAGGGAGAATCCGAGCCCCTGCTGTCCTGCACCATCGTCACCACCGCTGCGGCGACAGCTTTTGAGCCCTGGCACCACCGGATGCCGGTGCTGTTGGAGGGCGAGGAGATCGATCGCTGGCTGGATAATGGCACCCCTGTTGCCGCGGCCGATCCGGTGTTTGCCCCTCGCCTCAAGTTCGCCTGGCGGGTTTCGCCCTTACCAACCGCGGTGGGGAATACCCGCAACAAATCACCCGAGCTCATGGAGCCTGTCGGCGACGCTGTCGAACTGGATGCGGAAGCGGATTCAGCGGCGTAATCGATTCACGACACTGACGCTGATCTCTCAGGCCATTGCCACTGCGCTCTTCGGTAGCGCCATGTCCCGGACATGATCCCTCTGGGGTGAGATAGAGCCTGGCACCCATTTTGGTTTAATCCAGGCATCCCCCACCTTTCGTTCGCTCGACCCTCGCGCCCTGCAAGGCGGGCGGTCCCCCCTGCCTGGACACGCCAAAACCCGTCGCCGGTGCGCGTGACGCGCATGGGGTGGGGTCTTCGCCCCCAGAGGGATGGGGGTTGGAAAACCCACGGCGAGGACCAGGACATGGGCATTCAGATCAGAACCACCTTTGAAATCATTACCCCGGACAGCGCGGAACACGGTGAGGCGGAGGAGCGCGGCTGGATCGATGAGGAAGGCACGGAATATGGGTTCCGCGAGCTGGTGGAGCTCGCCAGGTCCGGCGCGGTCTCCAGCTCTGATCCTGCCCCGTCAGCCTGGCTGACGGTGTACGGGTACGACGAGGATTACAGCACTGGCGCGGTGGAGAACCGCAGCTACCACCCGGTGAGTGCGCGGGATGCCCGCTACTTCGCCAAGGCGATGCTGGCGGCGGGCTTGTGGCGGTAGGGGATACGGCGGCAATGCTTGTATTTGATATGTATTGTATGTATGATACATACAATACATACAGGAGACTGCCCGAATGAAGATTAAACCAGACATCAAGGACAAGATCATCGCCGCCGCCAACGCCCTGGCGGGCGAGGGCAACGACAACCCCACCAACGACCAGGTCCGGGAGCGGATGGGCGGTGGATCCCTGTCCCATATCTCCCCGGTGATGCGCGAGTGGCGCGAGGCGCGCAAGGCCGATGTGGTCGCTGCGCTGGAAATGCCCGCCGACCTCAGGAAGGCCATCGAAACCTCGGTAGGGCAGGTATGGACGGCCGCCAGCAAACTGGCATCAATCACCGTGGATACCGTCCGGCAAGAAGCGGAGGCAGCCATTACGGCGGCCACCGATGAGCGCGATGAGGCCCTGGGCGAAGTCAGTCGGCTGGAGGCCCGTATCGGTGAACTGCAGCAGGCGCTGGCCGAGAAGGACAAAGCGCTGCAGCAGGCCCAGGCGGCCGTGGACAAGGAGCGTGCGCAGAATGCCAAGCTGGCCAGTGACAATGCCGCACTGGCAACCCGGGTCGATGACCGGGATGAGCAACTCAAGGGCCTGAAGACAGAGCTCAAGGAAGCTCGGGGCGATACCAAGGCGCTACAGGCGGAGCTGGTCAAGATCGCCCGGGATTCGAACCCGAAAAAGTGAGGTAGAATGTTCCTCAAGGAACAATTAGGCGTGTAAATGAAGCACCAGGGACAGGCGAATAAGGCGGCGCGGGCACAACTGCAAGGCAGGTTGTCCGTGGATGTGGAGGACGTTGAAAAGCGGCGCCTCTACAAGGCCGATTTTGCCCTGGAAGTCCCTTTAACCTATGACCAGCGCTGTGCCCTGGATGATGCCGCTCAGAGCCGGAAGGAGCCTGCGGGCCGGGTGTTGGCCCGCGTGGTCGACACACCCGATCCAGAAACCGGCAGGGACATCGAGGTCCTGACGGGCTGGGATACGCTGAGCGCGCACATCGATAATGGGGTCCTAGGGATTTTGCCTCCAAATATTGCAAAAACCGCCGGAGGCCCCGCCATCCGTGGTCTGCAGGGGGCTATTAGTTTCTAATGCGCTGAGAAATTCGGTATCTTCTTCGACCTTTAGGTCAAAGAATGAGCAGAAACAAGCGGCTATCAATCCTCACTGCTGCCGAGGTCGAGGATCTATACGGCGTCCCATCCTTCAATGAGTCATACCAGCGATTCTACTTTACGCTGAATGACAAAGAACTAGCGGAGATATCGAGAATAAGGCAACGCAAATATCGTTGTGTGGCGATTGCTTTGCTGGGCTACTTCAAATGCAAACCGGTCCTGCTTAACCCAAGGTACAAATCAATGCAGGACGACTTGGCATTCATAGCCCGATTTCACTATAGGGACCTTACCTTCAGGCGTTTTAGCCTGAAACCTGACCAAAAATCCCGTATCTATGCGCGTGTTCTATCGATCGTCGACGTCAGGAACTGGAACGATAAAAGACATCAGCCGCAGCTTGTCGAGCACTTGTGTACCTGTGCTGAAAGCTGGGTGGAGCCCCGAGCACTCTTTGACGCTGCAATCGAATATTTGGCTCGCCAGAAAATCGCAATTCCCGCCTATAGTACGCTGCAGAAGATCGTCAGTCAGGTTATTGGCCAGCACCAGAAACGATTGTATGACCAGATCGACGCCGCTTGCAGCCAAGGTCTATCAACTATGTTGCTCACACTGGTTTCCGGTGAAGGCCAGTTTACATTCCAGCAACTACGCCAGAGCGCCCGCAATTTTACCGGCACCGAGTTGCAAAAAGAAATAGCCGTGCATCACCATATTCAGCCGTGGATGACGGATGTGACGACTGTACTCGAGTCACTTTCTCTCTCCCAGAAAAACCAGCAACACTATGCCGAACGGGTTGACTATTACGGTGCCAAACTTAAACGTCAATCGCTTGCTAACCAGCGCCTGTACTTGCTGTGCTATCTGCAGTCGCGGCACCAGCAGGGCCTGGAACGTATTGCGGAAGGGTTCATACATCACCTCCGGCAAGTGAAACAACGTGCGCATCAAATGGCCCAAGAACGGGTCTATCGGGATTGGCAAAAGGCAGCTCGCAATGTGAGCAAAGCTACTGATATCTTACACCTGTTCGTTGATGACAGCATCGATCCTGATACGTCGTTTCAAGCTGTACAGCAACGGGCGTTCCAGTTTCTCAATGTCAGCGACCTGAACTCAGTCTGCCGATACCTGAGTAATCAGAAACAGTCGGCGGAGGAGGCATTTTGGCAGCACCTGGATACGGAGTCCACATTGCGAGCCGGACTGTTGCGTTCGCTCTTTTGCTGTCTGCGTTTTGACGGTACCGACAAAACGCGGCGGTTAGCCGGGGCCCTGGCCCAAGCTCGGTTGGATTTGGTCGCCGGTAATAGGCTCGGCGATGTCAGCATTGATCAGCGTTTACTACCGAAAGCCACACGGCCATTGCTGTCGAAACCCGATGGCAGTATAGACAAATCCAAGTATGAATGGTTTTTGTATCTGCAGATACCCAACCGCTTAAACGGCCAGTTGACGCTGCCGGAAGTCATTCGATATCGGGCGTTAGAGGATGATCTCGTGAAGCCAGAGATCTGGAAAAACCAGAAGGGGTCCTTGGTGGAGGGCACTCAGCAACCCAATATCAGCGAGGATCCGAAACGTCTGATTCCACGCATGGCGGATGAGCTGACCCTTCGGTTGCACGAAGTCAGCCACTATTTGGAGCGTTCAGATACCAGGGACGTAATTTTGCGACCGAAAGACGGCAAACATCACTGGCGGCTGCCTACAGCCAGCAAGAAGCACCTAGTGAATAACCCGTTCTTCCAGCAAATGAAAGCGGTCAGCATCGCCGATGTATTGCGCGTAGTGGATCGGGATACCGGGTTCATTGACGACTTCCAACATGTGCTGGGCTTGAGCTCGAAAAGCCGTCAGTACGAAGTGGATCTGCTGGCGATACTGATTGCCAATGCCACTAATCAGGGCATCTATGGCATCGCGCAGATTTCTGACTGCACCTATGAACAACTCAGCACTATCCAAGCGAACTACCTTCGGTTGGAAACCCTGAATGCGTCCAATGACCGCATCAACAACGCCACTACACGACTGAGTATCTTCAAGCACTACAACATTCAGGAAGATATTCTGCACGCCAGTGCCGATGGTCAGAAGTTCGAAGCCAAACGCGAGACATTCCGCACGCGGTACTCCTCAAAATACTTCGGGACCAGCAAAGGCGTGTCCGCGGTCAGTCTGAATGCCAATCATATGGCCATCAATGCCCGGGTAATCGGGGCCAATGAGCATGAATCCCATTACATCTTTGACCTGTTGATGAACAACAGTACTGAGATAGTCCCCGACATGCTCTCAACTGACACTCATGGAGTAAACCATGTGAACTTTGCCCTGCTCGACCTGTTCGGATATCGGTTCGCACCTCGATATGCCCAGGTCGGCAGGGTCATCAATGAACTATTCAACATCACCGAAGACAAGAACCAGCAAGTGCATATATCGTTGCGCAAGCCGATCAACACGCAGCGTATCATGGCTCACTGGGACACCATCCAGCGGATTGCCGTCTCTTTGGCTCAGCGCAAGACCAGTCAGGCCAGGTTAGTGCGTAAACTATCCGGTTACAAGCACAATCACCCATTACTGGAGGCATTGACCGAATATAACCGGCTGCTGAAAGCCCAATATCTGCTGAACTACATTGACGACGCCAGCCTTAGAAATCACGTTCAGCGAGCGTTGAACCGGGGTGAAGCCTATCACCAGCTGAGACGGGCGATTAGCCACGTCAATGGCGACCGATTCCGGGGTAATAGCGATGAGGAGATCCAGATCTGGAACGA
Organism: uncultured Halieaceae bacterium; assembly: GCA_963976655.1. Taxonomy (GTDB): domain Bacteria; phylum Pseudomonadota; class Gammaproteobacteria; order Pseudomonadales; family Halieaceae; genus Marimicrobium. The sequence goes on from CAXBLB010000023.1 coordinate 9,531, forward strand.
AAGTGCCAGACTGGTGGCAAATGCCATCATCTACTTCAACTCAAAAGTGCTCAGTAATCTGCTGGACAGCTTTGAGGATCAAGGCAATGCAATGTCTCTGGAAACAGTAAAGCGGGCCTCACCTGTAGCCTGGGAGAATATCAACCTCCGGGGTAGATACACATTCGCACCGACAGGTGAATTGCCAAAACTTGAGGATTTAATGGAATCGATTGATGGCTACCGGCCGACAATCGATAAGTAATGGGCCTCCAGAAACCACAGCTGGCGCGGCCTGCAGCGGTTTTTGCAATATTTGGAGGCAAAATCCCTAGGACCCCATATTGGGTTTATCGGCGGCCCGGGCCCCCGTAGCAATAGACATGTTGAGACATACCACCGCCAGTAAAATGCCTGTCAGCTTATTCATCGAGCACCTCCCGTATCTAACAGAGGGCTACGATAGCGTATAAGGCTTCGGGGGATGCCTGGAGAAACCGAAAGGGCAACTTTATTGTTCGTTCGGGCTAGTTGGGGTATTCAGGATCAGGTTGTTAGCCCATTTGTTTAGCTATGGCTCTACACCCTTTTCTCGGCGGTAGTCACGGGGTGACTTTCCTGTCCAGCGCCGAAACGCCCTGGTGAAGCTGCTGGTATCGTTAAACCCCAGCATGAAACTCATCTCGGTGATGCTTATGCGGGACTGTTCCATGTAGTCCAGTGCAAGGGACTTTCGCACCTGGTTCAGTAGGTCCTGGAAGCTCGTTTCCTTTGCCGCCAGTTTCTGCTGCAGGGCGCTGGGGCTCATGGCCAGTTCGCTGGCAACATGCTGCTTCGTACAATTCTCCGAAGGGAGTTTCCGCAGGATGACCCGCTTGACCCGGTTGACGATATCCTCCGCATCGAGCGCGGCGATGTAGTTTTGCAGGATCTTGTCGTGTTCGCTGGCGATTTCCCGGTTGCCACCCAGCAGGGGGAGGTCGACGATGGCAGAGTCCAGGCAGATTGTACAGTCTGGGGCATCGAAAGTTACCGGCACGTGAAAACTTCTGGTGTACAAGTCCACGTAACCCTCAGGCAGGGGGCGCGTCAGTCGTACTGAGAGGGGCTTGAAATCGGGCCGATAAATCATGCGGAAGACCCGAATGATGAAGGCGTTCCAGGCGTCGATGGTTTCAAAGGCGACGCCGTCTGCAACTACCTCCAGAACTAGGCAGAAGCGGCCTTCGCTCTCCTCGATGCGATAGGAACCCTGGTTGCTGGCAATACGGAAATAGTAGACCAGCCGTTCACAGGCGTCCCGCAGGGTGGCGCTGGCCAGCAGGGCATAGCCCAGGGCGTGGACATTGGAGGGGTGGAGAAAGCGCGCGGCGACCAAGCCGAAAGCGGGGTTGCCGGTAGATTTGACCGCTTCCCGGAACAGGGCGGCCATCTGGGCCGTGGTATAGCGATCCAGTGGGTCCTGGCTGGGGGCGTCACTCAACCCGGCGGCCTTAAATACAGCGGCCGCATCGTGGCCATTCGCTTCCAGTGCCATGTGGATGGCCATGGTGTAGGAGGCGATAGTCGTAGCGGATGTGGAATCACTCATCCTGCGGTTGTTCCCTAGTTATCGTTATGCCCTCAACGGGATAGCGCTAGCATAACAATTTGATTACGAAGGCAAAAGTGCTGCTTTTAGGGCCTCCATTTGAATCTGCAGGCGAGGCCCTGTGGGTATAACCCCGACAGTTTTGCCGGGTTATTTGTCGCTAGGGCCAAGTCTGGTACCCGGGATGGGTCTAGCCTGTGTCACAAATAACACATCAACCTAACAGGGAGAGGTCCCAGTGAGCATCCCCACCCAGCAACACATCATCAACGGCGAGTTCGTTCCGCCATCATCCGGCCAGTATATCGACCTGATCGATCCCGTATCCGGCCAGGTTGCCGGCAAGGCCGCGGCGGGTAACGCCGCCGATGTTGACGCGGCTGTCGCGGCGGCAGCAGAAGCGTTCAAGACCTGGAAAAACACACCCACCAGCGAGCGTGCAGGTATCATCGCCCGGATGGCGCTGGTACTAGGCGCCAACCTGGAGGAATTGTTGACGCTGGAGGCGGCCTGTACCGGCCTCGGCGTCACTCGTCTGAAGGGCTTCGATATTCCTGCGGTCATGCAGTTTATCCAGATCTTCGCCGAGGGGCTGGAAAGCTACCCCTTTGTCGAGTATCCCCCGGTGCGGCTCGCACCCGAGGCGCACGATGTCCGGGTGGTGAAGCAGCCCCTGGGCGTCTGTGGCCTGATCACTGCCTGGAACGGCCCCCTTTTCCTGGCTTTCCTCAAGATGCTGCCGGCGATTGCCGCGGGCAACACCGTGGTCATCAAGCCCGCCGAGACCGCCTCGCTGGCGGTGGTGCGGGCGATGGAACTGATGCAGGACCTGCTTCCCCCCGGGGTGGTCAACGTGGTTACCGGCTACGGCCAGGACGTGGGCGCAGCCCTGTCCTCCCACCCGGGTGTCGCCAAGATTTCCTTCACCGGCTCTGGTCGTACGGGCACCATGATCCAGAAGGCGGCGGCCGAAACCATGAAACGGGTGACCCTGGAACTGGGCGGCAAGGGGCCGGGTATTGTGTTGCCAGATGCCCCCATCGAACTGACCGCCAGGGGCGCCACTTTCGGCTTCCTGCTGGGTTCGGGACAAATCTGTATCTCGGGCACCCGCCTGTTCGTTCACGAGTCCATTCACGACGAACTGGTGGCGCGCATGGTCGAGCTGGTCGGCAATTTGAAGGCCGGCAGCCAGTTTGCCCCTGAAACTACACTGGGCCCCATGGCCTACCGCGAGCACTACGAACGGGTGCTGGGCTATGTGGAGTCCGGCAAGGCAGAAGGTGCGACCCTCGCCTGTGGCGGCGGGCCGCTGCAGGTTGACGAGTACTCCGACGCGATGTTTGTGCAGCCCACCATCTTCACCGATGTTACCCCGGACATGAAGATCTACAACGAGGAGATTTTCGGCCCGGTACTGTCGGTGATCAAGTACAGCGATGTCGAGGACGCCATCGCCCTGGCCAACGACAGCTGCTACGGCCTGTCCGCGGGTGTGTGGACCGGCGACCCCATCGGCGCCCAGGCAGTCGCCCAGCGGCTGGAGGCGGGCACCGTGTGGGTCAACGACTGGCACGCGATCACCGGCGACATGTCCTTCGGCGGCCACAAGCAGAGTGGTTACGGGCGCGAGATCAATATCGCGTCCCTGGAAGGCTACCTGGAAACCAAGAACTACATGACAAGCTTCGAGACCGACCCGAATGCCAAGGCCTTCTTCGGCCTGGTTCACCAGGTCGTCTGAGCCCGGCTGTCATTAACGCTATAGAGGAATAAAAAGATGTCCAGCACTGGCGCATTTCAATACTGGCAGCGGACCATGGTTCACGCGGGCCCCGGCACTGTCATCCGCCTGCCCGGCCTGTTCAGCGGCCTGGGAAGCAAGAAAGTTCTCCTGGTCAGCGACAAGGGCCTGAAAGATGTGGGGATTGTCGACAAGGTAGCAGCCCTGTTTGACGAGCAGCGTGGCCCCGGCGGCGTTCGCCTGGCGGGTGTATTTACCGACACCGCCCCGGACGCGGAGTCCGGCTGTATCGACGACTGTCTGGCGATGGCACGGGCAACTGGCGCCGACGGCCTGCTGGCCGTGGGTGGCGGCAGCGTGCTCGACTCGGTGAAACTGGTCAAGCTCGCCATGTACAACGGGGTGGACAGCGTGGACCAGTTGCTGAAGTCCCCGGTGAAAATGATGAACTGGCCGGAAGTGGAATATATGGGCGTGCCCCATATCTCAGTTCCCACAACTGCTGGTACCGGTGCGGAAGTGACCAATGGCGCGGTGATTTACAACAAGGAACTGGGCATCAAGCACCTGATCGTCAGCAACTACCTGGAGTCGGATATCGCTGTACTGGATGCGCACATGACCACCGGCCTGCCGCCCATGTTGACGGCCGCCACCGGTATGGATGCCCTGACCCACGCAGTTGAAACCATGGGCCATCTCAACACGAACCATTTCACCCTGGCCCACGCCGAGACCAGCGCAAAAGTCATCCTCGAAAACCTGCCGAAGGTGGTCGCCGATGGCTCGGATGTCCTCGCTCGCCAGGCCATGCTCAACGCCAGCGCCATGGCCTGTAACTCGGTGGTGAATGATCTGGGTGCGTCGCCAATACACAATTTCGCTCACGCTCTGGGCGCTGTCTGCCATATTCACCACGGTGAGGCCAACGGCGTACTGCTACCCGTGGTAATGGAAGAATTCCCCGATTTCTATGTGCCGGTGGCGGACCGCCTGAAAGGGGTGTTCGGAGTAGAAGGCGAGGGCAGGGATGCTGTCCTCGCCTGTGCCGCCGCTATTCGCGAGCTGTTGGTGCAGATGGGGCACCCGCTGGACTTTGCCCGTCATGATATTCCCGCATCGAAAATGTCCGAGATCGTTGCGGCCATCGCCGGCGACCCGCTCGCGGCGTTCCTGCCAATCCCGATGGAAATCATTGAGTCCGTGTGCCGCCGCGTCTGTAACTGGTCATAAGGAGAGCTCACCATGAAAATAAATTTCAGCACTATCAGTGAGCGCCTTGCGGATGCTTTCTCAGAGCGCGAGGCTCTGGTGAACATCGAGCGCGGCCGCCGTTATACCTTCCGCGAGTTCCACCTGCTGACCAACCGCATCGTCAATATGATGCGCCACAAGCTGGACCTGCAACGCGGCGATAACGCGGTGATCATCCTGGACAACGACAACGCATCGCTGTTGCACTTTTTCACCGCGGCAAAAGCCGGCACCCCCCTGTGCTACACCAACTACCGCGACAGCCTGGATGATCACACATACCAGGTGGATACGGTCAGCGCCAAGGTGGTGTTCATCGAGGCTGACCTGCTGGAAAGCCACTATGACATGCTGCGCGAGCGCCAGGTCACCATCGTGGCTATGGACAAGCCGGAGAAAGAGTACCAGGGCGTACACTATTTCTGGAACCTGCTGGAGCAGGTGGACGACAGCAACCCCAACGTGGTGATCGACGATCGCGACGACGTGGTGATCATGCGCTTCACCGGTGGCACTACCGGGCGTGGCAAGTGCGCCATGTACACAGCGGACACCTACCTGGCATGTCGCGACTCCTACTGGGCCCTGCCGGATCCGGCCTGGACCCCCGAGACCCGCTTTATCCACCTGGCGCCGATCACCCACGGCAGCGGCATGATGTTTGCGCCGACCCAGTTCAAGGGCGGTTGTACCGTGACCATGAATGTGCCCGATCTGGATGCCTGGTGTGACAATATCGCCGCCGAGCGGATCACTAACGGTTTCGCCGTGCCGACCCTGCTGTACCGCCTGCTGGATATGGACGAGAAGGGTCGGGCGCGGTTCAAGACAATTGAAAACATGTACTACGGTGCTGCCCCCATGAGCCCGTCCAAGCTGGCGGAACTGCAGGCGGCCTTTGGGAACAACTTCATTCAGGTCTATGGCTCCACCGAGCACTTTGGTGTGGCCCTGTCCATGAGCAAAGCCGACCACCTGGTGGAGGACGGCGATGATTCGCACCTGGCCTCCGCCGGCCGGCCTGCGCCTTTCACCGAGCTTGAGATCATGGACGACGACGGCAACCCGGTGCCGCGGGGAGAGACCGGCGAGATCTGGCTGCGTTCCCGCGCCATTGTGCCGGGCTACTTTGGCAATCCGGAGCAGACCGCTTCTGAGTTCCAGGATGGCTTCTGGAAGTCTGGCGACATTGGCAGGATCGACGAGCGTGGCTTCTTTCATATTGTCGATCGCAAGAAAGACATGATTATCAGTGGCGGCTTCAATATCTACGCCAACGAAGTGGAATCCGCGCTTAACAGCCACCCGGCGGTGCTCATGTCCGCGGTGGTCGGTGTGCCTCATGAGGAGTGGGGCGAATCGGTGCACGCCGAGGTCATGCTCAAGGAAGGCGCCGAGGTTGAAGAGGCGGCCCTTATCCAGCACGTACGCAACGAGTTGGGCGGATACAAGACGCCCAAATCCGTTGAAATCGTTGAGGAGATACCCACTAGCGTGGTGGGCAAGGTGCTGCGCCGGCAGGTGCGCCAGAAATACTGGGAGGAGGCCGGCCGCAAGGTCGGGTGAGCCCAGCACATGAGCAAACTCAAGCAACTGTCGGGGCTCGATGCCTCCTTCATCTATCTGGACACGGACCGCGCCAGTACCGGCGGCACCATGATCTATGTATACGACCAGTCCACAATCCCCGGCGGTGGCCACCTGCGCTTCAAGGAAATCCTCAAACACATCGAATCGCGCACCGCCACCTCGCCGATCTTCCGCCAGAAGCTCAAGCAGGTGCCGATGTCCCTGGACTATCCCTACTGGGTGGAAGATGAGAATTTCCGCATCGAGAACCACGTGTTCCACGTTGCCCTGCCCAAGCCCGGCGACTGGCGGCAGTTCTGTATCATGGCCTCGCGCCTGACCACCCCCCATTTCGATTTCAATCGCCCTCTGTGGGAGATGTACGTGGTTGAGGGGCTGGACAATATCGACTGACTGCCCAAGGGCAGCTTCGCCATCCTCACCCGCATGCATCACGCGGCCGTAGACGGCACCGCGGCGGCACAATTGACCTGGGCCCTGCACGACCTCGATGCCCGGGGTAAGAAACCGGGGCTGGGCGGAGAGCATGAGACCGAGGGTGTTCGCGCCCCCAGCCAGTTTGAGATGGCCACCCGTGCCTGGTGGAATAATGCGACCTCGCCGATGCGTCTTGCCAGACCCCTGTCCCACCTGCTGCCCAAGGTGGGTGGCAGGTTGCGCAAGGAGGTGCAGAAACGCACTGTGGCTAGGGTCGAGGAACACACTTCTGGAACGAAGGTGCCGACGACCCGCTTCGACGGCCGGGTTTCTCCCTTTCGGGTGTTTACCACCTCACGCTTCCAACTGGACGAGCTCAAGGGCATTCGCAAGGCCGTGGAAGGCAGCACCATCAACGACGTGGTGACGACAATTATATCCGGCGCCCTGCGCCGCTACCTGGACCACCACGGTGAATTGCCCCGGGACACCATGGTGGCGATGATGCCGGTCAACACCCGGTCCGGGACCGATGCCGAGCCTGGCGCCAACAACATCACCTTCATGGGGGCCGCTATCGGTTCCGATATTGCGGACCCGAAAGAACGTCTCGCCTATGTGACCGAACAGACTGCTCGCTCCAAGAGTATCGTCAACGCCATTGGCGCCAGTGACCTGACGGACCTCAACAAGCATATTCCAGCTTCTTTGCTGGCGGCCACAGGGAAGCTGATTTCCCGTATTGGTCTCGATGCGGGTGGCACCGGTAAGCGATTGTTTAATATGGCAATTTCCAATGTGCCTGGGCCGAGCGTGCCGCTGTACCTCCAGGGCGCGAAGCTGAAGTTCTGGTCCATTGTGGCGCCCTGTACCGACGGCATGGGAGCGGTATTCGCGATCACCAGTTACGACCGGGAGATCTATATCTGCCCGACGGCCTGCCGCGAGATTGTGCCGGACCCGGAGTTCCTGGCCCAGTGTCTGGAAGAGAGCTATGCGGAATTGCTGGCGGCCACTGGGGCCAAACCAAAGCGTAAGCCGGCAAAACGCCCGCTAAAAAAGAAAACAACAGCTAAAAAGCCGGTGAGGAAGAACCCCGCAGGAAGAAAAGCGGCAAATTAACACGCGTTCCGGGCTGAATGGACAAATTTAATCATTATTCGGCCAAGAGCCGGACGTTTGTTTGCCATGTAATAACCCACAGTTCCATAACTATATAAAGCTCCATAACTATAGAAAGCAGAGGATCACAATGAATATCTCACTCAAAACCAAGCCCCTTGCGCTCGCAGTCGCCGCTTCCCAGGTTCTTCTCTACCAGTCACTGCCCACCCACGGCCAGGCCCTGGAAGAGGTGATGGTCACCGCCCGTAAGCGTACTGAGACCCTGATGGACGCTCCTGTGGCGGTCACCGCGGTATCCGGCCAGGCCATGGAGTCTCAGGGTATCTCCAACATGGAACAGCTTTCCGCCAAGGTACCTGGCCTGCAGATTGGCCGCAGCGCCCTGACCACGAATATTCGTATCCGCGGTGTCGGCTCAGGCATGAACAAGGGCTTTGAGCAGTCCGCGGGAATGTACATTGATGGTATCTACCAGTCCCGTAGCCGCCAGTTCACCCAGTCCCTGGTTGATCTGCAGCAGGTGGAAGTATTGCGTGGCCCCCAGGGCGTGCTATTCGGAAAAAACACTGTGGCTGGTGCTATTAAGGTGGAAACAGCCAACCCGGTAGTTGGCGATGAGTTCAACGGGTCCATCAAGGCCGCGTTTGAGCCTGAGCAGTCCACCACACGTTACACTGGCATCGTATCAGGCAGTCTGAGCGACAGTGTTGCGGCCCGCTTGGTGCTGCGCCAGGAAGACTCCGATGGTTACATGGATAACAGGTTCCGGGACACCGATGAGCAGGAAGAAACCAACAAGATGGCTCGCCTGACACTGGCCTGGGATGCAGCCGACAACCTGTCGATTGTTGCCAAGGCGTCACACGTGGATATGGAAAGTACCGGCAAGGAAATGAACGCCTATACGATTGATGACCGCCTGCCCCCGGCTAGCACTCTGGCCCTCTCTGCCGCACTTACTGGTGGTCAATTTGCGGCGGCCGATGCACCCGGAGGCGATGACTATGAAAGTTGGGTAGGCAACCTGCAGTGGGGCAGGGGTGATACCGAGGACACGACTTCGACCGCCTTCTCTGTGAAAATCGACTGGGATGTCGGTGACTACACGGTAACGTCCTTGACCGGCATATCTGACTTTGAATTCGAGCAGTACCATGATGTGGACTTCCTGCCTCCCAACTTCATCGAGAATATCGACCAGGAAAAGATGAACATGTTCAGCCAGGAAATCCGTGTTGCTACAAACTGGGATGGCCGGTTTAACTTTGTCGCGGGTGTTTACTACGAGGACCAGGAGCTGGAATTGGGCGAAGGTACTCACATCGATGGCACATTTGGCGGGCTAGTCCCCACCATTTTCGTGACACCGTTTGGTGAGACAGACACATCGTCCGGTCTGACCGATTTCGACCAGGACACCACGACAATGGCAATTTTCGGTGAAGTCACTTTCGACATCACCGATACCCTGAGCCTCGATCTTGGCGGGCGTTACTCGGAAGATGAGAAGGAAATGACCAAGCTGGTTACCATCGGCCAGGGCGCACCAGGGCAAGTAAACGATATAGTGACTCCTGACATTACTGCCGGGTCCGCAGATCTTATTGAATACCTGACCAATGTCATGGTGGCTACTGGCGATGCCGGTGCGACAGCTGCGGCCGCGGCACATGCCGGCAGCCTGGATCGATACGCTGCCTATTTTGAAGACGAGCGTGATGAAAGTCATTTTGACCCCTCTGCTCGCCTGCGCTGGGAATACAGTGACACCGGAATGGCATACCTTTCGTATTCGGAAGGTTACAAGTCTGGCGGCTTCAATTTCAGCCCGGATACAGCGAATCCCGATGGCTCGTCTCGACCCGGTCACGAGTTTGAAGACGAAGCCGTGACTGCCTGGGAGTTGGGTGTAAAACAGGACTTCATGGATGGCCGTGCGCGCGTCGCGACAGCCATTTACAGATCTGAGCTGGAAGATCTGCAGGTTACTTCTTGGGGTGGCACAAGTTTTGTCGTAGGCAACGCGGCGGAGCTGACCGTCCAGGGTATCGAGATCGAAGCGCAGTTCGCCGCTACCGATGCACTGGAAATCGGCGGCAGCTATGCCTACCTCGATCACGAGTTCGATTCGTATCCGGGGGCGGGTTGTTCCGTTGTCGAGATTGGCCTGGGTACCTGCCCGAACTCCTCTGGTGAGGGTACAAAGGATCTGTCCGGCGAGCGCGGGGCGTTCGCACCGGAGCACAGTGCCTCGCTCTACCTGGACTACAATCACGCATTTGATTGGGCGGAATTCAATTTCCATGTCGATGTCAATTACAAGGATGAATTCTTCCTGGATGGCGACCTCGATGAAAATGTGCTGCAGGATTCCTACACCAAGGTCGATGCCAGTATCTCCCTGATGTCCCTGGAAGGTACCTGGGAGGTGGTGCTCTACGGACGGAACCTGACCGATGAGACCACCTACACCGCTTCGGCTGATGCTCCCTTGAGCCCAGGAGTTTATATTGGCTGGGTTGAGGAACCCCGCGTCTACGGAATATCTGCAGCATACAATTTCTGATAGTCCCTTTGCGGCGCTTGATGCCGGCACCCTGCCTGGTATCAAGCGCTGTTTTTTTTATTTCTTCCCCGATTCGCCCGAATCGACTCTCAAAGCCCCCGTTAACAATTATCATCCAGACAAGTATTTAAGCTCTGATGACAAGGGGCTTACAGCCGCCTGCGCTTATAGTATTCCCAGAACACGGGAGTGAATACCCAGCGCGGGTTTCCGCTAACAATATCGGTCCACAGATGGATCAGTGTCAGGAGTTTTTCTAATGAGTGAAGCTGCCCTTCTATTCGAAAACAGGGATGGAGTAGCCTGGTTGACCATGAACCGGCCCGAGGCCATGAATTCCATCAGCCTGGAAATGATTACCCTGTACGAGGAGTACCTGGAACAGATTCTGGGGGATGAGTGTATCAAGGTTGTTGTCATCAGCGGTGCGGGCAAGGCTTTCTGCGCCGGCGCTGACTTGAAGCAGGTATTGGATAGCCTCGACGTCCCACCCGGTAAGCCTGATTTCCTCGATCGCCTGTGCGACAGGGTTTTGAACCCGCTGCGCGATTTCCCCAAGCCGGTGATTGCCGCCCTCAACGGTATCACCATGGCAGGTGGCCTGGAGACCGCCATGTGCGCCGATCTCGTCGTGGCCGCTGAGAGTGCCAGGATAGGCGACGCTCACGCCAACTTCGGTGTCTACCCGGGGGCGGGGGGAGCAGCAGTACTGCCGCGTATCGTTCCCCACAACGTGGCTAAGTACCTACTGTTTACCGGCAGAACTCTTTCCGCACAGGAGATGAAAAACTACGGCTTCGTCAATGAGGTGGTAGCCGACGGTGAGCTGCAGGAAGCCGCCCAGGCATTGGCCCTGCATATCGCTGAGAAGAGCCCCATCGCCCTGCGCCGGATGAAGTCCGTGGCTAATGCCGCCGCTGACAAGACCCGAGACGACGCGCTGCGGCACGAGATGTACGAATTCCGCAAGCACCAGCGCTCCTGGGATATGCAGGAAGGCCTGGCCGCCTTTGCCGAGAAACGCAAGCCACGGTTCCAGGGCCGCTAATAGGAGTAGAGAAAATGACAGATGTATATATCGCCGGCGTCGGCATGACCCCCTTCGGTCGGCATATGGACAAGAGCTACAAGGACCTGACCGCTGAGGCTGTACAGGGGGCCCTGACTGATGCGGGTGTAGACAAGGACGAGGTGGGCGAGGCCTTCTTCGCCTCCTGTGTCATCGGCTTTCTGCAGGACCAGCATATGGTGCCCGGCCAGGTGGCCCTGCGCTCCATGGGTTTTGAGGGCATCCCTATATTCAATGTTGAAGGCGCCTGCGCTTCCGCCACGTCCGGCCTTTACCTGGCTGCCCAGGCGATTCGCGCCGGCAGCTGCGATATCGCAATCGCGGTGGGTACGGAAAAAATGTTAACCGAGGACAAGGCGAAGATGTTCGCCGCGTTCGATTCCGCCTGGGATGTGACCACGGTTGAGGCCAACAAGGAGTACCTGCTCAAGATGGGGGAGGGGATTACCCTGCCGGAAGGCTCCCTGTCACCCAAGCCCTACAGCATGTTCATGGATGTGTACGCAGCCTTCTGCCGCCAGCATATGAAGACCTTCGGCACCACCCAGGAGCAGATCGCCGCGGTTTGCGCCAAGAACCACACCCACTCGGTGCACAATCCCCTGGCCCAGTACCAGAACCCTTACACCGTTGAAGAGGTGATGGCCGCACCGCCGATCACTTACCCCCTGACCCTGCCCATGTGCGCGCCCATCTCCGACGGCTCTGCCGCGGCGGTGCTGTGCAGTGCCGAGGGCCTCAAACGGCTCAGGGGCGATGCCTCCCGGGCGGTGAAGCTGCTCAGCTGCGTCTTCCGCTCCGGTATCAACCGCACGGCCGAGGAGTATGAAAAGCACATTACTGCGCTGGCGGCCGCAGAAGCCTACGAGAAGGCCGGCGTTTCCCCGGAGGATGTGAGCGTGGTGGAGGTGCACGACGCGACTGCCATGGGTGAGATCATCCAGGTGGAAAACCTGCGCCTGGTGCCCTGGGGGGAGGGCGGCCCCGCCGCCGCGCGCGGCGATTTCACTGTCGGCGGCCGGGTGCCGGTCAATCCCTCCGGCGGCCTGGAGTCAAAAGGGCACCCCATCGGCGCCACAGGCCTCGGCCAGATATTTGAGCTGGTAACCCAGCTGCGCGGCGAAGCCGGCGCGCGCCAGGTTGAAGGCGCGCGGATCGCAGTACAGGAAAACGGTGGTGGCCTCGTCGGCCTGGAAGAGGCAACGGCCGCGGTAAGCATACTCGCAAAGCAGTAGAGGAGAACAAAGCGATGAATTTCCAACGCAGTGAAGAACAGCAGATGATTATCGAGAATCTGCGCAAATACCTGGACTCGGAGATCGAGCCGGCCTTTCGCGAGCACGGCGAGGGCTTCATACCGCGGGAGAAAATGCAGGAGTGGACCCAGGGGCTGACCGAGTTCGGCTTGATCAAGGCGCCATTCGGTGAGGAGTGGGGCGGCTTTGGCATGGACTGGCTCACCCACCTGATGGTATTTGAGGAGATCGCCTACACCTCTCTGGATATCGCCATCCCCGGTTTTATCAACGCGGTCAATGCCGAGCTGTTAAGACAGCTGGCGCCCGAGGCCATCAAGGAGAATTACCTCGCGGACATCATCAACTGCGACAAGTTCATCGCCATGGGTATCTCTGAGCCGGACGTGGGTTCAGACGTGTCTGCAGTCAAGACGCGTGCGGTGCTCGATGGCGACCACTGGGTGATCAATGGCGAAAAGACCTGGATTACGAATGGCGAGTACTCAGACGTGTTCATCTGTACCTGTCGCACCGGTGAGAACGAGATCAGCCATATACTGATCGACCGTGAGGAGCATGGCTACGAGACGGTGGGAATTCCCAAGATGGCGTTGAACGGTCAGTCCACTTCGCAGGTTTTCATGTCTGATGTGCGGGTGCCGGTGGAGAACGTGGTGGGTGGCCGCGGTACCGGGCTCAAAAATACCCTGAAGATATTCGAATACGCTCGCTGCCACATGGCAATGTGGGGAATTGGCGTGGCGCGTCGCGCCATGGACGAGGCCATCAAGTACGCCCAGGAGCGCAAGCAGCACGGCAAGTTGATTGGCGGTCACCAGCTGATCGCCGACAAGCTCGCCACCATGGCCACCCAGATCGATGCCGCCCGGCTGCTGACCTACCGGGCCATGGATATGGTGATGCGCGGCGAGCGCGCGGACAAGGAGTGCGCCATGGCCAAGTGGTACGGCACCGAAATCGCGGTGACCGCGACGCGCGACGCGCTGGAAATTCACGGTGGTAACGGTGTGACCAAGGAATTCATCGTTGAGCGCCTGGCGCGGGAGGCTATTGTCGCGCCGATCCCCGATGGCACTACCGAAATCCAGAAGCTGTTAATCAGCCGGGCCCTGACCGGTTTGAATGCGTTCAGTTAAGTAAGGGAATTTGGAGGTTTTTGTGAAGCTGAAAAATAGAGTTTTGGTAATCACCGGCGGCGCCTCGGGTCTGGGCCAGGCCACCGCGCGTTATATGGTGAGCGAGAAGGGTGCAAAGGTTGCACTTCTGGACCTGAATGAGGCAGCCGGCACAGCGACAGTAGAAGAATTGGGCGAGGAAAATGCCATTTTCTGCCAGACCGATGTGACCTCCGAGGAGAGCATAGATGTCGCTATCGCAGCGATCATGGACAAGTTCGGCGCGATCCATATGAATGTTAACGCCGCTGGTATCCCGCTGCCCTGCAAGATCCTCGACCGGGAAGGCAAGGCCAGCAGCCTGGCAAAGTACGCTACGGTGATCAACGTAAACCTGATGGGCGTGTTTAACGTGATGGCCAAGTGCGCCGAGCAGATGGCCAGGAACGAGCCGGACGAGAACGGTGAGCGCGGTGTGATTGTGAACGTATCTTCCGGCGCAGCCTTTGAAGGCCAGATCGGCCAGAGCGCCTACAGTGGGTCCAAGGCGGGCGTGAATGGCATGAATATTCCCGCTGCCCGCGAACTCGGCCCCCTGGGTATCCGGGTGAATTCAATTGCCCCGGGACTGTTTGGAACACCTCTGGTGAAGGGGCTGGACCAGAAAGTGCAGGACTCACTGATCGCGATGTGCGAGGCGCCCAAGCGCATGGGCGAGGTGGATGAGTTCGCCCACGCCTGCGCCTTCCTAGCGGAGAATGGCTATATGAATGGCCGGGTCCTGCGCCTGGATGCTGCCACGGTGATGCAGGCCAGGTAGGCCATACAACCAACGCCTTGAGGAGAGAGACGTGGGACCGCTAGCCGGAATCAAAGTTTTAGAAATCGCCGGTATCGGGCCCTGCCCGATCGCCGGTATGATGCTGGCCGATCTGGGGGCGGAAGTCATCCTGGTTGAACGCGCAGCCGCTAACAAAAACGCGGCTGAGGTGGGTCAGAACGGCTTTTTCAACCGAGGCAAACAATCCATAGCTCTGGACCTGAAAGACCCGAAAGCGGTGGAAAGTGTGTTGCAGTTGGCGGAGCAGTCCGACGTGCTGATCGAGGGCTTTCGCCCCGGTGTAATGGAGCGGCTGGGGCTGGGGCCAGAGGTCGTGCATCAGCGAAAGGCCTCCCTGGTCTATGGTCGGATGACCGGCTGGGGGCAGGATGGCCCCCTGTCGCATGCGGCTGGACACGACCTGAATTACCTCGCCATCTCGGGGATTCTCCACTACGGCGGCCTGCCGGGCGATGCGCCTTATCCCACGCCCACAGTGCTGGGTGACATCGGTTCCGGTTCGAATATGTTGGTATTGGGCATCCTGGCAGCGCTGCTGCACGCGCAGCGCACCGGCGAGGGGCAGGTAATCGACGCAGCCATCTGCGACGGTGCCATCTATAACCAGACCCTGATCGCGGGCCTGCGAGGGGAGGGCGCAATCAGCGAGACCCCCAGTGAAACGTTCTTCGGCGGGGCATCACCCTGGTGCAACAGCTACCCCTGTTCGGACGGTCGCTACATTACGGTACAGGCCCTTGAACCCAATTTTTACCGAGAATTGATTGCCCTGTGCGGGTTTGAAGACGATCCTGACTTCGCCCGCCAGCACGACAAGAAGACCTGGCCTGCCGCCCGAGAAAAAATGGCGGTCCTGTTTGCCAGTAAACCCAGGTCACACTGGTGCGAATTGCTGTCGGGCACCGATGCCTGTTTCGCACCAGTACTGTCGCTGCCGGAAGCGGCGGAAGACGAGCACATCAGGGCACGCGAGTGCTTTGTTGCGGGTGAAGGCCTGTTGCAGCCAGCTCCTGCGCCGAAATTCAGTGCGACCCAGCAGGAGGTCGGTGATGTTCCGCGTTCCGGCGAACACACAGAGAGGATTCTGCGATCCCTTGGTAAGGCCGGCTGAATGTGCAGTGCTTATAAGGCTCCCAGAACATAAGCGGACGTGATTCTCCGCTCAGTGGGTTTAAGCCGTTGATTTCCCAGTAATTTTTCCCGCCACTTTTACAGGGAGTGAATTCGCATCTTTTTCGCTGATTTGTGCCGCTCTGGGTCCGCGGGCATAAGGGGACGAGATATTGCGTTCCCCCCACTTAAGCTATTTTATTTATAGTGATTCCTCACCACCTTTTCCTGAGACGCTTGATAGGGCATGCTTTTGGCCGAATCTGGCCCAGGTCTTTACATCGGGCTAAGGTTGATTTCTAAGGTCATCCCAAGCACTGCCGCTGCTCTACTAGCAGTTTGAAGTGTTATAGTTTCATTGTCTGGATCAAGCAATCTATCAAGCTGTGAACGGCTGGTTTTCAAGCGTTTAGCCATATCGGTTTTTGAAATATTTTGGTCAAGCATGGCAGCTTCTAGTTTTGCAGACAGTACTTTTTTGATCGCGGCATTTTGAACATCTTCATAGATACCATCTGCCTTTAGAAAGTCGTCAAAACTTGAACCTGCTCGAGGGTTTCTTTTAGCCATTTTTCTGATACTCCGTCTTCCGCTTCTGAGCGAGCTTTAAATCTCTGTCCGGTGTTTTCTGGGTCTTTTTAACCAGTCCATGCAATAGGATCATCTCTGAATTGTCGATATAGAAAAACACACGGGCGATCCCGCTCTTAATATTACTTCTGACCTCCCACAATCCAGGATAGCCAGATAAGGATTTGCACAGCGGTTCACCACAAGGCCAACCGAACTCCACTGCCATAATGTCCTGCCCGATTGTTTGCCGATCTTCTTGGGTCAGTCCAAGCAACCAATCTCTAACAGGTTCTTTCCCGCTGGAGAGCTGGTAAAAAACAGCGGTTATTTTTTTCTTAGGTGCTATCATTCTGCTGAATGTACCATATATGGTACGCTCCAGGCAACAAAAACAGTTTCTTACTTTTGTTTACGGCCTTGGGACCTGGGGGCCGAGGGTGAATGAATGAGATTTTCTGATCAGTGGAACCAACTCATTGTCTTGAAAGGATTCGTCCTTCTCCTTATATCAAAGCCAGAGGTCAACCCAGTTTCAGCGCAAGAATTTTCGCCATATCAAAGACATCATCATTAGCGGCGGGCCGTGTAAAATCATATTCCCCCTGCATATTGACATGTGCCCAGGCTATGATCGAACCACTGGTAATGGCCTCGAGCATGTCCTGCCTGTCGTCGGGATCAGCCGTGGATGATAGCCGTTGGGACAGGTACAGGTAATTCCACAGGACAATGGCATTTTGCATGAGCACTTTACAGGCCGTTGCTATTTCCTGTTCCTCCTTGGTGCCTACCTGGAATTCCTGGTTGTTAGCAAAAAATACAGCCGCTGAAAACCTGTTGGCTAATTCCACTTTATTCAGTTGCTTTTCAATACGCTGACGTAGCTCTACGTCATCATAGTAAGTCAGTATAAACTGGGATTTTATAATGCGTCCGAACTCCTTTAATGCCCGGTACAACGGATGATCTTTCGCATAGGAGCTTAACCGCTTGAACAGTTGCGAGGCGCTGGAATAGCGCAGTTTAATCGTAGCCATAAAGCGGAGGATGTCATCCCAGTTTTTGAGGATGAGTTTCCGGTTGATTGTGCGACTCGGCACAATACTGTAACCGCGCCTTTGATATGTAGATTTGCTGGAGAATCCATACAGCCGCTGTTCGCCAATCTTCTTAAAACGTGGGGCAAATGCAGTATCTATCATATGCGTGGCCGTAAATATGGCTTCAGAAAATCCGTGTGTATCCGTCGAGTGTATGTCACTCTTGACGACTTCATTCTGCATCAAGCCATCAATGACATAGGCGGCCTCTCTATCGGATGCACTAATCACGGTTGAGTGGAACAGGGCATGGCGCTCATCGATGAAAGTATACATCGTGACGCCTTTATCCTTGCCGAAGTATTTGAATGAATAACTTGCATGCAGTGAATCTACTCCAACGTTTACCTTGCGCCCGTCACTGCTGGTATGCAGCTGGTCCGGATATTTTTGAAACGCGTTGGATAAAGCGAGCTTGTCAATCTGGCCAATAATAACGTTGTTCGCTGCCTGAATATTTTTCAGGCTAAAGCACCAGTTAACGGTGTTTTTCAGCGTGCTTTCGTTGATACCTACAGAGATCTGGGACAGTTTATCAATACCAATGTTACAGCCCATGCCCATAATACCAGCCAGAACCGTTTCGACATTCGGCTTGAGCTTGTGGTGTTTGGGGCTTAGATGTTTAAAGTAGCGGGTGAAGTCGCTCGTTCGGTTAATGTCCCGAAGAACGCGCAAAATGGGAACGATGCCGTTCTCCTTCAATAGGGTGCCATTATATCCGTCTTCACTAAATGACGTACCGGGCGTACTGACCTTGGCATAGCCAGAGTCGTCAACAGATAGGTACGTGTTATTCCCCTCACCAAAGCGTCCATTGACAGCCTGGTATGTGCTTTCTAGTGTTGTTTTGAGTTCCGCAAGGTAGCTTGCGCCATCTGCGAATTTTTGTAGGCCTGCCAATGTCAGCAAGCGATCCCTTTCTTTCCGCCAGCGTGCAGTAGGAATCAGGTAGTCCTGTATAGCGCGATAACGGTATGAATACTGGAGGTTAAGCTTGCCCGCGCGCACCGCATCCGCAACGGATTGAAAAAGTAGTATTTTGTACAGCGATGTGCGGAATGTGGTATCGCCTGCGACAATGTCTTGTTCCTTTTCTGGCAGGAAGTCCAGAGGTGGTGAGTGTCCGACATTACCATCCGTCACTTGAAAATGTGTCATGGCTGCAAATAACGGCTCCTCCGATGACGCCTTATCGAATACCAAATTCTTAAGCACTGAGGACACCTTGCGCTGGAGGCGCAGAGATTGGTTTTCCAGGGTATCGTAATAGTGCTGACCCTCTGTGTGTTGATCGAGTAGTTGTTCATAGAATTGTAATTTCTCTGTCTTGATATCTCCCTGCAGAGCCTCATAGTCATCGATCAGACGTTCAATCTTTTCCATTCTCTCAGAATCTGATTGGTCCTTGCATCGGACAATACGCGTAATTTCGTCCAGTAGATGGCGTGAATTTCTATGGGACGTGTTGATTGTTTGGATAGCAGTCTTTCGCTCTGACTGCGTTTTTTGCTCTTTTTGAGCAAGCTTCTTATTAACGCCATTCGTAGCGGTGCGGACACTTTTTAGGAAAATATCCATCAAGACATCTTGGCGGAAATAGTACTGGTGCTTGATGAAGGACAGTAAATGGAGGTGACGTTTCTGTGGATTGGGAAACTGCTTCACTTGTGTCAGCGTTGCCTTCTGTACCCAGGTAGCGTAGTACTCTGTGGCTTGTTGGTTCAAATTTAACTCGTCAAAAATTGATCGAAACTGTTCGAAGTGATCTCTGAGCGTCCGGGATGCGTTGACATTTTGCTGAATATCCTTGGCGCGCAATGACTGGTTAACCTGTTTGATTTGCCCGAGCAAAGGTAGCCAGTGATTCTTCGGATTTGCTAGCAATACGTCTAGCGAGGATTTTTCATCCTCGCGCAATTCTGACGACAGGGTGTTTAGCAGGCTGGATTCCACGATATTGAAGCTGTCCGTAATCACTGTGGATAACTGATGGTAGGTCGGTATTTCGATGCGTTGCTTCCAGCAAAAATCAATTGCAGCAACAAATACCTGATCTGGCTTCAATTGCTGCTGGGCCAACAATTGGATGCGTTCAGCAATCAATGTAGCATTGGACTCATCGAAAGGTGTCCAATCCAGCAGTGTCAGAATGCGTGATCTATGCTGTAAAATTCGGGCTGAAGGATAGCGATCGAAATTGAATTCATCTGTGACGCTGAGAAGTCGCTTCACGTATTGGATATCCCTACGGCGATACACAGATGGCACAAAGAATTTCCCGCAGTACCGGAAATACCCGAGCTGCAAAAGGAAGCCGACTTTATTTGTCGTTGTGCGTAGCTGACTCAGAGTTCGTCGAATATCCTCAGTCACGACAAAGTAGGCGTGACGTTGTTCTTTTGTAAAGACGGGAGGGGAGTCGAATTTCCGTTTTTCAGTGGGCGACAGAAAGACCAATCGCGTCATATAGGGACTCCTGAATACATATTGCCTTGCCTATTATTATCTATATACTGTGATAACTATTATTAATACGGTAAATGTATCAGCGTGAGCAGCCGATGACAACCGCTAGCATGAGACGGCCTCCACTAGCATACCTGGATGCCATGGAGTATATCGATAACGCGAGTCCGCCCGACGACCTGTCGGAAGCGCAGAGTCGCGATTTCACCATTGCTGTGCAATTCCTCCAACAGTACACCGGTAGCGCCGCAACGTTTAATAGTTACCGTCGTGAAGTCGAAAACTTGCTGCAATGGACCTGGCACATTGCCCTGACCACACTGGATGGACTGAAGCGAGAGGATATCGAGAAATTTATTCGGTTTAGTCAGCGTCCACCAGCCGCCTGGATCGGCGTTAAGAAAGCGCCACGTTTTATTGACAGTGAAAGTGAGCGCCGACCAAACCCCGAGTGGCGACCCTTCGTGGCAACGGTCTCGAAATCTGCCCACAAAAAGGGCGAAGCGCCCTCTAAAAAGGACTATTTCGCCTCAAATAACAGCATCAAACAGCTGATGGCTATCTGCAGTAGTTTTTACCAATATCTGCTGTTAGAGGAATATGTCTACAGCAACCCGGTGGCCTTGATTCGGCAAAAAAGTAAGTTCGTGCAGAAGCGTCAGGGCCAAACTAGAGTACGTCGATTGAGTCCACTTCAGTGGCAAGTGGTCATCACTACCGCTGAGCAGATGGCCGCAGACAACCCGGGATCTCATGAGCGAACGCTCTTCATGTTATCCGCGCTTTACAGTATGTATTTACGGATATCAGAGTTGGCGGCTAGCGACCGCTGGACACCCACGATGAATGACTTTCACAAGGATAACGATGGATTGTGGTGGTTTACCACGGTAGGAAAAGGCAATAAAGAGCGGCAAATAGCGGTTAGCGATACAATGCTGGCTGCGCTAAAACGCTGGCGGAAGTTTCGGGGGTTATCGGTACTACCCACGCCAGCTGATGACTCGCCACTACTTCCGGTTCATCGGGGCCAAGGGCCTATGGCCAATACCACACACATACGGTCTATAGTACAAGACTGTTTCGACAAGGCGATTCAGAGCCTGGTTGCTCAGCAACAAACAGAGGAGGCCGAATCACTGATGGGTGCTACCGTGCATTGGCTGCGCCATACAGGTATCTCAGAAGACGTCAAAACCAGGCCCAGAGAGCATGTGAGAGACGATGCAGGCCATAGCTCCAGCGCCATTACCGACAAGTACATTGATATAGAGCTCAAAGAGCGGCACAAATCAGCGAAGAAGAAGCGAATTCACTCCCTGTAAAACTGGCGAGAAAAAATACAGGGAAATCAACTACATAAACCCACTGAGCGGAGAATCACGTCCGCTTATGTTCTGGGAGCCTTTCCTGGGGCTTACCGGCATACCCGAGCCGGATGATCTGAGTCCGATGCTGCGAAGTCTGAAAGGCACTGCGGGTATTAGCGCCAATATGGTGTACCGGATCGTCAAGGAGACGGTCACTGCTGCGGCCGATGTCATCGAGGAAACGGCCCCGGTCTCAGCGGCCAAGCTGCGCAAAGCCTCGACGCACTGGTTCCGCCACACCGCCGTCACCCACGCCGACGATGCCGGGGTTAACCTCAAGTACCTGCAAGCTTCAGCCCGGCATGAGAAGGTGGAGACAACGGCGATTTACCAGCATGCCGAAGATCATCGCTGGCACGATGCTTGGAACAAATTAAGTTATGATAGATAAAGAACAACATTCCGCGAAGACGTGCCTGAAGTCCAGAAGACCTGCCATCCCGCGCTTCTAACGGAGATAGCTAACCTCAACAGGCATTGGTCATTTCCTGATCATAATTTTTGAAGCGCCAGCAACAGGAATGCCCCGGAGCGAGACACGACACCGCTAGTACCATAAACTACGTATCGATTAATTTTATTAAAAAGAAGCCGAACTACACTCATAATACAATCGCTGTGAAGGAGAACATCACTTGCGCTGGCTACATCTGACAGACCTTCATTGGGGAAATGATAATGAGCAGCAAACAGTCGCGGCAAGTTCATTGCTT
The DNA here is from genome assembly GCA_963976655.1 of uncultured Halieaceae bacterium. GTDB lineage: Bacteria > Pseudomonadota > Gammaproteobacteria > Pseudomonadales > Halieaceae > Marimicrobium. Next base: position 31,416 of record CAXBLB010000023.1, read on the forward strand.
ACCGCAATAGCCCAAGCTGACGTTCAATTTGACCTAGTAGTGATTACGGGCGACATCTCTTACTCAGGAAAAATTTCCGAGTATGAGTCTTTCGAAAATAACTTCCTAACGCCGCTTCGAAAAATAGACAATGTAAAAACAGCGATCGTGGTATCTGTACCTGGAAATCATGATATAGACTGCTCCCTTGGCACCCCCATCAGTTGGAACTCGATAGGATCATCAAGGCAGGAAAAGTTTTTCAACTTTGACGAAAGAGGTCGAGAAATCCGGGCGATGCGCCTTCAAAACCTGCAAGCTTACATCGATTTCACGGAAAGAAACGCAATACTAACACCAGATTTTACTCAGCATCCAGCCGGAGTAATTGACCTTCCAAACCACCCGGATATAAAACTGATAGCGCTGAACACATGCTATTTTTCAGACTTTGAACAGTCAGATAGACACAACACACCCGCACCTTACCACCCACTTACTTATCTTTGCAGGGATGTAGGGACACACAACCAGGTTCTTGTGCTGGGGCATTACCCTATATCATGGTTCACTCCTCGGTCTCAAAAACCTTTCATTTCAGCGCTTATGGATTGCTCAGCGCTTTATGTTCATGGACATGAACATGAAATAGAAGCAGAATTTGAAGCAACGGGTTTAATTTCGCTTGGGTTTGGTGCTTCTTACGTTTCACCGATGAACGCAGAACCAACGCCATTCTATCGGAATAGCTTTGCTATTTGCGCCTTGGATGACTACTTGCATGTATCCCCGTATGTTTGGGACTGTGAGAATGGCCGGTGGATTCCTGAGAAGCAAGTCCCTCCTTCATTCAAAACAAATAGCAGTATCCTAAATTCAGGTTACAAGCTGGCTATTTCTAGAACACCAGCTTCTGCCGGCTCCCAGGCTGAAAGCCAAAGAAATTACAATCTGGCCGTCGAGCAACGCTGGTCGTTAGAGGAAGCTATTCTACTTTCTCAAAATGAGGAAGATATTTGGAAGGAAATAATATCAAAACTAAGTCTAATCCATGGAATAGATACGATTTCTACCCTGCCCAGAGATGCCAGAGGCAGAAATTATGTTCAGTTTATTATTACAGCGAAATCCGGAAAGTACTTGGTTCGAACGATCTCTGCAGTTGGAGATACCCTGTCTAAAAAGTCTGTGGAAGAAACCAATACTACCATAGATACGCAGTCACTTGACCAAGCAATAATTCTTACCCTCGGATCGGTCTCAGAAGATGCTCGAACTCTCGCGGACCAGCTTGAACGAAATAGAAAACCAATCCGTATTTTTGACGGGAAAGAGATAAACCAAAGGCTTTCCAAATCATATCTTTCCAATAGTATCGGCCGTATCTCAGAAAATTTTGGCCAAAGAATATCAATACGACCGCTTTTCTGTTCAAAAGGAATATTATTATTAATAACAGATCAGATGAGCAAAACATGGTTTACAGTGTCTGATCTGCAGGGCACGTTAGAACCTAGCGCATCCGAAATAGTGTATGAACTTCGTCAATCACGCCCAAGGTATATGCATCTTCAATACACTGCTACTTACGATACTGAAGATAAAACTTCAGAGCAGAATAGAGAACCTCAGCAAGAACCATTTAACCTTGCTGAGTATAAAAAGCGGTGTTTTGATATTCATGACGATATTCAGTATCCAGGTTTGGCCGCTATTGGGTTACAAATACCAAACAAATCTGTCAAGCAAATCTATGTGGCTACAGCTGCAGATTCTGTTCGATCGGATACCGAGCAAGAATCGATCTCACTTGCAATTACTGATGCTGTAAACGCTCTTGATCTCCCGTCCGACCAGCGCTCCCAATTACAACAGGCGTTAACCGGGCAATACGGGATATCCGGGACGGCCGAATCTGGTGCGGCTGCTGAGATGTATGAGCTGTATGGAAACATACTAGTAGAAGGCGACCCAGGATCGGGTAAAAGTCTTTTCGTCCGTAATTCAATTCTTAATTACTGCGACACAACTACAGAGAAGATTTCCTGGTACTCACAACACACTCCAGTTTTTCTGCCGCTAGCTGAAGTAAGCAGGCTAAAGCGTCATCAGTCAGATCTTTTATCAGTATGCGCAGAGTATGCTCGTACCACTCGACTACAAATAAGTACCGCAGATCTGGAACAACTTGTTACCGTTGGACAAGCTGCTTTCTTTTTCGATGGACTAGACGAAATCGCTACTATAGAAGAACGTAGTGAAATAGTTAGCGAAATCTCTAGCCTAGTTGATCAGTTCGCTCCGTTAGGTAATAGATTCGTACTCACTTCGAGGCCAGCAGCGGTTCAATCGGTTGATGTTCCTTCCCATCTTGCACGCCTTAGTTTACGAGGGCTCACTGACGATGAGATGAGACTGCTAGCGGAGAGAATACTTGCTACCTCGATTTCCAATGATGGTACCGTCGAGCTGTCTGATGCCCAACGACAGACTGTCGATCGATTGGTCAGTGACTGTAATGAAGTTCCTGGTATACGTCGACTAGGTCGTAATCCTCTTCTTCTTACTCTTTTAGTTCTTATCTACGCAAATAGTGGACCGATGGTAGCCAAAAGGCACATTGTCTATGCCCAAGCTATCAGAACTCTTGTTTCAGTACGACAACGTCAAATTGAACGTGAGATGCTTTCGGAAGCAGATCTCAGACGTGAGCTTGGAATCATCGCTCTGGCAATTTATGAGGGAATGATTAATGAAATTCCATCTCGTGCTGAAATCCACCAGCTTTTAATGAGCAATTCTGCTTCAAGTTTTTATGAAAATGAAAACTCAGCTGCCATCGATATCTTTCTACAGACAATCTCCAATTCAACTGGTTTAGTGCGTTTTCACCAACGTAGCGAAGAAGGCGGAGAAGATGACGTCCTAACTTTTATGCACCACTCTTTCCTCGAGTTTTACGCAGCTATTAAGTTGGTTGACAACAACTTCCTTACTAATCTTCATCAACTTGCTCTAGAAAATAGATGGAGAGAGGTTATTGTACTTGCAGCTGGAATATATGCAGATCGAGCTGAAGTTACTGATGTAGTTCGGGAGCTAAAGTCGCTGCCTGAAGTGGCTGAAAAGGTAACTGGTAAACTATTAATTCTAGCTATAGAGTGCGCGTCGGAGTCTGATGTCCCGCCAGTAGAAGCCCAGTCTTTGCTTGCTTCGTGGGTTCTCGAATATCTTATCAATGGGGCTGCAAAAATTTCATCATCAGCACGCGAAGAGCTGGCCAAGCCGCTTGGTAATCTTCTTGAAACTACTCGCAGCACTTCAATTACACAAGCTCTGTCAGAAGGGCTAAAACATGAAGTTCCGCAAGTTGCGGCTGCCACAATTGAAGTTGCTGGGTTTCTTGGATCTTCATTACAGAGCTTCTCTGACGTGGTGGATGCATTAGAGAAGGCCTGTGAACGAGAAGAGCCCACTGTGCGTGCAGCCATCATCCGATCAGCAGGACGGTCCACAGCGTTCGTGAATAATGCCACACAAAAAATAATGAGCAGGGCGATAACAAGGGGGACAGCCGAGGAGCGGCATGCTGCCTTCCAATCTCTTGAGTTGAATATTCCACTAGGCGCCCAGTTCCCCCTAGAGCTTAGGGAGGCAGTTTTTGGTGATGGACCATATGCTCATAACGCCGCCAGAGTTATTGTTAGGTCATCTGCTTACAGAACTCCCTCGGGAATCGATCTAGAGCTGCTTGACAAAGCCCTGAACGCTCTTATTCTGAGCTCTAGGCATAATCAAGGTGCTAGGTTATCTCTAACGCTAGACTACGATGAACTGGAAGGTTGGCTTCACTCCTCTGATAACGTTGAGAGAATTAGAGCCATAAGATTGATTGGTCTTTCTGAACATAATTTTGTTCGCGCCTATGAGTTGCTAATAGAAATAGTATTGAAGGAGTCTGCGCCAGATATTGTCACTGAAGCGCTAAATGGCATCTCAAGAAATGCAAATATTCATAAACTACTAAGGCTTGATGATGTAAATTCAATTCGGAATCTTAGTCGGAAGCCCAATAGTAATGTACGGATTGCGGCAACTCTTGCATTAGGTCAGGTACCACCACTTCAGGATGTTATTGTCCATTTAATCGAACAGGCGATAGGTTGCGAAAAAGGATCTAAATACAGTGAATATGAGGCATGTATCGAAAGTCTCGCGCACCACGCTGATACAAATATATCCGCATCGGATTTCTTAGTAAGCGAATTCGTATCGGAACTATCTAAACCTGAGCGAGGGTGGGGAAGAGCACGGATAAGCAAGATCCTTAATCTTTCCGCCGCTATAGATCTGGCCACACCAAAAATAGAGGACGCCGCCATTCGTCAAATTTATGCTCATATAGTCGATCACAAGGTCCCCAATGAAGTACAAAAATCCTTTCTCCAGTTGTTCGGCAAGATTGCTACACCTACTACCGAAAATGCAGAGTTCATGGAGAGGTTGGTCGATCAAAATATCGGCGTCAATCGTACTCATGTAATTCGCTCCATTCTTTCTTTCGTTAGGCGCTGTAGAGGTAAAGTTGAGTTTGTTAGAGCCGTGTACCCAAATTTACAGAGTATTCAACAAATACTGCTGAAGAATTGGGATAGAGAATCTAAGAGAGAAATCGGCCATGACCCCGAATCATCACTCAATACGCTAAGAAACTGCATCATCGAAATTGACAGATTGCTGCGTAGTTACCGTGATATTGGATTTTCTGCTTAGGAAGGTATATTTAGAAGAATTGAACTAGGCGGTCACGTTTGGTCGACTTTCCCCGTGCACCCCTGAGCGGAAAGACAAAAACACGCCTGGCAGAACTTGAGAGCCATTCGTTGATCTGTTGAACGCCGTCTTCAATATGACTGGCTCAATTTCTCGAACCTAGGTGATCTCTCACCTGACCGCGAGCACCTCCGCGGTGACGGAGCCAATGCGAAACAGGCCTCTGAACGATCAGCAACTTACTTTGGCTACCCATACTCCTCGTTTCGTGGCCGATCAGCTATATCTCTTGCAGGAGAGGCATTTTCTGCCATAGCCACTTTTCAGCGATTCGTCATAGAACTCATCTGTTGATTTGCATCCAAAATTGACCCACCGGACAGTTTTCCACGCCAACTCACACCTGCTGCCGTCGGTACCGACCTCGACCCAGATGGCGTCGGATTTCAGCGCTCAAGCCACTGAAATACTAGCTATCGCCCGAGATTACCGTCTGGCCCAGACAGCAGTACCGGACGGCTGGCCGACCTATATCCGTACTTTCGAAGAAGCGGGCGTGGTCCATACCAAAGTGCGTTTTCGGTTACCCGGAGAATGGCACCTCAACGGACGCACCTCAGTGATCATCAACAACAGTACCGGCGAGTTGGTTATCAGTGAGCGCTCCGATGAGTCCAGTGCGACACGACGCCTGGTCAATCAGCTGTACCCTCTGCACTCTGGCTACGGCATGCATTTTGGCTATCGCCTTCTGATCCTGATCGCCGGCATCGCTCTGGCCTGGCTCGCCTTTACCGGCGGCAGTCATTACTACACCCGCTGGCTGCACAGGCGGAAACGACGCTGGTATCATCCTGATTGACTCGGGGCGCCTCGCTGTGAGGCCCAGTAGTAACCGTCGAGATCATCAAGGGCTTCTTCCCGGGCAGCGATCGCGAGTGCTTTGGCCTTCCTTTCACCGAATTCATTGACCGAGAAGGCCTGGTGGCCTTGCTGGCTCCTCCCAATCGGCCAGGTGGCCTCCCAGTACCACGACGCGATGACTTTACCGTTCGTCAGCGTGTACTTCTTGGCGTACCGGTAGACGCCGCTGATGCCACTGCGATTGTTGCTGCGCAGGGCGGTACAGAACTCACGCCGCGTCAGTGGTTCGGGCAGTTCCGATAGCAAGGCATCCCGATATGCTTTCGCCTGTACCAGGGCTTTGCGTTTGCCTCCCCAGCGCTTGTCCGGAAAGTTCTTAACGTAAACCACCCCGCGGCGAACCAGCTTTACACGCCAACCGTGGGTATAGAAACGATCCGAATCCATCCTGGAAACGCCGTACATCGCATTACTGGTATTGTTATTCTTGCGTCTTGTCTGCATTGCGCTTTCGTCACCTGATATTGCCCGAGCGATCTGGTTAATAACTTGATTTGCGAGATTGGACCTACCCCATGAGCTATCAACCATTCTTGTGATATGACGATAAGCTCGCGCAAGTACAAATCCCAGCCTAGATAGACCCAATCGTATCGAGCGAGTTCCGCTCTCGGCCTGCTTCCCGAGGATGAGCGCGAGTAACTCACCAGTATTAAGCGCTGTAACACGTTTGCGGTCGCGCTCGCTGTCGCTGATGCGTTGCTACAGCAGGTATATAGTCAGGTCTGAGTCAGGTTCCAGTAGGACTATGAAACCAAAGTATCCGTGCGCGCTAATTGGGCATGTCGTCACCGTCTTCCAACGGCATTGAGTTCCGAACGGTACTAGTTCCTTGTATATCTCAGTGCTACCGGTAGATAAATTGAATTCAAATCGACATAATTGCGCGGTTTTTAATCAATGGACAATGGAGTTCACATGAGCGACACCACAAACGCGCTGGTAAAAGAGATCGAAGCACTGCGCGCCAAGCTCGGAAAGGCGATCGAAGCAGATGCTAAAGCAGGCACCAAAGCGCTGGCGGCCCAACAGAAGAAAACCGCTGCGCTGCGCAAGAAGGTTGCAGCGGCCACAACCCGAGCAACCAAAGCGCGCGCTGCCGCCAAAGCGCGTCCGACCGCAGCCAACAAAGCCAAAATCGCCAAATTGCGAGATGAGCTCGCGGCCCTGAAAGTCGACCTGAAAGCCGCCAACGATGCTAAGCGTGACATCAATGCTGGCATTGCCGCCGCCAAGAACCTGTTGCGCGAGCACAAGGCCGTCGAGAAGGCGATTTCTGGCGCTCAGCGTGCAGTGACCAAAGCTGCCAGGAAGAAAGCGCCGGCCAAACGCAAGCCGACTGCTAAGAAGACCGTTGCCGCCAAGAAGCCTGCGGCCAAGAAAGTGACGAAGCAAAAAGTGGCTAAGCAGAAGGCGCCTGCTACCAAGCCCGCCGCTGCGAAGAAACGTGCTCCGGCAAAGCGCAAAGTGGCCGCGAAACGTAAAGCCGCACCGAAGACCGCGGCTCCCAAAGCGACCGCTCCTACCCAGGGCGAGTAAGGTCGATTGCAGTCACCGGCCACGGATCCGTGGCCGGTGACTTCTGCCCTCCCCCACACACCATCACGACTTTTTACATCTCCTGACGAGTGGTCAGGCAACAAGATCGTTTCGCGAACGTTGCCAACACCCCTCACATCACTATCTCTGCGGTTATTGATTTCTCTATCTGATGGGCCGTGGTCTCGGGGCCATTGAACGGATCATTGGTACGCTAGTACCGAGTTGAGCCGTATTTTTGTGATTGCCTTCCGATATCTTCACGCCAATCTGAATTACATTTCCAACCGAGAAATCTCTCTGTTATAACAAACAGGCCGCAGTTCCTCGACGAGCGCATCGTTCAAGGAACTATCACTGTTTCAGTAGCGCCCGATTACGGGTATTCAGGATACGGCCATAATCCAAGCGTATTGGCCGAGGAGATGATAATAGTCATTCGGTAACCGCCGGATGTAAGGGAGAGCCTTGTGGAAACCATCAAGTTCGGCGACATCGCCGTGTCCGATAAGGACACGGGCATTCAGTTCAAAGTCACACTTGGCAGTACCGCCGATATTGACACCTCGGATGTTCCACTCCTCATCGATTTTCTCAAGCAGCACCTGGATGAGAGCGCCAACCGACGATCCAGCTGGCGACTCCCCCTGAACAGTGTTCGAGGCACAGAAGCGGACGATCTGCGGGTGACTATCCTTTCCGGAGACTCCGAGCAGCGGGTCACCGCCGAAGACATCTCACTCACGGGCATCTTCATTGAGTCTTTTAACCCGATCGGTGAACGGGGAGAAAGCGTGAATGTTGACATTGAGTTTGCCGGTTATCACGCCAGCCTACGTGGCTTGATCGTCCGCCAGGATAAAGCGATGACCCGTTGCGCTCTCCAGTTTCACGATTGTATGGATGCACAGGGCATACCGTGTCCACCTGCAGCCCTCAGTGAAATATTCTACAAACTCGAACAGATCTGGCTCGACAAGCAACTCACGCTGGAATGGCGGTAGTTTGTCTTCGTCATTCGTCGCGGCACTCGGATGCATACATACTGAAGGGTGATCAATGCCAGCACCTCGAGATCAGTCACCTGGTCACAGCTAAACCTGTTCTTCCGATTATGCTTAGCGGAACTAACCGCTTTTTCTGATTTGATCAGGGCGCTAGACTGGCGCTTTTTTTGTCGAAGCATTCGGTCTCCATGAATCCACCCCAGCCAGATCGGCAGGATAGACGCCACACAAGATTACAGACAGAGGTGGCCAGTTTCCTTGGCCTGGGCCCTCGCAATACGTCCCACCGGGAAAAGTGGCTCTCGGCTGTGGGAGCTTTTGTCGGGATACTCAGCCTCTGTCTGCTCGCCCCCCAACTGTGGGGTGAGGCCGGTGTCCTCATCGCCACGTCCATCGGCGCATCTACCGTGTTGCTGTTCGCCATACCCCACGGTCCGCTGTCTCAGCCCTGGCCCGTACTACTGGGCTATATTGTGTCCGCTGCGATCGGTGTCAGTTGCGCCCGTTTTATTCCTCACCTCGCCCTGGCCGCAGCCTGCGCCGTCGGTGGCGCCGTGTTGGTCATGCACTACCTGCGTTGTCTGCACCCACCGGGAGGAGCCGCGGCGCTGGCCGCCGTGGTGGGTGGAGAGCAGGTCCGGGCGCTGGGTTACGATTATCTGCTCAGCCCCATTCTCTACAATGCCCTGCTGATGGTTGTCGTCGCGCTCGCCTTTAACATCTGGTTCCGCCACCGCCGCTACCCCGCCTACCTCTCGCACATCGGTCCACCGGCACACACTGCAGCGACACTCACCCGGGACCCCGCGGGCCAACACGTCACCCACGAGGACATGGCCTGGGCGTTGCAGAAGCTGGATCTGTTTGTGGACGTCTCACCGGAAGATCTATGTGAATTGTTCGAGCTGGCTGGAGAACATGCCCGCGACGGGGCTGCAACAGATGAAGCCGTGTTGCCGGGGTCCTATTACAGCAATGGGCTCACCGGCTTCCAGTGGCAGGTGTTGCGGGTCGATGCTCTGACGAATCCGACCAGTACATCCCGGACCCGCGTCGAGTTTCAGGTGGTGCACGGCCCCTCCCTGGGCGAGTACGGTTCACTACCCCTGGCAGCGTTCAGGGAGCGCGCCCGGGTGCGGGTGCGCTGGGAACAGGGGCACTGGATCCGGGACACCGCGGAACAGTAGCCGGGCGGGGTTGAGCGAAGCTATCCCTGATGCCACTGCTAGTTTCTCTTTGCGCCATTGAACCGCCGTCATCACGTCAGTGTGCGGCAGGCGCCTCATTGGGACTTCGGCGGCGCCCTGAACGCCCGCATGGACTGGAGATTCCGCTTTCTCGGCCACGGCTTCCCTGCAAGACAGACCTGTCGCATCCCTGACGCGGTTCGTCACTTCACCCGCACTACCATGGTCTGTGCGCTGCGCTCCCTGGGCCGAAGCGGGTCTATCAAGCAACGACTGTGCCGGGCGCAGGCGCCTGCGTATTGCTTTATCCCTCTGGGGGAGGTTTTAGCCTGGCATCCGTTGTGGCTTGCACCAGGCATCCCCCACCTTTCGCGCGTTCGCATCCTGATGGCTGCTCGCTCTCTGCAAGGCGGGTGGTTCCCCCTGCCTGGCGCCGCCACAGCCGGTTGCGGGTGCTCGTACCTCGCACGGTAGGGGGCTTCTCGCCCCCAGAGGGATGGGGGTTGGGGCGACCCAAAAACCAAATCCAAGTGCGAGGAACCCATTATGTCTATTGAACTGATTACGCTGGACCGGCTGGTGGCCAGTCGGCACAACGTGCGGGTGGCTAAAGCCAACCGCGAGACCCACGACGCCCTGAAGGCGAGCATTGCGGCTGAGGGGGTATTGCAAAACCTGGTGGTGGTGCCAGAGGGAGACCACTTTGCAGTCATCGCCGGCGGGCGGCGCTTGAAGGCGTTGCAGGGTCTGGCAACGACAGGGCAGATACCCGGCGGCCACCCGGTACCCTGTGCGGTGCGCGGCGCCGGGGACGCCGTGACCGCCCTGTCGCTGGCCGAAAACTTCCAGCGGGAGGCTATGCACCCGGCCGATCAGGTGCAGGCTTTTGCCGAACTGGCGCGGCAGGGATTGAGTGAGTCCGACATTGCGCTGCGCTTTGGGCTCTCGGAGGCCCACGTTCGCAAACTACTCAAACTCGGGCGGGTGGGCAAGGCCATCATGAACGATTACCGCAAAGGCCGACTAACGCTGGAGGACGTACAGGCCTTCGCGCTGGTGGACGATCCCAAGCGGCAGCTGGCCTGTTATCAGGCGCTGGGAGAGCACTGTTCGGCCTATGCAAGCCGCCGCTGGCTGATTGGTGAAGCCATCGAGGTGGGGCAAGGCATCGGTGCCTTTGCCGGTATCAACGCCTATGAACAAGCCGGTGGCGCAGTGGCGCGCGACCTGTTCCAGGAGAAGGTCTATCTCTCGGCCACAGAACTGGTCGAGCGACTGGGGTTGGAGAAGCTGAGTCGTGCCGCCCGTCAGCTGGAAAAAGGCGGCGAGTGGGCCTGGGTCGTACACGGCCTCGAGCGCGAGTCCCTGACCACTGGCCTGATACGATTGCCAGCCGTGCTGATCGATGGTCCCCCTGACAAGACCAGCGAACGCGAGCGACTGGCGCAGTGCGTGGCTGAGCTGGAGGCACTCGATGCCGACGCGCCATTGCCCGATGGGTTTGACAGCGAGGACGCGCTGTTTGAGGCCATTGATCACGCCAATGAAGCCCTGTGGCAGCTGGAAGACGAAATAGAACAGACCTACAGCGGCTTCACCGAGGCGCAGCGCCGCTATGCCGGTGTGGTGGTAACCCTCAACTGGCGGGGCGAATTGGAGGTGATAGAAGGATGGGCGCGACCGCAGGATATCCCCAAAACGGTGAAGGACGGCCAACCTGATTCCGATGAGCCAGGCGCCGGAGAAGGCAGTGATGGCACAACAACGACCGAAAAGCCCCTGTCCCAGGCGCTCGTGAGTGACCTGGCCGCCCACCGGCGGCAGATCACCAAACTGACCCTCCTGCAACATCCCAAACTGGCGAGTGATCTGTTGCACTACGGCCTGTGCATCCAGGTCCTGACCGGTCGCAGTTGGGAGGGACGCATTTACTGCAACGCCAGCTACAGTGAGGTTCCCTGCGCATCGGAGCGGGGCGATACCGAGGACAGCCCCGCCGCAGAACGTCTGCGCCTGGCGCGAGAGACACTCAATACCGCCTGGCTAGCCGAGGACGACGAGAAGGCCCGTTTAGCGGCGTTTTGCGCGCTGGCCAAACGGGACAAAGACCAACTGGTGACTTACTGCACAGCAATGCTATTAGAGCATGGGCCACGGGGAGCCAACGTGGAACGGGATGTGCTGGTGGATCAGCTGGCGCCGGGTTTTCGGGAACACTGGCAGCCGACCGGTGAGTACTACTTCAAGCGCATGACGATGGATCAGTTACGCGACACTTTCGGGCCGGTGCTGGGGGACTTCTGGGCCGAGAGCCAGCAGGGCAAGCGCAAGGGCGAGGTTATCGAGTCACTACAGCAGGCCTTTGCCGAGGACTACGCCGCGGATGATCCGCGGGCGACCTGGCTACCCGCCGTTTTCTAAATCAATACCGGCTCGCACCTTGGCCACCTCCGGGTGGCCTTTTTTGATCCCGATGCACAGTGCGCGCGGGCAACAATCCAACTGAACCCGGTATAATGCAAACGATGACGCTAGCGACACACCACGCACAAGGAGCGAAGCGTATTACGATGGTTGAACGTACCGACTGCCACAGGCGAAGGCCACTGCCTACGGCCAACACAACGGGATGCTGCCAATGACGGTCAGTCGAGGCGACTTCCAGTTATCACCGGAGCAGCGGCGTTTTCGGGACCTGATAACACCCTACAGCTACTTGACCCGCTACTGGGATTGGGAAGCCCGCTGTCTCGATGAACCCGGCCTGGAGCAGGCCATGGGGGTCTTCTCCCACGGTGAGCGGATCATGGCCGCGTTTTTCCGCAATGTCTGGTGCGGCAGTGACCAGGCACCACTGGGTTTGGTCGATGCGGTCCGCACGCTGGACAGTGAAGATCTCGCCATCATTGTCGGCTGGATGCGCGATCCCTTTTTCCCCTAATGACGGTTGAGCACAGCACCGCATGAGTGAACGTAAATCCCGCAGGGAGATCGACAAGGCCATCAAACATCTCATGGCCTATACCGGGCCACATGATGAGTGGGCGGGGCGATGGGACCAGGTCCAGGAGGATTTACTTAATCCGCTGGCAGAAAAGCTCGACGTGAGTTTCGAGGCGTTGGAGGATTTCTTCTACGCGGGCCCCTACAGCCACATGGTCATTGGCTTCAGTTTTGAGGAATATGCCACCGTCCTGTGGGATAACGAACCGCACAATCTGATCGAGGCCTACCTCGCACACCGCGGGTGGCGGGAAGGCCCTGCGGGTCGTCGATACCTGCAGGCCCTCGGTGCATCCGAGCTGCGATTCTGGGAAGTCACCGCAGTGAAACCCGGGGCTTACGCCGACATTCGCCCCTATGGCACCCGGGACGAGACGATACGCGTCAAAGAGAAAGCAGCGACCGAGAGTCTTCACCAATGGGATGGGCTGGTGGCCCGCGTGCTGTACACGGGGGCAACCCCCACATTCAGCGGCGCCATGCTGCCTTTGCCCCCGGAGTTGGCTGCCCGTATCCATGGGGTACTCTCTGCCATTCCGGCGGAAACACGGCAATTGATGCAACAGCTGGTTGAGCAGGGAGAGATCGAGCGTCTACCCGATGATCTCGACGACATCATCCGCCACACGCAGGAATCGGAACTCGCCGGGGTGGCCTTCCTGATCTGGGCCATGGATGTCTATCTACAGACCACGGGGCCGTCCCCAACCCTGCGGAACATGGATGACGAGCCCATCGCACCCACCAGTGTGCGATTCCCCCTGCAGGGCTCTCGCACGGCCGTTCTGCGCGCACTCGACGCGTCGCCAGTATTGCACAGAGAGGCGGAGGCCCTGTCCTGGACCTGGTTCCCCGAGCCCCACCAGGACATCGACGTTGGCGAGCGCGTGAGCGTGTTGGGGCATATCGCACTGGACGATAACGCCCTGGAACTGGACACCAACTCGACCGCCCGGGCTGAACGGGGCACCGCGCTACTGGCCGCGCTGCTCGGTGACCTTGTGGGGTCGCCCCTGACCGTCCACGAAAATATGGCGCTGATGGAGGATTGCGGCGATATGCCGATGCCCGCCGCCGACATCCCCGCCGAGGTACAGGCAGCAATCACAGCCCAGTTGACCAACCACTACCGCAAGACACTGGACGAGCCCATTCCCATGCTCGAGGGCCTGAGCCCGCGCCAGTGCGCAGCAGACCCCTCGTTACACAACGAGGTCATCAGCTGGCTCAAACACCTCGAAAACACCAGTGATCGCGGCCCGGACGCAAGCTATGATTTCAGCTGGCTATGGGATGAACTCAATCTGGAACGCCAGTAGTACACTGTCGCGATACAGCACGATAACGGGCACTGACGGCCATGGATAACACCACGTAACCCGCCTGGCGCTACCTTCTGGAAACAGGGGCCCTGGTCCCCTTCCGGGTGATTGATACGCACACTGAGGTCGGCCTGGACGGCGAGAACATTGCCGTACGCGCCGATCTTGTTTTTGCCGAGGCCGGAGCAGATAGCGAGCCCACAGCGATTGCCGAATGGGGCGCGCTGGGCTTCCTGTACACACTCGCAGTACTGTCGTTTAACGACGCGCAACCGCGAGGCGACTCGAAGCAGGACTTCGCAGCCAAAGACCACTTTGCCGTGAATGATTTCTTCCATCATGGTGCTGAACTGGTGCGGATCTTTGATGGATACTCACGCTCGAAGATGCTCACCCAACTCGCCATGCTGCACCATCACGGCCTGCTTGAACCCGACGAACTGGCGAATCTCAGTAAATCCACCCGGACATTCTTCGCACAATTTACACCATAGTCGGTGTGGCGTGGAGTACGCGCTGAACAGAGCGGTAGCAATTCGCTCACTCGCTTCAGTAAGGGACAAGTGTCACGCACTTCGATGCACTCTTGACGGGATCAGCGCCACTTGGGAGAGTGAAGACTCAAAACATACAGCGACCAGACGGGATGGCAGTATGGCGGCAAATCGTTCGAAATCTGATAACAAGGATCAGTCGGTCCTGTACGTCTATCGCTGTCCAGCGTGCGGGCACCGGGGCGAGGTACACCATGAAGACGACACGCACGAAGGTGATGCCGCCGTTTGTAGTGACTGCGGAGCACTGGTTACCCTCGAATGGGATGGCGGTGTGCAGTTAGCGTTTTCGGCTCCCAGCTACGTCCAGGACGAATCTTGAGTGGTTGAGGCAGACGGAAAAAAGGGAATCCGGCTAGATTCCCTTGAAGGTTATACATCATTCGCCGTTTGCGATCTCAGAGTAGACCGTGCTCTGCGAAGGAATAGCTCGCGCCCTCAGTGACGATGAGGTGATCCAGCACCCGAATATCGAGCAGGCCCAGACCGGACTGAAGCCGTTCGGTGATTCGCCGGTCCGCGGCACTGGGCTCGGTCACCCCACTGGGATGGTTGTGCCCGAAAATTGCCGCCGCCGCGTTGTGCTCCAGCGCGCGGCGGGCCACTTCCCTCGGGTACACCGCAGCCCCGTCGATCGTGCCGTGGAACATGTCCTCGGTCGCGATGATCTGGTGCTGATTATTGAGGTAGATCACCGTAAACACCTCACGCTCACTGGCACCAATCCGCAACCGCAAATACTCCGCGGTTCTGCTCGGGCTGGTGAGCGCCTCGCCATAGGTCCGTCCGTTCTCCTCCAGAAAGCCAATCGCGGCCTCGATCACAGCCTCTTTCGAGGCGTATTGCAAAGTCTCCATTGTTTCGCACCTTGAAAATATCTCCCGAGATGCGCCCAACGGGACGAATCCCGTTGGGAGGATGCCTTGCGGCGTTGTTGTTAGAACGAAGACCACCGGCTTGCGCAGGCGGTCTTCGTAGACTCTGGACTAGGCGTCCGGGTTATCGTCTTTGGGTTTGGGGGGAAAGACGACCAGCTCACCGCTGACCGCTATTCCAGGCTGGATAAGCAGATTAAAGCCCTCACCCTTGTTGTGGCGAAACAGTTTCCCCACTTGGGTGTAGTTCTTGCGCTGCTCACCGCCAGCCTCAAACTCCTCGACGACATACACGTTCATATGAGTTGCCATGGATCCATCTCCTTGCTGGTTAAAGATCCGCCAGAGCCTCGTCCCGTGGGGGGTACGATACCCCAACGGGAGATGCGGAAAATCCGCTACTTAATGCTGCTGTGAGCAGCGACTAAGTGACATTAACCTTCGTGGAAATCGGAAAATCTGTCAATGGAAGGGTTCTTACAACGTAAGGCGAGCCGATACCAGACTGCTTCACAGGAAGCACAGTACATTCAGTGCAACGGGCGCTGTAGCGCGGGGAGTGTGCTAGACCCGGCTCAGTGCAAACGCCGCCATTCCCAGGGGGCGATAGGATGACTGTCCTGCCACAGGCCGCGTCGTGCAGCCCGGGCCTCGCGCTGCGCCTGGGCCAATTCGCGGTCATTGCGGGCGTAGCGTTCATACCACCAGGCCCAGCCTTTCTCGACCAGCCTGAGATTGACGTTCATGCCGTTGCGGTAGACGGTACCGACAGTGCGACCATAACGGTCGGTGTCCTGAACAACCACGCTGATGTGTTGGCCGGCTACGAGCGCCTCTAGCGCTTCCCTGGCGGCATTACCGTAAGGCTGGCGACGCTCAGGCGTATCGATCCCGTGCAGCCGGATCTTGTGCTGGGTGTTGGTCGCATCCAGCAGGATCAGCGTATCGCCATCGGCAATACGGACCACTTTGCCCGACAAGTCGTAATCCGAGCCGGACTGAACGGGCTTATCGAGCGCGGTGTCCGCGATAGCGGTGGTATTGGCCTGAAGTGCCGAAAGACCGTTGCGCGTGCTGGCAAGCGCCTGATCCAATGAGTTCTCGACCGATTGCACGAGGTCATCGGTACTGCTCGGTAGACGGATCGAGCCGACCTGTTGACTGACCATCTGGTCAGCCCAGCGCAAGCTGGCAGTGACCCAGGTCACGTTGCCCTGTACCAGGTACTGCGCCACGCTACCGACAATAAAGAGCGCCAGTAGGGTGCGGGAAGACAAGAGTCGCCAGCCGCGGGGGCGCGTGAAGGGAAGGATGCGGGCCATGGGCCGGCAGTTTAACACTCCCTGGCCATGCGCGGTCAGGTGTGCGAGAAATTGCGGGGATGATCTGGCAGGGGAAAGAACCTGCCCCGGGGATCCGGGGCAGTAGAGGCTTCAGTCGATGGCGCGCAGGATGTGCTCGCTTTCCGGGTGCTCGATGGCCCAGTCCCGCAGGGCGTAGAACAGCTTGTTGAAGTGCTCAGGATCCGGCACGGACCACGCGAGGTGGTTGATCGCCACCAGGCTGACCACAATACCCGCGGCATCGGTGGACAGTTTCCCTTCGAAGCAATTGTCCTCACAGACCATCCGGACCTGATCGTCCGGCAACGCCGGAGACAGGTAACAACCGCCATTGGACAACTCCCACATGGTCCACATGCCACCGTTATAGTCGGGGCACAGCCGGTCCATGGTCTGGAAAATCATCGCTTCCAACTGCAGGAAGTACTCTTCGGCATACTTGGGGAAAAAGCCGAGACGCTGATCCTCACGCACAATGCTGCGGGTGATCGGCTGACGCTCGTGTATCTCCTCAATGCGAACCGGTGTGGGGACATAGACAACAACCCTCTGCTGTATAGACATGGATCAATCTCCTTCACGTTGAATGATCCGCTGAAGCCTACTCCCGTGGGGCAAGGCCCCAACGGGTAATGCGGATAAACCGCCACTCAATGCTGCCAGGGGCAGCGATCAAGTGGTTTTAAGATCGAATGATGGCGGTTTGCTGTCAATGGAAGGTTGTGTACCGGGGCAATACCAGCACGGCGACCTCGATGGAAGAGTGAGCCTGAAACTCCGTGGCATGAGGGTATTAAGCACTGTTACCCGAGATCTTCCAGCCGCGCTTTCCAGTACCCGTCGTGGCGGTAGGGGAGAAATTCCTGGTGTAGTGTTCCTTGAGGAACGCAGGGGAGCGCGATGAAACACCAGGATCAAACCAACCGGGCCGCTCGGCAGATACTGCAGAGCCAATTGTCTGTGGATGTGGAAGACGTCGAGCGCCGACGTCTTTACAAGGCGGACTTTGCTCTGGAGATACCTTTTACCGACGAGCAGCGTCGCGCTCTGAACGAAGCCGCACTGAGCCGCAAAGAACCCGTGGGCCGCGTCCTGGCACGGGTTGTGGAAGCGCCAGACCCAGGGTCGGGCAAAGATATAGAAGTGCTGACAGGCTGGGAGACGCTCAACGCCCATATCGAAGAAAACGCCTATACGCGGTGGGCGAAGGTCAGCCTCATTGACGCAAGCGATGCGGATGCTGTGTTCTATGGCATTCAGTATGCCTACGAGGAAGCAAAAATCGCCGGCTATCCAGTGACAGCCATTGAATTTGCTGAGGCAGTGTTAAGGGCGCGGCAACGGTTTGCGGAAAGTATCCCCACCGTAACCGACATGGCAGCCGCCTTGCGCATTGGCAGGCCGACTCTGGCCAACCGCCTGGCACTACTGGAAAAGCTGTGTCCCCACCTGATAAACCTGACCCGGCGCGGCCAGCTCCCCGAAACCGCCGCCAAGGCCATTGCCTCGCTGCCCAATGAAAAACAGCAGATACGCTACGCAAAACGCTACCTGCGCAACCCGATGCCGATCGCTGAACTCTATACCCTGATTCAATCTGGTTCGCCATCGAAGGATCCCAAAGCACCAAAGAATGACGAGGAATCGCCGCCGCTACACCCTGGAGAGCAAGCCTTTGCGTCGTCGATGGCGGACATGTTAGGTGTCCCGGTGGAATTAACGCCCTTAGTCGATCAAGCGTGGCGCTCGCAGATGCGACTACGGTACGCATCCGCGCAAGAGCTGGCGTCCATCACCGCAAAACTGATCCAGCTGATGGCTGGTGCGTCAAACGTACAGGGTGAAATTGTGTTGACTCCGAGGTCGGTTGAACAGCTGATGGCGTTGACCACACCCGAGTAGAGTCCGGTTCCGAGAGTTTGTTGAAAACAAGGAGCCCGGAGGCTCCTTGTCGGGTCGGCTGGCAGCCGGGAATCTCAACCAAAAATTAACTGGCTGAGCATAACGATGGTTGCCGCCACAAAGGATGCCCCCACTACAATGACCGCATAATCGCGGCCCGTGAGCAGTTGGTCCCTGTCTGACTTCACGACATCAACCTCCACAGCGTGTTACCTGTTGAACAATCCAAGCAATTGTAGAGCCCGCAATGGTGCCCGTCAGGGCAATGGCTTTTAACATAAACTCAGCCTTCCATCGTCGATGGTCCCCTTTGATCTCCAGCCTGAGCCTTGCGATCTCCAGTTCTAATCGAGCTTTGTCCAGTGCCTGCCGTTCGGCTTCCGGGGTCTGTCGATCAGTGCTGAACATCGTATGTCCTTACACTGTTCGACGACCACGGCGGGGGATTGAGTGGCGCGATCTTGACACGCTTGCTTGCCTCCTCCCAAGATACCCGCACGGTGACGGCGACAAGACCTTTGCAGCTCGACACGAGAATCGTAAAATCCGCGTGTTCGACCTCGTTGGCGAAGATATCAACTGCTTCCGCAGCTTTGTTCACCAGTGAGGCCAGGCTCGGGTTGTCGGGGTTCTGCGTCAACTCCCACAACTCATCATCGATGAGCACGGGATTCAAAAACCCCAATATCGGGAACCGACCATCGCCACTGACCGGGCGGACCAAACCGACCGTTTTACTGATATCGCTCATAGTAGTGCTCCTTTCGGATAGACACCGAGCAACATCGCCCATCGGGTGAGTTACCCGATGGGTTGATTACAAATGCGGACAGGCCGCTACCTACATGCTACGGAAGTAGCCACGAGGTTTACTAACCATGGCAAGGGACGCCTGCAGCGTCAATGGAAGGTTCCGTGCCAAAGGATGCGCAGCCAAGCTGCCGTCAGGAGTCATCACTATCAATTTATAACAAAAGAAAAATGCGAACGATACTGACTGCTATTCTTAGGCTGACAGCTTGACGGACCTCTTACACTGTCTAACCTAATTGAAGAAAAATACTATAGCGTTAAGACTGTGAATCATTGCATCCGAAAGGAGTTACAGTCAGTAGAACGTTGAAAGTGCTCTTGTATAAACGGTCTGTAGATCAGTAATCATTTACTCCACCGTTACATCGACAGGAAATGAAACATGCATACATCACTCAGTTATCGATCCAGCTGGATTAAGATTTGTAGCGCCGTTTTGATCAAAGTAATTTGGCTTTCACCAATTCTATTTCCGTCATCAGCCACTGCTGACGACGTTGACACATTCAGTCGTGCAAATTGCTTCAATAACGAATCCATTACATACAACTACTTCGATCCACCAGAATCAAGAGGGGTATTCAGTCATCACTTCAAGAATGGAACTCGAAAACACTATGTTACGGAGAGAGCTGGACCCCACTGATTGGACAGTGAGTGGACGAAGATAAGTGCTTCCTCCATCATGAGCATCGTGCTCAGGAGAGAAGCAATGAGACGAAAAAGACGTACCCATTCGCCCGAGTTCAAAGCCAAGGTGGCTCTGGCTGCCGTGCAGGGCGATCTTACCATGGCTGAGTTGGTGCAGAAGTTCGATGTGCATCCCAATCAGATAACCGACTGGAAAAAGCAGCTCCTCGACAGTGCGCCAGATGTGTTTGGCAAAGGCGCAAGGAAGGCCGAGGATACTGCTGAGGCAGTTCAGGAACTCCATGCCAAGATCGGTCAGCTGACCATGGAGAATGATTTTTTAGGACGCGGGCTCGAAAGGATTCACGGGCCCAGAGGAAAGAAATGGTAGATCGGAAGGATCCATTGCCAGTGACGCGCCAATGCGCGTTGCTGGATCTACCACGCTCGACGTTCTACCACGTGCCGAAGCCGGTGTCAGACGAGGAGCTCGTGCTGATGAAGCTGATTGACCGCTGCCATCTGGATTACCCTTTCCTCGGCAGCCGGCGCATCCGCGACTGGCTTGAGGACGAGGGTCATTGCGTCAATCGCAAGAAGGTGCAGCGCCTGATGCGTACTATGGGGCTGGTTGCGAGTTACCCCAAGCGCAACCTCAGCCTGGCGAACCACGCGCACAAGGTTTACCCGTACCTGTTAAAATACCTGGTGATCGACCGGCCAAATCAGGCATGGGCAACGGATATTACCTACATCCCTATGGCCCGTGGCTTCGTGTACCTGGTTGCCATCATGGATTGGTACTCCCGGCGAGTTCTCTCTTGGCGGGTATCCAATACACTGGATGCCAGTTTCTGCGTTGACGCGCTGGAAGAAGCCATTGAGCGTCACGGGCCGCCGGAGATCTTCAACACGGACCAGGGCAGCCAATTTACCAGCGATGATTTTACCGACGTTCTCAAGCAACACGGCATCAGGATCAGCATGGACGGCAAGGGGCGCTGGGTCGACAATGTTTTCGTAGAGCGACTGTGGCGCAGCGTGAAGTACGAGGAGGTCTACCTGAAGGCGTACGACTGCATCGGTGCCGCACGGGCTTCCCTGGGCCGATACTTTACTTACTACAATTCGAAAAGGAGGCACCAGTCTCTTGACCGGCGCACTCCGGACAATGTGTACTATGAAGACGCTGCCAGGCTGGCGGCATGACCCGAGGATGCACTTATCCGGCTGTCCAATTTACGGGGTCCATTTCTGAGAACAGCCCCGTACTAGATACCTGCTACCCAAGATCGGGTGGATGGCACAATATCAACGGGATCTGGTGTGATGCCTATTATTGGAAGCTGGATACTCGTCATGCGGGTGTTCATGGGGCCTTTTACTCCAGCGAACCGAATCCTGATGGAAGCCTTTCGCCTCCGGGTTCTACATCAGCTTGGTCTGTTCAGGGATTCCATATGTATGAAGCTCAAGGAGCAGGTGGAATAACATGGCCGACGACAGCTTCGGACTGCAACCTGCATTTCGATCAGTTCTATTGATTTTTTTTATCTAGTGGCTACAGCAGACGGACGTGAATTTATACACTATGGAGTCAAGAATGAAAATCCATCAAAAACAGACAGCTATCGTATTACTTCTTGGATTCGTGCACTTATTCTGTTCGCAGGCCTTATCCCAAGGAAGTTCTATCGAGAGTCGATTCTCTAAATACACAAGAGTGGAAGTACCATTGACGGTACAAGACAGCGAGTACGCCGCCATACGTCCCGGAGAAGAACCAACGGTCACGATGCAAATGAGCGAAGAACAAAGGAGTGTCTTCTTTTCCGACATGAAGAGCCTCGAGGAAAAAGGGTACATCGACAAATCAACAACTCCTACTAGGCCTGATTATGTGATGGCCAAGATTCGTTCACTGGATACATCGGAAGATCGATCAGGGGAAGCTCGATACGAGAAGTTGGAGAGCACATCGAAGGTAGACGCGGGCTGGCTTCCGTTCACACCTTCACAGGTAAGCATTCAGTATATTAATGACGGTAGCTCAAAGTATGTAATGAGAGGAACATTCGGGATAAAGCAGGTTTACGAATCAACTCGCTTTGGGATTCTAATTGTGGATGAAATGCGAGGAGCGAAAAGTTCCTGGCTGTATGACGAGAATACAGAGGTCAATGGTTACCCCGCTAAGTTAGTTGTCTTCAAGCACATGAACAATACTTGGGCCACCAAGCTCATGACAGTGGTCGATGACAATGTCCTTATACTAGAATCTAATAAACGAATTACGAATGGAGATAAGGTTGAATTTCTTAAGCTTGCGGCGCAGATAATTAGTAAATGGAGTTAGAGGTTAAAGAATAAGAATTTAACCGCTCATGTAGTGGGTTACCCTATGGGTTGACGTTTATCATTAATCCGTTTTTATAACATTATTACGGATTATTAAAGGGCCCCTATCATGCCGAAATCAGGCCAGGCACGTGTCCCTAGCACCGCAGAATGGCAACGGGTCTTCGAGGTTATCCAGGAGCATCGCCATCCGGAAAAGAATACCGCGATCATGCAGATCAGCGCGAAACTCGGGTTGCGCGCCCAAGAGATCGCCCTGCTCCAGATCAAGGAGGTCGCGCGCCTTAAAAAATCCCCGCCCGGGTTTACCCTGTATAAAGTGATGTCACTGCCCGCGGCCTACACCAAGGGCGCTAACGCCATGGGCCGCTCGACTCCTCAGTACAACCGGCGAACCGTGAGCTTCTCCGTAGAGGCATTTGACCAGGTTGTCGCACAGATCGTCGATCTGGCAAACGCCGGTGTCGATGTTAACCCCAAGCGCTTTTATCCTGCGGTCAAGAAACGCTCGGGGCAATCGCGGGACTTACCGCTTGTGGACGAGGATCTGAGGGAAGCACTGACGACCTACCTGGCTTTACGAATCGACAAGAATCCAGGCGCCAAGGCCTCGGATCCTCTTTTCATCACCCAGAAAGGTGTCCCCTACTCCCCGAATACCCTGCAGGAACACATGGCGCTGATTCTAAGGGACTGGGCCGGCATCGAAAAAGCCAGTTCTCATAGCGGCCGACGCTCCGTGATCACGGACATCATCCACAAACAAAAGAAATCGTTAAAAGTGGGGTACTAGGGATTTTCCGTCCAAAAACGACAAGAATCGCTGAAAGCCCCGC
>CAXBLB010000024.1:0-47454 GCA_963976655.1 uncultured Halieaceae bacterium
GCGGGCTACGGCCCGCTTTTCTGTTTCTGGCGCAAGCGCGCCTCCACCAGAGGCAAGCGATCATTCCCGAAGTACATATCATCGCCATCGATGAAAATTGTGGGTGAGCCGAAGCCACCGCGTTCGATAAGCTCATCGGTATTGGCGCGCAGGCGATCCTTGTAGGCCTGATCATGAATCGCCGCAAAGAACCCCTGCGTATCCAGGCCAATGCTGGCGCAGATGTCGGTGAGTACCGCGTCGTCGGAGATATCCGGGTTGTCGCTGCACCAGTAGGTGGCGAAGACAGCGCGCGAATACGCTGCCAGCAGGTCCAGTTCCTGCGCATACAGCGCGCCGCGCATGGCCTTGACACTGTTCAGCGGGTGACCCGCCGGCATGCGTAGCTCGAGGCCGCAGAGGTTTGCCCAGTCCTGCATATCCTTAAGGTAGTAGTTAAGGCGCCTTGGGTTTTCCCCCTGGAACATTGCTTCCCGCGCCGCGTACAGCTCCTGGTTTACGGCGTTGAATACGCCGCCCACGAGAATCGGGCGCCAGCGGATCGGCACGCCAAACTCGGCGGCCATCGGCTGAATGCGGGTAAAGGCAAAATAGCTCCAGGGGCTGGAGCAGTCGTAAAAAAACTCGAGATCGGGCGTGTCGGGCATGTGCATCTTCAGCGCAATAACGGAGCCTGAAGCGTAGCACACGGCTCGGGACGATCGGTTATAATCGCCGCTTTGCGCATCCGGGACGCGACTTCAATGGATCTGGACCAGTACATGCAAGAGGTGGGCGCGGCGGCCAGGCAGGCAGCCCGCGAGTTGGCCGCCTCTGCCACGGATGTCCGCAACAGGGCGTTGCTGGCGGCACACGAGGCGCTGGACGGCGCCCGCGCGCGCCTGATTGAGGCGAATGGCGAGGATCTGGAGCGCGGCGCGGCCGGCGGGCTGGATGCACCGCTGATGGATCGCCTCGCGCTGACGCCGTCGCGTATTGACGCGATGCTTGAGGGTTTGCGCCAGGTGGCCGCGCTGCCTGACCCTGTCGGCAGCATCTCGGACATGCGCCGGATGTCCAGCGGCATTCAGGTAGGACGTATGCGCGTGCCGCTTGGCGTGGTGGGCATAATTTATGAATCGCGGCCGAATGTGACAGTTGAGGCGGCGAGCCTCTGCCTGAAATCGGCCAATGCGACGATACTGCGCGGCGGTTCGGAAGCGCTGGCATCCAATTGCGCGATTGCCGAGTGTCTGGTCGAGGGCATCCGCGCGGCGGGATTGCCGGCGGCCAGCGTACAGGTTATCCAGACGGCGGATCGCGCGGCGGTGGGTCGCCTCATCACGATGCCCGAGTACGTGGATGTCATCATTCCGCGCGGAGGCAAAAGCCTGATCGAGCGAATCAGCGGGGAGGCCCGGGTGCCCGTGATCAAGCACCTCGACGGCGTATGCCACGTGTACGTCGACGAGAGCGCGGATCACGAGATGGCGCTGGCCATCGCGCTGAACGCCAAGACCCAGCGTTACGGTACCTGTAATACGATGGAAACCCTGCTGGTAGCCGCCGCCGAAGCGCCGGTTCTGTTGCCATGCCTGGGCGGAGCATTCGCCGCTGCCGGCGTCGAGCTGCGGGGTTGCGAGCGCAGCAGACAGTGGATTCCCGATGCGCGCGAGGCGAGCGAACACGACTGGTACGAAGAGTACCTCGGGCCGGTGCTGGCGCTGAGGGTGGTCGACGATATCGATGCGGCGATGGCGCACATAGAGACCTACGGCTCGCGCCACACCGACAGCATCGTGACCCGTGACCATGCCCGCGCAATGCGCTTTCTGCGTGAAGTGGATTCCAGTTCCGTGATGGTGAACGCCTCTACCCGGTTCGCCGACGGTTTCGAGTATGGCCTGGGCGCTGAGATCGGCATTTCGACCGACAAATTGCACGCCCGCGGACCGGTGGGCCTCGAGGGCCTGACCTCGCAAAAATACGTGGTGCTGGGCGAGGGGCAGATTCGCTCTTGAGTAGCGAACCACAGGCGCCGATCGGCGTGTTTGGCGGCACCTTCAACCCTGTGCACTACGGCCACCTGCGCTCCGCGCTGGAGCTGGCGGAACGCCTTGAGCTGGAGCATGTCAGACTGATGCCGAGTGCCGAGCCCCCGCACCGGGCGGCCCCGCGCTGCTCTGCGGAGCACCGCGCTGCGATGGTGGAGCTCGCGGTAGCCGGGGAGCCGCGCCTGCTGTGCGACACGCGCGAGCTGCGCCGGCCCGGGCCGTCCTACACCGTGGACAGCCTGATCGAACTGCGCGAGGAATTCGGCTCCGGGCGCAGCCTCTGCATGGTGCTGGGCTGCGATGCGCTGCTGGGGATTGATCGCTGGCAGCGTTGGCAGGAGCTGCTGTCGCTGGCCCATATCGTGGTGATTGCCCGGCCTGGCTGGAGCCTGCCCGAGCGGGGTGTGGTGGCAGACTGGCTGCACCAGCACCGTCTGCCCGCTGCGCAGGAGCTGCGCAGTGCTCCCTGTGGCGGCATTCTGGTGGAGGAACTGAGGCCGCTGGCCATTTCCTCCACCGAAATCCGTGAACTGCTGGCATCGCGGCGGTCGGCACGCTACCTTATGCCCCAAACCGTGATCGATTACATTGAATCCCGACACCTTTATCAGTGAGTAGCGAATTAGCGCATGCAACCACAACCAAGCCCCGCCAATGAATGCCGATGAACTTGTCGCCCTGGTGGCGACATCCCTGGACGATATGAAAGCAGTCAACACGGTCACCCTCGATGTCAGGGCGCTGACGGATGTGATGGAGTATCTGGTAGTGACCAGCGGCACCTCCAGCCGGCACGTGAAATCGCTGGCGGTGAACCTTGCGGTGGAGACCAAGAAGCAGGGCGTGCGACCCATGGGCGTGGAAGGGGAGGACGCAGGCGAGTGGGTGCTGGTGGATTATGGCGATGTGGTGGTGCATGTCATGTTACCTGCAACCCGCGATTTCTATGATCTCGAGCGTCTCTGGACGGATCACGAAATCGAGACCTGATGCGCGTTACCGTGATCGCTGTCGGCACCCGCATGCCCGCATGGATTGCACAGGGGGTGCAGGAGTATCAGAAGCGGCTGCCGCGCGAATTGAAGCTTGGCTGGCGGGAGATTCCGGTCGCCCGGCGCGTCGGCGATGCGGGTGCCGGTGAATTGTGCGCGCGCGAGGGCACGCAGATACTCAAGGCCCTGCCCGCCGGAGATCGCGTTATAGCGCTGGATGTCGGGGGTCGAAGGCTGTCTACCGAAGCGCTCGCTGATGAGCTCAGGAACTGGCTGATGTCAGGTGAAAACTACAGTTTCCTTGTCGGCGGTCCGGATGGTTTGTCCCGCGCGTGCATTGATCGGGCCGATGAGCGCTGGTCCCTGAGTGACCTCACCCTGCCGCACCCGCTGGTGCGCGTGGTCCTGGCTGAACAGCTTTACCGGGCTTGGACAATCGTCGCCCGGCATCCTTATCATCGATCCTAGTCATAACGCCCTGACGGCCAGGCGGCGCACGCAATGTCCACCAAGATCACGCTGAAGGACCAACACCGGGAATCGCGGATTTACAGCGCGCGCACGGTGACGGCGCTGGGTTTCGTGGCCTTGTTGATGGGGCTGCTGCTGGCGCGTTATCACACGCTGCAGATCAGCGAATATGAAATCTACCAGACCCAGTCGGAACGCAACCGGGTGCAGTTGCAGCCCCTGCCGCCGAAGCGTGGCCTGATCTACGACCGCAACGGTATTCTGCTGGCGGACAATCGCCCCAGCTTCATCCTGTCCATCGTGCGCGAGCGCGTGGAAGGGCTGGAAGAGACCCTGGCGGACTTGACCGCGCTGGTGCCGGTTTCGGACGACGACATCCGCAATTTCCGCAAGAAGCTCGCCCGCAGCCGTCCCTATGAGGCGGTGCCGCTGCGTTTCCGGTTGAGCGAAGAGGAGCGTGCGCTGCTCGCGGTGAACCAGCACCGGCTGCCGGGCATCGTGGTGGACGCGCAGCTATTGCGCCACTACCCGCACGGGGAGCTGTTCTCGCACGCGGTGGGCTATGTGGGCCGTATTAATGAAAGCGAAGCGCTGGAGCTCGATGAGACCAACTATCGCGGCACCTTCCATGTCGGCAAGGTGGGGATAGAAAAGTATTACGAGGACACCCTGCACGGCACTGTGGGGTATCAGAACGTGGAATCCAACGCGCATGGTCGTGTGCTGCGGGTACTGGAGCGGATTGCGCCTGTACCCGGCAATGATCTCACGCTGCACCTCGATTATTATTTGCAGAAAGCCGCTACGGAGGCGCTCGGCGAACAGCGCGGCGCGGTGGTCGCCATAGACCCGCACACCGGCGGCGTGCTGGCGCTGGTCTCCACCCCGGGCTTCGATACCAATCTTTTTGTCAATGGCATCAGCACGCGCGAATATTCAGCCCTCAGGGATTCTCTGGATGTGCCGCTGTTCAATCGGGCCGTGCAGGGTTCCTACCCGCCCGGCTCGACCGTGAAGCCTTTTATGGCCATGGCGGGGCTGGAATCCGGCCTGGTCACTCCGGAAACCACCGTTGCCGACCCCGGCTGGTACAAGCTGCCCGGCGATTCCCGTCGCTACCGCGACTGGATTCTGCGCATACGCGGTACCGGCCACGCGCCGCAGGTGGACATGAATATGGCCATTGCCGAGTCCTGCGACGTCTATTTTTATGATCTGGCACGCCGGCTGACCATCGATCGCATGCACGAGTACCTGTCACCCTACGGCTTTGGTGATCGCACTGGCGTGGATACGACCAACGAGCGCAGCGGCGTACTGCCCTCTACCGCCTGGAAACGCAGCGCGATGGCACAGGCGTGGTACCCGGGTGAAACCATCAGTGCCGGAATAGGGCAGGGCTACTGGCTGTCCACCCCCATGCAGCTCGCGGCCGCCACCGGCGTGCTGGCCAGCCGCGGTGAGCGTCATACGCCGCGCCTGCTGAAGGCCGTGAACGGCAAGCCGGTGGCGGTGCCGAGCCAACCGCGGCTGGCGGCTGACAGCGACCACTGGGATGCGGTTTTCGATGGCATGCGCGCTGTGGTGCACGGCGAGCGCGGTACCGCCAAATACCTCGCCGATGACATTGCCTACGAGATGGCGGGCAAGACCGGCACGGCACAGGTGATCGGCATCGCACAAAACGCGGTCTACAAAGAAGAAGAAGTGGCGGAACGGCATCGGCATCACGGCCTGTTCATCGCGTTCGCGCCGCTCGACGCGCCAACCATCGCGGTGGCTGTTATTGTCGAGAATGGCGGCGGCAGCTCCGCCGCCACGCCGATTGCCCGCGCTGTGATCGATACCTGGCTGCTGGGGGATACCGGCTGATGAGCAGCGACCGATGAGTGACTACGTCCGACAGATGCCCCATCAGGGCAGCGGCAGCATGTCGCGAGCGCCGAGCACTGCAATGCGCCTGCACGTGGATGTGCCCCTGCTGGTGCTGCTGCTGTGCCTGACAGCCTATGGCCTCTTCGTGCTCTACAGCGCATCGGGACAGAGTATCGATGCGGTGATCCGACAGGGGCGCTACTTTGCGCTCGCCTACGTGGTGATGCTGCTCGGCGCACAGGTCGGTTTGCAGCGCTACGCACGCTGGGCGCCGTGGCTGTATGTGGCGGGGGTGGCGCTGCTCGTTGCCGTCATGTTTTTTGGCGTGGGCGCCAAGGGTGCGCAGCGCTGGCTGCAGATTGGCGGATTTCGTTTTCAGCCCTCGGAAATCATGAAGCTTGCGGTGCCACTGGCTCTTGCCTGGTACCTGGCCGACCGGATTCTGCCTCCCCGGCTGCAGTATGTGGGCGGCGCCCTGTGCCTGCTGGCGCTGCCCGCGGGTCTCATTCTCGTGCAGCCTGATCTGGGTACCGCGCTGCTGATTGCGGCCAGCGGTTTGTTTGTATTGTTCATGGCCGGCATAGGTTGGCGCTACATCTTCGGGGCGCTGCTACTCGCCATCGCATCGGCCTGGCCGGCGTGGGTATTCCTGCTCAAGGATTACCAGAGGCAGCGCATCCTCACCCTGCTCAACCCGGAGAGTGACAAGCTCGGCGCCGGTTGGAACATTATCCAGTCCAAGACCGCGATCGGTTCTGGTGGCTGGCAGGGAAAGGGCTGGACACAGGGTACCCAGTCACAGCTCGATTTCCTGCCGGAGGGCCACACGGACTTTATCATCGCCGTGCTGGCGGAGGAGTTCGGCCTGCGCGGGGTGCTCCTGCTGATGAGCCTGTACCTGCTCATATTGCTGCGCGGATTCTGGATCGGCGTGCACGCGCAAACCAGTTTTGGTCGCATGATGGCGGGGAGCCTGACTTTGACGTTTTTCGTGTATATCTTTGTTAATATGGGGATGGTGGCTGGCCTGCTGCCAGTGGTAGGCGTACCGCTGCCCCTGGTCAGTGCCGGCGGCACTTCCGTGGTTACCCTGATGGCGGGTTTCGGTATCCTCATGGCAATTGGCACGGAGCAGCGACTGGTCTCGCGCTGAACGCGATACGCTGCCGCCGGTCTATTCAGGTTCCCTGACAACAGAGCGATCTTATATGTGTCAACCGCTTAGGTTTCTGCTGATATTCACCTTCCTCTGGCCAACGCTTTCCTGCGCTGCGGATAATTACGGCGACAGCCCGGCCGCGCTCGCGGTGATCGATGAACTGGTCGCCGAGGAGGGCTTTGAGCGCGAGGAACTGTTGCGTGTGTTCTCCCAGGCGCAGCGCAAGGACAGCATTCTGGAAGCCATCTCCCGGCCGGCGGAAAAAATCAAGCCCTGGCATGAATACCGCGAGATCTTTCTCACCCGGGAGCGAGAGGAGGCGGGCGTTGAATTCTATCGCGAGCACAAGGCAGCCTTTGAGCGTGCGGAACGGGAACTCGGCGTGCCGGCGGAGATGATTGTTGCCATTATCGGCGTCGAAACCTATTACGGGCGTATCAGCGGCAAGTTTCGTGTGCTCGATGCCCTGTCGACCCTGGCTTTCGACTTCCCGCGGCGTTCTGAATTCTTCACCAGCGAGCTCAAAAACTACCTGATGCTCACCCGCGATCAGGGTTTTGACCCTGCGGCACTGATGGGCTCTTACGCCGGTGCGATGGGCTATGGACAGTTCATGCCCAGCAGCTATCGGCATTACGCGATCGATTTCGACGATGACGGCGTGATCGATATCTGGAACAACCCCGTGGACGCTATCGGCAGCGTCGCCAACTATTTTCGCGAGCACGGCTGGCGTCCCGGGCAGGCCGTGGTGTTTGCAGCGGACGCGCGCGCGGACGCCCCCGAGGAGCTGTTTGTGAGTGGCCGCAGCGGCCTGAAGCCGGAGATGACCGTGGCGGAGTTCGCAGCGCATGGCATAAAGGCGCGGGAAAAACTGGATCCGGATGCGCTGGCGACCGCCATGAAGTTCGAACTGCCCGATGGTTATGAATACTGGCTTGGGCTGCATAACTTTTATGTGATCACCCGTTACAACCACAGCGCCATGTACGCCATGAGCGTGTACCAGTTGAGCCAGCGATTGGCCGCGAGGCTTGCGGGGTGAGACGCATGCTCCGCGCGCTCGGCTGCCTGGCGGTAGCGGGCGTGGTCGCCTGTTCGGTGCCGCCGCCCGACGATACGCCCACCACGGATACCGCCCAGTCGGAGCGCTATGCGCACGCGCGTGATTTTGCGCCGTTGCGGACGATCAGCGCCAGTGATGTGCGCGACGCGACACCAAAGCCCGATCCGATCTTGTCTGTCGGCAATTTCAGTCCATACAGTGTCAACGGCGAAACCTACACGATCCTGCCGGATCACAGCGGTTACCGGGAGCGTGGCATCGCCTCGTGGTATGGCGCGAAGTTCGACGGTCACGCCACCTCGAACGGCGAGATTTTTGATCTGTACAAGGCCACGGCGGCGCACAAGACCCTGCCGATCCCCAGCTATGCGAAGGTCACCAACCTGGGGAACGGGCGCACGGTGGTGGTGCGCATCAATGACCGGGGGCCCTTTCATGCCGACCGCCTGATTGATCTCTCCTATGCCGCCGCGGTGAAACTGGGCTTTGCGCACGAGGGTACCGCGCAGGTGGAGGTCGAGGTGCTCGACATCGCAGGCGTGGATGATCGCCGTGGTACGGTTCTGGGGCAGTATCGCTATCTGCAGTTGGGCGCCTTCGGGTCAGAATCCAGCGCCCTGCGGCTGCAGGGCGAACTGCAACCTTTGCTCCCGGCGCCGGTGATGGTGAGCCAGGTGGAAACCGGTGGGGGTTTTCTGTATCGCGTGCGCGTCGGGCCGGTGGATGATCCCGAACACCTGCAGCGTGTACAGCGTCTGTTGAAAGAGAGCGGCTATGACGTGGGCCAGCCCTTGCCCTGAGCCGGTTTGCACCGATCTGCAGACGCAAACCTCGCTGGCCCGCCCGGCCTGAAGTTCGGTTAAACCCGGTGATTTCTTTCGCTACAGGCGCGCTTGGGTTACCATCGCGGCGAACTCTCATCCCCATGGTTTTTTGTTTTCATGTCCCGATTCGGTCTCTGTCTCGTTCTCATCCTCGCTGTTTTCTCCCCACAGGTGGCGGCAGCAGTGCCTTCGCCGCCCCAGGTAAACGCGGTTGCCTGGTTGCTGGTGGACGCCGACAGCGGCGCGGTACTGGCTGAACACAACGCGGACATGCCGCTGCCGCCGGCCAGCCTGACCAAGATGATGACCAGCTACATTCTGGCGCGTGAGATCAACGAGGGCCGGGTGTCCGAGGACGATATGGTGTCGATCAGCGAGAATGCCTGGTCGCAGAACCCTGTCTTCCAGGGGTCGTCGCTGATGTGGATAGAACCGGGCAAGGATGTGTCCGTTGCCGATCTGCAGCGCGGCATCATTATTTCCTCGGGCAATGATTCGACCGTGGCGATTGCGGAGCACATTGCAGGCAGCGAGGCAGTGTTCGCGGAGATGATGAATGCGACCGCCGAGAAACTCGGCATGGATGACACCTACTACGTGAATTCGCATGGCCTGCCGCATCCCGATCATCTGACCACCGCGCGCGATCTCGCCATTCTGGCGCGCGCAATGATCAAGCACCACCCCGAGCAGTACGCGATCTACCAGGAGAAGGAGTTCACCTACAACAATATCAGGCAGTACAACCGCAATACGCTGATGTCGGAAGATCCCTCTGTCGACGGTCTCAAAACCGGCCATACGGAAGAGGCGGGCTACTGCCTGGTGACGTCCGCCGAGCGCCGCGGTATGCGCCTGATCTCGGTGGTGATGGGAGCGGACAGCAAGCGCGCACGCAAGAACGAGACGCGCAGCCTGCTCAATTACGGTTTCCGCTTTTTTGAAACAGACACGGTGTTCGAGGCCATGACCGAGCTCGACAGCGCGCGTGTCTGGAAAGGAACAGCCGATGCGGTTCCGGTTGGGGTGCTCGAGGCCACTGTATTGACGCTGCCGCGCGGCAAAAGCAAGCATGTGGTTACGACTGTTGAGGTGGACGATCCGCTGCTCGCGCCGCTCGCTGTAGGCGATGCGGTGGGCACAGTGACGCTGACGCTGGATGGTGAGACGGTTCATCACGCTCCGCTGATGGCACTGGCGGAGGTGGAGCAGGGTGGCCTGTTCAAACGCCTCTGGGACAGTCTGCTGATGTGGATTGCGAGCCTCTTCCGCGCCTGACGCCGGCGCGGGGCCTTTCGTTGGAGCAGAGTCGGAGTTTGCATGACTGAGCCCGAACCTCCCCGTATCACCTTTCCCTGCGACTACCCGGTAAAGGTGCTGGGTCGCTCCAGCGCCGAGTTTCGCGAGGTTGTGCTCGAGGTGTTTGAGCGTCACGCGCCCGGGTTCGACCAGGCCCGCGTATCGATAAGAGATAGCCGCAAGGGTACCTTCGCTGCCCTGACAGTGACCATCATCGCCACCGGGCCCGAACAACTGCAAGCTCTGCATGCAGATCTCCTCGCAACCGGCCACGTGAAGATGGTGATCTGATGAGCGGCGCGCTGCCCCTGGTGCGCAGGCTCGGGCAGGTGGAGTACGCTCCGACACTGGAGCAGATGCGCGGTTTCACCGACAGCCGCAATGCCGACACACCGGACGAGCTCTGGTTGCTACAGCATCCGCCGGTGTTTACCCAGGGCCAGGCCGGTCGCGCGGAACACCTGCTGGAAACTGGCGATATTCCTGTCGTGCAGGTCGACCGTGGCGGACAGGTTACCTATCACGGTCCCGGACAGTGGGTGCTTTACCTGTTGATCGATCTGCAGCGGCGTCAGTTGGGCGTGCGCGACCTGGTGAGCCTTATGGAGCGCAGTATTATTCGATTACTGGCCGGGTACGGCATCCAGGGCGCGCTCCAGCCCGGTGCGCCCGGCGTGTACGTGACGGGTGCGAAGATCGCGTCTCTGGGCCTGCGGGTCCGTCGCGGTTGCACCTATCACGGTCTGGCACTGAATGTGGACATGGATCTGGAGCCCTTTTCACGCATCAACCCCTGCGGGTATGCCGGCCTGCGGGTAACCAGCATGGCGCAGTTGCTGCCCGGTGCTGGGCCGGCGATGGATGCCGTGGGAGAGCGGTTGCTTGCCCTGCTGGCAGAGGAAATCGCCGCGGCC
The DNA here is from genome assembly GCA_963976655.1 of uncultured Halieaceae bacterium. Lineage (GTDB taxonomy): Bacteria > Pseudomonadota > Gammaproteobacteria > Pseudomonadales > Halieaceae > Marimicrobium. The sequence goes on from CAXBLB010000024.1 coordinate 10,634, forward strand.
TAGCGTCGTACCGGGCGTTTCTGCAATTTGCGCTGTAGCGTGCGGCGATGCATGCCCAGTGCGCGCGCGGTTGCCGAGATGTTGTTGCCGTGATCCTGCAATACGCGCTGTATGTGCTCCCACTCCAGCCGTTCCACGGATATGGGGTCTGCGGGTATCTCCGCGCGAACAGCCGCCTCCTGGTAATCGAAGGCGATCAGAATATCGTCGATGCTTGCCGGTTTGCACAGATAATTGCTCGCGCCCGCGCGGGTCGCGGCCACGGCGGTGGCAATGCTGGAGTAACCCGTGAGCACGACCAGTCGTGCCCGGGGCGCCAGTTCGATCAATCGGGGCAGCACTACCAGGCCCGATGTGCCGGGCATATTGAGGTCCAGCAGAATATGCGTGGGGGCGAATGCCGCACAGGCGGCCAGAGCCTCTGCGGCGCTGGCACAGCTCAGGGTGTCAAAGCCGCGACGGCTGAAACCGCGGGCCATCACCCGGGTGAAAACCTCATCGTCATCAATCAGCAGGATTTTTTTTGCGGCCTCAGGCATCGCTTCGACTCGTTGACGGCTCAGCTCGCACGCGGGAGCGTGAGTGTGGCGAGTGCGCCACCCTCTCTATGGTTCCGCAACTCGACGCGGCCGCCGTGGCGCTCCACCGTTGCCTGGCTCAGCATCAATCCGATTCCCAGCCCATTGCGGTCGGCGTGCAGCATCGGTTTGCCCATGCGCTCCATGAGTTCCGGCGCGATGCCCGGCCCCTGATCGCGAATCTGGATATGCACCTGCGCGTGGTCCCATTCAACGCGCACGGCAATCTCCGCGGAGCCGGTGTCGGCCGCGTTGTTGAGCAGGTTTTCCAATGCCTGTCCCAGGGTGGGGTCGACGTCTATTTGCGGGCTTCCCGAGGCACAATCAAAGCGATAGGCTGTGCCGGGCCTGCGCACTGCCCAGCGTTCAACGACCGCTTTGGCAAACTTCTCCACCGTTGTGGTTTGGCGCTCCTGTACGGACTGCAATTCCGCCGTGCGGCTGAGCTCGGCGAGGGTGTTCTTGCACTGCGCAATCTGGTCTTTCAACAGCTCACAATCTTCTCGGGTGGCTGCATCGAGCCGCTGCGAGGCAAGCATTTCGTCGGCGAGTACGGCCATGGTCGCCAGCGGCGTGCCCAGTTCGTGGGCCGTGCCCGCGGCCAGGCTGGCAACCGCCATGACCTGGTCGTTGCGCAGCCGGTCTTCCCGCTGCACAACCGCCTGCTCTTCCTGCCGTCGCAGGATTCCCGCCATGCGCACAACAAAGTAGGTAATCAGGCCAACGCTGAAAAGAAAGTTAAACCACATGCCCAGTACATGCACGCTGGCGCTGTCGCCGTGACCCATTCCCGCGTGCGGGCTAAACAGCGGAAAGGGCCTGTACACCGTGAGTAGCACACTGTAGGCGACTACGCAGGCGAGTGCGACCAGCCAGGTATGACGCCAGGGCAATACCGCGGCAGCGATGACCACGGGTACGATGTAGTAGGAGATAAATGGATTGTTGGCGCCGCCGCTAAAATACATCAGCGCTGTCCAGCCGAGTACGTCGATCAACAGTTGGGCGAGAAATTCCCGGTCGGCAACGGGCCAGGGTCGCGTGGTGCGCCACAGGCTCGCCGTTGTCACCAGCGCCAGCACCACAAGGCTGACAGTGACCCCGGCAAGACTGCTCAGGGTGCGGCTGGAGGCAACGACATAGGCCAGCACCGCGGTCTGGCCAAGCAGTGCAATACCGCGGATCAACAGCAGGTTGCGCAGGTTATCAACCGAAGGGCTCAGTGCCCCGCGGTTGCTGTAGGTCTGGTTTTTCACCGCTGCATTATAGTGGCAGGCATGCCGTGACGGCAGCGTCAATATGTCGCAGCGCCAGACGCAGGAACGGGTACCGGGGCCGCCGCACCCGCGGTCGCCTGCGCGACGCTTAATCCGTGCGCGGCCTTGTGGTAAGCTACGCCGCCGCGGCGCCGGCCACACAGCGCTGGCCTCATCCGTGCGACGACGAGCGTGAAGGCCAGGCGTTCCGAAACTCTCCCAGGTACAACCCCCTGTTTGCGCTGTTGCCCCAGGCAATGTCGGCCCAATACCAGTGAGGAGTCACCGTTCGTGACAGACAGTAGTTTAAGTAACGAGATTGGCCGGCGCAGGACGTTTGCCATCATCTCGCACCCGGACGCGGGCAAAACCACGATAACCGAAAAGCTGTTGCTGCTCGGTAGCGCCATTCAGGTTGCGGGCAGCGTGAAAGGCAAGAAAGGCCCCCACGCCACGTCCGACTGGATGACTCTGGAGCAGGAGCGCGGCATTTCAGTGACCTCCTCGGTGATGCAGTTTCCGTATCGCGAGCGCATCGTCAACCTGCTGGACACGCCGGGACACGAGGACTTTTCGGAAGACACCTACCGCACCCTGACGGCGGTGGACGCGGCGCTGATGGTGATCGACGGCGCCAAGGGCGTGGAAGACCGGACGATTAAGCTGATGAATGTATGTCGTCTGCGCGACACCCCCATTTTCAGTTTCGTCAACAAGATGGACCGGGACATTCGCGACCCGATTGAACTGCTGGACGAAATTGAGGAAGTGTTGCAGATCGCCGGTGCACCGATCAACTGGCCGATCGGCATGGGCAGGGACTTCAAGGGCGTTTACAACCTGTACGCCGACACCATTCATATCTATACGCCCGGTAAGGGCAGCTCGCTGCCGGACGATCGCCGCATACAGGGTCTGGCCAGCGATGCGGCAAAGGAATTACTGGGAGGGGAATATGAGGCTTTCTGCGAGGAGGTCGAACTGGTGCGCGGCGCGAGCCATGCCTTTGATCCGGAGGCGTTTCTCGCCGGCAAACTGAGCCCGGTTTTTTTCGGCACCGCACTGGGCAATTTCGGTGTGCGGGAGATGCTCGACGATTTCGTGGAATGGGCGCCCCCGCCGCAGGATCGCGAAACCACCAGCCGCAGTGTCGACGCCGATGAGACATCCTTTAGCGGGTTCGTGTTCAAGATCCAGGCCAACATGGATCCCCGGCACCGCGACCGAATTGCCTTTTTGCGTGTGTGCGCCGGCCGCTACAGCAAGGGCATGAAGATGCGCCATGTGCGTATCGGCAAAGATGTGAAAATCGCGGATGCGGTCAGTTTCAAGGCGGGTGACCGGGCGCTGGTGGATGAGGCGGTGTCGGGCGATATCATCGGGCTGCACAACCACGGGACCATCCAGATTGGCGATACGTTCACCGAGGGCGAAGAGCTCCAGTTCACGGGCATTCCGCACTTCGCGCCTGAGCTGTTTCGCCGTATTCGCCTGACCGACCCGATGAAATCCAAGCAGTTGCAACGCGGCTTGCGGCAGCTTTCGGAGGAGGGCTCTACCCAGGTCTTCGCACCGCTGGATTCCACCGACCTCATCGTGGGCGCGGTGGGCCAGCTACAGTTCGACGTAGTGGCGTATCGGCTCAAGGATGAATACAAGGTGGAGGCGCGCTACGAAGCTGTCAGCGTATACACCGCGCGCTGGGTATACTGCGAGGACGCGCGCAAGCTGGAGGAATTCCGGCGCAAAGCCTCGGAGCATTTATCCATGGACGGGGGTGGCTACCTCACCTATCTGGCGCCCACCCGTGTGAACCTGTCGCTTATGCAGGAACGCTGGCCGGACATCGATTTCCGAGAGACCCGGGAACACTGACGTGGGCCACGGCGTCGCGAGCCGGGTAATATTCAGCCGAGCAGTTCGCGGATGTCCTTCTCAATTGTCGAGGGCTTGTCCTTGGGCGCGTAGCGGCGTATCACGTTGCCCTCGCTGTCGATCAAGAACTTGGTGAAGTTCCATTTGATGCCCTGGCTGCCCAGCACGCCCGGCGCAGCCTCTTTCAGGTGTTGGAACAGCGGGTCGGCGGTATCGCCGTTGACGTCGATTTTTGCAAACATGGGGAAGCTCACGCCGTAATTGAGCTGGCAGAATTCCATGATCTGGTCGTTGCTGCCTGGATCCTGCTTGCCGAACTGGTTACAGGGGAAACCGAGCACTTCCAGGCCCTTGTCCCGGTATTTTTCGTACAATTCCTCGAGGCCCTTGAATTGCGGGGTGAAGCCGCATTTCGACGCGGTATTGACTACCAGCAGAACCTTTCCCTTGAAGTCGGCGAGCGGCTTTTCGGCCCCGGACGGGGTTTGGCAGGTGAAATCATAGACGGACGTTGACATCGAAGCTCCTCCACGGATGCGCGGGCCATGACTGTAGCACAGGCAGGCTATGCAACGCAGACCGCGCAGGATATCGCGAACGCCGCCGGGTTCGGGCTCAGGCGGGCTGGGCCTGGTGTAACTGAACCTGTTCCATCAGCATGCGCAGTCGCTTGCGCTGCATCTTGAGGCCGTACTCAAGGGTTTTCAGCCGCGTGCGCAACGCCGCATGATCCCACTTGTACTGCAGGTGCTGCCGGTGCTCCACCAAGGCGTCACCCAGCTGTTCTTTCCTGCGCTCGTAGCGCTCGGCCTGCAGCGCTGTCCACTGATTGATGGAATCGGTGAACAGCTGATACTCCCGTTCCAGCATACCGCGCAGGGTTTCGCTGTCGCGCACGCTATCGAGCTCGCGGCGGGCACGCTGGAACTGCGTGTCGAGAATGGCGCGCTGGATCTTGAAATCCGGAATTCGGTTGAGGTTGCTGGCGAGGCCCACCCAGGTGCACAGCTTGATCATCCACTTGGTGGGATCCCACTGCCACCAGCGAATGCCGTTGCGGTAATCCGACTGAAAAATATGATGGTAGTTATGGTAGCCCTCGCCGTAGGTGAGAAACGCCAGCAAACCGTTGTCGCGCGCGCTGTTCGACTCGGTGTAGGGTCGGCTCCCCCAGTAGTGGGCCAGCGAGTTGATAAAAAAGGTCACGTGGTGGTTGAGCACCAGGCGGAACAACCCTACCAACAGCACTGTGCCGATGATGTCGCCGTGCCAGATGCCCAGCAACAGCGGCAGGCCAAGGTTCATGAATGTCGTGAGTACCACGTAGTGACGGTGCTGCCACATGACGATGGGGTCGCGCTGCAGATCGCGTGCATTGTCGAAATCCGGGCCATCGGGCTCATACTCACGCAGCATCCAGCCCATATGGCTGAACCACAGGCCCCGGCTCGCCGAGTAGGGGTCCTTGTCGTGGTCATCCACATGACGGTGGTGCCGGCGGTGATCCGAGGCCCAGATGAGAATGCTGTTTTGCAACGCGCCAGCGCCCCAGAGGGCAAAGAATGCGCGCAGGATCGGGTGCGCCTCATAGGATTTGTGTGCCCATAGCCGATGGTAGCCGCCGGTGATGGACAGACCGTTCAGGTAGAGGAAGGCCAGGGCCCACAGCCACTGGAAACTATCGTAGCCGTGATAGATTCCCCACAGTGGCACGAGCACCAGTGCTGCCAGGGGAAAGCCGACAAAAATCACCACGTTGGTGATATTCAGGGGCGGTTTGTTCATATGGATTCCGTTGGGGTTCACGTAAGGAAATCTCCAGCGCAAATAGTACCGGGTATGCACTGGAAAGTCCCCGCCGACCATTCGTTATTGTCCCACGATCCGTTCCCGCCGCTCAAGACTGGTAGCTATCATGTTGCAGCATGGCCGGTGGTAAGAGGTCGCCGTGCCTGTACTGACATTGGGAAGCGCCATGGAGTTCCCCCACCCGGTTTTATCTAGCGACGATCGCGATCTTCCAGGGCCGCCTCGCGAATCCGTCGCGTGAAGTTCCAAAGAGCAGGCAGTACACTTTGGCCCTGACAATCTCTCCCTATGCCAGATGGGGCTCGAAGAAGCTCACCACGCAGAGCAGGCGGGATATCTATTGATTGCCATACGGCGTTGCCCCTGTCGGGTCGGGCAATTTTCGGGTGGCGCAGCGAAATGGCATGGCCGGGGGCACGATGTTTGAAGTCATTTGCATTTCCTTTGCGTTTTTCTTCGGCCTGGCGGTGCGCCAGCTCGGATTGCCCCCGCTGGTAGGCTTTCTCGCCGCCGGTTTTGCCATCAATTTTGTCGGCCCCGGTCTTGGGCTGCCGGTTGAGACGGGCAAAATACTGGGCCATGTATCGCACCTCGGGGTGCTGATGCTGCTGTTCACCGTCGGCCTGAAACTCAAGCTGGAGCAGATCGCTCAGCCGCATGTAGTGGGGGGAGCCCTGCTGCACTTTCTGCTCAGCGTCGCCATTCTCGGCCCCGGCATCTATGTGCTCGCCGGTCTCGACTGGAATACGGCGGTTCTGCTCGCGATAGCCCTGTCATTCTCTTCCACGGTGCTGGCTGCGAAGTTGCTGGAAGCGAAACGCGAACTGGGTACTTTCCACGGGCGCACCAGCATCGGCATTCTGGTGGTGCAGGACATCATCGCGCTGGCTGTGCTCGCCTTCTGGAGCGGGCAGACGCCCACCATCTATGCGCTCGGGCTGTTCGCCCTGCCACTGCTGCGGCCGCTGCTGCACGCCTTGCTCAACTTTGCCGGTCACGACGAACTGCTGGTCCTGATGGGCATGTTGCTGGCGCTGGTGATCGGTGGCATGGGGTTTACGGCGATGGGTCTCAGCTCGGAAATAGGCGCCCTGGTGATGGGCGTGCTGCTGTCGAATCACCCGAAAGCCAAGGAGCTGTCGGCATCGCTCTGGGCGCTGAAAGAAGTATTCCTGGTGGGGTTTTTCCTGCAGATCGGTATGTCGGGCCTGCCGGATGCCCATGCCCTGGTGTTTGCCGTGGTCGTCGGTATGCTGCTGCCGCTAAAGGGCCTGCTGTTCCACCTGCTGCTGGTGGCCTTTCGGCTGCGCGCGCGCACTGCTTTTTTGAGTGCATTGAGTCTGACGGCCTACAGCGAGTTCGGTCTGATAGTGGCTGCAGTGGTACTGACAGATTGGCTGGTGCCGCTGGCGCTGGCTGTGTCCCTGTCTTTCGTGATTGCCGCGCCGCTGAATCGCTATGCGCACCCCCTGTTTGCGCGCTGGGAAAATGCACTGCAGCGCAGCGAGCGCAAATCCGTGCACCCCGATGAACAGCCCTCAGACCTGGGCGATGCCGAGATACTGATTTTCGGCATGGGGCGAACCGGCACGGCGGCCTACGAGCACCTGCAACCGCTCAACAAGCGGCTGGTGGGGCTGGACGCCGACGCCTACAAGGCTGCCGCACACCGGGAGGCCGGGCGGCACGTGCTGTTTGCCGATGCCGAGGACAGTAATTTCTGGCGCGCAGTGGATCTTTCCGGAATATCCGCAACCATCCTTGCCATGGACGACGTTGAAGCCAAGCTGATCGCGGCGCGCACCCTGCGGGACAAGGGCTTCGCAGGCCCGATCATCTCCCATGCGCTGTACGAGGATCACGCGGAACAGATCATTGCCGCCGGTGCCACCCACACTCACCTGACGATGAACCAGGCTGGTATCAGCCTTGCGCAGCACACGCTGGGAGCTCTGACAGACGGCGGCACCCACCGCGATCCCGGATAAGCCGGCCGCGCTACCGGCGCGGTATCAGGCGTCGAGCGCAAAATACGCGATCTGGGTGGGTGCGCCCAGGTCGGGATGTTCCTCACCGATGCCGCCGAGCGTCACCCGGTAGCCATTGCGCCGGGCGAGGCCGCGCACCCATTGTCCAAACCTTGCACGATCCCACTCGAACTTGTGGTCCGCCTCGCGAAACTCGTTGGGGTGCAGGCCGAACAGCGGGTTGTATTCCCGATTGGGCGTGGTCAGGTAAACCGCTCGCGGACGCATTTGTCCGAATACGACCCGCTCCACAGCCGACAGCAGCCCGGGCTTGATATGTTCGATAGTCTCCACCATGGCGGCGGCATCGTAGTTACACAGAGACAATTGCGGTTCTGTGTAGGAAGCGTTGATCAGGCTGAGATGGGGAAAAGGTCCTTCGGGGTGTTCCGACAGCAGTTGTCGCGCTTTTGCCAGAGAGCGTGGGCAGGTTTCCAGGCCGACTACCTCTTCAAACTGTCTGTCGGCGGCAACCCGATACAGCAGATGCCCGGCGCCGCAACCCAGATCGAGTATGCGGCGCGCACCGCTGGCCCTGATGCGTTGCACAACCTGGTCGAGCCGGTTGTCGTGCAGAACTGAGACCCCTTCCATCATGGATAAGGTTGCCGGTGAATCATCGAACATGGGTCGGGGTGCCGTTGTTGTAGTGTTTTGCCACCGCCTGTAGCGGTTGGCCGGGCGCGCTGGAATACACATGCGCCTCGATAGAATGGCGTCAGTGTGAGGCAGAACTCAGAGTTTTTCCAGATAGGACTGGTATTCCAGCAGGCTGATGCGCCGGCGGAATTCTTCGAGTTCCTGTCGCTTGGTGAGAGTAAAAATACGCTGGAGTTCCGGGCCCAGACTGTTGCGAATGAAGTCGGAATCGCTGAACAGGTTCACGGCATCCGGCATGTACACCGGCAGCGTGGCGTCTTCCTGGGTATAGCCGTCTCCGGATATCGGGTCGCCGGGCGAGATGTTCTGCTCGATACCGTCCATCATCGCCGCCAACAGCACGGCGAACAGCAGGTACGGATTGGCGTCTGAACCCGCAACCCGGTGTTCAAGCCGGCGGGCGGCGTGGCTGCCTGCTGGCACGCGCACTGCCACGGTCCGGTTCTCGAAGCCCCAGCTGGGATAGGTAGGTGCGTGCGCGCCGCGCTGGAATCGACGATAGGCATTGTAGCTGGGGGCGAACACCGTCATGGAATCCGCCATGTTCAGCAGGCAGCCGCCGATGGCGTTGTGCAGCAGTGGCGAGCCCTTTTCCGTGCCGTCATCAAAGATATTGTTACCCTTCTCGTCCAGCACGCTGCAGTGCACATGCATACCGTTGCCAGATTCCTGTTCGAAGGGCTTGGGCATGAAACTGGCGATCAGGCCGTGCTTGCTGGCGACGCCCTTGATGAGGCGTTTCATCATCATGATCTGCTTCGCCGCGAGTACCGGGTTGTCCACATGCGCCATGTTGATTTCGTACTGCGATGGGGCGGATTCCTTTACCACCCCGTCAAATGGCAGGTCCTGAATCTCGCAGGCGACACGCAGGTCTTCCATCATGTCCTGATGATGATTGAGCACATCGAGGCCGTAGGTGTTGCCGCCCACCGGGCTGCTGCCTGCGGGCGCGGGGCAGGTATGCAGCGGTACGCGTTCGTCCCACTGCACCAGGCTGAACTCGAGTTCGGCGGCGACCACGGGGCGCCAGCCGGCTTCCTGGTAGCGGCCCAGAACCTTTTTCAGTACATGCCGGGGGTCGCCGAGATAGGGGCTGCCATCGCCGTCGAACATTGAAAGCATCACCTGGCCGTGCTGGCCGCCCGCCGCCCAGGGCGCGGGTAGCAGGGAGCCTTCTACCGGCCGGCAGATTCCATCGGCATCGCCGGAGGCAAAAACCAGTTCCTCCACGTCCCGCCCCCAGACGTCGAGGCTGAGAGCAGTTTTGGGAAGTTTGAGTTCTCCGTCGAAGATTGTTGCCAGTTTGTGTCGGGGTACCCACTTGCCGCGCATGATGCCGTTGCAGTCAGGTAGCAGGGCTTCAATGGTTGTAATTTCAGGGTGAGCCCGCAGGAACCAGTCGGCTTCAAGCGCCATGCATCCACCGTGCCTTTAGCGGTAAGGCCGCACTATCCATTTCCACTACTATAAGCTCAATGCCCTACTTGGGGCAGCACGTCGCGTTGTTCCTTTTTACAGCGATTTTTTACCACTAGCGCGGCGACATGTAGATGCTCAGGGGGTCTTCTCCCGCGGCCTGCCCCAGGCATGACATGGAATTCAGGAAGAGGGAGAAGAGATCTGTCTGGGAGCTTACGTCCAGCTTGCGATAGATGCTTTTGCGATGCCGGCGCACGGTTTCAACCGCGATGTCCAGCCGTTCCGCCGAGATGTCGGTGCCATAGCCACGCAGCATGAGTTCGAGAACATCTTTCTCCCGCGGTGACAGCATGGAAGCGCCGAAGGTGCGGAACGCCAGATCGATCTGGTGGTCGATGCCGGGCTGTATCAGGTTGCTCGCCGCGAACTCCTGATGTTCGCTATGGCTTTTGATCAATTCGGAAACCGGTTCCGCCAGCAGATAGAGGGTCTCGTATTCCTGATCGCTGAACGGACCGTGCTCCGGCAGGCGCATCATGCTCAGGTTGATGACATTGCCCGCCTGCAGCTTGGCGAGGTATACCGCTTCGTCGGCCGTCCCGGTGTCGCCATAGTAGTTCTGGTAGTAGTCGGATTCCTTGATCTTGCCCAGCGTGACGCGCGACAGCCAGTAAACCTTGGAGCGCGGCTGGTTCATGGAGGCCTGATAGAAGGGATCTTCGCGATAGGGGCCGTCCAGATACTGGTCGACCTGTGCGCCCACTGCATGCTCCGGAATCTCGTGGTAGAGCACCCGCGGCGGCAGATCGCGGTGATACAGCCACACCTGCGGATAGTCTATTCTCACCTGCCCCTTCACGGCCGCGATCAGTGTCGGGAAAAACGCATCGGTGCCCAAGGCAGCGATTGCCTTTGAGAGATCCTTGTTCCATTTACTCAGCTGGTTGGTCTGTGACATTCGATGCCGGACTATTCTTATAGGCGGGGGCAGCTTACATAGTGCGTAGGCGACCCCGCCTTGTCAAACCCGCGAGGTCGCTTTTTCTGCACGGGCCCACAGCCCGGAACATGCCGGGGTCGCCGGCTGTGTCTGCGGGCCGGCTTCGCCAGCAGTGTTGCGAAGGGCGATAGCGGGCTCTGTGGCCGCTGCTTGAAGGCGGTTGGTTGCTGTGCTTAACTCCTCCGGGAACTGGAGATTATGCGTGCCCGGATCAGCGGTAAATTCAGCGCTATACAACGAATCGGTACCGATGGAGTTTACCCGGGCGCTGCTTGCCCAGGCGCGCGCGCACGACAGAGACGTGGGCGCAATATTGCGCGCGGCGCGCTTCCCCTTCGATCCACTGCGTCAGGATGCCCAGACTTCGTTCGTATCGCGGGAGCAGTATTCCCGCCTGTGCCTGGTGTTGATACGTGAGCTGGGCGACGAATCGGGCGGGGTAATGCCCGATGTCCAGACGCCGGTGGGCACCACGCGCATGATTGCCCTGAGCATGATCAACAGCGCCACCCTGGCGGCCGCGCTGCGGCGCAGCATTGAATTCAATCGCGTCTGCCGCGTGCGCCAGGGTGCGCAGGTGATCAACGAGCTGCATATCGACCGGTCGCGCAAGGAGGCAACTCTCAGCTATCTGCTGAGCGACGATGACTCGGGAGTGCAGCACAGTGTGCTGTGCAACCTGGCCATGTGGATGCGCTTTGCCGGCTGGCTGATCGGGCAGCAGATCGATATCACAAGCGCGACCTGCGCGGGCCCGAGACCCGGTTTCATGGCGGGTATCCGCCACTTCTTCCCCTGCCCGGTTGACTACGAGCAGCCCCTGAACTGCGTGACGTTCAGCGCGCGGCATCTCGACGCCGAACTGGTGCGCAACGAGGCGGATCTGGCGGAGTTCCTGAAACTCGCGCCCTATTACATGGTGATCGAGCCCCAGGCGAGCATCATGAGTATCACGCATCAGATTACCGAGATTCTCGGTCGGGATTTCCGTCAGGAGATGCCGAGCTTCGATGAGCTGACGCGGTTGCTCAACATGTCGGCCCGCACACTGCGCAGGCGGCTGGAAAAAGAGGGCACCTCGTACCAGCGTATCAAGGACAATGCCCGTCGCGATGCCGCGATCTCGATGCTGAGCCGTGAGGGATTGACGGTGAGCGAGGTGGCGGAGCTGGTCGGCTTCTCCGATCCCAGCGCATTTCATCGCTCCTTCAAGAAATGGACGGGGCAGTCGCCGGGCTCCTATCGGTAGCGCCCGAGACAGGAATTGCAGCCGCCACAAAGTGGGCAGGCGGATGCCATCTGGCGCTCGCAGTAGTTCCGCGACGCGCCGGCAACGCAACGACGATGGCAGGCTATGCGCATTCTGTTGGTTGAAGACGACAAGCACCTCGGTGAATCATTGCGCCGGGCGCTGGAACTGGCGCATTACGCCTGCGACTGGATCGTGCGTGGCGACCAGGTGCTTCCCGTTCTGGCTGCAACACACGTTGATTTGCTGGTGCTGGATATAGGCCTGCCCGGCCGCTCCGGGCTGGATGTATTGCGCGAGATGCGCGCCAGTGGCGTGCACACGCCGGTGTTGTTGCTGACCGCCAGGGACAGCACCGACGATAAAGTGCTTGGTCTGGACATCGGCGCCGATGACTACCTCACCAAGCCCTTCGAGCTCGATGAACTGTATGCGCGGCTCAGGGTATTACTGCGCCGCGGCAATGATCTCGATCAGAACGTACTGCGCTGTGGAGACCTGCGTCTGGATTGTAAATCCCGCGAAGTATTCCAGGGCGACGCCCCCGTGGAACTGACCGCAACGGAAATCGCCATCCTGGAGTTGCTCATGCGTCACCCGGGGCAGCACGTGTCCACGGTCAGGCTGGAAGACAGCATCTACAGCTGGGGCAGGGAGGTGGAATCGAATACCGTGCAGGTGTACATCTCCCGCCTGCGCAAACGCTTTGGTACCGGGTTCATTGAAAACAGGCGCGGCATCGGCTACCGGTTACGGACATGAACAGGTCGCTGGGCAGCCGCCTGTTACTGATACTCCTGGGGGTGAACCTTTTCGTCTGGTTGATAATATCGGCCGGCGTCTGGGTGTTGGGCATGGGAGCAATAGAGCGCCAGGTCGACAATCAGTTGCGTACCCTGGTGTCCACGGTGAGCTATACCATTGATGCATTGATCACAGCGGGCTTTCCCGCAGATCCGGGGATCAGCCTGCTGGATTATGAAATTGTCGATTCCTCCGGGGGCGATGTGTACATGGTAGCGCTGCCTGACGAAGCATTGCCGATGGCGCTCAACGTCTGGCATGGCGATGTCCTGCGGGCGATGAGCAGGGGCTCGCCATTGTTTGAATCCACCCAGGAGGCGGGCATAACCAATAGCGCTCTCGCGGATGGTTCCGAGTGGCGTGTTATCCGGTCCCGTCTTGGCGATACCGGCCTGTGGTTGATCGCGGGTTTCAACACGGCGGTTCTCGGCGCCGAGTCAAAGCGCCTGCTGTTCGCCATGCTGTCACCACTGCTTCTGGGCCTCTTGCTGATTGTGCCGCTGATTTATTACGCGGTAAGCAACGGGCTGAAACCATTGCGCAAGCTGGAACAGCAGATCCTTCAGCGTTCCTCCAATGATCTACACCCGGTCGAAACATCGGGCATCCCCACGGAAGTGGTACCGGTAGTGAGCGCGCTCAACGGGCTTCTGCAGCAGCTCAATGGGGCGTTGAAAAAGGAAAAGCGTATAACGGCGGATGCGGCCCACGAACTGCAGACACCGCTGGCGGCGATCAAAACCGAGGTGCAGTTGGCGCTGAACCATTCCCACGGGGCGGATTCCGCGCTGTTGCTTAGGATCATCGAACGTGTGAACCGCGCCTCTCATGCTGTCAGGCAGTTGACGGCCCTCAGCCGTCTCGAGTCTACAGCTCAGCCTTTCACGCACAGTGTGGATCTGGCGGCGATTGTCGGGCAAGTGCTGGAAGCCTACCGTGAGGAATTGGCGTCCCGCCGCCTGATAAGCGACATCGAGCGCCAGCATCCGCTGATTCAGGGCAATGCCGATATGATCAGAATACTCGTTGATAACCTTGTCAGGAACGCAGTGAATCATTCCATGCAAGGTTCGCCCATCCATATTAGGCTGAGCGTGGATTCCGTCGTCAGTCTGCACATCGAAAATCAATGCCGCGAAATCTCCGAACAGGAATGGCAACTGATTACCCAGAGGTTTTATCGCGTGCCGGGCAGTCAGGGCGACGGCAGTGGCCTGGGTATGTCTATTGCCCAGCGCATCTGCGAGTTACACGGCGCTGCGTTCAGCGTTGGCAAACGCGATGACGGAGGCGGTTTTCGTGCCAGCGTGGTATTTCCGCGGCCCGGGTTTGCCTGAGGCCCCGGAACCTGCCCGGATATAGCTGGCAGCGGATTTTTTCAGCTAGTTTTCAGCCTTGAAGAGTACACTGCGGGGTGTGGATGTACAGCGCCCGGGGTTCCGGCGCGCGATAATAATAGAGTACAGAGATCCGAGGCCAGGCATGCAAACCACTTCCAGGTTGTCAGTAGCCGCAATCGTGCTCATCCTGCTGGGGTGCGATGCCGCCGATCCAACCGTTACGGGTGGCCCGCTCGCCATGCGCCGGCTCACGGCAGACCAGTATCGCAACGCAATCGAGGACAGCTTCGGCAACCGTGTGGAGGTCGCCGGGCGCTTTGAACCTGATACCCGCCGCGAGGGGCTCAACGCCCTGGGCGCCGCGCTGGTCGCAGTCACGCCCAGCGGTTTCGAGCAGTACGAGGCCATGGCGCGCAATATCGCCGCCCAGGTCACCTCTCCCGAGTTGCGCCAGCAAATCCTGCCCTGCCAGCCGGTGTCGCCCACCGCCGCGGATACCGTATGCACCGAGCAGGTGGTGCGCAAATTTGGCCGCACCCTGCTGCGGCGGCCGCTGGCAGATGAAGATGTTCGGCCGCGGCTTGAAGCGGCAGCGCAGGCTACCGCGGCGCAGCAGGACTATTACGCCGGTCTGCAAGTGGCCCTGAGCAGCCTGCTGGTGGCCCCGGAATTTCTCTTTCGGGTTGAGATAGCCGAAGCCCCTGCCGAATCCGGTCAGGCGAACAGACTGCAACTGACCGATTTAAGCCTGGCGTCCAGGCTCAGTTACTTCCTGTGGAATCGCGGTCCGGATGAGGCCCTGCTTGCGGCGGCAGAGCGGGGTGAGCTGACACAACCCGCCACCCTGGCGCGCGAAGTGGAGCGCATGCTTGGCTCACAATTCCTCGCGGACGGTGTGAGGGCCTATTTTGAGGATGTTTTTCTCTTTGACAGGTTTGACAACCTGAGCAAGGACGTAGCGCAGTACCCGATATTCAATAACCGGATGGCGGCCGACGCCAGGGAGCAGACGCTGCGCTTTGTGGTTGATCACCTGGTGGAGCAGGAAGCCGGTTATCCCGGCCTTTTCACTTCGCGCAGCCTGCCCATGACACGTTCACTGGGCGCGGTTTATGGCATGCCCGTGCGTGCTATGCAGGGCTGGGAAGATGCCGTGCTACCTGAAAGCCCCTCGCGCGCCGGGCTCCTGTCGCAGGCCAGTTTCGCCATGCTTTTTGCCCATCCGGGACGCAGCTCGCCCACCCTGCGGGGTGTTTTCATGCGCGAAGCCCTGCTCTGCCAGTCTGTTCCCGAGGCGCCGGCGGATATCGACTTCACGCAGTTCGTGGAGGATGTGAATGCCGTCCACAATACCGCGCGCGATCGACTCGAAGTGCACTCAACCCAGGCAAGCTGCAGCAAGTGCCATGTGCTGACAGACCCGATCGGGCTTGGGCTGGAAAATTTCGATGGCATTGGCAAGTTGCGCACCACGGAGAACGGCGTGGCCATCGATAGCAGTGGCGATTTCGATGGCACCAAATTCGATAACCCTGCGGAGCTTGGGCAGGCGTTCGCTGAAAATCCGCTGGTCAGTGCCTGCCTGGTGCAGAACCTGTATCGCTATGCCGTCGGCCGCGAACAAACCAGGGGAGAACGACATTTGCTGCGCTACCTGGAAGAAGCGTTTGCAGAGAACAGTTACAGGTTGCCGGCACTGATGCGCGAGATCGCACTTAGCGAGGCGTTTCGAACAGCGACGGCAGAGCCGGAATCGCAGCCGCGGCAAGTGGTCACCCAGAGCGAGCAGCCCGGTGAGCGAGGCGCCCGGGAGGGTGACGCTGTCGTCGACACCGCGGCCACCAACGGGAGTGAGTCAACATGAAGGGCAACAGGTTTCGCTCAGGCGTCGACCGGCGCACGTTCTTGCGCGGCACGCTCGGCGGGGTCGCGGTTTCCGTGGGACTGCCGTTTCTCGATGTTTTTCTCAATACCAACGGCGATGCGATGGCTGCCACCGGGGCGCCCCTGCCTCGACGCTTCGGCACGTGGTTTTTTGGTTGCGGCATGAACCCGGAACGCTGGAACCCCGGTGCCGTGGGTGACCAGTGGGATCTCACGCCGGAACTGCTGCCAATTGGCCCCATGCGAGATCGCATGAATATTCTCTCCGGATACAGCGTGCTGCTACATGGCGAGGCCAACCAGGTGCATCGCACCGGCGTCTTCGGCGCCCTCTGTGGCGGCGCCCCGAAAACCGCCGACAGCGTGGTCGGGCCGACACTGGATGTGTTGATTTCCGATGCAATCGGTACGCGTACACGTTTCCGCTCGCTGGAAATGGCCGCGACCGGGAATGCGCGACACAGCAACAGCCTGCGCGACGTCAACAGTGTCAATCCGGCTGAACCCAGCGCACTGGGTCTGTATACCCGGATTTTCGGGCCGGGTTTCTCGGACCCGAATGCCGCCGATTTTTCACCCGACCCCGGTGTACTGCTGCGCA
Organism: uncultured Halieaceae bacterium; assembly: GCA_963976655.1. Lineage (GTDB taxonomy): Bacteria > Pseudomonadota > Gammaproteobacteria > Pseudomonadales > Halieaceae > Marimicrobium. The sequence goes on from CAXBLB010000024.1 coordinate 27,139, forward strand.
AAAGCTCTCTCTCCATTGTGGCCGAGGATCGCAAGCGCCTGGAGCAGATGCTGGGGCAGGGCGACCGCGCCCGTCTCGATCAGTACTTCACCGCGTTGCGCCAGCTCGAACAGCAACTGGAACTGCAGTTGCAGCAACCGCCGCCACTCGAAGCCTGCGTTGTCCCGGGCGCCCCTGTCGATCTTCCGCGCAACACCGAGATCGACAACGTCATGGCGAATCATGCGCTGATGGCGCAAACCCTGGCGTTGGCGCTGGCGTGTGACCAGACGCGCGTCTTCAACATGCAGTTCTCCGATCGCGCTTCCAGCTTGCGCATGCCGGGCACCACAGACACCCACCACACGCTCACCCATGAGGAGCCGCGCGACGCAACGCTGGGCTACCAGCCCCGGGCAACGGCCTTTGTGCTCAAGGGCATGGAAGCCTGGACGAGCTTTGTACAGGCCCTCGATGCCGTGCCGGAGGGCGATGGCACGCTGCTCGACAATTGTCTGGTAATGGCGCACTCGGAGACTTCGGAGGCGAATTCGCACAGCGTGGTCGGCCTGCCTTTCATGACCGCTGGGCGGGCGGGCGGTCGCTTGCGTACAGGCCTGCATGTCAGCGGCGTGGGCGAGTCGGCCAGCCGCGTAGGCTTGACCCTGCAACAGGCCATGGGCCTCAACGTGGCGCAGTGGGGGACCGACCAGAACCAGACAGACAAACCAATAACAGAAATTCTGAGCTGATCCAGTGTGGCTGGCGAAGCCACACACCAATCCGGGAGTAGCGTGATGCAGTACGTGATACCGTTAGTTCTAATGCTGGTCCTGTGGGGCTGTGGCGACAAGTCGGCCAGCGTTGCCCCCACCGCGGAAGTGGTAGCCAGCGCCACGCAGGGGAAAGTGCGCGGTTTTGTTTTTACCCAGTGGAGTTACGATATTCCGAAGGAAGACCCCGGTGAATGCCCGGAGGGTTTTAATATTACCGACGAGGAATATTTTTCTGACGAGTACGCGGCTGTGCGGGACGAGGTTAAACGCCGCTACGAGGCAGGCGACCGGGAGGGCGCACTGGAGCTGTTGCCCGCCGATGCCTGCAAGGATCCGACCGCATGGCCGGACCCGGGTCACATCCTCTTCAAAGGCAATGCGTCGGTTGCCGGATTGAACCTCGATGGCACCCACTCCACCAGCGCCGACGGCGGTCAGTGCGCGCACGAGGATTTCACCGGGGCGAACGGCGAATCCGGTATCGACAACCAGTACTGGCGCCTGATGGGCTGTGTCAAAGGCATGCGCCCCGATGGCCTGTTTGATCGCCTGTTCGACACCGGGAATTCCATTCTCGAAAACGGCTACTCAACGCTGTTGGAACTGAAGCTGTTGTCGGGCACCGAGACAAACGGAGAAGTTGAGGTACGTCTTTTCACCAGCGCCGGGCCGGTAACCAAAGACGCCAATGGCATGGTTGTGCCTGATATGAGCCAGCTTGTGCATGAGGATCGCATGTTCCATAGCGCCGCATTCCCGGGCGAAATCAGGGATGGCGTCCTCACGGCGGGGCCTGTGGACGCCAAACTGAAGTTCAAGGTGCAGGCTATCGACAACCACTACCATTTCCGCGACCTGCAAATTCGTGCCGAAATGCGTCCCGACGGCGGCATGCAGGGTATTCTCGCGGGTTATTGGGATATCGAGAATACCTTCGACTTCCTCACCGAGGTATACATCGGGCCGGTGCACCTGGGCCGTTCGGCAGCGAACAATATCGGCTACCAGTGCGCCGGCGTCTATCATGCTCTGCCGCGCGTTGCCGATGGCCACCCCGACCCGGACACCGGCCAGTGCACCTCGATGTCCACCGTGATCAAGTTCGCCGCAACCCCGGCCTTCATTATCATGCCGGAGTCCAACCCGAAGGTGGCCGGAGGATGAGGGCCGCTGCAGTGCTGACCCGTCGGCGATTGCTGCGGCGCTCGGCACTGCTCCCGCTGGTTTCGCTGCCGCTGCTGCAAGCGTGTGCAAAAACCGGCCCGGCACATTGCGCCGACCCGGAATTGCTCAGCCGGGGCGAGGAACAGATGCGCAAGACCCGTGCCTATGTGGTTGTCTCGGATGTCGCCGGGCAACAATGCGTTGATTGTGCTTTCTTTGCAGCCGGCGAGATTCAGGAGTGTGGCCACTGCGAAATACTCGACGGCCCGGTGAACGCGACCGGCCACTGTAGCTCCTGGGCGCAGAGGGTTTGAAGCCATGGAGCTGATGGAACTGCTGGTTGAGCCTGCCTATCGGCATATGCTGCTCAATCACGTGCCCATTGTCGGCCTGTGTGTCGCGCTGCTGGTGTTACTGACGGGCCTCGTGGTACGTCAATCGGCGTTGCTGTTCACCGGGCTGGGGCTGGTAGCGCTCACTGCGGGTACCAGCCTGCCTGTGGCACGTTATGGTGATGCGGCGTATCCCGCTGTGTATGAGATCCTCGACGGGCACGGACGCAACTGGCTGGATTATCATACCGAGCTGGCCGAATTCTGGCTGCCGCTGCTGTACGCCAATGCGGTGGTGGCGGTGATTGCGCTACTGCTGGGTATACTGCGCGCAGGTATATTGCCCTGGGCCGCCCTGGTGGTCGCCCTGTTTACATTCGCGGGTATTGGTGGCGCGGGTGCTGTCGCCTGGGCGGGGGGCAAAATACAGCATCCCGAGTTCCGTTTGTCAGATCCGCCGCTGGTGGGTAAGTAGTTCTCAGGGAGCGGGCCGTAGCGGAAAGCACCCGGTTCAGAAAACGCGAGACTTCAGCGGAGCAGGCCGGTGGCAGCAGATTGTCTGTGGCGGCCGTCTCCACTGGAGTCGGAAAAATAATAATGAGGGTCAGTCATGTCGGGATATTCGAGGCTAGCGGGTAGCGCCATCTGTGTATTGCTCGCGCAGGAAAGTGTTGCGCAGCAAATGGCGCTGGAGGAAATTGTAGTCGCCGCGCGGAGGATTTCGGAAAACAGCCAGACTGTACCCATCTCCATGAGCGTGCTCAGCGCAGACAAACTGGATAGCATCAACGCCTTCGATTTTTCCGAAATTGACCGCATCGCGCCCAGTTTGCAGCTCGGTGCGAACAGCCCGGCCTCCGCGACGCTGAAGATACGCAATGTGGGTCCCGACTTCTTCGCCCTCGCTTTTCCCGCCGCTGTCGCCGTGTATGTGGATGGTGTTCCGCAGGCACAACCGGGAAGCGTGTTCTCGACGATGCTCGATATCGAGCGGATAGAAGTGCTCAACGGGCCGCAGGGCACCCTCTACGGGAAGAATGCGCCGGCGGGCCTTATATCAATCTATACCGTGAATCCCAGCATGAATACCCTTGGTGGCTATATCAACACCAGCTACAGCTCCTGGGACACCTGGAACAACACCGCGGCCGTGGACCTCCCACTGATTGAGGACACGCTGGCCATGCGGGTTGCCGGGATGTACGCGCGCTCGGATGGATACATGGATAACGCGATTCCCGGCGTCAATGAAGCCAACGGCAAGGATCACACGGGCTATCGCGTGAAACTGCTGTGGCAGCCAACGGATGACCTGGAGCTGCTGTTGAGCTACTACAACGCCGACCTGACCACGGATGACAACGATCTTGGCTACCAGGGCCGGGTGCCGGATATCAACGGCGCGACTTCCTTCACCTCGAGTTATGACGAGTATGAGGTGTTCAAGGCGGTACCCAGTTACTCGGAGACCAATGTAGACGAGCTTAACCTCAACGTGGTGTGGTCGCTCGAGAATGTGAATTTCTCTCTGCTTGGCCAGTACCAGGATCTCGACATATTCCAGCAGCAGGATAACTCCGAACTCCGCGTGGTGCCGCCACCGGAGCAACCGCGGGACTTTCTGCAGTTCAACCCCGTGGCGTACTCCATAGAGTTGCGCGCCGACGGGGAACTGGGCAGCAAGCTCAACTATCTGTTTGGCGCCATCTATTCAGACGACCAGACCAACACCGTCAATTCGATCAATCAGATCAACATTCTCGGCTCGGCGCACACGCAATCGTCCGGGATCTATACCAACTGGACGTACCAGCTCAGCGAGCAGTGGGATACCAGCCTGGGCGTGCGCTATACCAGCGTCGATTACGAATCCACGGTATTCGGTGCCATCCCCGGGTTTGGCGAGCTGAATACCGAAGGCAAGCAGAATTTTTCCGACCCGAGCTACAGCTTCAAGCTGCGCTATTACCCCTTGCCGGATACGCTGGTCTACGTCGGCGTCGATACGGCGTTCCGCTCCGGCGGTGTCAACGTGCTGGCGCCGCTGGCCGGGCAGCTCGCGAATGTGTTCACGCAGTCACCCGTCTCTGAAAACCTGCGCACTATCAGCGAGGATTACGCGGAGTTCACCCAGGAGGATTCGGTGGCCTACGAAATAGGCCTGAAGGGCACTTTCCTCGAACAGCGCCTGCGCTGGAATGTCGCGGCTTTTTTCCAGACCTACGATGACCACCAGTACCGCACCAGCCCCAGCGACACGGCTGTCACATCCGTGCTGGCCGGCCCGTTATCGAATCTTGCGGTCAACGTGGAGGAGCTGGAGCTGTACGGTTTCGAAACAGAAGTTGACTACCTGATCACGGAGCACTGGTCGCTGGCCGCGATCGCGGCCTACTCCAAACCGGAGATTCAGGAGTATTCCAAGCGCATGTGTATCGACGGCGAGGCCGCGGGCGGGCAGCTGGTGTGTCCGGGCGAAGCGGGCGAGCCGCTGAATGAAGAGCCTCTGTTTCACCTGTTCTCGCAGTTGCGATTCACCTATCCGATTGCGGCAACAGATTGGGAGTTTTTCGGGCTGTTTGCCGCGGAGTATTTTGACAAGCCCTACCAGGCAGTAAGAACCCCTAATATCGAAGACATTCTGGTGTTTGACCTGACGCTGGGCATCCAGGACGCCGGTGGCGAATGGACCCTCAAGCTCTGGAGCAGGAATATCACCGATGAGACGGTTATCGAGGGCGAGCAACAGGCGCTCGCCGTTTCCGGGCCGGGCACGGGTACTGAAGTTCTGGGATATTCGGCCAATGTACGCGCTCCACGTTCATTGGGTGTCACCGCTGAATACCGCTTCTGAACCCCGGGGCGGTTAATCCGCCCAGGCGAGCGGCTCGGTGCGCCAGCGGTTGTTCCAGGCGCGGTAGACCTTGTTGCTGTAGACCGGGCTGCCGAGGCTGCCGTTGTAACGCTGCAGCGCGCGGTGCAGATGGCCCTTCTCGCGTTGCAGGTAGAACTGCAGTATCCGGCAGCCGTATTCGAAGTTGGTGAGATTGTGGGTCAGGTTGTCGTCCGGCCGTCCGATTTCATTGCGCCAGAATGGCATCACCTGCATCATGCCCTGCGCGCCCGCGCTCGACACGGCAAAACGGTCAAAATGGCTTTCCACCTCGATAACCGCCAGTACCAGTTCGGGCGGCAACCCGGCGCGTGAGGCGGCTGCGTGAATCTGGCGCAGCAATTCGAGGCGATGCACGGGGTCCTCCACGAAACGTGCCAGACGCGCAGACATGTCTACCAGCCACACTTCCGCGTCGTAGCGATCTTCAAAACTGTCTGCACCCGAGATAGTGGTTTCGAGAAAGTCGCGCAGCGCGGCGTGCTCTTCGGCATTTTCTGTCTGTGCGCCGACGGCGCCCGCGCCTGACAGCAGGGCCGTGAACAGCAGCCAGCGCATGGCCTGGTGGATGAATTGGGACGGTGTGCCGGACATGCTGTGCGAACCGTCAGTTCAGGCGCGCCAGAAGAAATTCAACGATGTCATCGCGCGGTACCATTTGGGAATCTGCGTCGCAACGGCCCTTGTATTCAATGGCGCCCTCTTCAAGGACGCGGTCGCCGATGACGATGCGATGCGGAATTCCGATGAGTTCCATATCGGCAAACTTCACGCCCGGGCGCTCATTGCGGTCGTCCAGCAACACGTCTACGCCCGCCGCGACAAGCTGGCTGTAGAGCGCCTCTGCACACTCGGCTACCGCCGGTGACTTCTGCATGTTCAGCGGGACGATGGCGAGCTGGAAAGGGGCCATGGCCTGCGGCCATATAATGCCGCGCTCGTCGTGGTTCTGTTCGATCGCAGCGGCTACCACGCGGCTGACACCCAGTCCGTAACAGCCCATGGTGACGGTGACGTTTTTGCCGGTTTCGTCCAGGACTTTCGCGCCCATTGCCTCGCTGTATTTGTCTCCGAGCTGGAAGATATGCCCCACTTCAATGCCACGCCGTATCAGCAGCTGGCCCTCGCCATCCGGGCTCGGATCGCCTTCCACCACGTCTCTCAGATCTGCCGTATCCGCCTGCGGACAGTCTCTGCTCCAGTTCGCGCCGGTGAAGTGCCAGCCGTCCTCGTTGGCGCCGCACACGAACTCCGCCATGGCCGCCGCGCTTCGATCCACGATGATCGGCAGTTCCAGCCCCACGGGGCCGAGGGAGCCAAAGCCCGCGCCAGCCACCTCGCGCACCCGGGCCTCGTCGGCAAGTTGCAGGGGGGAGGCGACACCGGGCAGCTTTGCCGCCTTGACCGCATTGAGTTGATGGTCGCCGCGCAACACCAGTGCGACCAGGGCGTTTTCATCCTCCGCGCACACCAGCAGCGTTTTCACGCATTCCCCTGCCGTTACCGAAAGGCATTCCGCCAGGCTATCGATGCTGCCCACGCCGGGTGTGGCGATCTTTTCAAGGGGCCTGGAAGACGTGTCTGCGGGAGCAGCCGGCGCTACTGCCTCAGCCATTTCAATATTGGCCGCGTAGTCGCTGCTGTCGCTGAATGCAATCGCATCCTCGCCCGAATTGGCCAGCACATGGAATTCATGCGAGCGGCTGCCGCCGATGCTGCCGGTATCTGCAATCACCGGCCGGAACTCGAGGCCGAGCCGGCTGAAAATGGCGTTGTAGGCCCCGAACATGGTGTCGTAGGTGTTTTCGAGGCAGGCCTGGTCTATGTGAAACGAGTAGGCGTCCTTCATGATGAATTCGCGAGAGCGAATGATACCGAAGCGGGGCCTTATCTCATCGCGTACCTTGGTTTGAATCTGATAGAGGTTCAGCGGGAGCTGTTTGTAACTTCTGATCTCATCGCGCACCAGAGCCGTGATGACTTCCTCGTGAGTGGGGCCGAGGCAGAAGTCGCGATCGTGACGGTCGCGAATGCGCAGCAGTTCCGGCCCGTATTGCGCCCAGCGGCCGGATTCCTGCCACAGCTCGGCGGGCTGCATAACGGGCATACTGACTTCCTGCGCAGCGCAGCGCTCCATTTCCTCGCGCACAATCGCTTCCACTTTGCGCATCACGCGCAGGCCCAGCGGCAACCAGGTATACAGGCCGGCGGCCAGTTTGCGAATGAGGCCGGCTCGCAACATGAGCTGGTGGCTGACGATCTCTGCATCCGCAGGCGTTTCTTTTTGGGTGGCGATTAGAAAGTTGCTGGTGCGCATTCTGCTTCCGACAGGCTGCCAAAGACGAGCTGTCTAGTGTACGTCTGATGATCGACACGGTACAGCGTCCCGCTGCCGCTACAGCCGCGCGGGGAGGAGCTGGTGCAGCGCAGTGCTGCGAGCATGCCCAATCAGCCCCCGAGACTGGAAAAATAGGGTTTTTTTTGGCATGGGCGGCACAAAGCCCTTGTATTATAGTGTTTTCTCCATTATATAATTGCACGTGCCTCAGGGCGGCGTGTTTTCGTGAGGTTGGGAAGCGGGCGGTCCGGGTGCCAAACGAGATCCGTTTTTCACTATTAGGGAAGGTTCATAATCTGATGGCAACCAGAAAAGCAGCACCCAAGAAGAAAGCAGCGGCCAAAAAATCGGCCAGTAAGGCGCCGGCTCGCAAGAAAGCCGCCAAGAAGGCAGCCCCCGCTAAAAAGGCGGCTCCAGCTATCAAGGACAAGATGACCAAGAGCCAGATCATCTCCAACATTGCAGACAGTACCGGCCTCAGTAAAAAAGACGTTAATGCCGTGATGGATGAGTTCCACTCACTGATCGAGCGCAGCATCAAGAAGCGTTCCGTCGGCGAGTTCACCGTTCCCGGCATTATGAAAATCACCACTGTGAAGAAGCCTGCCCGCAAGGCGCGCAAAGGCATCAACCCCTTCACGGGTGAGGAAACCGTCTTCAAGGCGAAGCCAGCGAGCACTGCTGTGAAGGTTCGCCCCCTGAAGAAGCTGAAGGAATTCGCCGAGTCCTGATCGGCGAGCGGGTCTGCCCGCCCCGGGCGGGCAGACCATCCCTGAACCGTGTGCTCGCTGCGGCTGGCGCAACGGTACTCTGCCCTTCGAAATTCCCTTTCTCTTGCTTGGCGCTGCGCCTGCCTTGCGTTAGAATTCGCGCCTCCAAAATTTCGCATTTTCGCAGTAACCATTGGTGGAGTTGATCCATGCCGATTTATGAATACCAGTGCCAGAGCTGTGGTGAGCAAATTGAAGTGTTGCAGAAGTTGAGCGACGGCCCGCTGGTGGATTGCCCCGCCTGTGGCAAACCATCACTGCGCAAGAAAGTGTCCGCAGCGGCCTTTCGCCTGAAGGGCGGTGGCTGGTACGAGACGGACTTCAAAACGGGCAATAAAAAGAACCTGGCGGCGGGCTCGGAGAAGAAAGACTCCGGCGACAAGGCTGGAGGCGACAAGGCCGGCGCCGGCAGCGGGGGCGATAGCACGAAGGCTCCGAAAGATACCAAAGGCGATACCAAGCAATCAGCCTGATCCGGGTTCGCCCCGGGCGCGGCAAACCAAAGCGGATGGAACTGATTTATGCGCAGTCACTATTGCGGCGCCCTGGGCACAGCCAATATCGATGAATCCGTCACTCTCTGCGGGTGGGTCGACCGCCGCCGGGATCATGGCGGCGTTATTTTTCTCGACCTGAGAGACCGCGAGGGTATCGTCCAGGTCGTGTTTGATCCGGATACCGGCGAGCATTTTGAACGCGCGGACCGGGTGCGCGGCGAATATGTGCTCAGGATTACAGGTCGGGTACGTGCGCGCTCGAGCGAGACCATAAACCCCGCCATGGCGACTGGCGACATCGAGGTGCTGGGCCAGCAACTCGAGATCCTCAACAGCTCCGCCACGCCGCCGTTCCAGCTGGATGAATTCACGCAGGTGGGCGAAGACGTGCGTCTTCAGTACCGCTATATGGATCTCCGGCGGCATGAGATGCAGGAGCGCCTGATGTTGCGCTCCAGGATTACCTCCAGAGTACGCGGCTTTCTCGATTCAGAGGGCTTTCTCGATATCGAAACGCCCATTCTGACCCGCGCTACACCCGAGGGTGCGCGGGATTACCTGGTGCCCAGCCGCACTCACCCCGGGCAGTTCTTTGCCTTGCCGCAGTCGCCGCAGCTCTTCAAGCAGCTGTTGATGGTGTCCGGGTTTGACCGCTACTACCAGATTGCCAAATGCTTTCGCGACGAGGATCTGCGTGCAGACCGGCAGCCGGAGTTCACCCAGATCGACATAGAAACCGCCTTCCTGGACGAGGAAGACATCATGGAGATCAGCGAGCGCATGATCCGGGAGCTGTTTCGCGCGGTGCTGGAGGTTGAGCTGCCCGCGTTTCCGCGCATGTCTTACGCCGAGGCGATGGATCGCTACGGCTCGGACAAACCGGATCTGCGTGTGCCTATGGAACTGGTGAGCATCGATGACCTGATGTCACAGGTTGAGTTCAAGGTGTTTCGCGGCCCCGCCCAAGATCCGGCAGGGCGCGTGGCGGCGCTCAAGGTGCCCGGTGGCGCCACATTGAGCCGCAAGGAGATCGACGCCTACACGGATTACGTGAGCATCTTCGGCGCCCGCGGCCTGGCCTGGATCAAGGTGAATGAGCTGGAAGCGGGCGTTGCCGGTTTGCAGTCGCCGATCCTCAAATTCATGCCCGAGGAGATTGTTGCCAGCATGATGCAGCGTCTCGATGCGGCGAATGGCGATATCATCTTTTTTGGCGCCGATACCACCCGGGTTGTGAATGAGGCGATGGGCGCGCTGCGGCTGCGGGTAGCGGCAGACGTGGGCCTGGTTACGCCGGGCTGGGCGCCTCTCTGGGTAGTGGATTTTCCGATGTTCGAAAAGGACAGCGGCGGCCACTGGACACCCCTGCACCACCCCTTCACCGCCCCGGCGTGCAGCGCCGCGGAACTGGCGGAGAACCCGGGCGAGGCGCTCTCACGCGCCTACGATATGGTGCTCAACGGCTGTGAGTTGGGTGGCGGCAGCATTCGTATCCATCAGCCCGATGTACAGAAAAGTGTGTTCTCGGTGCTGGGTATCGATGAGGCAGAGGCGCGTGAGAAGTTCGGCTTCCTGCTGGACGCCCTGCAGTACGGCGCCCCGCCACATGGCGGCCTGGCGTTTGGCCTCGATCGTCTGGTTATGCTGATGACCGGGGCAAGCTCCATCCGCGATGTCATCGCCTTTCCCAAGACCCAGAGCGCCGCCTGCCTGATGACGAACGCGCCGGGCGATGTGCCGGCGCAACAACTCCGCGAGCTCAATCTGCGCCTGCGCCAGACCCCTGAATCGGGCGAAGGGGCAAAAGCGGACACCAACTGAGGGGAAGATCGCCATGGCCGGCCACAGTAAATGGGCCAATATCAAGCATCGCAAGGCCGCGCAGGACGCCAAGCGGGGCAAGGTGTTTACCAAGCTCATACGCGAGCTCGTGATTGCCGCCAAGCAGGGTGGCCCCGCTGTTGAGGACAACCCCCGCCTGCGGGCGGCGGTCGACAAGGCGCTGGGCGCCAATATGACCCGCGATACCATCGACCGGGCAATTGCGCGCGGCGCGGGCACCAATGACGCCGACAACATGGAGGAGATCACCTACGAGGGCTACGCCGCCGGCGGTATCGCCGTGCTGGTGGAGGTGATGACAGACAACCGCAACCGCACCGTGGCGGAAGTGCGCCACGCCTTCAGCAAGCGCGGTGGGAATCTGGGTACAGACGGCTCGGTGGCCTACCTGTTCAGTCGCAAGGGCCAGCTCAGTTTCGCCCCCGGCGTGGATGAAGACGCCCTGATGGAGGCCGCGCTGGAGGCCGGTGTTGAGGACCTCGAAGTCCACGACGATGGCTCCGTGGATCTAACCACGCCCTGGGAGGACTTCGGCGCGGTGAAAGAGAACCTCGCGGCGGCTGGCTTCGAGTGTGAAACCGGTGAGGTCACCATGATTGCATCCACCAGCGTACCGGTGGACGCCGAAGGTGCGGAAACCCTGATGGAGCTGGTGGACGCGCTGGAAGACCTGGACGATGTGCAGAACGTCTACACCAATGTGGACATACCCGACGAGGTGTATGCAACGCTCTGAGGGCGACTCCCTGCATTTGAGCGCCTGCGTTTTTGCCGCCTGCGCGGGCGGGCCGGACACAGCACCCACCGACAGATCGCTACAAGCAGTTACTGACCGGCACTGTAAATTTGTACATAATACGCCACTGGGGCCACCGGGGCGGAAACGGCATGTCGCTTATCCTCGGTATTGATCCCGGTTCTCGAAAAACCGGTTTCGGTATCATCAATCACGTCTGCGGACGCAACGAGTATGTCACCAGCGGTGTCATCCGCCTGCCAGACGGCGCCCTGCCGGAGCGCCTGCGCATTATCTTTGAGAGTGTTACCGTATTGCTGGAACAGCACAGTCCCGAGGAGCTGGCCGTGGAGCAGGTGTTCATGGCGCGCAGCGCCGGCTCGGCACTCAAGCTGGGGCAGGCGCGCGGCGCGGCGATTGTCGCCTGCGTGGCGCAGAACATGCCCGTGGCCGAGTACAGCGCGCGCCAGATCAAACAGTCGGTGGTGGGTACCGGCGCGGCAGACAAGGAGCAGGTGCAGCATATGGTGAAGGTGTTGCTCGGTTTGCCGGCGGCTCCCTCTGAAGACGCGGCCGACGCGCTGGCGGCAGCCCTGTGTCATGCACATACCCGGCAGAGCCTGGTGAATATGGCCGGCGCCACCGCAACCCGCAGGCGGCGCCTGCGATGATCGGCAGCATTCGCGGCATTCTCGCGGCGAAGCGTCCGCCCGATATCCTGGTGGAGGTGGGCGGCGTAGGCTATGAGCTGCAGGTGCCCATGACCACCCTGTTCCAGTTGCCGGAAACCGGCGCCGAAGTCTCTCTGGTTACCCATTTCGTGGTGCGTGAAGATGCCCAGCTACTTTATGGCTTCATTCATGAAGATGATCGCAGCCTGTTCCGGCAGCTCATCCGGGTGAGCGGCGTCGGGCCGAAACTGGCGCTGACCATACTCTCGGGCATGGATGCGGCGAGTTTTGCGCGCTGCGTGCATGCCGACGATGTGGCCTCACTGGTCGCCCTGCCCGGCGTGGGCAAGAAAACAGCGGAGCGCCTGCTGGTTGAAATGCGCGACAAGCTCGAGGAGTGGCTGGCGCGCCCGGGGCGCGGCGGCGACGGCGCCGCCATACCGGCGCGTTCGCGGGCCGGCGAGGTGGTAGCCGATGCGGAGGAGGCACTGATCACGCTGGGCTACAAACCACAGGAGGCGAGCCGCATGGTCGCCGCAGTGAATGACGACAGCGTTGTCAACAGCGAGGAACTGATCAGACGCGCGCTGAAAGCGGTGATCAATACATGAGGGTCCGCGCATGATCGAAACAGACCGTCTGATCGCCCCGGAGGGCGGCAGCGCCGTTGAAGAGGTGATGGATCGCGCCATTCGCCCACGCAGCCTGGCGGAGTACGTCGGCCAGCGGGCCGTGCGCGAACAGATGGAGATATTCCTCGCGGCGGCGAAGGGCCGCGGTGAACCGCTGGACCACACGCTGATTTTCGGCCCGCCGGGCCTGGGCAAGACAACCCTCGCCAGCATCATCGCGCACGAGATGGGCGTATCCCTGAAAACCACTTCCGGCCCGGTGCTGGAAAAGGCGGGCGACATCGCGGCCCTGATGACCAACCTCGAGCCCGGCGATGTGCTGTTTATTGACGAGATTCACCGGCTGAGCCCCTTTGTCGAGGAGATCCTGTATCCCGCCATGGAGGATTACCAGCTCGATATCATGATCGGCGAGGGCCCTGCGGCGCGCTCCATCAAGCTCGACCTGCCGCCGTTTACGCTGGTGGGCGCGACCACCCGCGCGGGGTTGCTCACCTCGCCGCTGCGCGACCGGTTCGGCATTGTGCAGCGCCTGGAATTCTATGAGGTGGCCGACCTGGCGCACATCGTAACCCGCTCCGCGCACATCCTGGATATGGCGATTGACGCCGCGGGCGCGGCGGAAATTGCGCGTCGCTCCCGCGGCACGCCGCGCATCGCCAACCGGCTGCTGCGGCGGGTGCGGGATTACGCCCAGGTGAAGGCCGATGGCCAGATCACGGCGGATATCGCGGACAGGGCGCTGGATATGCTGAGCGTGGACGAGCGCGGTTTCGATCATCTCGACCGCCGCCTGTTGCTGGCGATGATCGAAAAGTTCGATGGCGGGCCGGTGGGGGTGGACAGCCTGGCCGCGTCGATTTCCGAGGAGCGCGGCACCATCGAGGATGTGCTCGAGCCGTATCTCATCCAGCAGGGTTTCATGCTGCGCACACCGCGCGGACGCATGGTCACGCGCAATGCCTACCTGCATTTTGGCCTGCCGGCGCCCGTCCGGCAGCAGCCGGGCCAGAGTGACAACCTGCCGCTGGACCTGGGGGATGACTGATGTCCGACGCGGAATTTTCCGTGCCGCTGCGGGTCTACATCGAAGACACGGACGCCGGCGGCATCGTCTATTACGTGAATTACCTGAAATTCATGGAGCGCGCACGCACTGAGTTCATGCGTGCCCGCGGCTTCGGAAAACAGTACATATTCACTCACGAGCTGATGTTCGTGGTGAGCGATGCGCGTATACACTACCGCTCGCCGGCGCGGCTCGACGATGAGCTTCGGGCCACCGCCTGCTTAACGCGCCTGCGCGGCGCCAGCCTCGAGTTCCACCAGCGGGTGCTGCGTGGCGAAGAGCCGCTGGCGCAAGCGGATATTAAAATTGCCTGTGTGAACCGCAGCAGCATGCAAGTGCAGCGCATTCCGCCTGAGCTGGGTGAGCGCCTGGCGGCCTGGGTGCAACAATCAGACTGAAATCTGGAGAAAAACGTTGGAAGAACAACTGAGCCTGCTCGATCTGATCATCAACGCCAGCCTTACCGTGCAGGCGGTGATGCTCCTGTTGCTGCTGGCGTCGATCGTATCCTGGTACATGATCGTTAACCGCTTCATCTACTTCCGCAATGCGCAGGATGAAATGTACATATTTGAAGAGCGCTTCTGGTCTGGAATCGACCTGTCGCAACTTTACCGCGAAGGCAACGAGAAAGCCTCCGACGGGCACGCGATTCTGGGCATGGAGAGCATTTTCCGCGCCGGATTCAAGGAGTTCTCGCGGCTCGCCCAGCAGAAGGAAGTGGATTCCGACGGGGTGATTGAAGGTGCCCGGCGCGCCATGCGCGTGGCGGCCATGCGCGAGGAGGAGCGGCTCGAGCGACACCTTTCGTTTCTGGCATCGGTGGGTTCCACCAGCCCGTACATCGGCCTGTTTGGAACGGTCTGGGGCATCATGCACTCCTTCCGCGGACTCGCCAACTCCACGCAGGCCACGCTGGCAACGGTGGCGCCCGGTATTTCCGAGGCCCTGATCGCCACCGCCATGGGCCTGTTCGCGGCAATCCCGGCGGTGCTGGCCTACAACCGCTTCGCCTCGCGCGTGGACGTGTTCAGCGGCCGTTACGATACTTTCATGGATGAATTTTCCAGCATCCTCTATCGCCAGGCCTATACCCTGCGCTCGCGCAACGGGGCGGGGAGTTAAATACCGTGGGCGCCAGGCGCAACAAACACCGCCCCATGGCCGACATCAACGTGGTGCCCTACATCGACGTGATGCTGGTGCTGCTGATCATCTTCATGGTGACCGCGCCCATGCTGATGCAGGGCGTCAAGGTTGATCTTCCCGAGGCCAGTGCCGATCCCGTGGAGAACCAGGATTCGGAGCCGGTGATTATCTCCGTGGATGCCTCGGGCCAGCTGTTTCTCAACCTCGGGCAGGAGAAACAGGTGCTGGCGTTGCCCACCATCCAGGAGCGTGTCGCGGCCGTGATGCGTCGCAGCCCCGAGAAACCAGTGCTGGTATGGGGTGACCGCGCGGTGCCCTACGGCGAGGTGGTGGCGGTGATGGTGGCCCTGCAGGAAGCCGGCGCGCCGAGTGTGGGGCTGGTGACCGAAGAGCCCCAGTGAACACCTCGATCTATGCCAAGCCGATCATGCCGCGCATTGTGGTGCGCCCGCTGCTGGTAACGCTGTTTCTGCACGCTCTTATGCTCTGGTTGTTGACGGTAAACTTCAGTGACAGCCAGAGCGAGGTGGTAAAGATGAAGCCCGCACCGGTGGTGATCAACGCCCGCCTGGTGGATGCGAGCGAGCTGCAGCCCAAACCCAAACCGGCGCCGAAACCGCAACCGAAGCCGGCGCCCAAACCGGCGCCCAAGCCAAAGGTGGAAGCGCCGCCCGAACCCAAACCGGCGCCGAAGCCCGCACCCAAGCCGGCACCGAAACCGGCGCCGAAGCCCGAGCCAAAGCCTGAACCCAAGCCCGAGCCGGCAACGCCGCGCATGACTCCGCAGGAGCTGGCGGCGCTGGCGCGGGCCGAGCTGAACGACCAGTTGCTGGCCGAAGAGGCGGCGCGCGCCACGGCGACCGCGGATGAGATGGCGGCAAGTTTTGTGGCGCTGATCCAGCAGACGGTGGTGGGCTACTGGAGCCGGCCGCCGAGTGCGCGCAACGACATGCAGGCGGAATTGCAAATACAGTTGATTCCCACCGGCGAGGTGGTTAGCGTGCAAGTGGTGAAAAGCAGCGGCAATGCGGCCTTCGATCGCTCGGCGGTAAACGCCGTGCAGAAGGCGGGCGCCTTTCCCGAGCTGCAAAAACTGCCGAATGCGGAGTTTGAGCGCCAATTCAGGCGGTTCCGCCTGATATTCAGACCAGAGGATCTACGTTACTGATGAAACACACGATACGAGTTTTTGCCGGCGCGCTGCTGTTGCTGTTGGCGTGGGGAGCGCGAGCGGAACTTGCGATTGAGATCACCCAGGGTGTGGATAATCCCACGCCGATCGCCGTGGTGCCGTTTGCCTGGCAGGGCGCCGGAACCGCCCCGGAGGATGTGGCGGCCGTGATCGACGGCGACCTGGCGCGCAGTGGCCAGTTCAGCCCCGTGTCGCGCTCCGATATGCTGGGCCGGCCCAGCTCCGAGGCGGAAGTGTTCTACCGCGACTGGCGCGCGATCAATTCCGATTATCTGCTGATTGGCCGCGTTTCCAGCGCGGGCGCCATGCGCATCGAGTACGAATTGTTCGACGTGCTGCGCCAGACCAAAGTCTTCTCGGGTTTCGAGGAGGGTCCGGCCAGTGAGGCGCGGATGCTGGCGCACCGGGTTGCCGACGCGGTGTATGAAAAGCTCACCGGCATTCCCGGCGCGTTTGCCACCCGCCTGCTGTATATCTCGGTGCAGCGGGTACCGGGTGGCAAGGATTATTTCCGCCTGACGCTGTCAGATTCGGACGGCGCGCGGCCGATTGTGCTGCTGGAATCCCGCGAGCCTGTGCTGGGGCCCACCTGGTCTCCCGACGGCAAGCAGATTGCCTATGTCTCGTTTGAGACCAATCGCCCCGCCATTTACCGCCAGGTGCTGGCCACCGGTGAACGCGAGCAGCTCACCAACTTCAAGGGCCTCAACAGTTCGCCCTCCTGGTCGCCAGACGGCAATACCATGGCCATGGTGCTGTCGAAGGATGGCAACCCGGATATCTACCTGATGGATCTGGCGAGCAAGCGCCTGACCCGGGTGACGGACCACTACGCAATCGACACCGAGCCCGCCTGGATGCCCGATGGCCGCTCGCTGCTGTTCACCTCCGACAGGGGCGGCAAGCCGCAGATCTATCGCTACGATTTGCGCTCGCGGGATGTGTCGCGCCTGACTTTTGAGGGCACCTACAACGCGCGGGCCCGCGTGGCGCAGGACGGGCGCAATGTGGCGCTGGTACACCAGCAGAATCGCCAGTACCACATCGCCCTGCTGGACCTGGTAACCAACCGTATGCATGTGCTTACTTCGACGGAGCTGGATGAAAGTCCCAGTATCGCGCCAAATGGCTCTATGGTATTGTACGCAACCAAGTACGCGGAACGCGGCATTCTGGCTGCGGTTTCCGTTGACGGTGGCGTTAAATTCCGGCTGCCGGCGCGCGAGGGAGATGTGAGAGAACCAGCCTGGTCGCCCTATATCCCCCGTTGAACCGCTCGATGAGCATGCCGTCTCTCAGTGCTATTTAAAGGAAAGGACTATGAAACAGATACCGATGGTTGCCCGGCTGTACAGCGTATTGTTGGCTGCGGCGTTCCTGACAGCGTGCGCAGGCTCTGACACCAAAGATGCCGATGAGGCAGCCGCGCGCGCGGCGGCGGAAGCTGCGGCGGCCGCACAGCAGGCGCAGCAGGCAGAGGCCGCGGCAATGCAGCGCCTCGAGCAGGCTGTGGCGGACGTTGGCAACGTGTTTTACTTTGAGTTCGACAGCTCCGCGCTGACGCAGGACGCGATCGAGAGGTTGAACGCCCATATCGCACTGCTGCAGAAGACAGACCGCTCAGTGCGTCTCGAAGGGCACACCGACGAGCGCGGCACCCGCGAGTACAACCTGGCGCTGGGTGAGCGGCGCGCCAATTCCGTGCGCGATTACATGGTCGCCAACGGCATCGCCTCATTCCGTATCGAAACGGTGAGTTATGGCGAAGAGCGCCCCGTGGCATATGGTTCTGGTGAGGCCAACTGGTCGCAGAACCGCCGCGTGGAACTGAAGTAGCGGCCAAGCTGTGAACTCTCTGAGTAAACTGCTTGTCGCAGGCGGGCTGGTCTTAACAACCGGCCCGTTCTCGTTTACGGCCGTTGCGCAGGGCGGCTACGTGGATCTTGAGGCGGAAGCCGCGGCGCGCGAAGCCGCCGGCCTTTCGGCACCGGAAGACCCTTATGGCGTGCGCCCCACAGAGGCCTACCCGCCGGCGACCAGCTTCGGCGTGAACAGTAATCCCGCGGCTCCGCCCACCGTCACCACACCGCAAGCCGCGGGTTCGTCACAGCCGGCTGGCGGTAACCTCGGCAACCTTTTCCTGCAGATTCAACAACTGCAGCAGGATGTGATGCGGCTCAACGGCCAGGTTGAAGAGCAGGCCCACGAGTTGCGCCAGTTGAAAGAGCAAAGCCTGCAGCGCTACATGGAGCTGGATAAGCGTCTTGCCAGTGGCGCAACCGCCGCTCCCGGTGCAAACGCCGATGCGCCAGCCCCGGCTGTTGCCGCTCCAACCGAGCGCCCCAACGACAGCGACCCGCGCGATGTGCCCGCGCCGCAGCCCGGTGAGCAGGCGGCCTATGATGCCGCCTACGCGCTGGTGGCGGGCCGGCAGTTTGATCGTGCCGTGCCGGCGTTCCAGGAGTTCCTGCGCGACTACCCGGGGAGCCGCTATTCGGCCAACGCGCACTATTGGCTCGGTGAGTTGTACCTGGTGATTGATCCGCCGGATCTCGAAGCATCGCGCCAGTCTTTTGCGCTGTTGATCAGTGAATACCCCGAAAACCCCAAGGCGCCGGACGCCCTGTACAAGCTGGGCAAAGTGCAGTTCATGAAGGGTAACCGGGAGAAGGCGCGGGAGTATCTGGATCTCGTGATCAGCCAGTACGGTGCCACCCATCCCGCGGTGGCAAAGCTCGCCCGGGACTTCATCAGCGAGAATTACTGAACGGCCCCGTTTGATGCCAGCGACCCTTCACCAGGGTGATGCCGGCTCCGCACCCGGGGCGCAGGCCCTACGCATCACCGAAATTTTCTACTCCCTGCAGGGAGAAGCGCGCACTGTGGGCCGTCCCACCGTGTTCGTGCGCCTTACCGGCTGCCCGCTGCGCTGCGTGTACTGCGACACGGCGTACGCGTTCAGCGGCGGCGAGATGCACAGCATTGACGCCATTGTCGCCGAGGTAGCGTCTTTTCAGCCGGAGTATGTGACGGTGACCGGCGGCGAGCCGCTGGCGCAGCCGAACTGCCTGCCTCTTCTGTCTGCCCTGTGCGACGCGGGGTATGAAGTCTCCCTTGAAACCAGCGGTGCGCTGAGCCTTGAAGGCGTGGATGAGCGGGTGGTGACGGTGCTGGACATTAAAACCCCGGCCTCCGGCGAGATGGCGCGCAACGATTACACGAATATTGCCCGGCTGAAACCGCAGGATCAGGTGAAGTTTGTGATTTGCGACAGGGCGGACTACGCCTGGGCGCGCTTCAAGCTGGATGAATACCAGTTGGCCGAGCGGGTGGCCGATGTGCTGTTTTCCCCGAGTTTCACGCAGCTTGAAGGGCGCGAACTGGCGGAATGGATTCTCAGCGACCGGCTACCGGTGCGCATGCAGCTACAGTTGCACAAACTGTTATGGAACGATGCGCCCGGGCACTGATGCAGACGGCCGCCAGCGCGCCGTGGTGCTGGTATCTGGCGGCCTCGATTCCGCCACCGTGCTGGCCATGGCGCGCGCGGAGGGCTACGCCTGCTATACGTTGAGCTTCGACTACGGCCAGCGCCACCGGGCGGAACTGTACGCCGCCGAACGCGTAGCGCGTGCCCACGGCGGTGTGGAGCACAAGGTGGTTACCCTCAATCTCGACAGCATTGGTGGCTCGGCGCTCACCGACCCCGCCATTGCCGTACCCGAAGAAGAAACCACAGGCATTCCGGTAACTTACGTGCCCGCGCGCAATACCGTTTTCCTGGCTATCGCGCTCGGCTGGGCGGAAGTGCTGGGCGCGCACGACATTTTCATTGGTGTGAACGCGGTGGATTACTCGGGCTACCCGGATTGCCGGCCCGAATATATAGCCGCGTTTGAGGCCATGGCGAACCTCGCCACCCGCGAGGGCGTTGAAGGGCTGGCCACCAGAATTCACACACCCCTGATGCGCCTGGCTAAAGCCGAGATCATCCGCGGCGGGTTGGCGCTGGGCGTGGACTATTCCCTGACCGTATCCTGCTATCAGGCGAGCGGCGACGGGCTCGCCTGTGGCCGTTGCGATAGTTGCCGCCTGCGTCGCCAGGGCTTTCTCGATGCGGGCGTAAAAGACCCGACCCGGTACAGTACTCCCGCGTGACACGCCGATTTACCGGGATATGGCCCTTGAGTTTTGCCTTCAAATCCGTACTATAGCCGGCTCCTTTCGGGGCCGTTAGCTCAGTTGGTAGAGCAGTTGGCTTTTAACCAATTGGTCG
>CAXBLB010000025.1:0-47214 GCA_963976655.1 uncultured Halieaceae bacterium
GCAACCAGACCCTGGAAGCCATGGCCCGCGCCCTGTTCAAGGACTGGTTCGTCGACTTCGGCCCCGTCCGCGCCAAGATGGAAGGCCGCGAACCCTACCTCCCCGACGACCTCTGGAAACTCTTCCCCGACCGACTTGATGATGAGGGCAAGCCGGAGGGGTGGGCGATGGTTTCACTCGACGCTCTTGCAGCGCTCGTGACGACCAGTGTTTCGCCAGGAAAGTCACCTGAGACCATTTTCGAGCACTACAGCATTCCGGCATTTGACGCGGGACGCATGCCAGCGATGCAGCAAGCTGAATCGATCAAAAGCAACAAATACGTCGTCGATGCCAACGCAGTTCTGGTATCTAAATTGAATCCACAGACTCCACGCATTTGGTTGCCTGCTGTTGCGACTGCGCACGCCATTTGCTCAACTGAATTCATGCAGTTCGTTCCGCATGAACGGGAGAGTAGACCCTATCTCTATTGCCTCATGTCCTCTCAGGTAATGCGGGAAGAAGTGCTTAAGCATGTGACTGGATCGACTGGCAGTCGCCAGCGCGCGCAGCCATCTCAGATTGCGAAAGTCGATATTCTTGAGCCGCCTGCTGACATCCTGGAGGCATTCAATCTCCAGGCCGCGCCAATTCTGAATGCTGTCACAGACTATCAAAGCGAATCTCAGGTTCTCGCCCAGCTCCGCGACACCCTACTGCCCAAATTGCTCTCCGGCGAGCTGCGCATTGCGGATACGGAGAAACTCATGGAGCACGTCCAATAATGAAAAGCATTCGGCGGAAAATTGACCTATATATCCTCTCTTTGGGATTATTATTCGTATTTTTCTTGATTGTCTCAACAGTGCTTCCAAGCGCACCGTTTACGCCTAAAGATTCAGATTCGTGGAAACAGCTTGCGACAAGCAATCCTTTGCCAATGGCATCAATTCTGGCGCTGATGTACTGCTTGTTTGCGTATCTGCGCTTTGATTTTGATCTCAAAGGTGCGACAGATATACCGTTCGAGATAACCAAGATAGAAGACATTAACTACGAACACCTAACCTTCCTTGCAACCTATGTTGTTCCGTTGATCAGCTTTGATTTTGGCAGCAGCCGCCAAATGATTGTGCTCGCGTTGCTTCTGGTTGTTATGGGAATAATTTACATCAAGACTGACCTTTTTTATGCAAATCCGTCTCTCGCGCTTCTCGGCTTTCATATCTACAGAGCCAATGGCTCTTTTAAGAATGGAGATCGCGAAGGTATCGTCCTTATTTGCCGCGGACGATTAATCCAAAAACAAAAGGTCTCTTATATAAAGCTGGATGACCGAATCTACTTTGTCCGAAGGGGCTAGGAATGAACGCAGAAGAGCTCAAAGCCTCCCTGGAAGAATACTATGCTGAGTACGCGAGTATTGGCGTAACTGTGTATGCGTTGCTGAAAGACCCCGAGAGACCACAGCCGGTCAAGCTGGATATCGAGTCTGTTGCACTAGAGAGCCTCAAGGCATTATTCATGCAGAGCTTGCGTGAGAAAATTTCTGAGAACGATGAATTAACCATAGTCAACCTGTCTTCGTCAGATGAGCGGCTCGACGCTGTCTATATTTACGACCTAGAAGTACCGGCGGAGCTTTCTTCGCTGGAGACAGTAATTACGCAAGATGAATTGCCATTGCTGAATTTGAGCGATCAGAGCCTTTCGTCTATAAAGGCATTGCTCATCGAGATTGGAAACAATATCGGGCAGATCGTACTTTACAAGATCTTGGCGCCAATCAATATTTTCGGAAGAGCGAGCTTTTTTCTCAAAAAGTCAGCAAGCCGTCTCGAAAAGCTCGATGACGAGTTTCTCCGCATCAGTGCGGGCTTTCAGATGCTGAGAATCAATGGCACTTTAATGGTAATTGATCTTGGGGCACTGGAAAGAAGCTTTGGCTTCCATGAAGTAATAAAGCGAGAGGCGGCTTTAGGGATCGCTGCAATTGAAACAGCGGAACTGGTTTCAAATATTGATGTACTAAGAGAGCTTATCGACGATGTCAAATATGCAAGACGCCTAACTAAAGTCGCCAGATCGTCTCCCGTACTTAAAGCGGGCGTTTCCAGTGAAAGCATTATTCGATTCTGCCAGACATTTCCAAATCTTGCTGGGAAAATCAGATTCAATGAAGCACAAGACAGAGTTCTGTTAGATACCAAAGTTTCCAAGGATTTGTTCATCAAGCTTCTGATGGATGATTTTTTGACTTCAGAGCTCACAAGTTTTCACTACACCAGCGTAGCAAAAGATAGTGTAGAAGACGTAGCTCAGATGGAGGACCAATGACTCGCACCCCCGTCAACCCCGAGCTTCTCACCCGGGCGCGCGAGCGCGACGGGCTGGATAAGCTCGCACTGGCGGGCCTGGATTTAACAAGTGCAATCGCGTTCCAAGGAGGGAACCCATGAGCAACATTGTGATTTTTGAAGCCAAGAATCAACCAGTGCAAGTGCGGCTGGAGGGTGAAAGCGTCTGGCTGAGCCTTCAGCAACTGGCCGAGCTGTTCGAGCGCGACAAGTCGGCGATCTCAAGGCACTTAAAAAACATCTTTGAAACCAAGGAGTTGGAGCGGGAATCAGTTGTTGCAAAAAATGCAACAACTGCCGCCGACGGTAAAACCTATCAGGTTGAGTATTTCAACCTCGACGCCATCATCTCGGTGGGCTACCGGGTCAACTCCACCCGCGCCACCCGCTTCCGCCAGTGGGCCACCGGCGTATTGCGCCAGCATCTGGTGGATGGCTACAGCCTGAACCAACAGCGGCTTCAGGAACGCGGCATCGAATTCGAGCAGGCGCTGGACCTTCTATCCCGCACTCTGGCAAATCAGCAACTGGTCAGTGCCCAGGGCGAAGCGGTGCTTGGCGTAATCGCCGACTACGCCCGCAGTTGGAGCCTGCTGCAGGGCTATGACGAGCAGAATCTTCCCGGCCAGGCTGGCTCGCAGTTCGGCATGCGTTCACTGCATCTGGACGACGTACTCTCGGCGATTGCGCAGCTCAAGGCGGAGCTGATCGCCAAGGGCGAGGCCACTGAGCTGTTCGGCCAGTTGCGCGGCGATGGGCTGGCCTCCAGCATCGCCACCATCGAGCAGGGCTTCGGCGACGAGTTGTTCTACCCCAACGTGGCCAGCCGGGCGGCCAATTTGCTGTATCTGGTGATCAAGAACCATCCGCTGGCCGATGGCAACAAGCGCACCGGTTCCTTCCTGTTCCTGTGGTACCTGCGCCTGAATCAGCACCTGTTGGCGCGGCCAGTGGAACGGTTGGTCAACGACAACACCCTCGTTGCGCTGGCATTGCTGGTGGCCGAGAGTAAACCCGAGCAGAAGGAGCTGATGGTGAAACTGGTGGAGCATTTCGTACTGTTGCAAGATAACAACAAATAATAAAGGGAACAGTGATGGCCTTTCTTTCGGAAGCCCAACTGGAAACCGCGCTGCTGGAACAACTTGCGGGCCTGGGCTACACCTGCGCTTCGGATGAGCTCATCGGCCCCGACGGTAGGCAACCGGAGCGGGATGCTTACGACGAGGTGGTGCTCACGGCACGCCTCACCGCCGCCGTGGCGCGCTTGAATCCGGCGCTGCCGCCGGAGGCGCAAGCCGATGCCGTGCGCCGCCTCACGCAATCCGAGTTGCCGAACCTGCTGGAGGAAAACCGCCGCATCCACAGGCTGCTCACCGAGGGCGCGGATGTGGAGTTTTACACCGAAGACGGCACGCTTACAGCGGGCAAGGTGCAGCTAATCGACTTCGAGCAGCCTGCGAGCAACGACTGGCTGGCGGTGCAGCAGTTCACGGTGGTGGCGGGCCAGGCCAAGCGCCGTCCGGACGTAGTGGTGTTTGTGAACGGCCTGCCGCTTGCGATAATCGAGCTGAAAGCGCCCGGTGGTGAAAGTGCCACACTGAGCATCGCCTTCAACCAGTTACAGACTTACAAGCAGCAGATTCCGGCGCTGTTTCAAAGCAATGCCCTGTTGGTGACCTCGGACGGATTGATGGCCCGCGTAGGCTCGCTGTCGGCGGACAGAGAGCGCTTCATGCCCTGGCGCACCACCGATGGCGCAAAGATCGAGCCCAAGGGCATGCCGGAGATGGCAACGCTGATCGAGGGCGTGTTCGAGCAGGGGCGCTTCCTCGATCTGCTGCGCCACTTCACCGTGTTTGGCCAAGGCCCTTCCGGCCTGATCAAGATCATCGCCGGCTACCACCAGTTCCATGCGGTTAAAAAAGCCGTCACGTCCACATTGCGGGCCAGCATGGAAAATGTACAGGCGGAGGACCCCGCGGAGTACGGCCGCCCCAGCGTGGACAGCCAATCTGAAGGCGACCGCAAGGCCGGCGTGATCTGGCACACCCAGGGATCCGGCAAGAGTCTGCTGATGGCTTTTTATGCGGGCCTGTTGGTATTCGACCCGCGCATGGCCAACCCCACGCTGGTGGTACTCACCGACCGCAACGATCTGGATGACCAGTTGTTCGCAACCTTCGCCATGTGCAAAGACCTGCTGCGTCAGACGCCGGTGCAGGCGCAGGATCGGGAGCATCTGCGCACCTTGCTCAACCGCGCCTCCGGCGGCGTGATCTTCACCACCTTGCAGAAGTTTTCCCCAGCGACGGACGAGACCGATTTTCCCGCGCTGACGGATCGGTCCAACGTCGTGGTGATTGCCGACGAAGCTCACCGCAGCCAGTACGGCTTCAAAGCGAAAGTTGCAAGCAAGACCGGCGAGATCGCCTACGGCTTTGCCAAGTACCTGCGCGATGCTTTGCCCAATGCATCCTTTATTGGCTTTACCGGCACGCCCATTGAAGCCACCGACGTGAATACCCCGGCGGTGTTCGGCCATTACATCGACATCTACGACATCAGCCGCGCTGTGGAAGACGGCGCCACAGTACCGATCTACTACGAATCGCGGCTGGCACGCATCGAGCTGGATGAGGATGAGAAGCCCCGCATCGACGCCGAGATCGAGGCACTGCTGGAAGATGAGGACGAACCCAGCGCAGAACGCACCAAACAGAAGTGGAGCACGGTGGAAGCGCTGGTCGGCAGCGACAAGCGTCTTGCGCTGGTGGCGGCCGACCTGGTGCAGCACTTCGAAGACCGGGTGGCAGCGCTCAATGGCAAGGCGATGATGGTGTGCATGAGCCGGCGCATCTGCGTGGCGCTCTACAACGAAATCACCATGCTGCGGCCCGACTGGCACAGCAACGACGACAGCGCCGGCAGCATCAAGATCGTGATGACCGGCGCGGCCAGCGATCCGGTGGCATGGCAGCAGCACATCGGTAACAAGGGCCGCCGAGACCTGTTGGCCAAGCGTGCCCGTGATCCACAGGACCCTCTCCAGCTGGTGATCGTGCGCGACATGTGGCTGACCGGCTTCGACGCACCCAGCATGCACACCATGTACATCGACAAACCCATGCGCGGCCACGGCCTGATGCAGGCCATCGCCCGCGTCAACCGCGTGTTCCGCGACAAACCGGCCGGCCTGATCGTGGACTACATCGGCATCGCGCAGAACCTGAAATCCGCGCTGGCGCAATATTCCAAACCGGATCAGGATAAAACCGGCATCGATGAGGCTGAGGCAGTGGCTGTCTTGCTGGAG
Organism: uncultured Halieaceae bacterium; assembly: GCA_963976655.1. GTDB lineage: Bacteria > Pseudomonadota > Gammaproteobacteria > Pseudomonadales > Halieaceae > Marimicrobium. The sequence continues at coordinate 5,656 of CAXBLB010000025.1, forward strand.
AAGTACGAGATCGTGCGCGACATGTTCCACGGCTTCGATTACCGCACGGCCTTAAGCGGTACGCCGGGCGAGCGGCTGGCCATGATGGCCGGCGCCATCGAATGGATTCTTGAGAAGCAGCAGCAATGGGCGGCGGCGGAGAAGGCGCCAGATGGCAAAAAGCAGGCGCAACGCCGCTTTGCCGACTGTGTTCTGGCGCTATCCAAGGCGTTTGCGCTGGCTGCAAGCTCGGATGAGGCGCGTGGCATTCGCGAGGAGGTGGGATTTTTCCAGGCGATCCGGGCCGCGCTGGTGAAGACGGCAGGTGGTTCAGGCACTACCGGGCAGGATCGCGAACTGGCCATCCAGCAGATCGTGAGCCGCGCCGTGGTCTCCACCGAGATCGTCGACATCCTGGCCGCGGCAGGTATTCAGACGCCGGACATCTCCATCCTCTCCGACGAGTTTCTGCTCGAAGTGCAACAGATGGAGAAGAAAAACCTGGGGCTGGAAGCCCTGCGCAAGCTACTGGGTGACAGCATCCGCTCGCGCACCCGCACCAATGTGGTGGAAACTCGCGCCTTCACCGAGCGGCTGGAAGACGCCGTCGCACGCTACCACGCCAATGCGATCACGACTGCGGAGGTGCTACAGGAGCTGATCAGGCTGGCCCAGGATATCCGCGCTGCCCGTAGCCGGGGTGAAGAGCAGGGTTTGACCGAGGAAGAAATTGCGTTCTACGACGCGCTGGCAGAAAACGAATCTGCCTTGCAGGTGATGGGTGACGACAAGCTGCGTGTGATTGCCCACGAACTCCTGAACAGCCTGCGAGATAATGTATCCGTCGATTGGGCCCACCGCGCATCGGCCCGCGCACGGCTGCGCGTGCTGGTCAAGCGCATCCTGCGCAAGTACGGCTACCCGCCCGACCTGCAGGATGCGGCGGTGCAGACGGTGCTGCAGCAGGCGGAGCTGCTCTCTGCGGCCTGGCAGCCCGGGCATGCACACGTATGAGGGCGTTTGCATTAGTGCGAAATGTTGTATCTGGTGCTTGAGCCTCCCAGTGAGATTCAGATTATTGAGCGCTTCACAGCAACTTCACCAGAGCTGCGTACCACAACGCGTTGAGAAGCCATGGCCCTGAAAGAGTGCATGTACGGATATGATTAAAGAATATGAACCCGTGGAAGCCTTCGAAGCACTGCTGGGCTCATTGTCCAGACACGTCAAGGTAATGCGCTTTCTTGATGTGGCCTTTGTCTTTCCTGCAGAAGGCCAGAAGCAGGAGAGCCATCCAGGTAACTCAGCTATCAATGAGGAGAAATTCCGATCCTGCCTGGAGAGAAACGGCTGGGATTTGGAAAAATATCCACCGCAGGATGATGCCAATGTCGATGACAACCCCCTGATAATTATCAGACGCAAGCCCGGCCCCGAAAAGGACAGAATCGATAGGGAAAACAGGGAAGCGGCGGATAGGCTCCTTCCGCCGATACATCCGCTTGTGCAATCACCTGGTAGTGCCTCGAGCGACCTTTCGATAGATATCCACTTTCCTCGCGGAGACTTCTCCTATTCTGTGGGCTGGATTTATGTTGATTTTAGCGTCGGTGGTATCTGTCATACCGTGAAAGTCTCCTATGTTTTTAATCCACATTTTGATTTGCCGGATATTTTTCTAGGCCTGATGTTTGCGCATGCTCCTCAGGGAATCACGATCGACGAAGAGGGAAACCTGAAGGACATCGATATCCTGAACGCCAGTGGCAACAATGTACGACTGATCATCAAAGACTACGATTATGGGGAGGGCGGTGCCGACACTTGTGACGATGAGCCAGGTTATCCACAAACGTATGTCGATATCGAAATTGGCGGCCGGCAACTCATAGATCTGTTCCTTGAAGCGTTTACGGACTTTCTGGAAAACGAGTTTGATATGAAGCGGTGGCGGGATACCAACGTCAAAGATTACTACTACGAGCGAGTCAAAAAATACTATGCGAAGTTCTCTCGGGTTTCGGTCGGCGGCTAGGCCGTAGCAGGCGGAGCTGACTGGCTGTAGCGTTCACGCAGCGCTGGCTTGTCCACCTTGCCCGCTGCGTTCAGGGGCAGGGCATCGCAGCGGAACCAGCGGCGCGGCGTCTTGTAGCCGGCGAGGGCGGCGCGACAATGGGCCGTCAAGGCCTCGTCTGTCACCTCCTGCTTCAATACCAGCACCGCGCACACACGCTCACCCCAGTGCGCATCGGCAAGGCCGATCACAGCGCAATCCTTTATCGCCGGGTGTTTGCGCAGCACCTCTTCCACTTCCCGCGAGGCGATGTTTTCGCCCCCGCTGATGATCATGTCCTTCTTGCGATCGACGATATAGAGGTAGCCGTCGGCATCGAAGCGGCCGATGTCGCCGGTGTGCAGCCAGCCATTGCTGAGTGCCTTGTCAGTCGCTGCTGCATCCCGCCAGTAGCCGGCCATGCACTGTTCGGCGCGCACCAGAATCTCTCCTTCGGCGCCGCAGGGCAGGGGCTCATCATCGTCACCGGCGATACGAATTTCGGCGGTAGGCAGCACCCGTCCCACGGAGCCGAGCAGCGCGGGCCGATCGGTCGCCGCGGCGCGATGATCCTCCGCGGTGAGAAAGGCCACGCTGCCCGAGAGCTCTGTCATGCCGTAGCTCTGGCACAGGCCCACGTCGGCCTCCTGTAGCAGCCGCTGTAACAGCGTCGCGGGCATCGCCGAGGCGCCGTAGCCAATGCTGCGCACGTTCGCCAGGTCGCTGGCCTGAAACGCCGGGTGATCCAGCAGCATGCCGAGCATGGTGGGCGCCAGCGACATGCTGGTCACACCCAGGTCGCGACAGGCGGCGAGTGTCTCGCCGGCATCGAAAGCCGGGGCAAGCACCACCGCCGCGCCGTACAGGTGCTGCAACAACACATTGTGAGCCGCCACATGAAACAACGGGAACGGGTAGAAGTAGCGGTCCTCCGGCTGCACAGGGCGCGCCAGCGCCGCTGAGGCCAGGCCCGCCATGAAGGAGCGATGCGTGAGTACCGCGCCTTTGGGCCGCCCGGTGGAGCCGGAGGTGTAGAGAATCCAGGCGGGGTCTTGCGCTTGCACTGTCGGCGGCTGTGCGCAGGGCCCCGCCGCGAGCCATTCCCGGCAAGGGTCGCCCAGCTCGATGGTCGCGACCGTTTCGTCGGGGCTATCGCAGTTTTTCAGGGCAGCCAGCAAGGCTGCATCGGCAAACAGGGTATGCGCGCCTGCATGCCGTAACTGCCAGTCGATCTCCGCCGGCGCCAGCCGCGCGTTCAGCGGCACCAGAATTCTGCCCGCGGCGGGAACCGCGTAGATCAGCTCGATGAACTCGGGGCAGTTCCAGGCCAGTACCGCAATGCGGTCGCCGGCGCTGCCGGTGGCCGCGAGACGCTCCGCCAGACGCCGCACGCGGCGCTGCAGTTCGCGGTAGCTGACAGCCTTCCCCTGCCACCAGAGAGCGGGTGCATCGGGGCGTAACTGTGCCTGGTGCGCCAGAATGTCCGGCAGCAGCGCTATGCTGTGAGCGGCTGGCTGCATAGCTCAGGCGGGATGCCCGGGAGTGCGCAGTCGCGCGGCGGCGGGTTGCTCAGCGCTCATCGGGAAGCCGGCGGGGCCTCGGTGTCTGCCAGCACAATGCGGGGCGTGCGCGAGGGCATGCGCGTGATCAATTCATAGCCGCTGCCGCCGGCGTGCCGGGCGACGGTATTCAGGGGCAGGCCTTCGCCCCAGAGAATAGCCTCGCTGCCGTGGCGGATACCGTTGAGGCCGGTAACGTCCACCGTAAGCATATCCATGGAGACCCGCCCGGCGAGGCTGGCCGCCTGTCCGCCCACCAGCACCGGGGTGCCGTTGGCAGCCTGGCGCGGGTAGCCATCGCCGTAGCCGATGGCCACGGTGGCAATCCGGGAGGGTCGCGAGGCGACCCAGGTGCCGCCGTAACCCACCGCCTCGCCGGCGGCGACATCGCGCAGCGCGATGACGGCGGAGGCGAGTGTCATTACCGGTTTGAGTGCCGCCGCATTGGCATGCTCTTCCAGCATGGGCGAGTTGCCGTAGAGCATGTAGCCCGGCCTTACCCAGTCGTAGTGCGCGGCGGGCCAGGCGATCAGGCCCGCCGAGTTGGCGGCGCTGCGCGGCGCACCCGGGCAGAGTGTGTCGAACAGCGCGAGCTGGCGTTGGGTGGCGTTGTCTGTCCTATAGTCGGCGCAGGCCAGATGCGTGTACAGCATCGGCGTGTCGCGGCTGTTGCGGCATGCCCCCAGGCGCCGGTAGAGGGTTTCGGCCGCCTGTACGTCCACGCCGAGGCGATGCATGCCGGTGTCGACCTTGAGCCAGCACTGCAAGGGGTGCGGCAGGCGCGCCTCCTCCAGCCAGGCGAGCTGCTCCTCGCCGGCCACAGTGAGCCAGAGATTGAGTGCCGCTGCCGTGTCGAGCTCGCGGGGCTCAAACACGCCCTCCAGCAGCAGTATCGGGTGTTCGATGCCGGCGTCGCGCAGCAGCACAGCTTCTTCGAGAGAAGCCACCGCAAACGCGTCCGCATCTGCCGCCAGTGCACGAGCGATGGTCAGGCTGCCGTGGCCGTAGGCGTTGGCCTTGATAACGGCCATGAGTTTTGCGCCGGGCGCCAGGCGCCGCGCATGCGCCGCGTTGTGCCGCAACGCAGCGAGGTCGAGCCGTGCCTGGGAGGGTCTGGCCATGCGCGTTCAGTAGTCGAACTTGTGCCGGGCGTACAGCGTTTGTGCGGCGAGCCAGACATCGCCCACCTCGCCGTTGCCCACCGGCTCGCCATCCACCTGCACCACCGGTGCGATGCCCTTGCTGGAGCTCGACAGCCAGACTTCGTCGGCGGCGCGCAGTTCCGCCAGACTCACATTGCGTTCTTCCACCGCAATGCTGCCATCCTTGCGCAGTACGTCCAGCAGTATGTAACGGGTGATACCGGGCAGTAGCTGGTGATCCAGCGGCGGCGTGGCGACCACGCCGTTTTTCACCACATACACGTTGCACGCAGCCGCTTCTGTCAGCTCGCCCTGGGAATTGTAGAGGATCGTTTCTGCGTGACCCGCGGCGTGGCCCTGTTGCAGGTGCATGACATTGCCCAGCAGCGCGGTGGATTTGATATTGCAGCGGCGCCAGCGCAGGTCCTCGGCGGTGGATACGGCGTATGCGGTTGCCGTGGCTTTCTCCGCCGGCAAGTCTGGCGGTATCTCGTACGCGAAGGCGTAAAGGGTCGGTGAGATGTTGGTGGGGTAGGCGTGATTGCGACGGGTGTCGGCACCGCGACTCACGTGCAGGTAGAGGGCGAGATCGCCACCGCCATTGCGCTCGATCAACTGCTCACAGATCGCGCGCCAGTCGGTCTCGTTCAGCGGACAGTTGATTTCCAGCGCCTGCAGGCCGCTGCGCATGCGCGCGAGGTGCGGCGCGAAGCCCACCATGCGCCCGGCGTAGGCCGGAATGACCTCATAGATGCCGTCGCCGAACAGGAAGCCGCGATCCATCGGTGAGATGTGTGCTTCCTGCATCGGCAGAAAGTTGCCGTTTAGGTATACGATGCTCATATCACGCCGCCATTGTTACACAGATACCCCGGTGTTACACAGATACCCCGGTGTTACACAGATAGCCCGGCAGCGTCAGTCGGACGCCGCGTGCACCAGCTCACGCAGGCGGCGAATAACATCCAGGCCGACGCGCGCTTCCATGCCGTCCTCGGTCAGGGTGTTTTCACCGGTCACGCCGTCCACGCTGCCGCGCAGGGAGAGATAGTTGATCACTTCCATGGGGGAGATGTCCGCGAGCAGGTCGCGCCCCGCCCAGTGGCCGAGCAGCGCCATCAGGCCGTAGGCGCCCCAGTTGGACACGTCGGCCACGAGTAGCTCATCGCAGGGTGTGACCGACAGGGGAATATCCAGATCGCTGAGCGCCTGTGTGATCTTGCCCATGCCGATCTCGTTGCCGCCGTCGCCGATGGCAATGGTGGGGCAGGTGGCCGCGGTGAGATAGGGATCGAAGTAATAGCAGCGTTCGGTGATGTCCACGCCGCGCATGTTGTAGTAGTGGCCGTCCGCCGCGAGCCCGGGCCGTTCGATGGAGATGATGGCACTGGGAGCGAGCGCGGCGAGTTGCCGCTGCGCCTCGCGTTGCGCGCTTGGCAGGTCGCGTGCTCCCAGTTCGAGCACCCGGAAATCATCCATCAGCCGGGTCGACAGCGGCGGACCGCAGGCGAGCATGGGGGTGGCGCCGAACAGTTCGAGGGTGCGGTAGAGAAAAATGGCGCCCACCGGGCCGTCTGTCTCGAAGGTGCCGGTCACCGGAAAGCCGGTAGCGATGAACACCGTGCCGCGAATGTCCCGCAGATGCCGCGCAGCGCGCAGGAAGTAGCCCGGCTCGAGTGCCGCACGCGCTTCGCGCATGCGCCGGGGATTGCGTTCCACCAGCAGTGCTTCAATGGCTTCACTCAGTTCCTGCTCGGTCACGTGGTCAACTCTTGCAAGGGATGATTGAGGGCAAAACGGTGTGTATTGCGCAGCGCGCGGCGCGCTCCCGCGGGTGTAATGGGCGCAAAGTGCACGCTGTGTCCGGCGTTCAGTTGCGCCAGGCGCCATGCGTCGGTGATCAGCGCCGAGCCGATTTTGGGGTAACCGCCGATGGTCTGGTGGTCGTTCAGCAGCACGATCGGCTGTCCATCCGGCGGTACCTGAATGGCGCCCAGGCAAATTCCCTCGGACAGCACACCGTCGACATCACAGTGTACCGGGTTGCCCTCCAGGCGGTAGCCCATGCGGTCGCTGCGTTCGGACACGCGGTAGGGGAAGGCGAAAAACTGCCGTTGCTGCTCGCGGCTGAACAGGTGTTGCTGGTAGCCCGGTATCACGCGCAGCGTGGCCTGGCGCTGATAGCGTGGCCTGTACTGCCGCGGCAGCGACAGCCGCCTGCGCTGCGCAACCTCCGGGCAGGGCAGGCTGTCGCCTTTGGCCAGCGGCTTGCCGTTCAGGCCGCCCGTGCCCTCGCGAATGACCGTGGACGCGCTACCGAAATAGTGTGGTATGTCGAAGCCCTCCGCCACGCCCAGGTAGCTCCGGCTGCCGTCCTGCGCATAGCCGAGCGCGACGCTCTGCCCGGCCTTCAGTTGATGCACACGCCAGAGCGCATGCTCTGTGCCGTCGATGGTCAGCGGCATACTGGCCCCGGTGACGCAGAACCAGGTGTCGACTTCAGCCTGTAGCTGCAGGCCGCCGAGGCTGATTTCAATCACGCTACTGTCGGGCGGATTCTGCAGCAGGCGGTTGCAGTAGTGGTAGGCCTCGCCGTCGAGAGCGCCGCCCAGCGTCATTCCCAGGTGGTGCGAGCCGCGACGACCGCTGTCCTGCAACAGGCTCAGAGCGCCGCCTGCGAGCACTCGCAGGCTCACGTGAGCTCGCCGCCAAGGGCCAGGAAACGCTCCCGCGCAACGGCCTCGAAGCGCACCCTGTCGCCAACCGCCAGTGGCATGCAGGGCTGCGCGTGCGGGTCGAACAGGCGCACCGGACAGCGACCAATGAGGTTCCAGCCGCCGGGGGAAACGTCCGGGTACACCGCGGTCTGCCGGTCTGCAATGGCCACGGCGCCGCGCGGTACCCGCGGCCGCGGCGTGGCCCTGCGCGGCTGTGCAATGCGCGCATCCACCTCGCCCAGATAGGCGAAGCCGGGCGCAAAGCCGATCGCATACACCCGGTACTCCACGCCCGTGTGCAGTTCGATGACGGCTTCTACGCTGAGTTTCGCGGCCTGCGCGAGCGCTTCGAGGTCTTCGCCCGCTTCCGGCGCATAGTACACCGGCAGCGTGACCAGGCGACCTTGCGTGGCGCTCAGCTCGTCGAGCTGTGCAAGCGCCGCGCGCACGCGTAATGCGATGGCCTGGTGGGAGTGGTGCAACGCATCGAAAATAATCAGCACCGAGGCGTAGGAGGGCACCATGTCCAGCAGATCGTCACCCAGCGCGGCTTCGATGGCGGCGCAGGCGGCGCCGATCTGCGACAGTGTGTGCAAATTAGCGCTGTCGCCGAGGTACAGCATCAGGGCGTCGGTTCCCACCACCTGCAGTTTCACCCGCGATCAACCCGCATCAATGAGCGCGCGCAGCGCCCGCACAGCAGACACACTGGCCGGATTGTCGCCGTGCACGCACAGCGTTTCGGCGTCCAGTTGCAACAGGCTGCCCTCCACGGTGAGCACCTGGCCTTCGCTGCACAACCGTGAGGCCTGTACCTGCATCTCGGCGGCATCCAGCACTGCACCCGGCTGGTCGCGGGGTTGCAGCGAGCCGTCGGCCCGATATCGCCGATCGGCAAATGCTTCCATCTGCACCTTCACACCGGCGGCGCGCGCCTCTTCCCTGTGCTCAGCGGCGTTGCCGGTAGCCTGCAGCACCAGCGTGAGTGGCCGGTGATAGCACGCCACAGCGCGCAGCACGCTGGCGCGCACCGCCGGTTTGGCCAGCATGTCGTTGTACAGCGCACCGTGGGCTTTGACATGCACAAGCGTCAGGCCGCAGCTCAGCGCCATGCCCTCCAGCGCCGCGATCTGGTAATGCATGGCGGCGATCAGTTCGGGCTCGGGAAGGGCCATGGAACGCCGCCCGAAACCCTCGAGATCGGGGTAGGCGGGGTGCGCGCCCACGCTGACACCGTGCTCGCGCGCGAGCTCCAGGGTCTGTGCGATGGTCAGCGGGTCACCGCCGTGAAAGCCGCAGGCGATATTGGCCTGATGAATGTGCGGCATGATCGCGGCATCCTGGCCGACACGTCGCGCGCCGTAACTCTCTCCGAGATCACAGTTGAGCAGCATACGGATACGATCCTAAAGCGTTGCCAGTTGCGTGTTGCGCAAATCGGTGACCAGCATACACCCCGGACTGTGGGTGATGGCCAGCGGTGGCCTGGCCGCCGCCAGTGCCAGTTGCGGGGTGACGCCGCAGGCCCAGAACAGCGGCAACTCGCCGCTATTGATCGACACCCGGTCACCGTAGTCGGGACGCTGGATGTCGGCGATGCCAATCAGCGCCGGGTCGCCGAGGTGAACGGGCGCTCCGTGCACGGCGGGAAAACGCGAACAGATCTGGATGGCGCGTATGGCCTGTGCCGCACGGAAAGGCCGCATGCTCACCACCAGCTTGCTGGCGAATGGTCCGGCGGGCGCGCAATCAATATTGGTGCGATACATCGGCACGTTCACCCCTTCACTGATATTGCGTACTTCGAGCCCGTCCTGCAGCAGAGCCTCCTCGAAAGAGAACGAACAACCGAGCGCGAAGCACACGAGATCGTCGCGCCACAGCGCTTCGATGCTGTATGGCTCGTCCACCAGCTCGCCGTGGTGAAACACGCAGTAGCGGGGCACGTCGGTGCGCAGGTCTATCTCGCCGAGCTCCGCCAGGGAGTATTCGCCGGGTTCGCCCACAGCCAGCAGCGGGCAGGGCCGCGGGTTGCGCTGGCAGAAGCGCAGGAAGTCGGGCGCGTGGTCCTCGGGCAGGATCACCAGGTTGCATTGCACGAAACCGGGCGCCAGCCCCGAGGTATTGCCACGGTGCCCGCCCTCGCGGATAAGCCGGCGCAATGCCGCTGGCCCGGGTGCGCTGTTCATAGTCGAATCCCTGAGGGTGTGGCCGCAGGATAGCAAAGATCACCCTGCTACGGCACACACACTTGTGTTCGCGATGCGTTGGCAGCGCGCTGCAAATCTGGATAATGGCGCCCTCCCAGGACAACGATACCCAGGCCATGCTGAATCAACTGCTCGATGTACTGACCCCCGACAGCACCGGGGACGATCGCTTCACCGGCCGCAATATGCACCCGGCTGCGTTTCGCGTGTATGGCGGACAGGTACTCGCGCAATGCGTGAGCGCCGCTGTGGCCACTGTGCCTGAGGGCCGCGAGATTCACTCGCAGCACGCCTATTTCCTGCGCCCGGGGAAACCCGCGGAGCCGATCCAGCTCGAAGTTGAGCGCGCGCGGGACGGCTACAGCTTCAGTTCGCGGCGGGTGGTGGCGCTGCAGGGTGGCAAGCCGATCCTGGTCAGTTCGATGTCCTTCCAGGTGCCCTCGCGCGGCGACGATTATCAACCGGTGATGCCGGATGTGCCGCCGCCAGAGTCCCTTGCCAGCGAGCGTGAACTGAGCCTGGAGGCCGGCAATCTCGATGAGAGCTTCATGATCACCACGGGCGAGGATCTGGATATCCGCGTGGTCGATCCGGTGAACTGGGAGAGTCCCTCGCCACGCGAGCCGATCCTGCAGGCATGGATGAAAACCACCGGGCCGCTGCCGGATCGGGCGGGCCTGCACCAGTCGGTACTGGCCTATCTCTCCGATGCCTTTCTGATAGACGTGTGCCTGGTGGTGCACGGGCGCCACTTCGACGGCGCGGACTTTCAGGTGGCGAGCCTCGACCATGCGCTGTGGTTCCACGAACCGTTCCGGGCAGACGAGTGGTTGCTGCATATTGTGGAAGCGGAGCGCATCAGCGGCGGTCGCGGTCTCGCCCGGGGCAGTTTCTATACCCGCGAAGGGCGCCTGGTGGCCACTACCATGCAGCAGGGTGTGATGCGATTCCGCTGACCGCTGTAAACTTCCGCCGGTTGTCACTATAGTGAATGCAGTTAATCCCGAGAGGACGCTCCGCCATGCCACATCCCAGCATTACCGCCGAAACCTATCCACACAAGCCCGCCATCATCATGGGCAACTCGGGAGAGATGGTGACCTACCGGGAGCTGGATGAACGTTCCAATCAGGGCGCGCAGTTATTCCGCGCTCTCGGCCTGAAAGCGGGCGACCATATCGGCATGATGCTGGAGAACAACCGGCATTTTCTCGAGATCGTCTGGGCCGCGCAACGGGCCGGGCTGATCTTCACGCCGGTGAGTACCCATCTCACCCACAATGAAACCGCCTATATCATGCAGAACTGCCGTGCCAAGCTGTTTATCGGCTCACATGCGCTGGCGGGAGTTGCCGGCGAACTGCGCGACGAGCTGCCGGCAGTGCAGCATTTCTATATGGTCGGCGGCATCATCCCCGGTTTCGAATCCTGGGAGGAGGCGATCGACGCCCAGCCCGACACGCGCATTGAAGACGAGGACAACGGCGTGCCGATGCTCTACTCCTCGGGCACTACCGGGCAGCCGAAAGGCGTGTATGTGGCGCCGCCAGAACACGATGTCAACACGCCCCCGATGGTGGCCGTGCTGATCGGCCCGCTGTTCGGCTTTGGCGAGGAAACCGTCTATCTGTCGCCCGCGCCGCTCTATCACGCCGCGCCGCTGCATTACTGCATGGGCACCACCTACAACGGCGGAACCATTGTAGTGATGGAAAAATTCGAAGCCGAGCAGGCGCTCAGGCTGATCGAAGAGCACCGCATCACCCACAGCCAGTGGGTGCCGATCATGTTCGTGCGCATGCTCAAGCTGCCGCCGGAGGTGCGCGAGGCCTACGATGTGAGTTCAATGCAGTACGCGATTCATGCGGCAGCCCCGTGCCCGGTGGAAGTGAAAGAGCGGATGATCGACTGGTGGGGCGAGGTGATCGTCGAGTACTACGCGGCCAGCGAGGGCATCGGCTTCACCATGATCGATGCCGCCGACTGGCTCAGGCACAAGGGCTCCGTGGGCAAGGCGCTGATCGGCGAGGTACATATACTCGACGACGACGGCAACGAACTCCCGGCGGGCGAAATCGGTTGCGTGTATTTTGGTGGCGCGCAGACGAATTTCGAGTACTACGAGGAGCCGGAAAAAACCGCCGAGGCCTACAACGACCGGGGCTGGGCCACCTGCGGGGATGTCGGCTATGTCGATGAGGAGGGTTACCTGTACCTCACGGATCGCAAGAATTTCACCATCATCAGCGGCGGTGTGAACATCTACCCGCAGGAAGTGGAAAACGTGCTGGTGACGCACGACAAGATCGCCGATGTCGCGGTTTTTGGCATACCGCACGAGGAGTTCGGGGAAGAGGTGAAGGCGGTGGTGCAACCGATGAACTGGGCAGACGCGACCGATGAAACCGCCATCGAAATTCTCGAATGGCTGCGCGAGCGCATCTCGCACCTGAAGATGCCGAAAACACTGGATTTCCACGAGAAACTGCCGCGCATGGATAACGGCAAGCTGTACAAGCGGCGGCTTGTTGACGAGTATCGGGGCGCCACCCGCAGCGACGATTCGATCAAGCCCGGGTGATGCAGGCCGGGCGGGAAACGCCCCACGTGCTGTGCATCATCCGCCAGCGGGAACTTCTTCCGGGCGCGCGGGCGTAGCGTCATGCGGCTCTGCCGTACTGGCTGGCTCGCGGCGCAGCAGTAAATAAAACGCGGGAATCACAAACAGCGTAAACAGCGTACCTACCAGCATGCCGGCGGTAATCATCAGGCCGATGCTGAAGCGGCTGTTCGCGCCAGGGCCGCTGGCAATCAGTAGCGGCCATACGCCCAGTACCGTCGCGAAAGTGGTCATGAGGATTGGTCGCAGGCGAAGCGCAGCGGCCTGCACCACGGCGTCGTGCCGGTCCAGGCCCAGCAGCGCCAGTTTGTTGGCGAATTCCACAATAAGGATGCCGTGCTTGCTGATCAGGCCGATCAGCGTCAGCAGTCCTATCTGCGTGTAGATATTCAGGGTGACGAAGCCCAGCGCCATCGGCACCACGGCGCCGAAAATAGACAGCGGCACGCTGAGCAGTACCACGAACGGATCGCGGAAACTGTCGAACTGCGCGGCCAGCACGAGGAAAATCAGCAGTATCGACAGCGTGAACAGCACGGGGAACGAGGCGGTTTCCTGCATAAAACGCTGGGATGCGCCGGTATAGCCATCGCGGAAGCCGGGCGGTGCTACCTCATTCAAAGTGGCGCGCAGGAACCCGAGCCCCGTGCCCAGGCTGTTTGGCGGCATCATAATGCCCTGGATGAGCGTGCTGTTGAGCTGCTGGTACTGGGTCAGTTCATTCGGTTCGATGCGGGAACTGAGCGAGATGACTGCCGACAGCGGTACCAGTTCGTCGCTCGCCGTGCGCAAATAATATTTCTCCATCTCTTCCTTGTTGAGCCGGAATCCCCGGGTGGCCTGCGGCACCACCTTGTAGGAGCGACCCTCCAGGTTGAATCGATTGATTTCCGCCTCGCCCAGCATTATCGACAGTGTCTGGCCGATGTCGCGCATGGAAATACCGAGGCGCGAGGCGAGTTCACGATTGACGTTCACATTGATTTCCGGACGATTGAAATCCAGAGTCTGGTTGACAAAGATAAACAGCCCGGATTCCCGCGCGGCGGCGACCACCGCTTCGCCCACGCGCATGACCTCGCTGTAATCCGCGGTGGAGGCGACCACAAAGCTCACCGGCAAACCCGCATCTGATCCCGGCAACGGGGGCGTACTGAAGGCAAACATCTCCATGCCCGCGACACCGGACAGTTCCTGCTGGAATTGAGCCTGTACTTCCTGCTGCGTGCGCTCGCGCTCCCACCAGGGGTGCAGCGTGATGCCGCCAAAGTTCTGGAAGGGGTAGATTACCTGCCAGGAGTGGCTGAACTCCGGGATGCGCTTCCAGATTTTGACTACCTCTGCGAGAAAATAATTCGTGTACTCGAGATTCGCATGGCGCGGTGCCGTGCCGGTGACGAAAACGCCGCCGGTGTCTTCCTCCGGCGCGAGTTCCTGCTGCGCAAGACTGAACAGCAGCGGCAGGCTCGCGAGAATACAGGCCGCGAACAGGATCACCGCGCCGCGGTTGTGCAGGCAGGCCTCCAGCAGCCGCCGGTACCAGCGCGTGAGTTGGTGAAAGCGCGCGTCCAGCCAGTTGGCCAGCCGGCCCTGGTGTTCGCGATCGGTGAGCACGCGCGAGCACATCATCGGGCTCAGTGTCAGGGCCACGATACCGGATACCACCACGGCGCCGGCCAGGGTCAGGGCAAACTCACTGAACAGCGCGCCTGTCAGGCCGCCGATGAACGCAATCGGCGCGTACACAGCCGCGAGGGTCAGGGTCATGGCAATAACCGGCATTGCCACCTCGCGCGCGCCCTTCAGCGCAGCGCGCACCGGTGTTTCGCCCAGTTCGATATGCCGATGCACGTTTTCCACCACCACAATGGCATCGTCCACCACCAGGCCAATGGCGATCACCATGGCCAGCAGAGTGAGCAGGTTGAGCGAGAATCCCAGCGCGAAAATCAGGAATACCACGCCGATCAGTGACAGCGGTATCGCCGCCAGCGGAATCAGCACTACGCGGAAGGAACCGAGGAAAAGATAGATAACCAGGATCACGATGAGCACTGCTTCAAGCAGCGTCATGACGACTTCCTTGAGCGCTTCATCGATCACCACGCTGCCGTCCCAGTCCATGAAGAGTTCCATGTCGGCGGGCAGCGTTGCGCGGATGCGGGGCAGGGCGGCATGCACATTGCGCGACACATCCAGCGGGTTGGCGTCCGGTGTGGGCGTCACCGACATGAACACGGCGTCGCGGCCGCTCGACAGGGTTTTCACCTGTGTGGTTTCGGCGGACAGCTCGACGCTTGCAACGTCGCCGAGGCGCACCCGCTCCTCGCCCTCCTGGCGCACAACCAGCGCTTCGAAATCTGCCGCGCTCTGCATGTCGGTGCGCGCATCCACCGTCGCCTGCACAAGCTGGCCGTCGGTGGAGCCCGAGGTCGAAATGTAGTTGTCGCGTTCGATCGCCGCGCTGATGTCGGTTGCCGTCACGCCAAATGCCGCCATGCGCACCGGATCCAGCCACACGCGCATGGCGAGAAAACGGCCGAAAATGCGCGCCCGGCCCACGCCTTCCAGCGTCGCCAGTTCAGGCTGCACGTTGCGCACCAGGTAGTCGGTAATCTGGTACGGGGTCATCTCGTCGCTGTAGAACGCCAGGTACATCATCGCATCACCGCCGCGGGCATTGGTGACAACCGGATCTTCGATCTCGCGCGGCAGGTCACTGCGCGCTTCGTTGACCTTGGCGATCACCTCGGTGAGCACAGCGCTGGAATCCTCGCCGAGGCGCACATGCACCTCAATGGAGGATTCTCCCGGATTGCTGCTGGAGGTGAGATACTCGATGCCGCGCGCGCCGGCAATGCTGATCTGCAGTGGCGTTGTGACAAAGCCCTGCACAGTGCGTGCGCTGGCGCCGGGGTAGATGGTGTCCACGTAGATTACGCTGCGTTCGATTTCGGGAAACTCGCGCACATCCACCCGCGACAGCGAACTCAGGCCCAGCAGCAGTATCAGGCAGCTAACGACGATCGCCAGCACTGGCCGCTGGATGAATCGATCGGTAAAGGATGCAGGCATCTACTGGAAATCCTGCAGGTCGTCGATGACAACACGCGCACCGCTATACAGTTTGTTCTGGCCCACGGTCACGATCCACTCGCCGCCCAGCAGGCCATCGGTAATAGCGATTTCCCCGTTGCGCGAGGTGCCGGTTTTCACCACGCGAGGCTGTGTATTGGTTTCTCCCCGGCCCTGCAGCAGCACCCACACGGTGCTGCCGTGCATGGAGTAGGACACGGCGGTTTCCGGCACGGTCACCACATCGCGCGGCTTGTCGAGATCGACGATCACGCGCGCGAACATTCCCGGTAGCAGACCCTCGCTGTTCAGGAGTCGTGCGCGCAACAGCAGGTTGCGCGTGCCGGCATCCACCTTGGCGTCCACCGCTTCCAGCGTTGCGCCGAATGCGCGGTCGGGAAAGGCATCGGTAAAGACAGTTGCCGCGAGACCGGGACGCAGATCCGGAAAGTGGCGCGCGGGTACGGAAAAATCGATCTCCAGCTGGCTGAGATCCTGCAGAGTGGTAATCGGCGTGCCGGGCTCGACGTAGTCGCCAACGCGCACGCGCATGATCCCGGTGGTGCCCGAAAACGGTGCAACGATGCGCTTGTTCTGCAGTCTTGCTTCTGTTTCGGCCAACTGTGCCGTGGCGCTGTCGAGGTCTGCCTGGGAGCGGTCGAGCTGGCTCTGGGGTATGGATTTCTGCTTGATGAGACGTGCGTCGCGCTCAAACAGCAGCCTGGCAAGTTTAAGGTTCGCCTCCTGACGCTCGCGACTCGCCTGTTCGACCTTGTCGTTCAGGGTGACCAGCAACTGGCCGGTGCTAACCTTTGCGCCGGAGTTCACCGCCACTTCGATCACCTCGCCACTGGTTTCCGTGCTCAACTCAACCCCGCGTCGAGCGCGAATGGTGCCCACCGCCTCCAGGCGCGTCGGCCAGGTATCGTTCTTCGCGGTGGCAGCGGCTATGGTGATTGGCGGTGGTGTGAAATCGGTTGCCGCAAGTGTCGAGTACTTGTTGTACAGGTAACCTGCGATGCTGCCGAAAATCGCAAGCAGAAGCAGCGTAACGTACAAATATGCGCGCAAGGAACGGCCCTTCCAGTGATGGTGGGGGCAGCGCTGGCGCGACTGCCTGTATTTTTGCTGACGTATTGTAGGGACTTTGCTGGCGGAGCGCACCCCTCTGAAGTGTTCGCACGTGAGTAAATTATTCTGGCCCGGTTTGCGCACCCAACCGGGTGCCGGCGAGCAAGAGCGGGCGCGACACAGAACCCCGCGTGCAAATCTGCAGCGAGTCTTGATGCGCATCAAGCAGCGGAGGCTCCTTCGACAAATCGCTGGGAGTTGCCCGTGATTTCCCTTATCCTTGAGTGGTATGCATGGCATACCGCGAACACAGGAGAGGTTGTCCCGTGATGAAAGCACGAAAACTGGCCCGGCTCGAAAAACAGATGGATGCAGCGGTGTCCTACGCCGAATGGGCCGAGGCGGCGCAGGCGCACGATGAAGCCTCCGGCCAGAAACGCTGGCGCGAGATAGACCAGACCTCCCAGTACGACTACACGCAGATCCGCCTTCGCCTGGACCGCATTCGCAGCCTGCGCGCCCGCCACGATCACCAGGGCCTGCTGTTTACACTCAATGAAGGCATTCACGGCAACATGGGCGGCATGGGCAATCCCGCGCTGTACAACCGGGCCCGGTTCGGCACCAAACGCCTGATCGAACAGTATATCGACGAGATTGATGACGCCCTGCGTTTTCTCGCGGAACTGGATTCCGATGAAATCGGTGTGCAGGAGAAACTCGATTTTTTCTACCGCGCGAATGTCTGTTTTGGTCGCTCCGCGCTGATGCTCAGCGGCGGCGGCGTGCTCGGTTTTTATCATCTGGGCGTGGTGAAAACCATGCTCGAACAGGATGTGCTGCCGCGCGTGATTTCCGGTTCCAGCGCGGGCGCACTGGTGGCCGGCGTACTCGGCACGCACTCGGATAAAGAGCTGGAAAAGTTCTACGACCCTGCGAATCTGCTGTTCGAAGCAGAGCGCGAAGCCAGCGTGCTGTCACGCATGTTCTTTGGCACTAACCCGCAGATCGATGTGGGTGATCTCGACAAGCTGGTGGCGCGCCTGATACCGGACATGACGTTCCAGGAGGCCTACCAGAAAACCGGCCGTCAGATCAGCATACCGGTTGCGCCCGCCGAGTTGCACCAGCGTTCGCGGCTGTTGAACGCGGTCACGTCGCCCAACGTGTATGTGCGCTCCGCGGTAATGGCTTCCTGCGCAGTGCCGGGTGTGTTCCCGCCGGTCATGCTGATGGCTAAAAACGTGCATGAAGAGCCGCAGCCCTACCTCCCCACGCGGCGCTGGGTTGACGGGTCAATCGCGGATGACCTGCCGGCCAAGCGCCTGCAGCGGCTGTACAGCACCAACCATTTTATTGTCAGTATGGTAAACCCGATCGTAGTGCCGTTTATCAAGCGGCGCGGTCAACCCAGCCCGGTTCGCCAGGCCCTGGGCGGTCTCGGCGTGGGTCTCGGTCGCGAATTTCTGAATTTCTATCGTGGTATCGTGCAGCAGCGCCACGACACCTGGCCGCGTTTCAACATGTTCATGAGCAGTGTGCACGGCCTGCTGGACCAGAATTACCGGGGCGACATCAACATCGTACCGACCTTTCGCTGGTACAACCCCGCGAAGTTGCTCTCGCATTTGTCGGAGAAGGATCTGCTCGCCCTGATGCAGAACGGTGAGCGCTCCACCTACCCGCGTGTGGAGGCCATACGCATCTGCACCAAGATCAGCCGCACCATGGAAGAGATTCTGCTGCGCTTCGAACAGGGTGACCTGCGCCCGGAGGATTCGCAGTATCATCGGCCGCGTTCCTCGCGTCGCCGGCCGCCGCCGAATCGGGCAGATCGCGAAGCGCTGCGCGAACACCGTGTGTTATCGGACCAGGTGGCGAAGCCCTCCACGGGCGCTAAAAAGCCGACCGCCAGAACGAAACGCAAGGGCTCGACTGTCGGTAAATCCGCTGGCAAGCGGAAGTCGCCGGCGAAGGGTGGTACGCGCCGCGCCAGGGCCGCCGCCTGACGGAAGCGCACCTCCGCTAGCGGTTCAGGCCGCTACCGAGGGTGGCATGGAGATGTGCGATGCATGCTGTTAGCCGCAATCGTTTGTGGTTGGCTGGTCTGTCAGCGTTTATGTGCCTCAATAACGCACTGGCCGAACCCATCGGGGAGGCTTTCTTCAACGCGATGAGTCCCAATCAATGGACCCGCGTTCCGGCCAGCGGTCTGCCCACCTTCGAACCCCACCGCGGTATGGCGGTCGACAGCACCGGCGGTCGCCTCTTCCTGTTTGGTTCGGAGACGCACGGCGAGACCACCCCGGACAATGCGGTGCATGTCTTTGATGCGGATACGCTCACCTGGACGGCAAGTTATGCGCCGGAACCCGTCACTGCCTACCTGCTCGACAGCGACCACTGGACGCCCACCATTGGGGGCAATCCCTGGGCGGCGCATACCTTCGACAACCTCGTGTACCTTCCCGACTACAACCAGTTGCTGGTGGTGACCACCCCCGGGCACAACTACCCGGGGATGGACGCTGTCGGCACAACCTGGGTCGCCAGGCAGACCTGGTTATACGATATTGCGTCCGCCTCCTGGCAGTTTCTGAAGGACGCCGGAACGCCGCCGGAGAACCACGAGTTTGGCTTGTATGCCAAGGGGCTGGTATACGACCCGAACCTGGGAAAGGTGATTGGATCGGGGCGCGATAAAACCTTCATGTTTGATCCGCTCACCCAGACCTGGAGCCATGTGGCCTCCAACAATGACGGCCACGATATCCACGCCACAGCGGATTTCAACCATGTCACAGGGCGGAGCTTTCTGTTCGGCGGCGTCTACACGCTCCCCAATCGCATCACGACTTACGATCCGGTGTTGAGCCAGTGGCAGCCGCTGGCAACCAGCGGTGTCACCCCGGTCGACGCGGACGGCGCCCAGATAGCCGTCGACAGCGTGAATGACGTGATTGTTTACGTATCGGTGCTGGAAGACCAGTATGCCTACACGAATTCATCCGGCGCCTCCCAGACCCTGATTCTGGATCTGCAGTCGCTGGAGTGGACCAGACCCGATCCGGGTTTCACGCCGCTCAATTTCGGTTTGGGATTCGCCATGGGCTACCTGGAGAAGTACAACGTCTCGCTGTATCTCACCCGGGACTTCAGCCGACAACCTGAAATGTGGGCGTTCCGGTATGAGCCGGCGGCGGGGGACGCCGATCTCGACGGTGTTCTGGACGTAAACGACAACTGCCGCTCAATAGCCAACCCCGACCAGGCTGACGTCGATTTCGATAGTGTTGGCGACATCTGCGACAATTGCATTTCCATCTCTAATCCCGGGCAAGCGGATAGCAACGATGATGGTTGTGGTGATGCCTGTATCACCGGCGGTTGTGGTGCCGCAACGTGCGTCAATCAATGAGCTGAGCGACACAGGCCCAGGGGTGGACGTCAGCTGTAGCGGGCAATGACCTGCTTGCCCAGCGCCATCTGGTGTACCTGGTCGGGTCCGTCGGCCTGGCGGCACCAGCGGGCGTAGTTGAAGGCCTCGGCCATCGGGAAATCCTCGGTCAGCCCGCCCGCGCCGTGCATCTGCATGCAGCGGTCGATAACGGTCTGTGCCATCAGCGGCACGCTGGTCTTGCTGGCCGCGATCATGTCCATGGCGCCCTTGGCGCCCACCGCATCCATTGTGTGTGCGGTTTTCAGCACCAGCAGGCGCATCATTTCTATTTCCGAGAAACAGCGCGCGATGTCCTCGCGCACGGACTGGTGCTGGCTGAGAGTGCGGCCGAAGGTAGTGCGTACCGCCACGCGTTTGCAGGCGAGTTCCAGTGAGCGTTGCGCCGCGCCGATCAGGCGCATGCAGTGATGCATGCGGCCCGGTCCGAGCCTGCCCTGGGCGATTTCAAAGCCGCGTCCCTCGCCCAGCAGCACATTATCCAGCGGAACCCGCACGTCGCTGAAATTCAGCTCCGCGTGGCCTATGGGAGCGTCGTCGTAGCCCAGGGTAGTGAGCGGACGCACGATTTGCAGGCCGGGAGTCTCCTTCGGCACCAGCACCTGGGTTTGTTGCAGGTGGCGATTGGGGTTGTCCGGGTCCGACTTGCCCATCACGATGAAAATGCGGGTGCGCTCGTACATCGCCCCGGTGATGAACCACTTGCGGCCGTTGAGCACCCATTCGTCGCCATCGCGCTCGATACGCAGTTCGATATTGGTGGCGTCCGAGGAGGCCACCTGGGGCTCGGTCATGGCGTAGGCCGAGCGGATATCGCCCGCCAGCAGCGGCGTCAGCCACTGCTCGCGTTGCGCGGGCGTTGCGTACTTCATGAACACTTCCATGTTGCCGGTGTCCGGGGCGTTACAGTTGAATACCTCGGGCGACCAGAGCACCCGCCCCATCATTTCCGCCAGCGGGGCGTAGTCGAGGTTGCTCATGCCCCCGTGATCGGAGAATTCCGCTAGCGAGGGCGGAATGAACAGGTTCCACAGCCCCTGGGCCCGCGCCACCTCCTTGAGTTCCTGCATGATCGGCAGGTAACCGTGGCGGTCGGGCGCCTCGTGCAATTGCTGTGCGTACTCTGCCTCGCGCGGGTAGACATGTTCATCCATGAAGGCGCCCAGCTGTTGCTGGTAGCGCAGGGACTTCTCGCTGAACTCGAACATGGCCTGATCCCGTGTCAACGCCGCAGGCGGGGCAGAGCGGTCACCCTAGACGCGCTCGATGATGATCGCCGGCGCCATGCCACCCGCGGCACACATGGTAATCAGCCCGAGGCTCTGGTCCCGGCGTTCCAGTTCATCCAGCACGGTGCCGATCAACAGCGAGCCGGTTGCGCCGATGGGATGCCCGAGCGCCATCGCGCCACCGTTGACGTTGACCTTGTCGCGATCGAGGTCCAGGTCGCGGATAAACTTTTCCGCTACCACTGCAAAGGCCTCGTTGATTTCGAACAGGTCGATGTCATTGAGGGTCAGCCCCGCCTTTTCCAGCACTTTTCTTGCCGCCGGTACCGGCGCGTTCAGCATGAGCGTCGGACAGTCGCCCATATTGCACATGGCGCGGATACGCGCGCGCGGCTTGAGGCCGTTTGCCTTGGCATACGCGGGCGATGCCAGCAGCACGGCGCCGGCGCCATCCACCACACCCGAGGAGTTGCCGGCGTGGTGTACGTGCACGATGTCCAGGCCGGGATATTTCTGCTGAATCATCGAGCGATAGGTTGTGCCGGCCTCGTCGAGGGGATAGTCGGCGATGCCGCCGAAGGAGGCCTGCAGTTGTGCGAGGGCTTCCAGCGTGGTTTGCGGGCGCGGAAACTCCTCTTTGTCGAGAGCGAGCGAGCCATCCGTTGAGTACACCGGTACCAGGCTGCGGTCGAAATAGCCGTTGTTGATCGCGTTGGCCGCGCGCTGTTGCGATACATAGGCCAGCGCGTCCAAAGCCGCGCGATCAATGCCCTCGAGCGTGGCGATAGCGTCTGCGCACACTCCCTGGTGTGGCTGCGGATGCAGTTCGCGCAGCGCCAGGTTGCCGTTATCCAGGAAGGGCGTAGGCGTGGCGCCTTCCTCGCCGTAAGTGGACATCATCTCCGCGCCGCCGGCAATTACCAGATCTTCGGTGCCCGACATCACGCTCATCGCCGCGAAGTTGACCGAGGTAATACCCGAACCACAAAAGCGATCGAGGGTTACGCCGCTGGAGCGGATGTCGTAGCCCGCCTCCAGCGCCGCCATGCGTGCGAGGTCGCCCGACTGTCGTCCGCGTTGCGAACTGGTGCCGAAAATGACGTCGCCGACCTCGGCGGTGTTGATCGCATTGCGCTCGGCAATGGCTTTCAGCACCGTGGCGCCCAGATGCTGCGGGTGCTGGTCGGCGAGAGAGCCCTTGCCCTTCTTGCCAATGCCGCGCGGTGTGCGGCAGTGATCGATAATCCATGCTTCTGACATTGTTGCTACTCCTTATTTGCCTTTCCAGTTGGGGGCGCGCTTTTCGGCGAAGGCGGTGGCGCCCTCGATGGCATCTTCGCTGACAAATACCGGCATCACCAGGTCGCCCTGCTTCTGCCACATGTCTTCGGCTGACCAGTCTGCGGATTCCAGAACAACCTGCTTGCTGACGGCCACGGCCAGCGGCCCGTTGGCCACGATGCGTGCAGCGAGGGCCTTGGCGGCGTCCAGCGCGGTGCCTGAAGGCACTACCTCGTTCACCAGGCCGAGCTGGGCCGCCCGGCCCGCGTCGATAAAATCACCGGTGAGCGCCATCTCCATGGCGATGCGCTGGGGTATCTGGCGCGGCAGCTTCATCAGGCCACCCGCGGCGGCGGCCAGCCCGCGCTTGACTTCGGGGATACCGAACTTGGCGTCGTCCGCGCTGACAATCAGGTCGCAGGAAATGGCCAGTTCCAGTCCGCCCGCCAGGGCATAGCCTTCCACCGCGGCGATCAGGGGCTTGCGTGGCCCCCGCTCGGTGAGCCCGGCAAAACCGCGCCCCTCGATCTGCGGCGTTTCACCGCTGACGAAGGCTTTCAGATCCATGCCGGAGCAGAAAGTGCCGCCGGCACCGGTGAGGATCGCCACGCGGATCTCGTCGTTGCTGTCCAGTTCGTCCATGGCAGCTACCACGCCTTCGGCGAGGGCCTTGTTGGCCGCGTTTTTCGCCTTGGGCCGGTTCAGGGTGACGACCATAATGCCGTCTGCCACATCTACCAGTACTTCATCAGCCATTGTGTTGTCCTCTCAAGTGAATGAAAAAATGCGTGTCCGGCGTTGTCTGCCGCCGGGATGAATCAATCGGTGAGATACATGCCGAGCGCGGCAAGCTGTTTCACGCCATCGGCACTGCTGTGTGCGTCGCTGCTGGAGGCGGTGCCAATCTGTGCGCGTTTGACGATGCCCTGGATGATGGCTGCCAGCCGGAACAGCGAGAACACCAGGTAGAAATTCCAGTTGTCGATGCCCGAGCGCCCGGTGCGTTCGCAATAGCGCGCGATGTATTCCTCGTCAGTGGGAATGCCCAGGGCGCCGCGGTCGACTCCCGCGAGACCCATGATGCGCCCTTCCCGCGGCAGCATCCACGCCATGCACTGGTTGGCGAGGTCGGCCAGCGGGTTGCCCAGCGTTGACAGTTCCCAGTCCAGCAGCGCGATAACCCGCGGCTCAGTGGGATGGAACATCATATTGTCCAGACGATAGTCGCCGTGCACCAGGCTGACATTGCCGTCGTCCTCGGGCATGCGCTCCTCCAGCCATTGCATCAGGCGTTCCATATCCTCGATGGACTCGGTTTCGGATGCGCGGTACTGCTTGCTCCAGCGGCTTAGCTGGCGCTCGAAATAATTCCCGGGGCGGCCGTAGTCGGTGAGGCCCACTGCCTCAACATTTACATTGTGCAGTGCGGCGAGCGTCTCGTTCATCGCGTCGTAAATCGCCGCCCGCTCGCTGTTGTCACGGGCCTCCGGCAGCAGCGGATCCCACAGGATGCGGCCTTCCATGTATTCCATGATATAGAACATGGAGCCGATCACGGTATCGTCTTCGCACAGCAGGTAGGTGGCCGGAACGGGCACGGGCGTATCCTGCAGGGCAGTGATTACGCGGTATTCGCGATCTACCGCATGTGCGGATTTCAACAGTTCGCCCGGTGGCTTGCGCCGCAGCACGTAGGCTTTCTCGCCGGCGGTGAGTTTGAAAGTGGGATTAGACTGCCCACCCGGGAACTTTTCGACGCTGAGGGGCCCTTCGAGGCCCGGCAGCTTGTCCTGCAGGTACCTGCCCAGCTTTGCGGTATCGAGATCCTGAGTTGTCATAGTGTCGTCTTGTGTCTGCCCTGAAGTCGGCGTGAAGAGCGAGGCAGAGTCTGTAGTGGGTGTGACCATTGAACAATGGCAAACCGGGACAAATAAATGTGCCATAACTGACACGCGTCGTTTGTGCCTGTTCCGGTGCGCAGGTATTCTGCCCGAAAGTGTAGCAGTTGGGCAGTGTGACCTAATGTCAGGCCGGCCCTGCGGTGGGGCGAAAAGAGGTACCAGCGTGGTTGAGCCCATTGGGGAAGGGCAGCGCCTTCAGGTGCTGGAGCGTACAGAGGAATGCCTGCAGTGGGGCGAGGCCCTGTTTGGCCGCCGTTTCCGGCGCATTCCGGTGCTGTTCGATCTCTCGGGCACCACCGCGGGAATGTTCAAGCGGCACGGCAGGCGCTGCCAGATTCGCTACAACCCCTGGATATTCGGCAAGTATTTTCATGAAAATCTGCGCGATACAGTGCCGCATGAGGTAGCACACTACCTCGTGCACGCGGTGTACGGTGACCGGGGGATAAAGCCACACGGCGCCGAGTGGCGCGCGCTGATGCACAACTTTGGTGCCGACCCCGGCGTCACGTTCAACCTGGATCTGCGGGATATTCCCCAGCGTCGCCAGCGCACGCACCCGTATCGCTGCGGCTGCCAGGAACACGAATTATCCAGTACCCGCCACAACCGGGTGCAACGCGGGCGCGGGCGCTACCAATGCGTCAAGTGCGCCGGCGTGCTGGTGCATGCGCCGGCCTGAGCGGCCTTCATCGAATGTCCAGTTCCACGCCTGTGAAACGGTGCTCGTCATCCGGTAGCCGGGTCGCATTGATAACCGCGCGTTCCGGACTGACGCCGCCCTGCTCAATCAGGTAGCTTTTCACACTCACAGCCCGCGCCTGCGCGAGTTCGACCAGTTCGGCATCATCCACGCTGAAGCTGGCCGCGAGCTGTTGCTGCTTCTCTCGCGTGGTGAATGTCTCCGCTGACTCCGCAGCGATGGGAAGTTGCTCAAAGCGCCGGTCGATTGCCGTCGCCCAGCTTTCGTCTTTGCTCTCGAGCGCCGCGGGCGACAGCCCTTCTTCGTCCAGCAGTGACTGCCGCAGTGCATCGCGCTGCAGGGCTTTCCTGTCGGCCTCGGGCTCTACCCGACCATCGAGCCTGAGCTGGATTTTTGGTCGTTGCCCCAGTGCGGTGGCGAGATCGGCGAGTTTTTGCTGCGTGCCGGCGCTGGGCTGTGCGGAGCCCGGCGGGAACGCGAGCAGGTGCAGATCCGCGTCGCTGCCAACCAGGTTGGCGAGCGCCTTGAACGGCGCGGTTACGATGCCGGTGAGAGCGCCCGTGAAGGCCTTGCCGATCACGCTGCCCAGTTCGAAACTCGGGTCATCGACGCTGCCCGAAACCGGCACCGACATGTCGATGATGCCGTTGCTGTCGGTCATGATGGCAATGGCCAGCTCCAGCGGGACGTTGATGGCCTTCTCGCTGTCGACCTTCTCTCCCAGCGCGAACTGGTCGAGCCGCAGCCTGTTGTTTCCTTTGAGCTGGTCATTGTCGAGCTTGTAGTCGAGCTCCAGGTCGAGCAGGCCGCTTTTGATCCGGTAGCCTGCATAGGTGGCGGAATAGGGGCTGAGCAACGCCATATCCACCGCCTTGAAGTCGAGGTCGAGATCGAGCGCCATGGGCTCGGCGAAGGGGCTCGCGGTGCCGCTTAGCGTCACCGGCGCCGTGTCATTCACCGAGCCCTGCATATCAACCTCGGCGGATGCACCCGGCTCGCTGCTGATGCCCTTGATGTGCCCGTTGAGCTCACCCACAACCGCACGAAAAGTGATCGGCAGGGACTCATCCATGAAGTCGACCTGGCTGTCGCTGATCAACACTTGTGCAAGGTTCACCGACCAGGGCGCGCTTTCCTCGGCGCCGGCCTCATCGGTTGCGTCGGCGGTCGCATCCGGGCCGGACGCCTCTTGCGCACCGCCCTGTTCGCTGGCAGGCGCCGGTGTCGCCTCCGCCGAGCTCAATTCCGCTTGCCAGATATTCAGGGCATTGATCGAGCCGTCCTGGTAAATGTGCAGCCGGCCGCTGTAGTCGTTGATAGCGAGTTCCTGCAGCGCGAAAGCCTGTGTATCGAGGTCGACCTCCAGGCCAGTCGCGCGTACTGCGCTCCAGCTGGTAAAAGTGGTTTCGACATCTTTCTGGTGCGCGGAAAATTCCGTGATCGCCGCATCCAGGGTGATTTTCGCGGGGAAGAAATCGTGCAACGATACTGCGCCCTCGAGGTCCACCTGACCGCTGGTGATCGCGGCATTCAGGGCCGAGGGCAAATTGGGATTAAACCAGGGCAGTGGCAGTGCAGACAGGCTATAGCTGATGTCCGCATCACCACTATCCAGCGTTATCTCGCCCTCCACATCAACTCGCGCCGTGTCATTGATCGACAAATCAAGCGCGAAAGGCGCCTTACCCGCCAGCGGCCACTGCAGGTTGCTGGCCTCGGCCGCTATTGGCGTCACCCTCAGCAGGGCGGGCTCGGTGTACTCCGAGCGCCAATTGATGCCGCTGTTGCGAACCTCAAACTGCTGCAACTGCGCGCTCCACTGCGCTGCGTCGCTGTCGTCTTCGGGCGCGGGCGGCGGCGCGGCGGCGGGCTCATTGGGATCGGCGGCGCCCAGCAGCATCTCCTCCAGGCTGATGCGCGTTCCCTCGCTGAAACCACTGGCCACGAGGCCGTCGATCATCACGCTGTCAATTTTTGCGCTGAGCGTATCGCTGCTGACGTCGATACCGTCAATCGCAAGTTCCTTGAGGCTGATAGCGGTGTCCGCCAGGTCGGACGAAGCACGTGGCGCAATCGCCACCTCGCTGAGCCCGAAGCTGCCCTCGCCGAGGTGGTAGGATAGCGGCCCCTGCCAGCCGACCCGATAGTTGGCGGCGAGATCCATGCGGCCCTTGGTCACCTCGAAGCTCAGCCAGGGCTCCGCCGCCTGCCACAGGTTGTGCATCCGCACACCCGAGATTTGAAACGCGCCCTCGCTGTAGGCGCCCGGCAGTGACAGCGTCCCTTCCCAGCGCAGTGTTCCGCCCTCCGGCCCCGTGACCTCGAGCGCATAGGGCTTGCCTTCTTCCAGTACGGTGGAGAGTTCCTGCACATTCAGGCTCAGCCCGGTCCACGCGCTCTGGTAGGGCGTTTCGCGAGTCAGGTCGTTGACCACAATCGCCTCGGAGCTGATATCCACCTGTTGGATGGTCAACGCGAGAGGTGGGCCCTCATCCTCCTCGGGTTCACTGCCATCGTCGGCGGGCAGCAGATCGGAAAAATTGAAGCTGGTTTCGCTATTGCGCACGATGTTGACATACAGGTCGTGAACCTTGAGTTCATCCAGCACGATGCCGGGCCGCCACAGGCTTGTCAGTGACAGGTTGACCGAGGATTCGCCGATATCGAGAAAACGCTCGCCATCCGGTTCGCTGAGTCTGGCCGAGGCGAGGTCGAGGCTGAGCTTGAACGGGTTGAGAATAACCCAGCGGGTTTCGAGGTTGCGCCCCCAGGTTTTCTCGACGTACCAGGCGGGCAGGAAGTTCAGTGCAGGGGTGATGATGAGCAGGGCGAGAACGTAATAGGCGGCGAGGGCGATCGCCAGTATGCGCAGGGCAGTTCGCAAGGGTCTTTCCTTTTCGAGCAAATACAGCCTCATAATACTAGTTCACCGGGGCGATTCTGCACAGGGTTGCCCGGGTGAGCGCCCGCCTGCTGGACACAAGCTGGTCGACTCTGCGCGTCCTGCGCGACACGCCGTGCCGGGGGTTGCGTCGGGTGATTGGGTGCGTCCCACGCGGCAGGCAAAGCCGGGTTCCGTCGGGTGATTGGGTGAGGCCCACGCGGCAGGCACAGCCGGGTTCCGTCGGGTGATTGGGTGAGGCCCACGCGGCAGGCACAGCCGGGTTCTGTCGGGCGATTGGGTGCGTCCTGCGCGACAGGCCGCACAGGGCTCGGAAGGCTGAGATACTCGCCCTGAACGGCCTGTCGCGCAGGCCGCGCTCTGCTCCAGCGAAACAATGGCGCGGCGAAAGATGGGGTGGGGGAAATGCCAGCGATACCCGCTACAATGCACGATCGGGTTCGGCGGCAGATGGCTGTCAGGGCGAGTATCTCAGCCTTCCGAGCCCTGGCGGCCATCTGTCGCCGAACCCTGACTACGCAACCCAGCAACCCAGCAACTCATCAACCCAGCATGCAAGCGGCGCTAAAGGCCCTTGCGGTAACTGTAGGGCGTCACCCCCGTCCAGCCCTTGAAGGCGCGAATAAACGCGCTGGATTCGGAAAAACCCGCGCGGTGCGCGATATCCTCGATGGACAGACCCTGCTTGCCGAGAAAGTGCAGGGCAGTATCACGGCGCACCTGGTTCTTGATCTCCTTGAACGTGGTGCCCTCCGCGGACAGCCGCCGCCGCAGGGTCTGGGGATGCACTTCCAGCGCGCCGGCGACATCGTTCAGCTCCGGCATGTCCAGCAGCTTGCGGCGCACGATGTAGCGCACGCGGTTGGTCCAGCTATTGCTGGCGTAATCCTGCGTGAGCATCATCAGCACCGGGTGGCGCAAAAAGTGTCGCAGCGATGTTTCGTTCTGCGTTACCTGCTTGTCGAGCAACGCGCGGGAGAATACCAGCTGGGTGACGGGCTGCTCGAATGCCACCGGATTGGCGAGGAACATGCGCCGATAATCCAGCGCCCCGGCCATCGGCGCGGAGCTCAGTTGCGCGAGTTGCAGCGGCAGGTGCTCCTGCACCAGCCAGCTGGCAAAGCGGTGCGAATTGAACAGCATCACCTCGCCGAGGAAAGGATCGGGCAGTGCCGCGTTGCCAGCGGGGCTCAGTCGCAGCCTGACCGCGTCTTCGGCCTCCTCAATCTCCGGGTAGTAGTCGAACTCAAACAGCTGGTAGAAGCGGCAGTAGCGGCTCAGGGCCTGGCCCAGCGTTTCCGAACCGATCACCGCGTGGCACATCATGGCCCAGCAGCCTATCGGCATGCGCCGCCGTGAATAGCCCAGCGCCTCGTCCTGCATGGCCAGCATTGTCGCGACCTGCAGATCCGCGTAACGCTCGATGGAAACGCGCGCGTTCTCCTCCTTGAGCAAGCGCGGCGATATCCGGTGTTCACGCAGCAGCCGCGCGGGATCAAGGCCATGGGCAACGGCATGCTTGAGGGTGGCCCGCAGAAAATGTACCGATATGGAATGGTCGCGCACGCAACTCAGGCCGGATTGGCAGTGGTGCTGAGGTAAATCGGTTTCGACTCCACGGAGGCCACGCGATTGCTGCCGCCGCGCTTGGCCAGAAACACCGCGCGATCCGCCTCCCTCGAGAGTTTATCGAGGTCGGCGTCGCCGGTGATGCAGGCGACGCCGAGACTCACCGTAACCGGCAGCACCTGGCTGTCGACGGCCAGCGGCTCGCCGGCAATGCTGGTATGAATGCGTTCCGCCAGCGTGCGCGCCGCATCCAGGGAGGTATGCGGCAGCACCAGCAGGAAGTCGTCGCCACCCACTCTCGCCATCACATCACTGGCGCGGCACAGCCGCTGCAGTTGTCGCGCCACCTCGAGTATTACCTGATCGCCTGTTTCGGGGCCAAAATTCCGATTGATCTCGTGCATGCCATCGATGTCCAGCATGATCGCAGCCGTGGGTAGTTGCTGGCGGGCGGCATGCGCGAGCGTCACATGCAGGGCGTTTTCCAGGCCGCGGCGGTTGAGCAGACGGGTAAGAGGATCTTCGGCCGCCAGGTGTGACAGATTGTGCTGGTACTCGACCACGACGCTGAGCAGGAAAGCGAACCCCACCAGCACATAGGCGATGCTGTGAGCGCCAAAAGCCACCGTGTACGCGAGTTCGGCACGCTCGCCGGACAACAGGTGGTAGAGACTCACCGGCACGCCGATCACCATGATCAGCGTGGCCAGTGCCAACAGGGCGTCGCCGGCGTTGTTGCGCTGGAAGCAGCGGATCGTGGCGAGCACGCCGCTACAGGCGAACAACAGCGCCGCGCTGGCCATCTGCACCACGAACATCGCGTCGGCATTGAAAAAGAACACGCTCAGGCTGGCGCCCAGGCACAGCGTGCCCAGCACCAGCCGGCCGCGGGTATGTCCGCTGCGTGCTCCAACGGCCAGGAACAGGATATAGCTGTTGATGATGGCCGCTACCGAGGCGACATCCAGTGGCATGGGCACCGCCGACACCTGTTGCAGCGTGAAGGCGATCCAGCCGAGCAGCGACGCCATGAAGTAGACCGTGAAGAGTCCGAGCCCGGCAGGAGGATTACTGGAGTCTCCCAGAATATAGACGCTCGCCATCAGTACGCCGGTAATCAGGAGAATCAGCCCGATGTGAATCGCGGCCCAGCTCTGGGGTTCAATCAGGTGCATGCGCGTGTCTGCCGAATGGCCTCCCTGGCTGTAATGTCCAGTCAATAAATTTGTCGGGGCAGGTCATTGTTGGCCCAACAGGCGCTCACCATACTGTGGGCCGCCTGAACCTAGCCCCGGGAGCGGTACCATGCTGCAACGAGAGTTCACCGAAGAACAGAACATGTTCCGCGATGCCTATCGCAAGTTTCTTGCCAGCGAGATTGTGCCACATATGGAGTCGTGGCGTGAGGCCGGAATCGTCGATCGCGATGCTTTCCAGCGCGCGGGGAAGCAGGGCTTTCTGATGATCTGGCCGGACGAGAAATACGGCGGTACGGGAGACAATGACTTCCGTTTTGAGCAAATCATCATCGAGGAAACCGGTTACGCCCGCTGTGGCGACTGGTACAACACCTTGCACAGCCGTCTGGTCGGCCCCTATCTGACACGCTTTGGCAGCGCA
This sequence comes from uncultured Halieaceae bacterium, assembly GCA_963976655.1. Lineage (GTDB taxonomy): Bacteria > Pseudomonadota > Gammaproteobacteria > Pseudomonadales > Halieaceae > Marimicrobium. The sequence continues at coordinate 36,744 of CAXBLB010000025.1, forward strand.
GAACAGCGTGAGCGATTCCTGCCGGGCTGCGTCAGTGGTGACACTATTCTAGCCGTTGCCATGACCGAACCGGACGCCGGTTCCGACCTCGCCGGCATGCGCTCTTCGGCGGTCGAGAAAGACGATCACTGGCTGCTGAATGGTTCCAAGACCTATATTTCCAACGGCATCAACGCCGACCTGGTCCTGGTGGCCGCCAAAACCGACCCGGAGAACAACCCGCACCACATGACCCTGTTTCTCGTCGAGCGGGGTATGGCGGGGTTTGAACGCGGCCGCAACCTGAAGAAAATGGGCCTGAAGGCGCAGGATACCGCGGAACTGTTCTTCAATGATGTGCAGGTACCCAAGGCCAACGTTCTGGGTGAACCGGGCAAGGGCTTCTACTACCTGATGGAGGGGCTGGCCGAGGAGCGACTGATCGGCGCGGTGGGCTACCTGTGCGCAGCGCAGCTCTCCTGGGATCTGACGCGGGATTTTGTGCGCGAGCGCAAGGCCTTTGGCAAAACGCTGGCCGCCTTCCAGAATACCCAGTTCAAGCTCGCCGAGTTGCGCACAGAACTCGACCTCGCCCAGGTGTATGTGGATCAGTGCGTAAAATCCTTCAATGCGGACGCCCTGTCTGCCGTGGATGCGGCCAAGGCCAAACTGGTGACATCGGAGCTGCAGGTTAAAACCGCGGACATTGGCGTGCAGTTACACGGTGGTGCCGGCTATATGGACGAATATGCCATAAGCAGGCAGTATACCGACGCTAAAATCTCAACGATCTACGCCGGCAGTTCCGAGGTGATGAAAATCATCATCAGCCGGGATTTCCTGAACGATGACTATGTCCCGTTCAATACGCGCAATTTCTAGCGCGCTCGCACAGTCATGGCGCATTGCGTCGTGCGGGCGCAGATAAGGTTTTACCCAAAGGAGAATAGAGATGGATCTGAAAGACAAAGTTGCTGTAGTGACCGGTGGCGCATCTGGCCTCGGGCGCGCCACCGTCAAGCGTTTCGTCGCCAACGGCGCGAAAGCCGCGATATTCGATATGAACGAAGACAAAGGCAAGGCACTGGCTGAAGAGCTGGGGGACAGCGTGATCTTCTGCAATGTGAACGTCACCAGCGAGGAATCGGTGCAAGCGGGTATCGACGCCACCATGGAAGCTTTCGGCGCAATTCATATCTGCTGCAACTACGCCGGTACCGGTAATGCAAAACGCACCATGGGCAAGAAGGGTCCGTTCCCGCTGGATGAATTCAACATGATCATCCAGATCAACCTGGTGGGCACCTTTAACGTGCTGCGTCTGTGCGCGGAGAAAATGGCGGACAACGAGGTAGTGAACGAGGACGGTGGCCGCGGCGTGATCATCAACACAGCGTCAATCGCAGCCTATGAAGGCCAGATTGGCCAGGCGGCCTATTCGGCCTCCAAGGGTGGCGTAGTGGGCATGACGCTGCCCATCGCGCGTGACCTCGCCGTGCTCGGTATTCGGGTGAATACCATTGTGCCGGGGCTGATCGCAACGCCGCTGATGATGGGCGGTGCCGAGGAAATGACCCCGGAGATCGCCGAGTTCCTGCAGCCGCTGGCAAGCCAGGTGCTGTATCCCAAGCGCCTTGGCCGGGCCGACGAGATTGCCCAGCTTGCACAACAGCTCGTGGAGAATGACTACATCAACGGCGAATGCATCCGCATGGACGGCGGCATCCGCATGCAGCCCAAATAAGGCTGCAGTCAACCAACACCGGGCGCCGCAGCGCTGCCTGACGGCGGCCTGCGCGCTTCTATCAGGCAAAGGAGATCGAACATGGGTCCTCTCAACGGCTATACGGTCCTGGAGTTGTCCGGTATCGGCCCGGCCCCCATGGGCAGCATGATCCTCGCCGATATGGGGGCGGAGGTGATTCGTATCGATCGCGCTTCGGCGACCAGTGCGTTGCTGATGAAAGACGTCAGCGCCCGCGGCAAGAAATCCGTCGTGGTGAATCTCAAGGATCCGCAGGGTATCGAAACGCTGCTGCGGATGGTTGAGAACGCGGATGTGCTGATAGATCCCTACCGCCCGGGCGTCTGTGAGAAGCTCGGGATCGGGCCCGACGTGTGCCTGGCGCGCAATCCACGGCTGGTGTTCGCACGCATGACCGGCTGGGGCCAGGAGGGCCCGCTGGCGCGCGCGGCCGGACACGATATCAACTATATTTCACTGACCGGCGCGCTCTATGCCACCGGGCGCAGTGGTGAGAAGCCGGTGCCGCCGCTCAACCTGGTGGGCGACATGGGTGGCGGCGGCATGTTGCTGGTGAGCGGCGTGCTGGCGGCCCTGCTGGAGGCGGCCAATTCCGGCAAGGGCCAGGTGATTGATGCCGCGATGGTCGACGGCGCCGCGCAGCTGATGTGGATGTTCTACGGTTTTCGCGCCATTGGCCTGTGGGACGAGACGCGTCGCGGTGAGAATATGCTGGACGGCGGCGCGCACTTCTACGACACCTATGAGTGCGCCGATGGCGAGTACGTGTCCATCGGCTCCATTGAGCCGCAGTTTTATGCCCTGCTGATGGAGAAGGCGGAGTTGCCGGTAGAGGATTTTGGCGAGCAGAACGACGCCAGTCGCTGGCCCGAGCAGAAAGAGAAACTGGCCGAGGTGTTCCGCAGGAAAACCCAGGCCGAGTGGTGTGAGTTGATGGAGGGCAGCGATGTCTGTTTCGCTCCCGTACTGAACTTCATGGAGGCGCCGAAGCACCCGGCCAACGTTGCACGCCAGACCTACACGGAAGTGGACGGCATGTTGCAGCCCGCGCCGGCGCCGCGCTTCAGCCGCACGCCCTCGGCGGTGCGCCACGGCGCACACGAACCAGGACAGGACACCGATGCGGTGCTGTCGGCCATGGGCTTCGCCGAGCAGGAACTCGCGGCGCTTAAAACATCCGGAGCAATCGCTCAGGGCTGACCCGCCGCGAGCGCCCCCTGTATCAGCACCCTGCAGTTGCAGGGTCGAGGCCCTATCGAGGTAACAGCCATGCGAGAGTACGAAACGGTTACGCTACAGATAGACACTGGCGTGGCGCTGGTCACCCTGAACCGGCCAGACAGCCTGAACGCGTTCAATGCCAGCCTGCGGCGCGATGTGCTGGCGGCAGTGCGTGCGGTGAATGATGACGACAGCGTGCGCGTTGCTGTGCTCACCGGCGCTGGCAGGGCCTTCAGCGCCGGGGCCGATCTCACGGAAGTTGCCGCCCTGGGCGAAAGCGATTTTCGTGTGGAAGACCAGCTCAACCATCAGTACAAGCCCGCGCTGATGGAAATTCACGAAGCGCCCAAGCCCTGGATCAGCGCTGTGAACGGCGCGTGTGCCGGTATCGGCAGCGCTTTCGGCATGGTCTGCGATCTAACTGTCATGGCGGACAACGCCTACATCTATCAGGCCTTCGCCGCGATCGGCCTGGTGCCGGATGGCGGTGCCACCTGGCACCTGGCGCGTACCCTCGGGCGCAAGCGCGCCTTCGAGATCATCGCCACCGGCGAGAAGCTCGGTGCACAGAAATGCCTGGAATGGGGCCTGTGTAATCGCGTGGCGCCCGCAGACGCACTGCTGGACGAGAGCCTCGCGTGGGCGCGGGAGCTGGCCGGCAAGGCACCGCTGTCGCTGCGCCATGCCAAACAGGCGCTGAACGCGGCCATGGAATCTCCGGTCGATGCCGTGATCTCCGCGGAGGCCAAACTACAGCACGTGTGCATCACCAGCGATGATGCGGCGGAGGGCGCCGCGGCGTTTCTGCAAAAACGCGCACCGGTCTGGAAAGGTCGTTAGATCGGGGCCCGGAGCGCGAGTGGATACGCCGGACAGGCCTGAACTGCAAGCGTGGCGCGAGCGCCAGGAGCGCACGCTTGATGCGGCGCGCGAGGAGGCGCGCGGCAAGCGTCACGCCCGGGGCTACCGCACTGCCCGCGAAAACCTGTCCGATCTGGTGGATCCGGATTCCTTCCAGGAGTACGGGCAACTCGCCGTCGCCGCCCAGCGCAGCCGTCGCGACTATGCGGAGCTGCAAAGCAGTACCGCCGGCGACGGCATCATCACCGGTACCTGTACCATCAATGCCGCGAGTGCCCCGCCCGGGTGCGCGCGCGCCGCGGTCGTCATCAACGATTACTCCGTATTGGCGGGCACCCAGGGGTTCTTTCATCACCAGAAGCTGGATCGACTGTGCGAGCTGGCAGCCAGGCTGTCGCTGCCGGTGGTCATGTACACCGAGGGCGGTGGCGGACGCCCGGGCGATACCGATGTCGCCACGCAGATAGCCGGCCTGAATATTCGCTCCTTTGCCGCCTGGGCCGGCCTGAAAGGGCGTGTGCCGCGGATTGCGGTCAACAACGGGTACTGCTTTGCGGGCAACGCAGCGCTGTTTGGTTGCGCGGATTTCAGCATTGCCACGCGCAGTTCGTGGATCGGCATGGCCGGGCCAGCGATGATCGAAGGCGGCGGGCTGGGCAATTTTGCGCCCACAGACATAGGCCCCATCGAGGTGCAGGAAAAAAACGGCGTGGTGGACATCGTCGCCGATGATGAGGCCCACGCCACGGCACTGGCGAAAAAGCTGCTGGGTTATTTTCAGGGTTCGCGGGCGGATTGGTCCGCAGGCCCACAGGAATCTCTGCGCGAGGCCATTCCCGCCGACCGGCGCTGGGGTTATCCCGTGCGCCGGATCATCGAAACTCTCGCCGATGAAGGTTCCTTCCTGGAATTGCAGCGTATTTACGGGCGCCCGATCATCACCGGCTTCATACGCCTGGAGGGGCGCCCGCTGGCGCTGATTGCCAACGATTGCCAGCAGTTGGGGGGCGCCGTGGATGCACAGGCGGCGGAGAAGGCAGCGCGCTTCCTGCGCATAGCCGATGCCCATGGCCTGCCGGTGCTTTCGCTCACTGATACGCCGGGCTTCATGGTGGGTCCCGAAAGTGAAAAGCAGGCTGCCGTGCGACGCATGTCGGAGCTGTTTATCGCCGGTGCGCAGATGAGCGTGCCGGTAGTGGCCATTTTCCTGCGCAAGGGCTACGGTCTGGGCGCGATGGCAATGACCGGTGGCAGCTTTGTGCGCCCCGTGTTTGCGGCTGCCTGGCCCACCGGGGAATTCGGTGGTATGGGGCTTGAAGGGGCCGTGCGCCTCGGTTTCCGCAAAGAGCTCGAAGCCGAGGAGGATGAGGCCGCCCGTGAACGCCTGTTCGAGGAGTTGGTGGCGCGCATGTACGAAGTGGGCAAGGCCTCGGAAGCCGCGTCATTTCTCGAAATTGATGCGGTGATCGACCCCGCAGAAACCCGCGCGGTGATTGTGCGCGCGCTGGCGGCGGCGCGCGTGGACGGATGAATTCTTCCGCCGGCGGCAGTGTGCATGCGCTTTGCCTGCGCGCGGTCGTGCAGGCCGCCGGAGCCCTCGGCGTCGATACACAGGCGCTGCTGCATGACGTCGGTATCAATCCCGATCTGCTGGCGAGGCCCGATGAGCGCGTTCCTCTGTCGAGCTATATGGCCCTCTACCGCCTTGCGCTTGAACGCAGCGCCGACCCCGACCTCGGCTTGTACGTCGGCCATATCATGTATCTCAGCGGTTTGAACCTGCACTTGTACATGACCACCATTTGCCGCAACCTCAAGGAGTATTTCAACGTTATTCCCAGTACGCTGCGTCTGCGCGGCGACACAGGGCGCGTGCTCATTCGCCCCGAGGGTGACTGTATCTGTCTCGAATGGCACCCGCTGGACGCACAGTTGGGTGCATGGCGACCAATGGTGGATGAAATGCTCAAGTCGGCGGCGGAAATCATCAATGCGATCTGTGTACTGCCGGTGCCGGTGCGCGCGGCGGAGTTTTCCTATCCGGCGCCGGATGATACGCGCGCACTGAAGCGCGCCTTCGGCGCCAACCTCAAGTTCGGCTGCGCGCTGAGCTGTCTGTACTTCTCCCGCGAGGTTGTGCGCTATCCGCTTATTCAGACGGGTTTTGACCTGACCAGCAATTTCTGGGCTGGGCCGGCGCGCATGTTCGCCGAAGAGGAGGGTGGTGATCCGTTTCTGCGCGACACGCGCGCGGCCATCCGGCGTGCGCTGCCCGGCAACGGGCTGACTATTGACGGCCTGGCGGCCGACATGGGTATCTCGCGCCGCACCCTGCAACGTCGCCTGAATGCCCACGGATCGAGCTTTAAACGCATGTTGCAGGAAGTACGTGAACAGCAGTCACGGCGCTATCTGGAGGATCCACGCCTGGCAATCACCGAGATTGCGTTGTTGCTGGGTTACTCGGATCAGGCGTCTTTCTCCAATGCGTTTAAAATGTGGTGCGGCTGTGCACCTTCAGAGTATCGCCACAGGGTACAGTCCGGACGTGGCGGCAGTGATATCGAGGAAGATAAGCAATGAATAAACTGTTTGATGTGAGCGGCAAGGTTGCCGTGGTAACCGGGGGCTCGCGGGGCATTGGCGCCATGATCGCTCGTGGCTTCGTCGAGAACGGCGTGCGCGTGTATATCACGGCGCGCAATGCGCAGGAGCTGGAGGCCACCGCGGCGGAGCTCTCGAAGCTCGGAGAATGTATTGCTGTGGCCGCGGATCTTTCCAGCCTTGAGGGTGTTCGGGCATTCGCCGAAGCTGTTCAGGCGCGCGAAGAGCGCATTCATATACTGGTGAATAACGCCGGCGCCGCCTGGGGTGAGGATTTTGATGATTTTCCGGAAAAAGGCTGGGACAAGGTCATGGATCTCAACGTCAAATCAATTTTCTTCCTCACCCAGCAGTTATTGCCGCAGTTGCGCAAGGCGGGCAGTAGCGAAGATCCGGCGCGCGTGATCAACATCGGTTCGGTGAATGGCATCTGTAATCCGCACATGAACAACTACTCCTACTCGGCGAGTAAAGCTGCGGTGCACCACTTGACGCTGCACCTGGGCGCCGATCTCGCGCCACAATGGATCAATGTGAACGCCATCGCGCCGGGCTTTTTCCCGAGCAAGATGACTGCGCACCTGCTCGAGTATGAAAAAGAGGTGGCGGCCGGAATCCCCCGGCGGCGCCTGGGCGATGCGCAGGACGCAGCCGGCACCGCCATCTACCTGAGCTCGCGGGCGTCTGCCTGGATGACCGGCCAGACGCTGGTGCTCGACGGTGGGCTGGTGGCCAATGCCGGATAAACCGCCAGCAACAGACGCGGAGCCGGCGCAATCGCCGCCGCCGCGCTTTCTGGTGTACGACAGCGCACTGGACCTGACAACGGTCAATAGTTTGTGCGAGGAGGCGGGCATTGCCGCCGTGCCCTGGGCGGAACGCAAGTCGGTGCCGGAGGAGGCCCGCGTTTTTGTGCACTGTGGCGATGAGCAGGTGCGCGATCTCGCGCTGCTGGCGCTGGAGCGACGCTGGGAAGTTGGCGTGCTGCCGCATCCGCAGGCCAGGCATGCGATGACAGCGCTGGGTGTGAGAGGCGATGTGCTGCAAATGCTCAAGCATTACATCGATGCGCCGGTCATCCAGGCTGATGCCGTCACCTGCAATGACGAACTGGTATTTTCCTCGGTGGTTATCGGCCGTGTACTCGCGCTGCGCCCCTACGATATCAACCGCCCGCTGACTGGCCGCAGCCTGGTCTCCGGTGCGCTCAAAGGCCTCACCAGGCTGCAACTCGCGCCCTACAAGGTGACCACCGGCAAATCCCGGGACATTCACATGGCGGCCCTCGGCATGGTGGCCGTGGGGCAGACGCAAAGCAGTCTGGTGGGCAGGGCCTTCAGCGATGAACTCGGTATCGCGGATCGCCGGGTGTCACTGTTGGCATTCGCGCCACGCAGCGTGTTCAGCTATCTGGTTTTTTTGCTGCGACTCTTGTGGCCCACGAAAATCCGACTGTCGCACCTGCCACCCTCGCTCACCCTGTTGCAAAGCAGCCGGCTGTGTATCAGCGCGCCGCGCGGCATGGAGTACCTGCTCGACGGCAAACCCGTGCATGCCCACGAGATGGAATTGCAGGTGCTGGATACGCGGCTGCGACTGTTGCCTGGCACCGCTCTGGTGCTGCGCAAAGAGGATGAAGCGCGCGCGGTAGAGAAGGAAACCGTGCGCCTGAATCACGTGCCGCTGGATGAAGGTGCAAAGCAACTGGTGAACAAGCCGTTGCCGCTGTTCAACCACGCCTCGGAAGAAGAGTATCGCGAACTGTTCATTGCCCTGCGCGACAATGGCACCGCGACATCTACGTTTCAGGTGCTCATGGTGCTCAGCGTTCTGCTTGCCCTGGGCGGTATGTATGCCAATTCCGCGCCGGTGATCATTGGCGCGATGATACTGGCGCCGTTGATGTCGCCGATCATTTCATTCTCCATGGGGCTTGCGCGTACCGATGCCTCGCTCATCCGCGCCTCCCTGCGAACCCTCGGTATCGGTATCGGCTGGGGGCTTGCCTGCGCGCTGCTGGTAGCATTGTTCATGCCGCTGGAACTACCGACCGCCGAGATGAAGGCGCGTATGTCGCCCACGCTGCTCGACCTGTTGGTGGCAGTGGTTTCGGGTATCGCGGGCGCCTACGCCAACGCCAAGGAAGATATCGCCAAAAGCCTCGCGGGCGTGGCCATTGCGGTTGCCCTGGTGCCACCACTCGCCGTTGTCGGGATCGGTCTCGGCTGGGGCGACTGGGCCATGGCCTGGGGCGCGGGCTTGCTGCTGTTAACCAACCTGGTAGGTATTGCGCTGGCCGCGAGTGCAACTTTTCTGGTGCTGGGTTTCGCGCCATTCAAGCGCGCGAAAGCGGGCATGGGCGCCGCCCTGGTGGTGATGCTGGTAATCAGTGTGCCGCTGTCACTGTCTTTTTCGCACCTGGTGACGCGCGATCGTATTCTCGAGCACGTGCCGCTGGGTGACATGCTGGTGGCCGGCCTGCCGGTGACCATCACCGTCGCGGATGTCAGTCTCGGTAAGCCCCATCTGGTGCGGGTGGAGCTGAGTGCGGCGCAAACACTGACAACCGAGCATGTCGATGAGCTGAAGCGGGTTATCAGTGCGCGCGTGGGAGAACCGGTGGTGCTCGATGTGCAGTCGAATATTCGTCGCTGAGCAGCCGTTGCAGGAGGGGGTGGGGTGAGTAAAGCCGGCGTCGATGCGTACTGCGAGGACCTGGGCAATGGCATCGTGTGCATTGATGCCAACTATGTAGCACCCGGCATGGCCTGTTTTTACCTGCTCGAAGCGGTCGGCGAATACGCGCTGATCGAAACCGGCACCAGCCGCAGTGTAGAGAATCTGCAGCGTCTGCTGGGCGCACGCGGCATCGCGGCGGAACAGATTCGTTACATCATTCCCACCCATGTGCACCTCGATCACGCGGGCGGTGCAGGCCTGATGATGCAGTGCTTTCCCGGCGCGCAATTGCTCGTTCATCCTCGCGGCGAACGTCACATGGCGGACCCGGAGCGTCTGGTGACGGCGTCGCGCGCGGTGTACGGCGACGAGTTGTTTGCCGATCTGTATGGTGAGGTGCTACCGGTGCCCGCGGCGCGCATTCTGGCCATGCACGATGGCGACAGTGTGCAACTCGGCGACAGGCGGCTGGAGTTCCGGCACACGCCAGGACACGCGCTGCATCACTTCTGTGTGTGGGATGCGCAGAGCAGGGGCTGGTTCAGCGGCGATATGTTCGGACTCTGTTATGCGTGGTGCCGATTCCCCGGGGGCGACCTGGTGCTGCCCTCTACCACGCCGACGCAGTTCGATCCCGAGGCCTATCTCGCGTCACTGACATTGCTGCACAGTTACGCGCCGCGGCAGATGTACCTCACGCATTACGGCGCCATCGATTACCACCCGGAGAAATCCCGCATGCTGGCGTCGCAGATCGCCACTTATCGTGCGCTCGCAATGGCGCACGAATCAGACGCGGCGCTGGAAGCGGCGCTCGCCGACGACGCTGTTCGACGCGCCGCGGCACTCGGCTGCCGCTACAGCGCAGGTGAACTCGGTGAAAAACTGGTGTTCGACGTGCAGCTCAATACCCAGGGCCTGCGGGACTGGCAGCGGCGGCTGCAGGCGTAGCGGTGGCCGCAGCGTCCCCTGCACAGATGGGCGCACACGCTTGCTGATACTCGTTGAGCTCACGTCGCCGCTGGCACTCTGAGCGCGAAGTGTGCCTGTCCGTCCTGCTGAACAGCCACCTTGACTAATATCCGATCCGGCATCAGATTAACAGGGCTGGCGTGATGCTCACAGTAAGCCTGCAACCATTCGCAACCAATAGAAGGGGTACACCATGAATATTCTTGCCTGGATTTTTCTCGGTCTGATTGCCGGTGCCCTCGCAAAATGGCTGATGCCAGGCCGCGATGGTGGCGGCTGGATCGTGACCATACTGCTGGGTGTTGCCGGCGCCTTCGTCGGCGGCTATCTCGGCTCTTTGATCGGTGTGGGCACCACCGGAGAGTTCAGCCTGGCGAGCATCCTCACAGC
>CAXBLB010000026.1:0-37080 GCA_963976655.1 uncultured Halieaceae bacterium
AATTGGTGGAGGCGGCGGGAGTTGAACCCGCGTCCGCCAGTACTCTGCCTTAGGCTCTACATGCTTAGTTTCCGTTTATTGATTTAGCCTTCCACAGCCCAACGGTCAGGACGTGGTTGGCGAGCCCTGTAAGTATTTAACGACTTGGTCCAGAACATACCTCGTCGCGATCCAGTTCTATATGACAGTCGCTAGCGCGGGGCTGGAACCTTGCTAGAAACCGCTAGGGCCGAAGCCACTAGTTAGTACACTCAGGACTGCTTACGCAGCCAGTTGTGCACCGTAGTTGTCGTCGTTGGCAACTAATAGTTTGCAGCTTTGGATTAACGTGATTGGCTACCATCACGGCATGCACCTGAAGGGTTCGTTACCGTCGTCGAATCCGAATCGCCCCCTTGGTGTCGCGCACAGTATAGCGCATATGGCTGCGGTCAATACCCTGTCCGCTGTGAATCTGCAGTAATAGACAGCATTTCCTGGATTTGGTTCACATCAGGGTGCGCTGGCGCCGCCCGGGCATACCAGCGACGACGAAGCGGCCCGCGCATTGTTCGGGCAAAGCCCTTCGCGCATTAGCTCCTGCATGCGCAGGCACGGCTCCTCGCTCGCCAGGGCACGCTTGAGTACGCTTTCACCCACCACCGAGAGCCCCCCGGTCATCACCGCCGCCCAGCCGCGCCAGAGTATGCTTGCTGTATTCGGCTCAATACGCGGATCGGAAAGTGGGCCGCGCAGCTCAACGGTATTGGAAAACAGACTGCCGACCGAGAGGCCAACGCCTTCATGGCTGCGGGAGTCGAGCTGAACGCGCAGTGTTTCATCGCGCAGGTTCACCTGGGCGCGCCCCACGAGGTTGGCGCGGTTGGTACGCGCAACCAACCCGTAAGGGGTTGCTGCCTCGCCGTCTTCGGCCAGGAACAAGGCGGCAGCGCATTCCAGTTTCGACTTGTCACTCTCCTCGCCGGGAAGCAGCGTGCGCAACATGCTCGTTGCGATGTCCGCGCTCAGCAGCCCCATGCCCGTGTATTCGAAGCGGCCGCTGCCCAGCTCCAGGTAGAAAATCCCCGAACTGTTTGCGGCCAGCTCTGCGATGCTTGAACCGTTGGAACTGATGGACGCAAAGCCCGAGTGCGGATAGGAGGCATCGCCCGTGAAGCCTTTCACGCCGGTAAACGTGCTCTCAAGCTCCATCTCCGGTTTGGCTTTGCGGGCATCGAAAGTCAGCGTTAGCGCTGCCTGTCCACCGTGCATGGCCCGGCTTTTGGCGGAAGCTGAAAACAATCTGCCTGTATTGCTGGCGCTAAACTGAATATCGGCCGCGCTCATCACACTGCTTTGCAGCTGCGAGAGCTGGCCCGTTATGCCAATATTCAGCCCGTCCAGTGCATTTACGGGTATGGGCTCCGGGCTGAACACGCGATCGCCCGCGCGGGTCGGCGTATCGTCGGCCAACTGCTTCAGTGGCGACAGGAGCAGGTTGCCGACAAAGCTCGCACCGGTTTTTGCGGCGCTGGTGATGGTGCTGGTTGAGCCGCCCTTCCCGGAATCGGGAGCTGAATCCTCGCCGCTCTCCCAGGGCAACAACGACAGCGTTCCCTCTGCAATATCGATGCTCAGTGTATCCGGCGTGCCGCGCTGGTAGGTTAACTGGCCACTCAAATCCGTATCGCCCCAGATGAGCGTGCTCACATCCAGTTGCATGCCATCGGGCAGTCGTTCTGCCTGCAGAAGTATGCGTCTGCGCGACTGTGGAGCCGCGTCCTTCGAGGATTCGCTCGCGCTGAGATCTACCCGCCCACTGAGATTGCCCAGCAGCGCGGCCTGCGAAGCTCCGGCGCTCTCAAGCTGCAGGCTACCGGAAAGCGGCACGGCGGTCTGGCGGCTGTCTACGAACAGGAACCGGTCCAGGTCGATGTGGCTCAAGCGGGCGGAAACCGCCAGACTGGCCTCGTCGCCCTCCCAGCTAATGCTGCCGCTGCCGGCGAACTCGCCACCCTTGGCGCTGAGCTCCAGCGTGCCGATGTCGATCCGCTCCTGCCCTGTTGTCATCTCGAGAGAGACATCCCTGAGCGTCGTGGTATTTACGCTGAGCTGCCCGACTCTGAGCGATAGCTCAGCCGACCCGAACTCCCGCAGTCTGCTCAGGGTGTCTTCGCTCTCCGCCTGTTCAGTATTTTCCGGCAGCAGGGCCTGCAGTTGAGTCAGGTTCAGTTCCCGGGATTCGAGCGTTGCCTGCAGCCGGGGCGTGCGGTCCTCTGCCAGTGAAGCAGTGCCCGATATTTCCACGCCGTTGCCGGCGACGTGCAGGTTCTCAAAGCGCACTTCGTCGAGGCGTTGCTTGTTATGCGTCAAAACGGTATCGGCGCTGAGTGTCAGCGATTCTCCGGCGCGCGGCGCGCGTTGCCAGTCATCGTCGGCCCGCAGTGCCAGAGTGAACTCAGTGCTGCCATTGATGGTCCCGGTCTCGCCCGCGGCAAGTGGCGCCGCGCTCTCGAGCGACAGGCGTCCCGTTGCGCGGCTGTGCGGCAGCCCGGGCTGTCGCAGCAGGGCCGGCAAGTCCGCCTGCGCCAGTTCGGCGTGCAATTTGAAAGCGATGCTGTCCTTTGCCGTTTGCTCCGCCGTGGCGTTGAGGCGGTACTCACCGCCGCTCGGGTCGGTCGCGCTGACATCAAGTGCGGTCTGGGCAGCGTCCTTCTGCCCCTGGTGTGTTAAAGATACCTGCGCGCTGGCAAGCAATAGGCCCGGCGCAAGCAGATTCTCAACCTCAATGGACGCGTTCACGTCCATACCTGAAAACACCGCGAGCTCTGCCAGTGGTATCTCGGCTGAGGATTCTGAGCGTACCTTGTTGGCATCGGCATTCCCTGTCGCTGCGAGAAACGACAGATCCAGACCATTGGCCTGCAGTTCGATCTCAAGACGACGGTGCTGGGTGCCCGCGAGCAGCACCTTGCCCGTTAGCCGGCCCTCGCCCAGCTGGACGGCCAGTTTCTCGAGTGCAAATGCTCCGGCCTGGTTGTCCAGATTCCCGGTGACGGTTAGGGGCACTGTTTCGGTACCAATGAACGTGCCCGTTGCACTGAACGCCCCCGCGAGCGAGTAGAGCAGTTCTCCCCAGTTTGCTCCGCGGGCTGTGAGTTGCGTACTGCCCGATTCCATCTGGAGGTAGTCCGCACCCAGGAGCTCGAGCGGCCGGTCGCGTGCTTCGCTTGCCTTGTCTGTGTCAACCGATGCCGAGAGTGTGCCCTTCCAGCCGTCAGCGTCACTATTCACGCTCATATCGCCCTGCCATAAGGCCCCCAGGGCGGTAGTCCTAAACTCACTGATATCCAGCCCGTCGGCGTGGGTTTTGATCCGCAAACCCGTGTTGGAGAGCGTCTTGCCCGCCCATTGCGCCTGCTCGATGCGCAGCGCGCCCTGATGCGCGGGCAGCGCCAGGCGGGGCACTGGTGCATCCAGCCACTGCGCCAGCGGCGTTGATTTATCCTGCGGCAGGTAGGCAAGTAGCAGCGATTCCAGTTTGTCGGGCAGCAGGGAGCTGATGTGCGTATTCGAGCGGCTCGGCAGGCTCCAGGGCTGTTCGCTCGAGGCCTGGATTGTTGCCGCTATTCCGGGCGCATCCAGGGTGGCTTCGAGAGCGTAGCCACCGCTGTCGCCCGGAACAATGTCTGCCTGAACAGCGATTGACGAGCCCGGGCTTTCGGCCACTTCGGCCTGCAGCCCAACGGTTGCCGAGTGCAGCGCCAGCAGGTCGTGCAGTGAGGCCAGCGTGGCGTTGAGTGCTATGTCAGTGGAATTGTTGCTGAATTGAGCGCTGACAGATGCCCCACCATCCTCTTCGAGCTGCCACGCGAGAGCTTCCAGTACAATGTTCGAGCCTTCCTCGGGCACAATGACCAGACGCTGCAAAGAAATTTGCTCCGGCAGCCACTCGCGCAGCCCCAGGTAGTTTGCGGCAGCGGGCTCGTCGGTGGCAGGCCAGCGCCCTGGGGCTATCTGCAGCAGTTCACCCGATACGGACACGATGTGTAGCTCGCCCTTTAGCAAATCGGCGAAGGAAATTGAGATGTCCACGTCGCCGGCTTGCACGGCCGGTGAGTCCGGATTGCCCAGCACCAGTTGGGCGCTGCTCGCATGCATCCGCAGCAGGTCCACCTCCAGCGGAGCAAGGCGCACGGGAAGGCCGAGCTGTTCCTCCAGCAGCCCCGGCAGCGCGGCGTTCAGCGCCCTGGCAAGCAGCGCGTTGGCCGAAACAGCCAGCAGTCCGATCGCCAGGACAGTGGTAACCAATACGGTTGCGAGTCGATTCACGGTGGCTGTCGGTGGCAGTTGATCAATGGATGGTAGCAACGGCGCACGGGCGCCGCCACTGTGATCGCGTTGTGGTTGGGGCGCCCCGGCGGACGCAACGCTGGCACTGTTGGCTATACTACCGCGCTGCTCAACTGCGACAGGACTTAACCAATGCTCCCGAGAATATTCATTGCCGGTTTGGCCCTGTGCCTGCTCGGCGGCGTCGCACAGGCCGATCAACTGGCAATGAAAAACGGCTCGTTGCTGATAGGCACGCTCGTCAGCGCTGATGAGACGCATGTAATTTTTGCGACACCCTTTGCCGGCGAAATCAGCATCCAGAAAGCCAATATCAAGACAATAGTGACCGACGCCAGGGTCAATGTACTGCTTCAGGATGGGGCGGTATACAAAGACAAGCGCATCGTGGAGCAGGGCGATGACCTGATAATACTCAGCGATGACGAAAGCCCGGTGCGGGTCGATGTGCCCACTCTCCGGCTGATCAATCCCGAGCCCTGGCGACTCGGGGAGGGCTATAAATGGTTCGGGCGCGCCAATGCGGCCCTGGAGTCAGAGCGGGGCAACACAGACACCGATGAACTGGACATGGACCTGGAAAGCGTATGGCGGAGCCTGCGTGACCGCTACACCGTGCGCGGCAATTGGGAGATTGACGAGGCCAATAACGAGCGCAATAAATATAGCTGGATGCTACGCAACAAGTATGACCGGTTCTCCAGTGACGATCCCGATAATTACCTTGGCTTTCAGGCGTTGTTCGAGCGGGATGAATTTGCCGATCTCGATTTGCGTACGGGCATCGGCCCCTATATTGGCCGGCAGTTCCTCGAGGCGCCTCTGGCCACATTACACGGCGAAGTGGGTGTGGTGCGTGTGAACGAGTACTTCGATGCGGCCGACGACAACGACTACTGGGGTGCCAACTGGGAGCTGCGGCTCACCAGCGAAATTCTGCCCGGCCTGGAACTGTATGCCGACCAGCTCGGCGTGCTCAACTTCAGCGATGCCGACGCACTCATAGTGAATACCACGGTGGGGCTGCGGTTTCCCCTTGTGTTTGGGTTGGAGGCGTCTGCGGAGGCGAAGTATGAATTCGACGGCGGGGCCGTGGAGGGCGTGGATGACACGGATGAAACCTACAACGTGAAACTGGGTTACAAGTGGTGAGTTCCGCTCAGGCCGGGAGGCTGCCCGGCCGGTTTTTGTTCACTGTTTCACGTTGTCGCGGATGATGCGCTGCTTTTGCCGGTTCCAGTCGCGCTCTTTCTCGGTGTCGCGTTTGTCGTGCGATTTTTTACCCGTGGCGAGCGCGATACGCGCTTTTACCAGATGACCCTTCCAGTAGAGTTGCGTGCATACGCAGGTCTGGCCCTTTTGTGCCGTGGCGGCGAGAATTCTTGCCAGCTCGCGCTTTTTAAGCAGCAGTTTGCGGGTGCGAATCGGGTCGGAGACGAAGTGCGTTGAGACAGTGTCCAGCGGCTGGATGCTGGCGCCAAGCAGCCAGGCTTCGCCGTCCTTGATCAGAACATAGGAATCCCCAAGATCCGCCTTGCCCATGCGCAGGCTCTTGACCTCCCAGCCCTGCAGCGCCACGCCTGCTTCGAATGTTTCCAGCAACTGGTAATCGAAGCTCGCGCGTTTGTTGCGGGCGATCGTATTGTCGGGTTTGCCGCTGTTCTTTTTTCCCATGGCGCGCATTATACGGATAAGCCCGGCGTATACTTGGCCGGGGAACGTGAATCCTTCCCTTTTTCATCTGGCGGTGGTGGGGCAACCTGATTTCATGATTCGCAGCATCTTTCAGCAGCAGTGACTGCCACTGCTTTCGGTCCCACTGTGCGCTGGCGCTCGCGCACAACCTTCGTGCTGGCGCTGTCTGCCTCGGCGGTGGGCCTCGGCAACCTCTGGCGCTTTTCCTATCTCAGCGGTGAGAACGGCGGCGCGGCATTTTTTATCACCTACATACTGTGCCTGTTCCTGATTGCGGTGCCCGTGATGATTGCTGAAATCGTTATCGGCAATCAGGGCAGGGCGGGGCCGCTGCACTCGATACGCCGGGCCGCCGATCGCTCGTTGCTGTCGCGGGGGTGGATGTCCGTGGGTGCGTTGGCCTGCCTCACCGGTTTGTGCATACTCGCCTTCTACATCGTGGTTGCCGGCTGGGCGATGGCGTATGCGCGGTTCATGCACATGGGCGTGTTTTCAGCAGCCCCGGCTGTGGAAGTGGGCCAGCACTTTGGCCGTTTTGTCGCCGAGCCTTTACAGCAGATTTACTGGCAGAGCCTGTTCCTGCTGCTTACCGTTGGCGTGCTGGTGTTTGGCGTTCGCCGCGGCCTGGGGCTGCTGGTCTGGCTCGCGGTTCCGGCACTTCTGGCGCTACTGGCCTATCTGATCCGGTTCGGCCTTGAGCACGGCGATATGGACGCCACCCGGCGCTTCCTGTTCACCACCCGGTTGCTGGATTTTTCGCCACAGGCGGCGCTGGTTGCGCTGGGCCACGCGTTTTACACGCTCGGCGTGGGAGTGGGCACCGGAATCAGCTATGGCGCCTACGCACCCGAGAGGATTCCCATCGGGCGCACGGTGTTGTCCGTGGCCGTGTTCGATACCATGATTGCCATCTTTGCAGGCCTTGCCATTTTCCCCATCGTTTTTGCCAATAACATGGAGCCGGCGATGGGCCCGGGCCTGCTGTTCGTGAGTTTGCCCTACGCTTTCGGCAACACGGTTCAGGGAGACCTGTACGGTACGATATTCTTTCTGCTGGTGATGCTGGCCGCCCTGGGCTCCGCGGTTGCCATCATGGAACCGATTGTCAGCGCGTTGATGCAGTTTGCACGGATCGAGCGCATCACGGCGGCCGTGCTTGCGGGGGTGGCGGTCTGGTTCCTGGCCCTGGCTGTGGTGGTGTCGTTGACGCCCGGGGAGAGTGCCCTGTGGTATGGAAATAGAAACCTGTTTGAGTTTCTGGACCGTCTGACCGCGGTCCTTCTGTTGCCCTTGGTCTCCTTGCTTGTGGCCGTGTTTGTGGGCTGGCGCATGAAGCCCGAGCTGTTGCGCACGTATCTGGAACGCGAATCCTCCGCCTTTTTCCGCTACTGGCGGTTTCTTCTGCGCTACGTCGCGGCCCCTGCAATTGTGCTGTTGTTACTGGCGCCGCATATCTAGTGGCCCGGCTGACCAGCAGGCGAATCACGGGGAGCGGCTATATGAAATTCATAAGTTGTCGCGCTCTGTTATCCTGTACACCGCACCAGTTTTTTGATCGGGAGGCTGCTGTATCCCGGCGCGTCAGACAGTTGAATGGATAGGGCGATGAGCACGGAGCAAATGATTTCAGTAGAGGTAGCTTATGCGCTACCGCACAAACAAAGCATTCTGGGCCTGCAAGTGCCGGTGGGAACCAGCGCCCTGGAAGCGGCGCGAAAGTCGGGCATCGCGGAGCAGTTTGAAGGCATGGACCTGGAGAACGCCAAGCTTGGAATTTTCGGCAAGGTGATAGCCCCGACACAGCCGCTCAACGAGGGCGACAGGGTGGAAATTTACCGTCCACTGGTGGCGGATCCTAAAGAGGTGCGCAAGGCGCGAGCGGCGCGTGTGAAGGAGCGACGCGGCAAGGCCGGGGACTGATCTGCGTTCGTATCCTGGCATCTGCCGGTGGCGGGCAGCCGCGGCATCGCGGAGCTGCGGCTCAACCGCTGATATTTACGATCTGCACGGTATCGTCTGTTGTCCTGGCTTTTTCCGGGTCGAGTTGCGCAAAGGATTTCCCCGGTGCCTCCGGTGGACCAAACTCACAGACATTGCACACCGGCACGTTTTTGCGGTTGGTGGCGAGTGAGTGAATGAACGCCTGTCGGGCTTCGTTGTGCATCAGCTCACTGACTTTTGACTGTCGCAGGCTGCCGAGATTGGCGGCGCTGGGGTGGGCACAGCAGGGCACGACCGTGCCCTGGGCGTCCACGTAAAGCTGGTGCAATCCGCCGTGGTACTGTTCCTGAAAATGCTCGGACGGCGCCACGAAGGTGCAGATATCGTCGGGCACTTCCAGTGGCCTGCCGGTGCGATTCTGCTGCGCTTCCGGCAGCACTTTCCAGTCGCGAAACTCAGGCGTCCAGCCGCGCGGCAACAGCACCTGCTCCCAGCGCCGCATGGCTGCCTGATCTTCAATAATATTGCGCGTGACCAGTTGCAAGCCGGGTGCGACGCGCTCGCGGATGTCGGCCGCGCGCTCCAGAAACTCGATGAGCTTGTCCCACTTCGCCGGTGGCCGCAGCTGTTCATACTGTTCGGGCGTGCCGTCGCCATCGCAACTCACCACCAGCCTGTCGAGTACTCCCAGGGCCAGCGCGCGCTCCAGATCCTCCCAGTCGCACCACTGCGCGTTGGTGGAGATCTCTGTTTCCTCGGCTTTCCAGGGCTGTCGTGCCAGGATCCTGAAAATACCGGTGAGATCTGTGTGCAGCAGGGGCTCGCCGAAATTAAACAGCCGCAGGTGTTTTATGTACTGTACGTCGACGTTATCGAGACAGGCGCTGAAATCCTCCGGGTCCACCCGCCGGACCTTGTCCATGATGGTGGAGTTGGGGCAGCCCACGCAGCGCAGTTGGCACCCGTGTACGATGTCGATCTGGAAAGTGTGCAGGCTGTTGACGGCGCCCTCGGTCATGGCTGGCTTGCGGGTGTGTCCGGCCCGGTTTGCCAGGCTGCAGGCTGATAGTCGCCTTCTACCGCAACCAGTGAGTCACCCTCGAAGCGCAGTGTAAGATGGGATTTGCTGAGCACGGTTTGCCCGTTGCGCTTGACGTAGGGGTAGTCCCAGCGATCCGGATTGAAGGGGTCTTCCGCCAGGGGCGTGCCCAGCACAAAACGCACTTGCCGACGGCTCATGCCCGGCTTGAGTTGATCTACCAGTTCCTGGCTAATGATGTTGCCCTGCTCAACGTCAATTTTGTACACGCCGGGAAATCCTACGAAGCCGCAGGCGCCTAGCAATACAGTGAACAGGGCTATCCAGACAATACGCATCGGGTAAAACTTCCACTTCCCTCGATGGGGTGGCATCATACAGCCACTGGATAGCACAGAGAACCCCTCCGGCCATGGCTGAGCATAATCAGGAGCTGCGCAAGGCAGGGCTTAAAGTCACCCTGCCGCGCGTCAAGATTCTGGAAGTACTGGAATCCACGCACAAAGGCGCTCAGCATATGAGCGCTGAAGACGTGTACGACGCTCTGCGCGACTCAGGCGAAGATGTTGGGTTGGCGACGGTGTATCGCGTGTTGACGCAGTTTGAAAGCGCCAAGCTTGTGATCCGGCATAATTTCGAAACCGGCCATTCGGTGTTTGAACTGGCCAAAGGCGGCCATCATGACCACATGATCTGTGAGGCTACCGGCGATGTGGTGGAGTTCACTGATCCGGTAATTGAGCGGCGGCAGAAAGAGATTGCCGCTGAACACGGTTTTGAGCTGGTCGACCACTCCCTCGTATTGTACGTTCGCAAGAAGAAATAATGGCAGGCAGCGGCTGCTGAGCCGAGCTGAAAGGCGGCGGCCTCAGCCGGCGAGCATCTCGCGCGCATGTGCGAGGGTCTGCTCGGTGATTTTTAGGCCGCCCAGCATGCGCGCTATTTCCTGAATCCGCTCCTCCTCCCGCAACCGGCTCAAGCGTGTTTCAACGTTTTTGTCAGTGCTGGATTTCGTGACGCGCAGGTGTTCGTGCCCCTGCGCTGCCACTTGCGGCAGGTGTGTCACGCACAGCACCTGTGCCTGTGCAGCCAGCGCCCGCAGCAATTTCCCCACAACCTCCGCTACCGCGCCGCCGATGCCCACATCGACCTCATCGAACACCATGCTCGGCACCGTGGTGCTGCTTGCCGTGACCACCTGAATCGCCAGGCTGATACGCGATAACTCGCCACCGGAGGCGATTTTGCCCAGCGGCCGGGGCGGTGCGCCAGGATTGGTGCTGATGCGGATATCCACTTCCTCGCGTCCCTGTGGGTGTGGGTTTTGACTTTTCAGTGCTGGCAGGGCGATTTCCAGCTCACATTGATCCATTGCCAGCGTTGCGAGCACGGCAGATACCTTCTTTACCAGCTTGCGCGCCGCCCGGGAGCGTTGCCTGCTCAGTTTCGCACTGGCCACCGCGTACTGTTCAGCCAGTGAGGTCAATTCCCGCTGCAACTCCTCGATGCGCCGGCCGCCGTTTTCGAGCCCCGCGAGTTCCTCGCGCAGGGCGCTGTGTCGCTCGGCGAGCTGTTCCGGCATAACACGGTGTTTACGCGCAACGTCATAGATGCTTTCCAGCCGGCGTTGCACCTCGGCGAGCTTTTCCGGATCCACTTCCACCGCGTCCAGGTGCCGCTGAATCTGCGCACTGGCCTCGCTGATCTGGATCGCCGCGGAATCCAGCATTTCCCGCGCGTCTGCGGCTTCGTTTGAGGCATGCGCGTCGTCGCGCAGCAACTGTAGCGCGCGC
Organism: uncultured Halieaceae bacterium; assembly: GCA_963976655.1. Taxonomy (GTDB): domain Bacteria; phylum Pseudomonadota; class Gammaproteobacteria; order Pseudomonadales; family Halieaceae; genus Marimicrobium. The sequence continues at coordinate 10,801 of CAXBLB010000026.1, forward strand.
CGAACGCCCGCTTCATGCTCCTCACACAGTTCAAGCGCCGCATGGGCGCTGCCGAGAATGTCGTTGGCGTTCGCCAGGAGCTTTTCCTCGCGTTCGAGCGAGGCCAGCTCCTGATCCCTCAGGCTGAGCGTGTCCAGTTCCTCAACCTGGTAAGACAGTAGCTGCAAGCGCGCGGTGCGTTCATCGCGCGCGCCTGCGAGTAGATCCAGCTCACGTTGCCGCCGGAGCCACTCGGACGCGCACTGCTCCACTTCCCGGGTGAGGGCCAGATGCCCGGCGTAGGCGTCCAGCAGTTCCCGCTGGTTCGACTTGCGCAACAGGGACTGATGCGCATGCTGACTGTGGATATCGATGAGCAACGTCCCCAGCGCCGCGCAGTCCTGCAGGGTGGAGACGGTGCCATTGATATAGGCCCGGCTGCGCCCTTCGGCGGTAATAACGCGGCGCAGCAGGAGCTCTTCGCCGACGTAGAGATCGCGCTCGCGCAACCACGCCTCGGCTGCGGGAATGTCGGCTACAGCGAAGGCCACGCTGATTTCGGCGCGCTCGCTGCCGGGGCGCACGGCCGCGGGGTCGGCGCGATCACCGAGGCACAGGCCCAGCGCGTCGAGCATGATGGATTTCCCGGCTCCTGTTTCGCCGGTGATTACGGTCATGCCCTGCGAGAAATCCATCTCGAGCTCTGCCACGATGGTGTAGTTGCTAATGTGAATCTGGGTGAGCATGTGCGGTCCCGAGAGAATTCCGCCAGTTATACCCCACTTGCCGCACGCAATAAACAGCCTCTTCGATCACCGGCGCAGTTTGTATTTACGCTGCGCTGTGATACAAATCGGCTGGTATAAGAGTCGAGGGGATAATGGGAAGCGGAGAAATATCAGAGCGCGCAGGCGTATTGCTGAAGGCCCTGGTGGAACAACATATTCGTGAAGGGCAGCCAGTGGGTTCCAGTACGCTGCGTGAGACGGCCGGACTGCCGGTAAGCACTGCCACGATTCGCAACGTGCTATCCGATCTGGAGGAGCGCGGCTACTTGCACTCACCGCATACCTCCGCCGGTCGCGTGCCAACCGCCATGGGTTATCGCCTGTTCGTAGACACCCTGTTGCAGGTCAAGCCGCTGGAAGATGAGGCGGTGGCGGCCTTGCGACAGGCGCTCAACCCGGACAAATCCTCGAGCGAACTGGTGCAATCCGCCTCCTCCCTGCTGTCGGTGATCACCTCGCAGGCGGGGTTGGTCACGGTACCGCGACAGGAGGCGCAGGAACTACGGCAAGTGGAGTTCCTGCCGCTCACGGGCGACAGGGTGCTGGTGATCCTGGTAGTCAACGAGCGCGAGGTTCAGAACCGCATCATTCACACCCAGCGGCCGTTCAGCGAGGCCCAGCTGCGCGAGGCGGCTGCCATGGTCAATCAGCGCTTTGCAGGGCGCCCCCTGCGCCAGGTGCAGGAGCAGATTCTGCGTGAGATGCAGGAGGCCCGCAGCACTATTGATCAGTATCTGGAAGACGCGCTGGCGCTGGCGAACAAGGCGCTGGATCACGAGGATACCCGGGACGAGTATGTGGTGGCGGGCAAGACGCGCCTGTTGGGCAACGCCACCGCCGAAGAAATGCTCAAACTGCGGGAGTTGTTCGACACCTTCGAGCGCAAGAAAGACATCCTGCACCTGCTTGAGCGCTGCACCCGCGCGGACGGCGTGCAGATCTTCATCGGCGAAGAGGCCGGCTACGAGGTCTTTGGCGATTACAGCGTGGTCACAGCGCCCTATGGCGATGGCAACGCGACGCTGGGGGTGTTGGGCGTGATTGGCCCCACTCGCATGGCCTATGAGCGGATTATCCCCATTGTGGATGTAACCGCCAGGATGCTGAGCTCCGCCCTGTCTCCCTGATTGTGGCCCGTTTGCCGCCGGGCCTGAAGCCGCTCGGCGGAGCCCTGCTTTTTTTACCCTTGAATAACGCTCGCGTGGCCCCATATCTGCGGCAGGTAGCCGTGCGCGTCGCTCTGTGCGGGCGGTGAGAACACTACAGCCATTGAACGGAGTGCAAACGTGGCGAAAGACGATCAGAAGCAGACCGACACAAGCCGCCAGCCGGCTGAGAATAGCGATGAGGCGCTGGAAGCACAGCCCGATGAGACGCCCGCTGAGGAAGCGTCAGGCGGCCTGGAAGAGGAAATAGCCCGGCTGGAGGCCGAACTGGCCGAGGCCAGGGATACGGCGCTGCGCGCCCAGGCGGACGCCCAGAACCTGGGGCGGCGCGCTGAACAGGACATAGAGAAAGCCCGCAAGTACGCCCTCGAACGTTTTACCGGCGAGCTGTTGCCGGTGGTGGACAACCTTGAGCGGGCGCTGGAGGCGGCATCCGGCGACGAAGCAACGCCCAAGCCCATCGCCGAGGGCGTGGAGCTAACGCTGAAGAGTCTGCTCGACGCCATGCGCAAGTTCAATATCGCGGTAGTGGATCCTCAGGGTGAGCCCTTTGATCCCAATCTGCACCAGGCCATGACCCTGGTCGAGAACAATGAAGTGGAGCCGAATACCGTGCTCAATGTGATGCAGCGAGGCTACACGCTCAACGGCCGGCTGGTGCGTCCAGCGATGGTGGTGGTGAGCAAGAGCGGTGGTGAAGCCGCCGGGTGACGGGATTGAATAGGGTTGAATAGGGTCAGATTGGACCCATATCAGGAATAAGTGAAGTGAGCGGCGGTTGCCGCCGCCAATACAGACTGGAGATAGACAATGGGCAAGATTATCGGCATCGACCTGGGTACCACCAACTCCTGCGTATCCGTGCTGGAGGGCGGCAAGCCCAAGGTTATCGAGAATTCGGAGGGTGATCGCACTACGCCTTCCATCGTGGCATACACCGATGAAGGTGAAATCCTCGTTGGCCAGAGTGCCAAACGACAGGCAGTGACCAACCCGCAGAATACACTGTATGCGGTGAAGCGCCTGATTGGACGCAAGTTCGACGACGATGTCGTGCAGAAAGACATCAAGATGGTGCCCTACAAGATCGCCAAGGCGGACAACGGCGATGCCTGGGTTGAGGTGAAGGGCGAGAAAATGGCCCCGCCGCAGGTGTCTGCTGAAGTGCTGCGTAAAATGAAGAGGACGGCGGAGGAGTACCTCGGCGAGCCGGTCACCGAGGCGGTGATTACCGTGCCCGCCTATTTCAACGATTCTCAGCGCCAGGCCACCAAGGACGCGGGCAAGATCGCCGGTCTTGAGGTGAAACGGATCATCAACGAGCCTACCGCGGCGGCACTCGCTTACGGCATGGACAAGGCCAAGGGCGATCACACGGTAGCCGTGTACGACCTCGGCGGTGGCACCTTCGACATTTCCATTATTGAAATCGCCGAAGTGGATGGCGAGCACCAGTTCGAGGTGCTCTCCACCAACGGTGACACTTTCCTCGGTGGCGAAGATTTCGACCTGCGCCTGATCGAGTATCTGGCAGCCCAGTTCAAGAAGGAAAGCGGCATCGACCTGCACAGTGATCCGCTGGCCTTGCAGCGCCTGAAAGAAGCTGCCGAGAAAGCCAAGATCGAACTGTCCAGTTCCCAGCAGACGGAAGTAAACCTGCCGTACATCACTGCCGACGCTTCCGGGCCGAAGCACCTGGTGGTCAAGTTGAGCCGCAGCAAACTGGAATCGCTGGTGGAAGAGCTGGTTGCCCGTTCCATGGAGCCGGTGAAAATCGCGCTCAAGGACGCTGGCCTCTCTCCCTCCGATATCAACGACGTGATTCTCGTGGGCGGCCAGACCCGCATGCCCATGGTGCAGAAGGCTGTTGCGGATTACTTTGGCAAGGAACCGCGTAAAGACGTCAACCCGGATGAGGCGGTCGCCATGGGCGCTTCCATTCAGGGCGCCGTGCTCGCGGGCGATGTCAAAGACGTGCTGCTGCTGGATGTCACGCCGCTTACCCTTGGCATTGAGACAATGGGCGGTGTCGCTACACCGCTGATCGACAAGAACACGACCATTCCCACGAAGAAGTCGCAGATCTTCTCGACTGCCGAGGATAACCAGACGGCCGTGACCATCCACGTGGTACAGGGCGAGCGCAAGCAGGCGGGCCAGAACAAATCGCTGGGTCGGTTTGATCTGGCGGATATTCCGCCCTCGCCGCGCGGCATGCCACAGATTGAAGTGACGTTCGACCTGGATGCCAACGGTATTCTCAACGTGTCGGCGAAAGACAAGGCCACCGGCAAGGAGCAGTCGATACGCATTACCGCCTCAGGCGGCCTGTCGGATGATGAAATCGAGAAGATGGTCGCTGATGCAGAGGTGAACGCCGAGGCGGACAAGAAGTTCGAGGAGCTGATTACCGCGCGCAACACCTGTGATGGCCTGATCCACGCTTCGAAGAAAACGCTTGAGGAAGCGGCCGGGCATGCCACCGAGGATGAAAAGGCAGCCATTGAGGCAGCCATCTCCGAGGCGGAAGAAGCGGTCAAGGGCGACGACAAAGACGCCATTGAAGCGGCGGCCAACAAGCTGACTGAAGCGACCGGTCCGGTGGCACAGAAGATGTATCAGGCACAGGCGGCGGAGGCTGAAGCCGGTAGCGGGGAGTCGGAAACTTCCGGGAAGAAGGACGAGGCCGCAGACGATGTCGTGGATGCCGAGTTCGAGGAAGTGAAAGACGACAAGAAGTAAGGGTCGCCGGGTCCCGCGGGCTTAGCTGGCCCTGCGGGATTCCGGGTGCCAGTTGAGCCTCGGCCCGACTGTGACAAACGATCAACCGGGAGACAACGCGGGACACAGTGCCCGCGTAGTCAGTTGAGAAACAGGAAGATAAGAACGCGGGTCTATGTCAAAACGCGATTATTATGAGGTGCTGGGCGTCGCCAAAGATGCCGGGGAGCCGGAGATCAAGAAGGCCTACCGCAGGGTGGCCATGAAGTATCATCCGGATCGAAATCCGGATGACCCGGACGCGGAGAACAAGTTCCGGGAGGCGACAGAAGCCTACGACATCCTCACCAGCCCGGAGAAGCGCAACGCCTACGACCAGTACGGCCATGCCGGTGTCGATTCAAGCATGGGAGGTGGCGGTTTCGCAGGCGGCAACTTCTCGGATATTTTTGGCGATGTGTTCGGCGACATATTTGGCGGCGGCGGGCGTGGTCGAGGCGGGCCGCAGCGTGGCTCCGATCTGCGTTATACGCTCGATATTTCGCTTGAAGACGCGGTGCGCGGCACCACGGTGGAAATTCGCGTTCCCAGCCTCACGGCGTGCGAAACCTGCGAGGGTTCCGGCGCCAAACCCGGCAGCTCGCCCGCAACCTGCGGAACCTGCGGGGGCATGGGCCAGGTGCGCATGCAGCAGGGCTTTTTCCAGGTGCAGCAAACCTGTCCCACCTGTCGCGGACGCGGCAAGACCATCACCGACCCGTGCACCAGCTGCCGCGGTCAGGGTCGGGTGGAAAAAACCAAGACGCTCTCGGTGAAAGTGCCGCCGGGCGTTGATACGGGCGATCGCATTCGTCTGAGTGGTGAGGGGGAGGCGGGGCCCGACGGTGGGCCCGCGGGAGATCTGTTTGTGCAAATCTCCGTGCGCCAGCACCCGATATTCGAGCGCGATGGCAAAGACCTGTACTGCGAAGTGCCGATTACCTACCCGGATGCGGCGCTGGGTGGAGAACTGGAGGTGCCGACACTGGACGGCCGCGTCAACCTCAAGATTCCTCCTGAAACCCAGACGGGCAAGTTGTTCCGCCTGCGAGGCAAGGGCGTCAAACCGGTACGTGGCGGCAACGTGGGCGATCTGCTGTGCAGGGCAGTGGTTGAAACGCCAGTTAAACTGAGCAAGGAGCAGAAGGCCTTGCTGGAGAAGTTTCGTGAAAGCCTGGGTCAGGGCAGCAAGAACCATTCCCCGCGCCAGACCAGTTGGTTTGAGGGTGTGAAGAACTTTTTTGAAGACATGAAACTATGACTGCGCGGGTCGGTATCACTGGCGCCGGCGGGCGCATGGGCCGCACCCTCATTGAGGCCATCGATCTTGCGGGGCCGGAGTTGAGCCTTGCGGCTGCACTGGAGCAACCGGGCAGCAGCCTGATTGGCGCGGACGCTGGAGAGCTTGCCGGCCTTGGCAGGAACGGTGTGTGCGTGGGAGACGACCTCGCAAAAGTGATCGATGACATCGACGTGCTGATCGATTTCACCGTACCGGCAGCGACGCTTGCCAATCTCGAACTGTGTGCACAGCGATCGGTGGCGATGATTATCGGCACCACCGGTTTCACGCCCGGGCAACAGGAAGAGATTGAGCGCGCCGCCAGGCGTACGGTGATCTGCAAAGCCTCGAACTTCAGCACGGGGGTAAACCTGTGCTTCAAGCTGCTGGATATGGCAGCCCGGGTGCTCGGTGAAGATGTGGATATCGAAGTCTACGAGGCGCACCACCGCCACAAGGTCGACGCGCCTTCGGGCACCGCTCTGAGCATGGGCCGCGTGGTGGCGGACGCGCTGGGGCGCGATCTCGAGAAGGTGGCGGTGTACGGACGCGAGGGACAAACTGGCGCCCGTCAACGCGAGACGATCGGCTTTGCCACGGTACGCGCCGGGGATATTATCGGCGATCATACGGTAACCTTCGCCGCCGATGGCGAGCGGGTTGAAATTACCCACAAGGCGTCCGGGCGCATGGCATTCGCGCGCGGCGCAGTGCGCGCGGCCCGTTGGGTTGGCAGCAAGGAGCCGGGGCTGTACGACATGCGCGACGTGCTTGGCCTGTGAGCGGCAGTTTTGCCCGCAGGGATGCGGGATCCAAGGGAAGCGACAGAGAGAGGACACAGTGAGCGAATACATTGTCAACATCGATGAAACCAACGCTGCGGCCCTGCTGATCGAGGAGTCGCACAAGCGCCCGGTAGTCGTCGATTTCTGGGCGGACTGGTGCGAGCCCTGCAAGGTACTGATGCCCCTGTTGGAGAAAATTGCCGCTGAATACCAGGGCGCCTTTCTGCTCGCCAAGGTCAACGCCGACGAACAGGGGATGATTGCCCAGCAACTGGGAGTTCGCAGCCTGCCGACGGTGATGGTGATGCAGGGCGGGCAGCCGGTGGATGGATTTGTCGGTGCGCAATCCGAGGCGGCAGTGCGCGAGATGCTGGAAAAGTACCTCCCCAGCCCTTGGGACGGAATGTTGCAGCAGGGTGTGGAGGCACTGGAGCGCGGTGAGCCCGCAGCCGCCCTGCCGCCCCTGCGCCAGGCCTGGGAGGAATCCGGTCATCGACACGATATTTGCGTTGCCTATGCCGGCGCGCTGGTGGAGAACCTGCGCCTTGATGAGGCTGAAACAGTGCTGAATGAAGTTCGCCTGGCAGACCGGGACGCGGCCTGGGAGCAGGTGCGCGCGCAGTTGGAGATTAAGCGTCAAGCCGCGAAATCACCTGAGATCGAAGCACTGGAGCGCGAGCTGGAAGCGAACCCGGATGATCTCGATGCACGCCACGACCTGGGCGTGCAGTACACGAATGCCGGGCACCATCGCGAAGCGATGGAGCAATTCATCACCATTTTGCGCAAGGACCTGGAACACGGCGACGGTGCCACCAAGCGCATGCTGCTGGATTCCATCGCGGCGCTCGGGAAGGGTGATCCGCTGGCAGCGGAGTACCAACGCAAGTTGTACAGCCTGCTGTATTGAGCATTCAGCGGCGGGGCTTGTCGCTCCCGCCAAGTAGATACGCGGTTGTCTTCCAGGGTCAATAATTCTGTGGCGTCGGGACATTGTGTTGCCGCCACGATGCCGCTACTGTTCTGGTCCAGGCTCAGCTAACAGGCCCGCAGAGGCTTTTAAGGGAGATTCTCTATGAAATTGGGCTTTCTGCTCGGCTATTCAGGCAAGAATATTCACATTCCCATCGATCTCATCCGGCAGGCCGAAGCCCTGGGTTTCGACTCCGTGTGGACGGCTGAAGCCTATGGTAACGATGCGGTCTCGCTGGCGGCCTGGGTATTGGCCCAGACAGAGAAAATTCGCGTGGGTACCGCGATCATGCAAATGCCGGCCAGGACGCCCGCCATGTGCGCGATGACCTCCATGTCGCTGAACCAGCTGTCTGGCGGTCGATTTATCGCTGGTTTGGGTGCATCCGGCCCACAGGTGGTGGAGGGCTGGCACGGCGTGCCCTACGGCAAGCCGGTAACGCGTACACGCGAGTACATCCAGATTATGCGCGCGATAATGGCGCGCGAGGGTCCCGTGGAGTTCGAGGGTGAGCTGTACCAGTTGCCAATCAAGGGTGAGGGCACAACCGGCCTGGGCAAGCCGTTGAAATCAATTCTCGAGGCTGCCCCCGAAATACCGATCTATACGGCGTCCATTACACCCGCCGGGCTGCGCTGTGCTGGAGAGGTGGCCGACGGTGTGTTTCCCGTATGGATGGACCCGGACAAGTACGACATTATCGGCGAGCACCTTGAGGCCGGGTTCGCCAAGGCGGGCAATGGCAAAAGCCTGAAAGATTTCGATGTGGCGCCGTTTGTCATGGTGGCGGCGAATGATGATCTCGATGCGGCGTTCGACTCCCTGCGACCCTGGCTGGCTCTCTATATTGGCGGCATGGGCGCGCGCAACAAGAATTTCTACAATGATTACGCCACACGTCTGGGGTATGGCGACGAAGCGGCGCGTATTCAGGATCTGTATCTGGAAGGCAAGGTCAATGAGGCGGCCGCCGAGGTGCCCAATGCCCTGCTCGACGAAGTGGCCCTGATTGGCTCGCATGCGCGTATTGTCGAACGCCTCGGGCGCTGGAAGGATGCCGGGAAGCGCGGCGAAGTCGGCTCCATGTTGTTGAGCGTTGGCGACCCGGCCATTATGGAATTGTTTGCCAGGGAATTGTTGTAATCTGCATAGCGCTTGCCGCTACCTGGCGCTCGGAGGCAGGGTTGTGGCGACAGGGTTTTCCTCCTTATGACGCATGAAGTTGTGATCGCCCCGGTGGATAAGGTTGAGCGCTTCGTGCGCACCATACTCAATGGGTTTGAATCCTTCTTCGCCGACTTTCAGAATGTGACGCTGGCAGCGAAATCGCGCTTCGAAAATGCAGACTGGCATGGCATTCGGCGCGCGTCCATTCAGCGCATAGACCTGTACAAGGCAAAAACCACGAAAGTGTTCGAGTATGTAGAGATCATCGCAGGCGATGATCTCCGCGATCTCGATTTCTGGCGCGAGGCCCGTGCTCGCTATTCCCGGTTGATCAAGGGGCATGACAACTTCGAGATAGCGGAAACCTTCTTCAATTCGGTGTATTGCGCGGTCTTTAAGCACCGCAAGATTCGCAATGAGTACGCGTTCGTTTTCTCGCCATTGGGCGATATGCCGCCGGCAGACCCCAGTCGAGTGTATCGTACCTATAAGCTTGATTGCCCGCTGGAAGAGCTGCTGAAGCGAATACTGGAAGACTATGCGTTCTCGATTCCCTACGAGGACCTGCAGCGCGATGTCAGCAACATACGCGCGGCGCTTCTCGATTACCTGGCGACGCGCTTTGATTTAACTGGCGAAGACGTCGAGTTCCAGTTGCTGGAGCATCATTTTTTCCGCAACAAGGGCGCGTACGTGGTAGGGCGTATTCTCTCGGGCGGGAAATCCATGCCCTTTGTTTTACCCGTGCTGCACAACGAGGCGGGCGGCGTTTACGTCGACACCATTCTGTTCGGCTCTGATAAAGTCAGTGTGCTGTTCAGTTTTACGCGATCCTACTTTCTCGTGGATGCCAGTATCCCCTCGCAGTACGTATTGTTTTTGCAGCAACTCATGCCCGCCAAGCCCATTTCTGAAATTTACAGTGCCATGGGATACAACAAACATGGCAAGACGTACTACCACCGTTGTGCGTTCCGGCATATGCAAAGCACTACCGATCAGTTCATCATTGCCCCCGGTATCAAGGGCATGGTGATGACTGTGTTTACCATGCCTTCCTACGATTTCGTTTTCAAAGTCATCAAGGACAGGTTTACCCCGCCGAAAGAAATGACCCATGAACAGGTGAAGGCCAAGTATGCGCTGGTAAAGCGCTGGGATCGCGCCGGGCGGATGGCCGATACGCAGGAGTTCAAGAACCTGGCATTCGCCAGGGATCGCTTTTCCGATGAACTCATGGAGGAGTTGCGTAAAGTGGCACCCTCCGTGATTGAGGAACACGGCCGGGCACTGGTATTCAAGCATCTCTATGTGGAGCGGCGAATGACGCCCCTGAATTTATACCTGCGCAACGCGAATGAGGCGCAGGTGTGGGATGTAATGGACGAGTACGGCAACGCTATCAAGCAGCTTGCGGCCGCCAACATATTTCCGGGCGACATGTTGCTCAAGAACTTCGGCGTTACCCGTCACGGCCGTGTTGTATTTTACGACTATGATGAAATTGTCCCGCTTACCGAGTGCAATTTCAGAGTAATACCCGAGCCGCGGACGGAGGCAGAGGAAATGGCCAGCAAGCCGTGGTATACGGTAGCGCACAACGATATTTTTCCAGAAGAGTTTTCACTGTTTTTCTCGGGCAACCAGCGCGCGCGCAAGGTTTTCGACCAGTTGCATAGCGACCTTTATGAAGTCTCTTTCTGGAAGGGCCTGCAAGACAAGATTCACAGCGGTTACGTTGAAGATTTTTTCCCCTATCGGCGTGAATTACGCTTCCCCAGGGAGCCAGCCCTGCAGGCGGAAACGGCCTGATGGCAACACTGTATATCGTGCGTCATGGGCAGGCGTCTTTTGGCGCGGCTAATTACGACAAGCTGTCTCCACTCGGGCGCCGGCAGGCGCAGGCAGTGGGTGAATACTTTCGCGATTGTGGCATTTCTCTGGACGCGGCTTATAGCGGGGATCTTTCGCGCCAGCGCGACACTGCAGAACTGGTGTTGCAGCTACAGCCGCAGGAAGTGCCGCTGCAAATCGATTCGCGGTTCAACGAGATCGAGAACGACGCACAGATCAAGCACCTGCTGCCCGAATTGATCCGACACAACCCTGCCGTTGAACAACTGGTGAACAAGGGGCTGAGTGACAGCAAGGATTACCAGAAGGTCATCGACGCGGTTTTTAATTACTGGGTATCCCCTGCCTGCGAAAGCACACAGATTCAGAGTTGGCCGGACTACTGCGAAGCAGTGCGCCAGGCGCTTGCTGCTGCGATGCGAGAGCAGGGCGCGGGGAAAACGACCGCGATTTTCACCTCTGGGGGTACTCTGGCGACTATTGTTGCGCAGGTTCTGGGTCTCGGGGGGGAGCAGACTTACCAGTTTTACGAGCCAGTGATGAATTGTTCGGTCACACGCCTGTTTTATAGCGGTTCCCGGGTGTCACTCTCGTACTTCAACGATTGCTCCTTTCTTCAGGTGCTGGGAGCGCAGAGCAACGAGAACCTGATCAGTTATCGATAACGCTATGGATATTTTTCTTGTCAGGCATGGCGAGGCCGCTGCCGGGTGGGGGGAGTCGCCCGACCCCGGCCTGAGCGAACTGGGACGGCAACAAGCCCAGGCGGTAGCAAGGCAACTGGCTCCCACGCTCCCTGCAGGCACACGATTGTTCAGCAGCCCGCTCCTACGCGCTCGCGAAACGGCCATGCCGCTGTGTTCTGCTCTGGGGGAACGCGCGCAGGTGGCGGAGGCGTATAGGGAAATTCCCTCGCCGGTGGCTCTGGCTGACAGGCAGGCCTGGCTGCGTCAGTTTATGCGCGAGAGCTGGGAGCAACAGGATAAGATGTTGCAGGATTGGCGCGAAACCGCCCTGACGCACCTGCAAAAGCTGGACCGGCCCGCAGTGGTGTTCACACATTTTCTGGTTATTAACGCGGTTGTGGGCCACCTCACGGGCAGGACAGAAACCCTGTGTTTCTGGCCGGATAACGGCTCCATCACCCATCTGCGCCTGCTCGACGAACGCCTTTCTCTGCAGGCGACGGGTGCCGAACTGAGCACCCGGGTGAATTGAGCTGCGGGTGCCTGAATGCTCCACTAGTGTGATTTCAGGGTTTTTCTACCGGGCGCAATAATGACTCCTGCGCGCTGGAGGCCACCAGAATTCCGTCGCGTGTGTAGAAACTGCCTCGGCTGAAGCCCCGGGCGAACTCTGCACTGGGGCTGTCGGTGCTGTAAAGCAGGTAGTCATCCGCGCGGAAGGGTCGGTGAAACCACAGTGCGTGGTCGAGGCTGGCCGATTGTACCCCGTCGCTGAAGCCTGAATAGGGGTGAGGGTAGAGGGCAGTGCTCAACAGGGCGAAGTCAGACATATAGGCGAGCAACGTCTGGTGTCGCGCAATATCATCCCCCAGATCACCGAGCGCTTTGAACCAGACATGATTCACCGGTTCGCGCGGCTCCGGGTTCAGGATGTCACGTCGCTCTACCGGCTTGCGCTCCAGAGGGTTCAGCGAGGGTTTGTCGATTTTGTCAGGGTGCTTTTTGGCTAGCTTCACCCAGTAATCGTAGTCCGATTCCAACTCTTCGGGTGGCGTCACGTTGGGCGGCTCCGCCTGGTGAGAAAGCCCGGGTTCCATCCTGTGGAACGAAATGGCGGTGTTGAATATGGCAACGCCATCCTGTTTGGCTACCACCCTTCGCGTGGTGAAGCTTCGGCCATCGCGAATGGGATCCACGTCATACACGATCTGCTTCGCTGGATTACCCGGGCGCAGAAAGTAGGCGTGCATGGAGTGTGCGGCACGGTCTTCGCCCTCCACTGTGCGTATCGCCGCATTCAGTGCCTGCGCGAGTACCTGCCCGCCAAATATGCGCGAAGGCCTTTTGGGACTTCTGCCGATAAACAGGTATTTGTCCATCTGCTCGACTTCCAGATACGCGAGCAGTTTCTCCAGATCGCTGGCCACAATATATCTCCTGTGAGTGTGCTGGCAACAGCTGCTAGCGTGGTAGCAGGCCGTTGAAAAATACGTCGAAATAGTCGATGGACGCGGCTTCGATCGATTCGACCCGGCGCCAGAGATCGATCTCCATGGCGGCGTTGATCGCGCCTGCGATCATGTGTTGGGCAACGAAAATATTCACCGGGCGAACACTGCCATCGGCTTGACCTTCGAGCAGTAACTCACCGAAACGCTGGTTTGCCTTCTCCGTGCGTTCCAGTATCTGCAAGCGACGCTGAAGCGGCAACGCGGTGATTGAATTGTAGCGTATCAGCGGGCCTTCCTTTGAATTCTGTACGTAAAACATATGTCGGCAGGCCATTTCCACCTTTTCCAATCCACTGCCTGGGTGCGCAGCCGCCAGCGCATGAATACTTTCCGAGATATCCAGTGAGTGGTTGTAACAACTGAACAACAAATCTTCCTTGTTCTTGATGTGATAGTAGAACGCGCCCTTGGAGACACTCAGGTGTTCGGCGATTTCGTCGAGCGAGGTGCTGTTAAAGCCCTGCTTATTGAAGTACCAGTTGCCGGTTTTGAAGAACGCCTGTTGTTTCAGCCGGTTCTGTTCCTCACGATTAAACCCCGGTAATGGAACGCCCGCGATTCTGGCCGTGAGTCCCTCTGCGGGCTGGTGGACTTCCGGGCCGGCGCTGAGCCCGTGTGCGATCAAATCAAAGCCCTGTTGGGCAATAATGTGCACCTGATCAGAGGGAGCCTGTTGCAGCCAGGAGAACGTCCAGTCGAGTGAGCCCAGTATCGCCAGCACAACGGAGGTTGGCTCACAGGGGCGTAAGCTGCCCTCGGCTATGCCCTGGCGAATGTATTCCCGCAGCCGCTTGAACAGTTCGATATAGCGGCGTTCGACTGCCTCGCGATGTGATTTTGGCAAGCCGGCTATTTCCAGCAGCACCGCCCAGTGCGGTGCCCGGCCTTCCTCCGCTGCCTGTCTGTCCTCAAAGTGGCTGAGGAAGAAGGCCCGGAAGCGTTCTAAGGGACTTGTGTACTCCCGCTCTATGCTGTCCAGACGACTGTGATGGTGATCCAGTGCGGCCATGTAGCACTGGTAGATCAACTCTTCCTTTGTTTTTACATAGTAGTAAAGGCTGGTTTTGGACAGGCCGAGACCGGCCGCAATATCGTGCAGGGTCGTCGCGCGGGAGCCCTTGTGGTTGAAGAGTCGCGCGGCCTGCGACAGTATCGCCATGCGCTTCGCATCATGCTGAGCGGTGCGGTTGAATGGCGACGTGGATCCGCCGGGTCCGGAGGTGGAGTCTGTTGCCATTGCGTGGTCGGGCAGTTTGCACTACCCGAACCTACTGGTGATTCGTTAATTCCAACTTTAAGTATTATTTTTGTCGCTGTCCACCCGGGTGGCGACTTCCGCAATGCCGATGTTGATGTCGAGCCACTTGCGGGACTGAAAATGGTGGAGAAGCATGCTTGCCTTAATGACATAGTCGAGCAGCATTACACTGAATATCCAGTAAATAGAGAGCTCCATCCACAGGAAGATCAGTGCTGGTATGAGGCGACCGAAAATAATGCCAAAAAAGGTCGCCCGCAGGGGGAAGCGTGTCTCACCGGCCCCGCGGAGTGCTCCACCGAGCGTGAATTCAAAAGCCATCATGGGCTGTGCGATTGCGATGATGTAAATGAAAGCCACCGTCAGATCTATCACCACCGGATCGTCGATCATGAACCGGGCGAGGGGGACGGCAAACCATGCCAGCAGAATCGACAGGGTGGTCATGGCAAGCAATGCCATGCGTAGTGATCGCGTTGCTGCCAGCACCGCCTGCTCTGGTTGGCCGGCGCCGAGGTGCTGGCCCACCAGCGTGGCGGTGGCGATACCAAAGCCGAACCCGATGACGATGGAGAACGCAACGAGGCTTATACCGATGCCATAGGCCGCGAAGGGCTCGGTGCCATACTGGGCGATGATCGCGAAAAAGGCGAGGAACGCCACCTGCACGATTCCCTGCTCAATGACCGAGGGCGCTCCTATGTTGACCACCTGCCGTGCCGTGTGCCAATCCACCGCGAGCCGCTTTATCGGTTTCAAACTGAAATGACCGCGCCACCAAACCAGTGCGAATGTCAGGGTAATCAGGGAGGCGCCTGCACTGCCGCCGAGTGAAACACCGGCAACGCCCATTTGGGGAAGGGGGCCGATGCCAAAAGCCAGCAACCAGGCGCAGAGGATATTCAGAGCGGAGCTGAAGAACAGAAAGCACAGGGGTGTAATTACATCGCCGATGGCACGCAACGAGGTGCTCAGCATCATGCTGATTGCCGAGAAGATGTTGAAAACGCCCAGCCAGAAAATAAACTGACCTGCCAGGCGTGTTGTCTCCTCATCCAGTCCAAACAGGCTCGCGATAGCTTCCGGCGCAAATACCACTGGCACGCTCAGGCTGACTGCGAGCGCGACAGCTAGCAGGATTGAGGTCCATGCGACCATTTCTGCCCGCTCGGTCTGCCCTGCACCCCACGCGCGAGCCACCATCGCAGTCGCGGCAACCGAGACCCCCATGAGAATTGCCTGCACCAGGAAGAACACCCGGTGGCCGGTGGTGACGGCGGCGACGGAACTGGTACCCAGCTGGGCTACAATTTTGATATGCAGAAAGCCCACTGTGGTGAACAGCAGGTTCGAAATGATGTTCGGCCAGGCCAGGCGCCATACGGTGCGGCTGGCCGAGGCAGATGTTTTGGTAAGCGGGGAGGACAATGGGCGCACCTTTTCTGGCGCGCCATTCTAGCACCATGATGCCCCGGCGTGGGTAAATCAGGCCAGCGCGCGACACTCCTGGTGACGAAAACAATCGGTCGTATGGTCATTCACCATGCCAGTGGCCTGCATATGAGCATACATGATGGTGGAGCCGACGAACGTGAAGCCGCGGCGCTTCATGTCTTTGCTCAGACGGTCTGATATCTCAGTGCTGCTTGGCACTTCAGCCAGGTTACGCCAACGGTTCTGAAGTGTCCGGCCATCAACGAAGCCCCAGATATACTCGCTGAAACTGCCAAATTCCTTCTGCGTGGCGAGGAACGCCCTGGCATTCTGGCGCGCGCCGTAGACTTTCAGGCGGTTGCGAACAATCTCCGGGCGAGTGAGCAGCTTGTCGAGCTTGCTATCGCTGTATCGCGCTATCTTCGTGGGATTGAAGTTGTCAAAAAGCGTGCGGTAACCCTCGCGCTTGCGCAGGATGGTGATCCAGGAGAGACCCGCCTGCGCGCCTTCCAGTAACAAGAACTCGAAAAGCCTGGTGTCATCACGCACTGGAACCCCCCACTCGGTGTCATGGTAAGCGACATACAGCGGGTCGTTGCCGCACCACTGGCAGCGTTTTGGCATTGCGATACCTCCTGTTGAGTAGCCGGGAAACTTCAGCGCAAGATTCAGGCGGCGGCTTGGCTAGCCACGCACCGTGTGCCACACTTTGTGGAAGGCTGTCGCCAGAGCGCGAGCTGCGACCCCCTGAGGTTGCAGCACCGTCTACCAGAGCAGCCTGGTTTCCACCTGCTCAGTTTACATCGACAGGAATGTCATGACAGATACTATTCTATATAGCCGAGCGGGCCACGTCGGCAGACTGATCCTGAATAACCCCGAAGAGCACAACGCGCTTGGCAATCAACAACTACAGGCGCTGGAAGAACGCCTGGACCAAGTGGCCTCGGACAGCGCAGTAAGGGTCTTATTAATTTCGGGCGCAGGGGAGCGAACTTTCTGTTCCGGGGCCTCGCTGAAAGAACTTGGCGGCTCGGATATCACAGCGCACGCCTTCCAGCGAGTGAGCGCGCAAGTTGCGACGCTGTCGGTGCCAACAATTTGCATGCTCAACGGTAGTGTTTTCGGCGGTGGCGTTGAACTGGCAGTGAGTTGCGATTTTCGTATCGGTGTGGAGGGCATGCGCATGCGTGTGCCGGCAGCCCGTCTGGGCCTCTGCTATCCACCGGATGGTATCCAGCGCTTCATTGACACCCTGGGCAGGCGAGTAACCCGCAGAATTCTGGTCGCGGCGGAGGGATTTGACGCTCAAGGCCTGAAAGATATCGGTTTTCTTGATCATCTTGCGCTGCGCCAGAATCTTGAAAGCAGCGCCGGGGAGATGGCGCAACGCATCGCGGGCCTGGCGCCTCTGGCGGTGCAGTCCATGAAAGAGGTACTCAGACAGGCAGCGGGCGGGATTGTCGACACAGAAGATGCAGAGCGCCTTGCGCGAAAATGTGCCGGTTCCGAGGACTTGCAGGAGGGGCTGGCAGCGCAGCGGGAGAAGCGTACTCCCCGGTTCAGGGGTTGCTAGCGGGGGCGCAGGTTATGGAGAAAGGGGCCCATGACATTGTAGTTTTCTATCGACGGCCAGCCAGGGTAGACCGAGTGACTCCAGCCATTTCAAGCCAGCGGTTTCAGTTCGCAGACGGGCGATACTGGCTGCGCTACAGGCTGTCAGACAGCTTTCGGCAGTAACGCCTACACTCAACAGGCCGGGTATCGGCTGGCCATCCACAGGGCTGAGTGCCCGGCCGAAACGCTCGTTTTCATGTAGTGTGGCACGCTCAAAGTCTCCACGCATGGCATAGGCCTGATTGTTAAGTTTGAGCCGAGCAATAGCGGCGCTGGACCCCTTAGGCAGACGAACGCCTACCAGCCAGTTGGCGCCGCCGGGTTGTTTGCCAACGGTGGCGATATCGTGGTCCATTTCAATGAGTGCATGTTGTGCATTGTTTTTAATCAGGATTTTACGCAGGGAGTCGACAGCATAGGGGCGAATACAGCTATTCAGATCGAGCAGCATGCCTTTGCGTGTGAGGTGAACGCCTCTATCACTACGTTCCAGATGATTAAGGCCCACCAGTTTGAGGATGCCCTGGAGTTGCTCTGAGGACGCCCGCAGCCGGCCAGCATCATCGTAGCAATTCTTCAGGATGAGACTGGTGGGATCAAACAGATGGTTGCTGCGACTCCAAAGTGCATGAACAAAATCAAACAGGCTGGCGCTCTCAGCATCCAACTCCAGCAAGGCGCCGGTTCCAGCGCACTCGTTCAGCCTGCTGATCAGGCTTTCCGGCTCATAGGAGCTGAACTTGCGCTCCAGCCGCGCAAGTTCTTCCCGGCAGAGTGTTAGCAGTTCCTGTGCCTGCCCTCTGGCATTGTCAACCACCAGTCGGCACGATCGGCCAAAAGCGTGCAATCGAAGTTCGGTTACATCCACCGCGTTCCCACCTGTTGTCCCGCCCATTTGCAATTCAGCCCATCCGGGGGTGATTGGTTCGTTGGCTGAGAGTAATGACGCCGGGCCAATGTTACATCGCGGCGGACTGGGAGGCTATATCGAACGCGGGGTACTCTATTCGCCGACTGGCAATGTCAGGATGATGCTCGTTCCGTTGTCGTCTTTCAGCTTGATTGAGCCTTCCAGGATGTCGACGATGGCGAGAACTATGCCTATGCCGGAACCTGGCTTTGCCAATTCGAACAGATTCTGCGGACAGCCGATACCATTGTCGGTAACGGACAAGCGGTAAACCAGCTCCGATGTTTGGCCTTGAGAATCCAGTTCGAGATCGACAAACAAGTAGTTTGCGGCTGAAGAAACATCGAAAGCGTGCTCCAGGCTGTTCGAGATCAGTTCATAAATAATTATCGCCAAAGGCGACGCAATATCGCAGGGAATTAACACATCCGGAATTTTATTGACCGTGATTATCCTGTCGGTCGGAACTTCGCTGATGTTCAACAGCTCGGGTAACAGAGCTTCAACAAACTCAAACAGATTTGCCATGGGGCCGTTGGGGCCATAAAAAATGTGCTGTTCCAGAATGGAAAGCACACGAAGCCTTTTGTGGTTGCTAGATACATCCGGGCTATCTAGGAATTCCCTCGGACTAACTCCAGGCTGTGGCAGAAAAGTACTCACCAGTTCAAGCGTATCCAGCTTGTGTCGGAACGCCAGTTTTATCAGTTCGTCCTGATACTCGATTTGCTCCTGCATTTCATCGTCAGCCCGCTCCTCGTTCTCAAACATCTCTAGAGTCATCGCTGCAGCACGGCGATCAACAACATAACTGTGATAAACGCGATGAAGGACCCAAACAAAAAGTGCTATTAGTAGGGCATAAGCGGCGTAGGCCCAGCCTGTTTTCCACGGAGGCGGGAGAACAGTAAGCGAAACTGACGCTCCCTGTTCATCCCATACACCTGAAGAGTTCATGCCCACAACCCTGAAACGATAATCGCCAGCTGGGAGATTGGTATACGTTGCTGAATAATTTCTTCCGCTATTTATCCAAGCCTGGTCAAAACCCTCCAGAAAGTATCGAAACTCGCTGCTGCCTGAGTTGACAAAGTCCATGATGCTGAACTCGAAGGTTATGAAGTAGTCTTGATGGGAAAATCGGATTATAGAGTCTCGCTGTTCTAAATGTTGAGGGCTGTAGGAATATTTTGGGGATGAGACATATGTGAGAACAGTTTTCGGTGGGCGAGACACGGAGCTTGCTCTTCCAGGTTGGAATCTGTTGTAACCATTTGGGCCGCCAAAATATACTCGGCCCTTGGAGTCTACGTAAGAGGATCCAAAAGAGAAATCATTACTCTGGAGGCCATCGGCTATCGTGAATAAGTGTATAAAGTTGCCTTGGCTATCGGTTTCTAGTATTCCTCGTTCTGTTGATATCCAGATGTGGCCATTGCTTCCTTGTTCGATAGCATAGATGGTCGCATCCTGAAGGCCTGTCAAAACTTTATGGCTTTGGATAAGAAGCGAACCGGAAAGCTGGTCATCAGCGCTCCAAACAAATATGCCGTGCTCACGGGTTCCCAGCCATATGTCGCCTGACTTCACCTCCTTGATAGAATTAATAAATGGCTGCTGGCCCTCAAGACCAAAGTTTAAATCGAGTTCTTCAAAATTATCGGTATCGTAGGAATAAGCAAAGAGTTTTTGCAAGCTGCTTGCAAACAGTCGTCCATTTGAAGTTCGATAAAGGCGTGTCACGGTCGCCTCCGGAAAATCTCCACTACTCAAGTACTCTTTCACTTCATCATTTGTAATTCGAATCAACCCTTTGTTATAAGTCGCTATCCACATGCTGTTGAGTTCTTCGTCTGCCAGAAGGTCAACCACCGAAATTTGGATATTGCGGTCTAATAGAACTCTATTTATGGATCTATTCTCCAGACTCAGTAGGTTAATACCTCCATCAAAGAAGCCGATCCATAGATGGCCATTTAAACTTGCGAGCGCCGTTACTCTTTCATCAGAGAGACTCTCTCGGTCCGCTATATCAAAGCTGCTACCAAATCTGTAATGAGCTTGGACTTCAGGGTCGTAGAGATAGAGGCCGTTGTAGGTTCCAATCCACATTCGGCCTTCTGATTCCTCCTCGAAGGCAAGAAAATCCTTCCGATGATTCCCGTCCTCAATCTGAAATAGTTCAAAAGGCGAAAAACTGAGTATATTGAGACCGTGGTAGGTTCCGACCATCACATACTCACCAAACGGTAGCAGGCTATATATATTCCTGCTCGAAAAATCGATCTTCGGCATAGTGCCGCTAAGTTGAAATTCAAGATTCTTGTTGAGCAAATACATTCCACTATCCGTTGCAACAAATATCCTATCCAAATGAAACAATATATCTGCTACCAGAACGGAGCTTGTTGATGTTGAAGCTTGATTTATTGTCTTTCCTGTCATTGCATCAAGGAGGAGTATTTCTCCAGTGCTGGTGCCGAGTAAAAGACCCTCATTGTTCAAATACTGCAGCGCAGTAGCCTTAATTGGCGTTTTGGCAGCCCTTAAGCTTACTTGATGCTCTCTAATCTTCCCGGACTTGGGGTCAACAACAGCTAGTCTATTTGCTTGCGCTATGTAGACGATTCCCTGGTTGTCCTCAGCAAGGATAATTGGGTCGGTGCCAACATGTTTATCCGTCACTGATGTACTCCAAGAGACAGCGCTTTTGGAATCTAGATCATACTGTATGACCAATTTGTTATTGCTAATCCAAAGATCTCCATCGCTTGCCACCATGAGCCTCTTAATGTACGGCATATCATATGGGCCAAACTTTGTGATTTGTTGAAAGTATTGGTCCTGGTCGTCCCAATGCAATAGGCCGCCTCCGTAGGTTGCAACAACTATGTTTCCATCAATGTCTTGTCCAATGCTTGTGATGTCCGAACTCGCTATTTTATTCAATCCTCGTTGGCGTGAGCTGAACGTGATTAGACGATTTCCATCATACTTGTATAGACCTTTTTGCGTACCTATCCAAAGGAATCCCGTTTCGTCAATGTGCATCGCTGTAATAACTGAGTTTTGAAGTGCAGCGGGAAACTGCGCGTGTGACACAAGTGGGTGCTGTGCAGTTGCGATCGAACTAAACAAAAGATTACAGAAGGCTATGCAGATTGTGGAAAGCTGCACATACTGTTGCGATACAATTTTTCTCAATTTCGCAAGCTCGCTTAACAAAATAGAAGTATAGCAAATGAAAAGTGAGCTAGATTAGAGCCACCGAATTAATAGTATCGACCCTAGTATTCCAAATGATCTTGTCTATAGAGATCTTAATTAACCAGCATGGACTTGAACTCGCGAGAGAATTCTTCATAGGCATCAATTAGCTCTGCAATGGTGGGCTGCAAACCTCCGATATTACCTTCCCGGCCTCGCTTTTCGATATATGAGCCAAGATATCTGACCCGTTCAGCCCCAATATTCGCGCTCATAGATTTTATGGCGTGCGCTGACTTATACAACAGAATCGGGTCGCCAATTTTCAAATGTCGCGATAGCTCCTCGAGCTTCTCGCTCATTTGTTCTGTATAACCATCGAAAATTGATGGCAAGATGGCTCTTCCAGTTTGGCGTTCAATGTCCTTTATGCTTTCTATGGCTGATAGGCTCACAATCTCTCGCTCAGCCTCCTCCGGTGATTCGCTGGACACGGAAGGGTTGTAATCTTCTGACGTGTGAGTAGGGTGATCATGAGACCAGTCCTTGAATTCCGCAGCGTTAGTATACTTATTGATCGTTTCTTTAATATCGGACAACGAAAATGGCTTCTTTAAATAATCGTTCATCCCGGCCTCTAAACAACGCTTCTGGTCTCTCTCGTCTGACCCGGCTGTGATGGCGACAATTGGTGTTGCTAGATGAGATGATTCAGATTCAAAATCTCGTATTTTACGTGTAGCAGCATATCCATCTAGTATTGGCATCTGGCAATCCATAAGCACTAAATCATAGCCTCCGGACTTGAACATGTTCACAGCTACCTCTCCGTTCCCCGCCATCTCCACATCGCAATCAAGTAGTTGAAGCATCTCGAGAATTATTTGCTGATTGGTTTTTATGTCTTCGGCCACAAGTACTCGACGACGTTTGTTTCCTCCCTGGAGTTCAGTTGCAGACGCGTGCTGCGTCTCAAGAGGTTCTTGATGAATGCAATCTTTCAAAACCTCTCGCATAGATTTGAGGGTAATCGGCTTCTCTATCTGTACCCAGTCATTGGGTAAATCCTGTGGTATCTCGGAATAAAAGGGCTTCAGCAACAAGCATGCCTTGCAGTCGATCTGCGGAAGATTCTTAAAAGCCAAAATTGCATCTTCACTTGAGGGGTAGTCCAGAACGACGAGACGCTCTCTTCGATTTGGGCGGCGGCAGATATCGTCCATTTCGACTCTCTGTGAGGTGATTCCTAGGCACGAAAGATGCGACGCGACCATCTCATAAGTGTCGATATTCAAAGACACGATATCTGCCGACAACTCATGAAATTGGTCGCTACGCGGCTCCGTGCTGTTAGAAACAGCTAAAGGTATTGATACGGTGATTCTAGTGCCCTTGCCAGGGGAAGAATCAACGATTATGTCACCACCCATTAGGTCTATGTAGTGACGCGATATAGACAACCCCAGACCAGTGCCACCATACTCCCTGGTAGTGCTAGTATCTGCTTGTGTGAAAGGTTCAAATACACGCTGTTGCGTTTGGTCATCCATACCGATTCCGTTATCTTCAACGCAAATATACACAAGCGCTTTCTCAGGTGTGGATTGACTGAACTTGGGTTCCGCACGTACGGTGATATTACCTTCTTTGGTAAACTTAATTGAGTTACTAACCAGATTCATAATGACTTGGCGTATTTTTGTTGGGTCGCCAATGAGTTCACTGGGTATCTCTGGATGGCAAATATTACTTAAGGTGAGCCCCTTCCGGCTCGCGGGTTCTCCTTGCAAATAACATATATCATCAAGCACCTCTATCAAGTCAAACTCCACTGCCTCAAGTTCGACCTTTGATGCTTCCACTTTGGAGAAGTCAAGAATTTCGTTTATTAGTCCAAGCAGCGACTCTCCACTCCGATGCGCAGCACTAGCGAACTGTCTTTGTTGCCCAGTTAATACGGTGTGAAGCAGCAGCTCTGTCATGCCTATGATTCCATGCATAGGCGTTCGTATCTCATGGCTCATTGTTGCTAGAAAATCGGATTTCGCACGTGTGGCCTCTTCTGCCACTTTTCTAGCTTCCTCCAAGTCCCGAGTTCTTTCGTCCACCCTGTGCTCAAGTTCTCTTTGGATAATTAGTGCTTGATATGCGGACCTTCTTTGCCTGTAGAAATAGTAGGCGATGATACAGACTACGAAGAAGGCGTAAAGCCCGTATGCCGCTGAGCTCTTCCAAGGAGGGGGCGCAACGTTGATTGGTATGCTAACTGCGTCCCAGTTCCAGGTTCCATCCGGACTCGCAGCAGCCAGCTTCAAGTTATAGCTGCCTGGGGGGAGCGTTGTGAATGAGGCTATTCGGGACTCTGGTGATATTATCCAGTCTGGATTTATGCCCTCAAGCTTATATGCGTAATTTATCAGTTCTGGGCTAGAATAGTCGGCCGCAAAAAACTCAACTGACAACATTCGGTCCTCATATCCCAAATCTATAGAGCTAAGAGCATGGTAGGGAACTTCAAACTCCCTGCGTTGGTTCATAACCTTAATTTGAGAAATTGAGACAGGCGGTGGTGTTCTTTCTGAACGCAGGTCGCTTGTTCTGATAGTGTTGAAGCCATTGGTCCCTCCAAAGTAAATAGTTCCGTCCTGAGACTTAAAAGACGCCCCAAGAGTAAATTCCGACGCTTGAAGCCCATCTCTGACTCCATATTGATGAGCTTCCAGAGTTTTAGGATTGACTCTTGTAATTCCCTTGCCGTGTGATAGCCAAACCCAGCCAGCATCGTCTCCTTGGATCCCGTATATGTTCGAACTCGGTAGTAAAAGACGCTCAGAGAGTCTCTCGATTCTAAGTTCTCCTTTCTTCCTATCTTCAGAGGCCCAAAGATTTATTCCACCGGCTGCTATGGCTATCCACAGTGTTCCGGTAGTGCCTTCCCAAAAACGCCATGGCATATCTCCCGACAGACTTTTGGGGTTTTCAGTGTCGGAGAAGTATCGGTCAAAACTTTGTTGGTCAGGGTTGAATCTGTTAAGCCCTCTTCCTGTGCCAACCCAGATGTAGCCAAGAGAGTCTTCGAACAGAGCTAGAACTTCGTTGTTGCTTATGCTTTTGTCGTTTTCAGGATTGTGCGTAAAATTTGTAAAGGTATCTGTTTCTGAGTGGTAGAGGCTCAGACCGCCGCCATACGTGCCGACTAACAAATCTCCACCTGATGTTCTGAGCATTGATGTAACGCCATTTGCACCAAGACTATTATCCTTCAAGCGACTATGCTTGAAGATTTTAACTTCCAACGAAGTCAAATCCAGTTTATTCAATCCACCATCAAAAGTTCCGATCCATAAGAAGTCATTGTCGTCGAATAAACTCATAACTCGAGGTTGCGAAAGTGCTGGTTTCGTAGCTTCGTTTATCCAAGTGAACTGTTCTGCTTCTGGATATAACCTATTGAGACCATCATCCGTGGCAACCCATAAACTCCCATCTCGCGTTTCTGCAAAAGCGTTTACAGAGTTATGGGACAGGTTGCCTTGAGACTGGTCATACTTTTGAAAATCCGTCTTCATCCCAGAGGCTAAGCCGGACATTGTGCCTATCCAGTATTTCCTCTCTCGGGTTTGATATACACTGATGATCAGGTTTTCCTGAATATTCGAATTGTTTTGGGTATATCGGATGAACTTCTCCTTTTCCTCTAAAAAAAGATTTAGCCCTTCGAAGGTTGCTATCCAAACGTTGCCGTCAAGATCTCTGAAGACGTCTGTAGTTTTGTTGGAAGATATGCTCGTGGGGTCGGAGGTGTCGTGAGTAAAATTGGTTGTGGAACCATTGATTGGATCAAAGCGGCTAACACCGGAATCTTTGAATGCTATCCAGATGCGCCCCTTGGCATCTGTCGCTAGACGATATAGTGCCCCAGATAGAATAGAGTTTTCTTTGTGGGGTGAATGCTCTATCTGGCGAATTGTTTTGTCGTCTGGATTTATTTTAAGTAAGCCGCTTCTCTCTGTGGCCGCCCAGATTGCTCCATCGTTAGTCTGGGTAAAGCTTGTTACCTCCCCTGTTTGTGGGGTTCCATTGTTTCCCGAGATAAAGTGGTGGAACAGTTTCTTTTCCGGATCGAAGCGGCTGAATCCGTTTAAATAACCTAACCAGAGATAGCCCTGCCGGTCTGCAAAAAGAGTGTAGATATTGTTGGAATATGGGGTGTTTCGGTCGTTTGGATCTGAGGGGAGGGCCTCAAAGTCGCTTGCTACACTGTTATAAAAGACCAGCCCTGAGCCAAATGTTGAAAGCCATATTTCGCCATTCTTTGTCTCGGCGATGCGGGTGATGTAGTTATTGGGTAACGAGTTAGGATTTTGAGGGGAGTGTTTGAAGTTCTGTAGCTCGTGGCCGTTATATTCATTAAGGCCTTCCTGTGTAACAAACCAAAGAGTACCTCTAGAGTCTTGAAATGATTGTCGTACAGTGTGTTGGGTCAGTTTGTCCGCGAATGGAACCGGATTCAAATTGACATCGACCAGCGGCAGTTCAGCGCAAAAGATTTGCGATGACCACACCACGAAAAATAATGTGAAGATGAGCCTTAGCCCCATGGCCCCACCCCGACCTACCTGTTGGCATTTAGTCTAAATCATCAGTGTGGGTGTAGCTACCTGGCTCAAAGCAAATTAGTAAGTAGAAAGCCGGACTTAGTTTTTAGCTAAGTCCGGCTCGTTGGATAAAAAGCAGCAGCTTGCTGACGGCGCGATTTATCCCAGAGGTAGATTGGTAGGTTTAGCAGCCCGTTGTGGTTAAGGGCTAGCCCCGGCCCCAGCGATTGCCAGACTGCTCGGCGAAGTTGCCCCGGCCCCAGCGATTGCCAGACTGCTCGGCGAAGTTGCCCCGGCCCCAGCGA
>CAXBLB010000027.1:0-32618 GCA_963976655.1 uncultured Halieaceae bacterium
CTTAGATTTTACTATTTTCCCTTGGGATACAAAATCGCTTGAGAATTTTGAATCCGACGTGTCTACCAATTTCACCACTCCGGCGATGAACGTTGCCTTTCCGCCCGGCTGTGCGGCGGTTTGCAGGAGCGCGCGATTATAGCAATGGGCGACGAAACTGCAATTATTTTCCCTTAACCTGGCGGCGCTTTGACGGTAAACTGCGCGCCGTTCACGCCCCGCCCGGTGAGCAATGAGATGCACATGAGGCGGGTCATTCATCTGAGTATCCAGGGAGAAAAGAGCATGGCGATGAAACTGGTCAAGAAAACGGCCGACTACAGCATTTATCAGCGCGGCGACAACCGCTATGCGGTGAAAAACGCCGACAAGCAGCCGATCAATGGCGAAGAGAAAGCCCGTATCCTGTTGGCAGAGGAACTGATTAAAGTGACTCTGCCTGCCGAAAAGCCTGTGGAGGAGCCGCCGGCGGACGAGCCACAGGCTGCGGCGGATGATGCCGCCGGGGCTGAAGAGGCGGCAGCGGAAGAGGCGCCGGCAGCGGATGAGGCGCCCGCAGCGGATGAAACGCCAGCAGAGGAAGCTGCAGACGGGGAAGCTGACAAGTAGCTCCGGCTACCCGTTCAGGAGCCGGCCGCGAGCCGGCTTTTTTATCGATGAAACGAACCGATTTCAGTTACAACCTGCCCGATGAATTGATTGCGCAGCGCCCGCTCCCCGGGCGCAGCGACAGTCGTCTGCTGGCGCTCGACGCGTCCAGCGGTGAACTGCAACACCGGGTGTTTGCCGAACTGCCGGGCCTGCTGCAAGCGGGAGATCTGCTGGTGTTCAACGACACGCGGGTGATTCCGGCACGATTGTTCGGGCACAAGGCGAGTGGTGGCAAGGTCGAGCTTCTCATAGAACGCATTACCGGCAGCCACTCGGCGCTGGCCCACATGCGGGCGAGCAAGGCGCCGCGGGCCGGTACGCGGGTGCATCTCAGTGCGGAACCAGGCGGCCGCGCGAGCAGCCATGTGATAACCGTCAGCGGGCGCGATGGCGAACTGTTTGCGATCTCCAGCGAGGGTGGGCCACCGCTTGCCAGCCTGTTGACGGAACTTGGCCACATGCCATTGCCGCCCTACATCCGGCGCACGGACGAAAGTTTTGATCGCGAGCGCTACCAGACCGTGTACGCGAGTCGCGACGGTGCAGTGGCCGCTCCCACAGCGGGCCTTCACTTTAGCGAAGCTCTGTTGAGCGAACTGGAAAGCCACAATATCGCGCGCGTATCGATCACGCTGCACGTGGGCTCTGGCACTTTTGCCCCGGTGCGCGTAGATGACATAGCCGATCACCACATGCACGCAGAATATTTTGAAGTGAACGAGGAGGTGTGCGCTGCCATCCGGCAGACACGCGAGCGCGGCGGCAGAGTCATAGCGGTAGGCACTACAGCGGTGCGTGCTCTGGAAGCCGCCTGCGCGCAATCTGGCGTACCGGAGCCCTATCGGGGCGACACCGACATTTTTATCTATCCGGGCTATCGCTTTCGCTGCATCGACGCGATGATCACCAATTTCCATCTCCCCGAGTCAACGCTGCTGATGCTGGTGAGCGCGTTTGCGGGGCGCGAGCGTGTGCTGGCTGCCTATGCCGAGGCAGTAGCGCATCGCTACCGGTTTTTCAGTTACGGTGACGCCATGTTTATCAGCACAGCTTTGCAAACGGAAGTTCGCCCATGAGCCGGGATAGCCATATGCGCTTCGAGCACATCGCAAGTGATGGCGCTGCGCGCCGCGGCCGGCTCATTTTTCCGCGTGGAACGGTTGAGACACCTGCGTTCATGCCGGTTGGCACCTACGGCACGGTGAAAGGCATGCTGCCGCGAGACCTGAAGGCCACTGGTGCCGAGATCATTCTCGGCAATACCTTCCACCTGTGGCTGCGCCCGGGTACCGATGTTATCCGCCAGCACGGGGATCTGCACGATTTCATGGGCTGGCCGGGGCCTATACTCACCGACTCTGGCGGCTTCCAGGTGTTCAGCCTCGGTGAGATGCGCAAGATCAGCGAGGCCGGCGTGGAATTCCGCTCACCGGTGAATGGCGACAAGGTATTTCTGGATCCGGAAACGTCGATGGCGATCCAGCGCAGCCTGGGCGCGGATGTGGTCATGATATTCGATGAGTGTACGCCTTACCCGGCCAGCGAGGCGGAGGCGCGGTCGTCAATGGCACTGTCTTTGCGCTGGGCTGCTCGCAGCAAGGCAGCACATGGTGAAAGTCTCGCCGCACTGTTTGGCATCATTCAGGGGGGTATGTATCCGTCACTGCGCGCTGAGTCGCTTGCAGGGCTGACAGAGATTGGCTTTGATGGTTATGCCATCGGCGGGCTGTCAGTGGGTGAGCCGAAGTCGGAGATGCTCACTGTGCTGGATGGTCTCGCGCCCCTTTTGCCGATAGACAGGCCGCGCTACCTGATGGGCGTTGGTACGCCGGCCGATCTTCTGGAGGGTGTGCGCCGCGGCATAGATATGTTCGATTGTGTGATGCCTACGCGGAATGCGCGCAATGGCCATATTTTCAGCTCCCGGGGTGTACTCAAGCTGCGCAATGCACGGCACAGAACGAGCACCCTGCCGCTCGACGAACACTGCGACTGCTACACCTGCACTCACTTCAGCCGGGCCTATCTGTATCATCTGGATAAATGCAATGAGATTCTGGGTTCACAGCTGAACACTCTGCATAACCTGCACTATTATCAGCGTCACATGGCGGCCATCCGTGCGGCAATAGAAACGGGAACGCTGGAAGCCTTCAGCCAGGAATTCTATGCGCAGCAGGAGGAGCAGGTTTGATGTATAGCCCTGTGCCAGCCGGGTGGCGGTTGCTCGCGGCTTACTCTGCGGCCAATGGTAATGGCAGCCCGGAGTGAGCAAACCACGCAACCCTGTACTGCAACGCCTCGCGGCAGGATTGCCGCTGCGCAGGCTCCCCTGGGCGGAGTCGAAGGCTGAGTCGCGCTTTCCGCAGGCGGCCGTTCTGGTGGCCCTGACTGCGGAAGCGGAGCCGCGGGTGTTGCTGGGGCGTCGCGCCCAGAACCTGCGACGGCACGCCGGAGAGATAGCCTTTGCCGGTGGCAAACGGGAGGTGTATGACCCTTCTCCCTGGGCCACTGCGCTGCGCGAGGCGCAGGAGGAGGTGGGCTTGCCGGTTGACCTGCCGGATGCGCTGGGTGAACTGCAACCGATGATTACGCGTACCGGCTTCCAGGTTTACCCCTGCATTGCCAGCATACCTGCAGAGCCCGATCTGATCGTCGATCATTGCGAATTCGACAGCGTATTCCTGCCGCCTCTGGCTGTGTTTGCGGATCCGCATCTATTGCGCCTGGAGGAGATGTCCTATGGCAGTAAGATGCGCGTGGTGCCCCACTATCAACTGGGTGAAGACAACGTGTGGGGGGTGACCGCGGCGATACTGGCACTGGTTGTCAATGTTGCCTACGATGCGGGTCTGGAATTGCAACGCGACTGGAAGGTGGAGCCATGAAATACAGTCTGGATGGGAAAGCAGTCACTCTTGTTGGAGAGGGGCATTTCATTGCTCCTACCGCGGCAGTCATTGGCGATGTCACGCTGCATGAAAATTCCAGCGTGTGGTTTTCCTGTGTGCTGCGCGGCGATGCCGAGCGTATAGAAGTAGGGCCCGGCAGCAACATCCAGGATGGCGCCGTGCTGCATGCGGACCCCGGCTTCCCCATGACAGTCGGCTCGCAGGTTACGGTGGGACACAACGCCATGCTGCACGGCTGCCGCATAGGCGACGGTTCTCTCGTGGGTATCGGCGCCGTCGTGCTCAATGGCGCCACGGTGGGGCGCCGCTGTCTGATCGGCGCCAATGCGCTGGTTACCGAGGGCATGGAAATCCCGGACGGCTCCCTGGTGCTTGGCGTGCCGGCCAAAATCAAGGCAACGCTCAGCGAGGAGCAGCAGTCCGCGCTGGCCATTAACTCAGAGCATTACATCGCCAATGGAGCGCACTTCAACGCCACGCTCAAGGAGCAACCATGAATGAAGGCGAACCCCGCTCGCCCTGCATCTCGGTGTGCGTGCTGGATGAAAAGGATATCTGCCAGGGCTGCTATCGGTCGGCGGAGGAAATCACCGACTGGTTCATGGCAAGTGCGCAGCAGAAACGCGATATCATCGCACGGGCGCGGGAGCGTCTGGCAGCGAGCACCCCGGTGCGACTGAACTAGTCCGCCTGAGCAGCGCGGGCGCGAACGGCCTGTACCACGTTTCCCTGTAGTTCCAGAATCTCCAGCCAATAGTTGTCGATGGCCAGACCGGCGTTGCCGTCCGGGAAAGATTCGAGGTTCTCGAGAATCAGGCCGCTGATGGTCTTCGGCCCATCCGTCGGTAGCGACCAGTGCAGCGTTCGGTTGATCTCGCGAATATTGGCGGTGCCGTTGATGATAAAACTGCCATCGCGCTGCGGAAAAATGCTGTCCGCTGAATCCGTCAGGTTGGAGGTGAACTCGCCTACGATCTCTTCGAGGATATCTTCAAGCGCCACCAGCCCCATGACTTCGCCATACTCATCGACCACCACCGCAAACGGGTGTTTCTTCTTTTGAAAGTTCATTAGCTGCGTATGCAGTGGCGTGCTTTCGGGTACGAAGTACGGCGTTTCCATTTCCCTTTCCAGCGCTTCCCGGTCCAGGCCGGCTCCGGTGACGACACGGCTTGCGCTGCGCATGTGCAGTACGCCGACGATGTTGTTGATATCCTCGCGCCACACTGGCAGGCGGGTGTGCGCGCTGTTCTGGATGCAATCGAGGATTTCATCGTCCTCGTCATCAAGGTCGATACCGAACACGTCATTGCGCGGCACCATGATGTCGTCCACCGAGACTTCCTCGAGTTCGAGAATGTTCAGCAGCATGCCGCGGTGTCTGGCCGGTATCAGCTGGCCAGCGTCCGCCACAATAGTGCGCAGTTCATCGGAGGAGACGTGCTCGTTGGCGCTGTTGTCGAGGTCCACCCCCAGCAGCTTGAGCAGGCCGTTGGTCACGGTATTGACCATCGCAACCACGGGATACAGCACTTTCATCAACGGCGTGAGGATTATGCTGGCTGGAAAGGCCACGCGTTCGGGATACATGGCGGCAATCGTCTTTGGTGTGATCTCCGCGAAAATCAGCAAAACCAGTGTCAGGGCGACCGACGCAATAACCACGCCTGCATCGCCCCAGAGTCGTATGGCGATAACCGTGGCAATGGACGCGGCAAAAATATTGACCAGATTGTTGCCGATCAGGATCAGCCCGATCAGGCGGTCTGGCCGCTCCAGCAGTTTGCCCGCGCGCAGTGCGCCCCGGTGACTGTTCTTCTGCTGGTGCTTCAGTCGGTAGCGGTTGAGCGACATCATTCCCGTTTCTGAACTGGAGAAGAAAGCAGAGAGAATAATCAGCACAAACAGGATGGAAAAAAGGAGTCCCAGCGGAGCTTCATTCAATGCGGGATTGGCTCTCGTGTCTGAGTGGGCCGAGTATCTTGAATAAAAAGGCGGCGTGGGGCAAGCCCTGTGTCGGCCGCGCTGCGCGGGTGCTCAGCTATTGACAGGGCTATTCCGGTCGCAGCCTGGAGTCTGTGTCTGGCCATCAGCGGCGGCGTCAGCGCTGCAGAATGAGTTCGAGGACGAGTTTGGAGCCGAAAAAAGCCAGCATGAGCAGCCCAAAGCCCAGCAGGGTGAGGCGCACCGCCGTAGTGCTGCGCCAGCCCAGTTGGTAATGACCCCAGAGCAGGGTTGAAAACAGCACCCAGGCGAGAATCGTCAGTACCGTCTTGTGCACGAGATGTTGCGCGAAGATGTCGTCGACGAACAGGAATCCCGACATGATTGCTACGGTGAGCAGGATGACGCCGATCCAGAGCAGTTCAAACAGCATGTTTTCCATTAACTGCAGCGGTGGAAGTATCTGCACGAGGCCGCGTGTATGGCGTGTCTTGAGCTGGTGATCCTGGAGTGCCAGCACCGCCGATTGCACGGCCGCCAGTGTGAGCACCGCATAGGCAAAGATGGAGCTGCCGATATGCAGCAGCATGCCGCCCCCAAGGTGCGTCTCCACCGCTGCGGTGTCAGGCGCAAACGTGGAAACCAGCACCGACAGCGCCGACAATGGAAACAGCGCTACCAGCAGGTTCTGCAGGGGCCGGCGGATTAGCGAAGAGATGCAGGCCACGTTGATGACCAGGAACATGAGTGCGGATATCTTGAAAAACCCGAGATGTATGCCGCCCGGCCCCACTACCGTGATCCACGCGATCGCGCCGTGCAGCGTCAAGGCGAGCAGTGCCAGCACCAGTACGCCGCGCCCGAGGCGTTGCTCGCGTTCGGATGCATGCAATAGATGCAGCCCGGTCGCTGCCAGGTATAACAGTGCGCAGAGCGGGGCGATGAGGGAGACGTGCATCAGTTTGGGACTGGGGCCGGGGTGACGTATACTGCGCCCTTTGTACCGGCTTGTCAGTGCAGAATCAATAGCGCGGCGGGCTTGCCCTCGCGCGACAGAGAGTAAGTGTAATGTTTCAGAGTTTAAGCGATCGACTTTCAGGCACGCTGCGCAGCATTTCAGGCAAGGCGCGGCTCACCGAAGACAACATCCAGGACACCCTTCGCGAGGTGCGCATGGCCCTGCTTGAGGCCGACGTCGCGCTGCCGGTGGTCAAGGATTTTGTCGAATCCGTGAAGCAGCGGGCGCTCGGGCAGGAGGTGATGAAGAGCCTCAGTCCGGGGCAGGCCTTCCTGAAAATCGTGCAGTCGGAACTCGAGATCACCATGGGTACCGCCAACGAGGGGCTCCATCTGGCGGTCACCCCGCCGGCGGTAATCCTGATGGCGGGACTGCAGGGCGCAGGCAAGACCACCACGGTTGCGAAGCTCGCCAAACTGCTGATCGAACGCGACCGCAAGAAAGTAATGGTCGTCAGTGCCGATGTCTATCGCCCGGCTGCCATCGAACAGCTGCAAACACTGGCAGGTGAGGTAGGCGCAGGCTTCTTTCCCAGCGACGCCGGACAGAAGCCGGTCGACATCGCCCGGTCCGCGCTGGAGCACGCCCGGATTCAGTTCAGTGACGTGTTGATTGTGGATACCGCGGGCCGGCTCGCCATTGATGCAGCGATGATGGAAGAAATCCAGGCGGTGCATGCGGCGGTCAAACCGGCGGAGACCCTGTTCGTGGTCGACGCCATGACCGGTCAGGATGCCGCCAACACCGCGAAGGCTTTTGGCGAAGCCCTGCCATTGACCGGCGTCGTGTTAACCAAGGTGGACGCCGACACGCGCGGTGGCGCGGCGCTATCGGTGCGGGCCGTGACCGGCAAGCCGATCAAATTCCTCGGGGTAGGCGAAAAAACCGGCGCGCTTGACCCCTTTCACCCCGACCGCCTGGCATCGCGTATTCTCGGCATGGGCGATGTACTCTCGCTCATCGAGGAGGCTGAGCAGAAGGTCGACAAAGACAAGGCCGCCAGGCTCGCGCGCAAGGTCAAGAAGGGCCAGAGGTTCGATCTCGAGGATTTTCGCGACCAGTTGCAGCAAATGAACAACATGGGCGGTATCACCGGAATGCTCGATAAACTGCCGGGTATGGGCAATGTCGCCCAGATGGCGCAGCAGAATATGGATGTAAAGATGTTTGCGCGCATGGAGGCGATGATCAACTCGATGACGGTGGATGAGCGGCGTCGCCCGGAGACGATTCAGGGCTCGCGCAAGCGACGCATCACCCGGGGCTCGGGCACGCAGGTGCAGGATCTCAATCGTCTGCTCAAACAGCACAAGCAGATGCAGAAGATGATGAAGAAGATGAAAGGCGGCGGCATGCAGAAAATGATGCGCGGCCTCGGCGGCATGATGGGTCAGGGCGGCTCGGGTGGCGCCGGCGGTATGGGCGGCCCCGGTGGTCCGGGCGACTTCCGCTTGTAGCCACCCTTAATCCGCCTGTTTGGGTGCGTTGGCGTCACAGGCCAAGCTCCCGTTTTCCCTCGGAAAAAACTCGGCGGCGGGCTTTAATCTGCCGGCAGTTTTCCGTATGATACGCCACCTTTGTGGCCCCAGAGCTGCTGATCGCTGTAGGCGCAACTGTCAAATCATGCCAGTTCGCCATTATTTACCGGGAAATCGCCGAACATGGTAACAATACGACTTGCTCGTGGTGGTGCAAAAAAGCGCCCATTCTATCACCTCACCGTGACCGACAGCCGCAATGCGCGCAACGGACGGTTTATTGAGCGCGTGGGCTTTTTTAACCCCGGCGCGCGCGGCCAGGAGGAGCGCCTGCGGGTCGACGCAGATCGCATCAATTATTGGCAGGGTCAGGGAGCACAGCTCTCGGAGCGCGTTGCCAGCCTGGTCAAGGAAGCCTCCAAGGCGGCCTGAGGCCGCCGTTTTGCCAGCGCTGCGTTCGGGTCATGAATGAGGAACTGCTGGCGGCGGGTCGCATCACTGGTTGTTACGGCGTACGCGGCTGGGTGCGGATCCATTCGTACACAGCTCCCCCCGAGAATTTTTTAGCCCTGGGTCAATGGTGTATCAGGCGCAATGGCAGCCGCGAGCCGCTCGCGATTGACGCAGGCCGCATGCAGGGCAAGAGCCTGGTGGCACACATCGCCGGCGTAGACGATCGCGCCACGGCGGAATCCTACCGGGGGTTGACGGTGGAAGTGCCGCGGGCGGTTTTACCGCCGTTGGAAGAGGGCGATTATTACTGGCGCGACCTGGAAGGTTTGCAGGTTTGGTGCCGTGAAGACGAGGCGAGCGAGCGGGTGCTGTTGGGCGTGATCGACTACCTGATCGATACCGGCGCCAACGATGTGCTGGCAGTGAAGCCCACGGCAGGAAGTATCGACCAGCACACCAGGCTTATACCCTATCTGCCGGGCGACACAGTGGCAGCGGTTGACCTGGCCGAGGGTCGAATAGACATTAACTGGTTTCTCGACGAGTTTTGAGGGCCGGGTCCCCGGGGAGGCGACGCGATGCAAATTGCACTAATCAGCCTGTTCCCGGAGATGTTTGCCGCGGTGGAAGAGCACGGGGTCACCGGCAGGGCGATACAGCAGGGCGTGGTTGCATTGCATCATCTCAACCCGCGCGAGTTTGCCAGCGATACGCATCGCACGGTGGATGACAGGCCCTACGGCGGCGGGCCGGGCATGTTGATGAAAATCGACCCGCTGAGACAGGCCATCGGCGCGGCCCGTATGGCAGTGGGCAAAGGCGCCCGGGTAATAGCGCTGTCCCCGCAGGGGAGTACCCTCACGCATGAGCGGGTGCTGGCATTATCGCGGCTTGAGAGTATGATTCTCGTCGCCGGTCGTTATGAGGGTATAGACGAACGACTCGTTGAGGCCGAAATGGATGAAGAATTGTCCATCGGGGATTACGTACTCAGCGGCGGAGAACTAGCTGCAATGGTGGTAGTGGATGCCGTAGCGCGCCAGTTGGAGGGAGTGCTCGGGCACGCCCAGTCTGCAGGGCAGGACTCCTTCGCAGACGGGTTGCTGGATTGCCCGCACTACACGCGCCCCGAGGAATGGCAGGGCAGGCGGGTTCCGCAGGTGCTGCTAAGCGGAAATCACTCGGAGATTCGTCGCTGGCGTCTGAAACAGGCGCTGGGAAGGACACTGGAGCGTCGGCCCGATCTACTTGAGGGCAGAACGCTGACAAATGAGGAAGACGCGCTTTTGGCGGAGTATCTCCGCGATCGCGACACAGAAACGAAGTGCCAGCTGTGAAGCCGCGCACACAACACGAAAGGAGTGCGCCATGAGCACCAACAAGATCATTTCGCAGATTGAAGCCGAGCAGATGACGAAAGACATCCCCGAGTTCGGCCCCGGTGATACCGTGGTCGTTCAGGTGAAAGTAAAGGAAGGTGCTCGGGAGCGTCTGCAGGCCTTTGAAGGGGTCTGCATTGGCAAGCGCAATCGCGGCCTCAACTCCGCCTTTACGGTGCGCAAGATCTCTCACGGCGTGGGCGTGGAACGCACCTTCCAGACCTACAGCCCGATGGTAGACAGCATCAGCGTGAAGCGTCGCGGCGACGTGCGCCAGGCGAAACTCTACTATCTGCGCGAGCGCGCGGGACGCGCAGCGCGGATCAAGGAAAAGCTGTAAGGCCGCGGGAAGCACCCGCAGTTCAGAAGGGCGGCCCGTGGGCCGCCCTTTTTTGTGTCCCGGGCTGTGAAACGCGAGCGCTCGAATGATGAGCGCACGGATGCTTCGTGCTAGGGTAGTTGCATGCGTGCCCCCCTGGCAGTACCTGCAGACATCGAACGCTATGTCGATGCCCTGTGGATGGAAAAAGGTCTGAGCGACAACACGCTCGCTGCCTATCGACGTGATCTGTGCCAGTTCCATGAGTGGCTGCTGCAGAGCGCCGGCTGCGAGATCACTGACGCCAGTCGCGGGCAGCTCCAACAGTACCTGGGCGCGCGCCTCAGACAGGGCCAGTCGCCGCGGTCCAGCGCGCGCTTTCTCTCCTGCGTCCGCGGTTTTTTCCGCTTTCTGTTGCGTGAGGGTCGCATCGCGAGTGATCCAACCTTGAATGTGGACAGCCCGAAGCCGGGCAGGCCGTTGCCGAAGTCGCTCTCCGAGCGGGATGTCGACCGTTTGCTGCAGGCACCTCAGCTGCAGTCCCCTCTCGAGTTTCGCGATCGCAGCATGCTGGAATTGCTCTACGCCTGCGGTTTGCGCGTGAGCGAATTGACCACGCTTCAGGTGTCGCAGATAAGCCTGAATCAGGGAGTTGTTCGAGTATTTGGCAAAGGTGACAAGGAACGGCTGGTACCAATGGGCGAGGAAGCGATGCACTGGTTGTCCCGCTTTCTGGCCGGGCCGCGAGCGGAACTGCTCGGCGGGCTGCCCTCAGAGGTGGTGTTTCCAAGCCGCCGCGGGACCCAAATGACTCGCCAGACCTTCTGGTATCGTATTAAACTCTACGCCCGGCGCGCGGGGATAGCACAGGAGCTTTCTCCGCATACCCTGCGACACGCATTTGCGACCCATTTGTTGAATCATGGCGCCGACTTGCGGGTTGTACAAATGCTGTTGGGACATAGCGATCTCACGACAACACAAATCTATACGCATGTTGCCAGACAGCGCATGCAGGAAATACATGCGGAGCATCATCCCCGTGGATGAGGAACTTAGCCCGCCAGTGGTGCTCCAACCGATGTACCCGAGGCGAAGAACGGCCTGATGCGCACACGCCGCAATCTACGTTCGCCGAACCAATGAGAGGACAATCCATGATATTTACAAGACTGCAGGCGCTGCTGCTGGTTGCTGTATGCGCGGTCATGACGGCGCATGCCGCTCCCGCCGTTGACGAGGCACAGGTGGAGAAACTCCGCGCGGCACTGGCGCAGCCTGCCATGGGGCTCGAAGTTGAGAGCGTGGAAGCCAGCGAGGTGCCCGGCCTGTTCACTGTGCAGTTTGCCAACGGTCCGGTGGTATACGCCACCGCCGAGGGACGATACTTCATCGTCGGTGACCTGCATGAGGTGAGGGCCGACGGTTTTGTGAATCTCACCGAGGAGCGCCGCGACAGTGACCGCCTGAAGATGCTGGAGAGCGTCGCGAAGAAAGACATGATCATTT
The DNA here is from genome assembly GCA_963976655.1 of uncultured Halieaceae bacterium. Classification (GTDB taxonomy): domain Bacteria; phylum Pseudomonadota; class Gammaproteobacteria; order Pseudomonadales; family Halieaceae; genus Marimicrobium. The sequence continues at coordinate 11,664 of CAXBLB010000027.1, forward strand.
TCTCGCCCAAGGGCGAAACGAAGGCGCATGTCACCATATTCACCGATGTCACCTGTTTTTACTGCCAGAAGCTGCACCAGGAAGTACCTGCGCTGAACAAGATGGGTATAGAGGTGCGCTACCTGGCGTACCCCCGCGCCGGGCTGGATTCAGACGGATACCGCAAACTGGCTACCGCCTGGTGTGCCGATGACCGGCAGGATGTGCTGACCCGGCTCAAGGCCAAGGAGTCGGTGCCCGAGAAGGTGTGCACGGATAATCCCATTGCGGCACAGTTTGAGCTGGGACAGCTCGCGGGTGTGCGCGGCACACCGGCGATGGTCACCGAGAGCGGTAAGCTGATTCCCGGATACCAGCCGGCAGACCAGTTGGCAGCCACGCTCGGCGTGAAATAGGCCGGCTGTCTTTAGCTTCAATAATGCCCCGCAGGCCCGCATCTCGTTGACACTAAGGGGCTGACTCAGTACTGTTTGCCCCCTTTTTTGGACAGCGGCGCAGCATTCCGGGCGCCCTTCGGAACGGTTAATCGTGGACGATCAATTCAGGCGTATCGAGCGGCTGCCGCCCTACGTGTTCAACATCATCGGCGATCTCAAGCAGCGGGCCCGCGCCGCTGGCGAGGACATCATCGATTTCGGCATGGGCAACCCGGATCAGCCGACGCCGCAGCACATCGTCGACAAGTTGATAGAAACGGCGAAGCGCGGCGATACACACCGCTATTCCCAGTCGAAAGGCATTCCACGTTTGCGCAAGGCCATCTGCGACTGGTATCAGCGGCGCTATAACGTCACGCTCGATCCCTCCACCGAGGCCATCGTCACTCTCGGCTCAAAGGAAGGATTGGCGCATCTGGCGCTGGCAACGACCGGTCCGGGCGACGCGGTGCTGGTGCCGAACCCCTCGTATCCCATTCACCCCTACGGTTTTGTCATTTCCGGCGCCGATATCCGCCACGTGCCGATGGGTGGCGACGAGGAGGAGTTTTTCAGCGAGCTGGAGCGGGCTATTCACAACAGCTGGCCGCGGCCCAAGATGCTGGTGCTGAATTTCCCCTCAAACCCCACGGCGCAGTGCGTGGAGCTCGATTTCTACGAGCGCGTCATCGCCATTGCGCGGGAGCATTCCATCTGGGTGATACAGGATCTGGCCTATGCCGATCTGTGTTACGACGGCTACGTGGCGCCCTCAATTCTCCAGGTGGAGGGCGCGCGTGACGTGGCGGTCGAATTCTTCAGCATGTCCAAGAGCTACAATATGCCGGGCTGGCGCGTGGGCTTCTGCTGCGGCAACCAAACGCTGGTGGGTGCGCTGGCGCGCATGAAATCCTATCTGGACTACGGCATGTTCACACCGGTACAGGTCGCTGCAATCGCGGCGCTGGAAGGTGATCAGAGCTGCGTTGCAGAGATCAACGCCATGTACCGTTCAAGGCGCGATGTACTGTGCAGCGGCCTGAATGCAGCGGGATGGCCCGTAACGCCACCCAAGGCCACCATGTTCGTCTGGGCCCGGGTGCCCGAATACTACCGCCATATGGGATCGATTGAGTTCAGTAAAAAGCTGCTGATAGAAGCCAGGGTGGCGGTATCCCCGGGTGTTGGCTTTGGCGAGTACGGCGAGGATTACGTGCGTTTCGGCCTGATCGAAAACGAGCACCGCACGCGCCAGGCAATTCGCAACATCAAGCGTATGATCAAGCACGACGGCTTCGCCTGAGGGTAATTCTGTCGCCTCCGGCACAGTGCAGGCGTTGCGATGTAGTGCAAGAACGGGTGCAAGAGCAAAAGCGAGCACAGGAGTGGGTGCAGGAGTGAGTGAAGAAGTGAACGTGCGGCCGGTGAGGGTGGGTCTGTGTGGCCTGGGCACCGTGGGTGCCGGTACATTCCAGCTGTTGCGCGACAATGCCGGGGTCATCAGCGCGCGCGCGGGCGCGCCCATCGAAATCGTGCACGTTGGGGCGCGCAGTGACAGCCTGTTCTGCGATACCACGGGCATCCGGGTGAGCCGCGATATCTTCGCAGTGGCCAACGACCCCGATATCGACGTGCTGGTGGAACTCATCGGCGGTACCACGGACGCGCGCAAACTCACTGAAACGGCCTTGAGGGCCGGCAAGCACGTGGTCACCGCCAATAAGGCACTGATTGCCGAGTACGGCAATGAGCTGTTCGAACTGGCGGTGGAGCAGGGCGTGTGTCTGCGCTTCGAAGGGGCGGTCGCCGGAGGCATTCCGATCATCAAGGCCCTGCGCGAAGGGCTGGCGGGAAACCGCATTGAGTGGCTGGCCGGTATTATCAATGGCACGGGCAACTTCATCCTCACGGAAATGCGCGACAAGGGTCGCGAGTTCGGCGAGGTACTGGCACAGGCACAGGCGCTGGGTTATGCCGAAGCAGACCCCACTTTCGATGTGGAGGGTATCGACGCGGCGCACAAGCTGGCAATTCTCGCTGCGATCGCCTTCGGCACGCCGCTGCGCATGGAATCGGTGTATACCGAGGGCATTGACCGCATCTCGCCCCAGGACGTGGATTACGCCGGTGAGCTGGGTTATCGCATCAAACATCTGGGCGTGGCGCGGCAAACCGGGCTGGGCATGGAACTGCGCGTGCATCCCACCCTGATACCGGAACGCCGTCTGCTGGCAAACGTCGACGGGGTGAGGAACGCGATTCTGGTAATGGGAGATGCGGTCGGGCCAACCCTGTATTACGGCGCGGGCGCCGGGGGCAGCCCCACCGCCTCTGGCGTGGTGGCCGACCTGATTGACCTTGCGCGGGATATCGACGCCGGCCAGAGTAACCGTGTCGCGCCCCTGGGTTATTCGCTCGGTGCGCTGCGCGATCTGCCCATCGTGCCCATGCAGCAGGTGGAAACGCCCTGGTATCTGCGCATGGAGGCCGAGGACAAGCCCGGCGTGCTGTCGCGTGTGGCGACGCTGCTCAGCGATCAGGGCATCAGCATCGAGGCGCTGATCCAGAAGGCGCCGCTGGAGGGACAGACGCGCGTGCCGGTGGTGGTACTGACCAACCGCGCGGCACAGTCGCGGGTGGACGCGGCGGTGCAGGCGATCGAAGCCCTCGCTACAATATGCGGCGAGATCACGCGTATTCGCGTGGAAACACTGGACGGCTGACAGCAGTCGCAGGGGTAGCACGGTGAAATACATCAGTACGCGAGGCAAGGCGCCGGCACTGGATTTTGAAGATGTTCTTCTCACCGGTCTGGCCTCGGACGGTGGTTTGTATGTGCCCGGGGAGCTGCCGCGCTTTGGCTTCGATGACATCGCCGCGATGGCGGGCATGGATTACCCGCAGCTCGCCGAGCGCATCATCACGCCCTTTCTGAATGGCTGTATTCCCGCCGCAGACCTGCGCGCGATTATCGAGTCCAGCTATGCGGAATTTCGGCACAGAGCCGTCGCCCCGATGGTGCAGATCGACGCCAACCAGTGGGTGCTGGAGCTGTTTCATGGGCCTACCCTGGCGTTCAAGGATTTCGCGCTGCAGCTACTGGGGCGCCTGCTGGATAATGTGCTGGAACGGCGCCACGAAAAAGTGGTGATTATGGGCGCGACCTCCGGTGATACCGGTTCCGCCGCCATCGAGGGTTGCCGGCACTGCAAGAATATCGATATTTTTATCCTGCACCCGCACCAGCGCGTCTCGGATGTGCAGCGTCGGCAGATGACCACGGTGGCGGGAGAGAATATCCATAACCTGGCGATAGAGGGTAATTTTGACGATTGCCAGGCGATGGTCAAGGCGAGCTTCAACCAGCGTGGCAGTCTGCCGCAAGACCGCTCGCTGGTGGCGGTCAACTCGATCAACTGGGCGCGCATCATGGCGCAGATCGTGTATTACTTTTACGCGGCGGTGGCACTGGGCGCACCGCACCGCAGCGTGGCGTTCTCCGTGCCCACCGGAAACTTTGGCGATATTTTCGCCGGTTACCTGGCCGCCCGGATGGGCTTGCCGGTTGAGCGCCTGATCATTGCCACCAATCGCAACGATGTGCTGCACCGGGTGATGACGGAAAACCGCTACGGACGCCAGTCCCTCACGCACACGCTGTCGCCGAGCATGGACATCACCGTCTCCAGCAATTTCGAGCGTCTGTTGTTTGATCTTTATGATCGGGACGGCACCGCGATCGCCGATCTGATGCAGCGTTTCGATAGTGGCGATATCGGCTTGAGCGACAGCGCCATGCAGCGCGCCCGCGCGCTCTTCAGCAGTCAATGTGTGAACGATGATGAGACCTGCGCGCAGATCGCCGCCAGCTGGCGCGAATGTGGCTACCTGCTGGATCCGCACAGCGCAATCGGCGTCAAGGCGGCGCTGGACAGCGGTATCCCGGCCCACACGCCGGTGATCACCCTGGCGACCGCGCATCCGGCCAAGTTCCCCGACGCTATCCGCCGGGCGGGCCTCACGCAGGAGGTGGAGCTTCCCCTGCACTTGCGCGACCTGTTTGAGCGCGAGGAGCGATTCACCGTGCTGCCGAATGAACTTGCAGCCGTGCAGGCGTTCATGGCGTCAAATATCCGGGCCTGAGCCCCGGGCTCCCTGTGCAGAAAGTTGTTCGCCGCCGCGAAGTCCCCGTTACCGCTCTGCTGAAGTGCCCCGATCTGCACCCGTTGCTGGCGCGAATCTACAGTAGCCGCGGTGTGCAGGCCCCTGAGGAGCTGTCACAGGGGCTGGATGCCCTGTTGCCCCCCGAAAGCCTGCTGAACGCGACACGAGCGGGGGGAATGCTGGCCGATGCCATCGCCGCGCAGGCGCGTATCCTGGTGATCGGCGATTTCGATGCCGACGGCGCAACCAGTACCGCGCTTGCGGTAACGACGCTGCGCGATTTCGGCGCGACCAGCGTGGATTACCTGGTACCCAACCGGTTTGAGTACGGCTACGGGCTGACGCCCGAGATCGTGGCGCTGGCGGTTACCCGGGAGCCCGATCTGATCATCACCGTGGACAATGGTATTTCCAGCGTGGAGGGGGTTGCGGCAGCCCGCGATGCCGGTATCGCCACGCTGGTCACGGACCATCACCTGGCGGGTTTGGAACTCCCGCAGGCAGACCTTATCGTCAATCCCAACCAACTCGGCTGCAGTTTTGCGAGCAAGCATCTCGCGGGCGTGGGGGTTATTTTCTACGTCATGCTGGCGCTGCGTGCCGAACTGCGCGCGCGCGGGCATTTCGCTGTAAATGCCGAGCCGAGCCTGGCCACCTGCCTGGATCTGGTGGCCCTGGGTACCGTGGCAGATGTGGTGCCGCTGGATCGCAACAATCGCATACTGGTCGCAGCCGGATTGCGGCGTATTCGTGCGGGACAGGGCCGGCCGGGCGTGGAGGCGCTGCTGGACGTGGCTGGGAAACAACGCCACTCGCTGGTGGCGTCTGACCTGGGCTTTGCCCTGGGGCCGCGCATCAACGCCGCCGGGCGCCTCGAAGACATGTCGATTGGCATCGAATGTCTGTTGACTACCGACCCCGCGCGGGCATGGACGCTGGCGGCGCAACTGGATCAGCTCAACCGGGACCGCCGCGCGATCGAGCGCGGTATGCAGTCCGAAGCAATGCAAATACTTGCAAGCCTGGAGGTCGGGAACGCAGACGAGCCTCCGGTGGCGATGACCCTCTACCAGAGCGGCTGGCACCAGGGCGTGATAGGCATTCTCGCTTCGCGCATCAAGGATCTGCTGCACCGCCCCACCATCGCCTTCGCCGATGGCGACAACGGCGAACTCAAGGGTTCAGCCCGGTCCATCACCGGCCTGCACATACGCGATGTCCTGGACGCTGTGGCGGCGAGGCACCCGGGCCTGATTACCCGCTTTGGCGGGCATGCGATGGCCGCGGGTCTGACGCTGCAACGCGATGCCTACCCGGCCTTTTCGCGGGCGTTTGCGGAGGAGGTCGCACGCCATGCGCGGGATCTCGAATTGCAGGCCGTGGTTGAGTCCGATGGCGAGCTCAACCCGGCAGACTTTAACCTCGAGCTGGCACAGGCGCTGCGGTTTGCCGGCCCCTGGGGTCAACACTTCGCAGAACCGGTGTTCGACGGCCGCTTTCAGGTGCTCAATCAGCGTCTGGTGGGCGAACGGCACCTGAAGCTCACCCTGCAGCCCAGTGGCTGCGACGAGGCGCTGGATGCAATCGCTTTCAATATAGACCTGGAGCAGTGGCCGGATACGGGTGTCTCGCAGGTGGATGTCGCCTTCCGGCTGGATGTGAATGAGTTCCGCGGGCGTCAGTCGCTGCAACTGGTCGTGGAGCATCTCAGGCCGGTGGCTGAATGATCCGGCAATAGCAGGCGCGTCAGCGGTCATTCCGGGGCGACCGGAGAGCGGGCGAAGAGTCGCTTGACCTTCCAGTAACTGGAAGGTTTAGATTGGGCCTGTGAGAAACGCAGAGGTGCCCATGAATATCTCCGAAGCGGCCCGCCGCAGCGGGCTCAGTGCCAAAACCATCCGCTATTACGAGGCCATTGAACTGATCGCGCCTGCCGTGCGCGGCGCCAATGGATACCGCCGCTATGACGCGAGCGCTGTCGAGGAATTGCACTTTCTGGCGCGGGCGCGCGAGGTCGGTTTCGATCTGAAGGAATGCCGGCAGTTGCTTGGACTGTTGCGCGACAGCGCGCGCCAGAGTCGTCATGCGCGCGAGCTGGTGCTGGAAAAAAGTGCGCAATTGCAACACCGCATACAGCAACTGCGCGCGATGCAATCGGTGCTGGAATCACTGGCGCAACGTTGCCAGGGCGACGAGGGTCCGGAGTGCGCGATCCTGGAAGACCTGTCGAGCGCGAGGCAGGACGCGTGAAGCCCGCCGACTGCCATGAGCATGGCGCGCCCGCAGGCAGCAACCTCCAGCAAACGGCGCCGGGTTGTCAGCACGAGGTTGCGGCGGCTGACGCGTGCTGCGAGACACCAGCGCGCCGCGACTATTTTTTCTGGGTGAGTTTTGCCATTGTGGCCATCGCCTATCCGCTGGGGGCGTTTATGCCGCACGCGCACGCGTCGGCGCTCGGCGTGTTCACCGGTGGCATATTCGAGCTGTTCAACCGCATGTGGTGGGGCATAGCGATCGGCATCCTGTTTGTGGGCATGCTCGCGCGGGTGCCGCGGGAGCTGGTGATGGCCATGCTCGGCCGCGAACAGGGTCTGGGTGGATTGTTGCGTGCCACGCTCGCGGGCGTCTTCCTCGACCTGTGCAGTCACGGCATCCTGGCGGTGGGGATGAAACTGTATGAGCGGGGCGCGAGCGCCGGACAGGTCATGGCGTTTCTACTGGCCTCGCCCTGGAATTCCTTCTCCCTGACGCTGATTCTGTTCGGCCTGATCGGGGTGAGCTGGACGCTGCTCTTTATTCTCCTGTCGCTGGTGATCGGCGTTATTACCGGCGCTGTATTTGACGGCCAGGTGCGGCGTGGCGTGCTGCCAGAGAACCCCTGGCGCGCCAGCCTGGGTGCGGCACGTCCGCTGGGCGAGCTCTGGCGCGAATTTCGACAGACCCTGCGGTTTTCGCTGCGCGGCGGTGCCGGCGTGTTGCGCGATGGGTTCGAGGGCTCACGCATCGTGATCCGCTGGACGCTGTTCGGGCTGGTGCTGGCCGCGCTGATCCGGGCGCTGGTGCCCGAGGAGGCCTTCGCCACCTGGTTCGGCGCCTCAATGGCCGGGCTGTGGCTGACGCTGTTGGCCACCACCCTGATTGAGGTGTGCTCGGAGGGCTCCACGCCGATCGCCGCTGACCTGATGAATCGCGCCGAGGCGCCAGGCAACAGTTTCACCTTTCTGATGGCCGGTGTCGCCACCGATTACACCGAGATCATGTCGCTCAGGGATACCACCCGTTCCTGGCGAATCGCGCTGTTTTTACCCCTCGTCACGGTGCCGCAGGTGATGTTGGTGGGCGCCGTGCTGAACCAGTTCTGAGTGCGCGCGGCCGCGGCCTCTGTCGCGCCGGAGGTCGCTGCGGTAGAATGCCCGACTTTTCAGGCCACGGAATACCAGACATGCTCGAGATTAATCCGCTGCTCAACCAGGTTCGGGATATCGAAGCGCGCAGCGACGTGCTCAGGGGGTATCTTTGACTTCGACCAGCGCAAGGATCGTCTCGCGGAGGTAGAACTCGAGCTGGCCGAACCCGGCGTCTGGGATGACCAGACGCGCGCGCAGGATCTCGGCCGCGAGCGAGCCACTCTTGAGGGCATCGTCCAGACGATTGAGCGTCTGGATGCGGGCGTCCGGGATGCCCGGGATTTGCTCGAGATGGCAGCGGCCGAAGACGATGAAGGCACGGTTGCCGAAATAGAACGCGATATTGATGGCCTGGAGCGGCTGCTCGAGCAACTCGAATTCCGGCGCATGTTCGCGGGCGAAATGGATGCGAATAATGCCTACCTCGATATCCAGGCGGGGTCCGGCGGCACGGAGGCGCAGGACTGGGCCGAGATGTTGCTGCGGATGTACCTGCGTTGGGGCGAGGCCCGGGGTTTCAGCACCGAACTGCTGGAGGCATCCGGGGGCGATGTCGCGGGGATCAAGAGCGCCACCGTGAGATTCGAGGGCGAGTATGCATTTGGCTGGCTGCGCACCGAAACCGGCGTGCACCGGCTGGTACGTAAATCGCCCTTCGATTCCGGCAACCGCCGGCATACATCCTTTGCATCGGTGTTCGTGGCGCCGGAGATCGATGACAATATCGAGATCGACATCAATCCGGCGGACCTGCGGGTGGATACCTATCGCGCCTCCGGTGCCGGCGGCCAGCACGTGAACAAGACCGACTCCGCCGTGCGCATCACACACAATCCGACGAATACCGTGGTGCAGTGCCAGACCGAACGTTCACAGCACCAGAACCGCGACAAGGCCATGAAACTGCTGCGCGCCAAGCTGTACGAACTTGAGGTGCTGAAACGCAGCGAGGAGAAGCAGGCGATGGAAGACAGCAAGGCGGACATCGGCTGGGGCAGCCAGATTCGCTCCTATGTGCTGGATGATTCACGCATCAAGGATCTGCGCACTGGCGTTGAAACCAGCAATACGCAAGCCGTGCTAGACGGCGATATCGATCAGTTTATTGAAGCTTCCCTGAAGAGCGGACTGTGAACGCCTGGAAAGCAAAGTCACCGATGATGGAAGCATTATGAGCGAAGAGGAATCAAGCCGGGCGACGTCGCCGGAGGAGGAAAACAGGCTGATTGCCGAGCGGCGGGTGAAGCTCGCCAGTTTGCGCGAGCGGGGCCTTGCGTTTCCCAACGACTTCAGACGCACCGCCATGGCAGCACAGTTGCAGCAGCAGTTTGGCGAGAGCAGCAAGGAGGAACTCGAAGCTGAAAACAGGGAATACGCCGTGGCGGGCAGACTGGTGCGCGATCGCGGCGCCTTCCTGCTGATACAGGATGGCTCCGACCAGATCCAGCTGTATGTGAATCGCAAAGCACTGGATGAAGAAACGCTCGCCCATATCAAGAGCTGGGATCTCGGCGACATCGTGGGCGCGAGCGGTCCGCTGCATAAATCCGGCAAGGGCGATCTCTATATCAACATGCAACAGGCGAGGCTGTTGACCAAGGCCCTGCGTCCGCTGCCGGATAAATACCACGGGCTGGCAGATCAGCAACTGCGCTATCGCCAGCGCTATGTCGATTTGATTGTTAATCCGGAATCGCGACGCGTGTTCCAGACCCGGTCGCGGGTGGTTGAGTTCATTCGCAATTACATGGGCGCCGAAGGCTTCATGGAGGTTGAAACGCCCATGATGCAGGTGATTCCGGGCGGCGCCACTGCACGGCCCTTTGTCACCCACCACAATGCGCTGGATATGGACATGTACCTGCGCATCGCGCCGGAGCTTTATCTCAAGCGCCTGGTGGTCGGCGGATTCGAGCGGGTATTCGAAATCAACCGCAGTTTTCGCAATGAAGGCCTGTCCACGCGCCACAACCCCGAATTCACCATGCTCGAGTATTACTGGGCGTATGCTGATTATACCGACGCCATGAATCTCACCGAGGACATGTTGCGAAAGCTCGCGGAGACAGTGCTCGGAAGCGCCGTGGTGGCCTATCAGGGCAGTAGCTACGATTTTTCCCAACCCTTTGCACGCATGACGGTTTTCGATTCCATCGTGCATTTCAACCCCGATATTTCAGCGGCGCAACTCGCCGACGAAGCGGCCGCGAGGGAGATTGCGCGCGGCCTTGGGATTGAGTTGAAAGACTCCTGGGGCCTGGGCAAGGTGCAGATCGAAATATTCGAGAAGACGGTGGAGCACCGGCTGGATCAGCCTACTTTCATCACCGCGTATCCAACCGAAGTGTCGCCGCTCGCCCGGCGCAGCGACAGCGACCCCTTCGTGACCGAGCGCTTCGAGTTTTTTGTCGGAGGGCGTGAGCTTGCAAATGGCTTCTCCGAACTGAATGACGCCGAGGATCAGGCCGAGAGATTCCTTGCGCAGGTCGCGGAAAAGGAGGCGGGCGATGAAGAGGCCATGCACTATGACCACGACTACATCCGCGCCCTGGAGTACGGCATGCCACCCACCGTGGGAGAGGGCATCGGCATCGACAGGCTGGTGATGCTGCTGACCGATTCAACCTCCATTCGGGATGTGCTGCTGTTTCCACACATGCGTCCGGAATAGCGCTGAAACCGGTTGCTTCAGTGGGTGCAACGGCTGGAATGAATGCGCTACACTCGAGCTCTATTGAGGAAATCCGGGGATATCCCATTGTCGACCCGAAACCTGCAGTTGCCGGCCCTGATGTGTCTTGTGCTGCTTGTGGCGGCTTGCGCGGGTACCGCGCCGAATGAGCAATCAGCTTCCCCGGAGACGGTCACGGAACCGGAACTGACCCTGAACCTGCCGGAACCTGAGTGCCGCTGTGCCGAGGAAGAAGGCCGCGACTATACCTTTTACGAGAAAGGTATCAGCTTGCTGTTGGCGGGAGAGCATGTGGAGGCGGTGTCTTCGTTTCAGCGTTACCAGCGGCTGGAGTCTTCACCCGAAGCGAAATGGGAAGCGGGGATCGCAATAGCCTATGACAGCATGCTGCCTCAGAGCCCTTTCTATGATCCGCAATCGGCCCAGGCAGCCTACGAGCAATTGCAGGAGCTTGCGGTGGACACCCGGCGCGTGCACATAAGAACCCTGCTCATGCGCGATGCCCTTGCCAGTTTGCTGCAGTTGCAGGCGCAGCTTGACCAACTCGCCAGTGACAACCGGCAGCTCAGTGAAAACCTGCAGAAACGCGAGGAAGCGCTCAAGCGTTTGCGTGAGCTAACTCTGGGTCAGAGGGCAGCAATACCCTGAACGTTGAGCCCGCGCCCGGCTCGCTACTCACACTGATACTGCCACCCATAAGTTCGCAGAAATCGCGACAGATCGCCAGGCCCAGCCCGGTGCCGCCATAGTTCGCACTGGTCGAGGAATCTGCCTGGACGAAGGCCTCAAACACGCGCGCCTGCGCTTGCGCGTTCATTCCGATGCCGGTGTCCTGTACCGAAATCTCTATCCAGCCATCGCGTCCCGGCACGTTCCTGCCCTGCAGCGTGATATAGCCCTGTTCGGTAAACTTGTTGGCGTTGCTCAACAGGTTGGTGAAAATCTGGCGAAACTTTGTGGCATCGTTGTACAGCATGGGCAGCCCGCTGAAATCGCCGATGCGCAGTTCGTTGAAGTTGTCGCGGAACAGGGGAGTCATTGATTCGCAAACCTGTTTGAGGATATCGGCGGCCCTGAAGGTTTCGCAGTGCAGCGACATCTTGCCGGTCTCGATTTTTGACAGGTCGAGAATATCGTCAATCAGGGTCAGCAACTGGCGGCCGGAGCGGACAATACGTTCCAGGTCCTGGCGATACTGCGGGAGGTTGATTTCCCCCTCGTCGCCGAGCTCGTCATGCAGCATCTCGCTGTAGCCGATAATGGCATTCAGGGGCGTACGCAACTCGTGACTCACGTTGGCGAGAAAAATGCTCTTCGCCGCATTGGCTTCATCGGCCGCATCGCGCGCTTTGCGCACATCGTAGATGGCGTTGCGAAGCTTGTGCGACATGTCATTGAAAGCCCTGGCGAGATCGCCCAGTTCGCCGGAGTCGTCGATATCCTCAATGCGATAACTGAGATCGCCACTGCCGATGCGCTGGGTTCCCGTCTTCAGGCGCTTCAGTGAGGTGTTGGTATAGCGCACCAGGAAAAACCCCAGCGTGGCCGTGAGGAATATGGAGGAAAAGAAACCGATAACGGTAATGCGATCCGTCAGGGCAATGGTACGGTCGATAATGGTTGCGCGCTGTTCGGCAATAAATGCCTGACGCTTTTCCAGCTCCTGCAAGCGCTGGCTGGCCTCCATGAAGGACAGCGGCTCGTCGAGGTCCATCGTGAATTCCGGATCGTTGTAGCGGCGGTAGAATGCTAGCCAGTCTTCCAGCAGCTCGCGGCTGCTCTCCCAGAGCTGTTCGAAATGCATTTCTGTCACGCTGTGACTGAGGCGCCCGAGTCTGGCGATCTTGCCGCTGATGGTGGCGATGACATCCTCGGCCTGCGCCAGTTCCGCTTCGTCGAGTTGATCCTCAGTGGTTTCGCGCAGCGTTGCCAGCACGAGAATCTGCTGTCGCTGGCTCTCCAGCAGTTGCTCAACCTCGGTGGATAGCTGCGCCGCGGAGACTGAGTTGCGGTAGGCTTCCATGCTCTCGTTCCGCGCGTAGCTGCCCCAGAAGTGGGTGCCCACGTTGACCGCAAACAGTATCAGTATGGTAACCAGGGAAAGCGTGAGCCTGCGGCGTAAACTCATGCGCGCGTCAGCTTGTTGATCTTGATCAGCAGGCCGGGAAAATCTACCGGCTTGGTGGCGAAATCGTCGCAGCCGGCGCCCAGCGCGTCCTCCCTGTCTGCCGCCATGGCGTGCGCCGTCAGCGCGATTATCGGTATGTGACTGATGCGGGGGTCGGCCTTCGCCCGGCGGCTCGCGGTCCAGCCGTCCAGTACTGGCAGGTTCATGTCCATCAGCACTATCGAGGGTTGTTCACTGAGCATCAGCTTGAGCGCCTGTTGTCCATCCGCCGCAACGATCACGTCGAGGCCCGCGCGACTGAGGCGACGCACCAGCATGTCACGGTTCATCTCGTTGTCTTCCACCACCAGCACGCGCTTTGCTGCGCTCATTGCGCTTCACCCGTGATCGAGTGCACCAGCAGGGTTTCGTCGATACCCTTGACGTTGATTTCGCGGCTTTCGCCAATGCTGTACCGGCCGGTCAGGCTGATGAGGGTACTGTCTGCAACCAGAACCTCACCGCCCGCTGTGACATCCTCCATGCGCGAGGTAACATTCATGGGGTGTCCGACAAAGCCGTATTTGCTGCGCCGTTCCGAGCCGATATTGCCGGCGATGACGTCCCCGGTATTGATGGCAATGCCAACGGTGATGGCGGGCAGGCCCTCGGCCTCGTTGCGCGCGTTGATGCCGAGCATGGCGGCCTGCATTTCAAGCGCGCAGCGAACGGCCCGGTCGGCGTCGTCTTCGCCCTGAACGGGAGCGCCAAACACGGCGAGTATGGCATCACCGAGGAACTCGTCGATGGTTCCCCGGTGGCTCAGGATGATGTCGGTCATTGCGCCGAGGTAGCGGTTGAGCAGGGTGACGACCTGGTCGGGTGCGAGGTGCTCGCTAATGGATGTGAAACTGCGGATATCCGACATCATGATTGAAACCCGCCGGAGGTCGCCGCCGAGCTGCAGCCCTTCGGGCCGCTCCAGGATGTCGGTAACAATGTCGTCAGACAGATAGCGGCCAAAGGTCGCGCGGATGAATTTCTCGTTGCGTTCCAGTTGCCGTCGGTATTCTTCCTCGCGATCGTGCCAGCGTTTGCGCTCGATGCCCGCCTTGATGCGCGCCTGCAACAACACCGGGTTGAAGGGTTTGAACAGGTAGTCGTCGGCACCCGCCTCAATGCACTCGATGATACCTTCCATGTCCTGGCTGCCAGAGATGACAATGACCGGCGTCGCCCGCCATTCCAGGCGCTCCTTGATACGGCGCAATACCTCGCGGCCATCCATGCCGGGCATGATCAGATCGAGCAACACCACATCCACGTCGCTCTGTTCAAGTGCGGAGAGCGCCTCCTCACCACCGGCGGCGGTGATTACGAAATGGCCCATACGCGAGAGATTGCGCGCCAGCAGTTCGCGGTTTTCCTGTAGGTCGTCCACGGCGAGAATGAACCCCGGTTCGCTCGCCAGAACGCGGTGCTCTCGCGCAGACTCGGGTTCGGCAGAGCCCTCCGTGCGCTGAATGCTCGCCAGGAGATTGCCCAGGCTGGTGCTCAGGGTGTTGTTCACGTGAGCGAGGTCTTCGTGCAGCATTTCGGCGTAGCCGCGCACGGCGGAGAGTACATTCATGAGATCGTGTGTGTCGGCCGCGCGGTCCGCGCCGTCGAGCATCACCTGCAGCCGCTCGGCGGCGTCGAATAAACGCGCGAAGTCGGTTTGCGTATCGCCATCGAGATGATCGCCCATGCCCTCGACCTGCTGACGCAATATGCCTACGTCGCTCAACAGGTTGTCGCTCCACGAGATAGTGTCTGGCTCGGGGCTTTTCTCTGGCTCGGGGCCCTGCTTTGGCTCGGGGCCGTTTGTCATGGTGTGAAGTACCTGGCCTGTCCCCGCGCCGCCGGTCGCTGCGGCGCCTTATTGTAGTGCCAAGAGTGTAACAAGATGCCCGCGCTGACACACGGAGCACCCGCATTATCCACAGAGTATAGCGGGGGCGGGCTCAGCCGCAAACTGGCGACCGTGGTGTTGCGCCCGCCGGCCGATTTTCCGCGGGTGGGTGCGTTTTACAGAATGTTTGGGGTATATTAGTTTACAGGTGCTAAAGCGCATGAGGCTGAAAAGGGGCGAGAAGACTGATGTTGCAGCAAGTGGAAATATTTCAGGGACTGTCGCAGGAAGAGCTGGATGTACTCGCCGCCAGCAGTACCAACCGCTCTTTTCCCAAGAATACTGTTGTCATTCATGAGAACGATCCCGCCGATTCGCTGTTCGTGATTGAAAGCGGCAAGGTCAAGGTGTATTGCAGCGACAAGAACGGCAAGGAATTCATCATGAATACCCAGGATGCCGGGGATTATTTTGGTGAACTGGCGCTGCTGGACGATTCCACCCGCTCGGCCTCCGTGCGCACGGTCGAGAAATCCAGTTTCTGCATCATCTACAAGGAAGATTTCAACCGGGTGCTGGACGAGCACCCGAACATTGCCCGTCAGCTGGTACGCAATCTGGCTGCGCGTGTGCGCAAGCTTACAGCGGATGTAAAAAGCCTCGCCCTGCAGGATGTGTACGGGCGGGTCGCCAACGTGCTGATGGATCTGTCGGAGGAGCGCGGAGACGGCACCCTGTACATTCCCGAGAAGCTCACGCAACAGGACATAGCAGATCGCGTTGGCGCTTCCCGCGAGATGGTGGCCCGCATCCTCAAGGATCTCACCATTGGCGAATACATCCGCTTCGAAGGCCGCCATATCATCATCAATACGCGCTTGCCCGCCAAATACTGAGGGCCGCTCCTCGCCGGGCACAACTCGCCGGCCGCACCTCGCCGGCCGCACCTCGCCGGCCGCACCTCGCCGGCCGCACCCCCTAATCCCGTCGCTTCACCGCGAGCGTCAGGCTGCCGTTTGCCAGCCTGGCCCGGAGTTCATCGCCCTCCGCCACCGCCGACGCATCGGTCACCACGGTCCCGCTCTCGTCAGTAATGATTGCGTAGCCGCGCCTGAGTACACCCAGCGGGCTCAGGGAATCGAGCAGTTGTTCCAGCCGCGCCAGCCGGTTCCGGCTCTCGTGCAGGCGCGCGCGCATCCCCGCATCCAGGCGCTCCCGGTGGCGGGCGATATCGCGTTGCAGATTGCGCACCGGCTGCAAGGGCGACGCCGCCCGGAGCCGGTGTTCGGCAAGGCGCAGGGCGCTGCCCCTGCGATGTAGCAGGTTGCGCTGCGCCAGAATCAGGCGCTGTTCGAGATCGTCCACCCGCTGCGTCTGCTCACGCAGCTGTGCCCCCGGGTGTTTCAGTCGACGTTGCAGGTTTTGCAGGTGCAGGCCCGCCTGGGCGAGGCGCGTCGCCATGAGTTTGCTCAGGTTGTGGCCGCGCGCCAGGAGCAGGTCGCGCCACTCGCGCATGTCCGGGCTGAGCATCTCGGCGGCCGCGGAGGGAGTGGCCGCGCGATGATCCGCCACCAGGTCGGCGATGCTGAAATCCACTTCATGCCCCACGGCGCTGACTACGGGTATCTCACTGCCGGCGATAGCGCGGGCTACCGCCTCCTCGTTGAAGGCCCACAGGTCTTCCAGCGAGCCGCCACCGCGGCCCACAATAAGGGCATCGAACTGGATGTTGCCTGCCTGGTGCCAGCGATTCGCGCGTTCGACGGCGCCCACAATCTGGCCGGCGGCGTCCTTGCCCTGCACCGCCACCGGCAGCAGATAGACGCGAATGGCGGGGCAGCGTCGCCGCAGCACGGTGAGAATATCGTGGATGGCCGCGCCGGTGGGGGAGGTCACCACCCCAAGGGTGGCTACTTCGTCAGGCAGCGGCCTTTTGCGCGCCTGCTCGAACAGGCCCTCGGCCAGCAGTTTTGCCTTGAGTTTCTCGAAGGCCACCTGCAGGGCCCCGGCGCCGGCCAGCTCCAGGTGTTCTACAATGAGCTGGAATTCGCCGCGGCCCTCGTACAGCGACACCCTGCAGCGTACGCGCACCTCGTCGCCCTGTTCCGGCGTGAAGCGCAGGCGCTGGTTGCGATTGCGGAACATGGCGCAGCGCACCTGGGCGTCGCCGTCCTTGAGGCTGAAGTACCAGTGGCCTGAAGCCGGGGCTGCCAGGTTGCTGATCTCGCCCGAGACCCAGACGAAATCGAAGTGGCTCTCCAGCAGCGTCCTGGCGCGCCGGTTCAGCTGGCTGACGGTGAGTACCTGTGGCGGCTCGCCTCGCTCGAATGGGTTGTTCACATGCTTCCCGCAACTGGCCTGTGGCTCGTGGGGGGCCAGTGTAGCCGATTGCGGCATGCGGGTGGCAGTGTGGGGGGCCGGCTGGGGGCTCGCCGGCCCTGCCCGGGCCCCTTCAGGCCAGGCCAGACAGGGTTTTGGCCAGATGAATTTTGCGCCACCAATTGTGCCGCACTGCCTCAGAACTTATAATTTCCCGTTTATTCACGCTGTCCAGCCGGAGACCTCCCATGCTGAGAATTGTCCAGGAAGCCCTGACGTTTGACGACGTTCTCCTGTATCCCGGCTACTCCACGGTGGTGGCCACCGATGTCTCGCTGCGCACGCATCTGACCCGGGAGATTGAACTCAACATTCCGCTCGTTTCAGCCGCCATGGATACAGTGACTGAATTCCGCCTGGCCATCGCCATGGCGCAGGAAGGCGGGATCGGCATTATCCACAAGAGCATGAGCATCGCCGAGCAGGCGGAGCAGGTGCGCAAGGTCAAGAAGTTCGAAAGCGGCGTGGTCAAGGATCCAATCACTATCCAGCAGTCGGCCACTATCGCCGAGTTGATCGAACTTACCGGCGCCCACGGCATATCCGGTGTGCCCGTATTGGATGGCAGCGACCTGGTGGGGATTGTCACCCGCCGCGACATGCGCTTTGAGTCGAACCCGGAGAAAAGTGTGTCGCAGATCATGACCACAAAGGACAAGCTGGTAACGGTGAAAGAGGGCGCGGAACTCACCGAAGTACAGGAGAAACTGCACCGCCACCGCATCGAAAAATTGCTGGTGGTGAACGACAATTTTGAACTCTGCGGCATGATCACCGTGAAGGATTTCGACAAGGCGGAGAGCTTTCCCTACGCCTGCAAGGATTCCTACGGTCAACTGCGGGTGGGCGCATCAATCGGCACCAGCGCGGATACCGACGAGCGTGTGGACGCGCTGGTGGCAGCGGGCGTGGATGTGCTGGTGGTGGATACCGCCCACGGGCACTCGCGCAATGTGATCGAACGGGTAAAACAGATCAAGGGCAAATACCCCTCCGTGCAGGTGATAGGCGGCAACATAGCCACCGCCGCGGCGGCCATTGCCCTGGCTGAAGCCGGGGTAGACGGCGTAAAAGTGGGCATAGGCCCGGGTTCCATCTGCACCACGCGCGTGGTTACCGGCATCGGAGTACCGCAGATTACCGCCATCGCGAACGTCAATGAGGCGCTGAAAGGCACCAGTATCCCGATCATTGCCGACGGCGGCATTCGCTTTTCCGGCGACCTGGCCAAGGCGGTGGTGGCCGGCGCCCACGCGGTGATGATGGGCAGCATGTTCGCCGGTACCGAGGAGGCGCCGGGAGAGATCGAGCTGTACCAGGGCAGAACCTACAAGGCGTACCGGGGCATGGGCTCCATTGGCGCAATGGCGCAGAAACAGGGCTCCTCCGATCGTTACTTCCAGGACTCCAGCCGTGGGGCCGAGAAGCTGGTACCTGAAGGCATCGAGGGCCGCGTGCCCTACAAGGGGCCGGCCTCTGCCATCGTGCACCAGTTGATGGGTGGTTTGCGCTCCGCGATGGGCTACACCGGCAGCCGCGACATGGAGAGCATGCGCACCATACCGGAATTCGTGCGGGTAACCGCCGCCGGTATTGCGGAGAGCCATGTGCACGATGTGTCCATCACCAAGGAAGCGCCGAATTATCCCGTGCGCTAAGCTGGCATCCGTGGCGCCCGCCACGGCGGTGTGTCTGCGCGCGGCGGCCGCGGCTCCCCTAACCCCCCAGGAACTCGCATGACAGCAGATATCCACGCCAGCAGAATCCTCATTCTGGATTTTGGTTCCCAGTACACCCAGTTGATTGCCCGGCGTGTGCGAGAGGTGGGTGTGTACAGTGAAATCCGTCCCTGGGACGTGAGCGAAGAAGACATTCTCGCGTTTCATCCCCAGGGCATCATTCTTTCCGGCGGCCCGGAATCTGTGGTGGTAGCGGGTTCTCCGCGTGTGCCCGATTGCGTGTTCGAGCTGGGCGTACCGGTGTTGGGTATCTGCTACGGCATGCAGGCGATGGCCGAGCAGTTTGGCGGCCGGGTGGAGGGCTCACCCGTGAGCGAGTTCGGCTACGCGCAGATTCGCGTGGTGGCGGAGAGCGGTTTGCTGCACGACATTCGCGACCATATCGATGGGCAGGGCAATGGCCTGCTCGACGTGTGGATGAGCCACGGCGACAAGGTGGTGGAGTTGCCGCCGGCGTTTGAACTGGTCGCCGAGACAGCCAGTTGCCCGATCGCCGCCATGGCGCATAAGGAAAAGCCATTCTACGGCATCCAGTTTCATCCGGAGGTGACGCACACGCTGCAGGGCAAGCGCATCATGCAGCACTTTGTGCTGGAACAGTGCGGCTGTGACGCCCTGTGGACGCCGGCAAACATCGTGGACGACGCGATCGAACGCGTGCGCGCTACAGTGGGTTCAGACAAAGTGCTGCTGGGCCTTTCGGGTGGTGTCGATTCATCGGTGGTGGCGGCGCTGCTGCACCGGGCGATCGGTGACCAGCTTACCTGTGTGTTCGTCGACAACGGCCTGCTGCGCCTGAACGAAGGCGACCAGGTGATGGACATGTTCGCGCGCAACATGGGCGTGAAAGTGATTCGCAGCGATTGTGAAGCGCTGTTTCTCGGCAAGCTGAAAGGTGTTTCAGACCCGGAACAAAAGCGCAAAATCATCGGCAATACCTTTATCGAGGTATTCGATGAAGAGGCGACCAGGCTGCGCGATGTAAACTGGCTCGCACAGGGCACCATCTACCCCGACGTGATTGAATCCGCCGGTGCGGACACCGGCAAGGCGCACACGATTAAATCGCATCACAACGTGGGTGGCCTGCCGGACGACATGGCCATGCAACTCGTGGAACCCCTGCGCGAATTGTTCAAGGATGAGGTGCGCAAGATCGGCCTGGAACTCGGGCTGCCCTACGACATGGTGTACCGCCACCCCTTCCCTGGCCCCGGCCTCGGCGTGCGCATCCTCGGCGAGGTAAAGAAAGAATACGCCGAACTGTTGCGCAGGGCCGATGCGATTTTTCTGGAAGAGCTGCACCGCGATGACTACTACCACAAGACCAGCCAGGCCTTCGCCGTGTTTTTGCCGGTGAAATCGGTGGGTGTGGTGGGCGACGGTCGCCGCTACGAGTACGTGATCGCGCTGCGCGCGGTGGAGACGGTGGATTTCATGACGGCGCGCTGGGCGCATCTGCCCTACGAACTGCTCGAGCGCACCTCCAACCGCATTATCAATGAGATCTCCGGCGTGTCGCGGGTGACGTACGACATCAGCAGCAAGCCGCCGGCGACGATTGAGTGGGAATGATTTCACGTCTGGCACTGGCTGGCACCTGCAAGCAAGAAATCTCGTAAAAACACTATAAAAATAGAGTTATTCTCCTTTTCGTCTGGCAACAACTGGCACTCTCTAGCACCTCCAAGCAAACTTTTTCAATGGTATAAAACATGGTACTGTTCTTTGGAATGTCAGGGCCAAGAAAAAATACCATGCTACTTTTTCAAGTTAACCCATGGTATTAAAGTCAGTTAACTCACTGATATCAAAGAAAATATACGAGATAAATATACCATATTGGATCATGGTATTTTTCCTACGGGAGGACTTGTGATGCTGACAGATACCAAGCTGCGCAACTTGAAGCCAAAGGACAAGATCTACAAGGTCAATGACCGCGATGGGCTCTACGTGGCTGTGACACCAGCGGGCGGCATTTCCTTCAGATACAACTACTCGATCAGCGGTCGACAGGAGACCTTGACGATAGGCCGGTATGGCAAGCGCGGTGTCACGTTGTCAGAAGCACGAGAGCGACTCAGCGAAGCAAAAAAGATGATCTGTTGAATGCCGCCCAAAATTGACCCACCTGAGGGGGTAATTTCCATCCAAAAC
>CAXBLB010000028.1:0-30813 GCA_963976655.1 uncultured Halieaceae bacterium
CCGACGGAGCCGACCGAGCCCACAGAGCCCACGGAACCGACTGAGCCGACGGAACCCACAGAACCGACGGAACCGACTGAGCCGACGGAACCCACAGAGCCGACGGAACCGACCGAGCCCACGGAACCGACTGAGCCTACGGAACCCACCGAGCCTACGGAACCGACTGAGCCTACGGAACCCACCGAGCCTACGGAACCGACTGAGCCTACGGAACCCACCGAGCCCACGGAACCGACCGATCCGACGGTTCCTACCGAGGAGACTCCCTCGATTCGCATCGGCGACGATATCGTGCAGGAAGGCCAGGTCGCCCGGGTCACCGTTACGCTGTCCGCGCCATCTGCGGTGCCGGTGAGTGTCGCCTTTGCCACGTCCGACGGCACGGCCACCGTAACCGGTGCTGATTACAACGCTGAAACCGGGATGATTACCTTCACGCCTGGCGTCACCTCTATCGATATCGAGGTGCAGACCAACTCCGATAACCTCGATGAACTGGACGAGACCTTCACGGTCAACCTGAGTTCACCGTTGAATGCGACCATCGCCGATGGCTCTGGTCTGGTGACGATCGAGGATGTCTTTGTCGAGCCTCCAACCGTCTCCATTGAAGGCGTTGGCAACGATGGCACCACGGTCGAGGAAGGTGCGCTGGCGAAATTCACGGTGAGCTTGAGCAGCGCAAGTGCCGAGGCACAGACCGTAACGTTGGGCCTGACCGATGGCACGGCAGACAGTAGCGATTACAACAACCTGCAGTTTTTCGATGTGAACGGCGAATTGATCGGCGACACGCTGGTGTTTGCGCCGGGCGAGACAACGCAGGATGTGTATGTGCAGACCATCGACAACGACCCTCCGCTGAACGAACCACTGGAGAATTACACGGTGAGCGCGAGTCTCACCGGTGGCAACACCGATACCGCGAGCGGTGGCATCACCGATTCGGATCTGCCGGTTGTCAGCATCGACTCGGTGCAGACCGAAGAAGGGCAGCCGCTTAGCTTCACCGTGACCCTGAGCGCAGCGAGCGCCGGCGCCGTGTCGGTAAACTGGGCGACCGCGCTGGATGTGGCGGGTGCAAACCCCGCCAGCGCGGCGGACTTCACCGGTGCCTCTGGCAGCGTGGAATTCGCGCCCGGGGAAACCAGCAAGACCGTGGTGATCGAAACCCTTGAAGACAGCATCAACGAACCCGACGAGACCATGCTGGTGCAGCTCTCCACGCCGGTAGGCGCGGTGATCGGCACGGGCACCGGTACGGGCACGATTCTCGACGATGACGGCCCCACTGCAGGCACCACAACCGCGACGGTTGATGAAGATGGCTTGCCCGCCGGCCTCGGCGACAGTGCCGATGGCGACTGGGTCGATACCAACGCGGACGGCGATGCCGACGAAAGCACCTTTGGCGGAATACTGCCCGGCAGTGTCGGCGAGAACGGCCCCGCAAGCTTCGATTTTGCCTCCATGCATGGTCAGGTGGCCGGCATCGGCGGCGAGCAGGTGAGCTACGCCTGGGATGCCGGGAGCAACACGCTCACCGCAACCACCATCGATGGCGATCGGGTAGGTACCGATCTGTTCGAAGTCAGCGTGAACCCAGCCAGCGGCGCCTACAACGTGACGTTGTTGAGCAACGCGCTGCACGGCGAATCCGGCACCGAGGATGATCTCACCGCGGCGCTCACCTACACCGTGAGCGATGCGGTAGGCGATTCGGTCAATGGCACCCTGAACATCGTGATTGACGATGATCTGCCGGTGGTGACCGGCGGTGAGCAGGCTGTTGAACCGCTGAACTACAACCTCACGATAATGCTGGATATTTCGGGCAGCATGATCACCGCGACCAATATTTCCGACGGTCAGGGCGGTACGCTCACCCGCTTTGAAGCAGCGGTGGAATCCATCAACCGCCTGTTTGATGCCTACGACAGCCTGGGCGATGTACGGGTCAGGCTGGTCACCTTCTCAAGCTCTGCAGTAGCGCTGGGTGATTCCTGGACCACAACCGCCGATGCGCGCGGTTTGCTGGAAGGTCTTACGCTCAACGGTTTGACCAACTACCGTGCGCCCCTGGAAGTCGTTTCCGGCATCGAAGGCATGAGCAGCGGAAATTTTGGCAGCGGCGCCTGGTACGATTCGGGCAAACTCGCCGATGGGGTGAACATCGCGTATTTTGCCTCCGACGGCAATCCAAACGTTGAAGGGCCGATAAACGGTGCGCGCGAGACTGCATGGGAGGCGTTCCTGGAGGAAAACGAGATTCTCTCCTACGCTCTGGGAATGGGTAGCGGTGTGAATGCGCTACAGCTCAATCCCATCGCCTACGACGGCCGCGGGGGTGTCGACATCGATACCCTGTCTGTCACGGATTTCGCACAGCTTGGAGACACCATTGTCGCCACGGTGCCGCCGATCATGGGTACGCTGTTTACAGGTCTTGCAGGCGGTGCAGATGGCATGGCCTCACTGCTTGTCACCATTGACGGCACCACGTTCACCTATAATTTTGGTGACGACACGCTGCAGGTGGACGGTTCGCTTGACTATAGCTTCGATGAGAGCGGCAACCTGCTAACGGTCACGTCGGCGAAGAACGGTGTGTGGATGATAGACCTGGACGCAGGGTCGTTCACCTATCAGGCCGATGCGACCGAGTCGGGTCTGGACAGCCTCGACTTCACGCTCACCGACGGTGACGGCGATGGCGTCACTTCCTCCGTCGACATAGACCTCGATGCCAGCGCGAGCGACGCTACTGTGCAACCGTTCATTCAGGTGGATGAGCCGGCACCGTTGCAGACCGGTTTCGGGGTTGAAGTCGGTGCGCCACTGATCGGCACGGCAGATGATGACGTGTTCGTATGGGAGCTGGCAGATATTGGCAGCCCCGGCAACCCGGATATGGATAGCGTGTTGCAGTTTGGCAGCGAGGGCAACGATGTACTCGATCTCTCGGATCTGCTGGTGGATGCGCACCCGGGAGAGGGCGGTGATATCGGTGATCTCGAGCAGTTTTTGAGCATCAGTTCCGATGGCACGGACAGTGTGGTACGGATCAGCTCTTCCGGCGGCTTCGCGGGCGGCACTTTCGATCCCTCCGCGGTCGACCAGACCATTACCCTGATGGGAGTGGATCTGGGCGATGATTCGGCACAGGCGATTCGTGACCTGTTGAGCAGCGGCCAGCTACTGGCAGACTAGCAGTCTGTCAGACGGGAGTGGCAAGGCGGAGACAGTTATGCCCTATGTGAAGCGTGATGCCGGCGGCGGCATCGTTGCAGTAAGCCAGGCGCCTGAAGCGGGTTGCCTGGAGGCCGTCGCTGCTGACGACGAGCAGTTGCAGCAGTTTCTGGATACGCTTGCCGGCAATCATTCCGAACTGCGGGCCAGTGATCAGGATTTCGTGCGCGTCCTCGAGGATGTGGTAGACCTGCTGATGGACAAGGGCGTGATCCTCTTTACCGAACTGCCCGCTTCCGCGCAGGACAAGATCATGTTACGCCAGCGCCTGCGCTCCGAGCTGGGTTCCGCGCTGGATCTGCTGGGCGACGACTGAGCGCGTGCCTGCGCGCCAGCCTGTTGGCTGGCGATCACGCCTGTGCGCTGATGCCTGGCCCGGTGGCGCCGTCCATTCCCAGCGTCAGCAGCATTTGCCATTCGGCATCGGAGGTGACGCCCTCCGCAATCATCGTGACGCCGATGGTGTGGCCGATAGTGCAGAGTGCACGCAACAGCGCCTGGTTTCCGGGGTTGTTCTGCACGTTGCGCACAAAACCTGAATCCACTTTCAGATAGTCCAGCCCCACGTCATGCAGCGCACCCAGGTCCGCGAGTTGATGCCCCAGGTGTTCAATGCCCACGCGGCAACCCCTGTTTTGCAAGCGCTTGCAGAGCGCCTTGAAGGCGTCGATATGGCGGAAGGCGACCGCCTCTGGAATCTCGATGTAAAGGCGTTGCGCGGCCGTGGCGTATGCCGCCAGTTCGTGGTCGATCCAGTTGCCAAAGTCGCTGTCGGTTACCGCGGCCACAGACAGATTGATCGCCAGCGGGTGCGCTGCGCCGTCGAGCCGGGCCAGGGCGAGCGCAACAACGCTGCGATCCAGCGCCGTGACGAGCTGTAGTCGATGTATCCACGGCAGAAACTCCCCGGCCCGCAGGGTCTGTCCGGCGTGCTCGAGGCGCGCCAAGGCCTCGTTGTGCAGCACGCGGCCCTCGCGGTCGATCACCGGAAATTCCGCCAGCGAAAAACTGCGCGTGGCGATAGCCTGATGCAGAATTGTTTGCCACGTTTCGAGGCGTTCCCGCATCGGACGCATGGGTATATCCCCCTTGTGCGCGATCACCACCGAGGAAACCTGCTCGCGCTCCGCCGCGATCAGTGCGCCATCGAGACGGGCCAGCAATTCGCTGACGTCGTCATCCACGCCGTAGATCGTGGCGGCTCCGGGTAAGGGCGGGGCTTCCTCGAGCGCGTGGTTGGCAATCACCTCCTGCATCGCGCGCTGCAAGTCCCTGGCGGACTCCTGTGCTTCCAGCTCACCGGGAGCCAGCAGGGCGAAATCCGAGCCGTTCAGGCGTGCCGCATACCAGCCGGCGTTGGCCGCCGCGAGTTGACGCAACGCTGCGCCGATATCCGCGAGCAGGCTGTCCATCGCTTTGCGGCCGTAGTTCTGATTCAACTGGGCAAGACCATCAAGGCGCACCAGGCAAAGGGCCCCGGCCGCGGCGCCATCGTCCCGCTCCAGTATCGTCTGCAGGTGGCCGAGAAATGGTTGCCGGTCGTTCAGGCCGGTCACCGGATCGATGACCGAACTGCGCTGCCATTGCTCCAGGCGCTGCGTCTCCTGCACCAGCATGCTGCGAATACGCGTGGATAAAGTATTCATTGCGCTAACGAGTTGCCGGAACTCGCGGGTGAGGGGCTCCTCGGTGGTTACAAACTGACGCTGGCCGATCGCCTGGGCCTGTGCGACCACCGCCTGCAGGGGCTGCAGAATACGCCGCAGGGCCATGCTGCCAGCCACGCCTGCGCCGATCGCGGCGAGCAGGAAGAGCGCCGCAAGCAGCAATGTGGTCTCCCACAGTTCCCGGTAGGCGAAGCGTGAATGACTCTGCAGAGTCAGCGTGCCCACCTGTTGCCAGCCATCCTGCACCGCCGCGATACCGGGAGTGGCCTCGATCGGCAACAGGCGCCTGAACCAGCCGGGTGCTGCGGTGTCCGTGGAAATCTCGTCTTCGCGCCGTACCAGCGTGTTGCCATCGGGATCGCTGAGTTCAATCAGCTCGTAGAAGCCGGTATCGAATTGCGCGGCGAGCGTGAGTTCCATGAGCACCGGGTCGGCGCCCTGCTGGCCCAGCGAGAGCGCCAGCGCGGTGGCATTGTCAGCGTTTTTGATCGCGAGTTGCTTTTCCAGATAGCTTTTTGCCGATAGCGTGGTTACCAGCAGGCTCACGCCCAACACAAGCGCCAGTAGAAGAATAATCGCCAGCCACAGTTGTTTATACAAGGACATGGTCAGTCTCCATCTTGTGTCTCATTCGAGGCCCTCTTCGGCTGCGCGTCGCAACAGGTCGCGCCAGCGGGAGAGTCGGGCTTCAGGTTGGGTGGATGCGGGATTGCGGGCGCCGCCAACCCAGATGCCCTGGCTGTTGAAGCCATAGACCGGGGTCAGGTCACTGCGCGTCGAAGCGCTGTGGATGTCCGCAATGATATTGTCGAGAATCAGGGGTTCGGAGCGCGGCTCGGCATAGTAGGCCAGCACCATGTGTGCCTGGCTGCCATCGGCGTTTATGTTTGCATTGCGCAACCTGACATAGGTGATGCGCAGTTTGGCGACGTCCATGCCTGCCAGCAGGAGGGTGGTGTATTTCGCGATCGCGAAGTCTTCGCAGTCGCCCATGCCCATGCCCATAAGCTCGAGCGGTGTCGCCCAGTAGTCTGCCTGCTGCCAGATCGTTGCGTCGTCCAGCCAGCGGATGCGCGAGTTGAAAAAGCGGTTCGCGCGTTCCAGCTTTGCGGCGTCCGGAAGCCCTTGCATGGCGGCAATCTCGGCCTGCCACCGATCCACCGTTGCCGCTGTCTCCTGGCCGTAACGCGACAGTGCAAGTGCCTGCATGCGTGAAAAGTCGACCTGGGCCGCCGTCAGTGACGTGAACATCAGGGCGCACACTGCCAGCGCCGCAAAGCGTCGGAAAACGGCTCCGGATCGCAGTATAAAAAGCTGTTTCGCGAGCGCTGGCGGCAAAGCGGTTCGAGTCGGCGCTGCCGTCTCCCTGCTGGTTTTTGCCCGATACTATCTGATTTCGAGCAACGGCGGGCCGCGCGACGGGGGTTTCCCGCACATTAGCGGTGCATTTGTGAAGTAGTGCCACTATACGCGTTTCGCCGCGCGCAAAACTCAGCCACAATACGTGGATGCATCGGGGGTTCAGGCAAATCCCCGCGTGCACACAAGGAGAATCTGTGCCCGCCGGTTTGCTCGGAGCACAGGCTGATTATTGGGTGAAACACCGTATTGCAGGGGCAAAACATGATTCGAATAACAGGAGTTCGCTGGATCGCGCTGGTGTTGGCGCTGCCGGCCGGTTCGTTATTGCAGGCGCAAACAGAGTACTCCCAGGTTCCGCTGGAGGTATCGGGCCTCAGGGAAACGATAACCCAGGGCGTGATGGTAAGTCCGCGCGTGAATGCGGCCTGGTACAACTTTGAGGCTTCCCGGGAAGCCGAGCGCGGCGCGCGCGGCGCGTACCTCCCCAGTGTGGACCTGTCGGCGGAATACGGCCGTGAAGAGCGTGAGACTCCCCTGATTGACCTCGGCGACTACAGCCGTGACGCCACGCGCTTCAGCATCACGCAAATGCTGTTCGATGGCTTCGCCACCCGCGACGAGGTAGCGCGCCTGGGGTACGCCAAGCTATCCCGCTATTACGATTTCAAGCAGGCTTCCGAGCAGGTGGCTTTTGAAGTGGCCGAGGCGTATCTCGACACCGTGAAATTCCAGCACCTCGTAAACTACGCCAAACAGAACCTGGAGGTGCATCTGGGCATCTTCGAGCGCATTGATGAGCGCACCGAGGGTGGCGTGAGCCAGGGCGTGGATCTCGAGCAGGCCACGGCGCGTGTCGCCCTGGCGGAATCCAACCTGGTGACAGAGATCAGCAACCTGCACGATGTGATGACGCGCTTCCAGCGCCTCAGCGGCAGCCTTCCCGCCGACGATCTCGCGGTGCCGACCGTACCTGTGGAGCAAATTCCCGCGTTGCGCGATGTGGCGCTGGAACTGGCCTACCAGAGCAGCCCGGTGATCAATTCTGCAATAGAGAATCTGCGCTCTGCGCAGGAGGCACTGAATTCAACCAATGCGCCGATGATGCCGCGCTTCGATCTGCGTTATCGGAATGAGGTGGAGCACGATACCGACGGTCTCGAAGGCCGCTACGACGAAGAAGCGATTGAAGTGGTTATGTCGTACAACCTGTATCGCGGCGGCGCCGACAGCGCGCGCAAGCGTGAATTCCACAATCTTTACAACGCGGCGATGGAAGAGCGCAAACAGGCCTGTTTGAATGTTCGCCAGGAAGTGATGATCGATTTCAACAATATCGAGGCACTGCACAACCAGGTGCGCGTGCTCGATCGCAACCTGACTGCGCAGGACAAAACACGGCGCGCCTACCGTGACCAGTTCAATATTGGACAGCGTTCGCTGCTGGATCTGCTGGACAGCCAGAACGAGTATTTTGATACTGAACGCGCCTTCATCTCCGCGGTAACCGATCTGGTAAAAGCGCAGGCCAGCACCCTGGCCAATATGGGCATGCTGCTGGCTTCACTGGAGGTCGACGGACTCAACGCCGATAAAGTGCAGGCGCTGGATCTGGATCTGTCGCGGGATGCTGATGATGAGAACGCCGGGGATTTATGCCCGCGCGTGCCCACGGCGCAGGTCAAGGTCGATCGGGAGGCCTTGTTATCCAGCCTGTCTGGAACGTCGTCGCGCTGAACCAGGTATCAGCGGCGCGCTGATCCACTGGCTGGAGCGGGATCGCGCCACATCAGCCATACGGGTGGCGCGCTGCGGGCAAAACGAATTTCGCCGATCACGCGGAAGCCGTGGCCCTCGTAAAATGGCAGATTGCCGACCTTTGAGTTTTCCAGATACGCCGGCATCTGTTCATCATCACAGCGTCGCAGCATGCAGGATATTAAAGCGGAGCCGACACCGCGCCCCGAATTGTGCGGCGTGACGCCGATGGCGAACAGGTAGTAGTGCGGCTCGCCGGGATGATGCTTCTCCGTGTAGTAACCACTGCGCAGCATGCGATACAGGCCGCGAAGCCCGCCGAGTCGCAGGATTTTCACCACACTGGAGAACTTCACCGGCCATTTGAGTTTTTTGCCCGGCCCGAGCCAGCAGGCGGCGCCCCGGCCCTGCGGATCGAGGTAGGTGAGGCCGTGCGGTAAAAATATGGGCAGGCTAAAGTCGAAGAAGGGCGCCAGACTGCGCGGATTGTTGCAGGACCAGTTCATTACCGGGTCATCGTGAAAAGCCGCTGACAGAATATCTATCGCGCGCTCCTTGTTGGTCGATGTGACGGGAACTGTTTCCACAGCGAGCTTCCGTTACCAGCGTCTCCTGAGTATAGCGCCAGCATCGCACGCTGGCGATGACCCGAACGCGTCCCCGCGACGCGCAGCCAGCGAAGCGCTCACCCGCAGGCTCAATACCACGGTAATTGCCACGCGGCGGCTTGCTTCTGATGTTCCCCGCGGGAACACGCTGCGCGAGAATGCGTTGTTTCATGCAAAGCGGCGCGAGCGGTTGCCGCGATGGGGGCAGTGGTGTTGCAGCGAGGGGAACCCGAAAAAAACGGCGAGCGGCCCCGCGAACAAGGCGCGGCGAGGCGGCTTCAACCAGGAGTATTACCGCGCGTGCAGCGGGCCGCGCCGGCGCGGGTGATCACGGAGATCACCGACGACGACTATCGCTCCGTGTGGCGGCCCTGCGAAGCGCTGGAGGAAGATCCACCGCCGCCGTAGCAGCTTGGCCGCCGCCGCGGGCCACGTTGGCGCGGCGGGGCGAGGGCGCGGCGTTCAGCCTTCCGGCGTGATCGCGTTGACGTGCTCCAGCGCGTCGCTGTATTCGTTCAGTAAACGAAACACGATATCGCGGCAGGACTCGATCTGGTTGATCTGTCCCACGACCTGGCCGATGGGGTTAAAAGCGATCTTCTGACATTCGCCGCTGCCGGCGTAGCGATGCGTGCGCCGCACGGCGTCGAAGGTGAGATAGCCTTGCAGTGGCATGGGCAGGGGGTCCGGGGTGTCGGTTCGCTCCCAGGCTTCCGTCCATTCGTTCTTCAGCATGCGAGCCGTTTTGCCGGTAAAAGAACGTGAGCGCACCGTGTCTTCCGATGTCGCGCGCATGTAAGACTCACGTTGTGCGGGTTCCGCACTCGCCTCCTCGGAATTGAGCCACATGGAGCCCATCCACACGCCCGCGCAACCCATGGACATGGCCGCCAGCATCTGGCGCCCGTTGGCGATGCCGCCGGCGGCGAGCACGGGCAGCGGTGCCACGGCATCCACCATTTGCGGCCAGAGCACCATCGAGGTCACTTCGCCCGCGTGGCCACCGCCCTCGGAGCCCTGGCAAACAATGAAATCCAGGCCGGCGGCCTTGTGCGCCAGACCGTGCTTGAGGCGTCCGGCAAGCGCGCCGATCAGTCGTCCCGATGCGTGCACCTGGTCCACGATATCTGCCGGGGGTGTGCCGAGCGCATTCACGATCATGCGGCACTTGTCATGTGTTAGCGCCTCATCGACCAGCGCCTGGGCCTGTACCGCCGAGAAGCTGAGCGTGATGTCGTCGTCTTTCTCGGGCCACTCCGGGACACCGTGGTCACTGAGCAGTTTGTCGGCGAATTTGCGGTGTTGCTCGGGAATGGCGTCCTTGAGCATCGCGACCAGTTCTTCCGGGCTGGTTTTGTCCATGCCCTCGTATTTCTGCGGAATGGCGGTATCCACGCCGTAGATGTGATCGCCGATGTGCGCGTCAATCCAGTCGAGTTCTTCTTTCAGTTGCTCGGCAGAGAAGCCGACGGCGCCGAGTACGCCAATGCCGCCGGCCTTGCTCACGGCCACCACCACATCGCGGCAGTGGGTAAAGGCGAAGATGGGCATTTCGATGCCCAGTTGCTTGCAGAATTCAGTTTGCATGATGACCTCGGTAGACGTTCAGATTACTTGATCGTATCACCAAGGTACTGCAACGGAGGCCTTCGTCCAATGGCGGGAACGGCCTGCAAAGCTAGCCGAAATTGACCGCCAGGATCAATCGCAGAAGAGGCTTCTGGTTTTGCGGCGTTTGGCGCGTACTACCGCCAAGTGGTTCTCCAGCAGCGCTTTGCATTTGTTTGCGTCTTCTTCGACCCGCGCCGTGTGGCGAGCGAAGTTGTTCTCGACCTGTTCGCGCATCACGTGCATCCAGCGCAGGTGTTGGCGCCAGGTTTCATCACTGAGGTTTTCGGGTTTGTTCAGCTGCTCGTCTTGCATGGTCCTCATTCCTTCAGATGCTTCTGCTGAGCCCTGAGACTAATGGACCACAGGCGCCCGGCGCGGACAATTGCAGACACCCCAAAATGTGAGCCAGTTCCATGCTCGGCAGGGCTTTTGTGACTTATTGCCGCAGAACGCAGCACCTGCAGGCTACTCGGCGCGCAGCGCCTCGATCGGGTCGAGACCTGCCGCGTGCAGTGCCGGGGAAATTCCCGCCGCCAGCCCCACGCCGCAACTGAGTGCCAGGGACGCGAAGAGGTAGACGGGTTGTAATGCCACCGGCAGGCCGGGTACGAAGACATTCAGCAGCAGCACAAGGACCGCCACGCTGCCCAGGCCCAGCAGCCCGCCGAGCGCCGAGAGCAGTATGGCCTCGCCGAGGAACAGCCACAAAATCTGTGTGCGCGAGCAGCCCACGGCCCTGAGCAGACCGATCTCCGGTGTGCGCTCGCGCAGCGCCGTGGTCATGATGGTGAGCACGCCGACACCGCCGACAACCAGCGCAATACTGCCCAGGGCCGCGATCGCCACTTTCAGCATCGACAGAATTCTGTCGAGGGTGGCGAGCATGTCTTCCTGGGTGAACAGGGTGAAGTCTTCATCGCCATGTCGACTGATGAGCAGATCGCGCACGCGGTCGGCCATCTGCCCGGAGGTGGTGGTCTCGCGAAAAATCACGTCGACTTCCATGAGGCTTTCCTGGTTAAACATCTGCAGTGCGAGATCGGCGGGAATATAGATCGCGTCGTCAAGGTCAAAACCCAGCAACTGGCCCTTGCTTTCCATCACGCCGATTACGCGAAAGCGGGAGCCGCCCACGCGTACATAGCTGCCAAGCGGATTCCTGTTCTGAAACAGCTCCTGTTTCACTCGGGTGCCGAGCACCGTGTAGTAGCGGGAATTTTGCAGGCCGTCGTCGGGCAGGAAGCGACCTACTGCCACGTTGAATCGCCAGGCGCGCGCCATGTCGGGCCCTACGCCATAGACATCGGTATCGCGGCTGAAACGCGCGCTCTCGATCTTCGCGGTACCCTGCACCAGCGGCACTACCGCATCCACGTGCGGCAGGCGATACAGTGACTGTGCATCCTCCAGCGACAGTGGCCTGATCGTCGTGAGAATACCGGGCATGCCACCGGTGGTGGATTTGCCGGGCGTGATGGCAATAATACGCGTGCCGAACTGGGAAAAGCTGTCCATCAGGTAAACGCGAATACCTTCGCCGATGGAGGTCAGCAGGGTGACGGCGGCGATACCGATACTGATCCCCAGGGCGGTCAGCAGGCTGCGCAGCTTCGCCGTGGTCACGGCGCGGAAAACCCAGCGTAGCCAGTCGCTCAGCAACATGCCGGTTTACTGCTTGCCGAGTGCATCCACAGGCTCCATGTTGGCGGCCTGCTGGGCCGGCAGCCAGGCAAACAGCAGCGCGGTGCACACGGCGAGGCCGAGCGCTGACCACAGCGCCCAATGGGGGGTTGCGAAGGGGACATCCGGATAGATGTGCCGTCCTGAGAATACCACCAACGCGCCAAAGGCGATCCCCAGCAGCGCGCCTGCAGTGGCGAGAATGCCCGCCTCTGCCAGGAACAATGTGCGTACCTGCGCCGCGGGAGCTCCCACGGCCTTCAGCAGGCCAATTTCGGCGGTGCGCTGTTTTACCGACATCAGCGTCACGTTCATCACCAGTATCCCCGACACAATGAGACTGATGCCCGCAATGCCGGCCACGCCGAGCGTCAGCACCTTGAGGATATCATCCAGCGTGGACAACATCGCGTCCGGGCTGACGATGGTCACATCCTGTTCGCCATCGTGTAATTCCTGCATGCGCTGGCGGAGGGCTTCCTTGACCGTGTCCATATCGTGGTTGTCACTGACCCTGAGCATCACCCGGAAGACACCATGCACATTGAACACCGATTGCGCGGACGCGACCGGGATGAATATCGCCTCGCTGAGATCCATGCCGAAGGAATCGCCGCCACTGGACAATACCCCCACCACCCTGAAGCGGTAGTCGCGCAGGCGCAGCCACTGGCCGATGGCGCGGCGGTTGTCGAACAGTTCGCGCTTCAGCTTGTGGCCGATAACAGCCACCGGCGCGCCCTGGTCCAGAGGCATGTCCGGCAGGCTTGCGCCCTGGGCAATGTCCAGTTCGCGCATGGGAAAAAAAGCTGCGCTGGTGCCTATGACCAGGCTGTCGCGCTCGCGGGATTGGTGGGATACCGGCCCGTTGCCCACCACCAGCGGCGCGACGTCTGCGACGCCCGGCACGGAGCGCTGCAGTACGTTCACCTCCTCAAGCGTGATCGCGCGGGCGGCGGCGCCACTCACCGGCGGCATGCCACCGGTGGTTTCCTTGCGTCCCGGAAAGATGATCACCGTGTCCTTGCCGAGGAAGGCGAACTCCCCCAGCACATAGCCCCGCGCCCCCTCGCCCAGCGCGGTGAGAATCACCACGGCAGCAACGCCGAGGCCCACGGAGAGCAGCAGCATCAGGCTGCGAAAGCGCTGCCGCCCCAGCGCGAGCAGGGTAAAACGGAACAGGTCTGTCAGGCGCATACTCACGCCGGGGTATCGCCGCGGATATCGGCTTCCACACGGCCGTCGCGCATGCGAATCCTGCGGCGCGCGCGGGCACCCATGTCGTTGTCGTGTGTTACCACCAGCAGCGTGATGCCCTCGGCATTCAGTGCTTCGAGTATCGCAGTCACCTCCGAGCCGGAACGGGTGTCGAGGTTGCCGGTGGGCTCGTCGGCCAACAGAATGCCCGGCTTCATCACGATGCTGCGGCCAATGGCTACCCGCTGGCGTTCGCCGCCGGAGAGCTGGTTGGGCAAGTGGTGCGCGCGCGGCGCAATACCCAGTTTTTGCAGAATGCCGCTCACTACCGCGTGCCGTTGTTTTGCGGCAACGCCCGTCAGCATCAGGGGCAGTTCGATATTCTCCTGCGCGGTTAGCCTGCCGATGAGATGGTAGGACTGGAATACGAAACCGATCTCCTCGCGACGCAGCCTGGCGCGCTCGGCCTCGCCGAGGGAGAGCGTGTCAACGCCGTTTAACAGGTACTGGCCGCTGTCGGGCCGATCGAGCAAACCGAGCATGTTCAGCAGGGTGGATTTACCCGAACCCGAGGGGCCCATTACGGAAACATAGTCGCCCTGGTCGATCGTCAGCGTAACCTCGTCCAGGGCCCGGACTTCGCTCTCGCCAAGCCTGAAGACACGCGTTGCGCCTTTGACTTCAATCATCCCGCGGCCGCACTTTGAGGCCGTCCTCAAGGCCGGGCACATCGAGCGATAGTACGATTTCGTCGCCCTCGTTCAGGCCGCCGGTCACCTCGGTGAAATTCCAGTTGCGCAGGCCCACCTCGATGGCCACGCGCTCCAGCAGACCTGTGCCGCGATTAAAGCGAAAGACCTCGTCGTCCTCCAGCACCGTTTCGGTGGGAACCCGCAGTGCGTTGTCGCGGGTTTCCAGAATGAGGTCGATGTCTGCGCTGTAGCCTACCAGCAGGCGTGAGCGTGCTTCCGGATCATCGAAAGACACGTCGATTTCCACCGTGCGCGCCTGCTTCTCGAAATCCAGCACGTAGGGCGCAATCCTGTCCAGCGTGCCCGGGAAAACCTCGCCGCGGTGGGCATCCAGGCTGATGCGCGCAGGCAGGCCCGGCTGCAGGCCGCCGGCATCCACTTCGTCGATGGGGGCGGTAACGTACAGGCAGCTATAGTCGATCAGGTCTACGGCCGGAGGGGTGGCAACACCGGGCGGGGAGGGCGTGACGTACTCGCCGATTTCGCCATTGATTTTCGCGATCACGCCGGCAAAGGGCGCGCGCAGGTAGGTTTCTTCCAGCAGCACCTCGTTCATGTCGACGTTGGCGCTCGCCACCTGCGCCTCATCGCGCGCCGCCTGGCAGGCGAACTGGCCGGCCTCGGCGCGCGTACGGCCGAGCTCCGCGGCCTCTTTGGACGCGAGGTTCCTCGCCTGAAGCGTGTCGAGCCGGCGCGCCTCGCGCTGCGCGTTGGCCCCTTCGACACACACCTGTCTGCTGCGACTCTCGGCGGCCAGCAGTTGCGCGCGCGCCTGCGCAGCCATCGCCTGGCGATCCTTGTTCCACAATGACAGCAGTACCTGACCCGCTTCCACGCGGTCGCCCTCATCCACGGCAAGGGTATCCACGCGCCCGCCGATGGGCATCGAGAGTTTGGATCTGCGACAGGCCTCCACGGTGCCGGCGCGGGTGTTGGAGACGGTTCTCTCTACCAGGCCGCGGCTAACGCTGTGCAGCGCGACTTCGGGCGGCGGTTGCTGATTCATCAGCCAGATACCCGCCACTACCACGCCGAGGCCTGCCAGCAATGCGATGATCTTCTTCACGGCGATCGCTTCTCCTTGCGAACTGGCCGGAAGTATGCGGCCAGTGGCTGCGGTTTTCGATGTCTTATGTCAATCGTTGGCGAAGCTGTCACGCAACAACTCAAAGCAGCGCTTGCGATCTTCACAGTAGTACATATTGCTGACGGCCATGATTTCGTCCGCCTGATGCAGTTCGGCCAGATACTCCAGGCGCGCGCGTACCTGCGCTGGCGTACCGGTAGCCCTGCCCGGCACACGGCTGGCAATGAAGGCTTCTTCCTGCGGCCCGATGGGATAGTTGGCGACCTCCTCGGGTGTGAGTGAGCGCCCGTCCGATTGCCCGCTGAAAAACCGCAGGAGGTTGATGTCGTAGGTCAGTTGCAGCAGGCGGGCCCTCTCCTCCGAGTCTGCGCAGAATACGCTGAGTGCCAGAATTGCATAGGGCTCGGCTTGCAGTGCGCTGGGACGGAAGTGCTTTTTGTAATGGCCGATCAGGCGGCTGTCGGCCTGCGGGTTGATGAACAGCCCGAGGTTATAGGGCAGCCCGCGCTCGGCGGCCAGCACGGCACTGTCGGCACTGGAACCGAGCATCCACAGGGGGATTTTTTCCTGCGGGCGCGGGCTCACCACCGGTTGCGTATGCTCTTCCCACAAATAGTGCGCCAGCTCGGCGCTGAGCTGCGGAAAATCCTCAAAGCGCGGGCGACGACCGCCCGCCAGCGCCGTGGCCGTGGGCATGTCCGCGCCCGGCGCGCGGCCGATGCCGAGGTCGATCCGCCCCGGATACAGGCTCGAGAGCAGGGAGAAGACCTCGGCGATTTTGTAGGGGCTGTAGTGGGGCAGCATGATGCCACCGGAGCCGATGCGGATGCTCTGGGTTGCCGCACCGATGGCCGCCAGCAACACTTCCGGAGCGCTACCCGCCACCGTGGGAAAGGCGTGGTGCTCGGAAACCCAGAAGCGGGTGTAGCCGAGCTGTTCACACCAGCGCGCCATTTGCAGTGTTTCCTGCAGCGCGGCGGAGGCCTGATCCGCCGAGCGGGCAAGTGACTGGTCGAGTACTGAAAGGGCCAGGGTCATGGCGGTGCCCGTGTTGTTACCGCGCTGTGCGGCGGTGATGCGTGGTGCCGGCACCCGCGCTATGGTCACGGGTGTGGCGGCTGTTTCCGGGGGGCATTATGCGGTCTCACCGGTATGATGCCAACGGCACTATTGTGGCAAAACCCCGTTGCGCCATGCAGGCACTGGCACCGGGCAAGCTGGTAGGATGGCGCCATGGATCCATTCCCTCACTGGCAGGAATTATTGCTGATCGCCAGCGCTGCCTCTGTGTTCGTTTTTCTGGCAACGCTCGCGGCGGTGCCCTGGGTTGTGGCCCGGCTGCCGCACGACTATTTTTCGCGTGAACGGCGTGCGGCATTGCATGGCATGCCGCGGGCGCCGCTCTACACGATATTCATCGCGCTGATGATGAATCTGCTTGGCAGCCTGCTGGTGGCGCTGGGCATTATCATGCTGGTGACGCCCGGCCAGGGCCTTCTGACCCTGATGGCTGGCCTGCTGCTGATGAACTTTCCCGGAAAATACAGGCTTGAGCGCTGGCTGGTGATGCGGCGCGGGGTGATGCGGGCTCTCAACTGGCTGCGCAGGCGGCGCGGCCAGGCGCCCTTCGACACGCCACCGGGGTACGATTTTTCCGCAAGATAAAGTGCGTTATGCTGGGCTTTTAATGGTCCGCTCAAAAGGAATCGTCATGATTAAACGCTTGTTCTCACATGGAATGCGAAGCCTGCCGCTACTCGCGCTGGCACTCGCTGCGGGGCTGGCGCTGGCCGCCGACGAGTCGATGGAATCCGACTGGATCGAACTCGTGAAGGGCCACATTGATGTTGCTACCGGCATGGAAGTGGTAGACGTTGACGATGCCGAATCTGTAGAGACCCGCAAAATCACCCTCGCGGTGCCCAAATCCGCGATCGGTGAGAGCACGGTGATGGAGGAGGTGGTAGTTGTCGGCAGGCGTCCGGATGCGCCCGAACCGATCGAGATGACCTACGAGTGGGTAGAGGATTATGACAACGATCGGTATGGCCTGGTGATCCGCCTCGGGAAAAATTCCGTGTGGCCAATTCGTCTGTATATGAACTCCTCGGCGGGCTTTGTACAGTAAGGGCTGGAGGTAACCTTATGCACCAGATAGCCGGAATCAACGCCGACGTCATCAAAATGTTTGCCCCGAATCCCGGGCGCCTGCCGCTGCTGCCCGCGTTGAGCCCGCAGGCGCAGGTTGCGCTGATGTGCCGCATGCTGTTTCGGGAGGGCTGGAACGAACATATCGCCGGCCACATTACCTATCGCCTGGAGGATGGCCGCATTCTCGCCAACCCCTGGGAGCTGGCCTGGGACGAGCTCTGCGCCAGCGATATCATCACCCTCGACGAATCGGGCAAGGTGCTCGAAGGCGAGTGGAACATCACACCGGCGGTGGGTCTGCACCTGCAACTGCACCGGCTGCGCCCGGAGGTGAACGTGGTGATTCACAACCACGCACAGTGGAGCGGCATCTGGGCCAATATGCACCGGGTACCCCCGGTGTACGACCAGGCGGGCGCCTACGTGGATGGCCCGCTGCCGCTATACAATGAATATGCCGGCACCTTCGAGAATGAAGACAAGAGCCTCGCCGCGGCGAAGGCGCTGGGCGATGCCAAATGGGCATTGCTCGCCAACCACGGCTCACTGGTCGTGGCGCGGGATTTGCGCCAGGCCCACCTGCGGGTTGCCACGCTGGAGTGGCGCAGCAAACGCGCCTATGAGCTGGAAATGGTGGGCGGTGGCGTGCCGCTAACCGACGAACAGGTAGCGGAAATTGCGCTGCCCGATGCCAACGGCTTTCCTTTTTTGTGGGAGGCGATGGCTCGCAGGGAGTTGCGGGCCGACCCCGCGGTACTGGACTGATAAAAGGAACATCGATGGCACTTACAATCAGGGCGCTCGACAACGTCGGCGTTGAAGTCTCAGGGTTTGATATCACGCAGCCGATCGACAGCGGGCTGGCCGCCGAGCTGGTGGATTTGTGGAACGAGCACGCCATTCTGGTGTTTCGCGGGCAGGACGTGAACCCGCAGAACCAGATCGCCTTCAGCCGCGTGTTCGGGGAGCTGGAGATGCATCCACTCGCGGCCACCACCTCCAAGGAGTACCCGGAGTTGTTCACCCTGGTGAACGACCCGGAAAAGGAAAAGTACATGGTCGCCCGCTACAACGGTCGCGATATAGTGGGCAAGCTGGACTGGCACATGGATCTGCACTACACGGGCAAGCCCAACCGTGGCGCCCTGTTGCGCGCGGTGGTGTGCGCCGAGGAAGACGGCCTCACCGGTTTCGGCGATCTCGCCAAGGCCTATGACGCGCTGGACGACGATACCAAAGCGCTGATCGACACGGTGGAAGTGACCTACGCCTTCAGCATGCAGCGCCGGCATATGCGCTACGTGGATACCGAGGGCTATGAACCGAGCGCTTATAGTCCGCGCAAGCCCGCCGATATCCAGTTTCCGAATTTCCCGGAGGTCGCCTACCCGGCTGTGGTCACACACCCGGTGACGGGCCGCAAGGTGCTGGAAATCTGCGAGCAGTTTCTGGAACGCATGGTGGCGCCGCACAAGGTGGGGCTGTCCAACGACGAGGCCGTCGAGCTGCTCGAACGGCTGGTGGCGCACACGCGCAAACCCGAGTTCCACTACTTCCACCGCTGGGCGCCGGGCGACATGGTGCTGTGGGACAACTGGCGCGCCATGCACTGCGCCACCGGCACGCCGCCCGGTGTGGAACGGGTGATCCACCGCACCACGATCATGGGCGACGCCACGCTAGGGAGGGTGGTGGACGCCTGAGATTATGCCGCGGGCGCGCCGTGCTCAAACAGCAGCCTGTCTGCGATCACGCGCTGCGCAATGAAATCGTAGAT
Source organism: uncultured Halieaceae bacterium (assembly GCA_963976655.1). Lineage (GTDB taxonomy): Bacteria > Pseudomonadota > Gammaproteobacteria > Pseudomonadales > Halieaceae > Marimicrobium. The sequence continues at coordinate 18,900 of CAXBLB010000028.1, forward strand.
GGCGCGAATGCGCGCGCTGTAACGCAGCTCTTCGTGAGTCACCAGCCAGAGATCCAGTGATGCGGCGCTGTATTCAGGGAAGATGCGGGTGAGATCGCCCGTCATCGCAGCCCAGCGGTGTGACAGCACGCCGATACCGAAGCCCGCACGCACCGCCGACATCTGCGCGGCGGGGCTGTTGGTGAGATAGACATAGGTGCCCGGCAGGGCGTCCGCCCCGGCAAACGCCATGCTGGCCGGCATACGCGGGCCGGACGAGGTATCGAGCCCCACCAGCGTGTGCGCTTGCAGGTCTTCCAGGCTATTCAGCACAGGCGCCTGCTGCAGATAGGCCGGGCTGGCATACAATCCAAAGCCCACGGTAATCAGCCGCTTGCCGATCAGGTCTGGCTGCATAGGCTCGCCCAGCCGCAGTGCCACATCCGCCTCGCGGTGCACCAGGTCTACCGCGCGATTTTCGATCTGTACCTTCACCACGATCTCCGGATAGAGGCGGTGAAAATCCAGCAGCACGGGCGTCAGCCATTCGGTACCGGTACCTTCGGTGGCCGAGACAATTACCTCGCCGCAGAGTTCGGTGGACTGCACCTCGATGGAGCGCTCGATGGCCAGCATCTCGCGTTCCATGCGCTGCGCGCTCTCCAGGATACTGGCCCCGGCGTCGGTCAATTGCATGCGCCGCCCGGCGCGTACGAACAGGTGCGTGCCGAAGCGTTTTTCCATGGCCGCCAGGCGCCGCCCCACCGTGGGCTGCGTGATATCGAGGTGCTCGGCCGCGGCCACCAGGCTACCGTGATCGACAATGGCGAGAAAAAGCCGGATATCAGCCCAGTCGCGCAGGGGGTCTTTGCTATTCATAAACGCATAGTATCTATATATTTCTGGTATATCTATACATTTAAGCGATGGGTAGAGTGGACACCGTCACTCCACAGGAGGAGGAATACGCCATGAAATCCACACGCATTTTAATTACTGTTATTGGTCTTGCGGCGGTAACCATGTTGCTCTGGAACGCCAGGGCGAATGCGGATGCCATCGAGCACTATCGTCCCAACCTGTTGACCAAGGCGGAGCGGGCGCTGGAGCGCGGGCGACCCGACCAGGCTCTGAGCCTCCTCGGCTCGCGTGTCGATTCGTTCACGCATGCAACCTATCAGGCGCAGGGGTATTCACTGATCTGCCGAGCCTGGTACGAAAAAGGGGACTACCACAAGGCGGAGCGAGCCTGTGACATCGCCGTGCAACTGGACAGTGGCACGCTGGCCTGGAGCCACCTCAACAACCGCGGCGTGATGCGCCTGCTGGTGGGCAATACGGGCGATGCAGTGAGCGATTTTCATGCCGCGGCCCGGCGCAACCCAACGGCGTGGGCGGTACATCGCAATCTGTTCGCGGCCATGGTTGAGAGCCGGCGCGAAAAGCTCACACTGACCTCGGTCTTCTAGGGTTCCAAACCTTTTCCGGCAAGGTCCAGCACCGCTCAACCGCCCTCCGGGGCGGTTTTTTTAAGGCCGCTACTGGCTGCTGGAGGTGCCGTTTTGGAGTGCCTCCAGGCCCCCAGGCCCTTGACCTCCACAGCCTCCCTCCTTATAGTAGCGCCCCTCACGCGCCTGTAGCTCAGCTGGATAGAGTACCTGGCTACGAACCAGGCGGTCGCACGTTCGAATCGTGCCAGGCGCGCCAATTTCGTAAGGGTCTGCAGCTTAGCAGCCACTAACCTTCCTGCACATTTCCGACAGTTTTCCGACACTTTCTTCCTTTTGCCGCTTTATCACTGTCAGGGTGGGCGATTGCGCGCGCCCACGATCGGTCACCTTCTCCGCGGCATCCAGCAGTTCGCCGAGTTCGGCTGCCGAGTAGTGGGTGGTGATATCACCACTGGCATGCCCCAGCAGCGCCTTGCGTGTTTCCAGTGGAACCGCCGCGCTTCGCAGCCTTCGGCCGAACGTATGGCGCAAATTGTGAACGCCTTTGAGTATGGTGCTGTCCGTCGGTAACCCGGCCTTCGTCCAGGCCCGGATCCACGCGCTGGTCCGCAATTTCCCGACCGGGTTGCCCCGGTAGGTAAACACGAAATCCGCGTGGATCCCTCGCCGTGAATCGACTACTGCCTTCGCGACCGTGTTGAGCACCACCACCCGCTCGGTACTGGTCTTGGTGATCGACTCGGGCAGGACAAAGGCGGATCTGGAAAAATTATCCAGTTTTACCTCCCATGCCCAGCGCAGCTGGCAGACCTCCTGTTCCCGGCATCCCGTATTCACCGCAAACATCGCAGCGTCCGCCAGGTGGCGGGGGAGCCTGGAAAAAAGCCTGTCCTGCTCTTCCCACGACAAGGGGTACGGTCTTTTCTGGCACCCCTTGAGCGATAGCCGGCTGAGTCTGGGCGGTGCCTGTCTTAGCCACGGCAGCCCCTGCTCATTGCGCCATACTCGCGCCGCGCGATTGAGAACTGCACTGGCTGTACCAAGCGCATTGTTAATGGATTTCGCGGCCTTCCCCAGACGGAGCCTTTCATCCACGAATGGCTTTAACGTACCATCGTGGACCTGCTCGAGGGGCAGTGCGCCGATATACACGAACAACTGGTCCAGGTGTATCGCTATCGTTTCTGCCGATGACGACTGTGCAATATCCTCGAGGTACCGCAGTGCCGCTGCCTCGAAGGTATAAACCGCTGCGGCTTGTTGCTTTGCCTCCTCTTGAATCTCCGCCAATCGACGGATCAGTTTTTGCTCTGCCTCAGTGCGACCAGATACTCCTGTGCTTTCGCGGAGCCAGCCACCGGGGGCGTACTGCGAGCGTTTTTCGATATGCCAGATCCCGTTTTTAAGGCGGAGCCCCGGCATTTTGTTGCGCTTTGACATAAATCGTCCTCCAGAATTGAGCCTAAAGGACGACGCCCGTTGCGTTGGATATAGTCCTCCGCCCAGGCATCGATTTCAAGTCTGTCGAAGAGAATGGTTTGATTGCCCAGGGACACCTCGGACAGGGTAGGGCGCACCACGCGATTAAATGTATTCTTGTTGATCCCCAGGTAGGCAGGGGCATCGCGAAGTCGGATCAGGCGGGGCTGGATCTGCATGCCCTATCTGCCTACGTAAACAGCAGTTATCTGGGCCCTGACATGGCCCAACTCGGCGCTGATGGTCAAGCGGGCCCGCTGATCGGCCTGTCGTTGTGATGCGGTCAATTGCTCTTTGGCAGGTCCACCCGCATGGGGTGATGCCCAACCGGTGAGCTCCCGATACCGCTGCTGGGCATAGGCATGGCGCAGGCCGTGCATTTTCGATAACCCGGCATTGGCGGTGTGGCGCTCGTAGATTCGCAGTTGCTCGATGTATTGCCGGCCTCGGGGGATCAGGGATCCGAAACCGGCTAGTCGCTTGGCCTGTTCCAGCAGGGCGCGTTGAGCCTGGGTACGGATGGGTACAGTGCGTTCTCGTCCTCCCTTGGTCCAACTGGCCTTGAGGTGCAGGTACTTGCCCCGGTCGGCCCAGCGGGGTTGGATCTTGATGCCTTCTTCTCTTCTCAGCCCGAAGGCCTGTTGCAGCCGCAGGCTCATTCTTACGTTTTCATCCTTGACCTGGGCTAGCTGTTCCTCGGCCAAGTCTTTGGCTTTACTGGTGTCGGACACGAACTGCCGGTCGGGTATTCCATAGTAATCATTGGAGCCGGCCACCGCGGCCCGCTTATTAACCTTCTCCGCCCACCAGCGTAAACAGCTCATCCGGTTCTTGATGGTCCCGGGAGAGAGGTTTTGTCCCAGCCAGTGCTCTACCAGCGCCTCGACATGTTTCTGTTTGATAGAAGTAGCCTTCAAACCCCGGAAGCCCAGGTCATGTAATTGGTTGGCAATGGCAGTCAGTTGTCTTTCCCGGCCAGCCCGGGTTTTAAAGCTTCCCTCATGGCTGTGCCTGCATAGCAGTTTCAATTGGTAGTTCAGATCTCTCATAGTGTTGTTTCCTTCGGTGAGTGTTTCTGATCACCAGGCAACAAAAGCTGCGCAGGCCCGCTGAGCGGTACGATCACGGGACACCAATCCCGGTTGACCTGAATGTGTCTGGCCATAGACAACTCGGTGTGTTTTCTGGAGAAAACTGGCCCGTGCAAACCAACGGTTATCCAGCCTTAGGCTGGGGGTGGATTTCTCCTTATTGAGTTGAGCAAAACACACTGACCGCCAGTGCATTTGCGTGATTGAAGTTGCCGTCATTCAGGCCGGCACAAGTGCCCGGCCATCAACAGCGGTTATGGAACAATCCCCGTAACGAGCGGGAGAGATTTAAAGGTGCGTTACCCCGACGAAGCGGCATCGCTATGGTTCGAAGATGGACCCGGTCATCACTGACCGACGCGTCATAGTGTCCCTGAGTGACGCTTTCGGCAGATTCCAACATGCCCGGATTCTGCCTACCCCGTTCGCTTTCGCAAGGCGGGGTCTTCCTTGCCACTTTAAGCGCAGTGGCAGCGACAAAATTCAGTGTTGGGAGCGATTATACGAACACGAAATACGGGTGTCACAGAGAACTCCGCCTGAATCGGGCGTGGTTTCTGCCAGGTAGCGCGAAAACTTGCTGCCATCAAACGCCCTGAAAGCTCACGTCAAGGCAGTTTGGCCATATTTGACAGTTCTTGCACGACCAAATCCGCCTTTAAGGGGGTGGTTCCACTGTAACCACCCCGGGAAATACATTGCCCCGATTTGTTACTGACTTTATTGCCGGAGCGTGCGCTGCCCACGTCACTACTCGCTTCGCGCCTTAGTGACGTGGGGTTTTGATGCGGAAAACGATATGCTCCGCTGTGAAAACCCTATCAACGCCAGACGAAAACTGCACATTTGTACCCGCAAAAATCCACCATTGCCTTGGGGAAAGAGTGTTCTTCCAGGCTCTTACCGAGAATTCTCTCGGGCGAGCGGCTAATGAGTTCGCGCCGGAACGCAGGCGGTACGGGATGGTTTTTCGTGAATTTAGCGCTAAATCGAACAGCAGGATGGTGACTAACTACGTCTTGCAAAAGTCAGTGTTGCCGCAGCAGTGGGCTCTTGCAGCGAGATTTGCCAGGCGATGACATCGATATTCAGAATCTGCCTGCCACTTCGAACAAGGTAAGCGCGTGTATGCACGGCTAGATCACCCTTGGTGGGACGTAGAAAATTGATGTTGGCTGATAGGAGTGGGCACACTTCGTCGGCTGATACCTTTAAAGTTTGCAACGCCCCGGTAAGCTCGAGAACGCCTACAACTACTCCTCCGTGCCACGCTTGCAACAATGGGTTACCAGTAAAATGCTCTGCCCAAGGAGTCAGGCATTCGACATCTGGTTCGCATCTGACAAGCTGGGTCCCGTAATTTTTCGCATAGGGCGTCTCGTCGAGAAACTGGAGTAGATGTTTGTCCATCCTGATCAATCACCTCGTCGATAGAGCAAGCTTCGATCCAGGGCAGGACCTGGGCTGCCAATTTTGAAAATACCTTGCGCGTTACACAACATCGTTTTTCCGTCCAGGCTGCTGGCGAATGCACTGACATAGGCAAACTCGTTAGTCTGCTGGTAGCACTCCGCCTGGATTCGAACATCAGTGCCTACGGGGGCGGGATGTATGTGGTCGATTCGCAGGTTGATGGTCGCAATGGCCTGTGGCACCGCGAGGCTTTGAAGGACTACGAAACCGCAGGCACTGTCCAGTGCGGCTGCCAGAGCGCCAGGGTGCAACGAACCATTTTCGTGCGCTGTTGCATGCTTTTCCTGGAAAGGCATTTCCAATACGACTCGGTTTTCCTCAGTAGAAACAAATTTCAGTGACATATCACTGTGAGCACCGATCCCGGCGCTGAACAACTCGTAAACTTTTTCCAGTTGGAGTGCATCCATCTTGTTCAGATTTCCGATTTTAATAGACGGGCAAGCTGACTTTCGGCGTCGGCGAGTAATGTGTAAACCACTGGAACAACAAATAAGGTAAGCACGGTTGAGGAAATTAGTCCGCCTATTACGAGTATACCCATTGAAGTGCGTAACTCAGCGCCATCAGACGTGGCCAGCGCTATAGGGATCATACCGAATATGGTAGAGAACGCAGTCATCAGTACTGGGCGTAAGCGTAAATGAGCCGCTTCGATCATAGCTTCCGCTGCGCTGTGGCCTTGCTCTATGGCCTGATTGGCATAGTCCACCAGAAGAATGCCGTTTTTCATAACCAGACCCATCAGCGCGACCAGACCGATTTGTGTCAAGACTGAAAGCTCGGAGTTAGTCCATGCGAGCAAGCTGAATGCGCCCACAAAAGACAGCGGAGCGGTAAGCATGATCACTACTGGTTGAGTATAGCTGTTGAATTGACTAGCCAGAATCATGTATAGACTGAGCATCGACATTGTTAGTGCAAAAATTATTGCCTCGACAATATCATTGATTTGCTCTGAAGTGCCTAGATATGAACTCTCGTACCCTGTAGCCATATCGAGATCACTAATAATCTCATCCATTTTTTTCATCAGCTCGCCTGTCGCGATCCCAGCGGGAGCGTTTGCAGAAATACCGATCTTTCGAGCCCGATTGTAGTGATCGATTTGTGCCGGGCCACTGGTTACGCTTACCTCTGCGACGTTACGGAAATCTATTAAGCTGTTGTCTGCCGCGCGTAATTGAATGAGGTCAAACTTTCCGATCTCGTCGCGGTACGTTTCTGCATATCTCAGGCGCACGTCATAGCGATTACCGAACTCTTCGTAACTTGTAACATCTACACCACCCATCGTGGCTCCAACAGTAGCGGCGATATCTCGAACCGAAATGCCCAAATCAGCGGCCCTGCGCCGGTTTATCGTAACCTGCAATTCAGGCTTGCCTGGCTCATAGCTGGACTTGATATCCCTGAAGAGGCCAGATTCTTCCATCTGGCTCGTGATAGTATCCGCGTATGTTCGAAGTTGTTCTAAATCATCGCCGCTTAAAGCCATCTCCATGTCGGCACCAAAGAATCCTCCTCCGGATATCCAGGGCACATCTGTCAAAGAGATGTGCTTGGCATCGGGTATGGCCAAAGCGAGCGCTGTGCGGACGTCATCCATCACTTCATACTGATGACTGCTCCTTTGTTGTTTCGGCGACAGACCAAAATAGAATGATAGTTCGTTTGCCTTGGCCTGAGCGCCGGAGCCAATAACAGTGAACACCAATTCAATATGTTCCAGGTCACTGACAGTTTTACTCACTTGAGTGGCAACACGCTTGGCCTGGGTAAGACCGGTTCCCAGAGGAAGCTCGACTTTGGCGAGAAACTCGCTTCTATCGGTTGCGGACGTAAATGAGAGGGGAACCTGACCCGCATTATAAACACCCATACCGACAGTGGCAGCGGCCAACAGCAGAACAAGCCAGCGAGCGCGAAGTGCGAAGCGAACGCCCTTAACGTAGGTTGTTTCCAGAAGTACATAGCCCTTATCCAGTAGCGCGAACATTCCTCTGTGGCCGGAACTTTTTTTGAGCAAACGAGAGCTCAACATAGGCGTAAGGGTAACGGAAACAAACAGAGATAGTGCTACTGCCACAGCAATGGTGACACCGTATTGATAGAAAAACACACCAACCAGACCTGTGGTAAAGGAAATCGGCAAGAACACCGCCATCACACAAAGGGTGGATGCGATGACGGCAGTGGCAACTTTTCGCGTGCCCGTTGAAGCAGCTTCATTGAGGTCGAGCCCAGCTTCAACTTCGCGGTGTATAGATTCCAGCACAACTATGGCATCGTCTACGAGCAGGCCGACACACAGTGATATGGCAATCAGCGATACCATATTGATAGAAAAATCGAGTAGGTAGAAAGCGAAAAAAGTAGCGATGATTGCCGTTGGAATAGCGGTTGCAACAATTAGCGTGGCGCGTACGCTGAGTAAAAAGCAAAGTGTGACAATGACAACCAGGAGGATGCCTAGCAAAATATCGTTTGACACGTCTCGCACTGCGGACCCGATAAATCGCGAACTGTCCCTTACCGTGACAATGTTGATTTCAGCTGGTGTTTCTGTCTGAAGTTTGGTCAGCGCTGCCTTAACTGCTTTGGCAATACTGGTGGTATTGGTTCCAGATTGTTTGCGAATTTCGAGGCTTATTCCTGTTTTACCATCTAGCTCCGCGTAGCTTCGCTCATCCTCCAGACCATCCGCAACTTCGGCAACATCTCTCAACCGCACCATCGCCTTACCATCGCGAGAAATAATGATTTCACCCATCTCCTTTAAGCTGGTTACTTCGCCCATGGTTTTGATGGTCAGTTCCGTGGACCCGCTGTGGTAATCCAGGCGGCCGCCAGGGATGTCAGCATGCTCACGCTGGATAGCGCTGATTACATCGGCCGCAATTACGCCGTAACCCCGCATTTGTGGGGCTTTCAACCAGATGCGTACTTCCCGTTCGCGGCCCCCGACAAGAATCACGCTGCCAACGCCAGGTACTCTCTGCAAACGCTCTTTGACGACATCTTTGGCGAAGGCTGTGAGTTCACCCACTGGCCAGGGGCCGGATACAATCACCGAGACAATGGGTTCAGAATCTGGATCAAGTATGGAGACGACAGGCTGACTAACTGTGTCAGGCAGAAGCGGCAGAGTTTGACTGATTTTGTCCCGTATCTCCTGGGCCTTCAGGTTGGGATTTTCCTCCATATCGAATTCAAGGATTATCTGTGAAAAACCGTCACCGCTAATCGAGCGCATTGTATCGACGCCAGATATAGCGATTAGCTCTTCTTCAAGCCTCTCGGTAACTTCTGTCTCTACCGTGCTGGGAGAGGCTCCTTCGAGTATTGTTTCAACCGTTACAATGGGCACTTCAACGCTCGGGAACAGATCGATGCTTATTCGACCCATGGAGACCACGCCCAGCATCATGAGCGCAGCGGTCATCATGATCGCCAGCACTGGCCGGCGAATGCAGAGGTCAGCTATCCACATAGGGATGTTCTGAAATAGTGACCCGCGAACCATCAGAAACCTTGTGCATACTGGGGCCTACAACAAGGATCGCATTTGAGCTTACGCCCTGGAGTATCTCAAGCCGACCATCACTAAGCTCACGTACTTGCACTGTGCGTTGACTAACTACGCCATCTTCAACCACCAGGACAGAGCGGCTGCTTCCCAGTCCCATAGTAGCGTTGGGTGATAACACTAGCCCCTGTCTTGAAATGGGCATCAGCTCGACTTCAATGAAAAGCCCCGGTTTGATCGCATAATCCACATTTGGTATTCCCAGTCTTACATCGATAGTGCGAGTTTTGTGGTCTATTCGATCGCTGATCAGCGCCACTTCCGACTCATAGGTTTGATTCATACTCGGTATGTGAACCGTTCCGAGCGTACCCAACTGAATGGAAGTTAAATAAACTTCGGGCACGAACACCAGTGCCACCAGGACATCAATCTCCTGGATTTGGAGGACTGGGTGCTCAGAGCGCATGATTGATGGGACGTATGCGCCTTCATCCACATGTCTCTGGGTGATAACACCACGGTAGGGTGCTCGGGTTATTGAGTCGTCCAGTTCCTTCTGCGCCTCGGCAAGATTGGCGCTTGCAATACCGAGCTTCGCACCCGATACCTCACGTTGTGTGCGCCTATCATCGAGTTGCTCGACAGAGAACACTTGTTTCTCTCTGAGTGCGATAGCATTTTCGAGATCGCGTTCTGCATCTTGGTATTCTGCCTCTGCCAGACGCTTAGCCTCAGAAAGACGCAAGACATTAATCTCGAAATCCTTCTGGCGCATACGTAGCAAGGGCTGCCCTTCTTCAACACGGCTTCCAACGTTGACATAGATTTCTTCTATGAGGCCACCGACCATCGGCGAAATGTCGGTAGAGCGTCGTGCGAGAATCGTGCCGGTAACAAAAACAGGCTCAGATAATGTCGCTATTTCCGGACTCGTAGTCACTACTACAACGGGTGACGAGGGCTGTGGAGTAATCCCAGTACTGGTTGTGCCATTTTGGGGTTCGCCATCGCAGCCCATGAGTATCGCTGCGGCCAAAATGGGTCCCACAGTCTGCATGATGTAACGCATACTATCGCTACCAACTAGTTCGAGAGGCATCATGAATTGACAAACCGCGATACCTACAACTAAAATATTAACTGTAGTTATATTAACTAGGATAACTAAATTGTCAACGCAAGATATAGCAAGCCAACAATCAAGGCGGCAAGACCAGCCTGTTAGTACGCTAATTCACGAAATTAGTTTGATGGTCGCCCGGCTCTTTAACAGGCAGGTAAAGGACTTGGGGTTAACTCGCACACAATGGCAGGTGCTCTACCTGCTCTACATGAACGGCGAGCAGACGCAAACTAGTATTGCCGATACCCTGATGATGGCGAAACCACCACTGGGCAAAGTTGTGGACCGACTAGAGTCAGCGGGATGGATAGCGCGACATCAGGATACTAGTGATCGCCGTGCGAAGATGGTTCGCCTTACGGATAAAATCGACCCCATGCTGAAGTCGCTTGAAGATCTGGTAGGCGATATTGGCAGAGCGGCAACGCGCGGAATGTCTGCTAAAGAGGCCAAGGAATTTTACCGTCTACTCAAATTGGTACATGCGAATTTGCTGTCGGAAAACTGAGAGTATTGGAAGTTGGACAAGATGCCAGCCGACTTGGTGGGTGATTGTCCCGAATAGGAGAAATATACAATGTCTAATGAATTCCCATTTCTCTCTGCGGAATACGCTGCGCGGCCACAACCCTTTTGGAAGAATCTTCGAGAGACCGATCCAGTTTACTATGCGCAGGAGTATGGGTTTTGGGTTATTTCAAAGCATGAGGATATCCTCGAGATGCTCAAGGACCCTTACACATACTCGTCCGCAGCCGGACCCGGTGGGGGCCTCGTAGCAGGAGAAGACGGCGAACAGCGCAATGACAATGGCGGCGTGGGTTTCCTACCCTTGATTCAGCATGATCCGCCAGAACACACCAGAATTCGTTCGCTGTTTGCAAAGGCTTTCACGCCAAAACGCATCGCCGAAATGGAACCAGCGGTGGTGGAAATAGCCACAAATCTAATGGACGAACTCCACCAAAAAATTCGCAATGGTGAAGCGCTGGATCTGGTAGATGATTTTGCCAGTCCGCTGCCGGTGTATGTAATTGCTCAGATGATGGGGATTCCGTTGGAGGAACGTCATCGCTTGCGCATGTGGTCTGATTCCCTGGCCATTGGTGCTGGAGAAGGGTATTCCATTCAGCAGCAGCTCGGCTCACGTAAAGAGATGACGGAAGGCTTGAGCGAAATCATCTCTGCGGCGCGTCATAATCCACAGGCAAATACCCTTATCAGCGCCATGCTTGATGCTTCCGAGGAAGGTGAGAATCTACGTACAGACGAAATACTAGGTTTAAGCAAGCTGCTGTGGCTTGCAGGGAATGAAACAACGACCAACTTGATCAGCAACGGGGTAGTGTTCTTATTGAATCATCCCGATGTGCTGGCGGACTTGCGAAATGATAGGACATTGATTCCTGATTTCGTTGAAGAAATGTTGCGTTATGACGGCCCTGTAATGGGCCTTTTTCGAACTGCAACCAGAAATGTTGAGTTCAGAGGCAAAAACATCAATAAGGGTGATACGCTTTGGTTGCTTTTCTCCTCCGGGAATCTCGATGCTGATACTTATGAAGCCCCAGAGACTTTTGATCTGCATCGACGCAACAAAGATCACCTAGCGCTGGGGAAAGGTATACATTTTTGCATGGGCTCCGCGCTGGCACGGCTTGAAGCGAAGGTCGCTTTCGAATGGCTCGTCGATCTACTTCCTCATATGAAACTGGATTTTGAGAATGGTAAACGAATTCCTGTCCCGATACTTAGCGGCTGGGTAAAGCTACCGATGTCTGTTGAT
>CAXBLB010000029.1:0-29775 GCA_963976655.1 uncultured Halieaceae bacterium
ATGAGCTACCGCATCGGCATCGACATCGGCGGCACCTTCACCGATTTCGCGCTGCTGGCAAAGGGCGAACTCACCCTGCACAAGAATCTCAGCACGCCGCAGGATCGTTCCCTCGGTGTGCTGCAGGGTCTGGAGAAACTCGCCACGCTCGAGGGCAAGAGCCTCGCCGCCCTGCTGGAAGACACCGAGGCCATCATCCACGGCACCACCGTGGCCGACAACACACTGATTGAAATGAACGGCGCCTGCACCGGGCTGCTCACCACCGAGGGCTTCCGCGACGAGCTGGAACTGCGCCGCGGCTACAAGGAAGATATTTGGGATGTGCGCCTCGGCCCGCCCAGCGCGATCATCCCGCGCCGGCGGCGCCTCGGTGTGCCCGAGCGCCTGCGCTTCGACGGCAGCGTGCACACAGCGCTGGACGAAGACGCGGCGCGGCGCGCCATCGAACTTCTCGCCCGGCAGGGCGTGGAGTCGGTTGCCATCTGCACACTGTTTTCCTTCACCAACCCGGCGCACGAACAACGCCTGGCGGAGCTGGTGCGCGAAATGCTGCCCGAGGTGCACCTCTCGCTGTCGCACGAAGTGCTGCCCAAATCACCGGAGTTCGAGCGCGTTAGCACCACGGCGGTAAACGCCTACATCGGCCCGCGCGTCACCCGCTATATCGATCAGCTCCAGCAGCGCCTGCAGGAGGCGGGCTACACGCGCAAACTGCTTCTATTACAGTGCAACGGCGGTGTGATGAGCCGCGAGTACCTGCAGGCCAGCCCGGTGCGTGTACTGGCCTCCGGCCCGGCGGGCGGGGTGATCGGCGGCGCCGCTTTCGGGCGCGCCAAGGGCGCCGCCGATCTGCTGTGTGTAGACATGGGCGGCACCAGCTACGATGTCTCGGTGATTCGCGGCGGCAGCGCGCCGGCGGAATCGCGCTGGAACTGGCACCACCGTTACCTCGTGGCGGTGCCCATGGTGCAGGTGGAAACCCTGGGCGCCGGGGGCGGTTCACTCTGCAGCGCCGCGTCCGGCACGCTGCAGGTGGGGCCGGCGAGCGCCGGGGCGGACCCGGGGCCGGTATGTTACGGCCGGGGCGGCACGCAGCCGACGGTGACCGACGCGATACTGATTCTCGGGCTGCTCTCGGAAGACATGGAATTTGCCGGCGGCGATTTTCGCCTCAGCCGCGCCGGTGTAGAAGAGGCGATGGCGCGGCATGTCGCCGAACCGCTGGGCGTGAGCGTGGAAGACGCGGCCTTCGACTGCTGGCGCGTGGTGAATGCCAACATGAGCCAGGCGGTGAGACGCCTCACCGCGGCCAGGGGCTGTAACCCGGAAGACCTCAGCCTGCTGGCCTACGGCGGCAACGGCCCGGTGTTCGCAGCCATCCAGGCGCAGGAACTCGGAATCGACCGCGTACTGGTGCCGCGCACCTCGCCCGGCTTCTCCGCCACCGGTGCACTCGCCGCCGCACCGTGCATCGATGAAGAGCGCTCCTATCTGGTGGCGGCCGATCAGGCCGATGCGGCGCGCCTGCGGGAACTGTTCAGTGCGCTGCAAGAACACGCCAGGGGCTTTCTTGTCGATGCAGGCTTTGCCGCCGACGCAATTCGAACCCGTTATCAGCTCGGCATGCGGTATCCGGGGCAGAACTGGTCGCTGAGCGTTGATGCCTTTGATGCGCTCGGCGATGGCGACCTGTCTTTCGCCGATGACGGGCTGGCGCTGCGCGTGGCACAGCGTTTTCACGAACTGCATTACGCCGAGTATGGCCACGCGCGCGACGCGGAAATGCCGGAGATTACCGGCGTGCGCCTGAGCGCGTCTGTGGCCGTGCCCGGCCCGGCATTTCACGGCGGCCACAGTGCGCAGGAAGAACCCGCAATACCTGCCCGGCAACGCCGCGCCAATCTCGGCAACGGCTTTCAGCCAACAGACATCTACCGCGGAGCCGACCTCGCCCCCGGCCATTGCATCGAAGGCCCCGCCATTATCGAAGAGACCTTCACCACCATTGTTGTGTACCCGGGCTGGCGCGCCGTGCTGGATGACGCCGGCGACTACGAACTGCGGCGCAACCGCAACGACATTCACTAGACAGGGAGCCCGGGTGGGTTCCACAGCGGGAGAACAGGCATGGGAAAATCGACAGCCGACACACAGCACGAGCCATTGCAGCTCGATACCAGCCCGGTGGATGTGTGGGTGGGCGTGCCGCTCGGCGGCGGGCAGATGAAAGACCCGGTGGCGGCCAACGACATCCGGCGCTGGGCGCAGGGCATGCAGAATTCCAACCCCCTGTACTACGACGAAAGCCTGGCGGAAGCGCCGGACGGCCGCTTCGGTGAACTGGTGGCGCCGCAGTCTTTCGCGGTGTGCACCGACGACAGCCACGGCGCGGCGCCGGCAATCCAGGGCAACATTCCCGGCACGCATATGCTGTTCGGCGGCGACGAGTGGTGGTTCTACGGGCCGCGCATCCGCCCGGGGGATAAAATCACCCGCTCGCGCATGCTGTTTGACTACAAGGTCACGCAAACCGGCTTCGCCGGGCCGACCATGTTTTCCCGCGGCGATACCGAGTACGTGAATCAGTTTGGCGAGTTTTTGTGCAAGCAGCGCTCCACCTCCATCCGCTACCTCGCCGAGGAGGCGCGCAAACGCGCGCAGTTCAACGAGGAGAAAGATCCCGCGTGGAGCGAAGATCAACTGATGGAGATTGAGCGCAAGAAAATGACCTATTTCCAGAACGTGCAGGCCGGCATCAACCAGCGCAAGCTGCAGGTAACGGCGGGCGAGCAACTGCCCGAGCGGCTGATAGGCCCCCACACCATCGCCAGCTTTACCACCGAGTGGCGCGCCTACCCCTTCACCATCTGGCATACCTTCCGTCCGGACGGCCTGCCCTCCTCCCTCTACGAAGCTGGCTGGCTGCCGGAAATGGCGCGCGATTTCGACAAGGGCGCGGTGGACCCCACCCACCTCGACGGTCTCTACCACGGGCCCTCGCGCGGGCACGTGCAACAGGAATACGCGCAGTTGATCGGGCTGCCGCGGGCCTACGGTTACGGTGCTTCCATGGGCGCGTGGATGCTGGACTACATCGGCAACTGGGGCGGCATCTGGAGCGACATCATCCACAGCAAATTCTCCTACCGCTCGCCCGCCATGACCGGCGATCTCACCCTGCTCAAGGGCGAAGTCACCAGCGTGAAGGAAGATCCCATGAGCGGCCAGCCACTGGCGGTGGTGCAGATCACCATGACCAACCAGGACGATGCCGTGCTGGCCTCCGGCGGCGCCGAGGTGCGCCTGCCGACGGCGGAGTTGCCGCAACCAGAGCGACGCTGAGATGGCCGACGCCCGCTTCGCACAGCACATCCGCCTGCAGCCGGATGCGACGCGCTACACCTGGGGGCACTTTATCGAGGATGTGGCGGCGCGCCACGGCAACCGCGGCGGCATCCGCTTTGAGGGGCGCGACATCGGCGCGCAGGAGCTACTCGCCGACGCGCGGCGTCTGGCGAAATCGCTGGCCGTGCTCGGTGTGGGCAAAGGCACGCGCGTGGCATTGCACATGGCCAACCGGCCGGAATTCGCCAGCGCCTCCTTTGCCGTGGCGATGCTCGGCGGCGTGCTGGTGCCGGTGAATACCTTCGCCACCGTGGACGAGCGCGAATACATCCTGCGCCATTCCGACAGCGCCGTGTTGCTGTTCCAGCAGCGTTTGCTGAAGCACGATTTTCTGCAGGAACTGCTGGCGATCCTACCGGGCTTCGCCGCGAGCGCGCCCCTGCGCGATGCGAAAACACCCCAGTTGCGCCACGCGGTGGCGCTCGGGCTGGAGGCGTCGCGCGGCGGCGTGCAGGCCTGGGATGAATTCCTCGCGCTCGGGGAAGAATTTCCAGACGCGGTGCTCGACGGCATGCTCGCGGAAGTACGCCCCGCCGACGACGGCTTGATCATCTACACCTCCGGCACCACCTCACGCCCCAAGGGTGTGTTGCACCTGCAGCGCGCGGCGGTGATGCAAAGCTGGCTGATTGCCGATGAAATGCGCTTCACGCCAGAGGACAGGGTGTGGACCACCTACCCGTTCTTCTGGTCGGCGGGCATCTGCATGGCGCTGGGCGCAACCCTCGCCGCGGGCGCAACCCTGATCCTGCAGGAGACCTTCGAGCCGGGCGCGGCACTCAACTGCATTGCCAAAGAGCGCGCCAACGCCACCCAGGCCTGGCCGCACCAGGCCAAGGCCATGGCGGAACACCCGCTGTATACAACGCTGGATTTGTCGCACATCGATAAAGAGGTGTGCCGCCTCAGGCCGGACATCCCCCCGGAGGAGGATCTGTGGGGGACACAGGGTTCCTTCGGCATGACGGAGACCTTCACCTTCGTCGCCAACCTGCCCGCCGATGCGCCGGTGGAATTGCGCCGCAATACGTCGGGAAAGCCGCGCGCCGGCATGCGTGTACGCATTCTCGATGCGGCCACAGGTACGCCGCTGCCCGTGGGCGAGGAAGGCGAAATCGCGGTGAAGGGCCTCACGCTGATGCGCGGGTACTACAAGGTGAACCCGGAAGACTGTTTTGACGATGAGGGTTTTTATCACAGCCAGGACGGCGGCTCCCTCGACAGCGAAGGCTACGTGCACTGGCGCGGACGCATGTCCAACCTGATCAAAACCGGCGGCGCCAATGTCAGCCCGCTGGAAATCGAGGAGGCGCTGCTGGGTTACCCGGAGCTGCGAGCCGCTGTCGCCTTCGGGGCGCCGCACCCCGACCTCGGCGAGGTGATTGTGCTGTGCGCGGTGGCGATGCGCGGCCGCACAATCGACGAGGCCGCCTTGCTCGAGGCACTGAAAGCAAAGCTCGCCGCCTACAAGCTGCCCAGACACGTGCTGCTGTTCGACGAGGACGAGCTCGAGTTTACCGGCAACCAGAAAATCCAGAGCGGCAAGCTGGTGGAACAGGCGCTCGCCCGCCTGCGCGATGACGCCGTGCATATCGCGGGCGTGAACTACGCAGAGTACTTGCCGGGGCGGGCATGATCCCGGGCGCGGCGAAACGCGAGCGCAACGGGTGAAAGACTCATTACTCGCCGGTATGCGCGTGATCGATATAGCAGGTGAACCTTTGGCGATGACCGGCCGCATCCTGGCAGACATGGGCGCCGAGGTGATCAAGCTGGAGCCGCCCGGCGGCGACCCTTTGCGCAGCGCCCCGCCCCTTGCGCCCGATGGTGTTTCGCTGCGCTTTCTCGCCTTCAATGCGGGCAAAAGCTGCCGCGACTACTCAGCCACCGACCCCGAAATACAAAAGCTGTTGCAGGCGGCGGATGCAGTAATCACCACACCGGGCTTTCCCGGCGCTCTCAACCTGTCGCCGGAACTCGCGCCGCGTGCGGTGTGGCTGCTGGCCACGCCCTTCGGCCTGAACGGGCCGCGCGCCGGCTGGCGCGCGAGTGATCTCGGTCTGCTGGCGGCCTGCGGCAACCTCTACGCCACCGGCTACGCGGACGAGCCGCCCCTGCGCTGCGCCGAGCCCGCCGCCTATGCCCACGCCGCCGCGGAGGCGGCCTTCGCGGTGATCACTGCGCTCGCGAGCGGCCGGCCGCAACACATCGACCTGTCCATGGCCGAAGCACTGATGATCGCCAGCATGGGCTTTGCCGGGCAGTACCCACGCACGGGCCACAAAGGCACGCGCCAGGGTGCGCACCTCGGTGGCACGCGCGAGATCTGGCGCTGCGCCGATGGCTATGTCTCCTTCGGCTTGCGCGGCGGCCCGGCGCGCGCGGATAACTTCCGCATTCTGCTCGCCGAGCTGGAACGCGAAGGCCTCGCCAGCGCCGCGTGGCGGGAACGCGACTGGGCACGCTTCAACCCGGGAACGCTCACTGCTGCACAACTGCGCGCCATGGAGGCGCCACTGGCGGCCTACTTTGCGCGCCACAGCCTGCAGGAATTGTATGCGCTGGCGGTAGCGAGCAACCTGATGCTCGCACCCGTGCAGGCAGCCAGCGACATCCTCGCCAGTGAACAACTGAATGCGCGCGGGATGTTTGCAACTGCGCAGGGCGTGCAGAAATTTCCCGCAAGGTTTTACCTGCGCAGCGATGCTCCGGAGATAGCGGATACGATCGCCGCGGCTAGGCCGGCACGTGATAGCGAATCCGCGGGTAACCGGGCCGCATGGGCCGGGCTGCGCATTCTTGAATTCGGCTCCGGCGCCGCCGGGCCGATTGCCACGCGTTACTTCAGCGAGCACGGCGCGCAGGTGATTCGTGTGGAATCCACCACCCGGCCGGATTTTCTGCGCCAGATGGCGGCGGGCAGCGAGCACGGCCTGGAAGGTTCAACATTGTTCGATGCGCTGAATCCGGGCAAGCAGAGCATCACCCTCAACCTGAAACACCCCGGGGGCAAGGCCATTGCGCTCCGGCTGGTGACATGGGCCGATGCGGTGGTGGAGAATTTTGCACCGAAAGCCATGCGCAACTGGGGGCTCGACTACGCGCAGCTCGTGCAACACAAACCGGATCTGGTGATGCTCTCGAGCTGTCTGAATGGCCAGAGCGGCCCGCAGCGGGATTATCCGGGCTTCGGCGGCCAGGGCGCCGCGCTTTCCGGCTACAACTTTCTCACCGGGCTGCCCGGGCGCGAACCGGTAGGACCTTTCGGCACCATCACCGATTCACTGTCGCCGCGTTTCGCCGCAACCGCGCTGGGCGCCGCGCTGCTGCATCGCCGGCGCACGGGCCGGGGTTCGCACATCGATCTCTCACAAGTGGAAACCGGGGTGTATGCGCTCGCGCCCTGGCTGCTCAGCGAAAGCGTGCTGGGGGTGTCCTGCACGCGCATGGGCAATCGTTCGACGCGCGCCGTGCCGCACGGCGTATTCCCCTGCGCGGGCGAAGATCGCTGGATCGCCATTGTCTGCTGCAACGACGATGAGTGGCGGCGGCTGGCGCAGCGGGCGGGCATAGGCGGCGAGCAGTTCACCACGCTGGCCGAGCGGCAGGCAGCCGTACAGGAGATAGAGACAGCGCTGGGAAACTGGACACGCGAGCAGAACGCGCAAGCTGTTGCGGAAAGTCTGCAGAAAGACGGCATGGAAGCCGTACCGGTTGCGAATTTCCAGGAGCTGTTCGAACGCGATGATCAACTGCGGGCGCGCGAGCACTTTGTGCCGCTCAGCCGCGCGGTGACGGGTGAATCATTCTACGAACGCAACGGTTTCCGTCTGAGCGACGCGCCGTCGGCGATTCACCTGCCGGCCCCATTGCTGGGGGAGCACACCGGAGCGATTCTGCGGGAAATTCTCGGCTGCAGCGAGGAGGAGATCGCCGCTCTCAGCGCAAGCGGCGCACTCGAATAACAGCAAACCGAAAGCTGGCGAGTTGTCTTCAGGCCCTGCTCAACTGCAACGACGCCGTGTGCGCAACAGTGCGAGCAGGCCAAGGCCGAACAGACTCAACACCCCCGGCGCAGCCACAGGCGTCGGCTCATTCGGATCTACCGGCGGCGGTGCATCCAGACCGAGAAATTCACCCGAGCTGGAGAACACCTCCACGCCCGGGGCAAAATCCTGGGTGTAGGTTACCGTGTTCTCAAAATCCAGCACGTAGGATTCTACGCCGGAACCCACGCCGGCCGCTGACGCATTGTAGAACACGTTGGTGAACACGAAGACATCGAGGGTCTCGGTGTTGTTCTCGAGCAGTACGCTGGCAAAGATCGAATCCGCCACGTCGATATAAAACGGGCTCGAGGAGGCAGTGGGGTCGTAATCCTCAATCGGTATATCCAGGATATTGCTCTGGTACTGGAATGCGCGCGGCGCGGGTCGCGGAATACAGTTCAAAGGGTCCTGGCCGAAGCAGGGATCGGTCGCGAGGCCATAAAAATCGGCCGAGGTGGCAATGCCCGCATCAAACACGACGATGCTGAGATCGTAAAATACCACCGGCAGCTCCGCGCCCGGGGCAGCGGGGCCGAGCTCGCCAAAAATTTCGCCTTCGATACCAAAACCCAAATTCCAGTTGGTGCCCGCGCCGTTGCGTATGGTCAGGCGCTCGCCGAAGGAGCCGAAGGTCTGCAGACCTACTTCGTTGGAGCTGCCCTCCTCCGCGAACATTTTTACCGTGCCGTCCACCAGGCTGACAGTTGAGCGCGAGGTGCCGGACACAGACTGGGTTTGCGTTGCCTGCGTTGCCCCGTTGGTCACCAGGCCGTCCTGTATCGCACCGCCACCCACCCGCAGTGCCGGCCTGACGAAATAACTCTGCTCCAAAATGGGCGCCGCGGAAACCGCAGCAGACATCAGCCCGCTGACTATCAGGCTGGCTGCAGCCAGGCGTAGGTGTACCATCTCATGTCCTCCTGGAAAGTTTGTTAGCCAGAGGCACTGGCCTCTGAATCTGTATGCCGGTTGGGAGCGCCGCACAGGCTTGCGCCCGGCGCGCAAACGCACGCCCGCCAACAGAAGGCAAAATATGTGCTAGAAAATCGGAAGGATCGGAAAAACAGCCAGTTACCGGCAGGGAGCCCCAGCGCGCAGTGTAGCAATTCTGTCACACTGTAAAGCGAACTGACGACACGCCATGGGCCAGAAACGCTACTGCGGCAGGGGTATTTCCATCACCGGCAGTTCGTCGGGCATGCCGCCGAGCGAGACGGCGCAGCGCGAAAAGCCATTGAAGTGCGCGATGGCGAGGGAGAGATGCAGCAACTCCTCCGCGCTGAACAGCGCCGCGAGTTCATCGCGCAGGCTGGCCGGCATGCCTGAAGGGTCATCCAGATACTGATCGGTGAAAGCGATGATGGCTTTCTCACGCGCACTCAGCGCGCTGTGCATGAACTGGTCATCGATCATGCCCACGCGTTCCTCACTGAGACCATCGCTGCGGGCGATGTCGTAGCGCACGCTCTTGCAGAACACACAGCCCACCTTGCGCGCGTTGCGCAGCCGGGCGATTTCCAGTTCGGCCGGGCCCAACGGGCCGGATTCCCACACCAGGCTGTTCAACCGCAGGTAGTGATCCAGCGTTTCCGGTACCAGGCCGAGCGCTGAATCGCGCACGGGGTTTCCGCTGGAGGCGCCCTTGCGCTCGACGCGTGCTTTACTGCCCATCGGAAGCCTCCCCGCGCTCTGGCGTTGTGTGATCGCCCTGCGCGGCCGGCGGCGAGCGCCAGAGCAGGTTGAGACGCGTCATGCCGTCGAACAGGCCCAGCGCCTCAATCAGCAACACCAGCCCCGCGTCACCGTAGTGCGACTGCACGGCCTGCGCCTGCGCATCTGAAATCGCGCTGGCGTCCATCGCGTACACTTCCGCGAAGGCGATGCAGGCGCGCGCCGCGTCATCAAAGGCTTCGCTCTCGTGCCAGCGTGCAAGTTGTTCCCGCATCCCGGGCGCAAGCGCGTGTTCTTCACGCGTCCAGTCAGCTTCGCTGCGGTGCAACTGGGCCAGGCGCAAGCGGCACAGTTCAAGTATCGCCGGCGGGACATGCGCCTGCTGCCACAATGAGCGGTAGAGCTGCTGGTGAGCCGCGAACAGATTCGGCAGCGCCTGCTCCAGGCGCTCCACATAGGGCGGGCCCGGGGATGCGGTTTGCGCCGAGGCGTCGTGGGCAAAGCTGTGCATGCGTAGGTCCCCTCCTGGCGCCGGCGGGCGTTCTGAAACTGCGGCGCTCGCTGGTGTGACACTATGTCGCACCACGCGCCTCGTCACAATGCCTGCGCGTTGTTAGTATCACGGCTCGCAAAAAAAAGCAGACAAGGACAGCGTATGCAACCTGCTGGATGGGGGCGCTACTCGCTTGCCCTGGCAATACTGGGCGCGACGAATGGTGGGCAGGCGCATGAGAGCGTGCTGGAAGAAGTACTGGTTGAGGGGCGACACGTGGTGCTTGCGGGCTATGCACGCAGCGCCTCTGAAGGGCTGGTAGGGAAACAGGATCTCGAACTGCGCCCGCTGCTGCGCCCCGGCGATGTGCTCGAAGCGGTACCCGGGCTGATCGTGACGCAACACAGCGGCTCGGGCAAATCCAACCAGATGTTCCTGCGCGGTTTCAACCTCGATCACGGCACGGACTTCGCCACCTGGGTGGAAGACATGCCGGTGAACATGCGCACCCACGGGCACGGCCAGGGTTACACCGATATTAATTTCCTGATCCCCGAAACCATTCGCAGCATCGGCTATGTGAAGGGTCCCTACCACGCGGAGCTGGGTGATTTCTCCTCCGCCGGCGGCGCGCACATCCGTCTGGCAGACGGCCCGGAGAGCAATACAGTGCAACTCGGCGCAGGCGGCAACGGCTTCCGCCGCGCACTGGCCATGGGCGGCATTCAGGCGGGGCCCGGCACGCTCTCCGGCGCCCTGGAGGCGCAGGCCTATGATGGCCCGTGGCGCGATATTTCCGAAGACGTGGAAAAGTTCAACGGCTTACTGCGCTACCGCGGCGAAAGCGACGGCCGCGACTGGCGGCTCACCGGCATGTACTACGACAACGAGTGGAACTCCGCGGACCAGATTCCGCAGCGGGCGGTGGATAGCGGCCTGATTGATGAACTCGGGTCGATCGATACCACGCTCGGCGGAAAATCCAGCCGCGCAAGCCTCTCGGGCGGGCTCGGCTGGGGGCCGGAGGACGCCCGCACCGAGTTCAGCGCCTACATGATCGACTACGAGATGCGCCTGTGGTCGAACTTCACCTACCTGCTGGACGATCCGATTGCCGGCGACCAGTTTGAACAGGTAGACGAGCGCACGATTTTCGGCGGTGGCTGGCGCAGCCACTGGCACAATGACGTTGAAGGCGCCGGTGGCCTGCAGCATATGGCCGGCGCCGAGTTGCGCCACGACAATATCGACGAGGTGGGCCTCTACTCCACCGAGGCGCGCCGGCGCAACGGCACGGTGCGCAACGACGCCGTGGACGTGACCAGCCTCGGTGTGTTCTATGAACTGGAATGGCGCATCACGCCGCGCCTGCGCAGCGTACTCGGGCTGCGCGGCGACTACTACTGGTTCGATGTGGACGCTGACAATCCCGACAACAGCGGCGACGCCGACGATGGCATTTTCAGCCCCAAGGCGAGCCTGATCTACAGCGTGAGTGAGGTGACCGAGCTCTACCTGAGCGGCGGCTATGGTTTCCATTCCAACGACGCCCGCGGCACCACGATCACGGTTGACCCGGTGAACGGGGAGCCGGTGGACGAAGTGGACCCGCTGGTGGAATCACGTGGCGCGGAAGTGGGGGTTAAATCGTTGCTGGGCGGGCGGCTGAATAGCTCGCTGGCGTTGTGGTACCTGGAACTGGATTCCGAGCTGCTGTTCGTGGGTGATGCGGGCAACACCGAGGCCAGCCGCGCCAGCCGGCGCTGGGGTGTCGAGTTCAACAACTTCTGGCAACTGGATGATATCTGGTCGCTGGAAGCGGACCTGGCCTGGACCGATGCGCAATTCGACGACAACGACCCGGCGGGCGATGACATTCCCGGCTCGCTGGACGTAGTGGCCAGCGGCGCCCTCTCCGCGACTTTTCCCGATGGCTGGTTCGGTTCTCTCCGCGCGCGTTACTTCAGCGGCGCGCCCCTGATTGAGGATGGCAGCGTGGAATCGGATGGCTCGACCATGGTCAACCTGGCGCTGGGCTACCAGGGCGATGCCTGGCGCGTGCAGCTCGATGCGCTCAACCTGCTGGATTCCGACGATCACGATATCGACTATTTCTACGCCTCGCGCCTGCCGGGCGAACCTGCAGAGGGCATCGAAGACGTGCACTACCACGTGTTCGAGCCGCGCCAGTTGCGGGTGTACCTCAGCTACAACTTCTGATCTGACGGGTTGGGCGGGGCGCAGGCCCGCGGCGCGCGCCGGCCTGCACACGCCTTGTGCACGCGCCAGGGGCGCCGCTGCGCAGCACGCAGCGCGGCCACGCCTTGTCGTTTTCAGCCTGCTCTGCTAGCTTTCAGGCTGACGCAATCACAATAATAAGGAGGCGTCCATGCGCGCCCTGATCCGCCTGTTGCTCTGGCTGCCCCTGTTCGCGGCCCTGCTTGCCTGCAGCGATAACTCCGACCAACGCACCAGCGAGCTGCCCGCCATGAACCTGCTCGCGGGCGCCGCCAGCCGCAGCATACTGCCCACCGTGAACGGCGGCCGCGACTATCTGCGCGATGCGCCCGGCTGGCCTGCGCGGGAACAGCTCGACCCATTCAACCCCGGGGTATTCGTGCCCGCGTGGGACCAGGGCAGCGTGGATGTCGGCAACGGGCGGAGTGATTCCGCGTGGGTACACGATGACCTGCGCAGCACGGCGCTGGCCATGCAGTACGGCGAGGAGCGGGTGATTATCGTGATGGCCGACACCTACTCCTACTTCGCCACCGATATCGACGTGATGCTGGAACGGGTGCGCGGGCGCCTGCCGGTGGACTGGCAAGCCGTTCCCGTGCTGGTATCCGCCACCCACAACCACCACGGCCCGGACACCGCGTTCAGCATCAACGACGACTGGTTCTCCCTGATGGCCGACGAAATCGCGCTGGCCGTGGAAGAGGCCGTGACCAACCTGCAGCCTGCCAGCCTGTCTGCGGCGCAGGGCGAACACGGCTACGGCGTGGACGATGTGCGCGACCCGGTGATCCGCGACCCGCGCCTCAACGTGCTCAACCTGCAGGCGCTGGATGGCGGAGCGGTTATCGCCACGCTGGTGCAATGGGCGAGCCACCCGGAATCGACCCTCGGCTGGACGCCGCCCGCCGAGGCCTCGGGCCTTGCCGCCGCGTGCGCCGCCAAAGGCTGGACAGACGGCAACTGCACCGCCGAGGGACGTTATTTAACCGCCGACTTCCCCGGCGTGCTGCGCGAGCGGCTGCAGGCAACGCAGGGTGGCGAAGTGCTGTTCTTCAACGGCGCGCTGGGCAACCAGATCGGGCCCGGCGCCGCACCCACCTGGGTGGTGAACGAAGCTCACCCGGTGGGCGATGGCCTGACGGTGCCGGCAGGTGCCATGCCGCTCACCGAATGCGACGACCGGGGCCCCTACCTGTGTCGCAGTTTCGCCAAGACGGAGTCCATCGGCCATGAACTGGCGCGCGCCGTCGAAGGGCTGCTTGCGGATGCACAGCCGGTGGACGTGAGCCAGCTCAGCGTGCACACCGAACCTTTCTTTACACGCCTCACCAACATCGGTTTTCGCCTGCTGATCGCAGACGGCGATATCGGCTGGCAATCGCCGACGCTGTATAACTGCAGCAGCACGCCGCTGGTACCCGAGAACTGCGCCCCGGACAACGGCGAACTCGTGGACGACCCGCTGTTAACGGATTTTTTCGGCAGCCAGATCCGGCGTGGCGACGTGTTTAAAACGCAGGTGTCGCACCTGGATTTCGGCGACGTGGGCATACTCTGGATGCCCGGTGAAATTCCGCCCGAGCTGGTGCATGGCCTGCCGGATGATTTCGCCACGGCGCCGCCCGCGAAGTACTACCGTGAGCCGCACCTGCATGCGGTGGGCGCAGACTACGTGATTCCCGGGCACCTGCTGGCGCTGGTGGACGAAGACCTCACGCTCACGGTGGGCCTCGGCGGCGACCAGATCGGCTATTTTGTGCCGGTTGACGAGTATCGCCTGCGCTGCCTCGACCTGGTGTTGCCGGGGGGCAAGACCTGCGCCGATCTCGCCGCGCGCGGAGTGATCGAGAATCCCGAGTGGATTGGCGGCCGCCACTGCAAGACCATCACCGACGATGCGCAGGCACTCCAGGCGCTGGGCGATGACGCGGATGCGGTGAGCGCCATCTGCCGCTACGGACAGGCGCTCGGGCGCGAACTCGGCGAGCCGGACGGCCACTATGAAGAAACCAACGCCGCGGGCTGGGACATGGTGGACGATCTGTACAATGCCGCCGCGAGGCTGTTCGCCAACTAGGGCTCCGCACTGCGACGCCGGGATGCCGCCTGCCAGCGCGCCCGGCTAACAGCGGTCTGCGCCACTTTACAAATGATAATGATTCTCATTACTATGGAGTCTGCCCATCACCGGAGACTCCCCAATGAAGCTGCACTTCCTCTGCCCTCACCACCGCCAGTGGCTGGCCGATAATCCGCACCATGCCCTGAACACCTGGCTGCAGTCTCACGACAAGGCTGCCGAGCTGTTCGAAGACGGTGACTGGAACAACGCGCTGTCACACGCCGGCTGCGCTCTGGAAACCGCCGAGATCGCGCTCGAAGCGTGGCCCGACCCGCCACCGCGCATTATCAACCGCTACGCAGACAACGGCGTGCTGCTGGCCCAACTCCTGCGCGAACGCGGTGACCAGGCGGCGACGCGCGCGGTGATCGCCAACTGTATCGGCCGGCTGGAAAGACTGATGTTCGCCACCGGTAACCACCGCACAGTGCTCAAGGCCTGCGAGGGCCTGCTGCGAATCGGTGACGCGACAGGCTGGCCGGAGAGCTCTCTCACCGATGCAACGCATCAATCCACACACCTGCTACACCAGCAACTGCACTAGCGTTGAGGGAGGTACAGCATGCGCAAACCGGTCGCCGAAGAACCCAGCGTACAGGTGGAACTCAGCCTTGCGGTGCTGCGCCGACTGCTGCGCGAGCGCTCGCTGGTGGCAAGTGAACTTCGCTACCTCAACAGTCAGTCATGCCGGGCGGCTCGCGCAGCCCTGCTCGCCGCGCTGACCGCGGGCGGTGCGGAGCATCGTGCCCGCGAACACGCCGCAGAATCTTCCGGGTTTGCAACAGGCGGATTCGGTGAAGCCAAGAGGAGCAAAAGCCGTCTATACTTGGTGTCTGAAAATTTCAGCGGACGAGGATAAAAGGAGCCCACAATGCGCACGATGAAGGCCTTTATGGCATCGACACTGTTACTCGCGGGCAGCCTGGTGAGCGGCATCACCCAGGCAGGCTACTACTACGAAGCCACCTCCGTGACCCAGAGCGATGGCGGCAGCGCGCAGACCACCAAGGTGAATGCCTGGAGCGAGGGACCCGCCACACGCATCGAGTTTACCGAAGGCGACAGCATGGGCGTGTTCGGCCCCGGCTCCTACCTCATCAGCACCGATTCGGGTGAAACACTGTGGGTTGTGAACCCCGCGAAAAAAACCTACTCGGCGTTCGACCCCGGCGAGCTCTTAAATACCGCCGACGAGATGATGAAGAGCATGGGCGGCATGCTGGAAATGAACATTGTCGATACGCATTTCGACAAGGTTTCCGAACAGCCCGGAGAGAAACTGCTCGGCTATGCAACGCAGCGCGTGGAATTCACCTCAGGCTATACCGTGAGCATCAAAGTGCTGGGGCAGACCATGAATCAGGTATTCGACTCCAAACAGACACTCTGGGCAGCGCCGGCCGTAGACGCCAGCGCCATGAGCGCCTGGCTGCGTCCGGACAAACTCATGAAAGGCATGTTCAAGGGCGTGGGCGATTTGGTGGAAAAACACATGAATGCCATCCAGGGCGCCCCGCTGAAAAGCGTTGTGGAAACTAAAGCCACCGGCGGCATGGGCGGCGACAGCACCACCGTGATCACCACTGAAGTGACCACGCTGCGCAAGGAGAGCGTGGACGCCGCAAAGTTCCAGATTCCCGACGACTACACGGAAACATCGCTGATGGATGAAGTTGCCGGGGATGACGCGACACAGGAGGCCGGCAACGGTCTGCAGGAAGGCATGTCAAAACTCAAGGGGCTGTTTGGCGGGCAGAACTGAGTTACAAGCCGCTTGCAACGCGGCGCAGCTCGCTAGCCCGGCGCTGGGTCAGAATCACAGCGTGACGCGGTAGCCACAGAGGCGCTGGCATCTTGCACCGGCAGGCGATCCGTGGTCTGCAGCATACCGTGAATGCATTCCGCCAGCTCTCGTGGCACCTGCTCCCAGGTGAATCGCCACCGCCAGTTTCCCTCCCTGGTGCCGGGTGTATTCATACGATGGTCTCCGTTCAGGCCGAGAAAATCCTGCCAGGGTACGATGGCGGTGCAGGATGTTGAGGACATGGCCTGGCGAATCAGCATCCACGGCATACGCTCCTGCGGATTATTGAAATACTCGTAAACACGGCTCTGCACTTCTGCGTCCAGACTCTCGAACCAGCCGAGTGTTGTGTTGTTATCGTGGGTGCCGGTATACACGACATCACCTGCGGCATGTCTGTGCAGCAGGTAGGGGTTTTCCGGGTTGCCGTCGAATGCGAACTGCAGAATCAGCATACCCGGCAGGCCGAAATCCTTGCGCAAAGCCTCAACCTCGTCGCTGATGATCCCCAGGTTTTCGGCCACCAGGCACAATCCGGGAAATTCTTCGCGCACGGCCGTAAGGAGCGCCCTGCCGGGTGCAGCAACCCACGCACCCTCACGCGCCGAGGTGGCCCCGGCGGGAATTTCCCAGTAGGCGTCCAAAGCGCGGAAATGGTCTATGCGCGTGATATCGAACTGCCGTGCGGCGGTTTCGAACCGCTGCAGCCACCAGTGAAAGCCGGTTTCCTCCATCACCGCCCAGTTGTACTGGGGGTTGCCCCAAAGCTGCCCCTCGCTGGAAAAATAATCGGGGGGCACGCCGGTCACCGTCACCGGATGGCCATGCGCGTCCAGCTTGAACAGGGCCTGATGCGCCCAGACGTCGGCACTTTCCAGATGCACGTAGATCGGCATATCCCCGAACAGCAGCACACCGCGCTCATTGGCATAACAGCGCAAGTCATCCCACTGGATGTGAAACACAAACTGCCGGAAGCGCAGCGCCGCAAGGCGTTCAGATAACTGCTCTGCGAGTTCGTTGCAGGCGACGGGCTCCCGTCTCCTCAGGCCCTGTGGCCACTCGGTCCAGGGCAGGCTGCCCAGATGCTCGCGAAAAGCCTGGAAGCGCACATAGTCTTCCAGCCAGTGCGCCGACTGCTGCAGAAACCACTGGTAACGCTTCGCCAGTGCCGGGCTACTCTCCCCTGCAATTCGCGTAAAAAAAGCCCTGCCGCCCTCATCCAGTGCCTGCCGCTTGGCCTCCGGGGAGCTCTCACCGGTGTGAGCGTGGGACTGTGACAGCAAACCAGAGTCCACCAGCCAGTCGAGGTCGATCAGGTCGGGGTTGCCGGCGTGCACAGACACCGACTGGTAGGGACAGCCATCGGAGTACGTGGGGCCAAGCGGGAGAACCTGCCAGATCTGCAGGCCGGCGGCGCACAACAGATCGACGAAGCGGCGGGCATCAGCCCCTATGCTGCCGCAATACGCGCCGCCCGGCAGGCTGCTGGGATGCAGCAAAACCCCGGCGCGGCGGCATTCGGTCAGCGTCACAGACAAGCGGCTAGGCCGTTTCGCTGCTGTGGCGCATCACTCCGCCATGACTGGGATTGCCGCCACCGCGGGAGATGACCTCAGACAGATAGGACGGCGCCTCGACATTAAGTAACAGATACAGATTGGCAAGATGCATTCGATAAAGCTGGTCGAACTGGCTCACGGTTGCCGCGGGATTGTAGGTGCCGAACCACCAGAACCAGTCGGAACCCTCACAAATCGCCAGTTGCCGCTCTGCCGCCGCCAGAGTTTCCGCGGTCAGTTTGCCGCCGGCCACCTGCTCATCAAACCTGTGTTTGGCCTCAACGAGCAATTCCCAGGCCCGGTTTTTGTCCGCATCGCCGATCCAGGTTGAGAAGGTGCCGTAGACCCAGCTACCGGCGACCAGAGATTCTACATGGGCGGGTTCCGGCGATTTTTCCTCAAGAAACTGCTGCATGGTGGTGAGCCGCAGTTGCGGATGACTGGCGAGCCTGGCGTAGAGTTCGCTGAGAAAGTGGTACCCGTTTTCCGGGTAGTACTCCCAGGCGTTCTCGCCATCGAGAATAATGGTGATCAGGCAGTTGTCGCGGTCGGGACAGACGGCGGCGATGTTCTCCATGTGGCCGAGCAGATTGGCCACCGCGCTCTCCGCATGCCAATCGGAATAGTTGAAGCCGATCAGGTCAGACAGCCCGTCGTCGCGGAAAATACAATCGATGGCGGCATCACCAAAACGGTAGACGCGATGACTGCAGGATGCATCTTCGTCCATGTGGCTGTTGCGCAACACATCACCGCCGCTGGCCACCCAGCGGAAATCGCTGGCGGCAAACAGTTCCAGCGCAGCCTGGCTGATGCCCCCTTCTGAAGGCCACAACCCGGCAGGCCGCAGGCCAAATACTCTGTCAAAGGTGGCCAGCCCCTGTTGCACATGCCAGCGCGCCCTGTCATCCCCTCCCGGATAATGGCTATTTACGGGTAGTGGCACGTCGGGCATGGCCTCCCGGGCTGAGTCCATATCCAGCAGCAGGGGAATGATCGGGTGGGCGTAGGGGCTCATGCACAGTTCCACCTGGCCCCGCTCAGCCAGCGCCCGGTAGCGCGGAATGACAGACCGCAGCAATTCGAGCACGATCTGCAACAACTCGCGCCGGTCGTGCAAGGTAAAATTGATGGCTTTTTCCTGCAGGCGGGCAATACGCGTATCGCTGCGCCGCACCGTTTCCGCCATCCAGCTCAGGTGATACCAGACCAGCAGGTCCGCGAGAAACTGGTTGGAGGCGTAGATCAGGCTTTGCGGGTGTTCCTCGTACCAGTCGGCCATGGCCGCCAACCGGGTATAGGCTTCAAACCGGTTGATCATGCGCTCCCTGTTGGCGCGCAGGCAGTCCTGGATCAGGTGCAGCCGTGTCTTCTGGTCGCCGGGGAGCGCCGGCTCCGCGAGGCCCGCCAGCACCGGGTCACGGATGGTACCCTGTCCCTCGAGGTAGGCTGTTATCTGCGCAATGTATTCCTCGATCTGCTCCAGCACTACCGGGGCGAAGTTCACCACCGCTTTCGCCTCTGGCACCGCTTCGAGATGCGCCGCCATGTCCACGTAATCCTTGATGGCGTGCAGATAGGTCCAGGGCAGGTGCACGGTTGAAGTACGCAGGTTCCGATACTCGGGCTGGTGCATGTGCCACATCAGCACAACACTCATGGGGGTCTTATCGGACATAGTGCAGCCTCTGACCCAGCATATCCGGCGTCACCAGCACCACTCCGCCTTCGGTTATCTGAAAGCGCGCTGCATCTTCCTCAGGATCGACGCCGATCATTGTGTTTGGCGCAATGATGCAGCCCCGATCGATAATGGCCTTCCTGATCACGCAGCCCCGGCCGATATCAACTTGCGGGAAAATCACTGAATCCTCAATCTGCGAATAGGAATGTACGTTCACCTTGCTGAACAACAACGAGTGCCGCACGGCTGACCCGGACACGATACAGCCTCCCGCCACCATGGAGTCCACCGCGAAACCACGGCGACCGTCGTCGTCGAACACGAACTTGGCCGGCGGCACCTGCTCCTGATAGGTCCAGATGGGCCAGTCACTATCGTAGAGATTGAGTTCCGGCGTGACGTCAATCAGTTCCAGATTGGCGGCCCAGAACGAATCCAGCGTGCCGACATCGCGCCAGTACGCGGGCCTGCCACCGGGATCCTCGCGAAAGGGAAACGCCGTGACCCGCCGGCGCGCGATCACGTCCGGCAGTATGTCCGCGCCGAAATCCCGGCTCGAACCGGGCGTGTCTGCATCGCGCAGTAATTCCTCTATCAGCACGTCGGTGCGAAATACGTAGATCCCCATGGAGGCCAGGGCCCGATTGCCGCCAGGCACCACCGGCGAGGGATTGCCCGGTTTCTCGGCAAAATCCACGATGCGCTCGTCGGCATCGATCGACATGATGCCGAAGGACGAGGCCTCGCTCAAAGGCACTTCGATACAGCCCACGGTGATATCGGCATCGGCTTCCACATGGGCCGCCAGCATGGTGCCGTAGTCCATTTTGTAGATGTGATCCCCCGCCAGGATCAGCACGAACTCCGGATTATGTGAGCGAATGATATCGATATTCTGATAGACCGCATCTGCGGTACCCGCGTACCAGGAGCTTGCCATACGCTGCTGCGCCGGTAACAGCTCAACGAATTCGCCGAGTTGACCGCGCATGAACCCCCAGCCGCGCTGGACGTGCTGTATCAGGCTGTGCGCCTTGTACTGAGTGGCAATCCCCACCTTGCGGATACCGGAATTGACACAGTTCGACAGTGGGAAGTCGATAATCCGGAATTTACCGCCAAAGGGTACGGAGGGCTTGGCCCGCCACTGGGTCAGTTGCTGCAATCGGGTGCCGCGACCGCCAGCCAATACCAGCGCCAGCGTATCGCGGGTCAGGCGGCTCACATAACGTGCGGACTCCGGATTATTCATGGCGATTTCATTGATTTGAAAACTGGTTAGCCTGAACCTAATTGATTACCATGATGCTACAGTGTGGACGTGAAGTGTAAGACTTTCCTCCTTCAAGGGTTGATGTAAATCAGAAGATACTGGATGCAACCCAATTCTCCCCAGAAACCAATTACTGAGGACATCCGCCGGCTTCTCGCGGGGCGCCACCACGACCCTTTCGAGGTGCTCGGCTGTCATCGGCAGGGCGAGCACTGGTGTGTACGGGCACTGCTGCCCGGCTGCGAGGAGGCCGCGGTAGTGATCGACGGCGAGCACCACCCGATGCAACGCCTGCCGAATAGCGATCTTTTCAGCTACAGCACAAGGCAGGCAACAGCACCCCGCTACGAATTGAGTTGTCGTTCCCGTGACGGCGAGTGGCAGCAGACGCACGACCCGTACCGCTTTGGCCCCATGATCGGCGATCTCGACCTGCACCTGTTCGGACAGGGTAAACACGAGCACCTTTACCGCATTCTGGGCGCCCACTGCTGCGAACACGAGGGCGTGGCGGGCGTGCGTTTTGCCACGTGGGCGCCGAATGCCCGGCGCGTCAGCGTGGTGGGCGACTTCAATCGCTGGCACGGACTGCGCCACGCCATGCGCAGCCGCGGCCCCAGCGGGGTCTGGGAGCTTTTCATCCCGGGATTGCAAGCGGGAGAGAAGTACAAATTTGAACTGCGCGATGGCAACGGCAGAGTGCACCTGAAAGCTGACCCTTTCGGCAATCGATTCGAACTGCGTCCGGCAACGGCTGCCATTGTCTGCTCTCCTACGCAATTCCAGTGGGCCGACCACGCCTGGCTGGAGCGGCGTGCACAGTGGGACTGGCAGCACGCACCCGTGTCCATCTATGAGTTTCACCCCGGTTCCTGGCGACGCGACGCGTCGGGCCAGTTCCTGAATTTCCGCGACATGGCCCAACAGTTGGCGGACTACATCGAGCCACTGGGCTTCACCCATGTCGAACTGCTGCCGGTAACCGAGCACCCTCTGGACGATTCCTGGGGCTACCAGACTACCGGCTATTTTGCGCCCTCCCAGCGGTTTGGCAGCCCGGATGATTTTCGCCACTTTGTCGATTGCATGCACGGGCGCGGAATCGGCGTGATCCTGGATTGGGTGCCTGCACATTTTCCCCGGGATGATCATGCGCTGGCACGCTTTGATGGCACCGCCCTGTACGAGCATGCCGACCCGCGCAAGGGAGAACACTCCGATTGGGGCACCCTGATTTTCAACTACGGGCGCAACGAGGTAAAAAACTTCCTGCTGGCCAGCGCCAATTACTGGCTGGAGGAGTTTCACCTCGATGGCCTGCGCGTGGATGCGGTGGCCTCCATGCTCTACCTGGATTATTCGCGTGAGCCCGGCCAGTGGGAACCAAACCGTTACGGCGGCCGGGAAAATCTCGAAGCCATTGCCTTTCTGCGTGAACTCAACACGCTCACACATGGCCGGCATCCCGGCACGCTGACGATTGCCGAGGAATCCACCGCCTGGCCACAGGTAACCCGCCCCACCTGGGTGGGCGGTCTGGGCTTTTCCCTGAAGTGGAATATGGGCTGGATGCACGACACGCTGGATTATTTTGCCCAGGATCCGATCTATCGGCAGTATCATCACAACCAGTTGACCTTCGGATTGATGTACGCGTTCACCGAAAACTTCCTGCTGCCTTTTTCCCACGACGAGGTGGTGCACGGCAAATACTCGCTGCTGGGAAAGATGCCCGGCGACGAGTGGCAGCGTTTTGCCAATCTGCGCCTGCTATACACCTACATGTATACCTATCCGGGCGCCAAACTACTGTTTATGGGCTGCGAACTGGCAGAACCCGGCGAGTGGCGGCACCAGGCACAGCTCAACTGGGAACTTCTGGAACAGCCTGCACACCGGGGTATACAGCAGGTGGTGGGCGACCTGAACCGGTTGTACCGCAGCGAGCCCAGCCTGCATCGCGGCGATTTCGATGCAACGGGCTTTGCATGGATCGACTGTCACGACTCCACCCAGTCGGTGCTGAGCTATGTGCGCCGGGATGGTCGGGAATTTCTGCTCGTGGTGCTCAACTTCACGCCCATAGTGCGGGAAAACTATAGAATCGGCGTGCCGCTGGCTGGCAGTTACACGGAAATTTTCAATTCGGATTCCCGTTTCTACGGAGGCAGTGACGTCGGCAATCCGCTTGCGATAAACAGTGAACCCTTAGCCTGGATGCGGCAGCGCGACTCGCTGGTTCTGACCCTGCCGCCGCTGGGCGCGCTGGTGCTGCGCCGGGTTGAGGACGACTGAGCCGCATGCGCAAGCTGTTGTATGTTGCCAGTGAAGCCTACCCGCTGATCAAGACCGGTGGCCTCGCCGATGTCGCAGGTAGCCTGCCTGAAGTGCTGCGGCAAGCAGGGCTGGATGTACGCCTGCTGGTGCCCGCCTACGCCGATCTGCTGCATAAAGGCGATGTAACTATTCAGGCACAGCACGAACTGCAGGTGGCGGGTCAGCGGATTCTCCTGCTGGAGTGTCTCCTGCCCGGCACGGGTTTGCGCACCTGGCTGTTGCAGCACCCGCTGTTTTCCGAACGCTTCGGCAACCCCTATCACGACGCCGCCGGCGTGCCGTGGCCGGATAATGCCGATCGCTTTTTGCTGTTTTCGCAGGTAGCGGCGTTCATCAGCACGGCCACCACGCCACTGAACTGGCGCCCGGACATACTGCACTGCAACGACTGGCACACCGGCCCGGCCATTGCGCTGGCGAAACTTGCGGGGCAGCCGCCGCGCACCCTGTTCAGCATTCACAACCTGGCGCATATGGGCATTTTTGATCGCGCGACCTTCGAGAGGCTCGAGTTGCCGGCAGAGCTCTGGCAGGAACGGGGGCTGGAATATTATGGCCAGTGCAGTTTTATCAAGGGCGGCCTGGTGTTCGCGGACGAGATCACAACCGTCAGCCCCAACTATGCGCGGGAGATTTGTGAGTCGCCCGGCGGGATGGGGCTTGAAGGTCTGCTCAGCCAGCGACGTGACCATCTCCGGGGAATACTCAATGGTATTCGCAGTGATATCTGGGATCCGGCACAAGACCCGCACCTGGCGCAGAACTATGACCGTGCAAGCCTCGACAGCAAGACACAGAACAAATCAGCGCTGCAACGGGAACTGGGCCTCGAACCGTGCGCTGACCGCCCGTTGCTGGGATCCATCGGCCGTCTGGCGGAGCAGAAAGGGCTGGAGCTGATGTTGCCGGTACTGGAAGAACTGCTGGACAGTCCCGCGCAAATTGTCGTGCTGGGCACCGGTGAACCGCGTTACGAGCAGGCCTTGCGGGCACTGGCGTTAAAGCGCCCGAGAGAGATGGCAGTCATCGTGGATTACAATGAGGGCCTGGCGCACAGAATCGAAGCGGCGGCTGACATCTTCATGATGCCGTCCCTGTTTGAGCCCTGTGGACTCAACCAGTTGTACAGCCTGCGCTATGGCACGCTACCCGTGGTGCGCGCTGTCGGCGGCCTGGCCGATACGGTAACTGACACCAACGCGAGCACCCTGGGCTCGGGTACCGCCACGGGGTTTGTGTTCCAGCCGCCGGAGGCGCGCGAGTTTTTCAGTGCGATGCAGCGCGCAATCGCGCTGTGGCATGACCGGGACACCTGGCGGCAACTGCAACACACCGCCATGACGCAGGATTTCTCCTGGCAACGCAGTGCCGAGCAATACATCGCACTCTACAATGGCGCAATCAATTGACGAGGTAAGTGCTTTCCATGGCAGGATCTACGTTTCCGCTTGAGATTCAACCGCGGGTGCCTGAAGAACTGGCGCGTCTGCAGGAGATGGCCAACGACTTGATGTACAGTTGGGATCGCTCCATCCGCTCGCTGTTTCATCGTCTGGACCGGGAGTTATGGGAGGCCTGTGGCCACAACCCGAAGGCTTTTCTGCGCCGCGTGTCTCAGCAGCGCTTGACCGATGCCATCGCGGATCGCGCCTATATGGAGGATTATCAGCGCGTCACCTCGGCCTACGACTCCTACCGGGAGAACCGGGGTCGGCCGGAGATAGCCGCCCAGTTCGACCCCCGGGAAGATTTGATCGCCTACTTCTGTCTGGAGTTCGGATTCCACGAGAGCTTCCCGATCTATTCGGGTGGGCTCGGCATCCTGGCGGGCGATCACTGCAAGGCGGCCAGCGATGTGGGTCTGCCTTTTGTTGCGATTGGCCTGCTCTATCAGATGGGTTATTTCACCCAGTTGATCGATGGCCACGGGCATCAGCAGGTTAGCCATACGCGCTCACACCCTCACGACCTGCCGGTTGTGCCCACGCTCACCGCGTCCGGGCAACATCTCACCCTCGACATCGGGTTTCCCGGCCGCACACTCAAAGTGCGTGTCTGGACGGCTCAGGCCGGCCACATCACCCTCTACCTGCTCGATACCAACATACCCGACAACTCCGAAGCAGACCGCGCGATCACCCATCAACTCTACGGCGGCGACCGGGAGATGCGTTTGCAGCAGGAACTTGTACTCGGTGTGGGCGGCGTGCGCGCACTGCGCGCGCTGGACCTGCGTCCCACCGTGTGGCACATCAATGAGGGCCATGCCGCTTTTCAGTTACTGGAACGCTGTGCCCTGCGCATGCGCGAGGGTCTGGACTTCGAGAGCGCGATGGAGCTGGTTGCCGCAGGCACGGTATTCACGACTCACACACCGGTGCCCGCAGGACACGATATATTCGACAAATCACTGGTTGCCAGGTACCTCTCCGAAACCGCGGCAAACCTCGGCATCGACTTTGAGCATCTCTATGCACTTGGGCTCAATTCCGGCGATGGCTTCAACATGACATGCCTGGCGCTGCGCTGCACCCGTTTCCACAACGGTGTCAGCCGCATACACGGCAGCGTTGCAGCCAGCATGGAAGCGAGCCTCTGGCCACAGATTCCGGCCGCGGAAAATCCGATCACCTATGTGACCAATGGCGTGCACCTCGAAACCTTTCTCGCCAAGGACTGGATCAGCCTGTTCGACTTGCGTTTCGATGACTGGCGCAATGAGCTCCTGAACGAGCAGTACTGGGAGCGCCTGCGGGAAATACCGGACTATCACTACTGGAGTATCCACAAGGCCCTGAAACAGGAATTACTCGAGCATGTTCACGATGTGCTGATCAGACAGCAGCGCCGCAATAACTCCAGTGACGCCATCGTGCAACGCATGCTGCAACTGGTGGACGACAGCGAAAACGATGTGCTGGTGATGGGCTTTGCCCGCCGCTTCGCCACCTACAAACGCGCCATGTTGCTGTTTGCCGACCTCGCTCGCCTGGCCAGACTGCTGAACGACCCTGAGCGACCGGTCATTATTATCTTCGCGGGCAAGGCGCACCCGCACGACGAGCCGGGCCAGCAACTGATCAAGCGTATTCACGACTTTTCCGTGCACCCCGATTTTATCGGCAAGATTCTGCTGCTGGAGGGCTACGACATGGCGCTGGCCAGGCTTCTGGTGGCCGGTGTGGACGTATGGCTGAACACCCCCGAGTACCCCCAGGAGGCCAGCGGCACCTCGGGGCAGAAAGTCGGGCTGAACGGCGGGGTCAATCTCAGTGTGCTCGATGGCTGGTGGGGCGAAGGCTACAACGGCGAGAACGGCTGGGGCATCAGGCCCCGGAGCACAGATACCGATCACGACCAGCGCCTGCACGAGGAAGCCAGCGACCTGCTGAATATTCTTGAACACGAAGTGCTGCCCACGTACTACAGGCGCGACGGACGCGGCCATTCCGCGGACTGGGTAGCGCTGTCCAAGGCGTCCATGATGTCGATTATCCCGCGCTTCAACGCCCAGCGGATGTTGCGCGACTACATCACCCAGTTATACCTGCCGGCGCAGAACCAGCGCCGCAAGCTGGAAGCCAACGGCGCTGAACTGGCGCGGGAGCTGGCGCACTGGAAACAGAAAGCCCGGCTGGCATGGCCGGGCGTGAGCATGCAGTTGATGCTCCAGCCGCCCGCCCACTTGCATCACGACGAAACGATACTGCTGCAGGTACGGGCCAACCTGAACGGGCTTGCAGCGAGTGATGTCCGGCTGGAATGCCTGTTCGGCTACGCGGCTACAGATGGGGAACTCGAGGTTGCGCAGACAGGACAGCTCGTACCCTCGGGTGAGGACGGCGAATGGACGGAGTTCCATATTGAACTGACGCCAGAGATTGCCGGCCTGCAATACTACAAACTGCGCATGTACCCGTTCAGCGAAGCACTGAGTCATCCCTTTGAACTGGGCTGCATGATCTGGATCTGAAACGCCCGTCACCGCAAAGCGACGGGCGCGCGGGCAGTGATGCCACTGAAATGCTAGGTGGCACTGCCGCCGTAGGTAGCGAGCAGGACTATCAGGAACAGAAAGATACTGGACATTATCACTGTATCGAGAATGCCGAGGGTATGGTCTTCTTCAAGCAGTGAAGACAGTGTGTAGAAAGTTGGGAAGAGAAACAGCAATAACAGCACATGCGCCACTGAGAATGCCAGCGGCAGGTCGGGATGGCCGGTATGCATGAAAGCCTGGTATATCGAGATACACAACAGCGTATAAGGGAACACCAGGAACATCACCTGGGTGATGCCGCCAAAGGCATTGGCCAGTGCGATACCGTACTCCTGCTTGCGGTGTGATTGCCAGAGAATCACGTATTCGCTCATGCCCGCAAAAATTGCCAGGATCAGGGCGGCAAGGATTGGATTGAGCTGCGTATCCCTGAGCATGAACTCCGCAAATTCGGACACCTGATGGCCGCCGAAGAAAGCGCCAAGAGCACCCATCACAAAAAGTACAGCAATCACAGCCAGCCCGGTTGGCCGGATGTTTTCGTAAACGATATCCAGCCGCTGTTCTATGTCGCGGGCAGACATGTCCAGGTTTTCCCGCACCGCAGCTTCTTCTTTCGCATAATTGCTAACCAGTTTGTACAGGTACACGGCGAAGATCAGCAGCAGTATCAGGCTGACAAAGCCGAGATCGATCGCGCTGAAACTGTTCTTCGACTGTTCGGAGGCCTTGAACGTAAGAATGACCAACCCGAGAATCAGGCCCATCGCGCCACCGCCAATAAGAACCTGCGTGCCGGCTTCTGTAATTGGTATCGGCATCAGGAACTTGCCATGTCTGTCTTTGGGCAGGAAATAGGAGTACAGGCTGAATACGAGAGCATTGTTATAGATGGTGATCAGCGCCACCATGAACGCCATGCTCGGGCTAACAGGGATAATAAATGCAATCACCACAAGCTCGGGAATCGTGGAAAGAATTTCGGCGACGGTGCCTGCGGTGTAATGGTTCCAGTGCAAGCGCGCGGCCAGCCGTTCAGTTGCGTTAACCAACACCTCGCAGGCAGCCAGGAGGACGATGAAGCCGCTGGTGATCTGCAGCACGGCTAGAAGGAGCTGGGGAGCCCCGATGTCGACACGGTACAAGTAGCCATGGATTGCGAACAGCGCGAACCCGATGAGCAGGCGTTGCGCCCACGGGGGTGCAGCGCGGAACCGATAGCGCGTGCCCAGCTTGAGCACTGACAGCCGGTCGGGGTCGATGCCTTGCTCACGCAGCTTTGCATGCACGAGCGCCGTGGCTTCAGGTAGGCCTGCCGAGGCGATCTGTCGGCTATCGCCTCGTTCTGGCGGTGTCACTGCCACGCATGCCCCTATTGCAATAGTTTGCCGATAGCTTAGCCTGCCTTTCAGCGCTTGCCAAAGCGCAGCGGAGCTAAAATGCGAAATTGGATAGACACCATACAGGTCGCTGGACCTTGATCAACCTGGGCGCACTTCAAACTCGGCAGGCCTGGCCTCAAGCAGCAGGCGCCGTGGAGCTGTGCGAAACCCACATCTCCTGGGTGTTTCTCACCGGCGACTACGCCTACAAAATCAAGAAGCCCGTGAATTTCGGCTTTCTCGATTTCTCTACCCTGGCGAAGCGAAAGCACTTCTGCGAAGAGGAGGTGCGACTGAATCGACGCCTCGCGGCAGATATCTACCTCGACGTGGTACCCCTGTGCGGGG
Organism: uncultured Halieaceae bacterium; assembly: GCA_963976655.1. Lineage (GTDB taxonomy): Bacteria > Pseudomonadota > Gammaproteobacteria > Pseudomonadales > Halieaceae > Marimicrobium. The sequence goes on from CAXBLB010000029.1 coordinate 28,375, forward strand.
ACCCCGAAGCCCCCACCGTCTGGGGAAATGGTCCGCTGCTGGAGTACGCGGTGCGCATGCGCCAGTTCGACCCGGACTGCGGCTTCGACAGGATGCTCCAGCGTGGGGAGCTGTCGTCTTTTCACATGGATCTCGCCGCCCGTACCCTTGCCGGGTTTCACGCCGGCATCGCTATCGCGGCCAGAGATGCGAACTTCGGCTCGCCTGAGAGCGTATCTCAACCGGTGCTGGAAAACTTTGACTCGCTGCATCGCTGCGTTGAGCCACTGATGGACGACCCGATGCTCAGCACGCACATCGCAGAACTTGAACACTGGAGCATAAATGCCAACCGGCAACTGGATAATGCGTTCCAGAACCGCAAGCGCCAGGGTTTCGTACGGGAGTGCCACGGCGACCTACACCTGCGTAACATCATCTACTGGCAAGATGCCGTGGTGCCATTCGATTGTCTGGAGTTTGAGCCAAACCTGCGCTGGATTGACGTCCTGAATGAAATGGCTTTCCTGTTGATGGACCTCGACGACCACCTGCGAACCGACCTCGCCCGCCGCCTGCTGAACAGCTACCTTGAGTTCACGGGCGACTTCGATGGTTTGCGGGTGCTGCGCTACTACAAGGTGTATCGCGCCCTGGTTCGCGCGAAGGTTGCCGGGTTGCGGCTCTCACAGCTGTCTAACGAGGACGCCGCCCGGGCGGAGCGCGAAGCGGTTGGCAATTACGTGGCGCTGGCGCTGCGCTACGTGCAAGCCTCGCGGGGAAAGCTGCTCATCACCCATGGCTTGTCGGCCTCAGGCAAATCGTGGCTGGCGCAACGTCTGCTGGAACAGGTGGATCTGATCAGAATCCGTTCTGATGTCGAGCGCAAACGACTCTTCGGTTTGGGGCCCACCGAGGCAAGCGCGTCGGCAGCGGACCAGGGCATCTACAGCACCGAGGCAACCACAAGGACCTATGCACGGCTGCTACAACTTGCGCAGACGCTGATAGCTGCCGGCTACAGCGTCATCGTAGACGCCACGTTCCTGAAACGCGCTGATCGTCAGGCTTTCGCAGACTACGCAAAGCACGGCAATATTCCATTTATCATCCTGCACTGCTCGGTGCCGGCGGAAACACTCCGGGAACGCATTGTGGCGCGCGCTGAAAAAGGAGGCGACGCATCGGAAGCCAACCTGGAAATTCTGGAGCGGCAACTGCAGACGCAGGAACCCCTGAGTGAGGAGGAAAAGCGCTATAGCATGACGATGGACAGCGGCAACGAGAACTCGCTGGAGGAGATTCTCAACTGGATGACTGCCACTGTCTAACAGTGTGCGTTGCATCCGCGGTGACAGGAACCATCTTGAGCAACCCGACACATAGGTTACAGATTATACCGGAGACATAGGTTACACATTG
>CAXBLB010000030.1:0-26050 GCA_963976655.1 uncultured Halieaceae bacterium
TTTAGTTATTAAGCCCACCCCCCCCCAATGCCCGATGGAGCAGCGACCTTTACCGCTCGTGTAGATCATGCTTCTAACCACACGGACTCGATAGAACTGCGGACCAAGCAAGGCATGCTAGATGGTGCCGTAGGTTTCAGTCGAGACGAAACCGCAACAATAATCTCTAAAACAATTGGACTAGTGTTAACCGGATTAACGGGAGGCGCACAGACTGGCGGAATCGTGCCTTTCGTCAATGCAGGCGCAAGCACCTGTGCGCCAGCCACGCCAGTAGTTTCCATATCTGACGAGATAGACCCACTTGTCGATGCGCAAAAAGATGCACTAAATGACAGGCTCCACGCGGCTTGCGTTCACCTAGACGCGGAGCCCAGATACTCGCTTGCAAAAAAGAACAGAGAGTCGCTGCACGATGACACGGCAGACCTCCAAGGTTTCATTTACTCAACACCCGGAGTAGTAGATTTTACGCTCTCCAGCTGCAATGACAGCGTCGCTGGCTGTCTAAATCGAACCGTTGTTAGAACATGGCACCTCACTCTAGCGCAGGGAGGGCCAACCGGTCGGCTAGAACTCCCACGCGGGCAGCTAGCAACAAACGAATACGATGTCGTGTTCGACAAAGGAATGCTCATCAAAAGCAAGATAGTCCAGCCGAGTGAACTTCTGGCGGGCGTCATGATTGTGCCAAACGCCCTCAGGGAGATTTTCGCGATACCAACGGAGCTGATACAACTTAAAATTGACACGACCAGCAAAAGCTCTGAACTCATCAATGCTGAAGCAGCCCTGCTAGCTGCTCAAGCAGAGCTTGATGCAATTCAAGCCACTTTGGACTAAGGCTGGTACTGACAAGTTAACCGCGGCAAATTGGTAGAATCGGTAGATGAATACCTACAAGCACCACCGATTCCCACCCGACATCAACTCCTACGCAGTCTGGCTCTACTACCGATTCAATCTGAGCCACCTGGACATCGAAGATCTGTTGGACGAGCGCGGGATCATCGTTACCCGGGAGTCAATCGGCCTGTGGTGCATCAAATTTGGTGCCCTGTACGCCCGCAGGCTCAAGCGAAGACATGGCGGCTATGGCGAAACCATCTACATCAATGAAGTGTCTGCCGGTGTGTCGGACCATTCAGATCAACGGTAAACAACATTATCTATGGCGGGCCGTGGATCAGGATGGCGAAGTCATTGACGGCTATTTGCAGGCGAAGCGTGACTGTACAGCGGCGAAACGGTTCTTCAGGCGGTTGCTACGTACGTATGGTCGCGAGCCCAGGAAGATTGTGACAGACAAATTGCGTAGTTATGGGGTTGCTCGTCGGGAACTGATTCCTGCAACCATCCACAGTACCCAACTATGAGAGCAACCGTGCTGAGCAATCACGCGAGAGCACCAGGTTCAGGGAGCGAGGGATGCGGCGATTCAAGTCAGTCAAGCAGGCGGATCGATTCGTGACCGCCCATGCCGCCGTATCAAACTTTTTCAATTTGAGTAGGAACCTGGTCAGGGCCCAGCATTATCGGGATCTGAGGGTCAAGGCGTTCAGCGAATGGAGTAGGGTGGTTGCTTGAGATGCGGCCCTTGATTTTTATGACCTCGGGTACTTAACTTGTCAGAAACGAAGAGTTTGCTCAGGTGAATGAGAGGGCTATGAACGCGGCTGAAGTGCCTGCGATGGTTCCTGGGCGTCTAACCGAGGGCGGAGGTCGGATGTTGACGAGTACAGCGTGGAAGAATCTACCGTTGCTTCGCGAGGAGATCGGTCGCAACGGCTTCGCCGGCTTGGCCGGTGGCATTCCAGCGGGTAGGTTACGGGCAATGAAGGCAGAATCACTGCAGGCCTGCTTGCAGCCCGCCGAGAGTGTAGGTGGGCGCAGACTGATCGCCTTCTCCTCTTCAACTGCAGAGCTAGGGGCGTCCGCTAGGGCATTTCTTGTTTCGCCGGAAATGACTTTGTTCATCGGACGTCTTTTCGGCGGTGAGTATCAGATGACGGAGGATCGAAGCTGCATCACGGTTTACGGTGCAGGTGATCACCTCGCTCTTCACCAGGACGACCCGCCCGAGGGCTGCCGGGCCACTGCTATCGTGTATCTTCGGGTAATTGAACGAGCAGATTCCCAACCAAGCGCGGGACTCCACTTGCACGTGTGGGGGCGCGCGGAACCCCATGCTGGTCAAGTGGCCCACACCAAGATCTTGGCGCGGGAAGGCCTTGTCGCGTTGGGACGCGGCTCGGAGTTCTGGCACGAGCGTCCCCCGCTTGCCGTTGGCGAAGAAATCGTGGCGCTTACGACATGCTTTCATATAGTTAATGATTGAACTACGGCGCTGTGGTAGCCGTGTGCTCGTATACCCCAAAGGCCATCTGCGATTGCCAGCACGCGTTCTTGCGGTGTTTGTCGATGGAAATTGATATGCGGGCCGCTCTCCGGGTTGTCGCTACGCATCGGGTTATAGACATCCCTTGGTATCAAAACCTGTTCCGGTCGTAGCGCTAGTTGGTAGTCTCCGCGCGACCTCGCTTCGGGTCGAGGGGTACGGTCTTCTATGCAGACCTGACCAAGTTACAGGCCAATCTCGACGCCTGAGAGGAAGGCTATAATCACGAACGAGCGCATTAGGAAAAGATGTGCTGCGGCAGGACGCCCATGCAGAGACCACGCGATGGATGTCCTCATTGGGAATAGAAGGTCGGACAGCTGAACTGTCCGAACACAGGCACGACCGTCGGAACCGGTAGCTGTCAGATTAAGTCGCGACTAATACAACTGACGGCTTGTTTTTCACGCCCGGTCGGTTAGGTCCTACAGGCTGAAGATTACCTTCAGGCCGGCAGACCCAGCATCAGGCCATCCCGTACATCTGATTTGGTTACAAAGGCACCCTTGACCCAACGGTCGGCGCCGTCGAATACGGGCGCGAAACTCGAACGCGCATGTAACGATCTTTTGTTGTCGATGATCAGCAACGAATGATCCGTATTCGCCACAGAGATGGCAATGTTGCGGATTTCCCTGTTCAAGAGCCGCTGCGCCGCAACCGCCTCGGCATCCACGCCGGCCACATTGTCTTCGTCGTACCTGACAGTGGTTTCACCGTTCTCCTCAAATAAGACTGGCTTGATGTCATAGCGTTCCGGTTTCTGGCTCACCAGGTGCCTGAATACCGGTTGCTTCAGCAAGTCGAGAACCGGCAAAGGAAGGCGGCCTAGCAGTTCATCGAGATCCACGATGAGATTGTGTGCATGATGACTGCTGCGTAGACAATACAGCATGACATAGTCCGGGCTGAGCTTCGGGTGCGCCGAGCCGTCGGAATGAAATGACAGCATCTTCCTAGAATTAACAAAGGATTTTGAGTGCTCGAAGTCCTTGACGGGATAAATGTCATACATCACGAACCTGCTGGTTTCTTCGTAGCCAAACAGGTTGCCTAGTTCCAGCGAGGCGGCACCCATTATCCCTTCCGCCTCGTAGGTTGACTTAGGTATTCTTGGCATATATGCCGTTGCGGTTGGCGGTACTACTTCTGTAACGGGAATGCTCAGAAACTGACAATACTTTATCTGGTCTGTACGCAATAGCTCTAGAGTACGCCTGGTGTCATTACTGAACTGCTTGTTCAGTAACCGCGCATGAGACAGGAACGCGCCCAAATCCCGAGAATACGGGGATGGTGTTTCAGAAAGCAAGGCCCGGCGAAAACCATCTACAAACATTCGCCACACCTCCCTGGCTTCTCAACTCGCCGTCTTTTCCAGACTTTCATTGATATGATCCAGCAAAGCATTTGTAAACGTCTGGACTTGAAGCCGGCACTCGGGCGTCTCGGCAACATCAAATCTGCCGTATCTATTGTGCTTGATCAGGTTATACCCGCCGGGACAAAGCTCAAAATACTGGCACGATTGCTCGCAAACGGCATGGCTGCGACGAAAATCTCTGACGATTGTAGCAGCCTTTGCTGATGCGGCGATGGTATCTAGATCGTCATAATTTAGATTACCGATAACCAGGCCATTTTTGTCCCCGTAGATATCCTGGCATTCATCCACCGATACACCGGCATAGAACGTGGATACATCGCCGTTTGTTGCGATATTGAATGCCCGGAACGGTTGACACATATGTGCTGCGGTTTGCTTTTGGCGCTCTTCCTGGGACGAGAACACACGATTATAAAAATAGGAGAAATTCTTGATGTTCAGCAGGTCATCACCGCTATCCAGTGCGTCAATCCTGTCCAGGACTCTTTTCAGAAAGCTGTAATACTGATTGCGCGAATTTTCGTAGGAAAACTCGCCCGACTCGGTGAACTGGTCCAGTAGGTTGAAACGAAACTCTGATATGTGTTTTCGGTAGCCATAGAAAAATTCAAAAAACTTATCCGGGTCAGTCAGGGCATGTGGCGTAACGACGGCAATAAGTCCGAATTTTATATTGTGCTTTATAAGTAGATCGATGCCTCGCAGAGTTCTATTGAAAGTGCCAGAGCCTTTCCAGTCGAGCCGGTAGAAATCATGCATGCTAGACGGCCCGTCACAACTAATACCAACCGTGACTGTTTTACTGTACTTGCGAAAAAACTGGCACCATTTCTCGTCGATCAAGGTGCCATTGGACTGAAAATCGTGCAGAATTTCGACCGGGCTATCACAGACTTCATCTGCAATCTTGGTAATGCACTTAAAGACCTCTTCGTAATAGTCCGTTCCCAGCGTCAGGGGTTCACCGGAATGCCAACTCACGACAATACGATCTGCGAGAAACCGGCTTTGGAATATCTTTGAAAAGTATGATTCGATTTGAGGCAGTGAGATCTTGGCCGTGGCTTTTCTGGTCTCCTCAGTCAGGTAGCAATACCTGCAATTCATGTTGCAAAACGAGGTCGCTTGGACAACAACTAGCTCGATAGGGGCGAATTGAAGGGCTTCTTCTTTCATGCGAAACGCTCCAGTCGTGACGAGGCAGTCTTCAAGCTACTATACGCCAACGCCCTGCTGCCGGGGAAGAGCGGTATGGGATCCGGGAGCAGGGCCTCAGGTATGTGTAACTTGCGAATCGAACCCGTTTAGGTTCTCATCATCGGTCCCCATTGAATGGCACAGGTGGTTTCTTCAGTGAAACTGTCCTTGAGTTCAAGAGCTCTGTATTTGCCCAGTTTTCTGTTTGAATATGCTTCGTTCAGTTTGGCAACCATATCCTCCACTGGATTGTCGTGTTGCGAAGTAGCTTTATTCATTTTTGTTCTCCTTCATGGATATTGATCTGAATCGGACAACCAGAAATACCGTTAAAAAATCGATATTACTGGACTTCACTTTTTTATCATGATGTGCGGGTTATGGCAACCAGGCACCTGGGGGCGTTAACAAGGCTGTAGTGTTGCAGTTGAAGGGCCCCCTGACCGTACCCCTACATTCGAGCATGTCTGAATGTGGGGAATGGGACATATCAGGCCGCCTTCCTCGCGAACACCGCAGGCGGCTTCTTGCCTGGAGAGCGATGCGGTCTGACGTGGTTGTAGTGACGTCGCCAGTCTTCAATCGTTGAGCGTGCGTCATCCAGGCTGGAGAACCAGTTCAGATTCAGGCAGTACTCGTCGCGGAACTAGCCATTGAAGCTCTCGACCACCGCGTTCTGCGTCGGCTTGCCAGGCTGAATGAAGTGGAGCTTTACGCCGGTCCGCTGTGACCAAAAGAACATTGCCTTGCTGGTCAGTTCGGGGCCATTGTCCATAACAATCCGTTCCGGCAGCTTCCGCCGCTGAGCAAGCTGGTCCAGTTCCCGTACCAGGCGCTGCCCGCTAATCGAGAAATCCAAGATCTGCATCACACACTCCCGACTGAAATCATCGACGACATTGAACACCCGGAAGCGACGGCCGTTGGCCAACTGGTCGGAGACGAAGTCGACCGAGCAGCGCTCGTTGGGGCCTCTGGGCACTACCATAGGGACCCTGGGCCGATACAACTTCTTGCGCCGCTTGGTGCGTACCTGTACCTGCAGGCCCTCCTCGCAGTACAACCGGTGCGTGCGCTTGTGGTTGACCACAAGCCCCTCCGTTCGCTGCATGTCGTGCAGGGTCGGACAGCCTTACTTCGGGTACTGCTCTGCCAGCGCTTTGAGTTCGACCCGTAACGGTCCGTCATCACGCCCCTGCAGCGGGCGCCACATCGCGGACCGACTGAACCCGACCACCCGGCAGGCCCGGCGTTCGCTCACCTGGCAGCTCCTGAGATGCTCCACGACCCGTCGCCGCTGGCGGGCCGTCACCACTTTCCCTCGATCACTTCCTTCATGGCGGCCTTATCCAGCTCAGCCTCGGCCAGCAGGCGCTGCAGTCGGGTGTTCTCTGCCTCCAGCTCACGCCGCCACTTGGTCTCCGAGACCTCCATGCCGCCGAATTTGGACTTCCAGTGGTACAGGGTGTTCTCGGCAATGCCGTACTCGCGGGCCAGGTCGACCATCGAGCGGCCAGCCTCATGTTGCTTCAAGATCGAATTGATCTGTACTTCGGTGTAGCGCTTGCGTTTCAAATCGGGATCTCCTTCTCTTCAAAATTGATGGAAATCCCACATTCTTCATGGCTCGAATTATGGGAATACGGTCAAGGCGTAAGCTTCCCCATCTGGTAGACAGGACATAATTAGTGCTTTCTGGGGTACTGACAAGTTCACCGGGGCAAATTGGTAAAATCGGCGAATGAATACCTACAAACGCCACCGATTCCCACCCGACATCATCTCCTACGCAGTCTGGCTCTACTACCGATTCAATCTGAGCCACCGGGATATTGAAGATCTGCTGGCCTAGCGCGGGATCATCGTTACCCGGGAGTCGATCCGCCTGTGGTGCATCAAATTCGGTGCCCTGTACGCCCGCAGGCTCAAGCGAAGACATGGCGGCTATGGCGACACCTTCTACATCGATGAAGTGTCGCCCATGCCGCCGTATCCAACCTCTTCAATTTGAGTAGGCACCTGGTCAGGGCCCAGCATTATCGGGATCTGAGGGTCAATGCGTTCAGCGAATGGAGTAGGGTGGTTGCTTGAGATGCGGCCCTTGATTTTTATGGCCTCGGGTACTTAGCTTGCCGGAACCGTGACCGGAGCTGACGTGCTGGCGTGGCGAGTGTTTGGCGCGACTCTAGACGATGGGTTTACACTCCTTCACCGGTCGCGGATTAGAAGGGCATTCGGTTTACACCATTGTTTACACCAACTTTCGGTACGAGTAATAAAAAAGGGCTGCATCGCTGCAACCCTTTGATATTTCGAGCTTAATTTGGCTCCGCCTGCTGGGCTCGAACCAGCGACCCATTGATTAACAGTCAATTGCTCTACCAACTGAGCTAAGGCGGAATGGCTTAACTGAAGGTCGCGTATATTAATGATGCCCGTGCGGCTGGTCAACCGTTCTGACGGGCATTTAACCGGGTCCATTGGCGCGTCGTGGCGGCATCGGGTTGCATCCGGAATGCGGGACGCAGAATGGGCAAGAGCGGATACACGGGCTGCAATCCTTCTCCCGCTGGCCCATAATGGCGGGCTGATATCCCGCACCACAGGCAGTCGCGTTCGTGTCCAGGCAATTCAAGGTCGTCTCCTCTTACCAGCCCGCCGGCGATCAGCCAGACGCCATCCGGCGCCTGGTGGAAGGCGTGCGCGCGGGCCTGGCCTCGCAAACGCTGCTCGGTGTTACCGGCTCCGGCAAAACCTTCACCATGGCGCATGTGGTGGAGGCCCTGCAGCGGCCAACCATCGTGATGGCGCACAACAAGACGCTGGCGGCGCAGCTCTACGGCGAGTTCAAGGAGTTCCTGCCGAATAACGCAGTGGAGTACTTCGTCTCCTACTACGATTACTACCAGCCCGAAGCCTATGTGCCCTCGTCGGATACCTTCATCGAGAAGGACGCCTCGGTGAACGAGCACATTGAGCAGATGCGCCTGTCTGCCACCAAGGCATTGATGGAGCGGGAGGACTGTCTGGTAGTGGCCACCGTGTCGGCGATTTATGGCCTGGGTGATCCGAAGTCGTATTTCCGCATGGTCATTCACCTGTCGCGGGGCGAGGTGATCAACCAGCGCGAGATCCTGCGCCAGCTCGCCGAGTTGCAGTACACGCGCAACGATGTGGATTTTCAGCGCGGCACCTACCGCGTGCGCGGCGATGTGATCGACATTTTCCCGGCGGATTCCGAGCGCGAGGCCGTGCGTGTCTCGCTGTTCGATGAGGAAATTGAAGACCTGTACCTGTTCGATCCGCTCACGGGTGAGATCGAGAACAAACTGCCGCGCGTCACCATCTTTCCGAAATCCCATTACGTTACGCCGCGCGAGGTGATGCTCGGCGCGGTGGAACACATTGAGGCGGAACTCGCCCAAAGGCTGGCGCAGCTCAAGGAGAACAATAAACTGGTGGAGGCGCAGCGCCTTGAGCAGCGCACGCGCTACGACATGGAGATGATCCGCGAGCTCGGCTATTGCAACGGCATCGAAAACTACTCGCGCTACCTCTCGGGCCGCGCACCCGGGGAGCCGCCGCCCACGCTGTTCGAATACCTGCCGGATAACGCGCTGGTGATCGTGGATGAATCGCACGCCTCCATTCCGCAGATCGGCGGCATGTACCGCGGCGATCGTTCGCGCAAGGAAACCCTGGTGGAGTACGGTTTCCGCCTGCCTTCTGCGCTGGATAACCGCCCCCTGCGCTTTGAAGAGTGGGAGCAGCTTGTGCCGCAGGCCATTTTTGTGTCGGCCACACCCGGTCCCTACGAAGAGGAACACGCGGGCGCGGTGGTGGAGCAGCTGGTGCGTCCCACCGGCCTGGTGGATCCGGAGATCGAAGTGCGCCCGGCGACCACGCAGGTGGATGACCTGCTCGGTGAAATTCGCGCCACGGTGGCGCTGAACGAGCGCATCCTGGTCACCACGCTCACCAAACGCATGGCGGAAGACCTCACCGAGTACCTCAGCGAGCACCGGGTGCGGGTGCGCTACCTGCACTCGGATATCGAGACGGTAGAGCGCGTGGAAATTATCCGTGATCTGCGTCTCGGCGAGTTCGATGTGCTGGTGGGCATCAACCTGCTGCGCGAAGGGTTGGATATGCCGGAGGTGTCACTGGTGGCGATACTGGATGCGGACAAGGAGGGTTTTCTGCGCTCGGAGCGCTCGCTGATCCAGACCATCGGGCGCGCCGCTCGCCACCTGAATGGCCGCGCCATCCTGTATGCCGACAAAGTCACCGGCTCCATGGAGCGCGCCATGGCCGAAACGGAGCGGCGCCGGCTGACGCAGGTTGCCTTCAACGAGGAGCACGGCATCACCCCGATAGGCGTACACAAATCCGTGCAGGATATTATGGAGGGCGCGCGCCGCATGCCCACGCGCGGCAAGGGCAGGGCGAAGAAAGCCGCCGAGCCGCGACTCACGTACTCCGCCGATTTCGCTTCGCTGTCGCCCGCCGCGCTGGCGCGCAAGCTGAAACAGCTCGAATCGCAGATGCACGAGCACGCGAAGAATCTCGAGTTCGAGGAGGCGGCGGCGCTGCGCGATCAGCTCACGGAGATTAAACAGCAGGCATTCATCGAGCAGGCCTAGTGGCGGCCCGATCCGTGTGAAAAGCAACCGGCGACATTGGAAATAGCGTGCATGGCCTGGCGCAGCTTTCGTCGCTCACGTTGCCATCGGCAGCTCAATCGTTACCGCCACGCCGCGCTTCTCCGGCAGGTTGCGTGCGTGCACATGCCCGCCGTGCGCCTCCACGATGAGGCGAACCATGTGCAGGCCGAGCCCCAGATGCACCGCCTCGTCGCTGCCTTTGCGCAGTGACACCATCGGCTCAAACACCTCTCGTGCAGCGTCCTCCGGCAGGGGTGGCCCGTCGTTTGCGAGCTCCAGACACCAGTAGCCGGCGCGTGCATACAGGCGCAGTTGAATATAACCCTGCGGCGGACAGAATGCCGCTGCGTTGTCCATCAGCTTGTCGAGGGCCTGCACGATGAGTTCCGCAACCCCCGTCACCTGAGCACTGTCTGCCTCCATCTCCAGCGAGAGCTGTTGCGCGGGATAGAGTGAACGGTACGCGGCAAACACCTCGCGCAACAGCGGCACCAGATCCAGCGCCACGTGCTCCTGGCCGCGAACGCTCTCTTCCAGGCGGCTCGCCTCGCTCATCGCCATGAGGATATGTTGCAAACGCCGCAGGCCCTCGCGCGCGCGGCCGAGATACACCGCCTGCGCGGCCCCATCCCTCTGTGCATGCTCCAGGTTGTCCAGCGAGCTTTGGATAACGGCGATGGGCGTGCGCAATTCGTGCGACAGGGTGCGACTCAGGCTGCGCAGATAAGCGTTGTGCTCGGCGAGGCGCGCGAGCAGATCGGCGTAGCGACGCGAGAGATCACCGATTTCGTCCCGCGCTTTGCTCGGCTGTACCGTGCCTGTCACGCGGCCATCATCTGCCACGGCGTTGCTCACTGCGCGGGAGAGGTTGCGAATTCGCCAGGAGAGCAGGCTGGCATAGGCCAGCAGGCCGAATGCCGCAGTGCCCAGCGCCAGCAGGCTGAGGCCGAGCAATCTGCTGAACGCCTGGTCGGTCAGGCTCAGGTAGGTTTCACCGCTCTGGCGCACCACCACCGCACCCAGAACGCCCTGCGCATCGTAAATGGGCGCGGCCGCCGAAAGAATGCTGCGCCCGCCGGCGCGAGGGTCGAGATAGCGTTGCTGGGCGGGAGTGCCGGCCAGGGCGCTGTCGATCTCCACAGCGCGCAACCGCCCGCTGCCAGGCGTCGCCGGAAGTTGAGCCAGATTGCCATCGGCAAGGATGCCCCGGTACAGCAGGCGTAGCAGCCAGAACGTTTCCGCTGCGGTTGCCGCATCGCCGCTATCGGCGGCGGCATCCGCAATCAGCCAGTGCTGATGATCCACAATCTGGATGCGGCCACCGCGTGCACTGAAGGGCGCCAGTTTTTGTTGCAGGTCGGCCGGGCGGTAGATGAACCAGGGTGGCGGGGCCGCGTCTCCCGGCTGCATATTCCCCGCGCCTGTCGCGTCTTCCCCGGTGTCCAAGGCAGCGCCTGTGGTTGTGCGCGCATCGAACACAAACAGGCCGAGCCGGCCGCCCGTGTAGCGCAGCGGAAGCTCCAGTTCCAGCGTGTAACCGCCCACGGCGTCCTGCCAATAGCCTTTCACACGCGCCGGATCCATGTCTGGCGGCAAAGCGCTCCCCGCCCGGGCGCGCACGCTGCCGGGGGCGACGGTGGCGATCACGTAATCGGTTGGCCTGTTGGCGTGCCACATCCGCAACAGCAGCCTGTCGCCATTCGGTTCCGTTGATGCGCCCGGATTTTCATACACCACGTCGCTATCGCTGATGCGCAACAGCAGATACAGCGTGTCGTGCCCGGTTTGCGCCTGGTAATCGACCCTGAGCGGGGAACCTGTGGTGTGCGCCAGCGAATTTGCCGGGATGTCTTCCCAGCCGTCGCCGTAGCCGTCGACGATAACCGGGCCCTGGGCGGGGAAGGCATAGATTTCACCCCGCGCATCCGCGGTGGCGAAGCGGCGCGCCGGCGCGGGATAGAGTAACGCCACCTCGCGTTCGAGAAAGGCGGCCACCGCGCCCGCCGTGGCCTGCAGGGCCTGCTCCTGCCCCTGCCGCAGGGCGCCCTCCATCTCGCGAATGAACTGGCAGCCCGCCCAGGGCAACGACAGCAACAGCAGGCTAACCAGCAGAAGCTGTCGCCGCAGGTTCACGGCCGGGCAGACCAGCGGTAGCCCAGGCCGTACACGGTTTCGATCATGCCGAACGTTGCGTCCAGTTCCTCGAACTTGCGACGCATGCGTTTTATATGGGAGGTGATGGTGCTGTCGTCCTGCACAACACCGGCCGCGTCCATCAGTTGCTGGCGTGACTTTACGTGGCCGGGGCGCTCGGCGAGCGAACGCAGGAGCCGGAATTCGATCACGGTGAGGTCCACGCCCTGTCCACGCCACTGGGCGGTAAGCCGCTCGATGTTGAGGCACAGGCCATCGCGTTCAATGAGCTGTTCTTCGCGTTCCGGTGAACGCATGGCCTGCACGCGGCGCAATAATGCTGCGATGCGCGCCAGCATTTCATTCAGGCCGATGTCCTTGGTGAAGTAGTCGTCCGCGCCGAGCCGCAGGCCGCTGACGATATCCAGTTCCGATTCGCGTGCGGTGAGAAACACGATCGGCAGTTCCGCCCAGTGGCTGCGCAGTTCCCGGCAGAGTTCAAAGCCCCCCTCAATTTCGTCACCCAGCGTAATGTCGATGATCGCCAGGTCGGGCAGCGTCTCCCTGAATGCGCGCAGGGCACTGTAGCGGTTGTTGAACAGACCCACGCGGTAGGCATTGCGCTGCAACGCGTCGCGGTAATTTTCAGCGAGCGCCGGTTCGTCTTCCACGATGGCAATGTAGTGCGGCATGCGGTTCTACCGTGTGCGCCCGTTCAGGCCGCACATCCTTCCAAATAACCGCCGAGATCACAAGCGCCTGCCACAATTCGCCATAATTGATCAGCGCTTTGCCACTCTGTATACCCATTGCCGCCAACACCATGGCGTCCAATGGGCTCTCCACCTGAACAGGGAGAGCCCCATGCAAGCCTTCACCCCGAACCGCCCAGTGAATCACCGCCCCGATGTGCCGCCTGCCGCTCGCGGTCGCGTTCAAGCCTTTCTCACATTCTCGGCCTGTCGTTACGTTCTGGCTGTTGCAGTGCCCGGCATGCTGTTGTTGTGGCTGGCGGCGCATGCGCAGGCCGATTCCGCGGTGGCGGAGTTACACGCGCTGCAGAGCGGGCAGCTTCTGCTGCGCGATGTGAACCGCGCAGAGGGGAAATACACTCCGGCGCTGATGCACGGCAGCAAGGTACATTTTGACATCGCGGGCCTGGTAGCCACCGTGCGCGTCACGCAAAGTTTTCGCAACGTCACGGATCAGTATGTAGAGGGCGTTTACGGGTTTCCGCTGCCCGACGAAGCGGCCGTGCGCTATATGGAAATGCGCATGGGCGAGCGGCGCATTGTCGGGCGGATACGCGAAAAATCCGCGGCGCGCGAGGAGTATCGCGCTGCAAAGCAGGCGGGCCAGCGCGCCAGTCTCGTGGAACAGCAGCGCCCGAACCTGTTCAGCAGCCGGGTGGCGAATATCGCGCCGGGCGAAGACGTGGTCGTAATGCTCGAGTATGTGCAGCCGGTGGCCTTTGCGGCGGGTGTGTTTTCACTGCGGTTTCCCACCACCATAACGCCGCGTTACATGCCGGGCAGGCCGCTACTGTCCGCGGATGAAGAAGCCGGCGAGCGTACACTGCATCTCGATGTGTCCCACGGCTGGGCAGTGCCGACCGACGAGGTGCCGGATGCGCACGCCATTTCGCCGCCACTGGATCCGCGGCCGGGGAGTGATCAGGCGCCGCTCAACCCGCTGGAGATCACCGTCAGCCTGGACGCTGGTATGCCGCTGGCGAGTGTGGATGCCCCCTATCACGACATTGCGCTGACACGGCGGGCCGTCGTGTACAGTATCGGGCTCGCGCACGGCGCAGTGGAGATGAATCGCGATTTCCTGCTCAACTGGCAGCCCGTGACCGGCGAATCGCCGCAGGCCGCGCTGTTCACCGAGCGGGTGGGCAATGAATATTTTGGCCTGCTCATGCTGTTGCCGCCGTCCGCATCGATGCCCGCGCGTTCGATGGCGCGAGAGGTGGTATTCGTTGTCGACACTTCGGGCTCCATGGGCGGCGTGTCGATCGAACAGGCGCGCGCAAGTGTTGCACAGGCCCTGGGGCAGCTGCGCCCGGAAGATCACTTCAATGTCATCGCGTTCAATTCAAGTGTACGCCGGCTGAATGCGCGGCCGGTGCCCGCCACACGTCATCACCTGCAACGGGCGCAGGAGTTTGTGCGCATGCTCAGCGCCGGTGGCGGTACCGAGATGCTGCCGGCATTGCGCGCGGCGCTGCCACCCGGGGGCGAGCACGCCAGTGACGCGCGGCGCCTGCGTCAGGTGATATTCATTACCGATGGCGCCGTGGGCAATGAAGACGCGTTGTTTCGCGAAATCACGCAGCAACTCGCTGACACGCGGCTGTTTACCGTGGGTATCGGTTCCGCGCCCAATAGCTGGTTCATGCGCAGGGCGGCGGAGTTCGGGCGCGGTAGCCACACGCACATCGGCAATATTGATGAGGTGGGCGAGAAAATGGCCGCATTGTTCGCGCAGCTATCGCGCCCGGCCGGCGTCAATCTGGCGGTGAACTGGCCACAGACGGTGGAAGCCTGGCCAGCGCGGATACCGGATCTGTACCATGGCGAAGCCCTGTCGGTGGCCGTGCGCTTTGGCGAGGTGCCGCCTGCCGGCGAAGTGCTGGTGAGTGGCGAGACGGGCGGCCAGCCCTGGAGCCGGCGCATCAGCGTGGCCGGTGCGCAGGCAGAACCGCGACATGCCGGTATTGCCAGCCTCTGGGCGCGACGCAAAATCTCCGCGCTGCTGGATGAAATCCTCACCGAGCGCGCCGAGGAGCTTGTGCGTGAAGAGGTGTTGCCGCTGGCGCTGGATCACCGCTTGCTCAGCCCCTACACCAGTTTCGTGGCGGTGGAGGAGGTGCCAGCGCGACCGGTGGCTGAGCCGCTGCGCAGCGCGCCGGTAGCCAACACCGCACCGCAGGGCCAGAGCGCGCAGCAGTTCGCCTATCCGGCCACCGCGACCACCGGTCCCGCCAAGGCATGGTTCGCATTGCTGGCGCTGTTTCTGGCTGTGCTGCTGCGCCTGGTGCGTGGCCCGGAGGTGGACCGTGGGCCTGAGAATAGTCACTAGACCGCTGGCCGATGCGCTCTGCGCAGTGCTGTTGCTGGCGGCACTGGTGCAGGGCGCGGGCGCGGCAATCATCCAGGCCAAGGCGTGGCTGGCCCCGGTGCTGATAGAGCGCGCCTGGCGTGCAAGCCTCGCGGCGGGCGGCGCACCGGTCAAACCCTGGCCCTGGGCAGACACCTGGCCGGTCGCGCGCTTGCAGGCGCCGGAGCAGGGCGCCGACCTGTTGGTGCTGGCGGGCGACACCGGCAATGCATTGGCCTTCGGCCCCGGTCATGCGCTGGCCTCCGCGCCACTGGGTTCGCAGGGGCTCGCGGTGATTGGCGGGCATCGCGATACGCACTTCGCATTTTTGCAATCGCTCGCACCGGGCGCGGCGTTGCGTCTGCAACTGGTGAGCGGAGAATGGCGGCATTATCGTGTTCGCGCCACCGAGGTGGTGGATGCCACGCGCGAACGACTGAGCAGTGCCGCGCAGGAGGAAACGCTGATGCTGGTCACCTGTTATCCCTTTGATACGCTGGCCGTGGGCGGCCCGCTGCGCCTGGTGGTTTCGGCCGCGCCCGGGTGACGCGCCCCGGCCCTGCTATAATCGGGGCTGGCCCGCTGGGGCCGGCAATCTCCGAGGTAGAGTATGCTGTTGAAGCCACTGGATGCGGTCTGGCTACTCATGGAGTCGTCGCAAACGCCCATGCACGTGGGCGTACTGGCGGTGTTCCGGTTACCGGCGCGCGCCTCGCGCAACTATCTGGGTAGCCTGGCCGGAAAACTGCGCAGCGCGGAACCGGTAGCGCCCTGGAACCTGCGCCTTGCGGATACCAGCGTCGGCCTGCTGGGGCAGCGTCTGGTTGAGGAAACGGATTTCGATATCGATTATCACTTTCGCCACCTGGCGCTACCGGCTCCGGGTGGTGAGCGCGAGCTGGGCGTTGCGGTATCGCGGATGCACAGCCAGGCCCTCGACCGCAACCGGCCGCTCTGGGAGTTTCATCTCATCGAGGGGCTCGAGCGCAACCGTTTTGCCATTTACTTCAAGGTGCACCACGCGCTGGTGAACGATGTCACCGGTGTGCCGCTAATACTCTCCTGGCTGGCGGAAAAGCCACAGACACGCCCGCCAACACCGCCGTGGGCCATACCGCGGGACGCCTCCGGCCCCGCTGCGCCCGGGCAGGCCGGGAGTGACGATGCCCAGGGCCCGTTGGCGAACCCGCTTGCAGCGCTGAATACCGTGCGCCGTGCGGGCGTGGGCCTCCTCCGCAACAGCTTCCAGCGCGATACGCAAAGCGGCTACCTGTTGCCGCGCGGTGCGCCGCGTTCAACACTCAATCGGCGCATCAACTCGCAACGGCGTTTTGCCACGCAACAGTTTTCGCGGGCGCGCATCGAGCGCCTCGCGGAGAAGGCGGACACCACCCTGAGTACCATTCTGGCCTATCTCTGCGGCAGCTCGCTGCGCCGCTTTTTCAAGGAATACAATGCCCTGCCGCATGAATCACTCATCGCGGCCCTGCCAGTATCGCTGCAGGAGCGCAGCGAAACGCTCTCCGGGAATGCCATAGCCGGTTTGCGCGTGCCGCTGGGTACACACCTGGGCGACCCTTTGCATCGCCTTGCGGTGCTCAAGTCGGCGATCGCAGCTGTGCGCAAGGACCGCGAGTCGCTGCCCGCCGTCGCTGTTACGCCCTATGTGTTGCTGCGTTCCACGCCCCTGTATATGAGCCAGTTGCCCGCGGTGGGCGCCCTGGTACCGCCGCTGTTCAATCTCACGGTAACCAGCACGCCCGGCCCGGACGAGCCGCGTTATTGCCAGGGCGCTCGCCTGGAAGCCGTTTATCCGCTGGGGCAACTGATGCAGTACAACGCGCTGAGCATTGATTGCGTCAGCTACGCCGGCACGCTGAACATCGGTTTCACCGGCGCGCGCGATACCCTGCCGCACCTGCAGCGCCTCGCGGTGTACACCGGTAAGGCGGTGGAAGAACTCGAGGGCTTGCTCAATCTCACCGGACACGCCGCATGAACGATTTCCCCACCCGGCTGCTGCTCCAGGGGCTGGAAATCAACCGGCGTGTCACGCGCGCCGCCGCCAACAGCGTCGATTGGCTGTTCAAACGCGATACGCTGATCAAATCCGGCCGCACCTGGTTTGAGCTGGTGCACGATAGCGATTTGATGGCCGTGCGTTATTACTCGCTGCCGGATGAGCAGGAGATCGACCTCCCGGACGGCAGCCAGATGCCAATTCGTCGCAGACGGCACGCGGTGCCCCTCGTGCTGGTGCCGCCGCTGGGCGTGACCACCGAAGTGTTCGACCTCATGCCGCAGCGGAGTCTGGTGAAGTTTCTGGTTGCCTCGGGTTTCAAGGTCTATCTGGTCGACTGGGGCCGCCCGAAGCGGGAGCATGGACACCTCGGCCTGCAGGACTATGCCTGCACGATGCTCGGCGAGGCCCTGCAGAAAGTACGCGAGCATGCGCGCTGTGAAGAACTCTCGCTGCTGGGCTGGTGCATGGGCGGGCTGTTTTGCCTGCTTTATCAGGGCGAATCGAAGGATCCGCGGGTGCGCAATATTGTGACCGTGGCCAGCCCCATCGACCTGGAGAGCGGCAGCGGTGTGATAGCCGGCGTTGCCGGTATGGTGCAAGCGCTGGATGGTCCGGCCCACCTGGTGAGCCGCTATTCCGACCTGCTGCTCGACACGCTTGATCCGGCGCTGCTGTCCGCGCCGCCGTGGCTCACCACGCTGGTGTTCAAAATGACCGATCCCATCGCCAGTATCACCAGCTACTGGGATCTGATGGCGCGTCTCTACGATCGTGAACTGCTGGAGGCGCATTCCACCACATCGGACTATCTGAACCACATGCTCATGTATCCGGGTGGGGTGCTGCGCGACATGGCCATGAACGTGGTCGGCGGCAATCAATTCGCCAGCGGACGCGTGGAATTTGGCAGTACCGCTGCAGACCTCGATGCCATTCGCTGCAACTTCCTGGGGTTTGCCGGCGAGAATGATCGGCTCGTGCCGGAGGATGTGGCGCATCACATCGTCGACATCATTGCCTCGCAAGACAAGGATTTTCGCAGCGCGCCGGGCGGGCACATGGGCGTGATCATCGGCAGCAGCGCCTGCGATGCTGTATGGGCACAAACCGTCGACTGGCTCGCCACGCGCTCGGCGGCGAGCCGCAAGCGTGCCCGTTGATAATCCAGTGATGAGCCCGGCCCGCCACAGGCGTCAGTAATCTTTACACCCCGCCGGCCGCGGTGGCCCTAAGCCCTTGTTTTGGTTGCGCTGGCACGTTTCCTGCTTTGAACCCGGCACTTAACTCATCATCCGGGCTCCAGGGAAACAACAATATGACACAACGCACCGCAGCAGTACCTTTCGATAGCGACGCCCGCTGGTTGTTTCGCCGGGGTTTGCCGGCCGCGCTGGCAACCAGCGCAGTGCTCGGATTCGCCACCTATTTCCTCTGTACCCTCACCGTAAGCTGGATGCTTTAGAGCGCTGGCCCTTCGGGGTCGTCTGCTCTTTCCTTTCATACGCTGTTCGGGCAAACTGCCGCCTCTGCAGCTCCCGCGGCCCGCGGTAATGCGCCAGACAGGCGCAACAACCGCTCGCCAGTAATCTGTGTCCTGCAAGTGGCCTCTGGTAGCGGCCACCACTGACTAGGAAGTGCTCATGCCTGTTATAACCCTGCCCGATGGCAGCCAACGTTCCTTTGACGATCCCGTTTCCGTGCACGCCGTGGCGGCCGATATCGGCCCCGGCCTTGCCAAGGCGGCTCTGGCCGGCGTGGTTGACGGCCGTGAGGTAGACACCTCACATGTCATCGCGGCCGACGCGTCGCTCGCCATTATTACCGAGCGCGATGAAGCGGCGCTCGAAGTCATCCGCCATTCCACCGCGCACCTGCTGGCCATGGCCGTGCAGGAACTCTTTCCCGGTACACAGGTAACCATCGGTCCGGTGATCGAGGACGGCTTCTATTACGATTTCGCCACGCAGCACAATTTCACGCCCGAAGACCTGGCCAAAATCGAGGCGCGCATGGAGGCCCTGGCGGCGGAGAACCTGCCGGTTGAGCGGGTGGTCGTGAGCCGCGATGAGGCAGTGCGGTTGTTTCATGACATGGGCGAACACTACAAAGTACAGATCATCCAGGATTTGCCGGCAACTGAGGAAATCACCCTCTACCGGCAGGGCGAGTGGATGGATCTGTGCCGCGGTCCGCACGTGCCCAGCACCGGCAAGCTGAAGGCCTTCAAGCTGACCAAGGTGGCCGGGGCGTACTGGCGTGGCGATTCCAGTAACGAAATGCTGCAGCGCATCTACGGCACCGCATGGGCCGACAAAAAACAGCTGAAGGCTTACCTGCACCGGATTGAAGAGGCCGAGAAACGCGATCACCGCAAGCTGGCGCGCAAACTCAACCTGTTTCACACGCAGGAAGAGGCGCCGGGCATGGTGTTCTGGCATCCGGCGGGCTGGACGATCTACCAGGTGATTGAACAGTACATGCGCGCGCGGCAGCTGGAACACGGTTATCAGGAGATTCGCACACCGCAGCTCGTGGATATGTCGCTGTGGGAGAGATCCGGCCACGCGGACAAATTCGGCGACGACATGTTCACGCTGCAATCGGATGAGCGGGCGTTTGCGGTGAAGCCGATGAACTGCCCCTGCCACGTGCAGGTATTCAACCAGGGTCTGAAATCCTACCGCGATCTGCCGCTGCGGCTGGCCGAGTTCGGCTCCTGTCACCGCAACGAACCCTCCGGCTCGCTGCACGGCATTATGCGCGTGCGCGGCTTCACCCAGGACGATGCGCACATCTTCTGTACCGAAGCACAGATACAGCCCGAGGTGTCGGCCTTTATCGATTTCCTGCACGCGGTGTACGCGGACTTCGGCTTCGACGAAGTGATTTATCGCCTGTCCACCCGGCCGCCCAAGCGGGTGGGTTCGGATGAAGACTGGGACAGGGCGGAGAAGGCGCTGGCCGACGCGCTCGACGCACAGCAGTTGCCCTGGCAGGAACTGCCGGGGGAGGGCGCGTTCTACGGGCCCAAAATCGAATTTTCCCTCAAGGACTGTATTGGCCGTGTGTGGCAGCTGGGCACGATCCAGGTGGATTTTTCCATGCCGGGCCGGCTGGATGCGCAGTACGTGGCGGAGGATGGCAGCCGTCAGGTGCCGGTAATGCTGCACCGCGCTATCCTCGGTTCCTTCGAACGTTTTATCGGCATTCTCATCGAGCACTACGAGGGTATTTTCCCCACGTGGCTGGCACCGACGCAGGCGGTGGTGCTGAATATCACCGACAAACAGGCCGATTACGCGAAAAGTATGGAGGATTCCTTGAAAAACAAGGGCTTTCGGGTCGTTTCGGACTTGAGAAACGAAAAGATCGGCTTTAAAATCCGCGAGCACACGATTCTGAGGGTTCCCTATCTGTTCGTGATAGGGGATAAAGAAGTGGAATCACAGACTCTGGCCGTGCGTGCGCGTGATGGTGAGGACCTGGGATCAATGGATCTCGATGCGGTAATCGCACTCCTCAGCCAGGACGTGGCATGTCGCGGTCGTATTGCGTTGGAGAATCAGCATTAAGAAAGAAAGCGGTAAGAAAGCCGTGATCAATGACCAGATTACGGCAGATCCGGTACGTCTCGTTGGGGCCGACGGAGAGCAGGTAGGCGTGGTGCCTCTCAGCGAGGCATTGGCGGCAGCCGAGCGGGCAAGCCTGGATCTGGTACAAATCGCAGATTCAGACCCGGTGGTCTGCAAGGTGATGGATTACGGCAAGCACATCTTCGAGGCGAAGAAGCAGAAATCCGCCCAGAAGAAGAAGCAGAAGCGAACTCAGGTAAAAGAGATCAAGTTTCGTCCAGGGACGGAGGAAGGAGATTACCAGGTAAAACTACGCAACCTGGTACGTTTCCTTGAAAACGGCGACAAGGCCAAAGTCACCCTGCGCTATCGCGGGCGTGAAATGGCGCACCAGGAAATCGGCATGGAGTTACTCAAACGAGTAGAAGCCGACCTGGCGGAGTTGGGTGGTGTCGAGCAATTCCCGAAAATGGAAGGCCGACAACTCACAATGGTAATCGCACCCAAGAAGAAGAACTGACGGCCCGTGAATGCCTCAGTGTCTTCATTAGACTCACTGCGAATGCGGAGTATTTGATTATGCCAAAAGCAAAAATTCACAGCGGCGCGGCCAAGCGGTTCAAAAAAACTGCAGGCGGCTACAAGCGCAAGAGCGCAAACAAGAGTCATATCCTGACCAAGATGACTACCAAGCGTAAGCGGCAGCTTCGCGGAACCTCGCTGATTCATAAAAGCGATGTGGTTCTGATCGATCGCATGCTGCGCGCCAAGTAACCGTCAAGGGAAAGGAGAAGACTTATGCCTCGTGTAAAACGTGGAGTGGTGGCGCATCGTCGTCACAAGAAAATTCTGAAGCAGGCCAAGGGTTACTACGGTGCACGCAGTCGTGTATTCCGGGTGGCCAAGCAGGCTGTTACCAAGGCCGGGCAGTACGCCTACCGCGATCGCCGGCAGCGCAAGCGTCAGTTTCGCGCCCTCTGGATTACCCGCATCAACGCCCAGTCGCGCGCCAACGGCGTCAGCTACAGCCGTCTGATCAACGGCCTGAAAAAAGCTGATATTGCATTGGATCGTCGTGTACTGGCCGATCTCGCGGTACATGATAAACCGGCCTTTGCAGCGATCGTGGAGCAAGCGAAAGCCTCTCTGGCTTAAGCCCACCCCTGCCGCGGCCCCGGCTGCGGCGTCGCTGGCTGCACTGTTGAATCAAAAAGGGAAAGGGCGTTGCTCTTTCCTTTTTTTTTGCGCTGACACCACTGCGCAGGATGAATACGCCTGGCACCTGAAGAGCTGACTATGGAAAATCTTGAAGCACTCGCCGAGGAGGCCAAAGCCGCCATTGCCGCAGCCGGGAACACCGCTGCGCTGGAGGCTTTACGGGTCGATTATTTCGGCAAAAAAGGGCAGTTTACCGCGCTGCTGAAAGGCCTGGGGCAACTGTCGCCCGAGGAGCGGCCGGCAGCGGGGGCGCGCATTAACGTGGTGAAACAGAACCTGCAGGAGCTGCTGCAGGCGCGCCGCTCGGAGCTGGAAACCGCGGCTGTGGCAGAGCGTCTCGCGGGAGAGCAGGTGGATGTAACTCTGCCCGGGCGGGGGCAGTCGACCGGTGGCATTCACCCGGTGAGCCGGACTATCGAACGCATCGAGGATTTTTTTGGCAGCATCGGTTTTGAAGTGCGTGAAGGACCGGAAATCGAGGATGATTATCACAATTTCGAGGCGCTGAATATTCCGGCCCACCACCCGGCGCGCGCCATGCACGATACCTTTTACGTCGACCCCGTTACGGTGTTGCGTACCCACACCTCGCCGGTTCAGGTAAGAGTGATGGAGAACGAAAAGCCTCCGCTGCGGGTTATCTGCCCCGGGCGCGTGTATCGCTGCGATTCCGACCTGACACACACGCCCATGTTCCACCAGATGGAAGGCCTGTTGATCGACGAACACTGCAGCCTGGCGGATCTGAAGGGTACGATTGAGGAATTCCTCCGGGTGTTCTTTGAGAAAGATCTCGCGGTGCGATTCCGGCCCTCGTATTTCCCGTTTACTGAACCTTCCGCAGAGGTGGATATCCAGTGCGTGAACTGTGGCGGCGATGGCTGCCGGGTGTGCAGCCAGACCGGCTGGCTCGAGGTAATGGGCTGTGGGATGGTGCATCCGAAGGTGCTCGAGATGGCGGGCATCGACGCGGAGCAGTATTCCGGCTTCGCCTTTGGCATGGGCATGGAGCGCCTCACCATGCTGCGCTACGGCGTGAACGATCTGCGCCTGTTTTTTGAAAACGATCTGCGCTTTCTCGAGCAGTTCTAACCCGACCCACGGAGTACGACAGTGAAAATCAGTGAGCAGTGGCTGCGCGAGTGGGTGAACCCCGAGCTGGATACCGAAAACCTCGCGCACCAGATGACCATGGCGGGCCTGGAGATCGAAGCCATCGAGCCGGTGGCGGGAAGCTTCAATGGCGTTGTGGTCGCGGAGATTCTCAGTGCCGAGCAACACCCGGATGCAGACAAGCTGCGCGTGTGTACGGTGAGCACCGGCGAGCGCACTGTGCAGATCGTGTGCGGCGCGCCGAATGCGCGTGCCGGTTTGAAAGCGCCACTCGCCAGCGTGGGCGGCGTATTGCCCGGTGAATTGCGCATCAAGGCGGCGAAGCTGCGCGGTGTGGAATCACAGGGAATGCTCTGCGCGGAACAGGAACTGGGGCTCTCCGATGCCAATGAGGGCCTGATGGAACTCGCCGCGGATGCGCCCGTGGGTGAAGACCTGCGACGCTATCTGGCACTCGACGACAGCGTGCTGGAGATCGGCCTCACGCCGAATCGCGCCGACTGCCTCGGCCTGCGGGGTATTGCCAGGGAGGTGGGCCTGCTCAATCGGCTGCCGGTGCAGGAACCCGAATACGAGCCGGTGGAAACGGCGATTGGCGACACCCTGGCGGTGCAACTCAAGGCCCCCGAATGCTGCCCGCGCTATGTGGGGCGCGTGGTGCGCGGGATTGATGCAGCGGTTGAAAGCCCGCTATGGTTGCGTGAAAAGTTGCGCCGTTGCGGCCTGCGCAGCATCGACCCCGTGGTGGATGTCAGTAACTATATATTGCTGGAACTCGGCCAGCCGATGCACGCCTTCGATCTCGACCGTTTGCACGGTAGCGTGGCCGTGCGCAAAGCGCTTGCCGGAGAATCACTGGAACTGCTCGATGGCCAGACGCTGGATCTGGATAGCGACACCCTGGTGATTGCCGATGACAACGGCCCGGTCGCCATGGCCGGTATCATGGGCGGGCGGCCCACGGCGGTAAGTGATAAAACGCAGAATGTATTTCTGGAGGCGGCATTTTTCGCTCCCCTACAACTGGCGGGCAGGGCGCGGGCCTATGGGCTGCATACCGATTCTTCCCATCGCTTTGAGCGTGGAGTGGATTACGCGGGGCAACTCGCCGCCATGGAGCGCGCCACCCGTTTGCTGGTAGACATTGTGGGGGGTGAAGCGGGCCCGATTACCGAGGTGGTGGTAGACGAACATCTGCCGCCCGCGCTGTCGGTTACGCTGCGCGAAGCGCGCATCGGCCGCATGCTGGGCACCACGCTGGAGGCGGCGGAGGTAGAGCGTATTCTGCAGGGCCTGGGCCTGGGTGTTACGCGCACTGAGGAGGGTTGGCGTTGCAGCGTACCAAGCTGGCGCTTTGACATCAGCCTCGAAGCCGACCTGCTGGAAGAACTGGCGCGGGTGTATGGCTACAACCGGCTGCCCGTTTCCGCGGTACGCGCCGATCTGCATATGGCGGAGCTGAACGAGTCGCGCCTGCCGTTGCGCGAGCTGCGCCGGCATTTTGCGGCGCGGGGTTATCGCGAAGCGATCACCTACAGCTTCATCGAGCCTTCCCTGCAGCGGAAGTTCGATCCCGATATGTCTCCGGTGGCCCTCACCAACCCGATTTCAGCAGACATGGCAGTGATGCGCACCAGCCTGCTGCCGGGTTTGCTCAGTGCGGTGCTGCACAATGTTAATCGCCAGCAGCCGCGAGTGCGCCTGTTCGAAACCGGCCTGCGGTTTTTGCCGGGGCCGGAGGGTTTGCGTCAGGTGCCCACGCTGGCATTTGTCGCCACGGGTTCGCGTTTCGCAGAGGCCTGGTCGGCCGCCAACGGCGCGCTGGATTTTTTCGATGTGAAAGGCGATCTCGAAAGCCTGCTGGCGCTTTCGCGGGAGCCGCGCGAGTTCGCCTTTGCAGCGGCAACCCGCGAGGGTTTGCACCCGGGGCAGACAGCCGGGATAACCCGAAAGGGGCAGCCGGTGGGCTACGTCGGCGCACTGCATCCGGGCCTCGCCAGTGATCTGGGCCTGGACGCACCGGTGTACTGTTGCGAAGTTGAACTCGATGCAGTGCTGGCACGCAAGCTGCCCGCCTTCGCGGAATTGTCGAAATACCCGGGAGTTCGCCGCGATTTGTCGTTTGTTGTCGACAGATCAATACCAGTTGCTACACTAATGCAAGACGTGCGCTCGGCAGCGGGAAGTTACCTGAGGGACTTAACGCTGTTTGATGTCTATACTGGCAAAGGCATTGATCCTAAACGGAAAAGCCTGTCGCTGGGTTTGACTTTCCGTGACCAATCGCGCACTCTGGGCGACGAAGAAGTGAATCCTGCAGTGGCCCAAGTTGTTGATCTGCTGGAAAAAAATTATAACGCCGAGCTCAGGAACTAGCTACGGGAACCGGGAACTGGAACGATGGCCGCTCTGACGAAATCCGAGATGGCGGAACGCCTGTTTGAAGAGCTTGGCCTCAACAAACGCGAAGCCAAAGAGATAGTGGAGCTCTTCTTTGAGGAGATCCGCAGTTGCCTCGAAAACAACGAACAGGTGAAGCTGTCAGGATTCGGCAATTTCGATCTGCGCGACAAGAGCCAGCGTCCCGGCCGCAACCCTAAAACCGGCGAAGAGATACCCATCTCCGCGCGCCGTGTAGTCACGTTCCGGCCCGGCCAGAAACTAAAGGCCCGAGTAGAAGAATATGCTGGAACCGACCCACAATAACGAACTCCCCGCGATTCCCGGCAAACGCTATTTCACCATTGGCGAAGTCAGCGAACTGTGTGCGGTAAAGCCGCATGTGCTGCGCTACTGGGAGCAGGAATTTCCGCAACTCAAACCGGTGAAACGGCGCGGCAATCGCCGCTATTACCAGCGCGAGGATGTGCTCACCATTCGCACCATCCGCGGCCTGTTGTACGACCAGGGCTACACCATCGGCGGCGCGCGCCAGCGTATGTCGGATCAAGGCGGCGGCTCGGTGTCGGTGGAACTGCAGGCGGTGATCAAGGAGACCATTAAAGAGCTCGAAGATGTGCTCAAGGTACTCGCGCCGGGCAAATAGGGTTTGTATCGTCGCGGCGAGGGGTTATAATCCCGCGCTCGCCGCACAGGCGATTCCGGGGCGTAGCGCAGTCTGGTAGCGCACCACACTGGGGGTGTGGTGGTCACAGGTTCAAATCCTGTCGTCCCGACCAATTTTTGGCTGTCCATTCCGGTCGGATAGGTGACATTTTATTCCGGGAGCATAGGTAACACTTT
>CAXBLB010000031.1:0-22045 GCA_963976655.1 uncultured Halieaceae bacterium
AGCCTCACGATAGAGCACCGGTTTCTGAATGCCGAGCTCAGCGCGGAGCTCATCCAGCGGCTCCGCCAGCCGCTCTTCCCATTTGACGCTGGCAAACCAGGTTGCGGCCTCGCCGATGCGGCGCCCCTCCTCTATGCACGCGTCCACGGAGAACAACTGTGTCGCCTGACGGGCCTTTCGCCGCGCCACGAAAATAATGAAGGCGATACCCCGGTTGGGTGTCTGGGTATGCATGAATGACAACAGGCAAAGTTCGCCCAGCGTGTCGCGACCATAGCCGCACATGACATGTTGCAGGTCGTGGATATCGCGCAGGCGGTTGCCCAGCCAGCGTTCCTCCGGATTCCTGCGCAATTCGCGCGGCGCTTCTTCACTCGCCGCCACCAGGCCATCGGCACTCAGCGACTGCGACTCGACAAACTTGAGATAGGCGCGGCCCACACTGCCCTCGGGCATCGCGCGCAATGCATCCCGGTCACTCAGTAGCGGCAGGATATCCGGTTTGCGGCGCAGCAGTTCGCGCCCCTCGGGGGTGGCGCCAAGCCGCTCCAGAGCGCGCACCAGGCTACCGCCCTTCAGGGCCTCGATGATCTTGAACACTTCGCCGGTGTTATCCGGGTCCGCGATCAGCGTTCGCACCGAGCGCCACGCCTGCAAGGGCTTCACGCTCGCAATATCGGTGACAAAACCTGGGAGATAAGCGGTCATGGCAAGCACCTGAAATGGCCGGCTGCCGGCCCGTGGAAATCACATGGCTATCATGCCTCAGTCAGGCAGTTCGTGGTAGACCTGGTTCAGGCAGCGCCATTTCGAGGGCGAAGTACCGGTAAAGCGCTTGAAAGCCCGGCTGAAGGCGGCTTCTGAATCGTAACCGACCTCTTCGGCGATGCGGGCCAGGCGAAATGAACCACCCGCGAGCAGGCCCGCCGCAACCTGCATGCGCCAACGGGCCAGATAGGTCATGGGTGGAACCGCCATCGTGTGCTTGAAGCGCTGCACCAGAATGGTCCGCGAGGTTCCCACCTCGCGTGCCAGAACTTCCAGGCTCCAGGCGCGGGAGGGTTCGGCGTGAAACCTGCGTATGGCTTCTCCGGCGATCGGATCCGCCAGCGCCTCGAACCACCCGGTTTGCATCGACCCCCGGGATTCCACATAGCGGCGGATGACTTCGATAAAGATCAGCTCGCTGAGCTTGGAGAGTATGGATCCGCCACCGACGCGGTTGTCAGCGCTCTCGCGAACGATGGCCTCGATCAGGGTCTTCAACCAGCCGTTTTCCGAGGTGTAGGCGCCCGCGATGTGGATACAATGCGGCAGTGCCTGAATGAGCGGATTGAAAGGCAGCATGTCCGATGCCAGAAAACCGCAGACCAGTCGCACGCGCTGTGCGGAATTGCTCGCCGTGGCCACTACCCGGTACGGCAACGTCTGGCCCTCGCGATGTTCAAACAGTGCGAGGTTCGATGGCGCGCGCATACCGGGCTGGGTGGACAGCGTATGCGCGTTGCCATGCGGAAAAAGAATGACACAGCCGGCCTCGAGGCGCACGGGCTCGGCCTCGGCGTCCACCACCTGGGCCCAGATCGTGCCCTCGGTAACGATATGGTACTCGATCAGGTGTTTTGCATTGGGAAATACGAAGGGCGTGAGGACTCTGGTGTTCGGCGCCTCGGAGACCCAGACCCCATGCGCCTCAACGTCGAAAAAAATGGCGCCGGTGAGGCGTACGGCATCGAGAACCCCCGAGACGATATCGACGCTCATTGCCGTATCCTTCACTGGTTCCCACGCTGCCAAAGGACAGCTACTACGCCTGAGCATAAGCGAATACCCGAAGAATAGCCACGCAGGGCGTGGCGCTCAGGGGGAAGCCGGCGCTGTTCAGGGGCGCGCTTCGAGTACCATGTTGGTCGCCGTCTCGCTGGCGCGCCGGATGCGGGTGAATCCGGCCTCACGCAGCACGGCTGTCAGGCGCGCCTCGCCGGCCTGGGCGCCGAGCGCCAACCCGACTTCCTGGGCTTTCGAGGCGGGCGTGCAGATCAACGTGGATGCCGCGTAGAACAGTTGGCCGAGAGGGTTCAGGTTGTCGCTCAGCGCATCGCCGGCCAGCGGCTCAACCAGCATCAGCGTGCCGTCGGCGGCGAGGCACTCGCGAATGCGCCGGGCCGCGCCGACAGGGTCGCCCATGTCGTGCAGGCAATCGAACATGCACACGAGGTCGTAGTTGTTCGCGGGTGTCTCCACCGCCGAGCGCGCCTCGAAGTTCGCGTTCGTCGCGCCATCGTGGCCCGCGGCGCGTGTGCCCGCTTCCTCAATTGAGGGGGGGTGAATATCGAATCCATCGAAACTGGAGTTCGGGAAGGCCCGGGCCATCAGCAGGGTCGAGGAGCCCAGGCCGCAGCCGATGTCCGCGACCCGGCCACCTGCTCTCAGGCGGCTTTCCACGCCCTCCAGTGCCGGCAGCCAGTTCTCCAGCAAATTGACGTTGTAGCCGGCCCGGAAAAACCGATCGGTGCCACAGAAGCAGCACGCGTGGTGCTCGCCCCACGCCCTGCCCTCGCCGGAACGGAAGGTGTGTACTGCTTTTTCGTGTGTGGTGAACTGGGCCGTGAGTAGCTGGATCATGCCCTGCATACACGCCGGGTGCCCCTCGGCGGAGAGCACCACGGCCTGCTCGGGCGTCAGCGAAAATGTCTCTGTGGCGCGATCGTATTGCACATACCCCGCAGCCGCCTGCGCGCTCAGCCATTCCAGTAAATAGCGTGCGTCGACTCCCGCCTTGTCCGCAAGCGTTGTTGCGGTGGCGGGACCCTGCTCCGCCATCGACCGATAAACGCCTGTCTGATCCCCCACATAACCGAGGAGTACAGTCAGCGCACCGGCAATGTCGCCCATGACCGTCGCGGCGAATGCCTGAAGTTTGTCGTCATCGATAACCCTGGGTTCTGTCATTGCCTGCATAGGGAGCTCCTTGAGATTCTATTGTTTGAATATCTGCAATATGCCGCATGCTGGAGCACACGCTTCTGGAGAGGGCTTTTGTCTCGCACCAGAGCCTGCCTGCAAGCGTGGACAACTTCGACCGTGGGGAGAATGACCGATATGCCGTGCGGCATGACCGATCGTACGCAATCAGCCGTTGCCGTGCGCCGCGTTCAAGGCGTCGGGATGCTCCGGGGGCGGCCGCTACACTGGTAATGATTACAAAGAGCTTTGTAGATATGTCCCGCAGACGGCCGCTCCAAGCCCGGTTCCGGTATCCGACGGACCCAGGCGGTCAGGCTGAAGCGGCTCTGTTGAGCCAGTGTCGCGCACAGGGCGCGCGGGTCACATGGATGCAGCAACCGTGGCATACAATTTGCCGCTAATTACTGCATATCCAGATGTAATGGATGTACTGCCGCGGGCACACATGCACGCGGCAGGGTTCTGTCAACAACGTTGCAGGAGTTGCATATGACCGAGCTTGCGAGTGAGCGGGAACAGATGCTCCGGCAGCAGATCCAAAATCGCGGTGTACGCGACGCGGCGGTCCTGCGGGCGATGGGCCGGGTGCGCAGGGAAGCCTTCGTGTCGGCGGAACTGGCGGACCATGCCTACGAAGATCGTCCCCTGCCAATCGACGGCGGACAGACGATTTCCCAGCCGTACATCGTCGCGTTCATGCTCGAGGCCCTGGCTCTTGAAGAGGGTGACAGGGTGCTCGAGATCGGCGCCGGTTCCGGCTACGCGGCGGCGGTGATGGCCGACATCGCCGACGAGGTGTATGCCATCGAGCGCATCGGCGAGCTGGCTGAACACGCGACGCAGCGCCTCGCCCGGGAGGGCTACCAGAACGTGCATATACGGCACGCGGACGGCACCCTGGGATGGGTGGAGCAGGCGCCTTTCGATGCCATTCTCGTCTCGGCGGGCGCGCCGGCCGTGCCCGAGAACATTCTTTCCCAGTTGGCGCCCGGAGGGCGAATGGTGGTTCCCGTGGGAACTCACCAGCGCACGCAGAAACTGATTCGCGTCACCCGCGGCGAGGGCGGCGAGTTCGAACGCGAGGAACTGGCCGACGTGCGCTTCGTGCCGCTGATCGGTCAGCACGGCTGGGACCCCGACAATACCTCGCCGGCGTCGCCGCGGCTTGTCAGCGCGAAGTCTGGCGGACATGGAACCCTGCCCCAGCGCATTGCCCACCAGGGCGAGACCTTTGAATCACCGGCGGATGCGAACTACGATGCGCTGCTCCAGCGTATCGGCGACGCCCGCGTGGTACTGATCGGCGAGGCCAGCCACGGCACCTCGGAGTTCTATCGCATGCGCGCCGCCATCACGCGGCGCCTGATCGAAGAACACGGATTCAGGATCGTCGCGGTGGAGGCCGATTGGCCGGACGCGGCGCGTATCGACCACTACGTGCGACACAAGGAGGCGACGCCCTCGGAATGGACCGCCTTCTCGCGCTTTCCAACCTGGATGTGGCGCAACGTTGAAACACAAGAGTTCGTCGACTGGCTGCACGCATACAACAGCTCGCAAGACTGGCAACAGCGCGCCGGTTTCTACGGGCTGGACCTGTACAGCCTGTACAATTCCGCCCGCGCCGTGATTGATTATCTCGAGGACATCGACCCCGAGCTCGCCGAGGTGGCGCGCCTGCGCTACGGGTGCCTCAGTCCCTGGGAGGCGGATCCGGCCGCCTATGGCCAGGCCGCGCTAACCGGCCGCTACCAGGACTGTGAACGCGATGTCATCGCAATGCTCAAGTCGCTCTACGAGCGGCGGCAACGCTACGCGGAAAATGACGGCGCACGCTTTCTCGACGCCGCGCAGAACGCCGAACTGGTGGCCAGCGCCGAGCGCTACTACCGGGTGATGTACTACGGCTCGCGCGACTCGTGGAACCTGCGCGACTCGCATATGTTTGAAACCCTCAAGCGCATCATGGCCGGAGCCGGGGACAACCCGCGGGCGGTGGTGTGGGCGCACAACTCGCATATCGGCGACGCGCGAGCCACTGAAATGTCCGCCCGCGGCGAGCACAATATCGGCCAACTCTGCCGGCAGGCTTTCGATGACGCCTCGTACCACATTGGCTTCGGCACCGACCACGGCACGGTGGCTGCCGCCTCCAACTGGGACAGTGAAATGGAAATCAAGCGGGTAAGGCCCGCCCATGAACGCAGTTACGAGCGGCTGTTCCACCTGAGTGAGCAGCCTGGCCTGCTACTGCCGTTGCGCGACCAGGAGAGTACCGAACTGCGGAACGATCTCACACAGCGCCGTCTGGAACGCGCCATCGGCGTCATCTACCGGCCGCAGAGCGAGCTCGCCAGCCACTACTTCGAGGCGCAACTCACCCGGCAGTTCGACGAGTACATCTGGGTAAACGAGAGCAGCGCCGTCACGCCGCTCGCTAGCGGGCAGCTTCACGGCGTGCCCGATACCTATCCTTTTGGCCTCTGACCTCCCGGCGGGCCCGGCGATACATGCAGGAGGCACAGCGGGCGTCGTTCGGGACGGTATGCCCGCAGGGCGCGGGAACCCAAAGCGTCGCAAGACTTCGGTCGTGTGGACGTCGCCGCGCAAATATTTCACACTAAACTGGCAAGGGATAGCTCACGGTGCCAGACAGGAGATGTTATTTATGAGTGCTACCTTCAAGTCTCTGGGCAGTCTGCTCGACAATGCCATTGACGTTCATCACAGGAGTGGGCCGCTTTACGAAGGCCTGCAACAAAAAACCAGCGACCCTCGCCACAAACAGCTGCTTGCGCAAATGGCGGACAACGAAGCGCGTATGGCAACATTACTGCAAGACATGGTAGGGCGTACAAACGACGACATCCTCGACACCCGGCTGCAATACACCCGGGAACTGAATCCGCAGGAATTCATTGCATCCATCTCGCCAGACACTGATGAACTCAGCCTGGAACAGATCGGTCGTCTGGGCGAGCAGTTGCACGGCTACCTGATCGATCTGCTGCAGGGCGCGAGGCAAGCGATCCCCGCACAGGAAGGAAACGAGTTGCTGCAGGATCTCATTCAACTGGAAGAAGCGGAGGGACGCTCCTTCAGCCGCAAAACCAACGCCGCCTACGAGATGTGAGACGGCTTAGGTATCGAAATTTTCTAACATGAGCCACGCGGGCGTTGCAAATGCAGCGCCTGCGCGCGCTATCGGTCAGCGCGGGAAAAGCAGGGTCAACACCAGCCGGTAGCCCATCCCCTCCGGGCCGCCCGGAGGACTGTCGGCCCAGTAGCGCACGCCACCGCCCACGCTCACCAGTTGGCCGCCGACACTGGTCACCTTGGTCACCAGGGCGTTCACGGGTACCGTCCACTCCTCGCTTTCCCAATCGTAAGTGCTCTCCGTGTTTAGCACGAAGCTCCACGCAGACGGCGTGGTGTAGTTGACGAACGGCTGCAGAAACGTCGCATCGACATCCGTGCGGTCACCGTCGCCCGCGAAAGACCAGATATGGTTGGCCAGTGCGCCATAGGTCCAGGGGCCCTGCTGTTTCAGCGCCACGCCGGTGGGCCCGGCGCCCCACTTCTCCGCGGAGAGCAGCTCATCGGTGCCGGTGGGTAGCAATGCTACCGGGCCCACTCCCCAGATCCATCCGGATGCGGTGGGCGCCTTGGGCGAGAAAAAGAAACTCTGCACCACGTCGCCCATGCCGCTCTGGTCGCCGGCGCCCGGGAAGATTTCGTCCTGGTAGACAACTGGCAGAATCGTGCGGGAGATCAGGTTGAGATCGTCGGTATAGTCCACGGGGATGACCGGCTGGACGTTGACAGTGAAACGATCGCCCTCGTCGGCGGGCCCGATATCCCCATCGTAGTTGAACTGGAAAGGAACGCTGATGAGCGCCGCCACGGGATTGGCGAGCTTCTTGGCCAACTCTTCCTGGCTGGCCCCTTCAGCTACTGCCACCCCGCTCAACCACAGAGCCGGTAGCAGGATAATAGTCGCTCGCCGGATCATGGGGGGCCCTCACTGCGATTCGATTACCGCATGCTAAATGACAGCCGCTGCCGAGTCACGCGGTCAACGGAATATCTTGCGCCACTCCCCGGCTGCGGGGTGTGGCGAGCGCAGCATCTCATTGCCAGCGATACCGCAGCTCGACGCCGTAGGTACGCTCCGACTGCTTGGTGTAGCGCTGGTTGTAGCCGTTGGCGAGGATGGCGGCGTTGTTGGAATAGATCGACGCGGCGTAGAACTTGTCCGTCAGGTTTTTCACGAAGAGCGTCGCCTGCCAGGTTTCGTCGTGACCACGCAATATGACGGAGGTATCGAATATCGCGTAGCCGTCTTCTATGGTGTTGTCGTCCTGCGTGATGTCGTAGAGGACATCATCCTGGGCGCGCATGGCGCCCACGACATCCACGTCGAAGTGACCGTCCAGGAAGAACGTGTAGGTGGCCGCGAGGTTGACCTTCCAGTCCGGCGAAAAGGGCAGATCGCCGCCGGAAAGATCCTGCAGGTTGCTCGCCGGACACTCGTTGCGGAAGTCCTGCCCGCCGCTGCAGGGCCCGCCGGGATAGTCCTCGATCTGTGCGTCGATCCAGGCCGCGCCTCCAGACACGCGCAGGCTGTCCGTAACCTGAGCCAGGAAGTCCAGTTCAATACCCGTGGTGGATACCTCGCCGGCGTTGATCAGCACGAAACTGCCCGGGTCGTCTTCGGGGTCGCATCCCGGGTTGTCCGCGGGGCAATCCGGGATGCCGTCCGGATCGAAGAATGCCTGGGCCTGAAACTCCTGGTACTCGGCGTAGAACAGCGCGCCATTGAGCCGCACCCGGTCGTCGAACAGCGACGCCTTGATGCCCAGTTCCCAGGCGTCGGATGTCTCGGGATCGACCGGGTCGATGCCTTCGGGGTCGGTGCCGAAGGTGATATCGAAGGCCGGCCCCTTGTAGCCCTGGGTGTAGCTGGCATAGGCCATCCCGCTCGCGCTGAAGTCCCATTGCAGAGCAACTTTGCCAGAGAGATCGCTTTCGTCGGTATCTCCCTGCGTGGGCGCCACGGTAGGCGGCAGACCCACCGGCAGGCCCGCCTGCGTGCGCCCAAAGACAAAGTCGAGTTGGTCCTCGGTATAGCGCGCTCCCAGGATGAGACGCCAGGCCTCGTTGAAGTTCCATGTGGCCTCGCCGAATGCCGCCCAGTTCACGGTATCCACGCTGAATCTGGCGAGGGCGCTACCCGGATCGCCGGGTACGAACTCGAACTCGCGGCGAAACTGCCGTTTCAGCTTCTGGTCGAAGTAAAACAGGCCGGCCACGTAGCTGAGTTGTCCGCTCGCCGGTGACAACAGCCTGAGTTCCTGGGTGAACTGCTCGGTCGCGGTATCGCCGAACTGGTCGAAGCCCAGGGCATCGATGGGCTGGCTGTCGACATCAGCGTAGCCGTTAACCTCGAATTCCCGGTACGCGCTGATGGCTGTGAGGGTATAGCCTTCGACATCCCAGTTGATCTCCAGCGAGTGCCCCCAGGTATCGGAGTCGCTGGTGGGCAGCGTGTTGATGTTGACATCCTTGTTATCTTTCCCCGGCGTCACCGGCGCAATGAGATCGAGTATGTCCTGCACATCGCCTTCGTTGCCGCCGAAGGGTTCGAGGCTGCGGATCGGGTCGGCGGTGCAGTCGCAGGAGCGGTCGCTGTAGTCGCTGGCCCATTTCAACTCCAGCGTATCCGTGGGCAGCCAGCGCAGCTTGCCGCGCACGCTCCACTCCTCCGAGCCATTCAATTTGTCGCCGTCGAAGTAGTTGTTGGTGAAATCGTCCAGCCACAGGCCGGTTGCCGACAGGCGATAGCCGAGTGAGTCTGTGGCCGGGCCGGCCACGGTGAGCCCGGCGCGGTACTCGTTTTCACTCACTACGGTAGTGCTGATTTCACCACTGGGCGTGTCCGTTGGGTCCTGCGTAATGATATGCACCACGCCTGCAGTGGAGTTTTTGCCGAACAGCGTACCCTGGGGGCCGCGCAGCACTTCCACGCGCTGCACGTCGAGCATCTGCATGAAGGCCTGGCCGGAGCGGCCGAGCACCACGCCGTCGATCATGGTGGAAACGCTAGGTTCCACGGCACTGCTGAACGACTGCGTGCCGATGCCGCGAATGGAAAACGAGGTCTGGCGCGGGTTGGAACCCTTTTGCAGGTTGAGCGAGGGCACCAGAAACGTGAGGTCCTCGGAGGTGGTGATCTGAGCGACGCGCAGATCCTCGGCGCTGAGCGCGGTCACCGCCACCGAAACGTCCTGCAGGCTCTGCTCGCGTTTGGTCGCGGTCACGACAACCTCTTCCAGCGCCAGCGAGCGCTCCTGCGCGGCTATTTTTTCCACGCCGGGCGCGAGCGCCAGCAGCGGTAGCCACGCCATACGGCGCAGGCGCGTGAAGCCGTCCATCCTGTCATTTCTCATAGTGGGGCTTTCTCCATGGCGTGTGTAGCAGTGTCGTTGCCCGCCAGCCGGAACCCTTCCCGCAGCCGGATATCGCGGGAGGAGCTTGCGAGCCGCAATTCGTAGTCGCCGGGTTTCACCTGCCAGGTCGCTGCGCGCGGGCAGAAAACATCGAGCCGCGAGAGCGGCAGTTCAAACTCTATTCGCCGCTTCTCGCCGGCTTCCAGGTGAACCTTGCAGAATGCCGCGAGCGCCTGTGGGGGGCGCTCCTCCCCCGGTTCGAGGTCGGCGATGTAGAGCTGCACCACTTCCGCGCCGGCCACGTCCCCGGTATTGGCAATCTCCGCGCTTGCCACCAGCGTGTCCCCGGCCGTGGCGCAGTTCGTACTCAGGTGCAGGTTCGTATACGCAAAGTCGGTGTAGGAGAGGCCGTGGCCGAAGGCAAACAACGGCTCTATTTCCTGCCTGTCGAAGTGGCGGTAGCCGACGAACAGCTCTTCGTCGTAGTGCACGCTCCTGCGGTCACCGGGAAAGGTGCGTGAAGAACAGTGTGCCGGGCTGTCTGCAAGGGTTTTGGGAAAGGTGACCGGCAACTTGCCCGACGGGTTGGTGTCGCCGAACAACAGCCGGGCGATGGCGGTGCCGCCTTCCATGCCGGGATACCAGCACGCGAGAATGGCCGGAACGTCGTCTGCCCAGGGCATGGCGACGGGGCTGCCGGCGAGCAACACGACGATGGTGTTGGGATTCACCGCCAGGGTGCGGCGCACAAGTTCGTCCTGCTGCCAGGGCAGCGCCAGTGAGGCCTTGTCCTTCACCTCGGAGTCCAGCCCCGGACGGTGGCTGAGCCCCAGAAACAGCAGCACCGCATCGGCCGTTGCCGGGTCTTTAACCCACTCGACCCGCCCGCGGTTTTCCGCGCGTAATCCCTGCAGTGGCGTCACTTCAGACAGCGGCCACACGCCGGCGCTGCCGCCCCACAGGGGCAGGCAGTTGCGTTTTTTAAGTTTCGGGCCCAGCACCGCGATGCGCCGCGTGCGCGCCGGATCCAGCGGCAGCAGCTGCCCGTCGTTCTTCAACAGGGTGCTACCGGCCTCGGCCATTTCACGCGCCAGCGTTCGGTGTTCCGCGCTGTTGCGCACGCCGCGGTTGCGCTCCGGGTCCAGGTGCCCGGTGAGCAGCATGGCGCGCAACAGGCCTGCCAGGTTGTGGTCGATGTCAGCTTCGGTGAACGCGCCGGCGGCGAGCCCCGCCTGCAGCTTTTTAATGGAGTAGCGCGACCCCTTGCCGGGCATCTCCAGGGAAAGGCCACCGCGCACACAGCCCTCGGTGCTGCCGGTGAAGCGCGCCGCGAACCAGTCGCTGACCACGAAACCGCGGAAACCCCAATCCTGGCGCAGGCGCCGCACCAGCAGATCGCGGTGCTCGCAAACAGGGGTGCCGTTGACCCGGTTGTAGGCGGCCATCACCGACCAGGCGTCACCCTCCTCCACCGCCGCGCGAAAGGCCGGCAGGTAGATTTCCTGTAGCGCCCGCTCGCTGACCTCGGCGCTCACACGCACGCGGTTCGTCTCCTGGTTGTTGGCGGCGAAATGCTTGACGCAGGCGGCGACTCCCAGGCTCTGGATGCCCTGCACGATAGGCACCACCAGTCGGCTGTTCAGCAGCGGATCTTCGCTCAGGTATTCGAAGGTGCGCCCGCACAGGGGCGTGCGCGCAATGTTGATCGCCGGGCCCAGCACCGTGTCGCCGCCGACCGCGCGGCATTCCCGCCCGAGCGCCTCGCCGAAGCGCCGCAGCAGCGGTTCGTCCCAGGATGCCGCCTGGGCGATGCCTGCTGGAAACGCGGTGCAGCGCTTGCCGCTGGAATGAAACCCGATCCCCCGGGGGCCGTCTGTCATGCGGAAGGAGCGAATGCCAAGGCGCGGCACAGGCCGCGTTTTCCAGAATCCGGCGCCGGCGCACAGGGAGAGTTTTTCATCCAGCGTCAGGGCGTCCAGCAACGCCCGGGTGCGCGCTTCCACAGGCAGCCCGGAATCGCGCCAGGCCGGTTCGACAGCGGCTGACATCGGTGTGTGAACCCTCTTGTTATCGCTTATGCAACGCAAGATACGCCCGGGCGAGGCTGTTTGACATGGGCGCGTCTGCTATGAAGTTGTATTTTCCTGCTGTATATTCTCCCGAAAACGTCTCGAAACCTCACTTATATGCGCTTTTCTGCTAAGCAGGCCCAGCTCAATGACCTCGCCCGCGGGATTTACGACTGGGCCGCCGGCGGCGGTGCCAACCCGTCCACCCACCGCATCATCCGCGAGGTGTTCGGCTCTTCAATCGGGGAGGACGCGCTCGTTTCCGTGCGGGGGCGCATGCAGAGCGACGGGGCGTTTGGCGCCCTGCGCCACGACCTGGTGTCGCGGTGGCGAAAGCGCATGGCGTCCCACCGGCCATTGAGCGAGGCGGAGGCCAGGGCGTTCATCGGGGAACTCTCGGACAGCTTCGACCACGCCCTGCTCTACGACCATGGGCTCATCGCGAGCAGCACCTACATGCAGCGCGGCGAAACCAGCAGTCGCGACATGCGCATGCCGGGCACGATGCCGTGCTGGACCCTGCATTTCACCACCCGGGGTGGCGCGTTGTTCCTCAGCCGGGATACGGAGCAGGCCGTGGGGGCGGGCAGCGTGATGCTCATGCGGCCGCAGGCGGTTTATCACTACGGGCTGCATCCCCGGGAGAGCGAATGGGAACACCTGTGGGCCATTTTCCAGCCACGCGCGAACTGGGCCGAACTGCTGGAGTGGAACGGGCCGAATCGCGAGCTGTCGCACCTGCAACTCGCGGATGCCTCCGAGCGTGACAGGATCGAGTCGCTGTTTCGCGCCCTGATCGCACTCGGCGCGGAGCGGGGTACGTATCGACAGGAACTGCAGCACAACAAACTCGAGGAGCTACTGCTCAGGGTGCGCGGCTGCGTCGGCGGCAGCGAGCGCAGGCCGCTGGATTTGCGCATCCAGCGGGCCTGTGACTACATGCTCGCGCGGCTGGATCACCGGATCAGTATCGACGAGGTTGCGCGCGAGCTGAGCCTGTCTGCCTCGCGCTTCGCCCACCTGTTCAAGGCGCAACTCGGCGTGGGGCCGAAAACGTGGCTCAACGACCAGCGCCTGCAGCGCGCGCGCAAGCTGCTGCTGCAAACCGCGGACAGCGTCGCCGCCATCGGCGCGCGGGTCGGCTACGAAGACCCGAGCCATTTCACCCGCTATTTCAGCAAATCCATGGGCTGCAGCCCGAGGGAGTTCCGCCGTACCTTCGGCGGTAGCGCCGAGGCGCGCCAGGCGTTTGATTAGCGGCGCACGGGCAGCGACATGGCCGAAGAGCGATGCATGTGCCGCGAGCAACGGGGGGCGGGAAGGTCATACCTGCCTTGTTGCCGGCTTTTTAATGAGTCACTGCTCTGGCAGCCCGGCTATCGCTTTAGCTGAATCCAGATCGCGGTAGGCGGTTGCAAGGCGTATCAGGTTGCCGACCGTTATCTCCCAACCATAGTTTTCCGTAGGTGATGTTAGCCAACCAATATAGAGGTTCCAGGCCATTGTGCGGCGGTGTTCCTCGAACAGGGCATCCAGTGAGGGTGGTGCATGCACGCCCAGGCCAATGAGCTTTTCACGGTAGCCGTTGATCAGATCTCGCTCGTGCTGCCTGCGATCCTGCACGGAAAGCGAGGTAACGATGGTATAGCTGACATCGTGCATGCAGAATCCGCGGGCAGACAACTGAAAATCCAGATAGCCCCGTTCGCCACCGCTGGTTTTATAGGTGTTGCCAACATGGGCATCGCCGTGAAGCAGCGTGCAGGGAAGGGTTGCCTGATGTGCCTGCACGCGGGCGACCTGCTCAGCCAGAGATCTCGAGGATTGCCCTGTGGATTCAACCAGTTCGCGTTTGAACTGATGGGTGGCGATTTCATGCTCGATAAGAAAATGCACACCGCCTTTATCCAGTGAAAACAGATCGTGAATGGGGCCTGATGTATGCGGCTGCACCCAGCGCAGCTCATTATTGAAGCGGGGCGAATTCCAGTAGGGTACATGCAATACAGCAAGCTGTTCAAGCAGAGCGGCTGTATCCTGCGCACTCAACCCGGAAAGTACATTCTCGAACTTCACCTGGGCTGCTCGCAGATCTTCCAGAACCAGGCCAAAGGTGAGGCTCTCGTGATCCCTATAGCCACCGAAGCAGCGTGGCATTGTCATCGCGATTTCATCGCCGAGCCTGGTGTAGATATTCACTTCGTTCTCGTACAGCGGAATCTCGACAAACTCAGGGCGTGCTACTTTAACCATCACCCGTCCGGGTAGATTTGCCCCTCCACCGTTTGCGTACACCACATCAAATGCAATACGCCCGGCGGTTGATACCCTTTCCTCGCCCTCTGAAGAAAGGGCGGCGTCCACTACCGTAATGGAATCAATTTCAACATCGGGGTGCTTGGTGTGGATCAGCTTCTCCAGAACTGTTTTGTCAAACCCTTCTGGCGTTAGTGGCGTACGAATGCTCATCTCAGGAAACCCCACTGCCAAGGCATTTCATCAGGAAGGGCGAGTTTGAAGGTCAGCTTTCCGATACGATGGAAAGCCTGATACGCGGAAATGGCAAACATCTTCAGAAACAGCAGTACCGACGCTACGGCGTACCAATATTCTGGCTGGTGCATGGCATCTCCTTGTGCCCTGACACCTCAGGCTGCGAGCGCCGAAATCGTATAGCGGCTGTGGCGTCCGCAGCACTGAGTTTGATACTAAACGGAATCATCCGTATCGTCACAGAAGTGGACAGAACCATGGTCTGGCCCCCGTTTTTGCTGGAGCTCGCCACCGCATCCAGCATGTAAGCTGCTCCTTTTTATCTGGCCGTTCATTTGGATTTCACCAAGAGTTTGGCCCTACTGAACAATGGAAACCAGCTCCAGTTCATATATCAGCGTAGAACCCGGCTCTATCATCCCCAGTTGGCGGTCGCCGAATCCAAGCTCGGGCGGAAGGATCAGCCGAACTTTTCCACCTGGCTTGATCAACTGCAGCCCCTCCGACAACCCGGGCAGCAGACTCGACAAAGCAACCGCTTTTGGCCCTGCCGCGTATGAATCATCCATGTGCCGACCATCGATCAGCTTGCCAACCCCCTTGATGCGAACGCGGTCTGTGGGCAGCGGGTGCCGGCCCTCACCCATGGTCAGTATTGTGTACTGCAGCCCGCTTTGGGTCTCGGTAACATTGCCCTGCGCTCGGTTAGCGGTTCGGTAGCGAGCACCTTCTTCACGATTCGCTGCCGCCAATGCTAATTGCTCGGCAGCCTTATCTTTCCCGGAGCGCTGAGTAACAGGTGCGGGTGCAGCTGCAGCGGGGCGTTCGCGCCATTGATATTTTTGCGCCAGGTAGCGGCCTGTCAGCGACGCAAGGTTGTTCTCGAACTGGACGACCTCAGCAGACGAACATGAACGTTTATCAACAAGCTCCTCAATGCCGTTCAATGTCAGATTGGCGCCGCCGTGATTCAGCTTTCTGAGCGCGGACCGCTCACTGCGGCCGCCGCGGGAGTCACACACACTGTCGCACAGCGGGACCAGCGCCGGCTTTACGACATAGGTGAATCGGTATACCTCGCCGCCGCCCTGACCTTCATAGAGCCCACTGGCATCGAACATGTCGTAGGTTGCCGTCTTGCGTGTAATCGTTTTTCTGACGAGATCATTGCCACACGAGCCCGTAACCTCCCTGGTGCGCTCGGCCAGATAGGCATTCGCCATCGCCGGGAGCAACGAAAAATCCTGCGGGGTTTCGCCCAGGTCCTTTGAGAGCGAGAGGATTGCGCCCAGCTTTCTTTGCACCGTGTTGTCAACAGACGCGTCAAACTGCTTGATGAGCTCAACGTTGTTCGTGTAAATGGCATGCAGATAGGCGCCGCCGGGCAACTCACAAAACTCGCCACTGCAGCTCCTCTCCCCATTCTTCCAGCTTATGACGGGATTGGCGCTTGCCCGCTTGCGTTTGGACTGGGCCGTTTTCACTCCGCACAGTACCGGCAGATGATTCCAGTTGCCGTTGTTAGAAGACCCGTAAACCTCGTAGAGGTCGTCGTAGCTGACTACCTTGCGCTGGGACTTGCTGTACCACGAGTGAACACCCCGCAGCCCCAGGTAGGGCGCGTTACCCGCGAGCCTCTCATACTCGGTTTCAGTGAAGTTCTGGTTTTCTACCGTTTGAAACGCCTTCTGGGAAATGACCGGCGGCAGATTGCCACAGGCGATACCATTTTTCTTCCTGTCTGCATACTCTTTAAAAGTAATGACAAAGACATCGCCATGCTCAGTGCTGATAACGTCCTGTGCATCGACATTCATGGTTGGAAAAACGCACAAGCAAACAATGCACTTGCGGAGAAGAAAGGCTTGGATTGATCTAATCGGCTTCATCAGTCGTGTCAGCTATATTGGTATGTCGTTCTGGGGCCTGGTTTGAGCATGGCGCCTCTCCTGACTGCTTAGATCCGGGTGTCCACTAGACCTCAGGAACTGCGGTGCTACGTTGCTGCGCCTTGTCATGCATCATTGTATATTACCGGCATTTTGCCTTTCCAGGCTGCCCATAAATCCGGGTCGGTAGCC
The DNA here is from genome assembly GCA_963976655.1 of uncultured Halieaceae bacterium. Taxonomy (GTDB): domain Bacteria; phylum Pseudomonadota; class Gammaproteobacteria; order Pseudomonadales; family Halieaceae; genus Marimicrobium. The sequence continues at coordinate 16,060 of CAXBLB010000031.1, forward strand.
AGATTTGCCATGAAATTCGCAACGTTTTCCCGACTGGTCGGTGCAGAATCAAAAATTGCATTTCTCGTCGGAGAAGGATGCGTTTTATAGGGAGAGACCCTCGCTTCGTTCGTTAAGCTATCCGGCCTCACTGCAACCCATTCAATCAGTTGGTGATTTTGTCCAATACTCGTCCGGAGAAAGTCAGCCGCCTGCTCGTTATCTACGTGCGGGGGAAGCAAAAGACGCAGTATTGAAACTACGACTCTCTGTGAAAGTGGGGGCTTCTCCGGAATATCGCGATTACTGTTTCCTGTGGTATTCATCAGGATAATCTTTACTTTTCTATCAGGCTTGTTTAGTTCGATAGCCTTCGTCACTTTTTTGATGGTATCGGTAACTAAACGCCGAGGTTCTCCAAACATTCCCTTGAATGTCATGTTGTGCCCTAAACAGGAAACAACAACGTCGCAGCCATCAAGGTGCGATGCTAATTGTTGTTCTGTCAGTTCAGTAATATCAGCCACGACTTCACAATAACCTGCATGGTTGCCAACTGTGGGAATCAAGGAGCTGGAGGCTCGTACGATAGAGACGACACCAACGTTTCTTTGAAGTAACTCAGACACAACCAGCCTGCCTGTAGCGCCGGTTGCTCCAGCGACCAATACCTTGTTCATATCTGCCCCTTGATACATAAGCTTGCGCTCAGCGGCAGGTAGCATAGAGCATAATATGCAGATTTTATCTTCATATATATGTACATAGCGCCTGACTTTACGGACTGCCGGAGGGCAGCGTAGGTGCGTCCGCCAACAGTCATTGGTTCTGTGGGGTCAGCTCACTCTGGTAGACCCTTGAACTCTGGAACCTCCCCTAACTGCGCATCCCAGGCAGCTTTGCTAGATGTGAAAATGTGCGCCGCAGGTACCATAGAGATGTCTGTGTCTAAACACCCTGCGGGAACGACGAGCAAACCTGCGATCTGAGTGCTTGGCAATGCTGAACCACACAACTTACAAAAGCTCTTATTGTGACGTGTGCCCGGGAGCGTGAAGGAAGCAACAGTATCGGCACCCGCCTGCCAGATCAATTTTGCTGTCTGTGAAAATAGATTTGCCGAATGAGCAGAACCGGTGTCCTTTTGGCAATGCTGGCAATGACACAGGTAAAAGCTGTCGAAGCCTCCTTTTACCTCAAACCTTGCCGTGCCACACAGGCAAGAACCGAAATAATTAGTCATCCAAACCCCTTCTACAGCCTGTGGGAAAATCACCGAATAGCGCCCCGCTCTGCGGGATGTTTAGAGCCCAGCGGAAACCTTTTTTTACTAGTTGCGCCTTGTTATGCGCGATACGCATATTTGCGCGCACCATAACCTCTAGCCTTTCGGAACCTCACCAAAAAAGCCAATTACGCAAATAATCCTGGCCTGATCATCTGTTTCCGTTACATCGAATCCAGACAGGAGCAACTGACCGTCTTGATGTATAGCCCAATGGTAACGGTGAAAATTGTGCTGCGAATCCACTCCACTCGTTCGCGAATACACCGCGCCGGGGATCTTCGCCTTAACTTCGTGAACATTTTGTTCAAATCCATCAATACCAGTGACATCTATAGAGGGATCAACAAAACGAACGTTGGGATCCAGAGCTTTTTCAAGGTGACTTCTGACTTGAGTAGCATCAGGTTCGTTCCATGCTGCCAGCATGTGGTCAAGCGCTTCAGGATAACTGGTCATTCGTTATTACTCGTTCATTCAGTAATCGTTGATTGGGGGCTGACCCGCACTTGTTCCAAGGGTAAAGAGTGGCCCGGAATAAACAATATTGGTAACGCCCGATTACCTGGGAATTCCATGCGAAGTAAGCCTCACGCCTTGCTATGCATTTTCTGGCGCATGCTCTTGATACCGTGTGACACCTTCTGGCATGACCTCCCAACTTGCTTTAGACCCTACAAAAATATGCCGACCAATTTCTATTTCCGGGTCTTCATTGAGGCAGCCTAGTGTCACACCATGGATTTCATTCTCATAGATTCCACATAAAGTAGAGCCATATTGCTTGCAAAACTGAAAGCCAAAGCCTGGTTGACTAGCATACGTAGTTAAATACTCCATGCCACTAACCCAGTTAAATTCTGATGGATTTACTTACGCGCAGGATGATGCCTGAGAACTGAACGCTTTTCGGCAGCGTGAACAGTGGCATGATCTCGCGTCGAACAGCGCGCCGATTATTTCGTATTTGATTTCGCCGCAAAAGCACTCGCCAGTTAACTTCACTGAACTCTCCATGATGAATAACGCTCATAGGAGCCGATTCAGCCGCCACCTAACTTCAGTGTTGCGCCACACCTATTGCAATACAAGCTCCCATTGGTGACAAGGAGCTTGAGTTTTGTACCGGCCGTTGCCACTACACCGGAGCAAACAGGGCATGTTAGCTTAGGTTTCATGGTCAATTAGCGCTTCAGGTTGCGGCGGCCGCCAAGCGTCCGCCCGTTTGGCCTTGTTAAGCGGATTTTGGCACACGCTCTGACTTCCTTACTTGTTGGTTCAGAACTTCTAGCTTTTTTAGCGATATTTGATATTGCCCGTTTGACGGTAATGGCTTGCCACTGAATTGTTGCCAAATCAAAACACCCGGACCATTATAGATTTCTTCAAATGTACCATTAGGTAAGATTCTTATCACTATTGCATGCTCCGGTTTACTACGGAAAGCGGCGGAGTTTGATTGAGTGGCCTTTATTTCAACCTGTTTCCCTGACTGCGAAACAGCGTCGTAGCCCTTATTCGACGAAGTCATTAACTCCAAGCAATATGCATCAGCCACCAAACACTCCCCGATACTGCCAATCATGTGGCCATCGGGCGTGAAGTGACGACCTGGAAACATAGCCTCCAACTCACCGACTGTAGAGTACAGCTGCTTTATAAGCGTCTGAAACTTTTCGTGATCTATCATATTCGCTGAACGCCTCAAGTAGGAGCACGCGTCAGCGTGGCCTCGCTGGCTTGACTCGTATGTGCTTCACGCCGATTAGCGCAACATAAAACACAAACGTATGGGCTGTAAGGTAAAACGTATGAATTTTCCAATACTCGCTGAATGTATTCATATACCCAACAGGGCCGAGGATTATTGAAATTAGAGGGTTGCCGAGTGCAAAACCAAGAGCGAAGAGAACTGGCCAATATTCACTTACAAATAGTCTTGGTAAGAACTTGGCGAGTAGTAACACCAATACTGAGAGGAACAGCAGAACCGGGACTTCTTCGATGAGGAGGAACGCGTAGATTACCGGAGAACAGAGCTTTCCAAGCTCGTTTTCCTGACAGTCAACAATTCCGGCAAGCTGAAATGTCCATGGTAGAAAGCTAGAAATAATATTGAAAGCAATTCTGAATAGAATGCCCAGGCCCAGCAAAAACGCTTTGCTCACGACAGTAAATCGCTACGGCACATAACGCTCAAAACAGCGGCGCAATTACGCGGTTGCCTGCTTTTGCTTCTTGTGACAAAACGCTGGAACATCGAAAAAGGAAATGTTGCCCGATCGAGCAATAGCGAAGCCCTATAAGGGTTTCCCTCAATTGGCGGCTGCATCTGTTGCAGGTTAACAATATAGATTCTGTTCCTGCAGGGATGACCGACTAATTCTTACGTCTGGACCAAACCAAGCCAATTAATGCTGATCCAATTAGCCAAGCAGTAGCAGGAACTGGCACTGCACTGACATCTCCATCACGAACAGCCCAGGCGGAAAAGCGTTGATGGTTATCAGAATCTTTATAATAACGATTCTGCTCACCGTACCCCATATTAAACGCCATAGCTACATCTGTTGACAGCTCATAATCATACCAATAATGTCCTGCGAAAATATCGACAATATTGTAGATCATGACCTGATCATTTACATCACCACCATTTGCAAACGAATCATCGCGACCATTAGCTCCGCTTGTCCAAACACCTGAAGTATCATACCAAGCGACACCATTTAGATTAACGTAAAACATATACGCCAGCTCACTGGCTGGAGAGGTTATGTTGTAACCTCTATCACTACTTCCATCGTATGCCCAAGTATCATCATATGAAACTCCGTTAGAAGGCGCTAAATTTGGTAAGCGCCAATCATCGAAACCTCCATAGACAAGCTGATCTACCCACGCAATGGCATTCCACCAAAGCATTCCATCAACGTCGTCACCAGACGTTTTTGCATAGTTGGCATCCTGTAGCCAGGTAATATCTAACACATCATCATAGATCATACCGTTGCCACGGTCATATAGGGCCGCATTAGATGATAATGAGAAAGTTAATCCAACTATGACTAAGCCTGTTCTGATCATAGGGAAAGATCCGTTTTCTCTAAATTAGCATGGTGGCCACTTGTCGCCGCCAGCAGGGTATGGAGCACGCAGTGCGGAAGTCCCTCTGGCTGGCCTTGTTAAACATTTTTCTCCTCGCCGTTTTGCAACAAGCGCAACCTAGTGAGCTTGATGCGACATATTCTCCACTCACTACCCTCTTTTCGATATGCCTCGTGATAGTGTCCCCAGCCGTGGATGAATAAGCCAGGCAATTTAACAATATCCTCCATTGCCCATATGCCAGTGGCGTTTTCTTCATCTGCAATTCGAATTTCTGGCATATGCCCATGATGTACCGTCGATGCCTCCTTGAGAATTTCAGATATCTGACTCATATAGTTTTCTCGCCCCTCAACCAGCATACCAGGGCCTTCTCTAAAGTCGGCTAAAAGGTCATCGGTGAAGCATTCGGATAAGGCTACCCAATCTTTTGTATCCATGGACCTGAAATACTTGGCTTTAAGGGACTTGATCGCTTCAATATCCAATAACAACTGTTCGGGATTATTCATAAGCCTCGATAATCCTGATTGTTTAACGCCCAGCGCACAGGCGAGGCACGAAGTGCCGAGTCCAGCAGCCGTAGGCGGTGGCGTGCCGCTGCTTGTTATGTGGCCTACCTTCTGCGTCGATTGCTAAATTCATTCTGAAGATATTAAAGTTCAATTGGATAGCAGCACCGTCCGATTTAGGTATTCTTCATTTTCCAGTGAGGCGACCATAAAGTGTGCAACGTCACTACGACTTATGCTGCCCGAAGTAATTCCGCTGATGTCCTCGACTACTCTGTAGTTCATAGTTGCTTGATGGTCGCTCAAGAACCCGGGCCGCACGATAGTCCAGCGAGTGTTGCTTTCAGAAACGATTTCCTCCGCGTAATCTTTATCTTCATATATGGTTTTGAGTAGTAACGGCTGCAAAACATTGTCATAGAAGAAGCCGCCGTGACCCCGACTATCCCCCGCGCCTATACCCGATACGAGAATAATACGGCTAGTATCTGTACCTTTCATGGCGGCAAGGACGTTCTTAGAACCTTCCGAAAACAGTGTAATCTCATTCCGTGTTGGCGGAATACCGACGCTGATAATTACAGCATCATGACCTTCAATAGCGAGAGCAATTGATTGAGGGTCGAGTATATCGCCTTTCTTAATCGTTAGAAGGCTGTCCGAAAGCGTTACTCGATCAGGATTCCTCGACAGAGCCGTAACCTTATGGCCACGCTTCAAAGCAAACCTTACTGTTTCTAGGCCAACACCGGATGTTCCACCAATAATAAGTATGTTGAACTGAGATTCGATGTTGAGCCTAAGTGTGGGCGCTGATTCTCCTGCCACGCCAACACTTCCGCCTCCTTCGCAGCCCAAGAGAACCGAAACTATTACAAGTATTACAGATGCAAATACTGAACGCGGCATATCCTTTGCCCTCAAGTCGTACGAATAGATTTTGTGTTAATACCGCTCAAAAAATCGCTCCGAAGTAGCTTTGGGCCACATAACGCCCCGCATCAGCGGCGCAGCTCCGCTGCGTCCGGCTGCATGCGATTGTTAGGCGGCTTGGATTCATATACTAAGTGCAACGCTTCTCCCCAAAGAAGAGGCAAGCTGC
>CAXBLB010000032.1:0-20448 GCA_963976655.1 uncultured Halieaceae bacterium
GGGTGCCGGCGCGAGAATGGCAACTGCCGAGTATTCGGCACATGTGTGCCGGCGGCCTGCCCTGTGAAATGCGCATGCCGACTCGAACTGCTGAGACACTCGCGTCATGCGCATTTCACAGCACATGCCACCTCGGTCGAGAAGCTCCGAGGCTATTCACCACAAGCAGCGCAGGTGCCCGACAGCCCGCCCGGGGCGAGTATCTCAGCCTTCCGAGCCGCGGGTGGGCTGTCGGGTGCCGGCGCGAGAATGGCAACTGCCGAGTATTCGGCACATGTGTGCCGGCGGGCTGTCGGGCGCCGGCGCGGCAATGGTATCTTGCCGCCGTTCAAAGATTGCGGAAATTCGGCGCTCGCTTCTCCAGAAACGCCGTGATCGCCTCGATATTCTCCGGTGAACCCGCCTGACGCGCCATCGCCGCCTGTTCCGCCTTGATCGCCTTGTCGATTGCCGGCGCATGATGCAGGCGCAGCGTGCGCTTGATTTCACGCAGCGCATTCACCGGCCACTGGGCTATCTCCTGCGCCTTGGCAAAGGCGTAGGCGTACAGATCGGCATCCGGCAACACCTCCGCCGCGATGCCGTAATGCGCGGCCTTGTCCGCATCCACCCACTCGGCGGTATAGAACAGCTCGGCGGCACGTTGCGCGCCGATATTGGCCTGCAGCATATAGCTGCTGCCCCACTCCGGCGCGAGCCCGAGATTGGCAAACGGCAAACGCAGGCGCAGGCTCTCGCCCACGTAAACGATGTCGGCGTGGAACAGCACGGTGGCGCCACCGCCTACCGCCACACCCTGCGCGGCGGCCACCAGGGGTTTGTCGAAATCGGCAACAGCACGCGCAGCCGACTCAAAGGGGTGCTCGTCCCCGGGGCTCTGTTCGCCGAAACTGGACAGGTCCACGCCCGCGCAGAAATTCTCCCCGGCACCACACAGCAGCACGCACACCACGGAATCATCGCTGGCGGCGGCAATGAAGGCCTCGCGCAGGCCGATCCACATGGCGTTATTGATGGCGTTTTTTTTCTCCGGCCTGTTAAAACTTACCACCAGCACGCCATCGTGGTTTTCAGTGCGAATCAGCTCAGACATATGCTGCGACCCTGCAATCAAGCGTGAAAGATAACGGCGTCTTCAATCGCCGCGCGGTCGGTAGCGCAGCGGTTCGCCGCGGCCTCTGTATCCGGGTAGCCGAATGAAATGCCGAACAGCAGTTTGTTCGCAGCGTCTATCTGCAGCGCTTCGCGCACAAAATCCGCCTGAAAACTGAGCGCGGTCTGCGGGCAACTGCCAAGACCGTGCGCGGTCATGGCCAGCATCAGCGTTTGCGCATACATGCCGAGATCGGCCGCCTCGCGCAGGCCGAACGGCTCCGGCAGGAACAGGAAGGCCACGTGCGGCGCGTCGAAAAACGTGAAGTTGCGCATGAACTGCGAATGCCGTTTGTCCTTTTCTTCCCGCTTGATGCCAACCGCGTCGTAGAGCGCCTGCGCGGCGCCGTACTGGCGCGTCTTGTACACACCCTCGTACACGCCATCGTAGGGAAAATCCATGCTGAAGTTCCCGGACATGAACCGGTCCGGCATGGCGCTGCGCAGTTCGTCCAGCTTTGCGCCGGATACCACGTGGGTGACCCAGGGTTGCGTATTGCAGTTGCTCGGCGCGCACTGGGCCACGGCAAAAATGCGCTCCAGGGTTGCGGTTTCGACGGGGTCTGGCAGGAAGGCGCGCAGGGAGCGGCGCTCCTCCACTACCGCGGAAAATATTTCGGCTCGATCTGTCATCATCTCTCTCGGTTACATTACGGGGCGTAGCTTAGCAGACTGTGCATCGCCGGGCGCGGCGCGGCGTACCCGATGCCATCGGACGCCACGAGCCAGCGGTCAGCCGACACCGGCACCCCGGGCCTGCGCCGCCACTACCGGGCGGGCCCGGATTATTTATTGGCCGCTAAAATTCGCTTTGCGTTTTTCCTTGAAGGCCTTCATGCCCTCGCGCGCATCGGCGGAGGCAAAGACCGGGTTGGCGAGTTCATCCGAGGCGAGCATCGCCTCGTCTTCAGGCATGCACTCCTGGTGTTCACGCAACGAGCGCGTAACCGCGCGCACCGCGAGCGGGCCGTTGGCGCAGATTTTCGCGGCGTATTCCTTCGCAACTTCCAGCGTTTTGCCTTTCGGCACAACTCTGTTGATCAGGCCGAAATCCAGGGCCTGCTGTGCGCTGATGTGGTCGCCGGTAAGCAGAATTTCCGCCGCCAGGCAGTAGGGAATCTGCCGCCGCAGGCGTATGGTGGAGCCCGCCATCGGGTACAGGCCACGCGCCACTTCCGTCACACCAAAAATCGCGTCCTCGGCGCCCACGCGTATGTCAGTCCCCTGCAGAATCTCCGTACCGCCGGCCAGCGCGTAGCCTTCCACCGCCAGAATCAGCGGCTTGTTCGGCCGGTTGTCGCGCAGCAGGGCCTGCCAGTGGATATTGGGCACGCTCGCCATGAGTTCCATGAATTCCTCGGTCGAACGGTGCTCGCCATCAGCGCCCGCCTTGAGGTCCATACCGGCACAGAAGGTATCCCCATTCGCCGTGAGTATGGCGCACATGAGTTCATCGTCTTCCTCGAGGCGGCGCCAGGCTTTGTACATGCCCAGCAGCATCTCCGGGCTGAAGGCGTTCTTGGCCTCGGGGCGATTCAGGGTCACGATCAGGACCTTGCCGTCCTGTTCGACGATGCAGTTCTTGGTGCTGATATCGAGTTCTTGCATGGATTCTTCCTTATGTTTTCGTGTTGTTACGCCGGAGTGATGTGCGCAGGTTGTACCTTATTCGTGATGCGCCGGAGCGGATGGTTCTTCATTCGCCGCCGCATGAGGGAAGGGGTGTCGCTGGCTCGAACTGCTGAGACACTCGCCTGCGACACCCCTTCCCTCACGCGCCTACCACTGCTCCAGACTCGTAGCTTCGAGTTGCAGTGCGTGCCTGGCTGCAGGACTCGATCCGGTCGGCGGCGGGGTTTGCCCTCGAAGCGAGTATCTCAGCCTTTCGAGCGCCGGGGGTAAACCCCGCCGCCGACCGTGCGCCACGAACGGACCCTGCCTTCAGCGCAAGCACCGCAACGGTCCAGGCGTCGGACACTCACCCAACGCGATGCTCGCCGGACAGAGCCAGTTCCCGCGCCTTCGGATACGCCGGCTTGCCACTCGGCGCGCGCGGAATCTCGTCCACGATGTGCAACTCCCGCGGCACCTTGTAACCCGCCACGTGCTTGCGCGCCTCCGCCTGGATCGACTCTAGGGAGACACTGGCGCCCTCCCGCGTGGAGACTACCGCCGTCACCTTGCTGCCGAAGCGGTCGTCGGGGGTATCCACAACCAGGCAATCGAACACATCCGGGTGGGCCTTTACCGCCTCTTCAACTTCCTCCGGGAAAATCTTCTCGCCGCCGGAGTTGATGCAGTTGGAGCCGCGGCCGTAGACGGTAATCGAACCGTCCTCTTCCAGGCGTGCCTCGTCGCCGGTGAGCAGCCAGGTCTTGCCGTCCACCTCGATGAAGGTGCGAGCGGTTTTCTCCGGATCGTTGTAGTAGCCCACCGGAATATGCCCGGAACGCGCAAAAATGCCGGTTTCGCCCGGCTTTGCATGCCGGTACGGCTCGCCCCCGCCATCGCTGAGAACATCCATGAAATCCGAGCGCACCACGTTGCCAAGCCCCTTGCTCTCGGACTTTACCTCGCCGCTGTCGAAGCCCATGTTGCCGGACTCGGACGAGCCGAATGAATTCATGATAATGACGTTGGGGAAGCGCTCGCGGAACTCGCTTTGCTTGGAGGCTGAGAACACCGCGCCGCCGGAACCGATACTGAACAATGAACTGAGGTCCCAGCGGTCGGGATGATCGCGCAGCGCATCCAGCAACGGAATCGCCATGGCGTCGCCGACGATAGACAGGGAATTGACCTTTTCACGCTCGACAATACCCCAGACCTCGCTGCCATCGAGAGACCGGTGCGGATTCAGCACCACGCAGTTGCCGCCCAGCATCTGGATGATGGCGTACCACCAGCAGGCGCCGTGCATCAACGGCGCGAGCGCCATGCCGACAATCGGGAAATCCCCCACCCGCCCGGCGATCTGTTCCGGATCGGAGATCGGGCCGTCGGGATGGAACCAGCCGCCGCCGCCGAGTGCTGCATAAAACAGGTTCTTGTGCGGCCACATCACGCCTTTCGGCATTCCTGTGGTGCCGCCGGTGTAGAGCAGGAACAGATCGTCGTCCGCGCGCTCGCCAAAATCCCGCGCATCCGATTGCGATTGCATGCAGGCCTCATACTCCGCGCTGCCGATCGCGCCGGCGTCTTCGCCGGAATCATCCACAACATGGATGAAGGTTTTCAGGTCGGGCGCGGCGTCCTTTACTTTCGCGATATGCGGCGAAAACTCCTGATGGTGAATGCAGGCCACCATGTCGGCGTTGTCGAAGATGTACAGCAGTTCCTCTTCCACATACCGGTAGTTGACGTTGATGGGCACCGCGCGAATCTTGAAACAGGCGAGCATGCCCTCGAGGTACTCGTTGCAGTTGTAAAGGTAGAGGCCCACGTGGTCGCCCGCCTTCACGCCCTGCGAGGCGAGATAATGCGCGATGCGATTTGCGCGTCCCTCCAGCTCGGCATAGGTTGCGCGCTGCTCGCCGCACACCAGCGCGCTGCGCGTGGGCACCTTGTCGGCGACCATTTCGAACAGGTCTGCAATATTGAAATGCTTTGCCATTACTATTTCTCCCAGGCGTTAACTGCGATAACTGTCAGGGCTTGTCCGCGCCGACAATCCACATGGCAAAAAACTGCGCGCCACCGCCATAGGCATGCCCCATGGCCAGTTTCGCGCCCGGCACCTGATGGTCGCCGGCGTCGCCTCGAACCTGACGCGCGGCTTCCGCAAAGCGGATCATCCCCGAGGCGCCGATCGGGTTGGACGAGAGCACACCACCCGACGGGTTCCAGGGAATATCGCCGTTCTCATCCAGCGAGGTAGCACCGGACATGGTGAGCTTCCAGCCCTCTCCCTCTGGCGCAAAGCCGAGGTTTTCGAGCCACATCGGCTCGTACCAGCTGAACGGCACATAGATCTCCGCGACGTCGAGGTCCTTGCGCGGATCAGTCACCCCCGCCTGTTTGTACACGTCCGCCGCGCAATCGCGGCCCGCCTGCGGGTTAACTTCTTCACGGCCGGCGTACATCGTGGGCTCGGAACGCATCGCCACACCGCGAATCCAGGCCGGCGGTTTGGACGCCTTGCTGGCGAGTTCCTCGTTGGCAATCACCATGGCGCAGGCGCCGTCGGAGGACGGGCAGGATTCCAGGAAACGGATCGGATCCCACAGCATGAAAGATTCTTCCACTTCCTGCATGGTGATGTCCGGCTTCTGCAGGTGTGCCAGCGGATTCCGCGCGCCGTGCAGGCGATCTTTCACTGCTACCTTGATGCCCACATCGTAGGGCGCGCCGCTGCGGCGGATGTACTCGCGGATAATCGGCGCGAAGTAGCCACCTGCGCCCGCATTGAGGTGGGTGGAAAACGGTTGCGGGCTGGACAGCGCCCACATGGCGTTCGACTCGGACTGCTTCTCGAACGCCACGGTCAACACGCGATTAAAGGTGCCGCTCTGTATGTGCGACGCCGCCACCAGCGCGGTGGAGCCGCCCACCGAGCCCGCGGTATGCACGCGCAGCATGGGTTTGCCGTTGCAGCCGAGCGCATCGGTGAGATAGATCTCGGGCATGATCACGCCCTCGAACATGTCCGGCGCCTTGCCGAGGATCACCGCGTCGATGTCATCCCAGGTGAGGCCCGCGTCATCCAGTGCATTCACCGCCGCTTCGCGCACCAGCCCGGCAATGGAAACGTCTTCACGCTTGGTGGTGTACTTCGTCTGGCCGATGCCGACCACTGCTGCCAAATTCGCCATTACGCCTTCTCCAATACGGTAACCAGGTTGTGCTGCAGACAGGGGCCCGAGGTGGCGTGGGCTACGCCGCGCGCCGCTTCGCCCGCAACGATGCGGTTGAACACCTCGCCGATGCGGGAGAGTCCCGAGGCCATCATCAGGTTGCCTGCCAGTACACCGCCGCTGGGGTTCACGCTGGTGCTCTCTGCAAGGCCGAGCGCGCGCGTCAGAATAAGCTCCTGGTGGCTGAAGGGCGCATACAGCTCCGCCACGTCCACCGACCCGTTGTGCACGCCGGCGCGTTCCCCCGCCCTGCGCGTGGACATGGAATCCGTGAGATCACGCATGCCGAGGTTATGGGTTTCAATGCAGTGATCAATGCCGCTGATGAGCGCGTAGGGCACGCCCCATTCGCGCGCCTTCTCGACAGTTGCAATCACCACCGCGCTGGCGCCATCCGACACCGGGCAGATATCCGCCCTGCGCAGCGGCGAGACAAAGCTCTCTTGCGCCATGATCTCGTCCACCGAGATATCGCCGGCGAGCTGTGCGTGCGGATTGCTTTGCGCGTTGCGCCGCGAACGGGAAACCACTTCGGCCATATCGCGCAGCGTGATCGCCCCGCTGTCGAGCAGCAGCCGGGCCTGCAGCGCCGCCAGGGAAACGCTGTCCACCCACAGTGGCGCGAGGTAATAGGGATCGAGCTGTTGCGACAGCACAATGGGCAGCTCACCGGGCGAGGAGCGGCCGAAGCCGTAGATCAGCGCGGAGTCTGCGTGGCCCATGCGGATTTTCAGCATGCTCTCGTAAAGGGCCCAGGCGGCGTCCATTTCCACATGCGATTCCTTGATGGGCGGCACCGCACCCAAGGCATCGACGCCGGCGACAAAGGCAAAGGCCGCGCCCTGCAGGTAATCGCAACTGCCGGAACAGACGAAATCCACATCCTGTGCATTCTTGATACCCACCTGCGCATAGGTGCGTTGCAGCACTGGCATGATGAGTTCCACTTCGTTGGTGGCCCCGGCGTCCGACACGCAGTCTGACTGCTGGTAGGCAATGATCGCGATATCCTTCATGGGTCAGCCCTCCAGACCGGTGACAGGCAGCTTGCCGATTTTTTCCACCGGCACATCCGGCTCATCCAGCGGCTTGAAGTAGAGTATGTTGTCCATGGCGTAATCCCACTCCTCCTCGGGTCTCCATACCGCCTGCACGCGCTGGCCGATATGCACTTCCTCGTTCACGCACTCGCTCATCAAATGAATGAAGGCGATATTGGCGCCATCGGCCACCAGGTTGGCGACCACCAGCGGCGGCTGCAGCGGATTGCCCGGAATGGGAATGGAAACGATGGTAAAGGACTGCACTGTCGCCTTGTCGGACAGGCGTACTTCTTCCTCGGTCGGCACGCCACACGCGGCACAGGAGCCACGTGGCGGCACGTACACCTGCTGGCACTGCGGGCAGCGCTGGCCGGTGAGAATGCCCTTCTTCACCTGGGCCAGAAATCGCGCCGGCGCGCGGCCGGCGGTGAAATTGTATTTCAGGTAGATGGGCGCTTCGATGCGGGTAACTGCGCCATCGGCGCTTGCGGTCTTATCCTTGCTCATGGGTGATTCCTCGCTAAACCAGTTCGAAGCAGCGAATGTCGCTGATAAATCCGCGGGGCTCATCGGCCCACACTACTTTCACGCGCGCACCGGTGCAGATATCGCGCTCGGATTTGGCCGCCACGCAGTGGATCATCGGCACATCGGCGCCGTCGAGTTTGATCATCGCCCAGGCAAACGGCTCCTGCATCGGGTGTGCTTCGCGCGGCGTTTTCACCCACGCAAAGCTCACCACCGCACCCTGCTGGCCCACATCCACAAATTCACTGAGCGCTTCGGCGGTGTCCGGGTCGTATTCCATGGGGGGCACGATCACCCGGCCATCGCTGGCACGGATACCCACGATGTTGCGGTTTTTCAGTTCGGTGAGGAACCTGCCGACCACGGGGCCGGTAGAACGGGTGTAGGTAAAGCCAAGCTCGAACGCCTGGTGCAGCTCTTCCGGTTGCGACACAGTCACAGCCCTCCTTGTATGGGAGTGATAGGGTAGACGCAGCAGTATCCCGAAGGCGGCGCGTGCACTCAATGACACAATGGCTCACCTGGCAGTGACTTTTAAGATCAGCGCCAGGCGGATCGTCAGCATGACTCGCCGGTCATAACTGATCTGGGGGATGCGCGCCGCGGCTGGCGCGTGCGAGTATCCGGGCAGCGTTGCAGTCCGGAGCGCCGCCGAAAGCTTGCATCGGGCACGCCGCGGGCGGCAGAATGCCGCTGGCACACAGCGAGGGTCAAAGCCGTGCGCGCTGCGCAGGGCTTCACTTCCATTTGGCAGACACAGGAGTATGTATGGCCATTTCAGCCGTTGGTTACTTGAGAATTGCGTCCACGGACCCAGCCGCATGGGCGGATTTCGGCACCGGTGTACTCGGCCTGATGGACGCCGGCAGGGAAGACGCCGCCGGGGCGCGCTTTCTGCGCATGGACGACCACCCCTTCCGCTTCATGATCGAACCGGCAGAGCACGACGGCCTGCTGGCAACCGGACTGGAGTTCCCCTCCGAAGCGGCGTGGCAGTCGACCCTGGACGCACTCACCGCGGCCGGGCATGCGGTGGAAATGGGCAGTGAAGCCGAGACGGAGCGGCGCTGCGTCAGCGCTCTGGCGACCACGCAGGACCCTTCCGGCAACACGCTGGAACTCTACTGGGGCAGGCAGCTCGACTACGCGCCGCTGGCCTCTCCGACGGGCGTGAGCGGTTTTGTCACATCATTTCAGGGCACCGGTGACCTCGGCTTCGGCCACGCAGTGCTCCCGGCACCGGATTTCGCTGCCACCACGGCGTTCTATACCGATATTATCGGCACCGGCATGACCGATGTGCTGTCGATTCCGGGTATGGAAGGAGTGAAAATCCATTTCATGCACGCCAACAACCCGCGCCAGCATTCGCTCGCCCTGTTCAGCGGGCCACACCCGCTCGGCATTGTGCACCTGATGGTGGAGGTTCAGACCATGGACGAAGTGGGCCTGGCAATGGACCGCGCCAAGGCCGCCGGCGCACACGTGCTTGCCACGCTCGGGCGGCATGTCAACGACAATATGTGCTCGGTGTACCTGTTGGCGCCCGGCGGTATCGCCGTGGAGTACGGCTACGACGGCCTGCTGATAGATCCGGAAACCCATGTCTGCACGATCAGCGCCGAAGGCGACCTGTGGGGACACGAATACAACTTCCCCGGCGTCAACGACTGAGCAACGCCTCGCGCAATGCCTGCGCGGTGCCGATGTCTTCCAGCGCACCGTGCAGGCGCTTCAGCGAGGCCTGCAGATAATTCACCGGTTGCCACGCGTCGCCCATTGCCAGCGTGACGGCAGCACCCAGCCAGACGTAGGCCGAATGCCACTGAAACTGGCGCCACAGCTCGTCGGGGCCGGGCGCCGCAACACCCTGTTTCTCCAGTTCCGCGCGATAGAACCGCAGCAGATCAGCGAAGCTGTCGCGATCCTCCGGGTGTACGGTACCGGCGAGAAAATAACCCACATCGCGCATGCCCGGCGCCCTGGCCAGCACCGCCCAGTCGAGGAATCCCGGCTCGGCGCCGTCCATGAACAGGTTGCCATCGTGCACGTCGCCGTGCACCAGCGTGTCGGCGCCTGCGCACCACAGACGGTGAATCGCGTCGCTGTGCTCGAGATACAGTTCACCGAGTTCACGGAATACCGCGGGCATCTGGACGGCGTGCTGCTGCAGTGCGCGTTCCACCAGCTTGAGGGCGATGGGTTGCTGCATGGGCGGTTTCACCCAGGACAGATCGGCGGCGAAGCGGGGCGATTCCCAGAACGTGGCGTGCAACCGGGCAAACGCCGCCAGCACCGAACGCAGGTATTCGGGTGAATAGTGCGTGCGCGCATTGCGAAAACTGCAGCCGCTGTCTTCCAGGTGCTCGAGCAGCATAATGTAGGCTTCGCCCCGGTCGTCGCATTCGGCAAAGTAACAGCGCGGTACGCGCAGCGGCAGTGCGGGGGCAAGCTGCTGATAGAAGCGCACTTCGCGCCTGCCCATACCGTTGCTGACAACAAAGGCCTGCTGTTGCGGTTCCGTGGGCGGGAGCTTCACGAACAGCCGCGCCGGTAATTCCACCGGCTCGCGGTAGCTGATTTCAATCACGGCACGCCCGGTAGTGCCCGCGTGCGCGGCGGCAACGCGGCAGCCACTGACCGGCGCATCCAGCACCTGCGCCAGCCACTCGCGGGTGATCGCCTCGGGATTGGCGGGTATCTGCAACATAACTGGCCCCTGTATCAGCGCCGCCGATGAGCCGGCTCAGCGCACCTCCACCGTCACTGGAATCCAGCGATTGCGTATGTACTGCAGCGTGCCGCTTTTGCGCATGGTTCTGAGCGCGCCGTTGAGTGAATCCAGCAGGCGCTGGTCGTCTTTGCGCACCGCCCAGGCGAGAGGTTCACTGGTCAGCGCTTGATACAGGCTGATCAGGTCGCTGTTGTCATCCGAGGTTGCCAGTTGCCAACTGGTGGGCGCGTCGTGAATATACAGATCGATGTCATCGCGGCGCAGTGCGGCAAAGGCCGCGGCCGAATCCGCAAAAAACTTCACTTCGGCACTTTCAAGTTCGCGTTCGGCAAACTGCGCGCCCGTGGTGCCGGGCTCAACGCCAATGCGCACACCTTCCCGATAAATCGACCAGGGCTGGGCGAAATGCGCGATCTTGTCGCGATGCACGATCGCCATCTGGCCAATTTCCAGGTACGGCTCGCTAAACGCGACCTGCGCGGCACGCTCTTCGGTGACACTTAGGCCCGACATGATGACATCGATCTCATCCGCCAGCAGCGCGGGTATGAGTTTTTCAAAGGGCATCTGCACCACACGCATCTCGCGGTTGAGAATCTTCTCGAGGGCGAGTATGTGGTCTGCTTCCATGCCTACCACACGACCGTCCTGAAGGTACGCCAGCGGCGGGTAACCCGGTGACAGCCCCACGCGCAGGTCGGCGGCGAACGCGCCCACGCCGAGGCACAGCAAGAGACACAAGGAGAGAAAACGGGGCATGATGAATCCTCTGGTACAGCCACTGAACAGGCTGGTAAATATCGCGCGTTAATGTAACACCCAGGCTCCGACCCTGCCTATACAGGTCCGCGGCGCTGGCGCAACACGCTTCAGTCCGCTTGCAGCCGTTCCACACGGCCAGTGTCGCCATCGATGCGGATGCGGTCACCGCTGCGGAACACGCGCGTGCCCTGGCGACTGTTCACCACGCAGGGCAAGCCGTATTCACGCGCGATCACCGCGCCGTGCGAAACCGCGCTGCCGAGATCGGTGACCAGGCCGCCGATAAGGCTGAAATACGGTGTCCAGCCGATATCGGTAATCGGCGCTATGAGAATCTCGCCCGCCTGCAGTTCGGCGGCCTCGGCCAGCGAGTGCGCAACCCGGGCAATACCCTCCACCACGCCGCGCGAGGCCGGGCGGCCGATCAGCACGCCGTCTTCACATTCTGTTACCACGGGCTCCAGGGGCAGCGGCATGCCGACGGAAATCTCGGGGAACCCGAACTGCTGCTGGTAGACCAGCGCATCGCGCCGCGCTTGCGCAATGCGCACGCCGTCGGGTATCTCCCCGGCGATCAACGCCGGCATCTCGCCGATACTGAAGAAATTGATCAGGTCCGCATCGGGCAATTTACCTTCCGCCACCAGCAAATCTCCGAGATGGCGGAATGCCTGCTTGAAACGGTGCGCGGTATCCACCAGCTGGGATTTGGTGTGCTCGCGCCGGCGGATTGCCGCATGGGCTTTCGGCAGCAGCCAGCGCAGGCCGCGCGAGAGCCCCTCCCAGTTTACCGCCTGCGTGTGCTGCTCGCGGTGCGTGCCCGTTGCCAGCCGCCCGCGCACCGCCGCCTGCATGCTCTGTATCAGCGGCAGGGGATCATCCACCCACGCCGGGTCACGCATGCACAGTTCGCGATAACCCCGGTGCCCGTGATTTTCCAGAAAGGTCGCAAACCCGCCCTGCAGCTCTGCAGATGAGCGCAGCCAGGCAAGTGCATCCGGCGTTTCGGCGTCGCGAAACTCCGCCGCCCCCGGATGTGCCGCGACCAGGTCGACCAGCGCATCCAGTTCCACCAGCATCTGGGCGCTTTCCACGTCGGTGGCGCCCGCGAGCAGACCCACCGCCCGCGCCTGTTCTTCATTGGTGCTGTCGTTGGAGCGCCCCGACACCATGTTCTCTACCATCGCCGAAAGAAAGCCGGACAGCGCCGATGACTGGATATGCACCGCCATCGCATGTTCGTAGAAGCCGAGGCTGTCTGCCAGCGACCGCCACTGGGCGTGACTGTCGTCGTGCCGCGCTATGGAAAACGCAGCGAGTTCGTCGCCAAAGCGCTCGACCACCCGCGGCGCTCTCAGCGCATAGCGCAGCAAACGACCCGTGTTGATGATGCGACGCCCCAGCGGCAGCGGCGGCAGACCCTTCAGCTCGGGCACTATGCGGCCACAAAGGGTCTGTGCCGCCTGCTCCGGCGTGGAACCCAGCACACCCGCGGACATCACGACATTGCCGGTGAGATTGAGGAAAAGATGGCCCCAGGCCCAGGCGGTAATCTGCCATTCGGGCACGATGCGCGCACGCGTGCCCACACACACCTGCATGTGCTGCAGACCATAATCGATGCACCAGCCGGTGAAGGAGCCGGTAAGGGGGCAGACCGCGCCGGGCATCATCTCGCTGATATTGCTGATAGTGAGCACATCGTCCGGCCGCGGTAGCGTGGTGTCGAACTCGGCGAGATCGGCGGGCAGCGTCGTGATGGGTCGGGCCTGCAGCCAATACAGCGTGCCAGAGCGATCGATGGCCCACTCGAGATCCAGCGGATGGCCCTCGCTGAGCGCGGCGGCGCGCGCCTGTTGCGCAATTGCGGCAATTTCATCGGCACTCAGCAGCGGCTCCGCTGCCGTGAGCGCCGAGCGAAGGAGTTTGCCCGCGGCGTCAACCACGTAGTGGTCGGGCGTTGCTTCGCCGCTCACCAGCGCCTCACCGAGACCCGCGACCGCATCGATCACCACGAGATCGCGGCGCGCACTCACCGGGTCTGCCGTGAACACCACGCCGGCGCAACGCGCATCCACCATCGCCTGGATCACCACATGCATGCTCGCAGCGGCGCCGTCGAGCTTGTCGCGCCGGTAGCTGGCCGCGTGCTCGTGCTCACCCGATTCCACGCAGCGGGTGATCGCCTCGCGCAGCGCCGCGGGGCCCGACACGTTGAGTACCGTGTCGTACTGGCCGGCAAAGGAGGCGTCGTGGCCATCCTCGCCCACAGCGGAGGAGCGCACGGCCAGGGACTGCGCGCCGAGCGCCGCGACTGCGTTGTCCAGTTCGGCGGGGAAAACACTCGCGGAGGCATTGCGCAGCACCACCGCGGGCGGTACCGCGAGCCCCATGGCAGTCAGGCGAGCGAGGCCAAGAGCCTTGCCACCCAGCGAGGCGTCGCTTATCGCATCTAGTTGAACCACTGCCGGCGCGCTATCCTGCGCGTGCTCTTCGCGCCCACCCTCGGCGAGTACATCACTGTGTCGCATGCAAGTTATCCCCGGGCCTGCAGCCAGCGCGCCACGGCCTGTCCAATCTCAACCGGCGAATCCTCCTGGATAAAGTGCGTACCCGCCACGGTCACCTCGGTCTGGTTCGGCCAGCTACGGCAGTAGTCACGCTGGCGGCCGACCAGAATTGAACCGGGATCTGCATTCACAAACAATTTTGGTAAATCGTGGCTGTTCTCGAGCCAGCGGCCATAGCTCTCCACCAGCGCCACCATCTCCGCCGGTTCACCATCGATGGGAATCTGGCGCGGCCAGTTCAACGTCGGCTGGCGGTCTTCCGGTGTGGCGAAGGGCGCGCGGTAGTGCGCCATCTCTTCCTCGCCGAGGCCGCGCATCACGGAACTGGGCAATACCGCTTCCACGAACATATTGCGCTCGAGCACCAGATCCTCGCCCTTCGGCGAACGAAAGCCCTGGAAGATGCCGCGCGCAGCCTCGGGCCAGTCGTCCCAGCTCACGGGGCAGACGATACCTTCCATGTAGGCGATGCCGCGCACCGCCTGCGGATGTTGCTGCGCCCAGTAAAAACCCAGTGCGCTGCCCCAGTCGTGAATCACCAGCGTGACTTTGCTGTCTGCGCCAATGGCTGTGAGCAGCCCGTCAAGATAGGCGTAGGCCACCTGAAAACTGTAGCGTTCGGGGCCGTCTGACGCCGGCAGTTTGTCGGAATCGCCCTGGCCGATCAGGTCAGGTGCTATCACCCTGCCCAGCCCGCTGAGCTCGGGTATTACGTTGCGCCACAGGTAGGACGATGTGGGGTTGCCGTGCAACAGCACGATGGGGTCGCCCTGGCCCTCCTCAATGTAGGCGATGCGCCTGCCATCAACATCCTGGTAACGCTTCTTGAAATTCATCGCGGAAGAAATCATCGCAGCAGCTTCCTGGCTTCGGTCGGCGGACAATGTACCATGCCTGAATCGCTGGCCAAGCATTGGCGCAGAGCAGAATATTTTTGACTGAAAAGTCATACTATGCTGCACTGCTTGCAGGTCGCGTGCGCGAGCCACTGACCAATAATAACGGGATAGCTCTCTACCGCGATGCGCACACTGACAGCACTGGAGAAATGGGCCTACGCGATCGGCAACATGCCCTACTCCGTAAAGGATGCTGCCTTTAACAATTTTGTGGTGTTCTACTACACGCAGATCGCGGGGCTTCCGGGCTCACTCGCCGGGCTCGCCATGTTCATCGCCATTTCCTGGGATGCAATCAGCGATCCTGTCGTAGGTAGCTGGTCGGATAGCGTGCGCTCGCGCTGGGGCCGGCGCCACCCGCCCATACTACTCGGCGGCCTGCCCTTCGCCGCACTTTTCCTGGCCTTGTTCGCACCGCCCCAGATGCTGGGCGAAAGCGGGCTTTTCCTGTGGCTGCTACTGGTGTCGGTGCTGCTGCGCACCTTCCTGACGATCTATTTTATTCCCTACTCGGCGATGGGCGCCGAGCTATCGGCGGATTACGATGAACGCACAGTGATTGCCAAGGCGCGGGTGACCATGGGCTGGCTCGCGGGCATGAGCATGCCGGCAATAGGCTTTCTGTTTATCTTCAACACCGATGGCGATACCGATGGCAGGCTGCTGGCCGACAACTACACAGCCTACGGTGTGTTGTCAGCGCTGGTCGCCGCCGCCGGCATTCTGCTGTGCACCTGGGGCACGCGCACAGTGATCGAGCGTCTGCCGCGCGCGGCAAAAGATGCCGCCGGCTTCAGTTTCCGGGGTACGCTGGCAGACTTTCAAAGCGCCTTCAGGAACAACAATTTTCGCATCTCGGTAGGCACCAGCCTCGCCTTCGGCATGGCCGCCGGCGTGTACTCAACGCTGTCGATGTACCTTGCAACCTACTACTGGGAGTTCAGCACCGCTCAACTCGCGGGGCTGGTGGTGCCCACGGCCCTGGGCATGGTACTGGCGTTCGCCGTGGTGGGCAGGCTCGGCTCCCGTTACGACAAGCCCGTGCTCATGTGTGCCGCCTCGCTCGGCATCGCGCTGAGCGCGTTCTGGTTGATTGGCCTGCGCCAGTTCGGATTACTGCCCGAGAACGGACATGCGCTGATCTACGCCCTGCAATGGCTGAATACCATTGTCGGCGTATTCTCCATTGTCAGCCTGCAGATTCTGTTTGTGTCGCTGCTGGCAGACATACTCGATGAACACGAGCGCGATACCGGGCGGCGTCAGGAGGGTGTGTTCTTTGCCGCAAGTGCCTTTGTCAATAAAACCACCAGCGGCGTTGGCGCACTGGTGGCAGGGGTTGTCATCCAACTGGCCGGCATACAAACCGGAAGCCAGCCGGGAGAAGTGCCGGGCGATTCGCTCACGGCACTTGGCTGGTTCACGATCACCATCATCACGGCGTTGGCGTTGATCGCCTTTGGCTTTGCGCGCCACATACGGCTGAGCCGCGCCGATCACCGGCTGCTTCAGGCAGAACTCGCGGAGCGCGCCGGGCACACTGCTGCACCCGGCGACGACCAGCCCGCGGGCTGAAGCATCAGCCCTCGAAGGCCACCGACGGCTCGGCGACACCCTGCGGCTCCTTGCCGCGGATATAGGCGAGCATGGTATCTGCGTCTGACACTTCGAAGGGGTCGATCTCGCAGTTGTCGCTGAACTCCGGCTCGATAAACATTTTTTCAATGTTGCCGTCGTCCACCAGCATGGAGTAGCGCCATGAACGCATGCCAAAACCAAGATTGGATTTGTCTACCAGCATGCCCATCTTGCGGGTAAATTCACCGGAGCCGTCCGGCAACAGGAAGATATTCTTGTTGCCCACTTGCTTGCCCCACTGGAACATCACGAACGCGTCGTTCACCGAAACGCAGATAATCTCGTCGATGCCCTCCGCCTTGAATTCCTCATACAGCTCGTCGTAGCGCGGCAGGTGGTTGGAGGAACAGGTGGGTGTGAACGCGCCGGGGAGAGAAAACACCACCACGCGCTTGCCGCCGAACAGGTCTGCGGTGCTCGTGTCCTGCCAGCGGAAGGGATTGTCGCCCTCTACCGACTCGTCGCGAACGCGGGTCTTAAACACAACGTTGGGTACTCGATCTCGCATGCTATGTGCTCCTTTTGACATGGGTTTAGTTATCAACATAGTCACTATACGGCGGAATGCTCAATACTTATATTTAATTGTTATTATTCGTTCGATTGATTTTAACTAATTACCAGGGCACGGCTCCCGCGCTCCCCGGCAGCGACAGGGCTTCCGCAGCAACCGCATGGAGCTGCCGGATGTCAGGGTACTTCGTACCAGATTGCCGAGGTCCAGGCGCGCTCCTGAATAACGCGTACGAGATCGGGATCGCTGCAGGCGGCCAGCTCCGTTTCCTTCGCCGCGGCATTGCACTGCCACGCCGTCCAGCGACAGCTTGGGTTTTCCACCACGCGGGCATAGTAGAAGGCCTCCTGCCGCGGCGAAAAATCCGGGTCCCGCCAGACGCTGCACAAGCTTGCATGGCCGGTGCCGAAGGGTTCACATTCGGCGTTTACACCCGCGCCGTTGTCGGCATCGCCGGCGACATCATACACCTGCTGGCGCTGCTCGCCGTTTTCCAGCCAGCCTTTTACGATCTGCAACCGTTGCAGCGGCGTACCGGGGTGTTTCTCTGTTCCGGCATCCATCGCGGCCCAGGCAAACAGCGCCGGCGCGCCCGCGCCGTCCGGTCGCGCCGGCATCACGGCGCCCATCGGTACGCCCTGCAGGTAGGCCTGCTCAATGGCATTCGTGTTCTGGCAGAGCTCGTCATCGAGATGCCACCCGGCAAACAGCCGTGCCTGAATGCGCGGCCCGGTGGTACCGTACACCTCGCGCCTGCGCAGCGCGGCAAACAGGCTCTGCCGGCTGTTCTGTTCGGCCCATACCGCGGCGAGTCCCCCGGGGTTGAACACAGGGCCGCCGCGAAAGGACGTCTCGCCGAGGCGCGCTTCCAGCGTGGCGTCGGCGCTGCCGCGATGCCCGCGCCAGTCGTGCTCCGCCACCGCGCCCGGTGTGCCGTTGTGGGTATCGGTGCTGCCGATCACGCCCAACTGAAATGGATTGACACCCAGCCGGGCGCGCACGGAAAGCCCTTCCTGCAAAGCGCCGCGCACAAAATCGCGGTGTGCTACACAGCCGGCGTTTGCCACCCCGCCGGCCCCGGTGTCAGCGCCACACAGAGCATACGGCGGCTCGCGCAATTTCTCGAACGCGCACAGCTCATCCTCGGCACTGCCGACCCCCGGAGCACATTCGGAATCGCCCTTGTGCTGGTAGATTTCCACCAGGGGTTCCACGCGGGCGCGCAACCGTGCCTGTTCTGCCTGTTCCTTTGGCGTCGCGGCAGCAGCATCCGCCGGCAGGAATGTCTTGCCGTTACTCTGGTTGCTGTTGTGCGGTATGGCGAGCACATCGCATCCGTTGTCCGCGTCCAGACAATCGCGCTGCAGCGCTGTCCACAGCGCATCCACCTGCGGGGCATCGAAATAGGAGACAGGCGCGGGCACCTCACTACCGGCAAAGATCACATTGCGGTGCTGCGCGCTGGCGCCGGTGTTGGCGGTGTATTCGTAGGCGATGAAGGTGCTGAAGGCGCAGGCGGGGCTACCATCCTGATAGCGCTGCGCGCTGGCGATGATATCCTCCCAGAGCGAAAGGGCGGCACGACGGCAGCGCGTGCCGTCCGCGCAAATATCGGCGTTGCGCGCAGGCTGGCCGTCGGTCAGCGTCACCCCCAGAAGAGTCTGGCCCAGCGGCCCGTTCGAGCGCAGCGTCTGGCAGAGCCGGGCGTTGTAACCGGGAACTTCCGGGTTCAGGCAGATGCCCAGTTCCCCGAGAAATTCCGCATGCTCCGTTACGGCGGCAAAATCCAGCGGCCGCTCCAGCCGGAGGGTCTGGCTGCCCTGCCCCGCTGCATCGAGAGGAGGCAACTGCACGGCCTCGCCGAGGGCAAAGCGGTAGGCGTCGTCTGGCCTGTTGCGGACATCGAAGGCGTAGGCGTCGAAGGAAAGCGCCGTGTGCACATGCAGATCCCCAAAGTAGAGATTGCGCAACGGGTTGCTCCGGGCACAGTGCACCGGCGATGGCTCGGCGCCGACAGCGGTGTCGTTGCCATCGCTACAGCCCTGAATGGCGAGGAGCACGAGCACTGTCAGCGCGACAACGCACGCAACTGCCCTGCACCCGATGCCTGCGCTGTACATACCGGCTCCCTCCCTGAAGGTTGCGCCGGGGCCGTCTACCCTGCGCGGGTGTTTTTCTATTCGGTACACCTGTATCGTTTGCCAACAGAGTAGCCCTTTCACCCGTGGCCAGCTTTTGCCCCGAGCAGACCGCCCTTTGCGTCAGCGCAGCGAGGACGACCCGATGAGCAGAATGATCTATCCCACCACCAACCTCAAGGCCGTTGAGCAGCTCGTTATCGAACGCGGCGACGGTGTGTATGTGTACGACAATCACGGCAAGCAGTATCTTGAAGGCATGGCAGGTCTCTGGTGTACCGGCCTCGGTTACGGCAACCGCGAACTGATCGACTGCATCAGCGCGCAACTCGGTCAGCTCTCCTACACACACATGTTCGGTGGCAAGACACACCCGCCGGGCATGGCGCTGGCAGACGCCCTTTCCGCGATGGTGCCGGTGGACGACGCCATGGTGTTCTTCGGCAATTCCGGGTCGGACGCCAACGACACCCACATCAAGCTGCTGCGCTACTATTTCAACGCCATCGGCAAACCGGAGAAGCGCAAAATCATCACGCGTGAACGGGCCTATCATGGTGTGACGGTGGCCGCGGGGTCTCTCACCAGTCTGCCCGCCAACCTCACCCACTTCGACGCACCGCTGGAAGCCCTGGGCATTCTGCGCACAGACCATCCGCACTACTACCGTGGCGCCGAGTCGGGCGAGAGCGAGGCGGATTTCGTCGCCCGCCTCGCGCGCAACCTGGAGGCGCTCATTCAGCGCGAGGGGCCCGACACCATCGCCGCCTTCATTGCGGAACCGATTACCGGCGCCAGCGGCGTGATTGTTCCGCCCGCCGGTTACTACGAAGCCATTCAGCCGATCCTCGACGCACACGACATTCTGTTCTGGGCCGACGAGGTGATCACCGGCTTTGGTCGTACCGGCAACCGCTTCGGCTGCGAGACCGTCAACATCCAGAAGCCCGCGATGATGAGCTTCGCCAAACAGCTTTCCTCGGCCTACTATCCGATCAGCGCCTCGGTGATACGCGGCGACCTGTACGCGCCGCTGGTGGAACCGAGCGCGGAGGTGGGCATTTTCGGCCACGGCTATACCTACTCAGGCCACCCGGTGGCCTGCGCGGCAGCGCTGAAAACCCTGGAAATCTATGAGCGCGACGGCCTGTATGCGCACGCCGCGGAAATGGGCAATTATCTACAGAGCAAGCTCGCGCCACTCTCTGAACATGAGCGCGTTGGCGAAGTGCGCGGCGCGGGCCTGATCGCCGCGGTGGAACTGGTGCAGGACAAGAGCACGCACGCACCCGATGTGGATCTTGGCAAACGCGCCACGCTGCGCTGCCAAGAGAACGGGCTGATCGTGCGCAATGTGGCGGGGTGCGCACTGGCGCTTTGCCCACCGCTCATCATCAACACCGAACAGATTGATGAACTGGTCGAAAAACTCGCCCGCTCGATCAATGAAGCCTGTGCCGGTGGCTAGCGAACCGGTGTACGGCAATGACCCTGAGCTCATCGATTTGCGTTATTTTTTTATCAGCCGGTAGATAAACAGCAGCACAAAGGCGCCGGCCGTAGCTGTGAGGATGCTCGCCAGGCTGAACTCTCCGGTGGTGCCCACACCGATCAAAG
>CAXBLB010000033.1:0-19300 GCA_963976655.1 uncultured Halieaceae bacterium
CGTTAAACACCTCGTTAGCTGGTAATGAGATGTCTACTTTTCATGGGTAGCTTGGCTACAATTGGTGGTGTTGCCGGATAGCCAGACATAGCTAATTATGTAAACAGCGCCGATAATAGAGGCCGCAGGATTTCCTGAACAACGTGCTCAAAAAAGTCCCGGAGGATATTGATCCCGGTCCGTTGCATGGCGACCTTTTGGGGGTAGAATGGCGGCGCCGTCTGGTGTTTGACTGCTGGCAATCTGACTATAAGCATGGGCAGTCTGGCGGCGGCATAGTAGAGACTCAAAACTTCGCCTCTCTTGCACGTGATTGCCGACAGACAGGCGGTACGGGTTTTATCAGGAAACAACCATGAAGCAACCTAAGAACAACTATCCGGAAAAACTGGGCCGCGACAGTCAGATGCTCTGGCTCGACAAACTCACAATCCAGTGCGAGGGAGTGCGGCTACGACTGACGCACGGGTTTGAGATAGAGGAATCCAGCGCCGAAGTCATCAGTATCTTCAAGAATCCGTCCTTCGTTCACGACTATGTGCATTGCCTGGAGAATATGGATGCACGCAATGTCGTTGAAGTCGGCATCAAGCACGGCGGCTCGGCGGTTTTTTTCTGGAATCTGCTGAAACCGGAGAAGCTCTGCTGTATTGAGCTCGCTTCCTCCGCCGACCAGTTGACGGCCTATATCGAGCAGCAGGGGCTAACTGACCGCCTCACTACCCATTACAATACCGACCAGGCCGACAAAACGCGGCTGCGCGAGATACTGGACGCCAGATTCGGCAAGGCTCCGCTCGATGTCGTGATTGATGACGCCTCGCACCTGTATACCCCTTCACTGGCGACTTTCGAAGTGCTGTTTCCCCAATTGAGGCAGGGCGGACTGTACTTCCTGGAGGACTGGGGTGTACACGTGAAGATGCCCCAGCACGGCCGGGAGCCACACGGCGAAGAACCGCCACTGCACCGGCTGGTGCACGAGTTGCTGAACGTGTCGATGGCGCATCCAGGTATCATCTCGTCAGTGAAGTGTCACCGCAACTTCGTCGTCTTTGAGCGTGGCAAGTTCCCCCCGGATGTTACGGGGCTGGATGTCCGCGCGATACTCGCCGCCGACAGCCAGATGGTAGAGTACTGATCAGGAATTCGGCCCCTTTGGGCACCGGCACCCAAGCTAACAAGGATCCATCGACGTATACACACCGGCAGGAAGGAGAAGACTCTTGCAACCAACCACATCGCTCGAACCTTTGCGGGCAATTGTTTGTGGCTACGAAAAATCGGGCACAACGCTGATTAACGAAATTCTGCGTCGCCACCCGCAACTGGATTCAGGGCACGAGGTCGGCGTGCTGCTGGCTGACAGCCCCCGTCACTTTCGCCGCAAGCAGCCCTATTGCGCGTTCTTCAAACAAACGTGGAAGCTCTCTGACGAGCAACTCCAGCAAATCTGCGACACCGACGAATGGGGAGAGTTTTACCGCAGAGCGCGCCAGATATCACCGCTCATCACCGACAAATCTGTCTACCTGTTCGATAAAACGCCGATTTACATGCTGCATCTGGCCGACGTACTCGCCAAGGTTCCCGGTATTCCATGCGTGGTAAACGTGCGCGATCCGAGGTCTCTGATGCTGTCGTGGGCCAACTGGTCGGGCCATCGCGACAGCCCGAATGAATGGATTGAAGAAAACTTCGCCTATTGCGAGAACCGCTTCCTGAGTTATGCGCGGGGCTACCGGGACGCCCTGGCGGCGCATGGAGACAGGATTCTGCTGAACCGCTTTGAACCACTGTGCCTGGAACCGGAAACCCACCTCGGGAAAATATTCAGCTTTTTCGGTTTTGAGTTCAGCACCGATTACATGACGTTCGAGTCTGAACACTTCGTAGAGGGCAATACCGTATCACAGGATTATCTGTGCCCGTACCGGCAGGCGCTCAACCCCGCTCTGTGCGACAGAATTCTCGAGGCGACGCTTGAATTCGAGGAATGGCACTTTCACGGCTAACCACTACTCGGCGCCCTCTTTCCACACCACTTCCCACTCAAGCTGGCCGCTGTTCGCGTTGGCCGCCAGCCGCGCCGGAATGGAGGCTCCGTAGCCCGAAACGTCATCCGTGGGGCCGCCCGACGGTGACAGTTCCTCGTCATCAACATACCGGAACAGCACATGGGGCGACCAGATGATCGAGTGCCCCAGCTCGGTAATACGCCGGCAAAGAAGCCGTACCGCGGCATCGAGGTCATCACAGTGAGTGGGCAGCCCCTGGAGTTGCCTGAGCAGTGAAGTCTTCGCGATCAACAGAGCTGGCGGCGCAGCGCGCACCTCCTGGTCCAGGCAGAGACTGGCGATGTAACCCTTGCTGTCCTCGCGTTCCAGCCACAGGGGCGGCTCGGCTACCGGGTCACTCTGCGCCTGATGTTCAGGCCCGCACACCAGACGCCCGTCACTTTCCAGCAGCTTTCCGGTGACAACGCCCACTTCCGCCCGAGCCGCTATCGGTGTCAGCCGCTGCAGCCAGTCATCGTTTACGGGCCGCAGGCGGGCATCCATTAGACAGAGAAAGTCGCTGCTGGAAGTAGACACGATTTCATTGATGGCAGCGATCAACTCGGGCTGGCTGCCCGTGCCCACGATTGGCGTGATGTTCAAGGACAGATGTTCGCCGGCGCCGGACAGGGCCGATCGCGCCTCCTCGAGGTCGTCCTCGAACTCGCCGTAGACAAGCAGCTGAATATCGGCCGTTGGCAGCGGCCATTCGATACGGTTGTAAATGATCGCTTGCCGACAGCCCTTCACCAGCGCATCTATTCCCGCGCGCTCGAAGTGGTGCCTGATTGCCAGGCGCGCGGCCTGCACGGCCTTGCCGAGATTGGATCTCGCCACCGAGTTCGGCACATCGCGCCAGTGGTAGAGTACTTCGGGAACGTGCAGGATTTCCCTGTCACTGATTTTTTCAACGATCCGCAGGTAGAGATCGTAATCCTGGCTACCCTCATAACCCGTCTTCCAGCCGTCGCACGCCTCCAGAAGGTCGCGCCTGATTACCGTCAGATGATTGAGGTAATTCTGACCCAGGAAACGGGAATAGTCATAGCCGGGCTTGAAGAAAGGACTACAGCGACGCCCGTTGGTATCCAGGTGATCGGAGTCGGTATACAGGAACTTCGTCTGCGGGGCTGCCGCCAGCTCTCGCACCACAACGTTCAGCGCCTCTGGGTGCAGCACATCGTCGTGGTCCATGAGTGCAATGAAGTCGCCATCGGCGAGCCCGGCCGCCCTGTTGCTGGCCCCCGCGATCCCGGCATTGCTTTCGAGAAAGGTAACGCGTATCCGCTCGTCGAGCGCCTCGAAGTGCCGCAGCATGGCGGCGACATCCGGCTCGGGAGAGGCATCGTCGGCAATACACAGTTGCCATTTGCGGTACTTCTGCGCACGCACCGATTCGATCGCGCTCGCGAGAAATTGCAGATCGGTGTTGTACACCGGCATCACCACAGATACCAGGGGCCCCTCGACAACCTCCGGCTCTGTCGCCAGGCTTTGGTCCCTGCGGCTGATCCAGCGCTCGTAGCTGGTTTGCTTTACGCACCAGGTTTCGGGATACATGAACGCTCTAGCCCGTCAGCATCAACTTTTTGGCAAACTTGTTGGGCATGTGGCCGATGAACTGCTGAGGCTTCTGGGAGACCTCAAAGGGCTTGCCCCTGATCTGTTCGTACTGCTGTGTGTAAACAGCCCACTGTGCCTTCTGCTCGTCCCGGGTGGAACTGGTGGAAATGCCCCCGTGCACCTGGTGGAAGCTCGCCTCCCCCATAACCTGCACGATATTGGCATCGGCCATCTCGCACAGCTCCTTGTAAAGATCCGGCATCAGGCAGCCGCCGCCCGGAATATCGAAGCGCTCATCGCAACCACCTATCGCCCGGAAGGAATCCTTCCGCACGAACAGACAGTTGCTCTCAAACTGCCTCACGAACCAGAACATCTTGGGCACGCCATGCGCGAATTCGTAACGGTAGGGCACGCCGATCTCGAACAGGCGATAGCCGTCTTTCGGCCACCCGATACTGTCGAGAAGCGCGTCCTCCTGTTGCTCGTTATAACCCTTGTGCACTGACTCCACCTGGGATTCGGTGCCGAGAAAGAAGCGCGGAGCCGTCACGATCGGGTTCGGCTCGTAGGCGAAAGGAATCAGGCACCAGCGCAACAAGGCCGGGGTTACCATGTGCGCCCCATCGATCATAATGGCGAGAATCTCACCCCGGGCCAACGCTACCGCGTAATTGATGGCATAGGCCGGTGAAGGCGGCGGATCCTGCAGGTAGTGGTAGTGCACATTGGGCGACAAAGCCTCGATGGCGGCCTTGTCCAACGGTTCGGTGGAACCGTTCTCCACCACAATGATTTCGTAACTGTCGCTGTCAATACCCGTCTGATACGGTGCCAGCAGGGATCGTATGGTGCGCGGCGCCGCGCGCTGCATGTTGTACACCACCAGTACGATTGAAAGCGCTATCGGGCCACCCTGTTCCTTCCCCGACAGCCAGTGCCTGATCGATTTCACTGGCCGCCAGCCTTCGCTCCTGACCCTCTGTGAATTTTGGATGCAGGCGTGGGCATGTGTCCGAAGTAAAACAATTCCCGGGTTACGCCAGTCAAATCCTCGCCGCAGATTTCCCGGTATTGCTCCTTGTAGGTTTCCACCAGTTGGTCCTGCTTCTCGGGGGAGATATTGGTGGTGGTGCCGCCGTGCAACTGATGAAAGCTACCCTCGCCGATCAACATCACCGGCGTTGCGTTACCGCTGTCACAGGCCCGCTTGAACAGGTCCAGGTTCATAAAGCCACCGCCGGGGATATCGAATCGCTCATCCACGCCCCCGATGTCTTTGAAATGCTGGGCGCTCATGAACAGGCAATTGCTTTCCAGGGGCTTGTAGAACCAGGTTACGACGGGAAAATGTTTGTAAACAAGTGGGCTGCCCACCTCAAACAGACGATAGCCATTATTCGGCCAGTCGATCTTGCGCAATAATTCGTCCTCGCGCGCCTTGTCATACCCCTGCTGGATGGTTTCGTTCTGCTGTCCCGGGCCCGTATAGAAATAGCGCACCATGACAACGGCATTGGTCAGGGCCTTGCGGGCGCCCAGGGCCTTGTAGAACACACCCGGCGTGAGCAGGTGTGCGCCGTCAACCATAAAACCGAGAGTGTCGCCACGGGCATGTTCCGCGCCATAGTTGAGCGCGTAGGCAGGCGATGGAGGCGGATTTTCCAGCCGGTGATACTTGAACTCCGGCCCTGCCGCGGTAATTACGCTCTCGTCTACCGGGTTCGGTGAACCGTTATCGATTACCAGAACTTCGTACGACAGGTCCTCACAGTTCTCCTGGTAACTTCGTGCCAGGCCCTGCAGCGTGCGGGGTATCTCTCTGGCCATGTCATACACAACGACAATTACTGACAAATCCATACTGGTTACTCACCCCCCCCGCAGTTGGGCAAGTTCACGCTCCAGTTCCTGCACCCGGGCCTGGCTTTCTTCCAGTTTCCCCTCCAGTTTCTGGAGACCCACCGCGAGGCCCATCCTCAGCTTCTCTGTAATGGTAATGAGCTTCTCACCCTTGAGAAGCTCGTGGAGCTTCTCCACCTCTGCAGCCAGCGCCGGGTTGGAACGGATACGCGACTTGCTGACAATCACCCCAAGCCCGAAATAAAGCGGCAGGTTAAGAAACTCGAGCTCCAGTTTTGATTCCTTGATGTAGTCTTCGACCCCGGTGAGCACACCGTTGCGCTCACCGCCTTCCATGATAGCGTTACAAAGGTCGACATTGAGTCCACCCTCGGGCAACAGCTCCTTCTTGGCCGGCCCCATACCACGCCGGGCGTAGGGCTGCTGGAACTCTTCGGGGATGGTGGAGGGATCGTAGTAGAGATCACGACGGCCGTAAGGCCAGCCGATGTCGTGAACAAAAATAAGAGGCAGTTTGTCAGGATCGTGGCCGTGGCTCGCCTCGATCAGTTTCAGCTCATTGTAAACGGTGTACCAGTTGTGATCGCCGTCGACCAGCGCCACGTCCACTTCGGGAATCTGCGGGATCGCGTTCAGGCTCAAATCCGCATAAAAACTCAACAGGCCCCCGTGCTGCGCCACGAACTCATCGACGTCGAACCCAGGCACCGGATCGATACAATGCAGGTGGCCATCCACCTGCCGCACATAGTTCAACAGCGCCCCGGTGCTGACGCCGTACTCGGCGCCGATCTCGAGTATCCTGGTTCCTCCAACAGCTTCCACCAAAGGCCGAATCACCTTGCCCCATAGTGCAATCATCTAGCTTCCCTCAATAGCGGCCGCGCGTCGGCGGCTTTGTAATTATTTCGATGCTACCCACTGATACTCAGGCGGGCCGCGACCAGCTCCGCGCAGCGCTCACCGCCCGCTGGCGGGAGACTCTCAGGACGGCGACCACATCGTAGCCGGAGCAACTCGCGGTGTCTACCAGCAGCACCAGCAGTGCGAACGGGTCGACATTTCAGGCGCTTAAGGGTGTCATGGGGGCCGAAATCAGTGACATCGCGCATAGCGCGATTGCCTGTCAGGGGCTACAGGTTCGTGGCGGCCGCTCGGGACCCGGAATCGTTGCGAAGCTGCCGTCACGCAGCATTACTACAGAGGGGTCTGGACAGGGAGTCGTGCCAGCGCATGCAAAGCCGCTTTCACGCAGGTGTGCATTCACCGCGAGCACATGCCACGCGTACTCGTCCGCTGCATCCACATCACCGTCTGCATCCAGGTCGGCAATCAGTACTACCTTGCCATTCAGGTCCGGCTGGCCCTGCCCCGGAGGCAGGTCGGGGAAACTTAGGTCAGCGAGACAGTCAATCGCCGCGCCCTGACACTGCTTCACGACAGCGAGATCCACCGCTTCCTGAATCAGCCCGTCATTGTTTAGATCGGGATCGCAGGCGTTGCCGAAGCCGTCCTGATCCCAGTCTTGCTGGGAGTAATTCGCAACGTTCAGGCAGTTATCGCATGCATCGCCAATGCCGTCGCCATCGGCGTCCTCCTGGGAGGGATTCGCCAGGTAGGGGCAGTTGTCAGCCTCAAATACCATATCGCCTATTTCCAAGCTCGGCGCTGTGCCTTGTGCGCCCTGTCCGCTTGCAGCAGTGTGAGCGACGGAGGCGGCGTCACGCTGTTCCCCGATGCGAGCGCCAATTGCAGCGTCACGAAACGTGATGTCGGGCACACCGTCATTGTCCCAGTCGCCGTCCGGATCCAGCACGCCATTGAGTACGAGCTCTCCCGCAAATGGCTGCTGGGGTGAGAACCAGGAGCGGGCAAGTCCGGAAGCCATGGAAACCCACGCGGGCGGAGCATCTTGAAAAGACGCAGGAAACGCCCAGTTGGGACCACTCACGAAGGCCACAAATTCCAACGGATAGGCAGGTGAACCATCCTTTGCAGAGTAGCGATATCCAAGATGGGTCAACGCCATGGTCGCGCCCAGTTTTTCGTTTTCAATAACCGATTCTTTATCGAGGTTCTGGTAACTAAGCCACGACGGACGGCTCGTTTCTCCTATCGTGACGGGAGTCGTGCGCGGCAGGCGTACTTTAAAAGCCAGTTTCCTGGCGACAATGCCTTCACCCGGCGACGCGAGCCCGTCACCGTCAGCATCGCAGGCGAGCAGCGTGTTGCTGTCCAGATTATCCAGTAAATGGCGCAGCTTGCTCTGGTATCTGGCGAGCCCTTCAGCCTCGCTGGAAGGATAGGTGCTCAGGCCGATCGCAAAGGGCACGCCGCTCGCCGCATTATGCGCGTAGAACAGCTTGATTTGATCGACGATGCTTGTGCTCACACAGCGATTCATTTCGCCTATGAAAGACTCAAGCTGGAAAGAGGGGTACACCGCGATGCGGGCAGGGTCGAATTGACCGGCGCCGACACGCTCAAGGATTGCCTGGTAGGTGTCGAGAAGGTCTCTCCAGCTATCCAGCCCACATTCCGCCCCGGCATTCGGGCATCGACCCGGCCCGGCGTAACCATTGACCTCGCGCCAGGGGCTCAGGTGGATCTCAGCCCCCAGACTCTCGAAGTGTTTAAGAAAAAAGTATACGGCGTTCGCCATGCCCGCCTGGGTTGCGGGCATTTTGAAGCTCGGTCGCCGAATCCCCTCCTCCTCATATAAAAAGGAATCGGGCCAGGTACCGTCAAGACTCCTGGGAGGCCACGCGTAGACCGTAGCTTCGATCGGTGTGAGTCCGAGGTTCCTCGCATACTCCGGGTCGTAGCCGAACATATGCGCGTAAATATAGATGAGCTTGCGGGAGATCGGATTGTCACTGTGTGTCAGGCCGGCCAGCGGTGCAAGCACATGCTCGTTCAACCGGCGATACCAGCTACCCTCCGGGCTCTGGGGCGAAAACGACTCAAACGCCGCCACATAGTCTTCGTAGGAACGCGTGTCTG
Organism: uncultured Halieaceae bacterium; assembly: GCA_963976655.1. Taxonomy (GTDB): domain Bacteria; phylum Pseudomonadota; class Gammaproteobacteria; order Pseudomonadales; family Halieaceae; genus Marimicrobium. The sequence continues at coordinate 8,487 of CAXBLB010000033.1, forward strand.
CGAATACCTTCCAGGGCAAGGGTTTCGCAAAAATGTAGTTGTTCAGCACGACAACCGAAGAATGGGCTGCCACACGCCGCCAGCTACTTGGCCGTATCTCTGTATGGGTATAGCTCACCGGCTCGGTTTCGAAGCTACATATCCACTCATCGAGTTCAATATCGGGGTGCAGCCACATGCCTACCCGGGGCAGCGCTGGCTCGCCAACCCGGGGTAGCGCCCGCTCGGGCGTGGAGTTCACTTCTGGGGGCGGCATCGTACTCACGGTACAGGCGGCTGTGACGAGAGCCAGTACGCAAACCACGCAAGCGCGCAATAGTTTCATTGTGTATTTGCCCTTCGGTTCAGCACTCGCGCGTTGGATCTGGTTCTTCTGGCTATCAGCATGGATGGCTATCTGGACTTCCCGGGCCTGGTTGACACTTTCAACCTATTCTATGGGTTCTATGTGCCCGTGCGGTAGAAGGACACCGTGAGACTGTCTTTTTACACTCTTTCTGTACTCTGCGCATCGCAGAGGCTATTGGTTCTGCGAGTCGGAAATTTTTACGTTAAGCCCCCGAACGGGCGACCCGCTCCTGGTAAGTGCTTGATTTCCAAAGCATGGCACCAATTTTGCCTGCCCCTTCAGATGTGGTCCCTCACGCGGCCTGAATGGCGGGCACAGCGCAACCTGAGGCAACAAAAAACAACATGAATGCCGATGCCAGATACATCTCCTATACAGATGTTACCAAGTATTTCCATATAACCGACGCGGCGGGCAGCGCCATCTCCGCCGGGCACAGCGTTGCAGCAACCAGCCCATGACCTCTTTGCGGCGGTTGCTACTGCTCACCGCCATTATCCTGCTGGGCGCCTGCAAACAGCCTCTGGAGATACACGGTGGCGAAGGCGACATCCTCTCCCAGAGCGGCATGCGGGACTGTAGCCTGGAGGACTACCTGGCGGGCCTGCCCAACTGCGTCGACAACACAGTGGAGAACGAAGCCTACGAGGAAGTCTATACGGCGGTTCCGCGCGCGGGCTTCCACTTCCGCCGTTGGGGCAACTACTGCAAGGCAAATATCGACAACCAGTGTGGTTTCTCGTTCAGCATCGACGTTGTAGAGGCCGTCGAGGGCTTCGTACTGCCGCCCTTACAGGCAGTATTTCGTCCCAACGTGAACACGGGCTTTAACTCACTGTTCATCGGCAACAACTTCAGCAATCCCTTCGGCGCGGGCCTGGGCGGACACGCCGCCACCGAGGGCTTTCCAGAGCATGCCACCACGACTATTTCCGCCGCCGGCGATGCGGGCGCCCCGGGGCCGTTATGGATAAACGAAGTTACGCGCGCCGAGATCCAGGCGGTGCTGGACGCGGGTGATATCGAGTTGTTCGGCATGACCTATTCCCCGGCCTCCCCCGCGTTTTTCGACTACCAGCGGTGGGTGAACTACGCACTGGCACAAAACCCCGATACGCGATTTTTCATCTCGGTACCGTGGGGTGACGATCCCGCCGGCGTTAGCGCCGCTCAGTTCGAAGCGGATTACGAGGCCATGCATGCCGCGGTGCACCTATTGATCGACCAGTTGCGTGCCAAGTTCCCCGGGGTCGATTTTTACGACGTACCCGCCGGGCGCGCGGCGGTGGACCTGTACAATCTCTACGCTGATTCGAATCTACCCGACGTGTCTGCGCTTGTCGGCAGCCCGGCCACGGCGCTGTTCAGCGACGTCCAGGGCAGCCCGGGCGACGTGCTCCTCGCTGCCGGAGAACTGGTCTGGTTTGCCGCTATCTATGATATCGACCTCGCCGGCTATAGCTTCGACCCGGGGTATATCACCGACATCAAGGCGCTGGCCGGCGGCGTCCTTGACAGTCACGACAGTGACTATGGGGCGCCGGACGAGGTGGATATCGACAGCGATGGCGACGGCATCGTCGACCGCCACGACACCAACCCCCAGAACAAGCCGAACATCCTGCTCATTATGGTCGATGACATGGGCTTCAACGATCTCGCCATCAACAACGGCAACACCGCCATCGACACGCCGAACATGGACAGCATCGCCCAGCAGGGCGTGCGCTTTACCCGGCACTACGCCTCGCCGGTGTGTTCGCCGGCCCGGGCGTCACTGCTCACCGGCATGGTGCCGGAACGCCTCGGCTTTTCGGCCACTGCCCGGGGCATCTCGCCCCAACTCACCACCCTGGCGGAGCGATTGCAGCAGGAGGACTACACCACCTGGCATATCGGCAAGTGGCATATCGGTGACGAGGAGCGCACCGCGTGGCCCGACTACCAGGGCTTCGACCACTGGTTCGGCTTCCTGACCCAGGGATACCTGTCAGGTAATATGGCTGATGGCAAACTGGTTCCCGGCCCCACACGCTACGAGAACCCCTGGCTGCAGGGCACGAACGAGCCCGGCGCCTTCTACCCCGGCCACCTCGAGGAAATTCTCACCGACAGGGCGGTCGATGTCATCACCGATCTTGATGCACAAGGTACTCCCTGGTTCCTCAATCTCTGGTTTTATGCGCCCCATGCACCGATCCAGCCGGCCGCGGACTTCGCCGCCCTCTACCCCGATACCGAAGAAGGTCGCTACCGGGCGCTGGTGAACCAGCTCGACAGTAACATCGGCGAGGTATTCACGCTGCTGCAGAACCTGGATGCCCTGGACGAGACCATCGTCGTCATCGTCAGCGACAACGGCGGCACCAACAGCGCCATGGACAACAATGCGCCCTATTTCGGGTGGAAAAACACGGTTCTGGAAGGCGGCCTGCGCACGCCGCTGATCATCCGCTGGCCGGACCCGACGGTCAACGGCCAGGTCTTTGAGGACACGATCAACATCTACGACCTGTACCCCACACTGCTGGCCGCAGCCGGAATCACCCCGCCGGACGGGCTGGATGGCGTGGATTACTACCCCAGCATCGCCACCGGCCAGCCCGCGCCACAACGCGAGTCATATCGGACTCTGAGCTTCGTCAACTACAGCCTGCTCAGCGCCGACGGCAACTACCGCTACTACCAGCCGTCTATTTTCGGCGTGTTGGGCAACCCGGTATTATTCGACCTGATCCTGGACCCGGGTGGTTGGCAGGTGGTGGACCCGATTCCCCCGGCGATTGTCGACCCGATGCTGGCTAACTACCAGGCCTGGCTGCAGGACGTGCACACCGTCGACACCACATTCACACCGGACGCATTCGGCGGCGGTGTACTCACCGGAGAGGACTTCCTGCGCACCCCCGGACACACACTCTATACGTTTGGCCTGGGCATTCCCGACGATTATAGCGGGCCCCTGGTGGACCAGGCGGGCATTTGGTCCATGGATCGCAGCGGCGACACCATCACTGTGCAGATAGGCCCCGCTATATTGTCCGGTGACGTTAGCGCCGCCGGCGATTGCCACGAGGTAGTGCTAACCGGTCGGTTCGCTCTCAAGGCACTGGTGTTTTCGCCACCGGATTCCATGGACCTGTGGCTGTACATTGATGGCGTCGAAGTGGACAGCCTCACAGTACCCGGGCGCCTGGACATTGCGGACGTCACCGTCCCCACGGTAATAGGCGACCCGTTCGCCACAGCGCCCACGGGGACCATCGGTCCGCCGGTGGTGCTCAATACCCTGCTCCAGTCTGATACCGCGTGGACCGTAGAGGATTTTAGCGACACTCTGTGTCCAGCGCCCTGAGCGGTATTGGTATGACTGGCCCGATGCCTCTATTCCATCGATTAACTTCGACAATGGCAGTGATGCACAACCGCGTAGTGATGTGTCATTTTTTCTTCAGTGGAACCAGTCGCGTCACCCGAACATTGCCACCAAACTCCAGCATCGGGCACTTCTTCGCGGCCTCCAGGGCATCCGCCATGGAATCCGCCTCAATTATTCTATAGAGCGCAACCGAGTCTTCGCCCTCATTGGCTACCGTGCCATCGGATCGTACCAGCAGGGTTCTGGAAGTTGGCGGCATGGGGGTTTGCGGTGGAATGGAGAGCTGCTGTTGCCAGCGGGACATTTTCTTTGTTAGCGCTTTCAGCTCCTCTGGATCTTCCGGCGGGTGTCCGGCGCTGAAGGCAATCATAAATCGCTGTCTGGGCTCTTGTTGAAGCTGCTCCCGGTATTTCTCCAGCCGCTGCCCCACCTGGCGTATCGATGGATCTATTTTCCCGGCAAGCTCCATAAGCGGAACTGCCTGTGCGACATCCACCTGCTCGAGCATGATAGCCGAATCGCACAGCATCCGTGCGAGCGCGTGATTGAGTACTACGCCGCCCGATGCCGCATCCGATGACTCTTCCCCGATCTTATAGAGGTCATCAATACAAGTTGCCGCCATTCCACAAAAACACAGAATGTCGCGAGCCTGTACGGCTCCGCCGAGATCCTTTTTCAACAGATCGAGCAGGGAATAGAGACTACTGACAACAAGAGAGTCTTCGGGCGCTTCTACTTGTTGCGGAGCCACGACTGGAGGCAGGAACAGGGTTTCCAGCTCGGGGAAATACTTCTGTCGGAGCTGTTCATTACTGTCGATGAATGATTCAAACAGTTCCTGACAGGTCTCCGGTGGCGGGAACCGCCCTGCCCCCTTGAAGGCATCAGTGATGATCTTCATGTATTTTCCCCGCGTCTCGCCAGCGTCGGGGTTTGACGCATCGTCGGGAAAGGTCAGGTTGATCGCGCGTAAAAGCGCCTGGCCCATCGGGGTCAAGGACTCATTTTCTACCTGGATTCGCGTTTTTAGTGACCCCACAAGACGAGGATCAACTCGCTGCGTGAAATCGTCCAGCAGATCTCCATTGAGAAACTGATTGCGGGAAAACAGTCTTACATCCAGTGCCTCTGCACCAAAGCGCCTCTCCCAGATTGCCAGCATGTCGTAGTAATTGAAGTAGCTATTGCGCGGAGTGCACCGCTCTATAAATTCAGAGAGGGATTGTGTCCTATTCTCTTTGAGACCTGTCGAATACAGTGAGCAACAGGTTGAGACCTGCTCGCGCAGGTAACAGATTATTTTAAAGTCGGTAAAAAACCGTGACAGCAACTGGTGAACGTTGTCCATCTCTTCTTCAGTTCGAATACGGGAGTGGAAGTGCTCACTGGAGATCAGGACGGTATGAATAGTGGCAGGCAGCTCCGACATCTCGTGAGCTATACGCTGGATCACCGCTTCGCGATGTGCCTGCCGATCTTCCGCGGTTTTGACGCCGATGGATAACAGATAATCGTCATGCCTGCGATCGGCAATGCAAGCGGCAGGCAGCGCTCGACTCTCATATTTACCGCAGCTTTGCAGAACGTGGTAGCCAGCGCTGCCCAGTTTGTGGCGATTCTTGTACAGGTACCTCTGTATTGAAGTCGTACCGGTTTTCTCGATACCTATGTGAAGAATTGCCCTCATGCGAAACGCCCCAGCGGAATTATCTGATCCAGCATCCCGGATATCCCTGTCGTGGCTTCTGAGAAGTGCGGTCAGAACAATCCGGGAGCAGGGCGCAGACCGGACACTCCGACCGCTGATACGAGATGATCTCTAGCCTGGATGAGCAGAACTTGCCTGTAACTGACGGCATCATATCGCAACGTAGTACCCTGTCAATCAGCCCGAAGGCTTGCCCGGCCCCTGGCTACGCATGTACTGGAATTCGCAAAGAGTGCGCGAGCCCGGGAAATTTGATATCGCTCACATTCCAGAAAAAGCGACCCGGGTTTGACCCGCGTCATATAGACAGGATGGCGATGCCTGGAGGAGAATCAGTGGAGAATCTGACATTGAAGTGACTGGGTATTTATCTGCATCAGATGACCAGGTGTACCTTGAATAAGCAGATTGCCACTTACCACGGGACCGACAAAAGCATATGGCAAACATTCTCGTTGTTGGCGGAGCCGGGTACATTGGCAGCACGTGCTCTGTATTATTGCGTGACCGCGGCCACAAGGTCTGGGTCCTGGACGATCTCTCTACGGGACACAGGGAGCTGCTAAATTGTGAAGAGTTCTTCCCAGGAAAGGCTGGAGACCAGGATCTTGTCGGAAGAATATGTTCGACAGTCCAGATAGATTGCGTTATGCACTTTGCCGCGAAGGCTATTGTATCCGAGAGTTTCGAAAAGCGGGATGTCTATATCGAGAACAATGTGACGCAGACAGAGAGCCTGGTTTCAGCGTTAATGGAAGCCGGCATCCGACGCTTCGTTTTCTCCTCCACTTGTGCAGTCTATGGCCATCCGCAGCAATTACCTGTAAACGAAGAAGGCGCCAAGGCGCCTATTTCACCCTATGGCGAATCCAAACTAATGGCCGAAAAAATGCTGCAGCGCCTTGCCGCGAAAGGTCTGCAGTCTATTGCGCTGCGCTATTTTAACGCCTGTGGTGCGGAAGCAAAGTTGAGAGTGGGTGAGTGGCACGACGAGGAAACCCATCTCATTCCAAATATTCTCAAATCCAGCAACAGCAATGAGCCCGTTAAGATATTCGGCAACGACTACGCTACGCCTGATGGCACCTGTATTCGCGATTATGTTCACGTAGAGGCCATTTCACTGGCACATATTTCTGCGATGGAACGCTTGCTGGCCATGCCGGACCAGGGGCTTTTTGAAGCATTCAATCTGGGATCCGAAAAAGGCAATTCTGTTCTGGAGGTGATGAATGCGTGCGAGCAGTGTGTGGGGAACCCAATTTCCAAAGAGTTCGTTGCACGCCGACAGGGCGACCCACCGGAACTTTTTGCAGATGCATCCAGAGCGAAGCAGGCGCTCGGCTTTTCAACCCGGGATTACCCGCTCGAAAAAATCGTGGCGTCAGCTTTCGAATGGGAAGCGAAACTCGCATTGCTCCGCTGCATGTGATTCTCCCGTTGGGCGCAACAGCCGGTCCCCTCCCTGCGAGCACCCGGAGTTGCATTCGGACCCGCGTTGCCACCACCCAGACAGTAGTATAAAGTGCTAGAAATTAGACTAACAAAATCTACCGACCCCTCAGGCAAACCACGTGGCGCAAAGTCTCTCGATCGTCATTCCTCTATTCAATGAAGCGGAGGTTCTGCCTCTCCTGATCGAACGTCTCGAAGGCGTGCTCCCAGCCCTGCCGGCACAAACGGAAATCCTGATCGTCGATGATGGCTCGAGCGACGGAACCCGCGCGGCGCTTGAATCCGCTGCGGCAACCCGAGCCTGGCTGAAGCTGATTTTCCTGTCCCGCAACTTCGGACATCAGATGGCGCTCACGGCGGGAATGCAGTATGCCACGGGCGATCTCGTGGCAATCATCGACGGCGACCTGCAAGATCCCCCCGAGCTCATTCCCGATCTCGTGCGCGAAATCGAAAAAGGCAATGACGTGGTGTATGCGGTTCGCCGGACACGCCAGGGTTCCGTGGTGAAACGTGTAGCGTATTGGGCGTACTACCGAATCGCAGCGAAGCTCACCCGGCTCAACATCCCCCTGGATTCCGGTGATTTCTGCATCGCCCGCCGCACAGTGATAGACACGATCAATAGCCTTCCGGAACGCCACCGCTACATCCGCGGCCTGCGTTCATGGGTCGGATTCCGGCAAAGCGAGCTTGAGTACGACCGCAAAGAGCGTGCGGCGGGATATTCGAAGTACACTTTGAGAAAACTCATGTTGCTGGCGCTCGACGGCATCTTCACGATGACCGAGTTACCGCTGCGACTTGCAACGGTCACAGGCATCGTTGTCTCGCTTTCCTCATTCGCATACGGTATGTCACTGGTTGTGTGGCGCCTTCTTACCGACGAACCGCTCGCCGGCTTCGCGACGCTGGGCGCCTCCATCTTCTTCCTCGGCGGCCTGCAACTGATATTTCTTGGTGTAATAGGTGAATACATCGCCCGCATCCACGACGAGGTCAAAGGCCGGCCGCATTTTGTCATCATGAAGCAAGTCAACTTTGCCGACGCCAACGACATCATTGAAGCGTCTTGACGCGGAGCCCATGCCCCGATGGATCACCGTACACCCGGTACAGAAAACGCCTTTCCCGCGGAATGGTACGGACTCAGCGACGCCGAACATTTCTGGATGAAGTGGCGTCTCGGCGCCTGGCAGGCCATGGCAAAAACGTGCGCTATAAATCTCGCTGCCGAAGGACAAACGCGCGCCCTCGATATAGGCTGCGGAATTGGCACCTTCCGCAGACAGGTGGAGGGAATTTCCTCGTGGACCGTAGATGGCTGCGACAACCACCCTGCCGCGGCCGAGCACCAGGTGGTCACGCGCGGCAGGTACCGCGAGTTCGACATATTCAACGGGCCTGAAGAAGCGCAAAGCGCCTATCAACATGTTTTTCTTTTTGACGTACTCGAACACATTGATGACGATGTTGACTTTTTGCGGGCAGCCGCGCATTACGTCGGCAAGGATGGGTTCGTCCATATAAATGTGCCCGCAAGCCAGATGCTCTTCTCCCGTTACGATGTGGTCGTCGGGCATCTACGGCGATATACCCTGAAGTCGCTGACCAGACTCGCGGAAAGTGCCGGCATCCGCGTGCACGCCTGCGGCTACTGGGGGCTCTCGCTCGTACCCGTTGCCGCACTGCGCAAACTGATGCTCTCGACCTGGGGACGCCGTTTCACGGACGGCCAGGTTCTTACGCACGGGCTCAAACCGCCCGGCGCTTTCGCGAATCAGGCACTCGCGACACTCGGCGCATGCGAAACAGCGCTGTTTGCCAGAACCTGGCTGGGCACGTCCGTCATGCTCATTGGAACCAAAGCGAATAGCCAGAACTGAAACGGTGAACGCGACAGCCGAGAGCCTTCCGAAGAAGAGGTATTCCAGGCGCCGCGCGGCAGGAGCCGCGAGACGAAGCGCGCCTGCGGTGCCCCCGGGGAATTACGAGACAATAACATCGCAATGAGAAACCAGCCATTGTCCAAGCATGCTACAGCCTTCTGGCTGGCAGCGCTGTTTTTCAGCGCAGCCAGTGTCCTGTTGACGTATGCGGTGTATCCACAGGTCTTCTACCCCGCCCTGTTGATGGATGAGTGGGGGGAACTGGGATTCTATTTAGAGAAGGGATTCTGGCCATCCGTATTCTGCCAACAAAACAACCACGTCGTTATACTGCCTAAATTTTTCACACGTTTTCTGTATCTGGCAACAGATTTCGATCCGTTTATTCGCGGTCTGTCGACGCTTCTCTCGGCAAGCCTGCTGGCTATTATCGCCGGCTACGTGTCCTCGCGCTCAACAGGCAGAGGAGAAACAGGCAGCCGCCTCGTGCGCCTCAGCCGGTTTTCGGTCGCCCTGGCCTTGACCCTTTGGTTAGGGTGCTACCAGGTATTGTTCTGGGGAATGGGGACTTATATTTATTTTGCCCTGCTGTTTAGCTTCGCTGCTGTGGTTGCACTCGATGCAATCCTTCATAGATATGAAAAACCCGGTGCCCTGCTGTTGCTGCCGGCCCTGCTGGCCACAGCCGGCACGATCAGCTTCACTTACGGTGTGGCGGCCTGGGGCGCGCTCGCCGTTCTCTTGTTTTTCTACCGGAAGCCGTGGCAGTGGATTGCGGCAACGCTGGCGGTCGGACTGGGTTTGTTCATTGCCTTTCGCCTGAGCTTGCCCCATTGCCGGCCTTTATCATTTCTTGCGACTGATGGTTCCATTGCCGATCCGCTGGTAATGCTGCAGGGTCTTCTTTCCCTCGTTGGCAGCGTGTGGGTGCATAGTCTGGCGCCGCTGGCGACGCCCTCATCGTTCTACGCTGGCGTCATGGGCGCAGTGGGGCTGGGCATACTCTGCTGGTTGACGCTGCCGGCGTGGAAGGCGACCAGGTTTCGCACGTTCAAGCTACTCGTAACCGGGTGCTGGCTGGTGGCCGGTATGTTGCTGCTCGTTGCGCTGGGTCGCAATCCGGCGAACTTTGCGCTTCCCGACCAGATGATCGCGCCGCGCTTCATGCCGCTCTCGATCTTCTACTGGACCTGTTTGCTGGCGGCCTGCAGTTGCCGACCCGGGAGGGTAACACCACGTGCGGACGCGATCTGGGGTGCTGTATACGCGGCGGTTGGCTGCTACTTGCTGGTAACGGCCCTGCTGACGGTAAATTGGATGTCGAGCATGCGCGCGCAGGACATGCACTTCACAAGAGCCGAGATCGAGGTTGAGGCCATCCGTTACTGGGTATCACCCGAGTCCTCCGGAGACCTTCGCACCACCAGCACCCTTGGCATCCTTGATCCGCCCCGGTTCAATGACCATGTTGGGGAGCTGCGGGCAAGGAACTGGGACTTTTATCGGGCCTTTCCCACGACCCAGTTCCCCCTCAGAGTGACGGACTTACCGGGTGAAGCACCTGCGCCGGGCCCCTCGCTGCCAGCTCTGACCATCGACAAAGCAAAAATAACCCCTAGCGGCACCTGGACCCTCAATGGCTCACTGCAGGGGGATTTACCGCCAGGCGTGAGGCATCTGTTCTTCGCGCGCGGAGACAAGCTGATCGGCTATGGCGTGCCCTCCCTCTACCCTGCGTTCGAGGGAAAGCCGCGAGAACCAGGGGCCGCCTGGAGGGAATTGCCAGACAGGCTTTCCGCAGCAGTGAGCCGCCTCGAGCAACTATTGCGTGCCGAGCAGTTCTGGAACGGCGTCAGCAAGGTTAACCCAGGGCGGGGCGAATGGCAGTGCGAATGGCGGTCTGAAACTACCCTGCTATGCCGCGCCGCCAGCGCTACACGGCCGTAGCATCACATGCTGACTAAGGGAATGGACAATGTGAGCTTATCGGCGGATAGGTTCCACTTTATTCCGGGCGGATAGGTTACACAA
>CAXBLB010000034.1:0-16507 GCA_963976655.1 uncultured Halieaceae bacterium
CCGCCGACCCTCTGCTTGTAAGGCAGATGCTCTCCCAGCTGAGCTAACCACCCCCGAACCGAGAACGCGCATTATAGAGATTCTGCTTTTACTGTCAAACAAATGCACACAAATTGCGGCAAAAAACGCGCGCCTTAAAAGCCGTTGATTTTAGTAGTAAAATCCACGCCTCACAGGAGGCCGCTCGCACAGCGCCGCGAAAGCTTCAGAGACGTCCTCCCACCGCACATCCAAGAGCGTGACGCATGGAAATCTACAAAGAGTTTCACTTCGAAGCGGCCCACCTGCTGCCCAACGTTCCGCCGGGCCACAAGTGCGCGAGATTGCACGGGCACTCTTTTGGAGTACGGGTGTACGTGAGTGGCGAGGCCACGGAGCCATCCGGCTGGGTGATGGACTTCGCGGATGTGAAGTCGGCGTTCAAGCCACTGCACGACCAGCTTGATCATTACTACCTGAATGATATCGCCGGCCTGGAAAATCCCACGAGCGAAAATATAGCGCGCTGGATCTGGACCCGGCTCAAACCCTCCCTGCCAATGCTGAGCGCGGTGGAGATTCGCGAGACCTGCACCAGTGGTTGCATCTATCGCGGCGACTGAATAAGTCGCGACGTAATAGATCGGTAACATCAGACAAAACACTTGACGATTGCGCAGAGCCTACGGGTATAGGTGCGCGCGTATCGCGGTCTGTCGGCAGCGAGTTGCACCAACCGCGTGATGTTTCCGTTACCCTGGCAAAAGTTACGCTTGGTAGCACGCGGCGGAAGGTTATGCACACATGTGGGTAGTCATGAAAGTTTCACATAGTTAGCTTTTCAACTACATTCAATCTCTAAACTAACGACTATATCTTACTGTTTTATATAGACTATATGCGATTGGTCACTTTTTAAACAATCCGATGCGACCACCATGTGCCGTGCCGTTAACCCCCCACTGAACAATTTACCCACCGGTTTATCCACAGTTTCTGTGGAAAAGAGAACACCGGCGGCTGTGGCAAATCACCCCGCTACATCCACCCCTGTGAAAGTCCACATCAAGCCACGAGTCGACAGATTGTCAGCGCACGTCACCTTGCAACCGAGGTTGACCACTGCGCGCGGTTCGCCGGCGACAAAGCCAGGCGCGCATGTAAAAATATTCATTGCGTGCTTCGCAGCGTTTACGCCTGGTGCAACGACCCCTTAACGCAATGAGCAGGAATTTTTGCTATGGAATTTTCGCACTGGCTGTCACTGCTGGGTGTGTGTCTTCTGGGCGCGATGTCACCCGGGCCGAGCCTGGCCGTGGTTCTGAAGAGCACGCTCGCCGACGGGCGCAGCGGCGGGTTCAGCGCAGCTTTGGCGCACGGCGTGGGAGTGGGGCTTTACGGCCTGTTGACCGTTGCCGGGCTGGCGGGCCTGATCGCAACCACCCCGGCAGTATTCCGCGCCTTGCAACTGGCGGGCGCTGGGTACCTTTTGTACCTGGGCATTCGCGCACTGGGCAGCAACGCGGCGCAGCCGAACACACAGGCGCCCTCCTCCGCCGCGGGCAATCCCGCTGTGGACGGTTTTATGGTGGCGTTCCTCAACCCCAAGCTCGCGGTATTCATGCTGGCGCTGTTCAGCCAGTTTCTGCAGCCGGACTTCGGCATACCGGCCAAGGGGCTGATGGCATTAACTGTAGGGGTCACGGATGCGTTGTGGTACTGCCTGGTGGCGGGGCTGGTGTCGCACCCGGGGTTCGTTGGCAAACTGCGCGCCAACGCGCAGCTGATTGATCGCTGCTTCGGCGTAATCCTGATCGCGCTGGCGTTGAGTGTTATGGCGGGCGCGCTGGCCGAGTTCGTCTAGCGCTGCATTTGCCGGCCGGCGGCGATCAATGCAGCGTGCGCTCCGCGTCTGCTATTACCACCGCCTGCACATGCCTGCCGAGCATTATCACGTGGCCCCGGTTGCGCTGTACGCCGTCGAAGCTGTAATCAAAGCGGTATTGCCGCCACACTCGCCAGCGCCCGTTCTGGTCGCGGCTCAGCGACACACGCTGGATGTGCACCGCCTGATCCAGCCACTGGAAATCATCGCGCGAACTGGCGACGCCCACGGCGCGCAGCGCCAGCTCGCGCACGCCGATGGCACTGTAAATATAAAGCGCGATGCCCCCCAGTAGCGCCATTACCACAAGCTCTCCCACTGTCAGATACACCCTCGGGCAGCTCCTTTTCGCCAGTTTTGCATTGATGTTACCGTCGTTTCTGTGCGCATCGCTTCGGCCTAAGGCGCCTGAATGTCTGTCGCAGCCTCTGCCAGGAACCGCGCGACACGGCCATTGAAGCGCTGCGGCTGCTCGACATGTACCCAGTGTCCGCAGCCGTCCAGCGTGTCGATACGTGCGGCGGGAAACAGGCTGAATATGGCTGGTCTGTAAGCATCGGGTACATAGTGGGAGTTTCCGCCGCGGATGAACAGCGCCGGGCCGGGCCAGGCTGCTGCGCAGGTGGGCGCCTCGCTGAGCATCGCGTAGTCGCGCGCCAGGCCCTGCCAGTCGAAGCGCCAGCGATACACGCCCTGTTCGTCACGGTACAGACTGGCGAGCAGAAACTGCTGGGTGGCTGCCTCGGCCACGTGGCCGCGCAGGCAATACAACGCGTCATCCCGGCTCTCGGGTTCGGCGAGAGCAACCGCCTCCAGCGCGGCCAGCACCGCAGCGTGCTGGGCCGGGTAAGCCACCGGCGCCATATCCGCCACGACCAGAGAGCGAACCTGGCCGGGCCGGGTGAGCGCAAGCTGCATGGCCACCTTGCCACCGAGCGAATGCCCCACCACGTGCACCGCCGGCAAATGGCGTTCCTCCAGCCAACCGGAGACGCGCGCCGCCAGGTTCTCGAGGCTGTAGTGCTCGAGCCAGCTCGAGCGGCCGTGTCCGGGCAAGTCGAGTGCGTGCACGGCATAGTCCGCCTGCAAGCTGCGCGTCAGCGCACCCAGATTGTTGCCGCTGCCGAACAGGCCATGCAGCACAAGCACCGCTTCCCCGGCGCCCGTGCTGCGCACGTGGAGTGCGTTGCTCACGGGCCGCTGTGCCTCGCTGTAGATTTTGTTACCATGCCCGCCACTATAAACGATCGGAATTCAGCATGCGTCGATTTCACTTTCTGGCCGTAGTAGTGCTCCTGTTGGCCGCCTGCTCGAGCACACCCTCATACAACCCCTCCACCTTTCCCTACCAACTGGACCAGGAGCGCCTGGAGGCAGAGACCATTCGCACGGTGGTGATACCGCACGTTAACCTCGGCGGCATTTCGCGCAATTACCTGGATAAGGAAGCGCCGCGAATCGACGCCAAATTGGCCGCCTACCTCAAGGACAACGGCTTCAGGGTGCTGCCACAGCGTAGCTTCGAGCAACACTGGAACACCGCGGTGCGCGTGTACGGTAACCCGGTGGACCCAACCACCGGCAGGGTAAACCGCAAGACCTTCGCGCAAATCATGCACAGCGTGCGCGACGAAATGGTCGATTCGACCGATCTCGACGCCTTTGTCTTCACCGATATCCTGGAGTTGCAAAGCGCCTTTAACGGTGGCCTCAAGCATCTGGCTCGCTGGGACGGCGTCACGCGCAAGCCCTCCCTGCAGGGGCCGGGCAATTCGGTGAGCGCCGACTTCGACTGGAACATGCAGGTTGCCGTAGCCTCTCTCCAGATCAGCATTTACGACATGCAACTCGAGCCCCTGTTTATCAGCCGCGGCGGCATGGATGCCACCGAAGCCATCGACACCCGTTCCAGTGCCGGGCGCTACGTGCGCAGGCGTGACATTCTGGAGAATGAAGACTACATCATGGAAGGCATACAACTGGCGTTGCATCCCTTCATCGTCTACGAGGACTGGCCGGGCAACCCCGACTAGTGCGCGGGGCGCGTCAAACCAGCAGCGCTTCGAAACCCCGCTCGAAACACCACATGGCGGACAGAGCGCCCAGGATATAGATCGGCACGGGCAGTAGCCGATCTTTCCAGGGCGCCAGCGGTTTGCGCACGGCGTACCACAGCGCGAGTATCACCAGAATAAACGCGATCTGGCCGAGTTCTATGCCGACATTGAAAAACAGCAGCGCCAGGGGCACGTTATCCTGCGGCAGCCCGGTTGCCGCAAGCGCGCCGGCAAAGCCCATGCCGTGCAGCAAACCGAAGCCACCCGCGAGCCACCAGGGGTTGCGCCACAGCAGGTCGTTGCGTTCCCTGCGCGTGAGTTCCACCGCCAACACAAAAATACTCACCGCGATACTGAACTCAACCAGTGCCACCGGATAATCGAAAAAGCCCAGCGTCACCAGCGACAGCGTGATGCTGTGCCCCACGGTGAACGCCGTGATAGTCCACAGCAGCCGCGCCCCGCCGCCCACCAGCAGCAACAGCCCGAACACAAACAGCAGGTGGTCGATGCCACCCCAGATATGCTCGGCGCCGAGCACCGTGTAGTCGCCCATCACATCGCCGGCGCTGGATTCCTCGGGCACCACAAAATCCGGCTGCTCGGCATTCAATACCTGTTGGTACTGCCGCCCATCCAGCAGACTTATCATCACCATTGCGGAGGCCTGGTTGGCGCCCAGCCCCTCGATCCCGAGGGTATCGCCAACCAGGCCATCGTCTCCGAGGCCCGAGCAGCGCAGTTGAAAGGCACTGACTTTACCGGAACCCTCCACCTGGGGCGGCGAAGGATTCTCTACCGCGCAGGATTCCGGCCAGTGCGGCCGCAATGGTACGTTGCTGGTGGCCTGCAGCGGGGTCTTCCACACCAGGTTGTACAAGCCGGGGCCGATTTGCGTCACCTGCAGCAACGAGGGCGCGAAACGGTGCGCGCTGGCGGGCTGCGTCAGTGCCAACAGCAGCAACAGGGCCAGTAGCGCCTGTGCGCGCCTCACGTTCGCACCTCGTACATTTCACGCAGGCTGTCGATACTGTCTTGCAAGGCTTCGGCACGCGCCCTCGCCTCCAGATCGCGCACCAGTTGCGCGCGCACCTCCTCCAGGGTGGCTTCACGCGCCGGTTCCAGCGCCTCTACCCACACATAATGCAAACCGTAGGTGGAGCGCACCGGACCAACCCAGGCGCCTGCGCTCGGGTTGGCCTGTTGCAGATTGAGCACGAAGGCGGCGCCGAAGTGGCGTGCGAGTTGATCGGGTGTCTGCGAGCTGAACCGGTATCCCGGCAGAAAGGGTGAACTGAACTGCCGCGCCGCGGCTACATCGAGTTGCTCGCGCTGGATGGTATTGATCACCGATTCCACGGCGTCCTCTCGCTCACGATTGAAGTAGATGTGCTCGATGGTGTAACGGGGTGGCCTGCGCAACTCCTCCCGCCGCGCCTCAAACTCTGCCGCGATAGCCGCCTCGGTCGGCGGCGCCGGCGGATTCGCCGCCAGCATAAGCTGTTCCATCACCTGTATCAGGCGACGCTTTACCACTTCATCGCCGAGGTGCAGGCGCATATCCAGCGCCATCTCATAGGCCTCGTCGTCACTCATGTCCTCCCCCAGACCGAGAAAACGCATGTTGCGCAGCAAGCGCTGGTAGATGACCGTGTCGTAGAGGTGCAGTTCAAGTTCCAGCGCGCGCTGGAACAGGATGTCCCGATCAAGCTCCGCGGCAATCATCTGCGCCCGCTGCTCTTCGCTCGGCATGCGCCCCGTGGCGGCAAACCACTGCTGCACCAGCGCCTCCTGGCGTGCATCGTTCAGCGGGCCGACAACCGGCTTTGGCGCGGGAAAGAGCTCACCCTGCAGATAGAACAACAGGCCCCCGAGAATAAGGAAATGCAGCCAGGGCCTGTTCAGCCGCTTTGCGAGGCTCATCGATGCGCTGCTTTTTCTACCGCTGCCGCGCGCGTCGTGCTAATCGTCATACTGCGCCTGTTTCTTTTCAAACTGCGCCTGCATACCTGTCTGCAGATCCTGCTGGCTCAGCATGCCGGCATTCCAGGTGGCGATGTAGTTCAGGCCTTCGCTCACCGAATGATCGCGCGCATACAACAACATCTCCTTGCTGCCGCGCACTGCCAGCGGCGATTTGCTGGCGATACTGCGCGCAATCGCGGTGACTTCACGCAGCATGACCTCGCGGTTTTCATACACGCGATTGACAAAACCCGCCTCGCGGGCCTCTTCCGCATCCATGTCGCGACCCGTGTAGGCGAGTTCGCGCACCAGGCCGTCGGGTATGATGCGCGGCAGGCGCTGCAACGTACCGACGTCGGCGGTCATGCCGATATCGATCTCGCGAATGGAGAAGAAGGCATCCTCCGTGGCATAGCGCATGTCCGCACAGCAGGTCATGTCCACACCGCCGCCGATACAGGTCTTGTGGATCGCCGCGAGCACCGGTACGCGGCACTTTTCGATCGCCGACAGGTTGCCCTGCATGCGCAGTACGGTGCGCCGCAACGCTTCGGCGCGCCGCGCCGGGTCGGGGGAATCACTCTGCAGATCGGCGAACATCGCGAGATCGAGTCCGGCACAGAAATGCTTGCCGTTACCCGCCAGAATCACCGCGCGCACGCCCGGCTCGGCATCCAGCCATTCAAAGCATTCCTGCAGCTCGCGCCACATCGCGGCGTTCATCGCGTTGGCCTTGTCGGGACGGTTCAACGATACCGTCGCAACCTGCTGTTCAATGACAACTTCCAGGGTTTCGTAAGTGGGAGGCATGGCATCAGGCTCCTTGGCAGATGGATGCAAACAACACGCTACCAGGCGCTGACGTAATCGGCGGTGTCGAGCGCAGGCACAGGTTTCGGGTTCGCCTCGCGCGAGCCCAGATAGAGAATGGCGGCGATTTCTTCATCCGCGGCGAGGTGCAGCCCGTCCATTACGCTACGGTCGAAAGCCGCCGCGCCGGTGCGCCAGATACCCGCATAACCCAGGGCCTCGCTCGCCAGCAGAATCGCATACGCGGCACAGCCGGCCGACAGGCGCTGCTCGATCGGTGGCACCTTGGGATGCTCCACCAGCCGCACCACGGTGATCACCATCAGGGGCGCACGTAGCGGTGCCTTGCGCGCTTTCGCCAGCGCCGCCTCATCCGCCGCCGGGTCGCGCTGCTGTAGAGAGTCCGCCAGCAGTTCACCGAAGGCCTCGCGGCGCTCACCGCTGATGGTGATAAAGCGCCACGGGCGCAACCACGCGTGATCCGGAACGCGCAGCGCAGCGCGAAAAATTTCCTGCAGTTCGCTCTCGCCGGGCGCCGGCGCGCACAGCTTGGGCGCGGAATTGCGTTGCTGGAGAAAGCGTATTACGTCATTCATAGAAAGTAGGCAGTCGTAAAACAGGGCGCCATGATAGCAGTATTTTTTGCCGCCGGTCGCCCACTGCATCGCCCTGTGAGGCGCCTGTCAGGGCGCCGGGCCGACCAGAATATTCATAAAGCCGCGATCGCCATTCCAGCCGTCCACATTGTCACACCAGCGCACCAGTTCCTCTGCAGTACTGGGCGCCAGCCGGTGTTCGATGTGATCGACGATCCACATGGGCTGGGCCAGCGTCGCCAACAGCTCCACCAGTGCGCGCCCGGATGCGCCGTACTCGCGCAGCGACAGCGGCGTGAGCTCTATCAATATGCGCGGCGGCGCCGGCAACCCCGCCAGCAGGGGCATAAGACCCGACATGACAGCAAACTCGGCGCCCTGCGTATCGACCTTCAGCAAATCGATACGCTGCACGCGACTCTGCAGATAGCTGGCGCCGTGCAGCAAAGTCACCGGCACGCTGTCGCGTGTATCGTCAGCGGCAAAAATCTGGTGATCGCCGAAATTGTCCTCGCTGAGGTACAAATCACCCGGCGCGTCTGTAGCGGCCAGCCCGGCCTCGACAATTTCGACCCGCGCCGCCAGCCCGTTGTGCGTTACATTGCGCCTCAGCAGCTCGCAGTTACGCGGGTCGGGCTCGAAGGCGACTACGGCTCCGGCCTCGCCCACCTGCGCCGCGGCAATCACGCTGAAGTAGCCGATGTTCGCGCCGACATCCACCATTACATCACCGGGTTGCAGCATGCCCAGCAGCAGCTCCGTTTCGTAGGGCTCCCAGATGCCTTCTTCACGGATACGCCGGGACACGTAACGGTCGCGCGCATCGTGCACGTGCAGCTCAAGTGCCTGCGACAGTCCCGCTACGCGCAGGGCGATGGGCGAAGGTGACGTCAAAGCGTGATTCCCCGTGTGTGGTTGCAGAGGTGCCTGGCGTGTTAACCGGCAGTGTTGGACGCTCAGTCGAGGCGCATATCCTCGAACGGAGAAGCGGTGGCCAGTTGCACGCTCCGGTCGCCCACGGTTACCTGCTGTGCCGTCACTGTCACGTCCTCATCGTTGAGCACACCATAATCGAAACGGTAGATCGGTTGAATACTGCCGGCCGTGACGCCCTCATCGTATGCCGTCTGGCGTTCGCGCACGGCCTGGTTGGCTTCTTCCCATTGTGCCCATTCACGCTTTGAGTAACGCGCCTGCAACATCTGCCGCGTGGTGTCGGGGCTCATCAGGGTGGCGGACGCATTATTGCCGCCAAAGCCCTTCGAATTGACAATGGCATAGCGTTGCGCGTTGGGGTCTACCTGGCGGTGCGCGGTGGAAAAATCCAGATGCGCCGTGGCGACGTCACCTGCGACCGCATCGATAGTGGCGATGCCGGGGAGAATGCCGTGCTGCCAGATGCCCAGCGTGGATGTGATCTGATCACCGCCGGCAGCCCCGATCGAGTGTCCGAGGAAGCACTTCACCGCAACGACCGGCCAGTGTTCGATGCCAAAGGCCGCCGCGGTCTGGCTCAGAATGGCCGCCTCCGACACCCTGTTCTGGGGCGTGCCCGTGCCGTGGGCCTGCACCAGCCCGCCCCGCCGGACCCCCTGCTCACCGAGTATCCCGCGCGCCGCGGCGAGCGCCCGCGCCATGGTGAGGTAGTTACCCACGCCGGGCCCGGAAATGGACTTCTTGTGGCCGTCGGCATTGACAAACACGCCGGTCACCGCGCCGAACACTTCGGCGCCGAGCTCCATCGCCAGCGCATCGTCAAACAGCACCAGCATTTGCGCCGACTCGGCAATGGTGAACCCGCAGTTCTCGCCGAAGGGCCTGCAGGCCCGCCTGAAATCCGGCGCCTGATCCGCGCCGAGACCCTCCAGCTTCTGCAGGCCCTTTTCCGTGGCCAGCGCGCCCATGGCGTTGTAGCCCTCCATCACTTCCGGGGTGATCGGGGCCTCCGCGGCACCGACAAACGCAACCCGCGAGCGACCGCTGGAAATGTCGTCGATAGCGTGGCGCAGGTTGTACAGGAACGATGCGCAGGCGCCCAGGCTGGCACCGGTAGAGCCCAGGCTGCCCAGCACGTAGGCGTTGATAAAATCCGCGGGCATCTCGGCAAACCCGAGGGCACAGAACTTGGAGGTCACCCGCTGCCCGTTGCACCGCGCCTTCAACATGCCGCCGGTACCCGCGGGGTCGAGCTGGCCCATGGCGCTACCGGCATACACACTGACTTCATCCGGCGCGATGCGCGCGCTGATGTCTTCCCAGCTCAGCCCCAGGCTGCCCAGCGCATCAGAAGCTGCATAGATCGTCATCTGCAGGCCGCGCGGGTGGTTGCGCGACGGGTACAGCTTGCCGGGTTCAAAACCCCGCGGCAACTGGCCCGCGGATTTCACCTCGAACTCGCGCGCACCCGGCAGCAGGAATTCCTGTTCGCCCTGAATCCGCACCCGCACGTGCGTCACCGAGGTACCGGTGACTTCCCAGCCGAGGGGAATCACATCCGGCAGGTGTTTGCGTTCCATGGAAAAACTGATCGGCTCGCCATTGCTGTGGGTGGGCAGCCGCTGGTTCCAGGCAACCGCCGTGACGTCGAAGTGCTGGTCTTCAATGCGACGCACCAGCGTGTGATCGAGCATGTACTGCTCGCCGGCCTGCTCATCGGGAAGCCCCATCACCGCCGCCAGGGAAGCGCGGGTGCGCTGTTGCCCAGCGTCAGAGAGCGCGGACCATACCGTGCGGGCATAAGCATGATGGCCAGACGCCCTGCCCGCCGCGTTTATGCCGCCAAATCCCACAATTACCGGTAAACGCCGCCCAGCCATACAGTCTTCATCCCAGATCAGTGCTTGTTGCCCTCAGTGTAAAGCGCTGCTCCCGGCCTGATCATGGCATTTATGTCACTTTTTGTGGTATTTATGCTCATCGCTACTCACGCCCGGACGCCGTATGTATTCCGTTGCCGCCGTGCTCTACCCCGAGGCTCTGGCCACCAGCATCACCTTGCCGATGGAGATCCTGCACGCGGCCAGCCAGATGGCCAGCACGCGGGCGCGCGGCGCGCCACAGGTGGAGTTTCGCCTGGCGGCTACAACCCGCTCGTCAATCACCCTCAGCAGCGGCCTCGTACTGCAGGCCGATGTCACCCTGACGGAGCTTCCGGCCCTCGATCTGCTGCTGTTGCCCGCGATCTGGCGCAACCCCCTGCCAACCGTACTGGCGGCACGGGCCTGGCAGCCGCTGCTGCACGAACAATGTACCAGCGGCGCGCGCATCTGCAGCGTGGGCACCGGCAGCTACCTGCTCGCTGAAGCGGGCCTGCTGGATGGACGCGCGGCCACCACTCACTGGCGTTACTTCAAGCACTTCCGCAGGCGCTATCCGCGCGTTGCCCTGAAAACCCACCACCTGATCACACAGAGCGACAGCATTTACTGTGCCGGCAGCGTGAACTCCATCGCCGATCTCATGCTGCATGTGGTGGAAGACTGGTTCGGCAGCCGCATCGCGCGCGCCATAGAAAACCAGTTTTCGCCTGAGATACGCCGCAGTTTTCGCGCGGCATCCTATCAGAACGAGGCCGACAGCTCGCACCGCGACGAAGTGGTGGCGGAGGCACAGCAGTGGTTGCAGGCGCACCTGGCGACGCCCTGCTCGATGGACGCGCTGTCCCGCCGGCTGCGCCTGAGCCGACCCACCCTCGGCCGCCGTTTCAAAAAGGCCACCGGCGTCACGCCCCTGGCGTATCTGCAGGGCCTGCGTATCAGCGCAGCCAAGGATCTGCTGCGCCACAGTAACCTGGCGGTGGGCGAAATCGCCTGGCAGGTTGGATTGCAGGACGTCAGCTACTTTTCCCAGTTGTTTCGCCGGCATAGCGGCATGAGCCCCCTCCATTACCGCGAGGCCGCGCGCGGAAAACTGTTCGATCCCGGTTCCGCGCGCTAGCACCTGCAGGGGAGGCGACGACGCCGCGCGGGCATTGTGGCTTGAGTCGCCGACAGGGCTGCGGCTAAAATGGCGGCCCGCCAAAAGGACCACTGCCAGCGTATAGCGCTGTTCACCGGCCGCCCGACAGCAGCCCACGGAGTACTTACATGAGTCAGGATTCGGTCGTAATTGTCGCTGGCGCACGTACGCCCATGGGCGCGCTACAGGGCGCGCTGTCAGCCGTGCCGGCGCCGGAGCTGGCCAGCACCGCGATTCGGGCCACGCTGGAGCGCGCGGCACTGGAGCCCTCGGCCGTGGATGAAGTGTTCATGGGCTGTGTGCTTCCTGCGGGCCTGAAACAGTGCCCCGCCCGCCAGGCCGCCATCGCGGCCGATATTCCGGCCGATGCCGGCGCGGTAACGCTGAACAAGGCCTGCGGCAGTGGCATGCAGGCCGCCATTTTTGCCTATGACAGCATTCTTGCCGGTACCAATCGCGCGGTAATTGCCGGGGGCATGGAAAGCATGAGCCGCGCGCCCCATCTGCTGCCCGGTGCGCGCGGCGGCATCGGCACCGGCGACGCCGGCCTCTGCGACCACATGTTTATCGACGGCCTGCAGGACGCCTATACCGGGCGCCTGATGGGCAGCTTTGCGCAGGAAACCGCCGATGCGCGCGGCATCACCCGCGAGGCAATGGACGCCTTCGCCGTGGAATCCCTCACACGCGCACGGCGCGCGATTGAAGACGGCTCTCTCAGCGCCGAGATCGTGCCGGTGACCGTGCGCACCCGCCGCGAAGAACGCGTGGTGAGTGACGACGAACAACCGCACAAGGCAGATCTCGCGCGCATACCCACACTGCGTCCCGCCTTTGCGGAGGGCGGCAGCATCACTGCAGCCAACGCCAGCTCGATTTCCGATGGCGCCAGCGCGTTGCTGCTGATGCATGCCAACGAGGCGCAGTCCCGCGGGCTGGCCCCGATGGCACGCATGCTGGCGCACGCGCGGCACAGTCAGGCGCCGGGGGAATTCACCCTCGCGCCGATTGGCGCGATAAGCAAGGTGCTGGACAAAACGGGCTGGTCGCTGCAGGACGTGGACCTGTTTGAAATTAACGAGGCCTTCGCGATGGTGACCATGCTGGCCACGCAGGAACTCGGGCTCGACCCGGCGAAGGTGAATGTCAACGGCGGCGCCTGCGCACAAGGTCACCCGATCGGCTCCACGGGTTCGCGTATCATCGTCACGCTGATGCACGCGCTGGCACGCCGTGGTCTGCAACGCGGCATTGCCGCGCTGTGCATCGGCGGCGGCGAAGCTACAGCGGTCGCCATTGAGCGACTCTGACACCGGGCGCCCGACGCCCACAACCACTGGTCCACTGGAGAGCCCATGGCACTGAGCAGTATTCCGGACATTCTCGACGAGATACGCGCCGGCAAAATGGTCATCCTCATGGACGATGAAGACCGCGAGAACGAGGGCGACCTGATCGTGGCCGCGGAGGCCGTGACACCGGAGATTATCACCTTCTTTTCCAGCGAAGCCTGCGGTTTGATCTGCATGCCCATCACCGAGGAGCGCGCGCGACGCCTGCAACTTCCCCTCATGGTGCGCGACAACCGCTCCCAGCACGAGACCAACTTTACCGTCTCGATCGATGCCGCGGAGCGCAAGGGCCCGGGCATAAGTTCCGTGCAGCGCGCGCACACGGTGTTGAAGGCCGTTGCCAGTGATGCCAGGCCAGCGGACATCCAGCAGCCGGGACACATTTTCCCGCTGGTGGCCAAGGCCGGTGGCGTACTGCGGCGCGCCGGGCACACCGAGGCCGGCGTGGATCTCGCACGCATGGCGGGTTTTGAACCGGCCGCGCTGATCGTGGAAATCATGAACGAAGACGGCACCATGGCGCGCCGCCCGCAACTCGAGGAATTCGCGGCACGCCACGATCTGCGCATCGGCACGATCGCCGACCTGATCGAGTACCGCTCACTGCATGAACAGTCCGTGGAGTTGCGCGACAGCAAACAGGTGGACACCGAGTTCGGCGAGTTTGCTTTGCACACCTTTGTCGACCTTGTCGACGACACCCTGCACTACGCCCTGACCTGTGGCGATATCCGCGAGGACAGCGAAACCCTGGTGCGGGTGCAAACCGTGAATACACTGCGCGATGTACTCGCCACACGCATCGACGGCGCGGAACAGGGGTGGTCGTACCGCCGCGCCATGCGCCACATCGCCGATGCGGGCAAGGGCGCGGTGGTGCTGATCGGGCAGAAAATCGACACCGAGCAGCAACTCGCGGAAGTACTGCAGTTTCCCCAACCCAGCAGCGTCACCGGCCCCACCACCGCAACCGGCATCCAGAATTACCGGCTGATCGGCACCGGATCGCAGATACTCAAGCGGCTCGGCATTGGCAAGATGCAGCTCATGTCGGCGCCGGTACATTTCAACGCGCTCTCGGGCTTCAACCTGGAAGTGACGGATTTCGTGCAGCCCTGAAAAACCAGGGCCCGGCGTTCACGCACAGGTATTCCGGTAGAAGGGTTGCGGCCCGCCCACATTCGCGCGCGGGCGCAACGCCTTGCAAAGCGCTACAACCTATTCGCTGAGCGTGGTCCTGCCGATTTCCTGGGCAGAGATATCCGCCTCGCAGAACGGCGCATCAATCCAGCCGCCACTCGAATACAGCCCCGTCATATCGGCATAGTGTGCGGAGGCCGGGTCGGTGGACTGCGAGTAGGTAATGATGTTGTAGGCATCGGGACAATCCGAGGAATCCCAGCTCACGGCGTGCATGTAGCTGTTGCCGTGACGGATATCGGCATAACCTTCACCATCGACCAGGTCGGAGGTGATTACGCTGAACATCATGCTGCCGGAGCCGCCGTGAATGCCGTAGCGCGTGCCGTTCTTTTCATCGAACTGCACTTCTCCCCAGGGCCTGTCGAGGGGAATGCCCGCCTCACTGAGCACCTCCACGGCGCTGTCCAGCGCCGACACAAGGGCCTCGGCCACTGCCGGGTTGCCGATGTTCAGGTCGCGCGGGGTGTTTACCGGGTCTGCCGGGTTAAAAGGCGTCGCCCAGAATTCCGGCGTTGAGCGCGCTTCCCGCCAGAACTCGTAGAAGATGTGCCCGCCAACGCTGTCTGTGCGGTGGGCGCCATCCCATGCGGCCAGCACCTCACAGGCCGCCTGTGTCTGGGAAATACCCGCCAGCGGGTCCTCGGGGATGCCCGCGCACAGGGTCAGCAGATCCTCCAGTACCAGTTCCGCCGCATGATTGGTGGCCTGGTAGCTGAGCTGGCGAATATTGTCGACATTGAAACCAGGCGCGCCGAGGCCATCGGTGCCCGCGATACGCCGTTCCGCCTGGCTGAAAGTATGCCGCGTGCGTATGGACTGCTCGATGCGCTCGCTCCCGATGATCGGCGGGAAGCCCTCCAGCAGCATGCGCGGATTGGACAGCCAGTAACTGTCGTTGGCATTGGCGCCGTACTCACGTGTGTTCAGCTTGGGCAGGCTGTCGTAACCGAAAATGCCCTCGGTGGTGCCCTCGTCACTGCCCCACTCACAGTCGGAATCCGAGCCGTCGAGCGTCGGGAAACCATTGTCGGTAAGGGTTGCCTGTACCAGGCCGCGCACGCAGTTCTGCTGTTTTGCTGAGCTCACGTGCGGCACCACCGAAATGTCGCCATAGAAGGCGTCGCCGTTGCGATCGGCGGCAATGGTGTTCACCCAGGGAATGCCCAGATCGCGCAGCGCTTCCTTGAACTCGCCCAGGTCGCTCGCTTTACCCATGTTGATCCACTGCTCGAGTCCGCGCAGGTTGTCGAGGTTGGCATCGCGGTAGGCTAGCACCGTGCCCAGCGTGTTGGGCCAGCCCGCAAGGAGGCCGTTCAGGCTCCCCAGGTCAACAATGGCGCCGTAGTGCGAAAGGTAAAACGTGTGCTCTACCGTTTCCACCGCGCCGCCCGCGCTCAGCCGCTCGGCGCTCACCGTCTCTGCGGTGATATCACGCAGTTCGCCATCGTATACATACTGCATCGGGTTTTCCGGGTTGAGCGTAAGTTCATAGAAGGTAAAACGGTCACCGGTACTGACCGTGTGCGACCAGGCGAGATCGCGATTGAAAGCGATTACCGGTGCGGGCAGACCGCCCAGTGCCGCACCCATGACATCGTATTCACCCGGCAGGGTAAGGTGGAACATAAAGAATCGTTCCTGCCCCTGCCAGGGGAAATGCGGGTTGCCGAAAAGCACCCCGGAATCGGTTTGCGATGCCTGCTCGCCAATAGCGTAGGCGTTGCTGCCCAGTTCACTGCCTGTGGGTAGATTGAGGCCGGCGATAAAGTCCGTTTGCCGCAGGGACGCCGCGACCTGTTGCTCGCGCGCACCGCCCTGCGGCGGGGACAGTTGTACCATCGGCATGCCCGGCTCGGCGGCTACGATGAAATCAGACAGCGGCAACGCGCTGCCGCGCAAAACAGTGCGGTGTATCAGCCGCACCACGTCTTCTACGGACACCTCCCGCACCCATTGGGCGCCGCGACAGCCTTCATCGCCCTCGGCGAGATTGTCCACGCCCGTTTCGCGCAGGTAGCGGTTCACCCCCGCGGCATAGCCCTCAAGGTTCTCGACAATATAGCCGGGCAGATTCTCGTCGAGCAGGCGCTGTACGTCTGCGTCGCTGTTGTAGAGTTTCATCACGAAATCGGCGTTGAGGTCACCGTCGTCACCGAGGTAACGCGCCGATTCCCCCGCTGCCCGCACGTATTCGCGCATCAGTGTGCAGAAGTTCTCCCGCGCGTAGGCGTAGCCGGCGCCGTAACCCAGGCTGCCGTAGTCGTCGGCGGTGATGTGCGGCACGCCGTATTCGGTCCAGACGATATCGGCGTTGTAGCGCTCGGCGGGCGGCGGATCAACGGGGTTATCGGAAGAGTCGCTACAGGCACCCAGCAGGGTGATGCAGAGCGCGAAGGCGGGAATTTTCAGCAGTGCTGCGGGTGCGGCTGACATGGACGATACCTCTGATTATCTGTGTTATGGACAGCCATCAGTGTAGTAAAACTGTCACAAATGACCACGGGAATTTGCCGCCATGCTCGGGAAATTCTCGGGGGCTATTCAAACCAGGCAGCGCCGGCGCGAGAATGGCAACTGCCGGGTATTCGGCACATGTGTGCCGGCGGCCTGCCCTGTGAAATGCGCATGCCAACTCGAACTGCTGAGATACTCGCGTCATGCGCATTTCACAGCACATGCCACCTCGGTCGAGAAGCTCCGAGG
>CAXBLB010000035.1:0-16366 GCA_963976655.1 uncultured Halieaceae bacterium
ACGAATTCCTGTCCCGATACTTAGCGGCTGGGTAAAGCTACCGATGTCTGTTGATGTCGGGGCCCTTGAAGTGGCGTCATGACGGATGTTGCAAAGTTTCAATGTAATACCACCTCCTCCCATGGGCAGGGTAATACTTCAGCTACCCTGCTCACAGACAGCTATTCTGCAGCACTTCGTGTATGCCTTGTGCCTCGTCGCATAAGATACAGCGGCGTCTTTATGAAATTCCCAAAAAGTTTACGAGCAGATTTGTTATGGAGGATGCAGTCAAAGAGGGAGTAGGGGGGTAGTTGCGGCTTGATGTGACATTCTCATCGGCAGCTCAGCAGGATTCCCTATCTGTATTCAAAGCGAGCTCGCCACCGACAATGGCTTGAAAGAAGTGCCAAGGAAAGGAGGGGCCTCAAGCTTAACCGTAGGGTATCTACTAGAGAACACGGGTCGATACGGGGTGAAATGAGGGCGGGCCGTATCCAGGTGATCGATTTACAAGGGTCTAAATTGCCACAATTGTGGCTACGAACCAGTTGTTCAATGGATAGTAGCCAACGCTGGGGTTGTCGGCCAGCAAATTCAGGCGGGCAAGGATAGAGCTGGTATAGGCATCAGCCTGTTCTAGACTCCACCCCGACAGGGTAAAGAGCCAAATTTCCTCCAAATCTCTTAGAGCGAGTTCGCGAATGAAATAGCGCTTCTTCACCCAAGATGCTTTTTATGGAGTTTTTCCAGAAATTCCCGGCTATCAAAGTTTTCAGCAACGGGGCTGTCCTCCCCCGCCCTTAGTCGAGTCCTCAACATATCAAGCCTGGCTTCATCCTCCTCCAGCTTTCGCAGCCCGGCGCGGACTGCTTCGCTGACAGATTGAAAGCGACCCTGTTCTATCTTACTGGTGATGAACGCTTCAAAATGATCACCGAGGGTGACGGAGGTGTTTCTGGCCATGTGCGCGTACCTGAAAAACTATGTATTAAATATTAATACTGGGGATGGACCATGTAAAGTCAGTATTTTTACGGTGCATTGAGCCTGCGAAAATAGCTCGATCGACAACGTTTACAATTCCGACAAATTTCCGACATCAGCGTGCTCAGTGGTGCGTTGTCGTGCTTGGTCGGCAACGGGCGTCGCCAGAAAAGCTATTTAAAACAATACGTTAAATTTCATTTGTTGAGCTACGAACCAGGCGGTCGCACGTTCGAATCGTGCCAGGCGCGCCAAACCAAAAGGCCTCACTCGAAGAGTGGGGCCTTTTGGTTTGTGGTGTCTGGCCGAGCGACGTGCCCCGTTCGACAAATGCGCCAGCATTTGGACCGAGTCGCAGGGGGGGCGCCCAGCCCGGCGAAGCCCGCAGGGCCACAACAGTCCTCAGGCTGTTGTGGTCCAATCGCGCCAGGCGCGCCAGGATGTCATTCTCCGCATCCCCGAGGCCACCGATCCTGTCCCTGACCGTTGCCAGCGCGTCTTCCAGCTCCGCGTGGTTCTCGATGCGGAATCCCAGCGCCGAGCTGTAGGCCTTGATCGGTTTCATCCAGAAAGGGAAATCGATCTCGAGATTGTACTCTTCCTGGTAGACGACCTCGTCGGCATGCAATAACGGATGGAATTCAAAGCGATCAGCGTCGGGAATCTGCCTGAGGTTGGCGCTGTGCTCCTCGTCGAGGCCGATGACGAAAATGTGCTTTCGCTGTGCGTTCATAATGCCCCTTCCTCCAACTACTGGGTATAGATAACGGCCCGGGAAAACCGCAAACCACCGGCCGAACCAGACCTTGCCGGCACCGCGCGAATCAAGCGCCCGCGCGGTCGAGAATTTCCCGGGTGTGGCGGGCGATCATCTGTTCCTCATCTGTTGCGATCACCAACACGTCGAAGGTGCCGACCCAGGCCAGCGCATTCGCGATGCGATCCCGAATCTCTGCCTGGTGCTCGCCGATGCCGCCGGTGAACACCAGTACGTCGAGACCCCCGAGGTCCGCGGCGAGTTGGGCGATGCCGCGCGCCGCATAGCGGCAGAACAGATCGATTGCCTGCCTGGCGGCAGGTTCCTCGCTGTTGAGCAACTCACGGAGGTCGGCGCTGATTCCCGACACGCCCAGCAGGCCGGAGCGCCGGTAGAGCAGTTCTTCCAGATCCTCCGGAGACAGCTCCTTCTGCCGCAGCAGATACAGCAGCACGCCCGGATCCAGCATGCCGCACCGTGTGCCCATCATCAGGCCGTCTAGCGGCGTCAGACCCATGGTCGATGACACGCTTGCGAGATTGTGCATTGCGCATGCGCTGGCGCCGCTGCCCAGGTGCGCGACCACAACCCGGCCCGTGGCCGTCGTCGAATGCGCGGGCAATACCGAGGCAATGTATTCGTAGGACAGCCCGTGGAAGCCGTAGCGGAGGATACCTTCGTCCGCCAGCTCCGCGGGCAGTGCATACAACTGATTCAGCGCTGGCTGGTGACGGTGGAAAGCGGTATCGAAACAACCCACCTGCGGAAGCTGCGGATGTTCTTCGCGCAGTATTCTCACCGGGAGCAGATTCCACGGCTGGTGCAACGGCGCGAGGCCGGTGAGGTTCTCGAGGCGCTCCATTACCGCGTCGTCGATCTGCACGGGGCCGGTGTAATCCCTGCCCCCGTGGACGATGCGATGTCCCACTGCCCGTATGCGCTCGTGTCGACGCGAGTGGAGAATCCCCTCGACGATATCCCGGTAGCGCTCGGGTGAGCGCTCGTCGCTGTCGAGTTCGATACTGTCGCGGGCCACGCGGTCCAGCGATTGCCAGTCATGTACCGCGAACTTGACCGAGGACGAGCCGGCATTGATTGCGAGCAGAGTGTCAGTCATGCGCGGCATGCCGGCGCCGGCAAAGGGTCAGCGCCAGCGCAGTGGAGGCCTTGCGTGTATCGACTCCACTCGCGCGGCTGGTGAGGATGACCGGCACCCGCGCCCCGAGCGCGACTCCGGCCGCGTCGATGCCCGACAGGTAGCGCATCTGCTTGTAGAGGATATTGCCGGATTCCAGATCGGGCACCACCAGTATGTCGGCATCGCCCGCGACCGGGGAACGGATATCTTTCGTTTTGGCGGCTTCGGCGGAGATGGCATTGTCCATCGCCAGGGGGCCGTCGAGGATGCCGCCGGTGATCTGCCCGCGATCGGCCATCTTGCACAGCGCCGCGGCGTCGAGCGTCCCCTGTATTTTTTCGTCCACGGATTCGGTTGCGGACAGGATGGCGACCTTCGGCGTCTTGTTCATCAGGCAGCGGAAAAAGTCGATCGCGTTTTGCACGATGTCTTTTTTCTGCGCCAGCCCCGGCGCGATGTTGATCACCGCGTCGGTCAAAAACAGCGGCTTGTGGTATTGCGGCGCGTCGAGTGCAAACACATGGCTCATGCGCCGTTCCGTGCGCAGGCCGGAGTCGTGCGCAATGATCGGCAGCAGCAGTTCCCGGGTATGGATCTTACCCTTCATGATCGCTTCGACGCGGCCATCGCGCGCGAGCTTCACAGCCATCTCGGCGGCCGCATGGCTGTGTTCGGTATCTACCAGATCACAGTGCTCCAGCGACAGTTCCGCTTCACTGGCCGCGTCACGGATTTTCGCCTCCGGCCCCACCAGTACGGGCGTGAGCAGATTCTGCTGCGCAGCCTCCAGCGCACCGCGCAGCGAGGCGGCGTCGACCGGGTGAACGACCGCGGCGGACAGCGGTTCCATCTTTTCGGTCAACGCGATCAGCTGACTGTAGTAGCGTCCGCTTTCGTTGCTCGTCATCGTCGGTATTCCAGATTATGGATTGCGGCGTTGATCGCGCGCGCCCCGACCCGGCGGTGGGAGCAACGGGATCGCAGCGTTATACTAGACATTGATTCACCATTTGACAGGAGATAGCCACCATGGGGTTCGCACTCTCGGACATGCAACTGACCAGCGACGCGTTCGCGCAGGACGGGTCGATTCCAGAAAAATACACCGGGGAGGGCGATGACGTTTCCCCGGCCCTCGCCTGGAGGGACGCCCCTGAAAACGCCCGTGCCTTCGCCGTCGTGTGTCACGACCCGGACGCACCACTGGTGACCGGCCAGGGTACCTATGGCTTTGTCCACTGGGTGCTGTACAACATCCCCGGCAACGTCACTCACCTCAAGGAGGGAGATAGCAATTACACAGCGGGCAAGAACGACTTCGGCAATGTTGGCTACGGCGGCCCGATGCCTCCCAACGGCCATGGTGAGCACAACTACTACTTCTGGATTCTGGCGCTGGACGACGACGCCAACCTGGAGGCAGGCATGACCCTGTGGGAACTCCTCGCAAAGCTCGAGCCCCATCTGATCGGCATGAACCGCCTGGTGGGCCGCTACAAGCGGGATTGAAGCGCAGCCCCGCCGTCTCGGGGCCGGCTTCGCAGGCATCGCCCTGGTGGTCGTCACGGTGCGCTCACCGCGAAAGATTCCGGCGGGAAACTGATTGCGATTCATCTTTACTCAGCCGGTGCGGGCGCCTGTTTGAAGGAACTGAACCAGCACTCCTCCACCGTGCCGCCCGCGCCGCGTACCAGGATCGAACTGAAGCGATCGATCTCTCCGCTACCGTCGATCACGAAACCGATGGTCTGGGCAAAGGGCAGGTTGTGGCAGGAGCCCATGAACTCCGCGCGATACCAGTCGCCAGTGTCTTCCTGGATGAGGATAGCCTCGCGACCGAGGTCCTGCCAGTCGCGAATGCGGCCCTGGTATCCCGCGAAGGGGATGGAGGCGCTTGCGTCCTGATAGCCCGTCTGTTCACCGTTATTCGAGGCGATATCCGCGCAGGCCGCGACGCCCGCGATCACCGCTACCGCCATACAGCTCTGCCATACCGCTGCCATGGATCATTGCTCCTTCCGGAGTTACTCCGACCGGTTTGCACATGAATTTAGCTGTCCGCCGCATCCGCGGCTGAGCGGCTTTCTCACCGTTCACAGATAAGCATGAAACGTGCCGGAACATTGCGCGCAAGAAACTTACCCATTTGGTCGCCTTTAGTGTGCGACAACGCACGGTCACGACAAGCAGCCGCAATCTATAAAGTCATTACTTTGGCGCGATTGCGGTGAACAGCGAGGGTTCCCATGCAGACAGAAAAATTAGCAAGTGATAGCGAACCAGACCGGTGCTACCGGGTGTTTTTTGATGGCGAGAGCCTGGCCATGACATTTCCGTCACAGCCTGACTATGACTATTTTACGAAACTGATTATCTACCACATCAAGCAGGCGGAGACCGGCAGCGTACGCCGCGTGCTAATCGATTGTTTCCT
This sequence comes from uncultured Halieaceae bacterium, assembly GCA_963976655.1. Lineage (GTDB taxonomy): Bacteria > Pseudomonadota > Gammaproteobacteria > Pseudomonadales > Halieaceae > Marimicrobium. The sequence goes on from CAXBLB010000035.1 coordinate 5,296, forward strand.
GCTGAGTGAAATCGACGTCTCCAGGCTGGCGCATTTTCTGAGTCTCGGACAGGGGCTGCAACGGCTGGGTATTGAGCTTCTGCTGCTGGACGCACCCGCTGATCTGAGCAACTATATGGAACCGTTGCTGCCTCAGGCCAATTGGATGCATTCTGTCACAGGCAGAGCGTCTGCTCATGCAAGCTCCGGCCGCGCGAGCACCGGTCGGTGACCTAAACCGTGCAGGCCCTCAGCTCAACCAATACCGATTCGCTTATAGACGTCTAGAATTGCTTCGTAACATTCACAGGAATGCGCCAGCAGCGCCTCGCGATTCAACACGCGGATCTTGCCCCGCTGGTATTCGATGATCCCGGCTTCCTGTAACGAATGAGCCGCCACGCTGACACCTTCGCGGCGCACCCCAAGCATGTTCGCAATAAGATCCTGTGTCATCGACACGTGTGGCGAACCAAGGCGATCAAGGCTCATAAGCAGCCAGCGGGCGAGCTGCTGTTCTACGCGATGATGCCGGTTACACAGCGCGACGTGGGCTATCTGCGCCATCAACGCCTGGGAGTACTCCAGCAATACCCGGTAGAAGTTACCCTTGCGATCAAACTCCGCCAGTGCAGCCTTGCGCGGCAGAACCAGAGCGGATGCCGCCACCTGCACCACCGCCTCGGCCGTGGAAGTTTTGCCGCTCAGGTAAATGTCGGAGCCGACGAGCCCCTCGCGGCCGATAATCGCGATTTCGCCGGTTCTGCCATCTTCCATGAACAACACCAGCGAGACGATGCCCGATAACGGAAAGTACATTTTGTCCGAACGTGTGGCAACGCTCTGTATATGCTGCCCGAGCTTGAGAGACACTTCGCTGATGCTGGGGGAGAGACGTTCACGCTCGCTCTGGTCGAGTCGCGCCAGAACAAGGTTTTGATCGAAGGGATCAAGCTTCAAGTGGAGGTGCCTGGAAACTCAGACACCACCGAGAATTCAATGTTAAAAGTTTCATGTCGCATCATCACACGTTGACGACAGGCATACAAATTTTTGTGCGTATTTTCCCCGGCATCAAGGCCGTTAGACCGACCGCCTGCGTCTATTATTTCGCCTCGAATGCAGACAGCAGCTATGTGACCGGCAACGTACTGCCCATCCTGGGTGGCGAGACCATCGCCGGCTGATTGACAGAACCTTGTCATTTCTACCAGAAGGCTGCAATTCTTACATCGAGAGTTGGCGTCGGCCTGTTCTAGCCCCAGATACCTTTTGCCGCTCTCACGAGCTGCTTGTCGTTCTCATTCCCGATGGGCGGGAAGCCGCAATCGAGTTCGCGCATCTTGCGGGCGGCTTCCTGAATGGTGGTGGCGGAGGGCAGGTAGCTGGCGTTTTGCGTCATGATTTCCTGTACTTTCATGAGTCTGCTCCCTTGCTTGGTGAACTCAGCAAACGTGCTGAAAAAAATACCGGACTGTTCGCGATCGACCGCAGTGGAACCTCCTGCGCCCCAGAGATGATGCCGAGCGAGAAGGCGCCGTCTCGGCCTGATGTAAACCGAAGAAGTAGATCCGCTTCTTTCAGTCGTTGTCCTGCCAGCCCTGCAGCGCAACGGCGTCAGATGGGGATCGGCGTTTGTGGGCAAAGAGATCGGCGAAAGGATCGTTCTTGCGCGCCAGGCGCCGTCGCAGGTTGCGCAGATGGTAGCGGCGCGGCGAAAGGCCCTTGCGGCCAAGCTCGTTCCAGTCCAGCGGCGTGGCCACGGGAGCGCCCTCGATAGCGCGCACGGAGTAGGGCAGCACCGCGGTCTGACCGTAGGCGTTGCGGCCTATGTCGATGTAGAGCCTGCCGCGCCGGGCGGCCTTGCGCTGTTCGGTGGTGAAGCGGCCCGGTTCCCGCGCGGCCACCGCCGCGGCTACCGCCTTGGCGAAGTCCCGCACCTCGTCGAAGTTGCGCTTTCCGTCCAGCGGCGCGATGACATGCAGACCGCTGGAGCCTGTCGTCATCACGTAGGGCACCAGACCGATTGCGTCGAGTGCCTCGCGCAACAGCCGCGCACAGTCGATGACGGGGCCGAAGTCGTCGCCGCTCGGGTCGAGGTCGAACACGACACGGTCTGGATGTCGGGGTGCGTCGGCGGTGGCGAGCCAGCCGTGGAAGCTGATCGCGGCCTGGTCTGCGAGATAGACCAGAGCCGCCGCATTGTTGGCCACCACGTGCTCGACGCGTTCGTCGCCGCCGGCGGTCGGCAACGAGCGGCGGTCGACATAATCGGGGAAATGGTCCGAGCGTTTCTGCTGGAAAAAGCCGCTTTTGCCGAGGCCGTCCGGAAAGCGCTGCAGCGTCAGGCACCGTTCCTTCAGATGGGGCAGCATCAACTCGGCGACGTCGGCGTAGTAGCCGATTACGTCCGCTTTGGTGATGCCGTCCCCCGGAAAGAGAACCTTGTCGTCATTGGACGTCTCGACGGTGTGGCGACCGAAGCTGAGGTTCATGGCGGCTGCCTCATCACTGGTCCGGCTCTTCGCGTACCACCTGCTTTGCAGGCTTGTCCCTGCGCAGCCCGAGAAAGCGCGGGTGACGCAGTTTGCCGTCGCGGGTCCACTCGGTAAAGCCGAATTCGCCGACCAGTTCCGGCTTTACCCAGGTGATGTCGCCGCCCTTTGGCTTGCCTTTCGAGAAGGGCGACGTTTTACGCGCAATGCGCTCGAGCCGGGCGTGGAATTGCTGCAGGAAATCGTCGTCGTAGCCGGTACCGACCTTGCCGGCGTAACACAGGTCGTCGCCGTCGTAGTAGCCGACGAGCAGCGCGCCGAACCCCACACGGCTGCCTTTGGGAGCGGTGAAACCGCCGATTACCAGCTCCTGGCTGTTGCCGCACTTGAATTTGAGCCAGGAGCGCGAGCGCGCGTGGGCATAGCCGGAGGCGGCATCCTTGGCGATGAGCCCTTCCCAGCCCTTGTCGCAGGCTTCTTGCAGAAACGTCTCGCCGTTCCGGTTGCGGTGGCCGGTGAAGCGCAGCGGGCCGCCGAAGTCGATGGCCGCGCGCAACAGCTTCTTGCGCGAGCGCAACGGCAGACGCTCCAGCCGGTAGCCGTCCAGGTAGAGTATGTCGAATACGTAGTACCAGACTTTGACGTTACTGGCCCGGGCTTTGTCGGCATCGGTGATCTGCATACGCTCCTGCAGGCGGGAAAAACTGGTCAAACGCCCTTCGAAAGCGACGATCTCGCCGTCGACGATAAACTCACCGTCGAGGCGCTTCAAAGCGTCGAGGATCTCCGGATAGTTCGCATTGATATTCTTGCGATTGCGGGTCATCAGCCGCGTCTTATCGCGCGAGCGAAAGGCGAGGGCCCGCTCGCCGTCCAGTTTGCGCTCGTATATCCAGTCCGGGTCCGAAAAATGCTCGTGCGTGAGTGTCGCGAGCATGGGCGAGACCCAGCCGGGCGGGCTGGTCTTCTTCAGTTTGTCGCGGTCGGCGTCGTCGACAAGGTCCGGGACACGGCGTTTCACGGGCTGCTTTTCGCCTCTTCCCGGGCAACCTGGGCGACGGTTCTGCCTGTCTTGACGGAACGCGGCTGTGAGGAGACGGGGTTGCGTCGCGCATCGGCGGCCTCATCGTCCGCCTTGATGACGAGCCACTGTTCCTTGTCGCCCTTCTCGATACGTTGCAGGGTGTAATCGCCGGAGAGCTTTTCGCCTTCCAGGCGCACCACCGCGTGACCGTGTTTCAGCGCGGATCTAATGCCGACTGTGCGGTCCTTTTTGCGGGTGATGTTTTTGAAGGTGCCGCGATCCCAGATGATCACCGTGCCGCCGCCATATTCGGACTGTGGTATGACACCCTCGAAATCGGCGTAGTCCAGGGGGTGATCCTCGGTGCGTATCGCCAGGCGTTTGTCGCGCGGGTCGGTCGACAGGCCCTTGGGGACTGCCCAGGATTTCAGCACGCCATCCACTTCCAGGCGAAAGTCGTAGTGCAGGCTGGACGCATCGTGTTTCTGGATGACGAAAGCGGGCTTGCCGCGTTTTTTGCGTGTCTTGCCCGCCGGTTCTCCGGAGCGTGACAGGTCGCGCTTTTTTGCGTACTCCTTCGTGCCCATAACAACACCCGGCCGTCGCCGGCCGGGTCTCCCGTTCGAAACGCGATGCGGTGGCCAAAAGCACCACCGCTGCGAATATTGCGCGCCGTTACCGGTTGAGCTTGACCACCGATTCGGCCATGAGTTCGCGACCCTCGAACAGATCGTTGTCTATAATGCCGCCGATGATATCGCCAGGTCGGCAGCAGTCATCAAGCCGAATACCACAGGCACTGTTCTATCGAGTATCGCTCTTGCATCAGTCATTGTTTCTCCTCCTCAAATTCGCCAATGAATTTGCGACGCAAGCTGCGAGTGCAGCGTTGAACGCTGCTGAATTTGCAAAGTACATGCCAAAGGTACTGCGTGATGAGCGACCAGCGGGCGAGAAGGAATTTTCGCCCTGTCTCGCGGGGCTCCCGCCCATCCGGCCGGCTCAGTCGCACGACAATTCAGTGGCAGATCGCGGTCTTGAATATGGCAACAATTGCACGCCCTTTGTAGAAATGACGCAGGCCGGCGCCGCCATTGATCAAGTTTTAATGGGGCTGGCGCGGCGACAGGCTCCCAGGCCACTTTACAACAGACTTCAGGCAGCCTCGGCGCACGACATGTTAGGCTATGCTTTGGTAGCGGCAAGAGGTACTTGGTGAAACAATGAAATTCGACGAACTGATCGAGCGTTGGGAAGATGAAGCCGCCGGCGAACTGGAAGAGGAACACTTGGCCGTGCGCCTGCCACTGGAAACCGCGGCCAAGCTGGAGGCGCTGGCGGAGATCTATCCGCTGCGTACACGGGAACAACTCGTCACTGAATTGCTGACCGTGGCCCTAGACCATGTGGTGGAACGCCTGCCCTACGTGAAAGGCGGCAAAGTCATTGCCCGCGACGAGGAGGGTGATCCGATCTTCGAGGATGTCGGGCACACACCCCGCTACCTCGAGGCGCTGCGGCGTCACATGAAGCTCCTGCGCGGCGCGGACGACTAAGCCGCGCAAAACAGCTCGCGCACGCAGGCGGCGATGCCCCGGGCTAGCGTGGCGGCGAGGCCTTTTTAATCATGCCGGCATGCCTGCGCGGAAGTCTCGATGAAGTTTACAACCGGCTACGTAGCGTCCACCCAGACGCCATGCTCCAGCATCAGACGAACAAGATCGGAGCCCAGATTGCTGCGCCGGCGATCGAGTTGCTCCGCTACGGATTCCAGTGCCGGCGCTTTGAGAAGTTCCGGATCGACTGGTTCAATTGACCTGTGGGTGAACAGCGCGCTATCCGTGTTGAACCATTTGCTGGCTACAGCTTGATTGCCTGCCTGGAACCTGCCGCGTACCCGCTCACTAAGTTCTGGGGGAAAGTTAACACCCCGATTCAGCTCGGGTGAGCGAAAGGCGACCTTTTGCAATATTAGATAGAGCATTGCCGGCGCAATAATATGGTCGAACGGCAGGGCGTTTAAACGGCGCTTGAATTCCAGAATCGCACCACCGATGGTCAGATTCTGTCTAATACTGGCCTGCGGCTCTTCGGGAGGCATGTAGGGCAAACCGATGGCATTGAGAAAATCCACACGAATGTCGCCCTTTGCCAGTGTATCGCGATCGTAGATCCCTACGGACAAACTGCAATTCGGTATATGGCGCTCCCACGAATTGAGGAAGCGCTCATAGTTGGGGTTGAAGCGTTGTTTCTCGAATTCAGATACCTGCAGGCTCACGCGCTGGCGGTGCACCGCCTGGGAGTAGGACGAAAGCAGATAGGCAAACTGCTCCCGCAGGTAGACGACGACGTGTAGCGGATAGGGCAATATTTCTGCGACCTTTTGCGGATTGGCGTTCTGGAAGGCTTCACTGGTCAGCAATAGACGTTCTTGCGGCTCCAGCGCCGCGACTTCCTCCATCAGGGATGCTTTGAACATCTCGAACTCGGATCGCCGCTCGTCGTAGCCCTGGTCACTACAGACATGTGCAAGCAAATGGTTGGCCCGCCCGTTCTCTGAACCCGTGGTGCCGAGAATCACTCCTTTCTGGCGCAACCGGTTTTGCATGAGGCTGAGGTACTGCTGGAGTGAGGAAGTACCCGTTTTGTGACGCCCGATATGGAGCACTACACTGGCGTCGACATTGTCGCCTGTCTTGTTCACCCTGCTTGAACCGGGCCCACAGTAGTGCAGGCCCAGAGACGCAGCCTGGACGCGAAAGCGCTTTGCGATGTTGGTTTCCGATATTTCACCTGCCGATTATAGAATGCCTCCAGGAGCGTGGGGAACCGTGCCGACGGCAGATCTTGCACGCTGCGCTCAGCGCGGCTTCAGCCCTCGCGCCTCGCGTTCGGCGCGCATGCGATGGGTATCGCTACTCAGGCGATCACCCAGTTCCTCTTCGCTCACCGTGCCGGCAATGTGCTGGTTTGCCAGATTGGCGTTGTACATGATGCGCTTCACCGGGGTAACCGCCAGAATCGTGCGCAGGGGCGAATCCAGAAGCTGATAGAAACTTTCTTCCACCTCCTCGTTGCCCTGGCCGACCTTGGCCGCCAGCGCGCGATAGAACCACGCCTTGGTGTCGTCGTCATCCAGAAACTCAGCTGTGCCCTTAAACGTGATTGCGCCGCTGGGCAGGTTCTTGTCCGCGGTGGTGGGATAGGAGGCTGAGCTGATATTCACGGACACCCGGTTGTCCCGGCGAATTGCGGCAGCGCGGTGTCGGTGCGATGCAAACGTAAGCCAGATCTTGCCGTCGCGCCAGATGAAGGCGTGGGTTACGCCCACCGGCCAGCCGTCTTTGGTTGTCCACATCAGCACCGCCTCGATGGCGTGCTGCATGAGCGCCTCGATCTCATCTTCCGCAAAGGGGTAAATGGAGACAATTTCGTGATCGTGGGTCTGGGCCATTGCTATTCTCTCTCAATGCCTGGAAACAGGGTTTAAACAGGTTGGGTTGGCGCGCGGAATGGAGCACTGCGCACGACACACAAAAAACAGGTTATACTGTTTGTTTTAAATTGCAAGACGGTGTTTTAGCCGCACCCTGGGCTTTTTCTGGTGTTAGCTGCGAAAGATCCGCTCGCCAACGCCAGCCTTATATGGTTTACCATCTGGTCGAGTATCGTTCACGCTACCATAATGCTGGTTCAGGCATTGGTGGATGAAACCGATCGGGCAAATCTTCTGGGCGATGTTCCGGCGCTTTTTTTGGTGGCCATCGTGTTGTGGTATCTCATGCCCGGTAGATCGACGGATCAGTAGCGTTAACGACTAACAATGCGCACCAGCACGCCGCGGAGCCCGTCACGCGGCTTGCTGGCGCAACCCGCGCGCCAGAATGCCTGGCAGCTTAACTTGGTGTCAGGAGGCTCGATCGGCATGAAACCCCTATATCGCAGGCCATTGGATTTGGCTTTGGTCGCGTTCTTCTGCATAACAGTGCTATATGGGCTGCTATTCAGCCTTCCGGAAGGACTGGGTGTGCCGGTGGCGCCAGATAGCCCCTGGCCGCCACTCAGAGCGCTCCACGACTGGGCCGTCGCCGAGGAACCTGCGCATCTCGATCCGCCGCCCAACTTGATCGCGGCCCTGCTTTTCGACGGCTTTTTTCAGGCGCCCGTGCTTATTTTTGTAATCCTTGGGCTGGTTCGACTTCGCCCATGGCTAAAGCCGCTTGGGTTATTCTATTCTGGCGCGGCAGTGACCAACATGTTTTTCTACTTTACACAGACCTTTTTGGGCCCGCATCCGCCGCCCAATATCGCTTACTATCTGGCATTCAATTTGCCCTGGCTTATCGCTCCACTCGCCCTGGCGCTGCGGGTTTTACTGGCAGAAAAACAGGGCGAAGAAGCGGGCGGCTGAATGGATCGGTGTTCAGACCCTGGCGGGAAAGCATGCAGCCCGGCTTTCGGGCGAGCCGCTCAGTGTATGCCGCGTTCCATCAGGTAGCTGATCACGATTTTTATGCTGAAACCGAGAACGCCGAGCGCCAGGGCAATATACAGGATCATGGTGCCGAAGACGCCGGCATTGCTGCGTTTGGCAAGATCCCAGATGATGAAAATCATGAACAGGATCAGCGCCCCGATACCGATGGTCACGCCGTATTCGGTCAGCCACTCATCCATCGTCGCGCCGCTCTCTAGAGGTGTTTCCTGGCGATCTCCCGGAAGGCCTCTGCGAATAGCTCCAGGCCTTCGTGCAGAATCTCATCTTCAATGGTAAGGGCGACAAACAGCTTGTTGACGTAGCTATCCGCCCCGCAGGTTTCCGATACCAGCATGCGCTCGAAAGCCGCCGCCGATACTTCATCGGCGAACCCCTCTATCGGTGTTTCGATGCCCACGACCAGCCCGCGCCCCTTCACCCGGCAATTCAGGGCGGGAAACTCGGCTTTCAGTGCGTTCAGCGCATCCAGCACAATGGCGGACTTGCGGTACACCTCCTGCGTGAGTTTGTCATCCGACCAGTATTCATCAATCAGTTCCTTCGCCGCGAGAAACGCGAGCGAGTTGCCACGGAAGGTGCCGGTGTGCTCGCCCGGCGACCAAACGTCCACCTCCGGCTTGATCAGAAGCACGGCCATGGGGTTGCCGCCGCCGATAGATTTGGAGAGGCAGATCAGGTCGGGCTTGATACCCGCCTCTTCAAAGCTGAAAAACTTGCCGGTGCGCCCGTTGCCCACCTGGATGTCATCGATGATCAGCAGCATATCGAAGTCGCGGCACAGCTTTTCGACGCCCTGCAGCCACTCTTTGGAAGCCACATTGATACCGCCCTCGCCCTGCACGGTTTCGAGGATAACCGCGGCGGGATGCTCCAGCCCCGACCCTTTGGATTCGAGATGGCGCCTGAATACGTACAGGGTGTCGACGTCGCCCAGAAAGCCATCGAAGGGCATGAAGTTAACCGACCCGCGTGCGCCGTAGGATGCGTCCCGGTAGGCTTCGTTGCCGGTGGCAGCCAGCGCGCCCATGGTGTGGCCGTGGTAGCCGTTGGTGAAGGCGATAATGGTGTTGCGCCCGGTTGCCTGGCGCGCCAGCTTCATGGCCGCCTCGGTACAGTTCGTGCCGGTGGGGCCCGTGAACTGCAGCTTGTAAAGCATTTTGCGCGGTTTGAGAATCTTCTCAACGAAGGTTTCGAGGAACTCCTTCTTGGCCACGGTGGCCTTGTCCAGGCCATGCGCAATGCGGCGGTCTTTCAGATACTGGATTTGCGCTTCCACCGCCCGCTCGGGGTTATGTCCGTAGTTCAGCGTGCCCGCGCCAGCGAAGAAGTCGATGAAGCGGTTGCCATCTTCATCGAATAATTCAGAGCCGATGGCCTTGTCAAACACGATGGGGAACGAGCGGATGTAGCCTCTTACCTCGGATTCGTACTCGTCAAATATTTCCACGTTGGGGTTTCCATTGCTGTGTGTGTGCGAAAAACCAGATGATTATAGCGCGTCTGGCGCAAAGAATTATTTCAGCCACTCAACTGATCGTAGAGAATCTTCAGTGCTGCGTCGGCCACCGCGCTGGAAACGCCGATGTGAAAGCACATTTGCGAGGGACTCTGGTCGATCATCTTGATCGGGATGTGCTGCCTTGAAAGCGCGCTCAATGCCTCTACGATCGGATAGGAGTTGCCCCGCAGGCCCATCCCGACCGGGGTGAGTATGGACAGGTTGTAAACCACATCCATGAAGTCAGGCTTGAGCTCGGATTCAATACGCCGGCGCAGGTCGTTGATGGTGCCGGTGAGATCGGTCTGATCCACCACCACGGAGATATCGTCCTTGTCCGTGGGGTAGTGGTAAGACTGGATATTGAAATCCTGGAAGATGGTGAGCAATTTGGCGGTGAAGCCGATTTCCTCGCCCAGTTGGTACTTCTCAAGGTTGATATAGGCCACGTTATTCAGTTGCGCGATACCCACCACGCCTTCCTCGGGTACGCGCTCGGACAGGATAATCGTGCCCGGGTCAGAAGGCCTGTTGGTGTTGCGAATGTGTATGGGGATCTTGCGTTCCCAGCACGGTTTCATCGCGTTCAGGTGAAACACGTTGAAGCCCTTGGATGAGAGCAGCCTCATCTCCTTGAAGGTAAGGCGGGGTATGATGCGCGCATCTTCGATCACGCGCGGATCAACCTCAAACACACCGCTCACGTCTGTCCAGTTTTCGTAGCAGTCCGCATCGACCGCCTTTGCGATTACGCTGCCGGTGAGGTCGGAGCCACCGCGGGAAAACACAGCCACTTCGCCGCCCTCGGTCACTCCGTAGTATCCGGGCACCACGCTGATCATCTCGCCCCCGGTCAGCTTGCCGGTATCGCTGAGCGCATCCCTGGTGACTTCGGTATCCAGATAGCGGTTCGTGACTTTCAGGCCGATATTTTCAGGCAGCTGGACGGCCGCCGGCATGCCGCGCTTGGCGAAGTAAAGGGCAATGATGCGGGCGTTGTAATGCTCGCCCCGTGAAGCCAGGAAAGCGATGCGGCGCTGTCCGGAGAGCTGGGTATTCAGGTCTTCCTCCAGCGACGCAAGCAGGTCGTCGTCTTCCACTTCCAGTTCCCTGCTGATTTCCGTGAACCGCTCCGTCACTGTCTTGCGGCTTTCGGCCACGTTTACCGAGATGCGCTGGTCGCGGAAATGCTCGCCACCCGTGGCGATATTGATCAGGTGGTCGGTGAGCTTTTCCTCGTCCGGATGCAGTCGGCCCGGAGCGGACACCACCACGATGCGACGGCGCGTATCTTCCGCAACGATCTTTCTGACTTTTTCGATCTGGGTTGCGTTCGCGACCGAACTGCCGCCGAACTTGCTTACTACGATGCCTGTCATGTCCCTGCCTGATAGGTCGGTTTCATCCATCGGTTTCTCCACGGCGCCGGCTACACCGGCACCTCTGTCTTGCGCGTGTGTCAGTACCTCTTCAACCGGCGGTCTCCGCTGCAGGTTTACTTCGCCTGAAGCTTCACCTGAAAGGGCGCCAGCGAGCAGGTCACGTTGTTCTGCAGCCCGCTCACAAACCACTCG
>CAXBLB010000036.1:0-15797 GCA_963976655.1 uncultured Halieaceae bacterium
TCGCGAAGGTGGTCGTACGGTGGGTGCCGGCGTAGTCGCCAAAATCCTCGAGTAAGGCATTAAAGTCGGGAGGAAGCGGCATGCTTGCTCCCTTTCAGGACTGGGCCGAACCGCTCGTTTGAGCAGTTCGGCTTCGTCGTCTAAGCAGGAGTATTAGGCCAGTAGCTCAATTGGCAGAGCAGCGGTCTCCAAAACCGCAGGTTGGGGGTTCGATTCCCTCCTGGCCTGCCATTTAATGGCAGGAAGTGTTCAGTTTTTAAGCGATGGCTGTCTGCAGGGCGGCTCGGCAGGAGGGTATCGTACCGGTGCCACCCGGAGCGGGTCTCCAAGCGCTGTAAGGGAAGGGTTTAGATGGGTACTGAAGCGACCGCGAGTCGGTTCGACACACTGAAGTGGGTTGTGGTTTTCGGCCTGGTGGCCGTGGCGGTGGTCGGAAACAGCTATTTTTCCGAGCAGTCGCTTTTGTATCGAGTGCTCGGGATCGTTGCGATCTCGATTGTTGCTGGCCTGGTGGCGCTGCAAACAGCCAAGGGCGCGGCGTTCTGGGATCTGGTGAGAGGGTCTCGCACAGAGATACGCAAGGTAGTCTGGCCAACGCGCCAGGAAACCGTGCAGACGACCATGATCGTTGTGGTCTTCGTGATACTGGTGGCGTTGCTGCTCTGGGGTCTGGACACCTTCCTCAGTTGGCTCGTGTCGCAGTTTATAGGCTAACGGGATTGGGAAGGGATTGTTGATGACAAAGCGCTGGTACGTCGTTCACGCCTACTCGGGGTATGAAAAGAAGGTCGCCGCTTCCCTGAAAGAGCGGATCGAGCTGCACAGTATGCAGGATCGATTTGGCGATGTTCTGGTACCAACCGAGGAAGTAGTGGAAATGCGTGGCGGTCAGAAGCGGCGCAGTGAACGCAAGTTCTTCCCGGGTTATGTATTGGTACAGATGGAACTCGACGATGATACCTGGCACCTGGTGAAGGAAACGCCGCGCGTGCTGGGGTTTATAGGCGGCAAGGCGGAGGCGCCGGCGCCAATCACCGACAAGGAAGCCGCCGCAATTCTGCAGCGTGTTGAGGATGGGGTTGAGGCGCCCAGGCCCAAGACCCTGTTCGAGCCGGGCGAAATGGTGCGTGTGGTCGATGGGCCTTTCAACGATTTCAATGGCGTTGTGGAAGAAGTGAACTATGAGAAGAGCCGTCTCAATGTGGCGGTTCTCATCTTCGGGCGGTCAACGCCTGTTGAGCTGGAGTTTGGTCAGGTCGAAAAAGCCTGATTCACCGGGGTGCAGAGACCCTGCTAAAGGTAAATTCAATTCGGGGGCTCTGCTACCCCGAAAAAATGGGGAGCCCCAGTAGACACGTGTCGTCGAAACGGCGTTTGCACCCGGGAGAGTAAACATGGCGAAGAAGATACAAGCTTATATCAAGCTGCAAGTGCCTGCAGGACAGGCGAACCCCAGTCCCCCTGTTGGTCCCGCATTGGGCCAGCACGGCGTCAATATTATGGAGTTCTGCAAGGCGTTTAACGCCGAGACCCAGAGCCTGGAGCCGGGTCTGCCGACGCCTGTAGTCATTACGGTCTACAGCGATCGTTCTTTCACATTCATCAAGAAGACGCCACCTGCGGCCGTGTTGCTGCGCAAGGCTGCCAAGATCAAGAAAGGGTCCGGAACGCCCAATACGAGTAAGGTCGGCAAGGTAAACCGCGCCCAGCTCGAGGACATTGCGACCCAGAAGTGGCCAGACCTGACAGCCGCAGATATGGATGCCGCGGTACGTACGATTGCAGGTAGCGCCCGCTCCGCGGGTATCGATGTGGAGGGAGTATAAGATGGCCAGGATGTCGAAGCGTATTCGCGCGTTCCGCGAAAAAGTGGACCCGCAAAAGGCCTATCCGCTGGACGAAGCGGTTCGTCTGCTGAAGGAGCTGGCTAACGCCAAGTTCAGTGAAACAGTCGAAGTGGCGATAAACCTTGGCATTGATGCCAAGAAATCTGATCAGGCTGTGCGTGGCGCGACCACGCTGCCGCACGGCACGGGCTCCGATGTGCGCGTGGCAGTCTTCACTCAGGGCGAGGCTGCAGACAAGGCGAAAGCGGCCGGAGCAGACTTTGTCGGCATGGAAGATCTCGCCGAGCAGATCAAGGGCGGCATGATGGATTTTGATGTCGTGGTCGCCTCGCCTGATGCGATGCGTGTCGTTGGCCAGCTCGGCCAGCTGCTTGGGCCGCGAGGCCTGATGCCAAACCCGAAGACAGGCACGGTAACGCCGGATGTCGAAACTGCGGTGAAAAATGCCAAAGCGGGTCAGATGCGTTTTCGCACAGACAAGAACGGAATTATCCACGGCGGTATTGGCAAGATCGATTTCGATTTCGATGCGATCAAGGGCAACCTCGAGGCGGTATTGGCGGACCTCAGGAAGGCCAAGCCCACGGCGGCCAAAGGCATATATATGAAGAAGGTCAGCCTGAGTACCACCATGGGGCCGGGTGTGACCATCGATCAGGCATCGCTGGAATTGTAAGAGATTTGATCGGGCGACCCTCACAAGGGGTCGCCTCTCAGACCTTTCCATGGAAGGGAAGGAGCGTGGCCGAATACAGCCTATTGGCTATTTTCGGTCCACTTTGAGGTCTTTTGGACAAGGCTCCGGGCACACAAGCCCACCTGGCTGCGAACTGAAGACCATCAAAGACCGTAGGCGCACCAGCCAATGCCTGCATTGGCGGCTTAATGGCGACGGGCCCGAGGGCTCGCGCTGCCTACGCAGATGGTGAAGGTGTTCACCACACAACAGCGGCATGGCCACAAATGTGGTTGTGCTCAACTTAGTAACCCAGGAGTAAATCCAGTGGCAATTGGACTCGAAGACAAGAAAGCGATCGTAGCTGAAGTTAACGAGACTGCCACCAGTGCGTTGTCCCTCGTAATCGCCGACTCGCGCGGCGTAGCGGTGGATGACATGACTGCGCTGCGTAAGATTGCGCGTGAAAACCAGGTCACCATTCGTGTTGTTCGCAACACCCTGGCCAGGCGTGCTCTTACGGGAACCGAATACGAGTGCGTCAATGACGCGCTGGTCGGTCCCTCCCTGTTCGGATTTTCTATGGAAGACCCGGGCGCGGCAGCAAGACTCTTCAAGGACTTTGCAAAGGACAACGGAGAGTTTGAGGTCAAGGCACTGGCGGTTGGTGGCCAGATGCTGGGTGCAGATCAACTGGATGTACTGGCTAAACTGCCCACGCGCGATCAGGCACTCTCGATGTTGATGAGTGTTATGCAAGCGCCGGCAACCAAGCTGGTTCAGACGATGAACGAAGTACCTGGAAAACTGGTTCGCACGCTCGCTGCAGTACGCGATCAGAAGGAAGCGGCGGCGTAAGCCCCGCACTTAGTGGATTAGTCAGCTAGAAAGGAGAATGGAGTCATGGCTCTGTCTAAAGACGATATTTTGAATGCAATCGCCGAAATGAGTGTTATGGATATTGTAGGACTCATAGAAGCAATGGAAGAAAAGTTTGGTGTCACCGCGGCAGCTGCCGTGGCCGCAGCGCCGGTAGCAGCTGCCAGCGATGCCGGCGCCGCTGCTGAAGAGCAAACTGAATTTGACGTGATTCTGACCGCCGCAGGCGAGAAGAAAGTGAATGTCATCAAGGTTGTGCGCGCAGTAACCGGTCTTGGTCTGAAAGAAGCCAAGGGTCTGGTGGACGGCGCTCCCTCTCCGATAAAGGAAGGGGCTTCCAAGGAAGAGGCAGAAGACATCAAGAAGCAATTGGAAGAAGCCGGCGGCGCTGCCGAACTGAAGTAAGTTCGCAAGTGTCGGGGCTGCGGCCAAATGGACAAGGCTGGCGGGCGGTATGCCCGTCGGCCTTTTCCCGCTGCATATGCAAAAGGTTTCTGGCGCTGCGGATTGCCCGCGACGCCTCTATTGGTCCTGAACGGGCTGATCAATCGCCGTTGTGGGTGATTACAGGCTATAAACAAGCTGGGGAGTACTGATGGCATACTCGTACACAGAAAAAAAACGTATTCGCAAGGATTTCGGCACGTTGCCGAAGGTGATGGAAGTTCCATACCTGCTTGCGATTCAAATGGATTCATATCGAAAGTTTACCCAGCAGGGTACCCCCCTCGACGAGCGTGGCGACTACGGTCTGCACGCCGCATTCAAGTCGGTGTTTCCCATTGTCAGCTACAGCGGCAATGCGGCACTCGAGTACGTGGACTACCGTTTGGGCAAACCGATATTCGATGTCAATGAATGTCAGCTGCGCGGTGTCACCTACTCTTGCTCACTGCGGGTGAAGGTACGTCTGATCATCTATGACAAGGAATCGTCCAACAAGACCATCAAGGACATCAAAGAGCAGGAAGTCTACATGGGGGAAATCCCCCTGATGACAGAAAACGGCACCTTCGTCATCAACGGTACCGAACGCGTGATCGTATCCCAGTTGCACCGGTCTCCCGGCGTGTTCTTCGATCACGACAAGGGCAAAACCCATTCATCCGGCAAGCTGTTGTACTCGGCCCGCGTCATACCCTACCGCGGCTCATGGCTGGACTTTGAATTCGATCCCAAGGATCTGGTCTACGTACGTATTGATCGCCGACGCAAGCTTCCGGCCACGATCCTCCTGCGCGCTCTTGGCTATGAAGCCGAGGAAATTCTGGACATGTTCTACGATGTGAACACGTTCAAGGTCACCAAGGACGGATCCTACACGATGGCGCTGATTCCCGAGCGTCTGCGCGGTGACGTAGCCGCCTTTGATATCAAGGCGGGTCGCAAGGTGGTGGTGGAGCAGGGTCGCAGGATCACGGCGCGCCATATTCGGGAGCTTGAAGAAGGAAAAGTCTCCGAACTGGAAATTCCACCGGAGTATCTGTACGGGCGGGCGCTTGCCAAAAATGTCGTCGACGCGAAAACCGGCGAGGTACTGGTGGAGTGCAATACCGAACTGACGGAGGAATCGCTCGCGATTCTTACCGAGGCCGGCGTAAAGTCAGTCGAGACGCTGTACACCAATGAGCTGAACTGCGGTCCCTTTATCTCCAATACGTTGCGGCAGGATTCCACGCGCAATGAGCTTGAAGCGCTGGTCGAGATCTACCGCATGATGCGTCCCGGCGAGCCGCCGACCAAGGAATCCGCCGAGAATTTGTTCCAGAACCTGTTTTTCTCTGCAGATCGTTACGACCTATCGTCAGTTGGGCGCATGAAGTTCAACCGCCGGCTCGGGCGTGAAGAGGTTGAAGGCAGCGGCGTACTTGATCGTGAAGACATCGTCGATGTGCTGAAAACGCTGGTCGATATCCGTAACGGCAAGGGCATGGTGGATGATATTGACCACCTCGGTAACCGTCGCGTGCGCAGCGTGGGCGAGATGGCCGAGAACCAGTTCCGCGTGGGCCTGGTTCGCGTTGAGCGAGCGGTGAAAGAGCGTCTTTCCATGGCCGAGAGCGAAGGCTTGATGCCGCAGGATCTGATCAACGCAAAACCCGTGTCCGCTGCGGTCAAGGAGTTTTTTGGCTCCAGCCAGCTTTCCCAGTTCATGGACCAGAACAATCCGCTGTCAGAGGTCACGCACAAGCGTCGTGTCTCCGCTCTCGGCCCGGGTGGTTTGACGCGTGAACGTGCAGGGTTTGAGGTGCGCGACGTGCACCCCACGCATTATGGCCGCGTTTGTCCGATCGAAACGCCGGAAGGCCCCAATATCGGCCTGATCAACTCACTGGCAACCTATGCGCGCACCAATGAGTACGGCTTCCTTGAGAGCCCCTATCGCAAGGTTATCAATGGCAAAGTCACGGATGAGATCGAGTTCCTCTCGGCGATCAATGAAGCTGAGCACGTGATCGCACAGGCCTCCGCGCCACTGGACAAAAACAACAAGTTCACCGATGAAATAATCAATGTTCGCTACATGAACGAATTCACGGTGAAATCCCCCAACGAAATCGCCTATATGGATGTGTCGCCAAAACAGGTGGTATCGGTGGCTGCGGCATTGATTCCCTTCCTTGAGCACGACGATGCCAACCGCGCCCTGATGGGCTCGAACATGCAGCGTCAGGCCGTACCGACTCTCGTGGCAGACAAGCCCCTGGTGGGTACTGGAATGGAGCGCCATGTGGCGGGGGATTCCGGCGTTTGCGTTGTGGCGGATCGAGGCGGAGTGGTTGATTCCGCTGATGCTAGCCGCATTGTTGTGCGCGTGAATGACAAGGATGTTGGCGTCGATGAGGCGCCGGTAGACATCTACAACCTCACCAAATATACCCGCTCAAATCAGAATACCTGCATCAATCAGCGTCCTATCGTCAAGGAAGGAGATGTGATTGCGCGCGGCGACATTCTCGCCGACGGCCCCTCCATCGATATGGGTGAGTTGGCGCTGGGGCAGAACATGCGCATCGCGTTTATGCCCTGGAATGGATACAACTTCGAGGATTCGATTCTGGTTTCCGAGAAGGTTGTAAAGGAAGATCGTTTCACCACCATCCATATTCAGGAACTGACCTGTATTGCCCGGGATACCAAGCTAGGCTCCGAGGAAATTACTGCGGATATTCCCAACGTGGGTGAAAGCGCTCTGGCAAAACTTGATGAGTCGGGGATCGTTTACATCGGCGCTGAAGTCGAGGCGGGCGATATTCTGGTTGGCAAGGTGACGCCGAAGGGCGAAACACAGCTGACACCGGAAGAGAAACTGCTGCGTGCGATTTTCGGTGAGAAGGCCTCTGATGTAAAAGACACATCGTTGCGCGTGCCTACCAGTACCAAGGGTACCGTTATCGATGTACAGGTGTTTACCCGCGACGGTCTTGAGAAGGACAGCAGGGCGCTGCAAATCGAAAAGCACCAGCTCGACGATTACCGCAAGGATCTCAAGGAAGAGTATCGCATTTTTGAAGAGGCGACGTTCTCGCGCTTGCAGGGAATGCTGGTAGGCAACAAAACCGTCAGCGGTGGTGGCCTGCCCAAGGGTACTGCGCTGACAGAAACCATGTTGGCCGAGCTGGATCGTGAGCAGTATTTCAAGCTCAAAATGTCTGATACCGCACTGAATGAAACCATTGCTTCTGCCGAGCGTCAGCTCGAGGAACAGAATCGTCTGCTCGAAGAGCGTTTCGAGGACAAAAAGGGCAAATTGCAGAGCGGCGACGATCTTGCGCCCGGCGTATTGAAAATCGTAAAGGTATATCTCGCCATCAAGCGCCGCATCCAGCCGGGCGACAAGATGGCCGGGCGTCACGGTAACAAGGGCGTTATCTCGGTGATCATGCCCGTTGAGGACATGCCCTATGACGAGAACGGAGAGCCGGTAGACATCGTGCTCAATCCCCTGGGCGTACCTTCGCGCATGAACGTGGGCCAGATTCTGGAAACCCACCTCGGCATGGCCGCCAAGGGTCTGGGCGACAAAATCAATGTCATGATTCAGGAGCAGCGCAAGGTTGCGGAAGTGCGCAAGTTTCTTGAGGAGATTTACAACAACGGGGCGGGACGCACGGAAGATCTTAAATCTCTTGGTGATGACGAGTTGCTTGAACTGGCGCGCAATCTTTCCGGTGGCGTGCCCATGGCGACGCCGGTTTTCGATGGCGCCGCCGAGGGTTCCATCAAGGAGCTGCTGAAGCTCGCAGACCTGCCTGAGAGTGGTCAATTCACGCTCTACGATGGTCGCAGCGGCGAAACCTTCGATCGACCGGTGACGGTTGGCTACATGTATATGCTGAAGCTCAATCACCTCGTGGACGACAAGATGCACGCGCGCTCCACCGGCTCGTACAGCCTGGTTACCCAGCAGCCTCTGGGCGGCAAGGCGCAGTTCGGCGGGCAGCGTTTTGGTGAGATGGAAGTCTGGGCGCTGGAAGCATATGGTGCTGCCTACACATTGCAGGAGATGCTCACGGTCAAGTCTGACGATGTGGCCGGACGCACCAAGATGTACAAGAATATTGTCGATGGCGACCATCGAATGGAACCGGGTATGCCCGAGTCCTTTAATGTGTTGGTCAAGGAAATTCGCTCGCTGGGTATCGATATCGAGCTGGAGAACGACTGACACAAGTAAAAACGGACTTGGCGGCGGGTGCGCCTTTGGCGCGTCGCCCGGTAGACAAAACCTCGTGGAGGAAAAGCCTTGAAAGACTTACTTAATCTATTGAAGTCCCAGGGAGAAAACGATGAGTTCGATGCGATTCGCATCGGCCTCGCGTCACCAGAGCTGATTCGTTCCTGGTCGTTCGGCGAAGTAAAGAAGCCGGAAACAATTAACTATCGCACGTTCAAGCCGGAACGTGATGGTCTGTTCTGTGCCAAGATTTTTGGTCCGGTGAAGGACTACGAGTGTCTCTGTGGCAAGTACAAACGTCTCAAGCACCGCGGTGTCATTTGCGAGAAATGCGGCGTGGAAGTGGCTCTGGCGAAGGTGCGCCGCGAGCGTATGGGGCATATTGAGCTGGCCAGCCCGGTTGCGCATATCTGGTTTTTGAAATCGCTGCCCTCGCGTATCGGCCTGCTGCTTGATATGACCCTCAGGGATATTGAGCGAGTGCTTTATTTCGAGTCTTATGTTGTCACCGATCCCGGTATGACCACGCTCGAACAGGGTGTGCTGCTGACTGATGAACAGTATTACGAGGCGATGGAGGAGTTTGGCGACGAATTCACTGCCAAGATGGGTGCGGAAGCCATCCAGGATCTGATGATGCAGATCGACCTGGAGCAGGAGATCGCCACTCTGCGTGAGGAAATCCCCGCCACGAATAGCGAAACCAAAATCAAGAAGCTGTCCAAGCGTCTCAAGTTGATGGAAGCTTTCGCCGGTTCCGGCAACAAGCCGCAGTGGATGGTGCTGAATGTACTGCCCGTGCTGCCGCCGGATTTGCGTCCTCTGGTACCTCTGGATGGTGGCCGCTTTGCAACGTCGGACCTCAACGACCTCTATCGCCGGGTAATCAACCGCAATAATCGCCTCAAGCGTCTGCTGGATTTGAACGCGCCCGATATTATCGTACGCAACGAAAAACGCATGTTGCAGGAATCTGTCGACGCGCTACTGGACAACGGCCGTCGCGGGCGGGCCATCACTGGTTCCAACAAGCGTCCCCTGAAATCGCTGGCCGATATGATCAAGGGCAAGCAAGGGCGTTTCCGTCAGAACCTGCTTGGAAAGCGTGTGGATTACTCCGGACGATCTGTGATCGTGGTTGGCCCCACATTGAAATTGCATCAGTGTGGCCTGCCGAAAAAGATGGCTCTGGAACTGTTCAAACCCTTCATCTTCGGCAAGCTGGAGGCACGTGGCCTGGCCACCACCATCAAGGCCGCCAAGAAGATGGTGGAGAGAGAGCCCCCCGAAGTTTGGGACATCCTCGCCGAAGTCATACGTGAGCACCCGGTACTGCTCAACCGGGCGCCGACGCTGCACCGCCTGGGTATTCAGGCTTTTGAGCCTGTGTTGATCGAAGGCAAGGCGATCCAGTTGCATCCGCTGGTCTGTGCGGCGTACAACGCGGACTTTGACGGCGACCAGATGGCCGTGCACGTACCTCTGACGCTCGAAGCACAGCTTGAAGCCCGTGCTTTGATGATGTCCACGAACAATATCCTGTCGCCCGCCAG
Source organism: uncultured Halieaceae bacterium (assembly GCA_963976655.1). GTDB lineage: Bacteria > Pseudomonadota > Gammaproteobacteria > Pseudomonadales > Halieaceae > Marimicrobium. Next base: position 9,634 of record CAXBLB010000036.1, read on the forward strand.
TGGCGAGCCCATTATCGTCCCCTCGCAGGACGTGGTTCTGGGGCTGTATTACATGACCCGGGAGCGCATCAACGCAAAAGGCGAAGGTATGCATTTCGCCAATGTGTCGGAGGTTCATCGGGCCTACGTCGGCGGGCACGTCCATCTGCAGGCGCGGGTGAAAGTGCGTATCTCCGAGGAGGTGAAGACGGACGAGGGCGATACCAACTCCCGCACTTTCATGGCGGAAACCACAGTGGGCCGCACGCTTTTATGGGAAGTGGTACCGAAAGGTATCGCCTTCGATATGGTCAATCAGGATATGACCAAGAAAGCTATTTCCCGGATTATCAACCAGTGCTATCGCGCCGTTGGTCTGAAGGCAACGGTTATCTTCGCTGACCAGCTCATGTACACGGGTTATGAATATTCCACGCGTTCCGGCTCTTCCATTGGTGTAAACGACTTTGAAATTCCGGAAGAAAAAGCCGCCATCATTGAGCGCGCTGAGGCGGAGGTGCTGGAGATTGAGGAGCAATACTCTGCGGGCCTGGTCACCCAGGGGGAAAAGTACAACAAGGTTATTGATATCTGGTCGCGTGCAAATGATCTGGTATCGAAATCCATGATGGAAGGACTTTCGAAAGAAACGGTAATCAACAAGGAAGGCAAAAAGGAAGAACAGGCGTCCTTCAACTCCGTGTATATCTATGCGGATTCCGGTGCGCGTGGTTCTCCGGCGCAGATTCGCCAGCTTGCGGGCATGCGTGGCTTGATGGCGAAACCGGACGGCTCGATTATTGAGACGCCAATCACCGCGAACTTCCGTGAAGGTCTTAACGTACTGCAGTACTTTATCTCCACACACGGCGCCCGCAAGGGTCTTGCCGACACGGCATTGAAGACAGCCAACTCCGGCTATCTCACGCGCCGGTTGGTCGATGTTGCCCAGGATCTGGTCGTTACGCAGGAAGACTGTGGAACTGATGCGGGGCTGTTGATGACCCCGGTAATTGACGGTGGCGACATCATTGAATCACTGGGTGACCGGGTACTCGGCCGTCAGGTGGCCAAGGATGTCTATAAGCCTGGCAGCACAGATGAGATAGCGATAACTGCCAATACCATGCTGGATGAGTTGTGGATCAAGCGCCTCGAAGAAATGGGCATCGACGAGATCGAAGTGCGTTCTCCGATCACCTGTGAGACGCGCCACGGTATCTGCTCCGCCTGCTACGGCCGTGACCTGGCGCGTGGACATCGCATCAACATGGGTGAAGCCGTGGGTGTTGTTGCAGCCCAGTCAATCGGCGAGCCCGGCACCCAGCTCACAATGCGTACGTTCCACATCGGTGGGGCGGCATCGCGGGCAACGGCGCAGGACAACATCGAAGTCATGAACGAAGGTGTTGTGCGTCTGCATAACCTGAAGACCGTTGAGCGCAGTGATGGCAACCTGATTGCCGTCAGCCGCTCGGGTGAATTGTCCGTTCTCGACAAAATGGGCCGAGAGCGCGAACGTTATAAACTGCCTTACGGTGCTGTGATCAAGGCCAAGGACCATGCGGTTGTAAGCAAGGGCGAAACGGTAGCCAGTTGGGATCCGCATACTCACCCGATCATCACCGAGGTTGCCGGTACCGTGAAGTTCAGCGGTATGGATGACGGTATTACGATCAAGCGCCAGACCGATGAACTGACAGGCCTGTCAAATATTGAAGTCATGGAGAATGGCGAGCGCCCCGTTGCGGGCAAGGACATTCGACCCGCCGTGAGCCTGGTCGATGAGAATGGCAAGGAACTGTCACTTGCTGGCACGAACGTACCAGCGCATTACTTCCTGCCACCGTTGGCTCTGGTGTCCCTCGAAGATGGTGCAAAAATTGGCGCGGGCGATGTTATTGCCCGTATCCCGCAGGAGGGCTCGAAGACAAAAGATATAACCGGTGGTCTGCCACGGGTAGCCGATCTGTTCGAAGCCCGCAAGCCGAAAGAGCCCGCCATACTTGCTGAAATCACCGGCACCGTCAGTTTCGGCAAGGAGACCAAGGGCAAGCGTCGCCTGATTATTACGCCGATGGAAGGCAAGCCGCTCGCTGATGGGTCGGATCACTATGAGGCACTGATACCCAAGTGGCGCAATATGTCGGTGTTTGAAGGGGAGCACGTCGAGAAAGGCGAGGTGGTTTCCGAGGGCGCCCCCAACCCGCACGATATTCTGCGTCTCAAGGGTATCGAGGAGTTGGCTAAGTATATTGTCAATGAGATCCAGGAGGTTTATCGCCTGCAGGGTGTGAAGATCAACGACAAGCACATCGAGGTTATTGTTCGCCAGATGTTGCGTAAGGTCGTCATAACCTCTTCTGGCGATTCCAGCCTGATCAAGGGCGAGCAAGTTGAGTACACCGCCCTGCTGGAGGAGAATGAGCGCCTGCTGGCCGAAGGGCTTGTGTCAGCGACTGGAGAGCGGGAGTTGCTGGGGATTACTAAAGCATCTCTGGCAACGGAGAGCTTTATTTCCGCCGCCTCGTTCCAGGAGACTACGCGTGTTCTCACCGAGGCAGCCGTCACTGGCAAACGCGATTACCTTCGCGGCTTGAAAGAAAACGTCGTGGTTGGAAGGCTGATCCCTGCCGGTACAGGGCTCGCGTACCATGCTGAACGCAAGCGCGTACGGGAAAGCCAGTCCGAGTCCATGGTTTCGGCGCAGGAGATTGAAGCAGCACTCACCGAGGCGCTGCAAGCAGACGACTAGTAGCTAACTAAGCACCCGGAGCTGGATAAGTTCCGGGACAAATGGCGCCAGGGCGCAGCGGTAGCGCGACGCCCTGGCTAGCCGGGTAAGGCCGGGCTTCTTGACTACCTCGGGCCGCGTCTATAGAATGCCGCCTCCTCATTTCGGGGGGTAATCTGTATCGTGCGTTCTGAGCGCGTGGAACCCCTAAAAAGGTGCCGGCCAGGGGCCGGACGCACATTTATTTGGAGTTGTAACTGGATGGCAACGATCAACCAATTGGTTCGTAAGCCCAGAAAGCGCAAGGTAGAGAAAAGCGACGTGCCCGCTCTGCAAAGCTGTCCTCAGCGCCGCGGCGTGTGTACCCGTGTCTACACCACTACACCAAAAAAGCCGAACTCTGCATTGCGGAAGGTCTGTCGGGTACGTCTGACCAATGGCTATGAGGTGTCTTCCTACATTGGCGGTGAAGGGCATAACCTTCAGGAACACAGCGTGGTGCTGATACGCGGCGGTCGAGTCAAGGATCTGCCGGGTGTTCGCTACCATACGGTACGGGGCAGCCTCGACACATCCGGCGTTACGGATCGTCGCAATGGCCGCTCCAAGTACGGCGCCAAACGTCCGAAGTAATAGAGTGTCCCGCCTGGCCGGGACACACCTGTAAACAGTAAGGCCGGACCCCTGCCTCCCCCGCTTTTGTGGCAGGTCGGTGTCCGGGTCACCTGAAGAGAGAAGGGCAAACACATGCCAAGAAGACGCGTAGTAGCAAAACGGGAAGTTCTGCCTGATCCGAAGTACGGCAACGTTACTTTAGCCAAATTTATGAACCACGTGATGGTCAGCGGCAAGAAATCAGTCGCGGAAACCATCGTCTATGGTGCACTGGATATAGTGAAGGAACGTTTGGGCAAGGATCCCATAGAGGCCTTTGATGAGGCGCTCGAGAACATTGCCCCAATGGTTGAGGTCAAATCCCGTCGAGTGGGTGGAGCTACCTACCAGGTGCCGGTTGAAGTCCGTCCGGCCCGACGTATTGCCCTGTCAATGCGCTGGCTGGTCGAGTACGCGCGCTCGCGGGGTGAAAAGTCGATGCGCCAGCGCCTGGCGGGTGAAATCATTGACGCTTCCCAGGGTAAAGGCAACGCCGTGAGAAAGCGTGAAGATGTGCACCGAATGGCCGAAGCGAACAAGGCATTCTCGCACTATCGTTTCTAGTTTTCTGTTCTACAATCTGCTATTGGGGATTTAATCGTGGCTCGTAAGACTCCTATCAACCGGTATCGCAATATCGGAATTTGTGCACACGTGGATGCTGGCAAGACCACCACCACAGAGCGTGTACTTTTTTACACCGGTTTGTCGCATCGCATTGGCGAAGTGCACGATGGCGCGGCCACAATGGACTGGATGGAGCAGGAGCAGGAGCGCGGTATTACGATTACCTCTGCCGCTACGACCTGTTTCTGGCGTGGAATGGATGCCCAGTTTGATGAGCATCGGGTTAACATCATCGATACCCCCGGTCACGTGGACTTCACTATTGAAGTAGAGCGCTCGCTGCGAGTGCTGGATGGCGCTGTAGTGGTGCTGTGCGGCTCCTCCGGGGTGCAACCACAGACCGAGACGGTTTGGCGTCAGGCGAACAAGTACGAAGTGCCCAGAATGGTATTCGTGAACAAAATGGATCGCGCGGGCGCGAGCTTTATGCGCGTGGTAGAACAGCTGAGAGAACGGTTGAACGCCAACGCTGTGCCGCTACAGATGACGATCGGCGCGGAAGACGAGTTCAGGGGCGTGGTGGATCTGGTCAAGAACAAGTGCATTATCTGGAACGAAGAAGATCAGGGCATGACCTTCAAATATGAGGAGGTTCCTGCCGATATGGTAGATGAAGTGGCGGAAATGCGCGAATTTCTGATAGAGAGCGCAGCAGAGGCCACCGAGGAGTACATGGAAAAGTACCTGGAGGGTACAGAGCTTACGGAAGCCGAGATCAAGAGAGGCATTCGGATCCGGACCCTGGCGAACGAGATCGTTCCTGTTCTGGGTGGTAGCGCGTTCAAGAACAAGGGCGTCCAGGCTGTGCTGGACGCTGTCATTGAGTATTTGCCGTCTCCCACTGAAGTGAGAGCGATTGAGGGTGAACTGCTGGACAAGGACGCCACGCGGGCAACTCGCGAGGCGGATGACGATGCGCCTTTTGCGGCGCTGGCCTTCAAAATTGCAACCGACCCCTTTGTGGGGACCCTCACTTTCTTCCGTGTGTATTCGGGCAAATTGGCTAGTGGTACCGGCGTTTTCAACTCGGTGAAGGAAAAGAAAGAGCGGGTTGGCCGTATGGTACAGATGCACGCCAATAGCCGCGAGGAAATCAAGGAGGTGCTGGCGGGAGACATAGCGGCAGCGGTGGGTCTGAAGGACGTGACGACGGGTGATACGCTTTGCGATCCTGACAACCCTATTGTGCTGGAGCGCATGGAGTTCCCCGAGCCCGTGATATCCGTTGCGGTAGAGCCGAAGTCCAAGCCGGATCAGGAGAAAATGGGTGTTGCGCTTGGCAAACTGGCGCAGGAAGACCCTTCTTTTCGGGTTAAGACCGACGAGGAAACCGGGCAGACCATTATCTCTGGTATGGGCGAACTGCACCTGGATATCATCGTCGACAGGATGCGGCGCGAATTCAGTGTTGAAGCCAACATCGGCAAGCCGCAGGTGGCGTATCGCGAGGCGATTCGCAACACGTCTGAAATTGAAGGCAAGTTTGTACGCCAGTCCGGTGGCCGCGGTCAGTACGGCCATGTCTGGATCAGATTTGAGCCAGCTGAAGACCAGAGCGCCGAGGGCCTGGAGTTCGTCAACGAGATCGTTGGTGGTGTGGTCCCGAAGGAATATGTTCCGGCCGTGCAGAAAGGTATCGAAGAACAGATGAAGAACGGTGTGCTGGCTGGCTATCCGTTGCTCGGTTTGAAAGCCTCTCTGTATGATGGTTCGTTCCACGATGTGGACTCAAACGAAATGGCATTTAAAATCGCGGCCAGTATGGCAACCAAGAAGCTGTCGAAGGAAGGCGGTGCGGTCTTGCTGGAGCCTATCATGTCCGTGGAGGTTGTAACGCCCGAGGAAAATATGGGTGATGTTGTTGGCGATCTGAACCGCCGGCGCGGCCTCATTGGCGGCATGACCGAAATTCCATCTGGCAAGGTAGTGAATGCCGAGGTGCCGCTGGCTGAGATGTTCGGTTACGCGACAGATTTGCGCAGTGCAACCCAGGGCAGGGCAACCTACACAATGGAGTTCAGCAAGTATTCAGAGGCTCCGGCGAATGTTGCGCAAGAAATCATTTCCAAAAACCAGACCGGCTGACACCGGCAGTCTCACAGAGGTGAACAAAAGTGGCAAAAGAAGCATTTGAGCGTACCAAACCCCACGTTAACGTAGGCACGATTGG
>CAXBLB010000037.1:0-15592 GCA_963976655.1 uncultured Halieaceae bacterium
TGGCCTGTGGGCCGTTGAAATAGCCATCGCCGTCCTTGTCCGGGTCGCAGACATCGCCCTTGCCATCGCTGTCGAGGTCCGACTGGTCGGCGTTGCGTTGGCGCGGGCAGTTATCTGCCACATCGAGCACCCCGTCGCTGTCGAAATCGTCATCATTGGTACTGTCGCACTCGTTGCCAATGCCATCCTGGTCGAAGTCGTTTTGCAGAGTATTGGCGACTCCGGGGCAGTTATCGTCGGCGTTCGGTATCTGGTCATTGTCGTCGTCGAGGCCGGGCACCACCGCGCGATAGATCGCCTTTATTTTGGTGTAGTCTACGAATGCATCGCCCGCCGAAGTGCAGCCTGCGGGGGGGACATAATCCATTGCCGGTTCAGTGCCCGCTGATATGACCGTGATGCGAGAGCCCTTGATCCAGACTTCGGTCGGACAGGGGCCGGCACCGGCGTTGCTTTCATCGACAACGTGATCAAACACCAGGCGGTTGCCTTGCGAATCCAGCGCGGAACCTGAGAAGATTTGCGTCACCTGGACGCGGCCAGCGGGTTGAGGGGGTACGGCCCAAAACGTGTTAAAGCAACTTTCGCCGTTTGGTCCCCAACCATTTTTATTTGGCGTCCACCAGAAATAGGGGCTTGCGCCACCCACAACGGTGCATTGATCGCTACAGGTCCTGAGAACAGGATTAATGATTGATTCCTGGAATGCGCCACCCCCAAACAGGGGCGTGGAGGGGTCGAGCGCCCCGTATCTGACGAAAAAAATCCCCAAATTATTGCTAACACAAGTCGACTGGAAGCTCCAGCTATTGTCGTAGACCTGGGCCCGAACAGGCGCACCGTACTGATCGTAGGCTTCATAAAAGGCCGCAGCCCAGGCTTGCGGAGCAGTAAACGCGCTCGACACCAAAGCCGCGATGGCGGCCAGTCTGGCTCGTTGCCAGGTCTTGTTGGCCGCGCGCGCACGCGGTGCTGCGCTATAGGCATCTGCATTCATACTCTCATCCTCTGGTGTGCGGCTGGTGTTGCAACGGCAGTGTTGCAACGCACTTGTATGTCGGCCACTTTGCGTTGTCAGCGAACGCGATGGCGCGGGTCATACTGCTGGCGCATACGTTTTACGGAAGGATTGCTGAATGCAGGCGCAGAGTGAGTAGACGTCAACAACTGCATGATAGTCAAGGCTTTTGAAAGCACCCGGACATTGATGGGGCCACGCGGGGCTCAGTAAGTTTCACTCCCAGTCATCGGGCCAGCGTCAACCCTGGCGACAGCATTCGAGACAACCGGGGCGGGCGAGCATTCGTCAGTTCGATCGTCGAGGCGACCAAGATCAGTAACCGCGCAAGCTTGCATAGCGCTGTACATTGTAGAACTCGTCGCCGAAGGTCTGCTGTGCCACCCGTGCGCGCTTGAGGAAAAAGCCGATCTCTTCCTCGTCGGTCATACCGATACCGCCGTGCATCTGAATCGCCTCGTCGCTCACCAGCCGCAGGCTCTCGCTCACCTGCACCTTTGCCGCGCTCGCGAGCAGTTCGATATCCACGGCCTGTTCGTCTACCGCGCTGAGCGCGCGCAGCACAAGAGAGCGCGACATTTCGATCTCGCAGAACATCTGCGCCGCGCGGTGTTGTAGCGCCTGAAAGCTGCCGATAGGCACGTCGAACTGCTCGCGGAGTTGCAGGTAGGCCAGCGTGCGCTCAAAGGCCTCCTGCATGCTGCCGAGCATTTCAGCACACAACGCGATGTTGGCGCGCGCCAGCACCTGCTCCAGCAGGGGGTACCCCGCGTGCAGTTCACCGAGCAGGGCATCCGGGCCCAGGGCTACATTCTCCAGCACCAGATCCGCCATGTTGCGGCTGTCGACCATGCTCAGGCGGCGCACGCTCACACCCGGCGCACCCCGCGCCACCAGAAACAGGGAGATGCCCGCAGAGGGTTCTGTTGCCGGTGCGGTGCGGGCACTGACAATGTAATAGTCGGCGATGTGGCCATCCAGCACGTAGCACTTGTGCGCGTTCAGCACATAACCGTCACCGTGTTCTCTGGCTTCGGCCGCCACCTGCGTGGGCCGGTGGTGCGCGGATTCCTGGTAGGCGAGTGTCAGCAGCGTCTCGCCGGCGGCTACCCGCGGCAACAGGCTGGATTTCAGCGTCTCACTGCCCCCCAGCAGCACCGCCTGGGCACCCAGCGCCAGGCTCGCCAACAGCGGGCTGGCCGCCAGTGTGCGCCCCGCCGCTTCCAGCACAACGCCGAGTTCTACAAAGCCGCAGCCGATGCCGCCGTAGCCTTCGCCCAGGCAGGTGCCGGCGAAGCCCATGTCTGCCATCTGCGACCACAGGGCACGGCTGAAGCCGTCGGCGTCGCGGCTGTCGCGCAGGGCGCGCTGGGCTTTCACCGGCGCCTGCTCGCGAAAGAACTGCTCGGCGCTGCGCTTCAGCAGTTGTTGCTGTTCGTTCAGCGCGAGTGTCATCGGGGCGCATTCCGGGCAGGATTTTCCGTTACACCATTCACGCGGCGGGTAGCCCGAGCACGCGCCTGGCGATAATGTTGAGCTGAACCTCCGAGGTGCCACCCTCTATCGAGTTGGCCTTGCTGCGCAGCCAGCTACGCGCCACCGCGCCCTCCTCAAACTCCTCGCCTTCCCAGCCGAGGCTGTGCATGCCACCGAGCGCCAGCATCAATTCGCGGCGCTGCTTGTTGGTTTCCGAGCCGCAGTACTTGAGCACGGACGACAGCGGGCCCGGATCGCCACCGGCGCGCATTTCATCGCCCACACGCTGCATGGTCAGCGTGAAGGCCTGTTCACGGATCTGGAAACGCGCGAGTTTCTCGCGCAGCACCGGGTCTGCGATCTGGCCGTTGTGCTCGCCGAGTGCGTCCCTGGCAGTCTGCTCCAGGGTTTTCTTCTTGCCAGAACGGCTGCTGCCCAAGCCCGCAGCCATATTGCGCTCGTGCTGCAACAGGTATTTCGCGACCGTCCAGCCGCGATTCAGTTCGCCTACCAGGTTGCCTTTGGGTACCTGCACGTTGTCGAAGAAGGTCTGGCAGAACGGCGAGGCGCCGCTGATCAACTGGATGGGGGCGGTGCTCACCCCCAGGGACGCCATGTCGAACAGGAGGAAACTGATGCCATCGCGCTTCGGTGCCTGCGGATCGGTGCGCACCAGGCAGAAGATCCAGTCCGCCAGATTGGCGTAGGAGGTCCAGATCTTGGTACCGTTCACCAGGAAGTGGTCGCCCATATCCTTTGCCGAGGTTTGCAGGCTGGCGAGGTCCGAGCCCGCGCCCGGCTCGCTGTAGCCCTGGCACCAGCGAATTTCACCGCGGGCAATTTTCGGCAGGTGCTCAAGCTTCTGTGCTTCAGTGGCGAATTTGAACAGCGCCGGTGCAAGCATGATTACACCGAGGCTGGTGAGCGGCGGCCGGCAACCGAGGCGCGCCATCTCCTGGCGCAGCACACGCGCGCCGGCGGCATCCAGCCCCGCACCGCCGTAGGCGCGCGGCCATTCCGGTACGGTGTAGCCGCGGGCGGCCATGCGCTCGAGCCAGAGTTTCTGCTCCTCGCTCTGGAACACGCAGTTGCGGCCGCCCCAGCAGGCGTCCTCGTCGCTGCGCATCGGCTCGCGCATGCTGGCGGGGCAATTCACCTCCAGCCACTCCCTCAGCTCATAGCGGAAACTTTCCGGTGTGTCCATGCGTGTCTCTGTCAGAAGCCTTAGCGCTGCGCGCCTGCCGCCGGGCGTGTCACTCACCCGCCGCTCAGGTACGAAACTGCACCTTGAGGTGCGACGGCCCGCGAAAGGCCACGCCGTGGATTTTCGCGGGTGTATCGGCAGACGGATCGAGGCGCAGATCCTCCAGCCGGTCGAGCAACACATCGAGCCCGATAGTCGCCTCGGTAAAGCCGAAATCCTTGCCCGCGCAGTAATGCCGACCGTAGCCGAAGGCCAGCGAGCGCTCGCTGTCGCGGTGGATATCGAATACGTCGGGGTTCTCAAACACAGCCTCATCGCGATTGGCGGCGCCGAGCAGAATGATCACGCCTGTATCGTCCGGGATGGTTAGCCCGGCCACCTCCACCTCGCGGTTGGTGGCGCGCGATACAAACTGCACGGGCGATTCCCAGCGCAGCGATTCCCACAACAGCGGCTTCAACAGGCTGCGATCGGCGCGCACGCGCGCCAACAGTTCGGCGTCGTGCAGCAGCGTATACAGCACATTGCCCAGCAGGTGATAGGTGGTATCCGCACCGCCGGTGATCAGCAACCGCAAAAAACTGATGATTTCCTCGTCGGTCATGCGCTCGCCCATCACCTCGGCCTCGATCAGCTTGCAGATGAGATCGCCAGTGGGGTTGTCGCGTTTTTCGCTCACCACCGGGCCGAGATAATCGCGCAGACACGCAGAGCCGTGCAGGCCGCGCGCCGGATCAGACGCCACATGCGTGAGATCGATGCCCCAGCGGTGGAAATCATCCACGTCTTCCTCGGGCAGCCCCAGAATCTGCACGAACACCGACAGCGGATAGGTGAACGTGAAATCCGGTACCAGGTTACTCTTACCGCTCTGCGCAAACTTGTCTATCAGCCGGTTGGCGGTGGCCCGCGCCATGGCCTCGAAATCCGTACCGAGCGCGCGTGGGCGCAAGGCCGGGGTGATCAGATTGCGATGCTTCAGGTGCTCTTTGCCATTCATGCCGACAATCGTCTGGCCGAATACCATGCCGATGCCGGGGTAATCGGGGCTGTTGGATTTGCTCGAGTAGGTCTCATCGTCGAGCAGGGCCGCGGCGGCCAGGTCGTAAGAAGCGATGTAATAGTTGTTGCCGAACCTGCCCACCGGGCTTGTTTCACGCATCAGTTTGAAGATGGGATAGGGATTTTCCACCGGCTCAATGGGGCCAAGGTTGAGCAACTGTTCCGGGGTGGTGGGTTGCGCGAAGGTTGTCACTGTTGACGCCTCTGGAAGGGAATTTTGCCGAAGACACCGCGCGCGCCGCGCCGCGCACGTGAGAATGGCAGAAAGCTGAACACTATTCAAGACAGGTGCCTGATATAAAGCCTGCCGCTACGGCGACTTCACTCGGGCAGCGCGAAAGCCAGCAGGCTGTCGCCCAGTTTGGTGCGCATATAGGCGTGCCCGCCGGCGGCTATCACCACGAACTGCCGGCCGCTGTTGCGCCCGCGGTAAGTCATGGGCGTGGCCTGGCCACCGGCCGGCAGACGCGCGCGCCACAGCTCGCGGCCATCCGCCGCGTCGAAGGCCCGCAGGTAGTTGTCCAGCGCGGCGCCAATGAACACCACGCCGCTGGCTGTAACCGTGGCGCCGCCCGCACTCGGCAGGCCCATGCGCGGAAAAAACGGAAACCAGGACAGCGCCGGCAGCATGTCGCGCGCCGTTCCCAGCGGCACCTCCCAGCTTACCCTGCCGGTATCGAGGCTGACCGACAACAGCGTGCCCCAGGGCGGCGCGATGCACGGCGCGCCGAAGGGTGAGAGCAATACCTCGTGGCGGATCACATAGGGCGTACCGGCAGCGGGGGAATCGCCGCCCATCTCGTTGCCCTTGAGGGCATCGCCGGCCTGCGCGCGCGGGATAAGCTTGTTGAAGGTCACCACATGGTTCTGTGGCATCACCAGCGCGTTGTGCACGGCGTCGAATGTCACACCGCCCCAGTTCTGACCACCGGCGACGCCGGGGTACTGCAGACTGTGACGCCCCAGCGTCGGCGGCGTGAAGATGCCCTCGTTGCGCGCCGCCGCGATCCTGTCGCGGCAGACGCCGCGGTCATAGGGCGTGAGACCCCAGGCATCTTCCGTTTTCAGCACCTGCGGGTGCAGGGGCGCGGGGAAGGTGGGAAAGGGCTGGGTGGGCGAGCTGTATTCTCCCGGTACGTCTGTCTGCGGTACCGGTCTTTCCTCCACCGGAAACAGGGGCTCTCCAGTTTCCCGATGGAGAATGAACAGGTGGCCCATCTTGGTGGCCTGCACCAGGGCGGGCACGCTGCGACCCGCGCGTTCGATATCGATCAGCACGGGCTGCGCGGGCAGGTCGTAATCCCATAGATCGTGGTGCACCGCCTGAAAATGCCACAGCACCTCGCCCGTGGCAGCGCGCAGCGCCACCACCGAATTCGCATAGTGCCCGAGATCGAAGCCGTGGCGGCGCCGGTGACCGCCGATGAAATCCAGCCCCGGGCTACCGAAGGGCACAAACACCAAGCCGCGCGCTGCGTCAACCGACGCCATCGACCAGGAATTCGGCGTTCCCGCATGGTACCGCTGCCCCGGCGGCGCGCCCACGGCCTGCGGTGAGGGCGCGCCCGGCGGCACCGGGTCGAACGCCCAGCGCAGCTCACCCGTGCGCACATCCCAGGCGCGGATCACTCCGGGCGGCGAATCGATACGGCGGTTATCGCCCACCATCGCGCCCTGTATCACCAGCTCGCCCACCACCACCGGCGGCGAGGTCATGGCCATTTCGTTGCCGCGAATCTCTCCCATGCCCTGCCCGAGATCGACAAAGCCGTCCACACCGAAATCGGCGCAGGCAATGCCTGTGGCGGCATCAATAGCCGCCAGCCGGCCGTCCAGGGTGCCCATGAATACCCGCGAGCGGCAGGCTTCTTCGCCAGTGTCCGGTGTGTCGCTATGCCATAGCGCCACGCCCCGGCATTTGCCGGTACCGCCGGCAGTCATATCGGGCTGTGAATCGAATACCCAGCGCTCGCGCCCGGTTTCCGCGTCCAGCGCAAAAGCGCGGCTCAGGCCCGAACAGAAGAACAGCGTGTTGTCGTGCAGTACCGGGGTGGCGAGAAAGGAACTGGGTACGGCGCCTTCGCGCAGCTCCGAGGAGTCACCGGTGCGGTATTCCCAGGCGACCGCGAGTTGATCGACGTTCTCCGGGGTGATTTCCAACAGCGGCGAAAAGCGCTGGCCACCCGCGTCGCCACCGTAGAAGGGCCAGTCATCCGCCGCTCCGGCAACGGCTGAGATTGACAGGCAGACAGTTGCCGAGAGTAAAGCAGCGAGCGCGGACAGTTGGCGCATGCAGCAGGCAGGCCGTCAGCGCGCGACTGGTTGGTCGGGCGCAGCACCGGCTGCCGCATCGGCGGTGACGCCACCCGCCGGCCGGGTACCGTCAAACAACCCGGAGCCCTCGATATCCGGCGCGCCGGTGGGATCGAGCCGCGTCACCTTGGGAATGCCGCCCTCCACATGCCAGGCGGGGCTACTGGAATGCGAAGTCCACACATTGCGCCCGGCGTCCATGTCCAGCTCCCGCGTGTAGGTCACCAACGTCGGCAGGGGGTAGATCGTCCAGTTTTCACTCTCCGGTTCGAAGCGGATGATGCTGTCGCTCTGGGTGCCGGTGATCCACACGTGGTCCGTCTGCTGGTCGACGAACACAGCGTAGGGCACCTCGCTGCCGGCCGGCTCCACCGGAATCGGGTAGGTCTCCGCCCAGGCCATGGCAGCGGTATCAAAACGCGAGATGCTGCCCTCGGCGTAGCTCGGCACCCAGAGGTTGCCGCGGGAATCAAAGCGCAGCCGACGCGGTGTGACAAAGGGCGTTTCGATAGAGGTGACCTCGAAGGTGTCCGCGTCGATGCGCCCGATGTGGCTCATGTTGAGCTGGCTGAACCAGACGCTGCCATCGAGCGGATGAATGTCGATGCCGTAGGGCATGGGCATTGTCACGCCGTCCATTTGCGCCGAGCGGTCATCCAGATCAAGCAGGTCGGCATTGGCGATGAACAGCGGCGTGAACCAGGTGATCAGGCGGGTCTTGAGATCGGGAAACTTCAGGCGGATGAACCGCTGCTCGCGGGTTTCCGGATCGAACATCCCCACGTGGTTGGTCGCAGTGATGGTATACCAGAGCCGGCCGCGCTGGTCGAAGCGCAATGTATGGGGGTTGATGCCCTCCTCCAGGTCGACGATGTCCCAGGTCTCGGTGCGCGGGTCGAATCCCGCGAGCTGGTTGCCTTTGGCGAGGGTCAGCCAGATCACGCCATCCGGAGCGGTTTGCAGGGAGTGGGGCGACACGTAGTTCTGGTTGCCCTTGTCTGTACCGCGCTCCATTTTCCAGTACACCCCGCCCGGCTTGTGGTCACCGCGCGGCACAGCGTAGCTGGTACGCTCGCCGTCCGGGTTAGCGTCGAAACGGATCACGTGCAGTTTGTCGATCGGCGAATCCACCGTCCAGATGGAGCCGTCCGCAGGGTAGACCATCAGGTCGTGCTGGCCGGACAGGGGCCCGCCGAGATCCCACTCCTCGATCACCGCGCGCCGCGCCTCGGCGGAGGGCACGGGCAGCGGGCCGTTCTCACCGTCGTAGCGCGGCAGTTTCGCCAGCACATTGGCGGGGTCGTAAGCCGCGAGATAATAGTCGGGCAGCGCTGCGCGCAGGCTGTTGGTGACAATGGCGCTGCGCCGGCCCATATCGATGATGATGTCCAGCCACTGCTGGCGGGTGAACTGGCGCCGGGAGGTGAGCGGGGAGCCCTGCTGATGGCAGTACGTACACTGCATCTTGAATTCAAGCAGGTGATCCCGGTTGTCGATCTCCTCGAGCACAAGGTTCATCCAGTAGTTACTCGGCAGTTTCTGGATCATCTGTGCCGGATCATCCATGCGCTGCATGTCCACCGCCAACCAGCGCCCTCCCACCGAGGGTGCCTGGCCCTCAAGCACCACATCGTGCCAGCCTACCCGGCGCACGCGGATTCGATAGCCATCGGGCCACGGCAGCTCGGGTGACAGGAAGCGCCCCTGGTCGTCTGTAAAGACAGTGAGAGAATGCAGCGGATCGCCATGGTAGAAGGTGACCATGGCGCCTTTCACGGCGGTACCGGAAGATGTGATGTGGCCGTAGAAAAAACCCGCGCCGTCCGTCGCGGGCTCGGAACGAACGGATAGCGCCGTGCCGAGAACAACAAAGGCGACCCACACAAGGCGGATGAGCATGGCAATTCACCTGCATCAGCTACGCAGAGATCGGGGCGCCGACACCGTGCGTGCCGGACCCGCTCTTCAGCGCATCATACTGGTGCGGTCATTGCAAGACAACTGTCTTGCAAACCAGCCTATGCGGCGGATTCCTCACTGTGGGCGTCTACCACCAGCCCCAGGGCCTTCTCCATCAGCCAGCGGGCCTGGCCCGCGTAGGCATACACGCAGGCATGCACCGAGGCGTCCTCCCAGTTTTCAACCGAGCACCCCGAGGAATACTCTTCAAAGGTCGCCAGCGCGCGCACCAGATCAGTCAGATGCCGCGGACACTCGCAGGCGAGCGCATCCTCGATACCGCGCGCCGCAGACAGCTCCTGCTCGTTAAACAGCCGCGGCTTGCCGTGTATCAGATCGCCGAGATTGCCAGAACCGGCGCTGGCCGATTTCTCGGCCGAAACGCGCGTGAGGTGAAAGGCGAGAAATGCCGCGTCCGGCGGAAAGGGCGCGGATACGAAATCCAGCTCCGCCAGCGCATTCCGCCAGAGTTCGGAGCTGCACTGCTGAAGGGCCAGTACGTTGCCGGTCTTCAACTTGCCGGCAAGCGCCTTCAGGGCGTCGAGTCGCGCACCGTTCAACCCGCCGCATTCAGCCACCAGCCCATCGACTTCGCCGATGTCCTCCAGCAGGCGTTCGTCCACGCTGGTCACCGCGCAGGGCGCCAGCAGGGCATTCACATTCACCAGGCAACCCTGATGCTCTTCGAGCCAGTCACACAGACCCTCGCCCACAAACAGCACGCGCGGTTTGGGCTCGGGAATACCGTTTTTCGCCTTGTCGTTGCGCGCCCGCAGCAACATCTCCAGCGTACGGCGCTCGGTCGAGGCGATCTCGCCAATGCGCGCGCCCTCCGCGACCAGCGCCGCCACGAGTTGCAGGTGCTCCAGGTCGGCCTGTGTGTACTGGCGCCTCCCGGAGGGCGATTTATGACTCGCGCCGAGCTGGTAGCGCCGCTCCCAGATACGCAGCGTGTCGGGCTTGATGCCCGTGAGCCTGGCTACAGTGCCGATGCCGTAAAGCGGACGTGGTTGCAACTGAATCGAACCCATGTTGTCTCTCCTATTACCTGCAGAGATTACGCAGGGGGGTCTGTTTCGGATGACATGACCACATTTTGACCCGACTCTGGCTGGACATTGCGCGCCAAAGCTGGTCATACGCCGCAGTTTGCGCGTATCTCCTTTGCACGCATCAGGG
The DNA here is from genome assembly GCA_963976655.1 of uncultured Halieaceae bacterium. Lineage (GTDB taxonomy): Bacteria > Pseudomonadota > Gammaproteobacteria > Pseudomonadales > Halieaceae > Marimicrobium. The sequence goes on from CAXBLB010000037.1 coordinate 10,212, forward strand.
AGACGAGGTAATCATGGAAAACCTGTTTTACAACGACGATGCAGGGCTCGACTGGCTGTTTGCCCAGGCACGCAGGTATCCGCTTCTGGATGCCGCTGAAGAGGCGGCGCTCGACGGCGGGAAATGGCGCGCGATAGACGAGTTGCAGCTACTGTTTCTCGCGGACGGCAGCACCCGTGCCTACCTCATGCGCTGGGCGCGGCAATTGCTGGACGCCCCACCGACCGCTCGCAACGTGCCGGACAAGCGGCATGGGCGCCTGTTAAAGCGCGAGCTGGCCGATTATTTCCCTGGCAAGCCGCTGCGCGGCGCCTTGCAGGCGTTCCACGACGCGCTGAGCGCTGCAGATAGCGGCACCCAGCGCAGTGATGCACTGCGGGCACTACAATTGCCGGCAGCGCTGGTTGCCGGGCTGGGCGAGCTATTCAGCGGCGAAGCAACGCCGCGTGGCGCGGCCGCCGCACTGCGGCACTGGCAGAGTATCTGGGATACCGACGGCGAGTTCGCCACTCTCAGCGTGGCAGCAAGCACGCGTCGGAGCATGCGCCAACGCCTGCGCGAGTATCACGCCGCACGCACGGCGCTCGTGAATCACAATCTGCGCCTTGTCTTCTCCATTGCGGGACGCATGGGGAATCGCAACGTGGCTTATCGCGACCTCGTTCAGGAGGGCGTATTCGGTCTCATGCGCGCTGCGGAAAAATTCCAGAGCAGCCGCGGCTACCGCTTCAGTACTTACGCCTACAACTGGATAAACCAGGCGATTCGTCGCGCGCTCGCCGATCAGGACGGCATCGTGCGGTTGCCCACCCAGGTGATGGAACAGGTGGGAAGACTGCACCGCGAGCGCATGCAGCACATCGACCGCACAGGCAACGAACCGGGCGCGAAGGCGCTGGCAGAACGTCTTGAACTGCCCGTGGCGGAGGTCGAGGAACTGCGCGCCCTGGGCAACCTCGGCCTGTCGCTGGAGACGCCGCACTCGGCGGACCCGGACGATGGAGTCAATTTGGGCGCGACACTGGCGGGCGGCCCCTTCGGCGCTACCGCAGAGGCGGCGGAACAGCGTTCCCTGCGGCGCAACCTCATGCAACGCCTGCAGCAACTCAAGCCCGCGGAACGCAACGTGATTGTCAGCCGCTGGGGGCTGGAAAGCAGGCAGGCCACCTCACGCGCGGAAATCGGGTTGCAGATGGGCGTGTCGGCCGAGCGCGTGCGGCAACTGGAGGTCTCGGCGCTGCAAAAACTGGGGGGAGACCGGGAGTTGCGCAACACCTACCTCGATCAGGTGGAGGAAGACGGTTGATCGCCGTAAATCGCCGCCAGCGCGTCGTCTATTTGTGGGTAGAGAAAATGGAAGCCGGCCGCCTCCAGGACGGCGGGCACAACCCTCTGCCCGTTCAGTAGCAACTCATCCGCCATCTGACCCAGCAGCAGGCGCATCACCGGGCCGGGCACACCCATTCGAAACAGCGTTGTAAAGTGCGCGCAGAGCGCCTCCCCGAGGCCGCGAGCGGTGACTGGCGCTGGCGCAGTAATGTTCACCGGGCCGGCAAGCCCGGCGTTGTGCAGCAAAAACAGTACCGCCCTCACCAGATCCGCGCGATGCACCCAGCTCAGCCACTGATTACCGCTGCCCGCCCAGGTGCCCACGCCGAACCGGAACGACCGCGTCATCTCGGAGAGTGCACCGCCACCCTTGTCCAGCACCACGCCAAAACGCAGCAGACAAACCCGTGTGCCGTGCGCACTCGCCGCCTGCGCCTGCGCTTCCCATTGCTCACACAACTGCTGGGAAAAGCACGCATTGACGGTCGCGTCCTCGGCAAGCTTTTCATCGCCGTGATGCCCGTAGTAGCCCACGGCGCTCGCGCTCAACAGCGTCGGTGGCGTGCGCTCAAGGCGCCCGATCAGCGCCACCAGATCCCGGGTGGTATCGAGGCGGCTGTCCAGCAGTTCGCGCCGGTAAGAGGCTGTCCAGCGTTTGGCCGCGAGTGACGCTCCGGCCAGATTGACGACTGCATCGATCTGCTCCCGCGCCTCGATGGCATCCAGGGAATTGACAAAGCGCACCCCCGGCTGCGCGGGCGGCGCCCCTCGCGTGAGCACGATGATGTGGTGGCCCTGTTGTGTCAGAGCCTGCACCAGCGCCGTGCCGATAAAGCCGGTGCCACCGCTTATCAATAACTGCATGTCGCGTCTCCCTGTCAGATGAATGGTTGCCTGCGGGCTGCCTGAGACCCTCCAGTCTGGCGCGTACTTAACCAGTGTAGGACATACCGCGAGTACGCATCAGGCGATCCCCGGCGGCGCGCGCTGCGTATACTGCTACTGTGGAAACGCTACAGCAGGATATACACGCCCTCACCGGCTTTTGGCGCGCTCATCCGCGGCTCGTAGTGCTTACGGGCGCGGGCATCAGCGCGGATTCCGGTATTCCCACCTATCGCGATGTCGCTGGACGCTGGTTGCACAGCGAGCCCATTCGTCACCAGGATTTCATCGCCAGTGCGCATGCACGCCGCCGCTACTGGGCCCGCTCCTGGCATGGCTGGCCAGCCGTGCGCGATGCCCGACCCAACGCCGCACACAGCGCGTTGGCGGCGCTCGAGAACAGCGGCCATGTCGAACTCCTGGTAACCCAGAACGTCGATCGCCTGCACCAGCGCGCGGGCAGCCGAAGGGTGGTAGATCTGCACGGCCGTCTCGACAGGGTGCGCTGCCTGGCCTGCAATCACACGCAGCATCGCGACCGCGTGCAGCAATTGCTGGCCAGGGAAAACCGCTGGGAAGCGGTGAGCGCCGGTGGCGCGCGCCCCGATGGCGACCGCGAAATCAGCGAGGAACTCGCCGCCAGCGTGGTCCTGCCGCGTTGCCCGGCCTGCGCGGGTGACCTTGGCCCTGACGTGGTATTTTTTGGCGGCAACATACCCGCCGACCGCCTCCAGCGCTGCGCGGATGCGCTGGCGCGCGCGGACGGGCTGCTGGCAGTGGGCAGCTCGCTGCAGGTGTTTTCCGGCTTTCGGCTGTGTCGCAACATGCACCGGGCCGGTCGGCCAGTGGCGATCATCAATCCCGGCCTGACGCGGGCGGATGATCTCGCCGCGCTGAAACTGCGTTCACCCGCGGGTGCTCTGCTGGCGGGTGTTGAGCAGGCGCTGACAGAGGCGGCGATCAGCCCTCGCCCATGCGCTGGCGATAGTCCCAGCTGAACAACCGCACCGGCTGGATGCGGATCAGCACCTCGTCCGCCACCCGCGCCAACAGCCACTGGGCCAGGGAGGAGTCGGTGTCGCCGAGGTAGCGGGCCAGCAACAGCGGCAGCACCTCTTCCTGCCCGCTCTCCTGCAGTTGCGCCAGCCCCTGCCCGCGCACGCCGCAGTACGGCGGTTCGTTCGGCGCCACCTCGAAGCCCACCTTCCCGGAGCCCTGCAGCAGGCCCACCAGTTGCGAAGAGCGGTGCGACACGCAATGCAGTTCTCCCTCTGTATAGCGGTACCAGACCGAAACCACGCGCGGAAAGCCGTCGCCACCCACGCAGGCAAGGCGCAGTGGATATCGGCTCTGCTCAAGATAATGCTCAATCGCCGCCTGATCCCAGGGACCTTTGATGCTCGCGCCCATTAAACCGGTTCCCGCTTTTGTCCAATAGAGGTTTTCGCGCTGGCAGCATAGCGTGAATACGCAAAGCGCAAAATAAAAAAACCCGCGACACAGTCGCGGGTGAATGACCTGGATGAGCTTCGAAGCGTGACGCACGTTGCGCGCTACTCTACCCATTTCCAGGAGTAAGTACGCAACGCCGCGCTCCACGGATCACCCGCGAGGCACTTTGTTCAGTCCGTCAGCAGGATCAGGTTGATCAGCGGGCTGCCCAGCACCTCCGCGGCAGACGGATCGCGGGCGATCGCGGTGTAATTCACACCGCCTTCCAGCGCCAGCGTCGCGCCGCTGTCGAAGGCCAGCACCGATTTGTCGCCAGCCGCGGTGACCGTAATCCAGTAGTCTCCCGGAGTCAGCGCAAGCTGGCCGGTGCTTTCCCCGTACGCCAGGCCGGCAATCGCCGGCTCGGCGTCGGCGATATTGCCATCGGCGGTGAGGTACACGTCGACCGGTATATCCGCCGCGACCAGGTAGGACCCATGAATAACTTCCACGATTGCGGCGGTTGCTATATTGCGACGATCATCCTCGGTCAGCAGCGCTTCGACCGTGCTGTCGGCAAAGGAGCCGATGGCAACCGCGGTGAAGCTTTCACCCGCGCCCAGCGTGAGATCGACATCGATCGGGGCGATACTGTTGTCCGCGTCAGCCGCAACCACCACATTGTAGGTGCCGGCGGGCGCTTCAATGTCGCTGTAGGCGCTGGCTGCCGGAAATGGCACGGCATCCAGTACCTCAGTGCCGTCCACCAGCACATCCACCGGCGGTGTGTCGGCCGAACTGTGCACTACACGCACACTGCCGCCCATGTTCACATCCAGCACCTGGGAGGCGGCATCGGGACCAACCGCCAACAGGGTTACCGGGCTTGCGCCCACTTTGAAGGTGTTCTCCACAGCCACCAACACGAGTTCGGTACCCGCCGCGAACTGCAGCGTGCCACTGTCGAATACCACATCGCTGGACCCGTCTGGCGTTACGCGCACCTGGTAGGGAGTATCCGCCATCAGGCTGACAGGGCCCGCTGCATCGCCGAACGCGGCATCGATGGGGGCATTGTTTGACAGCGCATCACCGGGCGCGGTGACGTAGATATCCACCGCGCCCGCCATGGGCGCGGCATGCACCACACTCACCCGCACATCACTGATGCCAGTCTCTACAGGCACCGGATCGAGCAGCTTCGGCGCAATACTGAGCGCACCATTGGCATCAAAGAGATCGCCGATCGCCAGCACGTCGGTGCGCACAGCGCTTTCCAATGCAATGTCGACGGGGCCGATCACCGGAACCTCTGAACCATCGGGTAGAATGCCGCGCACTTCCACGCCGAGCGTGGCCGGCGCGAACTCCAGCAAGCCGGAACTCTGCTTGAAATCGACATTCTCCAGCGCCAGTTCACCGTTCACGTACACGTTAACCGGCGGCGCATCCGCCGAGGCGTGAGTGACGCGCAACTGCGCGGGCGGCGGGTCGCCGGGATCATCACTGTTGTTGTCATTGCTGTCGCTACAAGCGACCATCAGGGACAGCACCAGCAGTGCTGTAAATTTCGCCAAACGGGACATGCCAGACACCTCTTCCAGTAGAAGGTTGTGTTCAAGTTACGAACAGCTTCAGCCCGCGGATTTCAGGCGCGCGCCGGGGCATGGCCGGAAAATTAGACAGGAGCTGGACGAGCGAGCACGACTGAGCCATTCCCCGCAGCGCCGCGTAAA
>CAXBLB010000038.1:0-15514 GCA_963976655.1 uncultured Halieaceae bacterium
CCAATCGTGCCTACGTTAACGTGGGGTTTGGTACGCTCAAATGCTTCTTTTGCCATTACGACAATCTCCTCTGGACGACGGGCCGTGCTGTTAAAAACAAAAACTCAACTATAACAATAACTTAAACCACAAATGGAGCTCATAACCGGATTTGAACCGGTGACCTCTTCCTTACCAAGGAAGTGCTCTACCGACTGAGCTATATGAGCGCGTCCTTTGCACAATGGAGCGGGTAGCGGGAATCGAACCCGCATCATCAGCTTGGAAGGCTGAGGTTCTACCATTAAACTATACCCGCCAATCACCTTCTCGATACCATTCCACCAGGGACACAAGTGGCGGGCCTGGTTCGGCGCCTTTACTCTATCTCTAATTGGTGCGATCGCGGGCACTAGCGGAAAAACACCCATCGAAATTAACCGCCCGGCCTTGTTTCGCGGTTCGAATCCACCCAACTCCAGATCTGTTTGTCCCGCACTGACGCCCCTGAGTGCCGACACTTTCGTTCTTGGTGGAGGGGGGTGGATTCGAACCACCGAAGCTTTCGCGTCAGATTTACAGTCTGATCCCTTTGGCCACTCGGGAACCCCTCCGAAAGGCGGCATATTGTCCTGATGGGGCAGAGTGTTGTCAACCGCATTACCCAGTATTATTGCCCTCAGCGTAGCGATCACGCAGCGCGTCCTTACGTACTTTGCCCATCGCGTTGCGCGGCAGCTCGTCGATCAGGAATACGGCCTTCGGCACCTTGTAGCCCGCAATGCGTGCGCGCACCGCCACGCGGATGGCCTCTGCGTCGAGTTCGTCGCTGCCATCCGGCACAACAACCGCGGCAACAGATTCTCCGAAATCATCATCTGGCAGGCCAATCACCGCCGATTCCAGCACCCCCGGGAGGGCATCTATCACCACTTCGACCTCTTTCGGGTAAACATTCAGGCCGCCGGTGATCACCATGTCCTTTGAACGGCCGACGATCGACACGTAGCCATCTACGTCGATGACTCCCTTGTCGCCAGTAACAAAATACCCATCGGTGGTGAACTCTTCCGCGGTTTTTTCCGGCAGCTTCCAGTAACCGCAAAACACGTTTGGCCCCCGCACCTGAATATCGCCTACCTCGCCAGCTGGCAATACCTTGTTGAACTGATCACATATCCGGAGCTCCACGCCAGGCAGGGGCAGACCCACCGTGCCGGGCCGCCGCTCGCCCGAGAGCGGATTTGAGGTATTCATGCCAGTCTCGGTCATACCGTATCGCTCGAGAATGCGGTGGCCGCTGCGACGCTCAAATTCATGCCACGTATCCGCCGCCAGGGGGGCCGAACCTGATACAAACAAGCGCATGTTGCGACACTGATCGACCCCGAAAGCGTCACTGGCGAGCAACCGGGTGTAGTACGTGGGCACCCCCATCATCACCGTGCAACCAGGCAGGGCACTGAGCACCGCATCGACACGGAAATTCGCCAGCCAGCGCATGCTGGCGCCGCTCATCAGTACACAGCCCAGTGCAACAAACAGCCCGTGCACGTGATACACAGGCAGGGCGTGCAGGAGACAGTCGCGGGGGCCAAAACCCCACAAGCCGGCCAGGGTGGAGGCGTTTGATACCAGATTGCCGTGGGTCAGCATAATACCCTTTGGCCGTCCGGTGGTGCCGGAGGAATACACCAGCGCGGCAACATCGCTGGCAGCGGTGGCGGCATTGACAAATGTGGCCTCACACTGAGCCGCCGCGAACATCAGCGAATCCGCATCCTCGCCACCGAGCGTCCGCAGGTGTCCAACGCCGGCAGTCTCACACAGCGACTGCATGTTATCCCGCCGCGCCGGCTCGCAGACCATGAGCGAAGGTTCTGCATCCCTGAGGAAAAAGTCGAGTTCCTCGTCGGTATAGGCGGTGTTCAGGGGATGGAAAACAAAGCCCGCCCGGATGACCGCAAGAAACAGCCACATACACTCGGGCGACTTTTCCACCTGGGCCGACACCCTGTCACCGGGCCGCAGCCCCAGCGACAGCAGATAGTTTGCCATCTGGGCCGAGATTCTTTCAGCGTCTGCGTAGGTATAAGTGTCGCCACTCTCGGTGATCAACAGAAGCTGACCCGGAGCAGGGAAATGTTGTGCGTAGCAGGTGTAAAGATTGAGTCGAGACGCTGGCTGAGAGGTCATGCCACTACCCTTGGTCTCGGGAGAATACGGAGTGCGCCTCTCGGACAGACCGCGACCATGGGAAGCCCGACACCTGTAATGCGGTCAACCACACGCTGCCCCATGGGCGGGCTTCCCGGATACGGAACCCTGCGTATCGAGACCTTGCTAATTGGAGCTGGCGAGAGGAATCGAACCCCCGACCGGCTGATTACAAATCAGCTGCTCTACCTACTGAGCTACGCCAGCGAAGACCGGGGCACAACTGTTTTGGGCGCCCCGACCGAGGCGGCAAAGTCTAGAGGATGGCGTTTATGAGCGCAACTGGTGGGGCGGGGAAAGTCCGGCCGTCGCCGGCACTCGATCTACTCAGCAGGCTCCGTAACCCGGCGCTTGCGCAGCCTTTCGAACAGCCGACTGAACACCAGAGGCGCGAAACCAATCAGCAACAGTGCAATCAACAGCTCGAAAGACAGCAGGTCGGCGCCCTCTTCAACTCTCGCCAGACGGGACCCCGCAAAAGCCCAGATGGTGGCCACGATTAACTGGCTGGCCAATGTCGCCCAGATATAGGTCGACGCCCGGATGCTGGTCAACGCACAGAGCACATTCAGAAGGACATAAGGAAAGACCATTATCAGCCGCAAACCAAAAACATAGAACCAGCCTTCCCGTTCCACGCCCCGATTGACCACCGCGAGTTGCACACTGTAGCGATCCTGGAAGAACCCGCGAAACAGGTAGCGGGCCCAGAGAAACGCCAGCGTCGCGCCCAGGGTGCAGGCAAGCCCGGCCGCCAGCGCCCCGAGGGGAAAGCCGAACAACACCCCGCTCAGTAAAAGGGTAATACCGTTGGCCGGCAGCGACAGTCCAATCAGTGTGGCCATGCAGATAACGAAGATCACGAAGACCAGTACAGGCTGTCGCGCATAATAGGCCTGATAGTTCGCCCGCTGGGTTTCGAGGTATTCGAGGGACAGGTAGGGGGAAAGCACCACAAAGAGCACGGCGATACCCGCGACAAGGAACAGGCCAATAACGAACTTGCGCAGGTGCTGCGCTCCCCTGAAAATCATAGTTATCGCCAAGCCACGGACTTTGTTATTGACCAGCACGCTCCACGAACCCGCACAGCCCTGACGGTGTCAACCTCAACCATTGAGCCCGCATCTACCAGGCTCTCCCCGAGGCGACTGTGACCAAAACGTCAAAAAGATACTATCATGCTTAAGGGACCGCCGCGAAATCCCGGTTTCCGGCCGACCGACGGGCGATAAGCCCTTGTTTTAGTGTGGAAAATAACGGACCCATGTCACAGTCCCACAGCCTGCGCTCTAGCAAGGCGCTCATGAATAGGGCAGACTAATATGTCTGGAGGCGGGAGAGAAAAACCGCCAGTCTATTGCCAGACCCACCGCCGGCTTGCCTGGAGAAGGGAAGTTAACGCGACACGCAAAGAGGCTAGGAGTCACATGAGTAATCCGCTCGCCATGGCACACAGCATCGGCAACTATCTGGTCAGCCGCAAGATGCAGCACATGATCGTGCACGTGACAAACGCATGCAATTTTCGCTGCGATCACTGCTTCGTGGATTTCGAAAGCAGCAAACGCGACCTGAAATTGCCCCACTTTCAAAAGCTCGGCAGCGAGAGCCCGCCTCTCATGTGGCTGGACATCGGCGGCGGAGAGCCATTCCTGCGCAAAGACCTCGCAGATATCGTGCTCAGTTTTGACTCGAAGATCGTCCATGTGCCGACCAACGGTTCGCTCATTCCGCAAATGCTGAAGCAGATCGAGAAAATTCAGCAACACAGCGACCGCGAAATCATCATCGGGCTGAGTATCGACGGACTGAAGGAAACCCATGAACGGATCCGCAAGCAGCCGGGCAACTGGGATCAAATATGGGAGGCGTTCGAGGCACTGCGCCCCATCAAGGGTGTCTCGGTCAAGGTGTGTACCGTCGTACACCGCGGCAACTACGATGAAATCATTCCGCTGATGGAGGAAGTACAGGCCCGGGGCGTTGATTTCCATTCGGTGATTCTGTTGCGTGGCAGCCCCCTGGACAAGGCCGTGCATCTGCCTTCTACCGAGGAGCTCCGCGCCCTCGGCCGCAGGATGTTCCCGATCCTGGAACGTTACGATTACGGCAAGGGCACGCTGTCCGCGCATATTCTGCGGAATTTTCACCGCTATCTCTGGAACACCTCCCTCAGGACCATCGACGAGGAGAGACAGGTGATTCCCTGCCTGGCGGGCCAGAGCCAGTTGGTGGTTTGGGGAGACGGCAAGGTTGCCAGTTGTGAGCTGCTGCCCGCTGTGGGGGATATCAAGGAAAATTCTCTCGGCGAGATAATTGCCTCCGACGCATACCGGCAGCAGGTCGAGGACATCAAGAATGATAAATGCCACTGCACGCACAACTGCGCCATGCTGGACAGCATATTCTACAACCCGGCCAACCTGCCTCAACTGATGTACCAGCGTGTCAGCTGACACTGCAGCCAAACACTGCGTCATTATTCCTTTTTTTAACCGCGTGGATCAGGTACGCGCCTGCCTGCAGGAGTTGCTGGCGCAGGCGCTGCCGGGTACGGAATTTCTGCTGGTTGACGATGCATCCACCGATAACCTGGTGGAACTGGACGAACTGCTGCACCGGAAAGAGGTTTTCCTGATCCGGCACCCGCGCAATGAGGGCGTCTCGGCGGCCCGCAATTCTGCCCTGCAATGGTGCCGAGAGCACGGTTGTGAGTTGGTTATCATGATCGACAGCGACTGCCTCCCCGGGCCGGGATTCATCGAGACCCATGTGAGGCTGCACGCCGAGATGCCGGAGGTGCCCTGTATCGGAGCCGCCATCGTCGGGCGCGGGTCCTCCGTCTGGTCCAGGCTGGACGGAATCACATCCTGGGTACATGCCGCCCCCCACTATCCGCAACACGAAGTGAAGCATCCGTATCACCTGCCTACCACCAATTTCAGCGTCAAGCTCTCGAGGTTGCCGGACCGACCCTTCGTGTTCGATGAGCGCCTGCACACCGGGGAGGACTGCCTGTTTATTCGCGAACTGCGTCGGCGCGGACTACCCGTGCTGTTTTCTCCAAGCCCGGTGATCTACCATCGCGACCGGGAGCGCCTGCTCGACGTGTTGCGACATCATTACAAGTGGGGGCATCACCAGTATTTCGTCCAGCTCGGCCGCGACATTTCGCCCTACGTGTTCAACCCGGTTTATCGTGCGGCATTCCTTCTGGTCTTTGTCTGGCTCTGGCCGCTTTATTCCCTCGCGGGAGCCACGCTCAATATTGCTCCCTGGCTGTCCACCCGCCTGGGATATCTGGCCTATGCACCGGGCGTCTACATTCTGTGGCTGGCCAAAGGCATCGCGGTTATGGAAGCGGCATTGCGGCCCAGGGCCGTGTTGCGCACGGCGCGGGCGTCACTCGATTACCAGTCCTGGCAGCCGGCGGCGCAGGGGAGCCAGGTCGAACAGGACGGTCGGTGCACCGCGTGACTCCGTAGTCACGGCAAACAGCGCTCCCGATAACGGGAATTGGGCAAGCTGTTCATCATTCAGCCCCTTGCAAGCCGTAGTGATATAGAGAGTGGCATAGTCGGGACCCCCCAATGCGCATTTGGTCACGTTCGGCGCGGGCACGGTCAGCACCCGATCAACACAACCATCAGCCGAAAATCGGGTAACACGCCCGGCGCCGAAGTGACTCACCCAAACCCCGCCTTCGATATCGGTACACATGCCATCGGGGTGACCATCGTTATCACCGAATACAACAAAGATCTCGGGCGATCCGGGCCTGCCCTGCGCATCCAGCGGCGCACGATAAATCCGGCGTCCCAACGTATCGGTGAAATACACCCTGTTTCCATCGAGGCTGAAAGCAGGACCATTGGTGATGCAGAATCGCCCCAGGTGATCCAGTCGCTCGAGTTCGCCTTCGCCGCTCAGGCGATAAAAGTGTCCGGTCTGCGCCTGCTCCTTTTCATCCATGCTGCCAAACCAGAATGCTCCCCGGGTATCCAGTGCGCCGTCGTTGAAGCGGTTGCCCGGCAGGTCTGACTCGAGTTGCAGCAGTGGCGTTGCCGCCGCCACATCCATGTCCAGGTGATAGAGCCCGTCCCGGAAGGTCGCCAACAACCCGCCCGCGGCACAGGGCGCGACGGCACTGAGCGCTCCGGGAAAGTGCCAACTGCGCCTCGCACCATCCGTCGCGAGGCGGTGCAATGTCGATTTCAGGATATCGACCCAGTACACGCACGCCTCGCCGGGATGCCAGAACACGCCCTCGCCAAGGCGCGCGCGGGCATCCCAGAGGCAATTCACTTCGTTCATCACTATTGCCATAACTGGTCCGAAAACTTCACGAGAGGGATAAAAAAAATGGTGAATGAAACTCGAACATCCGGGTTTTGAAGCGTCAGCGGCAGGCGCCTCCACCCGCGAACAGAGGCTACCAGACACCCTGCCGGTTTTCACTCACAAACGCTTGCAAGCAACGGGTTCTGCCGCAAGATCGACGCCGGCGGGAACGTCGCGCCACGTGGCCGCCCCACGCACCAAACTGTGAACCGGTTCATCGACAAGCCCAGCCAGATGCAGTATCGTCAGCCGAGGTCAGCGCCTCTTTCCAGGGGTAGCGGTAGCCGCGCAAAAAGCGGCACCCGGGCAATGAAAATAAAACTGCCATGATCAAAAAAAATCTTTGAACCACATACGGTAACACCGAGTTATGTCCGTAGCTGACGTCATCGTGCCTGTCTACAACGAGGAAGATATACTCGAGGACTTCTATCGGCGGGTGATGGCACTCAAGCTTGATCTCCACCTGATTTTCATTGACAACGCCTCGACCGACAGCAGCCTGCAGATTCTCGAGTCATTTCCCGGAGTCGACATAATCCGGCACGACAACAATGAGGGTTATGGCAGTTCCCTGGTCGATGGCATCAGGCACGGCACCAACGACAACATCATCGTCATCGATGCTGATTGCGAATACCCACCGGAGGTGATCCCTGCAATATTGGCCTCGCTCGAAAACCACGACGTGGTCTATACGAGCCGCCTGATGGGCCGCGGCTCGTCAGACGATGCGAAGATGCCCTATCTCAAATACCTCGGCAATGAGATCATCTCATCGCTTTACAATCGCCTTTTCCGACAGAACGTCACCGATCTCTACACTGGCTGCAAGGGGTTCAAGCGCAGCTGCGTCGAGGGTATTAATTTCGAGCGAATGGGGTTCGAGCATGTGCTGGAACTATCCTGCCGGCTGTCGCAACGAGGCTACCGGATTCTGGACATACCGATCGACTTCGACCCGCGGCGCACCGGTTCCTCGAAGATGAACCACGTCTCCGAAACCACGAAGTTTCTCTACCTGCTCTTTCGCTATCGCCTCGGACAGTGAACCCGGTTCATACGAGCGATGTCCATATGAGCGAACTACAGGGATTGATACCCGCCGCGGGTAAAGGAGTGAGAGCGCGACCCTACACTTCGGATACCCACAAGGGCATGCTCGACATCAATGGTACGCCGAATATCCAGCGCATTATCGGCATCATGCGCGACCAGCTCGGCATCCGCAAAGTCGTGATCGTCGTCGGTTATCTCGGGGATTCAATAAAGGCCCATTTTGGAGACGGCGCCCGTTTTGGAGTCGTCATCGAGTACGTGGAGAACAACGAGCTCGACAAAGGTCTCGCCTGGTCGATTTGTCTCGCCGAGCAGCGGATCAGCTCGGAGTATTTCTGTGTCATGCTGTGCGACGAATGCTACATCGACTCGAACCACTCCGCGCTACTCAATCATCCCTATCAGCAGAACCTGGTCACCTGCTGCGGTATCCCGGTGGACGATTCCAGCTTGATTCAGCGCAATTACGCCATCTGCCTGGACGGGGATCGCGGCATTGCCAGTCTGGAGGAAAAGCCCAAAGTCATCCCCAGCAATATCATGGGAACTGGCACCTTCCTCTGTAGCAGGGAGATTTTCTCGCGGCTTGACGATGCTTTCAGCAGAAGTGAGGACGGCTTCGTCGATTTCGTCAGCATGTTGGACAATATTCATCAGGCGAACAAATGTCTCGGCTATTTCCAGATCGAGGGCACCTATGTCAACATCAACGACCGCGACTCGCTGTATCAGGCGAAATACTACGAAAGAATCCGCAACTTCCCCGACAGCAGCTTCGGGCTTATCGTGTATTGCGAGGGCACCGAGGAGAACATCGAATTTACCCTCCGGCGCTACGAAAATCTGGGCGTCTTCGACTCCATTTCCGTAGTCCTCCCGGGCGATCATACAATCGGCGCGGCACTAGCCAACACCGACGTGAAATTGATCGTCTGCCCGGACAATATCCGACTGTATGGGGAAAGGCTCAAGTACGCACTGGATTTAGCCACCGAGGAAGTGCTCGTTCTGACCGAGGCGGATTATTCATTCCCCAGCCGCGATGTGCACAAACTTCTGGCCTACCTGCCGGAGTCTGACATGGTGCTGGGCACCCGCACCACACGTCAGTTAATTGAACAGGGCTCAACCATGACGGGTCTGGTGCGGCTGGCCAACGCATTCCTGGGGCGCCTGGTCGAATTGTTATGGTGGAATCGCCGCGCCCGCTTCACTGATGTCGGCTGCACCTTTCGCGCAATCTGGAAAACATCCTTTGATGGAATCAAGGATGACCTGACCAGTAAAGGGCCGGAATTCTCGGCGGAGATGATGATCGCGCTGCTGAACCAGCACCAGCGTGTCATCGAGATTCCCGTCAACTATTTCAATCGCAGCCAGTCGCTGCAAGAACAATACCGCACCAGTTCGACGTTTTTCCGCATGCTGCTGCTGATACTGGCTCGGCGTTTGCGGCCATAGCAATTTGTTCTGGAAGGAAAAAACAAGCGCATGACCGACCGATACTTTTTCCTCCACCTGCAGAAGACGGGTGGGAGCGCGCTGAAAATGCGACTTCGGCACTGCCTTGGGGAGCGCGCGGTGTATCCCTGCCCGGACGATGGCGATCTGCCCGACGCTGTTATCAGGCCCGCTCGCCTCCTGGAGCGTATGCGAGAGCGCGGGGAAGAGGTCCGTGTTGTCGCTGGTCACTTTCCACTGGCCACAGTAGATCTTTTGCCAGGTGAATACCGCACATTCACCCTGCTGCGCGAACCCGTCGAACGGACCCTGTCGTTCCTGCGCCATCAGGTGCGCACGGGAAATACCTCAACCGACGACCTCATGAAGCTCTACGAAGATCCCTCCCGCTACCGCATGCTCCACAACCACATGACGAAGATGTTGGCGCTGGATGCCGAACGCACACTGTCTGGCGGCGCCATACTCGCGGAAGTCGAGATGACCGACGAACTGCTCCAACTTGCCCAACAACGCCTGGCAAAAGTGGATGTGGTAGGCGTTCAGGAGCACTACGACGAGTTTGTTATGGCACTGGAGCGCGAATTCGGCTGGGATCTCGGCCCGCCCCTGACAGCGAACCAAACTGAGGCCAGGCCCGTGGATGCAGCGTTCAGGGAACGCATCGCCGAAGACAATGCACTGGATGTCGCCTTGTACGAGTACGCACTGGGGCTCGTCGCCACTGCCGCATCGACCACGTAGATCGGCGATGATCTGGAACGAGCGCGTTCAGGTACTTTCCGGCCACAGGAGAGGTGGGTTCATCGGTACATAAACCGCAACTGAGCTGGATGAAAAAGACAAATACAAAAATCTGGGGAGGGCTTTTTCTGTCGTGCGCCGCTCTATGCATGGCAGCTCTCTTTCTACTTGAGCCCGGCATCGCGTCGTTCTCAGATCGGGCGATTGGCATCGCGGTTGTCTCGGACAGCAGCCTGCTAGCGCGCCTGTATGCCTATGTTCTGGCGTTAACTGCACTTACTGCGCTGTGCTGCGCCTACTTCCTTTTCTCCAATACTTCTCCTGAAGGAAATACCGACACGGCCACAGACCCAACCCTGTTTGGGTTGCTATCACTTTGCGCCGGATTGAACCTGCTCGGCGCTTTCGTTACCGGCGATACCTACCTATATCTCGCCACGGCAATTCTATCCCAGACTATCGCAGTCTTCTGGCTGGCCAGAAACTGGCTGGCTGGGAAAGCCGGCGATACACCGGGCGACTCCCGCGAATTCCTGCGCCACCTGTGCCTGAGCTGGCAGGGTACGCTGACGCTGTTTCTGCTGTTGAAGCTATCTTCAATGGATCTGTTCTGGCTCGCATGGTGTCTCAGCCTCGTGACCATCCTGGCGCTGCCGCGGCTGGTTGACACAGCCGCTATGTGGCGACGTATCACCGCCCTCAGAGGGACTGGATTGGCCTACTGGGTGCTCCTTGCACCGCTTCTGTATCTGGCAGCGAACGAACTCCACTTCATGTTTCTTCCGGAAGTCGGCGATCAGGCAACGCAACCGCTTCACTTTTTCTGGCTGTCGCTTGCGGTGATCCTGCTGCCTGCTTTAGCCAGGTCCACAGCAGCACCCGGCCCTGCGTGCTGTGCAGCGAGCGTGCTTGTCACTGGGATCGCGGTCAACGAATACGTTGATCAACTCGTCTACACCAGCTTCGACATGTTCCATTTTGCCGAGAAGGTGCTGCCACTCCAGCAGTGGCAGTCCTACGGCAAACTTCCGTTTATCGACTACCTGCCCACCCATGGTCTGGCCGATGCGTTGCCGCAGTTTCTCTACCAATTGATCAGTGGCCGGGATTATCTCGAGTCCATGATATGGGGTAATGGACATTTCCAGGGGTGGCTGATGCGCGCTCTGGCTGTGTTGATCCTGTTTCTCTTTTTGAGAAACTTTCTGTCTGGCGTAACTGCATTTTTTCTCATCTGGTTGCTTCCCAGCTACCACCTGATTGAACCCTACTTCACTCTGCTTTTGCTGCCTGCCATGCATATGCTGGCCAGACGGCATTATGAGAGCCTGACCCGCTGGTGGCTGGTTCAATGGCTCATAGTATTCGCGCTGTTCCTGTGGCGGCTGGATTTCGGCATCGCTGCGTCAGCGGCCAGCATATTGGTGGCAGCACTGGAAGTCGGTATCGCCAACCGTCAAGCAAGTGGCTGGCGGCCAGCCGTTCTGACACTCGCTCTGGCCGCGGCTTCAATGATCCTGATCATGCTGGCCATGACCGGTACGGTCGATCCCGCGTTGATGAAGGCCTACCTGTTCAATCAGGTTACCGTGATCTCGCTAGCACAGTTCCACACCGGACTTGGCTACGACGCTCTCGTCCAGTACGTGGTGTTGCCCGGCACAACGGCTGTCTTACTTGCGTTTACCATCAGCTCCGTAATAAAGCATGCCGGCAATGCGCGCGACCACCGCATTGAACTGGCATTGATTATTCTCGGTGCGCTGACAATGGTGCTTTCGTTGCGTTCCCTGCAACGGCACTCCCTCTACGAGGGCGACTTCAATACCTACCTGCACCTGCTCTTCGGGCTGCTGTTTATCTGCCACTACTGGCGCGGAGCCTGGCGTATCAAGACGCCTTTCGTCGCATGCGTGTTCATCATGCTCACGGCCCTGGTCATGCCGACAGCTCGTGAACCGATGTTGCGTTACATTTACCACCCATCGGTGAAGCACGAATACACGCACCTGGCGAATCAACAAGCGTTACCCAAGTGGCGGGCAGGCATGCCGAGAATGGTCAACAGGGCTCAGCAATATGCTGATTTTCTGATATTCACCAACCGGGCGCTAGAAAGCGGTGAAGCGTTTTATGATTTCTCTAACGCGCCCCTGCTGTATGCCCAGGCTGGTATCGAGCTTCCGGTGCCGGTGTTCCAGAACATCTATCAGTCATCTCATCTTGTGCAGCAGCGGACCATACAGTCTCTGGAGGAACTGCGATCAGCCAGGCGCCTGCCGTTTATCGTGTTTCGCCAGGGCAGGATTTCTTGGGATCAGGTAGACGGGGTCGACAATGCGCTGCGCTCCTACGCCATCGCGGAATATATCTACCAACACTACCGGCCCTGCGTCCGGATATCAGGTCTGGAGCTGTGGTCGGAACGCACGGCAACGCCTCCCGGAGATTGCCTTGAAGAACTCGTTGAACCGGACTCACTACCTCTACAGCTGCGTGAGCGCATCGAGCCGCTAGCGCAGGACTATCTCGCGCAGGACATAGCCTTTGCTCATCTGCCCTACATCTGGGCGAGGTACGACACCGTTGAAGAAGTTGAGGAGAGAGCATTAGCCCTGCAAATTGCGGAAGAGGGTGAGCGGCTCAGCAAGCTGCTTCCAGAGCGCGCGGGATCTCGAGCGAGCAGCCCCGCTTACCTGGACCTTAGGCTGACCTCGGCATCCAATCAGCAGGTGGTGGTTACGCTCGGTTCAGGCGCCCAACTCAGTTTTGTGGCCAGATCAGGCAGCCATGACTATCGCGTGCGGATCAGTGCATTATGGGATTGGTTTCGGGCGAATGGCACTGACGAGTTGTGGCTGGAAGCCGAGCGCCCGCTGGAAGTTCAGCACGCCAGAATCGTTGAACTGGCGCTCCAGTACTGAGGCGCAGTAGCAGTTCGCAGCGGGCGGCTTATGCTCGCCAATCGCCAGATCAATGTGCTATCGTGAAAGCATAATTAGAGTTCTGTGCCCCTGCCATGCTGAGCCTAAATTGCCCGGGCGTGCACCGACTTCAGACAGTCCGGGCACCGCATGATTAAACGCAACACCGTCTTGCCGGGAATGCGGCCAACAGTCGTGTACCCGTTCCAGCAACACGGCGGTGGGATAATCCCGGCTTGGTATCACCGCACAGGACAAAGACGCCAGTAAACTCATGCAGTTGCTCAAAGTCGATATCAATCCCAACAGGGTCTATGGCCTCGATATCCTCCGAGCCCTGTCGATCATCCTCATTGTCTACAGTCACGGCAGTTACATGCTTTCCAGCCTGGCGCCACTCTGGATGCTGAATCTCCCAGTGGTCGACCCGGTGACCATGTTCTTCGTGCTCAGCGGCTTCCTGATCGGAGGCATCCTGATCAAGACTCTGGAGACCAAACCGGTAAACCGCCACACCCTGCTCAACTTCTGGACCCGCCGCTGGTTCCGCACCCTGCCCAACTATTATCTGGTTCTGACCTTCCTGGTTACCTACCACATGCTGTTCGAGGATCTGGAATTGGCCAGCGTGGCCAGTTACTTCCTGTTCCTCCAGAACTTTGCGTGGGATCACCCTGCTTTCTTTCCGGAGGCATGGACGCTCGCAATCGAGGAGTGGTTCTACCTGCTGGTACCTATAAGCCTGTTTTCCACCGTCGGTCTTGGGGTAAAGCCCAGGAACGCGGTGCTGGGGGTAATAGTCGCGGTTATCATCGGCTCGATAGCGGTGCGCTGGGGCCGATTCTACTCGATGGAATCGGTCGATTTCATGCAGTGGGACGCCTACTTCAGGCAGCAGGTCATCACCCGCCTCGACAGCCTGATCTTCGGAGTGCTGGGTGCCTGGCTGTATTACTATTACGCCGATTTCTGGTACCGCATGCGTAAACACGCGTTCCTGTTGGGCGTCGCGATGTTGCTACTCTACAAGGCAAGCTTTGTGCTCCTGTTCGCCACCAACTTGCAGATCGGCGTGTACCATTGTGTATTCTCCTTCACGCTGGTTTCCTGTGGAATTTTCCTGCTGTTGCCTTTGCTGAGCCACCTGCGGCAAGGGAGCGGCTTTCTGTATCGCACCCTGACCATGTTCAGTCTGGTCTCTTACTCCATGTACCTGCTGCACTTCGCGGTGGTTCAGTACATCGCCATTCCCAGGTTTCTGGAGCTGGTACCGATAGGGCTGCAGGGAGAGTCACTGGCACTTTTCAAGTTTGGGCTGTACTGGCTGTTCAATATTGTTGGCTCTATTCTGCTCTATAAGTACTTTGAAATACCAACAACGGAGATGAGGAATTCACTCTCGGTAGGCAAGCTGAAGGTCGCGGGCCCACGCTAATTCTCAAATAGCTGAATGAAGCGGGCAAATCAGGCGTATACGAATAGGCTTTGACTACCCTGGCGGTACGCGGGGAACGTGGTTAAAGACTGCGCGGGAGGAACAATGAAAGAAGTAGTAATACATATCGGCACACACAAGACTGGCACGTCGTCTATACAACATGCACTTCGTGGCTATAAAGACGAAACCACCCGTGTCGCGAGTTTTGAAGAAGAAAACCACTCTATACCGATTTTCACCATTTTTTCAGAGAACCGCTATCACTATCATATATGGCGCAAATTGAACCTGGACACAGATGCAATTGACGCTCGTAGAGCAGAGTACCTTGACATTCTAGAAGCAGATTTGGCTGATGACCGATACGATAGATTGATTATTTCCGGCGAAGATATCAGCATCCTCACGCCATCGGAGAAAAGCAATTTGATAAGACATATAAAATCAAAAGGAGTGGATGTAAGCGTAATCGTATTTACAAGAAGCCCAATGGGATTTGCATGTTCGGCTTCGCAACAGCGTGCAAAGGGTGGAGCAAAAACCTGGACCCCAGTGAATGTTAACTATCGTTACAAGATAGATCCATTTTTGGAGGAGCTAGGCAGACAAAAAATTGTTGTCTGCGACTATGACTACATAATAAACAGTGATCAATCAGTGGTTGATTATTTTTCTGATCTTGTGGGAATCAATCTCCGGGCGAAAGAAAGCAAAAACGAATCGGTCTCAGTACAAGCCCTGGCTCTAATCTACAAAGTGAACAATATTCCCTTGGCTGTTCTAGGAGATGTGCGGAAATGGAAGATAAGGCAAAAACTTGTCGCCATGATAATCGAAATCTTTCCCCCTATCCCGGCTTCCTCCAGACTTAACCCGGATCACTTTTCAAGCCTCCTCGATCCCACTACCAAGGATGACTGTCTCTGGCTGGAGAGCATATTTGGGATTAGTTATCGTTACCATGTAGAAGTGGAAGATGACTTGAATGCCTGGTTGGAAGAGAGTCTGAGTGATTATCAGAATCAGTTGAGCGAGCTTTTTTCAAAGTTTGGGACAAGTTATGACCCAAAACGAAGCCTTGAGGAAAATTTTCTGGAGGCTTTTTTTGCTCTCTTCATCCACGAAAATGGCTTGTTCGACAGTGACGCGGAATATCTTCTGGATGTGGCCGAAAAAATAGTCGCCAAAGCTGATTTGGAAACCCGTGATGCGTTGAGCCTAATGAAACTCGCGTCGCGCGCAAGACCCGGTGAGCAGTCTATTCGTCAAAGAATTGATCAATTATCGTTAGCTACTGATCCTACCCACCAAAAGTAGACAGTTTTCTACGCACACTGCGCATAGTAAT
>CAXBLB010000039.1:0-12727 GCA_963976655.1 uncultured Halieaceae bacterium
AAAGTGTTACCCATGTCTTCGGTATAAAGTGCAACCCATGTGTCCGGAATGCACCCGAATAAATTGGTAGCTACGGCTGGACTTGAACCAGCGACCCCAGCATTATGAATGCTGTGCTCTAACCAGCTGAGCTACGTAGCCACGGTCGTGAGGGCCGTTGAGCAGCCCCTGAAGAGGGCGGGATTCTCCTGAATTTGATCTTTCAAGTCAAGCTGCGGGCGGCTCCCGGCGAGCTGTCCGGGCCTGCTCGTGTCACGCCATCGCATTGCCCCGCCTGTGCGCTCGTTTCCGCGCGCCTGCTATCGCGCGCCTGCTACCATAAAAGACCGGCACCCGTAACAGGCGATCAGCGTGGCAAACTTCATTCTCTGGGGCGTTACCCCCTCGCCGTTCCAGCTCAAGATGCAGGCCCTGCTGGATTACGCGGGGCACCGCTGGCAACGCTGGCCCGATCAGGCGAGCCGTTCGCAGGCGCTGGGCATGGCGCTGCGGCTCTCGCGGGCGAGAAAGCGCCAGGAGATCGAGCGCTATCCCGCGCGTGTTCCCGGGGAAGATGAATATCCGGCGGTGCCATATTACTCTGAAGACGGCAGGCACTTCAGCTACGATTCCACGGGGCTTGCCCTGTATCTCGATCAGCATCCGCAGCGGCACGAGCGGTCCCTGCTGCCGGCAGGCGACCCCCCGCTTGGGTTTATCTGCCGCCTGATTGATGAAGCCTTTGATGAGTTTGGCCTGTACATGGTGCACCACAATCGCTGGGTCACTTCCGCGCGAACCAACGTCATGGGCGAAACCACCGCGCGCGAGCTGCGCAACCTCCTGCCGCCGCTGATACCGCGCCTTGTCGCCAGACGCATGCCGCGGCGACAGGTGCGCCGCTGTCCCTACCTGTTCAGTGTCGCGCCCGCGGGTTTTGATGCCGCGGTGAGCCGCTCTCTCACACCCCCGTCCAAAGAGGGATTTCCGGCCACGCACGCCCTGCTGGACGCCGCGTGGCGGCAGTACCTTGCCGGCATGGAAACCCTTTTGCAGAACCAGCCCTATCTCTTGGGCGATCGGTTCACGCTCGCCGATGCAAGCGCGTACGGCCAACTGAGCATGAACCTGGTGGATGGCCGCGCCGCCGATCTGCTGCGGGACATTGCGCCCGTCACCTACGACTGGCTGTGCGCCATTCGCGACGGCCGCCATATTGGCAGCACCGGTGGCCTGAAGCTCGACGAGCAGCTCCGGCCCCTGCTGCAGGCCATTGCCGACACCTTCATTCCCCTGATGCAACAGAATAGCGCCGCCTACCACACTGCCCGTGCCGGGGGTGAGACGTTGTTCAACGAGGCCGCGTTCAATGCGGGCAAAGCGCTCTACACGGGAGAGATTCAGGGGCATCCATTCCGTTCGGTGGCCAAAAGTTTCCAGGCAGTGGTGTGGCGCGAGCTCTGTGCCGGCTGGGCGCGTCTTGAGCGTCACGATAAAGACCAGCTTGAGAGTCGGTACGGGCTCGACGGGGCTGCATTCTCCCGGGGGTAGAACTTGCAAATTGTGCGCTTAGGGTCAATGCTGTAGTGAAGCAAGTGGAAGATAGACGGCAGGCAGAATCCTGCGGCTCGGCGTCGGGTAGCACGCGCAAGGTGCTTCACTTTTCTGCTCCGGCTTGTCGTTTAGTTGATCTGACACAATACTGTCACGGTCAGGTCGAACTACTATCTTTCCGACTATACTTATAAATGGAGAGTCTGATCATGTGGTACGACGCCCGCAAATCCACCCTGGCACTGGCCTGCGCGGCCGCTGCTGCAAGCCTGAGCCCGCATGCTGTTGCACTGAAGTTCAACTGGGGCGAACTGGAAGGCACATTCAACTCAAATTTTTCCGTGGGCGCCAGCTGGCGTACGGAAGATCCGTCGTTGCGGGTGGTGAGTCCCGGCAACACCGACGGCAAAGGGCGTGCCGCGTCCAGTGTGACGGATGACGGCAACCTGAACTACGACGAGGGCGACATGTACTCCCTGCTCTTCAAGGGCGTGCACGACTTTGATCTTACCAATGGCGCCTTCGGGGTATTCACGCGCTTCAAGTACTGGTACGACCACGAACTCGCGGAGGGCAATGTACCGCATGGCCACGCCGCGAATGGCTATATTCCCGATCAGGAACTGGATCTCTCGGATTTCGAACCCCTCGCGCAGGAACAGGGTTTCGAGTTTCTGGATTACTACGTATACGGCAGTATTGATATAGCAGACAAGCCGGTTGAATTGCGCGCCGGCAACATGGTGCTGAGCTGGGGTGAGAACACCTTCATCCAGAACGGCGTCAATGTGATCAACCCCTTCGATGTTACCGCACTGCGCAAGCCCGGTTCGGAGATCAAGGAAGCCTTGCTGCCGGTGGGCATGCTCTACGGCAGCATGGGGGTAACCCGCGATCTGAGCGTTGAGCTGTTCTACCAGTATGACTGGGAACGCACCATTCTCGACGAGTGCGGCACCTACTGGAATTCGGGCGATCCCTATGGCGGAGGATGCGACTTCCTGACCGCCTCCGCCAGCCCCAGCGATCTCGAGCAGTTGCGGGATGACTTTATTGTACCGCGCGCGCCGGACGATACACCCAGCGACAGTGGCCAGTGGGGTATCGCCGCACGCTACTTCATAGAATCGCTGAACGCCACCGAGGTGGGCGCCTACTATGTGAATTATCACAGTCGCACGCCGATTTTCAGCGCCGTTAACCCCACAGAAAATTTTGGCCAGCCGTTTATTCTCGGTTCCAACCCCCAGTACATTTTCGAGTTCCCGGAAGATATCGAAGTGTACGCCCTCACCTTCGCCACCAACCTGGGGTTCTGGGCGTTGTCTGGCGAGTTGAGCTACCGCCCCGATTTCCCGCTGCAGATCAACCAGACGCAGATTCTGCAGGCAGCGGCGCTGGGCAGCTTCGCCGAGTGGTCTACCGTTGCGGAACGTTCTGCCGAGGCGGGTCCCGGCGGCCGTGTGCAGGGGTACGACGATGTGGAGTACACCCAGTTCCAGATGACCTTTATCCGCTTTTTCGAGCAGGTGATGGGCGCGAGCCGCCTCTCGTTCGCGGCGGAAGTCGGTGCGACATTCCTGGATGGTTTGGACGACGATCAGGTTTACGGCCGCAGCTCCACCTATGGGGTGGGCGAGTTTGAACCGTTCCAAAGCCAGGTGTTCCCGGGTGTGACCATCAGCTGCGATTCGCACGCCGCGCTGGAGGCGCTCGCCGATTTCAAGCCGAACACCAACAGTTCCTATTGCAATGATGACGGCTTCACGGATGATTTTTCCTGGGGCTACCGGGTGCGCGCGGGGCTGGATTATTCAGATGTATTCGCTGGCATAAACCTTACGCCCAACGTGGCCTGGTCACACGATGTGGAGGGAAATTCCCCGCCACCGAATTTCATCGAGGATCGCATGGCGTTTAGCGTAGGTGTGCGTGCCGACTATCTCAGCAGGTACCAGGCTGATTTGTCCTACACTACGTTTTTTGGAGCGGACTACAATGATCAGGAAGATCGGGATTTCATTTCCCTGAGTTTTTCCGTCGCTTTTTGACGGTTACGAATAGATCACATCGAATTAATTGGAGTGGTATGTATGTCGATACAGCAATCTAAGAGCGCGGTCGCGCTGCTCGCGCTGCTGCTGGCTGGCCCGGCGCTGGCCAAAATCACGCCAGAACAGGCGGCCGAACTGGGTGGTGATCGCCTCACACCGGTGGGCGCCGAGCGCGCAGGCAATGAGGACGGCAGCATCCCGCCCTGGACGGGTGGCATACAGGAATTCCCCGAAGGCTACGAAGTTGGCGATCGGCTGGTAGACCCTTTTGAGGACGACGACGAACTCTTCACCATCACCGCGGAGAATGTCGATAAGTACGCGGACAAGCTGTCCCCCGGGCAGATCGCGATGTTCAAACGCTATCCCGATTCCTATGAAATGCCGGTGTACCCAACCCGTCGCAGCGCCTTTCTGCCGGACAGCGAGTATGCCCTGATCAAGGAATGGGCGACCAAAACGGAGCTGGTCAAGGGCGGCAACGGCCTGGTGGATTTCTATGCCAGTTCTCCCTTCCCCATTCCTGAGAACGGGCTGGAAGCGATCTGGAACCATATCACGCGTTATAGAACACCGCTGGGTTTCAAACGCCGCTACATTCAGGCGCCGGTGCAGTCCAATGGTAATTTCGCCGCTGTGCTGTTTGAGGAAGAGGCGCTGTTCGCCAGCCGTGTCCCCGATAACCCCTATCCCAATCGCCTGTTCGTTTTCCTGCAGCGCATTCTTGCCCCGGCCCGTCTCGAAGGGGACGTCCTGCTGGTGCACGAGAACATAGACCAGGTGAAGGAGCCGCGCTCAGCGTGGGTTTACAACGCCGGCCAGCGGCGCGTGCGGCGTGCCCCCAATATCGCCTATGACGGCCCCGGCACCGCGTCCGACGGGCTGCGAACCGCAGACGATCTCGACCTGTTCAACGGCGCACCCGATCGCTACAACTGGGAATTGCAGGGCAAGCGGGAAATGTACATCCCCTACAACTCCTTCCAACTGTGGGATGGTGACCTCGATTACGACGATATCATCGAAGAGGGGCACATGGATCCGGACCATCTGCGCTATGAATTGCATCGCGTGTGGGTGGTGGACGCAACGCTCAAGGAAGGCGAGCGCCACATCTATGCGCGCCGCACCTTCTACATCGATGAGGATACCTGGCAGATCGCTGTGGTCGACCATTACGATGGGCGTGGCGAGCTGTGGAAACTGAAAGAAGGACACCCCATTGTGCACTACCAGGTGGGTGTTCCCTGGCTTGCAGCCGAATCCCTGAACGATCTCATTTCGGGTCGCTACCTGATCATCGGCCTCGACAACGAGGAAGAGGGCTATACCTATAATTTTGACTATCAGGGCGATTTCGAAGATTTCACACCGGCTGCCCTGCGTCGCGCCGGTCGTCGCTAGGCCGTTGAGGATGTCCAACCCGCTTCGGCTCGTAGCCGCGGTAATTCTGACTTTGTGGCCGCTTGCGGCGGCCACGCAGGATTACCTGTTCAAGCCCGCGCTCTCAATCGCCGAGCCCGCCGAGATGGGTCTGCTGGATATTGCCCAGTGTGGCGAGCGCCTGGTGGCGGCGGGTGAACGCGGTGTCATCCTGTTGTCCGATGACGCAGGCTCAAGCTGGCGCCAGGTACCTTCCCCTGTCAGCCAGTTGCTCACGGCTGTGGATTGCCCCTCTGCCAGTAAGGTGTATATCGCAGGACACGGCGGCGTGATTCTCGGCAGCCAGGACGCAGGCGAGAGCTGGACCCTGTTGTTCGACGGCAATGAAGCCAACGAGCAATGGCTGGCGCACGCGCGCGAGGAACTGGCCCGGCTGGAAGCGGCGCTGGCGGCTGCCGACGACGAAGACGCCGCAGACGACATCGCGTATGCGCTGGAGGACGCGGAGTATCGTGTTGAGGATGCCGTTGCGGCTGTCGACAACGGCCCGGTAGATCCCTTTCTCGGCCTGTTTTTTCTGGATGAGCGCGTGGGTATGGCAGTGGGCGCCTACGGCATGCTGTATCGCACGGAAGATGGCGGCGACAGTTGGCAGATCGCTGTGGATGGCATCGACAACCCGGACCGCTTTCACTACTACGGCGTGGCGCGGTCCGCCAGCGGAGAGCTCTTCCTGTGCGGTGAAGCCGGGTTGCTGTACCGCTCGCGCGATGATGGCGTGAGCTGGGAGCGGCTGGATGCCGGCTATGATGGCACGCTGTTTGGTGCGGTTGCGGAGCGCGATGGCTCGGTGCTGGTTTTCGGCTTGCGCGGGAATATTTTCAGCACTCGCGACGGCGGCGAAACCTGGTCCGACGCACCCGTACGGGATGATCCCGAGTTGAGCCTGTACGGGGGAGGGCGTCTGGATGACGGCGCCGTGGTGCTGGTGGGCGCCGGCGGTGCGGTGTTGCTCAAAGAGGCGGGAAAGGACACTTTCCAGCCAGCCTCCATGCCGGGACGCAGTACCCTGGCAGCGGTCGCAGGCAGCACACCCGGCAACGCCCTGGTCGTGGGATTAGCCGGTGTGACCCCCTTGAGTGAGGCGATTGAATGACAGCGCAAGATGAAGCACAGCCGGCGGCGGGCGGAAAGTCTGCCGTGGATATGCTGGAAGCGGAAGACGGTAAACTGCGTCCGGCAATCGCCAATCTGATCTTCCGCAGCCGCGCCGTCCTGGTGCTGCTGTTCGTCGCCGCCACGATCTTTTTCGGTTACCAGGCGAGCAACCTCAAGCCCGATGCGAGCTTCGAGAAAATGGTGCCGGTGTCGCACCCCTATATCGTCAATTTCCTGGAAAACAAGGCAGACCTGGCCGGGCTCGGCAATGCGGTGCGCATTACCGTGCAAACTCAGGAGGGGGATATTTTCACCGAGGAGTTTCAGGAGCTGTTGCGCAAAATCACCGATGAGGTGTTTTATGTGCGCGGCGTGGACCGCGCGGCGCTGCAGTCCCTGTGGACGCCGAACGTACGCTGGCAGGAGGTGACGGAAGAGGGTTTTGTCGGCGGCTCGGTCATTCCCGATGATTACGATGGTTCCGAACGCAGTTTGCAGCGGCTGCGTCAGAACACGCTGAAATCGGGTCAGGTTGGCAGGCTGGTCGCCAATAATTTCGAGTCAGCCACTGTGTTGGCGCCGTTGGTGGAGATCGACCCGGAGACAGGGGAGAAGCTCGATTACCACCAGCTCTCGGAAGATCTCGAACGGCAGATACGCGATAAGTACCAGAGCGATAACATCAAGATTCGCATCACGGGTTTTGCCAAACTGGTCGGCGACCTGATAAACGGCGCCATCCTCGTGGCTGCCTTCTTCGGGATTGCCTTTGGTATTACCGCGGTCATGCTTTATCTGTACAGCCGCTGCCACTGGTGCACGCTGGTGCCCCTGGCGTGCTCCACCGGCGCAGTGGTCTGGCAGCTGGGTCTGTTACAGACCCTCGGGCTCGGCATTGATCCCTACAGCATGCTGGTGCCATTCCTTGTTTTCGCCATTGGTATCAGTCACTCGGTGCAAATGATCAACCGCTTCGGCGAACACATGTGTGAAGGCCTGGGCAAGCGCGATGCTGCATGGCTGACCTTCGTGCGGCTGAGCAAACCCGGTTTCATCGCGCTGGTCAGCGACGGGGTGGGCTTCTTCACCCTGAGCGTGATAGACATTCCCGTTATTCGCGAACTCGCCTGGGTGGCCAGTAGCGGTGTGGCAATCCTCATCCTTACCAATCTCATACTGTTGCCGATATTGTTGTCCTATTCGGGCATCAGCAAGAGCTGTCGCAAGCACCGCGCAAAGAAGGCAAGCAGCGGTTTCAGGCACTGGCAGGCAGCATCAAGTATTCCCCAGCCCTCGCGCGCGCGGGTGGTGGTGGCCATTGCGCTGGTGCTCGCGACAATCGGCTTTTTTGAAGGGCGGGATCAGAAGATCGGCGACCTCGACGCCGGCGCGCCGGAACTGCGTCCCGATGCACGCTATAACCAGGACGTTGCCTACCTGGCCGAGAACTACTCAACCAGCACCGATGTGTTTGTGGTGATGGTCGAAACCAAACCCCAGCAGTGCGGAACTTTTGAGGCGATTTCCGCCATCGATTATTTCCAGGGGGCCATGCAGCAGGTACCTGGCGTGCAGTCTGCCATGTCACTGGTGGATATTTCCAGGCTCGTGATCATGGGTATGAACGAGGGCAGCCCACACTGGCACACCATCAGCCGCAATCGCTACATTCTCAACAATTCCCTGAGCCGCGTGCCCAGTAACCTGTTGAATACGGACTGTTCCATGGTACCGGTGATTCTGTTTCTGGAGGATCACAAGGCCGATACGCTCATGCGGGTGGTGAACGCTGTGGAGGATTTTGCCGCGGAGCACAATAGCGACAGTATTCAGTTCAAACTCGCTGCGGGCAACGCCGGCGTGGAGGCCGCGACCAATATCGTCATCAGCGAAGCCCAGTACCGTATGCTCGCCTGGGTGTATGGCGTGGTGATACTGCTGTGCCTGCTGACCTTCCGCTCGTTGCGTGTTACCGCCTGTATCATCCTGCCGCTGATGCTGACTTCACTGCTCGCGCAGGCCCTGATGACGTGGCTCGGCATCGGCGTGAAGGTAGCGACGCTGCCGGTGATTGCCCTCGGTGTGGGTATCGGGGTTGACTATGGCATCTATATCTACAGTGCTTTGCAGCATTATCTGAATCACGGTTATTCGCTGCGCGAGGGGTATTTTGAAGCCCTGAAGTCGACCGGCACGGCAGTGGCCTTCACCGGCCTGACGCTGGCGGCCGGGGTGGCTACGTGGATCTTCTCGCCCATCAAGTTTCAGGCGGACATGGGGCTCCTGCTGACCTTCATGTTCTTCTGGAACATGCTTGGCGCGCTATTGTTACTGCCCGCGTTGGCCAGCGTCCTGGGCCTCGGGAAGACGAACCAGAAGCAATAGGGCCGCGCCCAGCAGGGTACATGCGGCGGCGACATACAGGCCGAGCGTATAACTGCCGGTGGTGTCGAACAGCCTGCCGACCAGCGGGAAACTGGGCAGCACACAGAGTGTGATCAATGGGCTCATGAGCCCCATGGCCTTGCCATAGCTCGCCAGCCCGAACAGGTGCGCCATCATGTTTCCCCACACGGGCAGCATGCCGCCGGCAGCCAGACCCAGCAGCGTCGCCGCTGCCATCTGCGGCGCCAGTGTGGGCAGGCGGGCGAATACCAGCAGGGCGATAATCACGAACAGTTGCGCTGTCCACAGGCTGGCCTTGAGGCTGAATTTATCCGCGGCAACACCGAAGGCCAGTTTGCCGACAAACCCGGCGAGCGCGATGACCATGATCAGTGTGGAAGCCTGCTTCTCGCTGCCACCTGTGTCGGTGATGTAGGGCGTGATGTTCGAGAGCAAAGAGGAGTACGCTGCGAACAGTAACCCCAGGCTCAGGCCGAGAGCCCAGAAATTCTGGTTGCCGATAATGCCTTTCAGCGATAAAGCCGCAATCTTGCCGGCCTCTTCAAGTGCCTCTGAACCGCCCGCCGCGGCGCGTGTGGCGGGGTCTTCCTGCGGTCTGTCGCGGATAGTCAGCAGGATGACTGGCAGCATGATGAGTAGCGTCGCCAGGGCGAACAGCTCCAGAGCGGTGCGCCAGTCGTACGCTTCCAGCCAGAAGGCAATGAGCCACGGTACGATAACGCCGCCAAGGGAGGTGCCAATGGCCGCGATACCCAGCGCCCTGCCCCGGGTTGCGCTGAACCAGCGGGAAATGACAGCCGAGGCGCAGAGGGAGCCCGCGAAGGCATTCGCCAGCGCCATTGTCAGGCCAAAGAAGAGGATGTACTCGCCGAGGGTTGCAGCCTGGGAGGTGGCGTACAGGCCGGCTGCATACACCAGTGCGCCGGCACTCATGATCAAGCGCATCGAGAAGCGGTCTACCATCACGCCTGCCACGGGTTGCAGCACGAAGCCCGCGATGGTGCCCACCGTAAGCGCGTACATTACCTGTTCAAGCGATGCTGAAAACTCGTTGCGCACCGGTACAACGAGCAAACTCACCGCGTAGGTGAAAAAGCCAACTACGAATAGCTGGGCGACGAACCCGCCTGCAACGACTTTCCATGCCTGGTTCATTCTCTTGTTCACTCCTGTCATGGTGTCTGTAGTGGTCCTGGTAGCCATGGCTGTGGTGCCGGCGCTTTATTGCCTGCCGAGCGAAACCCGCGCCGTGAATACCCCACGCCAGCCATGATATTCTGTTGCGGGCGCCGGATAAGGACTGGAGAGGTCGAATTGATAGGCATAATACGCCGAATTCCCCATGCAGAATGACATCACCGTGGGTGCTGCCAAATTTACCCGTTTGTTTGAATACCTGCGACAGGTGGGCATTGATCCCGAAGAGATCGCGGCGCCCCTGAAGCTCTCGCCGCAGCGTATCGCGGCGGTAGATCCCAACCGCCAGCTCCCGGTGCTGCAGTACGCCAAACTCTACAAGCTCGCGGTGATTCGCATGCAGCGGATGCAGCAGCCCATTCCCTGGGCGGCGGGTGTTGGCAGCGACGCCTTTGAGTTCATGTGTCGTGCCCTGATCAGCGCACGCACGCTGGGCGAGGCGCTGCAACTCGCGCAGCGCTACGATCAGCTGATGGCTCCGCTGATGCATCACGCGGTGAGCCTGGCCGATGCCGGGAGCAGCGAATTGCAGAAGCTCAGGTACTCGGTAGATCTGGACAGCAGCTCGCCCATCGTGGTCTCTCCCGAGGTATGGGAGGGCGGGCGCTTTCAGCCGACCATCGCACATGCCTCGGGGCTGGCAGTCTGGCACAGCATCTGCGGCTGGCTTACCGGCTGTCAGCTTGAACTGCGGGAAGTGAATATTGCAGCGCCCTATGTCGGTCCGGCGTTGCACAACAGCCTGTCTTCCATGTTCGATTGCCCGCTGTTGTTCGATGCCGAGGAAAATGCCTTCACCTTCGAACGCAGCTTTCTCGATAAACGCGTGATACAGAACAGCGAATCGCTGCGTGAGTTCCTGGATGTCACCATCTACCATTTGATTTCGGTGGGGCGCCGCACGAACAGCACCGGTTCCGCCATCAAGTCCCTGATCAGCAACAGTTTCACAGCGGGCTCTCTGCCGTCGTTTACTGAAGTGGCGGCAATGCTGAATATGTCTGGTTCCAGCTTGCGCAGGCGTCTGGTGAAAGAGGGCGTGAGCTACCAGAGCCTGAAAAATGAGCTGCGCCGGGATATCGCCATCGACAAGCTGTTGAATGAAAATCTGAAGAGCGTCGATGTCGCCGAGTACCTGGGTTTTGCTGATCCAGGCTCCTTTGTGCGCTCATTCAAGAGCTGGACGGGAAAAACCCCCTTTGAGTACCAACAGGAGTTTCGTGATTTCTCCTGATGTAGATCCCGCCGCGGCCCCGGCGGTGAGCGAATTTGTCAATGGATACGGTCTTTGATGACGCTTCTCGCGGGCGCGGCGCGCGGCATACTGCTGCGATGGTGGCGAGGCACGCCGAGCGTGCCAGGTCAGCGTTCACAATAAATGACGAGGGAAGAGCATGGTTCTGGAAGGCCGGGTCGCGCTTGTGACGGGAGCGGGACAGGGTGTCGGTGAAGGCATAGCGCGCCGTTTACACGCGGCAGGCGCCACCGTGGTGATCGCCGAGTACAACGCCGATACCGGCCAGCGCACGGCAAAGTCGCTGGAGCGCGGCGAATTCCTGCAAATGGATGTCTCCGACCGGTCGCAGGTGACCGGCGGTGTTGAGCAGACGCTTGCGCGGCATGGCCAGCTCGACATCCTGGTCAACAATGCCTACCCCACGGGAGCGCCGCCGGCGCGCCTGGAAACGCTGGGTGACGAGGCCTTCGACAGCGCGTTCAGGGCCGGTTTCATGGGCGCCTGGTGGGCGATGCAGGCCGCTTTCCCGCGGATGCGGGATCGGGGCTGGGGCCGGGTGATCAACATTTGTTCGCTGAACGGGGTGAACGCGCACCCGTACACTGCACAGTACAATGCCGCGAAGGAGGGGCTGCGGAGCCTCTCGCGCACCGCAGCGCGTGAGTGGGCGAAACACGGCATTTGCGTGAACGTGATCTGCCCCGCGGCGCTGACCACGGCATTTGAGAGATTCCAGCAATATTCGCCGGAAAACGCCGCGCTGATGCTGCAGCAGAACCCGATGGGCCGAATGGGCGACCCGCAGGACGACATCGGCGGTGTGGCGGTGTTCCTCGCGTCGGAAGACGCACGCTACCTCACTGGCAACACGCTGTTTGTGGACGGTGGAGGACACATCAACGGGGTGAACTGGGAACCGCCGGTAGATTAAACGCGCGCCGTGCTGATGAGCCGGCATTCGCAATCAAGGTAATTCAAGGAGATGAGCATGGGATTGTATGCAGTAACGGGGGCCGCCAGCGGAATTGGCAAGGCGGTGGCGGAAACGCTTCGCGCAGAAGGACACAGTGTGATCACTGTGGACATTCGCGATGCGGATGTGGTGGCCGACCTCTCTGACGCCGATGCCTGTGCGGCGGCGGTACAGAAGGTTCTGGAGCATGCGCCGGAGGGCCTTCACGGCTTCGTACCCTGCGCGGGCGTGGGGCCAGACGCACCGCAGCCCAGACTTCTGCCACTGGTGAACTACTTTGCCGTGGTAAGCATGGTGGACGGCTTGCGTCCCGCGTTGGAGAAGAAACGCGGCGCGGTGGTTCTAATCAGTTCAAATTCTTCTCGCATGACGGCCTACAATGAAGATTACATACAGGCGCTGCTGAATGGCGATCGCGACACTGCCGTGAAGATGGTGGAAGAGGGCCCGGTGGACGGCCAGGGCGCCTACGGTGGCGGCAAGCAGGCGCTGGTGCGCTGGATGCGGCGCAATAATAGCCCGGCGGCGGCGGCGGGTGTGCGTATCAACGCTATCGCACCCGGTTATACCGAGACCGGGATGACGGAATCCGGCAAGAACGATCCCAAATACGGCCAGGCGATTCGAGATTTCGTGGATTCCATTCCCATCGGCCGGCCCGGCCTGCCGGAAGACCAGGCGAACGCGGTGAGCTTCCTGCTGAGTGACAAGGCCAGCTTCGTTTCCGGTTCGGTGCTGTTCGTCGACGGCGGTCACGACGCCGTGTTCAGGCCGGACGAGTACTGA
>CAXBLB010000040.1:0-11649 GCA_963976655.1 uncultured Halieaceae bacterium
GCAGCGCGAAATCGGTGAAGGTGCCGCCGATGTCGATGCCGATGCGGTAGCTCATCGGGTGGTACTTGCCTGCAGGCGTTCCGCCCGCAGTTGCGCGGTGGCGGCGTGATCAATCTCGATGTCGCAGTGCTCGACACTGCCGGTGAGCACCACACCGTAGCGCTCGCGCGCGGCCTGCACGCTCACGTATTCATCCAGCACGTCTTCGCGCACTGCCTCGGGCTCGCGCTCGAGCGGGTTGCCAAAGCCACCGCCGCCGCCGTACTGGTAACGGGTGATGGCCCCCGCGGGGAGCTGTGCGTTGAGGGCGTTCTCCACGGCAAACTCGTCCGGCGTGCCACACAGGAAATGGTTGCTGTAGGGCGCGGCGTCGTCGCCACCGCACAGACCGCGCAACGGATGTTTGCGTGACACCATCCAGGTCATCGCGGAAACAGGCTCCAGCACCTGCTTGATGTTGCAGGTGCCGGGCTGTCCGCGCCAGCGTCCGGCACCGCCGGTATCGGTGCGCATCTCGCGCGCGAGATTGAGCACCGGGAAGCGGCTTTCGGCGTCTTCCGCCGTGGCCAGAATCAGGTTGCCGAGGCCCGCGCACATGGAACCCCAGCCGTCGAGACCCTGGGTGGCGGAGGCGTCGGAGGCGCGCACGTCCACGCCCTGGTCCATCCACATGGCGCCCTGCGCATCCACGCCGATCACAGCGTTGGGCATGCCGAGCTTGTACACCTGCGGCGCGGAGCGTTCGGGCAGTATGCGCGACAGCGCGATGCAGATGGCCTCGCCCACCTCCACGGCGGGGTGAAAGGCGCCGAGCGCCGCGGGCTTGTTCGGCGGCGGCTGCAGGATGCAGCCCTCGGGCACGAGCATCTCCACCGCGTAGAACAGGCCCTCGTTCTTGAGGATGTCCGGCGCCACCATCGATGCGAGCTGCGCAATGGCGTAGCCGCGGGTGTTGGCGTAGGTGTTCCACACATTCACCAGTTCCGGGCGGGCGTCCGAGCCCGTCATGTCCAAACAGAGCTGATCGCCCGCCACCTTGCAGTTCACCACCACGTGCACATCCGGGTTACCCGCCGTGTCCTGGTCGATCCATACCTCACCGCCGTAGTCGCCGTCCGGCCAGCTCGCAACCGCCGCGCGAAAGCGCTGTTCTGTCTGTTCGATATTGGCGTTGATCGCGGCCTTGATGCATTCCACGCCGTAGCGCGACACGATGTGTTCGAGTGAACGCACGCCGCGCTGCACCGCGCTGATCATCGCGGCGATGTCGCCGGCGAAGGAGGGGAAGCGGTTGTTGCGAATGAGCAGGTCGATCACGTCGCGCCGCGGCTCGCCGCGATGCACCAGTTTCAGCACCGGAATGCCCAGCCCCTCGCCGAATATGTCGGTGCTGTCTACCGAGAAGCCGCCCGGATCCTTGCCGCCGGTATCGCCCTGGTGCGCCTGCAGAGCCTGTATCAGCAGCAGCTCGCCTGAATCATCGAACAGCGGTGCGTACACGGTGTAGTCGGGCAGGTGACCGCCGCCGTAATCCGGATCGTTGCCGACGAACACGTCCCCCGGCCCCCAGTCGTCCGCGACGCTGTTCTCCAGCCCCCAGCGCACCGCCAGCGGCGACACGAACAGCAGTTGCGGTATGCCCACGGAAATACCGGCGAGCCGGCCGTTGGCATCGATGATGCTGGCGTTGCGTTCGTTCGACTGGTTGATGATGGCGGAAGAGGCGGCCCGCCCGAGGTGCGTGGCCACTTCAAAGCACACGGTTTCGAAGGCGCCGTTGATGATGCCGGCGGTGACTGCATCGATGCTGGCGCCGGTGGTCAGAGGCGGGCGTTTGGCGACCAGTCTGCGATTGCGTTCAAAGGACACCGCGGTTCACCTCGTTATTGCGCGGATGCCGTGGCCGGCTCCCGCGGTGGCGACAGGGTTTTTATACAAGACAGTCGCCTTGGGAAACAGTGTATTACAGCTTGCGATTCCCGCAAAGCCTAGCCTGCGCCGCGCCGCACCCAGCGCGGCAGGCTGATGTTCTCGTCGATGCGTTCAAACACCACCGTTACCGCAGTGCCGATGGCGATTTCGTGTGCGCCGATGGCATTGATAGGCGCGCCGGCGTAGGGCACCAGGTTGCCCACCAGCCGTATGGCAGGGTCTTCCTCGAGCGCCACCAGGATTGCGTTGTAGGGGGCGATGTCGGTGAAAGCGCCCATCAGCGGCGGGTGCGGTTCGATCACCGACCAGACCGTGCCGCGCCCGGAAACAGTGACCCACTGTGCCGGCGTGCGCGGCGACCAGCTATTCAACGCGCGCGGCGGAAACATCAGGCGTCCAGTGTCGGGGCACTGCTGAATACGCAGCACACCCTCTCTACAGCCTTCCCAGAAAGGCGCGTTGATGGCGTCGATGTGCGGGAGCAGGGCGTCGTCCAGCATGTTGATTCTCCGTTCTAGCGCCGTAACACCAGCGCGCCGGTGGGTACGCCCTCGCCGCCAGTGACCAGGCAGGTCTCGGCGCCCGGCACCTGGTTGCTGGCCGAACCGCGCATCTGGCGCACGCCCTCGGTAAGCAGGTTGAAGCCGTGCACGTAGGCCTCCGAGAGCCCGCCGCCGGAGGTATTCACCGGCAGCGCGCCATGCAGTTCCAGGTTGCCGTTCTCGGTAAAGGCAGCTCCCTCGCCGCGCCCGCAGAAACCGTAACCTTCGAGCGAGAGCGGAATGAGGGGCGTGAACGCATCGTAGATCTGCGCCACGTTGATATCCGCCGGCTGAATATCCGAGAGCGACCAGAGCTTGCGCGCCGTGACCCAGGCGGGCCCCTTGAGCGGATCGTTGCAGAAAAAATTCTGCATCGTCTGGTGCTGGCTGTGAAAGCCCTGGGCGAAGGCGTGCACATACACCGGCGGCTGGCGCAGGTCGCGCGCGCGCTCGGCGGATACGATCACCGCCGCCAGGGCGCCGTCTGTCTCCAGGCAGTTGTCGAACAGGCACAGGGGTTTGGAAATCCAGCGCGCGGCGAGATACTCATCGCGCGATAGTGTTTTCGCGTACATCATCGCCGCCGGATTGTTGTTGGCGTACCGGCGCTGGGCGAGGGCGATGTTGGCGAAGTGCTCGCGGGTGGCGCCATACTCGTGCATGTAGCGGCTCGCGAGCAGGGCGATTTCATCCACCGGGCGCAGCACGCCGAAGGGACGCGTGTAGTTCGCGGCGATCTCCTCGGTGAGTGCAGACTGCGGGTTTGCCCAGGGCCTGCGCGGCGCACCGGAGGCGCGCTTGCGCGAACGCCACGCCACACCCACGTTGCACTGCCCGCTGGCCACCGCCAGGGCGAGATTGCCGAGCACGCCGGGCCCCGCGCCACCGCCGTAGCCCACCTGCGAGAACCAGGTGATATCGCCGAGCCCGAGGTTGCGCGCCAGCGTCACCTCGGAACTGGATTCCTGCGTGTAGGAGGCGAGGCCGTCCACCTCCGAGCGCTCGATGCCGGCGTCTTCCAGCGCATCCAGCACCGCGCTGCAGGCCAGCTCCAGCTCCGAGGCCTCAAGCTGTTTGCCGAATGCCGTCTGGCCGATGCCGGCAATCGCCGTTTTATCTTTCACCGGCGCTCCGTTGCGCGGCGAGCAGTTCGCCCAGGCGCCGCTTGTCGACCTTGCCGCTGTCGGTGAAGGGTATCTCGCCCTTTGCGTAGAAGAAGAGCTGCGTGGGCACCTTGTAGGTGGAGAGTTCCGCTTTCAGGCGGGCGCGCAGGGTTTGCGCGTCCAGCGCCGCGCCGGCGTTCAGCACCACCGCGGCGGCAACCTCCTGCCCGCGCTCGGGGTGGGGCAGGCCCACTACGTAGGAGGCCTGCACTTCGGGCTGTTCATCGATGACGATTTCCACCTCGCGCGGCGTGACGTTGGCGCCGCCGGTTTTGATCATGTCGCCGAGGCGCGCCTGAAAAAACAGGTAGCCCTCGGTGTTCAGGTAGCCGGCATCGCCAGTGTGATAGAAGCCCTCGGCGTCGAAACACTCTTCGCGCTCGACCTTGTACAGCCCCTGCATCACGTTGTAGCCGCGCACGCAGATTTCGCCCACTTGGCCTGCGGGCAGCGGCGCGCCGGTATCAGGTTCGACAATTTTATGTGTAATGCCTTCCGGCGCGCGCCCGAAAGAACCGCGCAACGCCTCCGGCAGATCGACATCCATGCGCTCGATGCTGTGCGGCCCGCAGGTTTCTGTCATGCCCAGGGCATTGGAACGCAGTTCCGGGTCTTCAGGTTTTACATCGGGCGGCAGCAGCGCGTAGATATTGCCGCCGCGAATGCAAGACAGATCGCGCGCGGCGAATGTCGGGTGATCGGCCATCGCGGTGCCGTAGTGCGGCCAGCCGGTGACCAGCGTGGCGCGTTCGCGCTCGATCAGTTTGAGCGTTTCGCCCGGCTCGAAAACTTCCTCGTAGATGAGGCTGGCGCCGGCGTGCATCGCGCAGTGCAGGGTGAACACCAGCCCGCCCACCCAGAAAAACGGCATGGGTGAAAACAGGCGATCGCCGGCGACGATGTCGCGCCAGCGGTTGAGGTTGGCGGCGTGGCGTATCACCGCGCCGTGACTGTGCAGCGCGCCTTTCGGGTCTGCCGTGCTGCCGGAGCTGTACACGATGCACAAAAGATCGGCGGGCGACACGCAGCCTTCGCTGGCGGCGAGCTGTTCGGCGCTCACGCGCCCGGGTGCCTGGTGCAGGGCAGTTGCCGGCAGGGCCCAGGCCGGTAGCGCCGCGGCGTGCGCCTGCGAGGGCCACACGTAGACTTCGCGCAGCCACGGGTAGAGTGCATCGAACAGCGGGCCATCTGCCGCCACGTGTGCGTGAAGCGCGGGCACGCAGCTCTGCAGGCGCTCGAGGTAATTGTTGTTGAGCAGGGCGCTCACCGTGAGCAGCACCTGCACATCGGCGTGTTGCAGCACATAGCCCAGCTCGCGCGGCTTGTAGAAGGTGTTGATGGGAATAATGATTGCGCCGATGCGCGCGGCGGCGAACCAGGCGATGAGGAACTGATCGCTGTTTGGCATCAGCAGGCCGAGGCGCGTGGCCTTGCCGATACCGCGAGCGAGCATGCCGCGGGCCAATTCCGCAGACGCGGACGCCAGTTCGCGGTAGCTCAGGCGGTTGCCTTCGTAGACGATAAGATCACTGGCCGCGAACCGGCTCGTGACCTCGCGCAGAAAAACCGGAGTGCTGGGTTGGTAATCCACCACGGGCATGTGCTGTGGGACTCCTGTTCTGATTATGTGCGCGCGTCTTGCTGCAAGCCTGGCCGGGGTTAACGGCCCGGGCTCACCACTGTCGCACGCTTCTACGCCCCGCGGGATAATTTACCAGACAGGTGGCTTATATAATAGCCGCGAGAGCGCCGCCGGTTTCTTGTCAGGACATTTGACTTATAATGCTTTGATGCAGCCACCCACCGGGAGATAAGCAAGCGCATGCCAAAAATTGTGGACCACGATGAACGCAGGGAGCGGATCGTCGAGATCGTGGCGGAAATGCTTGCAACGGTGGGCGCCGAGCGCACGACCATACGCGAGATCGCGCGGCAATCCGGTTATTCCAGGGGCTTTATAGAGCACTATTTTCACAACAAGGAAGAGCTGATCAGCAAGACCATTCGCTGGATCAACGAACGCTCGCTGGCGCGCGCCGAGGCCGCGCTCGATGGCAAACGCGGCCTGGAAGCGCTGCGCACCTTCTGCGAAATGAGCCTGCCGCTCACCCCGGAGCTGCGCGATGAGTGGAAAATACGCATGCAGTTCTGGGGCATGGCGGCGGTATCCGACGAGCATCGCCGCGAGCAGTCCAAGCGCATGCACCTTTCGGAGAAAATCATCCTGGAGTACCTGGAGCAGGCTAAAGAGCTGGGCGAGCTGGAGCAGGATGTGGTTCTCGAACCGCTAACGCACAGCCTGTTGCACGGCCTGTACGGCCTCGGCTGCAATACGATCCTGCGCCCCAGCTACTTCACGCGGCAGCGCCAGATGGCGGCGCTGGATTACATCATGCAGGAATTCATGCAGGCGCGTTAGCCGCCGCGGGAGCCCCGGAGTGAGCGAGCAGGTTGAGCAGCAAGCCGCTGGAGCGCTCGGTTTTGGCGCCGTGCTCAGCCGGCTCGCGGCGCACTCGCCACACACGCTTGCCCTGGTGTGCGACACCGATAGTGGGCAGGTTGTGCTCACGCGGGCCGAACTGGAGGCGAGCGCCAACCGGGTTGCGCGCCTGTTCGCCGCGCACGGCCTGCAGCAGGGCGATACGGTAACGCTGGCGCTGCCGAACAGCCCGGAACTGGTGAGCGCCTGTTTTGCCGCGTGGAAGCTCGGCGCCATTCCCAACCCCGTGTCGCATCGTCTGCCGCGCCCGGAACGCGAGGCGATTATCGCGCGCGCCGCGCCGCGCTTCGTGGTCGGGGTGGCGCCCGGCGAAACGGCATTGCCCTGTGTCGCGCTGGATGCCGCGAATGACTTTGCCGCAGACCCGTTACCGGCGTGCGTTTCTCCGCACGAACGCGCGCTCGCCTCCGGCGGAAGCACCGGTTTACCCAAACTGATTGTGGCCGCGAACCCGGCGCTGTTCGACCCGGCGAGCGCCTCGCCGCTGTTCCAGGGTCGCGAGGCGGTACTGGTGCCCGGGCCGCTGTATCACGGCGCGCCTTTCAGTGCCGCGTTCCAGGCGCTGCTGGGCGGCTGCCGGGTGGTGCTCATGCGGCGCTTCGACGCCGAGCGCTGTTTACAGTTGATAGAGCAGCAACGGGTGGACCGCATGACGGTAGTGCCCACCATGCTGCAGCGCATCTGGCGGCTGCCGGCGGCAGTGCGCGAGGCCTTTGATGTGTCGTCGCTGGAGTTTGTGCTCACCGGCAGCGCGCCGTGCCCCGCCTGGCTGATGCGTGCGTGGATAGACTGGCTGGGCGCGGATGTAATGCACGAGGCCTTCGGCCCCTCGGAGCGCATCGGCGGCACGTTTATCAGCGGCCGCGAATGGCTGGCGCACCCCGGCTCGGTGGGCAAACCCTCGGCGGGCGCGCGCCTGAAGATCCTGGATGAGCAGGGCAGGGAAGTGCCCCCTGGGCAGATGGGCGAGATCTACGTGAT
This sequence comes from uncultured Halieaceae bacterium, assembly GCA_963976655.1. GTDB lineage: Bacteria > Pseudomonadota > Gammaproteobacteria > Pseudomonadales > Halieaceae > Marimicrobium. The sequence continues at coordinate 7,119 of CAXBLB010000040.1, forward strand.
GCCGCCCGGCGGCACCGGCTCCACCTTTCACTACGTGGGCGCCGAGCCGAAGCTGAGCGCGGACGGCTGGCAATCGGTGGGCGACATGGGCTATTTCGATGCCGAGGGCTACCTGTACCTGGGTGACCGGCGCAGCGACATGCTGCTTTCGGGCGGGCGCAACATCTACCCGGCGGAAGTGGAGGCGGCAATCGACGCCTTCTCCGCCGTGCGCTCCAGCGCGGTGATCGGCCTGCCGGACGATGACCTCGGCGAGCGCCTGCACGCGATTGTGGATGCGGGCGCGCAGGCTGGCGACTTCGACGAACAGGCGCTGCGCGCGCATTTGCAGGCGCAGCTGGTGCACTACAAAGTGCCCGCTTCCATTGAAGTGGTGGATACCCTGCTGCGCGACGACGCGGGCAAGATGCGCCGCCGTGCCCTGCGCGACGCGCGCCTGGGAGACAGCCATGGCCACTGAGCGGCACCTTCATTCATCGCTGGCCGAATGCCCGACACCCACACCGGCGCCGGCAACAGAAGGTTCGCTCGCGGCGCACTACGCCGCGCATCTGCTGCAAAGCCTGCCGCTGGCCCGCCAACACGGCGCGCCGTTGAGCCTTGAGAATACCCAGGCCGATATCGACGCCGCCCGCGACTGGGCCGCCTCCGGATTGATGTGGCTCACGGGGTGCCCGGGGGAGCCCCCCGCCCGCGCTGCGCACGCGGTTGCAAGCTGCGCGCGCGGCGCACTGCAGGCGTTTTCCCGACTCTGCGCTCCCGGGGCCGCGCTGCCCGATAACGGCGCAACGCTGCTGGTGGAACGCGCGGCGCTGCTCGGGCTAGCGCGTAGAGAGAGGCGCTCGGCGAATGGCAGTTGTCACTTGTTGCGCAGCGCCGATGGCTGGCTCGCGCTGAACCTGGCGCGCGCCGATGATCGCGCGCTGCTGCCCGCATGGCTTGAAGAGGCGGACCTCGAAGACGACCTGCCAAAACTGCAGCAAGCGGTGAGGGCGCACACCACCGCCGGCCTGCTCGAACGCGGCCACCTGCTCGGCCTGCCGCTGGCAGCGCCCGGCGGCGCGGCGCCCGTGCACTGGTGCAAACGCAGTGTGCGCGGCACACCGCGTGCGCCGCGCACAGGCGTACCGCCTCTGGTGGTGGATCTTTCCGCGCTCTGGGCCGGCCCGCTGTGTTCCAGCCTGCTGCACAGTGCCGGCGCGCGGGTGATACGCGTGGAGAGCACCACGCGCCCCGACCCGACTCGCCAGGCCGCGCCCGCATTTTTCGATCTTTTGCATGCCGGCAAGGAGCAGGTTGCGCTGGACTTTGGCAGTGAACGTGGACGCGCGCAGTTGTGCCGGTTGCTGGCCGCGGCGGATATCGTCATCGAGGGTTCGCGGCCGCGCGCGCTGCGTCAGCTCGGCATCGTGGCCGAAGACGTAGTGGCCGCCCGGCCCGGTGTGGTGTGGCTGAGCCTCACGGGTTATGGCCGCCCGGAACCATTCGCCAACCGTGTGGCCTTCGGCGACGACGCGGCGTTTGCCGCTGGCCTGTGTTCAACTCAGCCGCGAACTGGTGAGCCCGCATTCTGCGGCGATGCACTGTGCGACCCTTTACTCGGCGTGCACGCGGCGCTGGCGGCGCTGGCCTTCTGGCAAAGTGGCGAGGCGGCGCTGCTTGATCTCAACCTGCATGACGTGGGTGCTTATTGCCGCGGCTTTCATGGCAGCGCAAACCCGGGTGCGGTGGTATGGCAGCACGAGGGCTGGACGCTGGAAATTGCCGGGCAGCGTTTTCCTGTACAACGCCCGCGCGCGCGAACGCCCGGCGGCAGTGCGGCGCCGAGCAGGTGGCATACTGAGCAGGTGATTCGGGAGTTCTGCAGCGCATGTTGATTGCGGCGGCAAGCCTCCCCGGGCAGAGAGGCCTTTTCGACGTGCGCTGCGCAGGCGGTGCTATCGCTAGTGTGCAACCCCACCAGCGCGGCAATATCGCACGAGCGGATATACACGCCCACGGCGGCGCGCTGCTGCCGGGCCTCCACGACCATCACATACATGTGTGTGCGCTCGCCGCCCGGCAGCACTCCGTGCCTTGCGGCCCGGATGCCGTGCGCAGCGCGGGCGAACTGGCCGTGAAGCTGCGCGGCGCGCCAGGCTCCGGCTGGGTACGCGCGCTGGATTACCATGAATCGGTGGCCGGAGAACTCGACCGGCATCGGCTGGACAGCATGCAGGCGCACCGGCCGCTGCGCCTGCAGCACCGCAGCGGCAAACTCTGGATGCTGAACTCCCTGGCGCTCTCACAGCTCGGCCTGCAGCCCGGCGAATACCCTGAGGGCATGCAACTCGATGCCAGCGGGCAGCCCACCGGGCGCCTGTTCCGGCTCGATGCTTGGCTGGCCGCACGCCAGGCCGCGCGGGGCGAACGCGTTGTGCCCGACGTGGGCAGTGTGTCGCGCCAACTGGCGGCACACGGCATCACCGGCGTTACCGACGCCTCCGCCACTAACGATGCCAGCGCACTGGCGCTGTTTGAGGCAGCGGCCCGCACGGGGCAGTGGCGGCAGCGCCTGCGCATGATGGGCGGCGCGAACCTGCCCCAGCCGGAACACCCGCTGCTCGAGCGCGGCGAGCGCAAGATACTGCTGGATGAAGACAACCTGCCGGAATGGGAGAGCCTGGCGTCGACGATTCGCGACGCACACCGGCAGCATCGCGCCGTGGCGTTGCACTGTGTAACAGAGGCAGAGCTGGTATTCGCGCTGGCGGTGCTGGCCGAGGTGGGCGTGTTGCCCGGTGACCGCATTGAGCATGCCTCGCTGGTGCCCGAGGCCGTTCTGCCGCTGCTGCGGGAAAGCGGTGTAAGGGTGGTAACCCAGCCCGCGTTCGTGCATGAACGAGGCGAGCGCTACCTGGCGGATGTGGCGCCGGCACAGCATGCCGAACTCTACCGCCTACGCAGCCTGCTCGAGTGCGGCATTCCGCTGGCGGGCAGCTCCGATGCGCCCTATACCAACCCGGACCCCTGGGCCGCCATGCGCGCGGCGGTGCAACGGCGCACTCGCGCTGGCACGCTGCTCGGCCCCCGCGAGCGCCTGAGCCCGGAACAGGCGCTGGCCCTGTTCTGCAGTGCCGCCGCAACGCCCGGCGTGGTGCAACGCGCCGTGGCGCCGAACGGGCCGGCAGATCTCTGCCTGCTGGACAGGCCCTGGCCCGCCGCGCGCGAGCGCCTGCACTGCAGCGACGTGCGCGCGACACTGGTGGCGGGGGAGTGCATCTACCTGCGCGACGCCGAGCAGAGCAGGCAACGGCATGCCGCCGACCTCGCCTGGTTCGCGGCCCAATAACGTGACTGGCACCCAGCCCCCGTGGCTCTCGCTGGGCGAACTCATGGCGGCCTGTGAAACGCCCTTCGGCCTCGAACACTATTCCCCGCTAATGCAGTGGCCGTGCCTGCTGCTGGATTGTTCCGGCGCTGCATCCGCCGGAGTGAACGTGCCGGTGAGCGACCTAAACGCAGTGGCAACACGCCTGCGCGCACTACCGTGCCCCGTGCTCGCACTGGAGGGCGGGCTGCCGCAGGCGCTGCTACCGGGCGTGGATGTGTTGCTCGAAACGCGCGCGGCGGCGCAAACATTGCTGCGTAACATCGCCCGGCACCCGCTGGCAGCAATGACGCTGGTGCAGTTGCTGCGCCACAACGAACATATTGAGCCGCAGCAGGCGCTGCTTGCTGAATCCCTCGCCTACGCCAGCCTGCAGGGCGGCGCGGAATTCCGTGCCGCGCAGGCGGCGGGCCTGGGTGCACCGCAGGTGCAGGATGCAGCGGGCCCGGCGCTGCTGGTTTCTCGCAAAGGCAACCAGCTTGAGCTGCGCCTGAACCGACCGCATGCACGAAACGCCTACAACGCCGAGATGCGCAATGAGTTGTTTGTTGTCTTGCAGCTATTGCGGGCCGATACCACGCTGAAGCGCGCGGTGGTGAGCGGCAAGGGCAGTTGCTTCAGCGTGGGGGGTGACCTTGCGGAGTTCGGGCAGGTTGCAGATACCGCGACGGCACACGCCATCCGCAGCGTGGCATCGGTGCCCGCCCTGCTGCTGGAACTATCGCCGCGTTTGGAGTTTCATCTGCACGGCGCTTGTATCGGCTCTGGTATCGAATTGGCCGCCTTCGCCGGGCGTGTGCTGGCCAAGGAAAACACCTTTATACAACTGCCCGAATTACGTTTTGGGCTGTTGCCAGGGGCGGGAGGCATGGTGAGTATTCCGCGGCGCATCGGCCGGCAGCGCACCGCGTGGCTTGCGCTTTCGGGGCGGCGTATTCGTGCGGCTACTGCGTTGGAGTGGGGATTAGTGGATGGGGTAGTTTCGCGCGGGCAGGCTTGAGAACGTGCCGGGCATTCCGCCGGAGGATAAAGTGCTTGCTCCGGTGGGGGTATGCTCTTATCGTCGGGCTAGTGGATAATCATAACAACTGATAGGCGTGCTGTGACCAAGCTACCCATGAAAAGTAGACATCTCATTACCAGCTAACGAGGTGTTTAACG
>CAXBLB010000041.1:0-10331 GCA_963976655.1 uncultured Halieaceae bacterium
GGCGCAACCAGCCATATGCTGATGTACCTGTCGCAACCCGAGAACCAGCACCTGCAGGAAAAGCTGCGCCAGCAGGCCTTTGCGGTGGATGCGGAAAACCCCACCCTGGCCGACCTGGACGGCCTGACCGACATGGAGAACACCACTTTCGAGGCCCTGCGCCTGCACCCGGCGGTGGCCGCCATCATGCGCCGCACCACGCGAGAGGTGCGCATCGGCGACCGCGACATTCCCGCCGATACCATGCTGTTCAACATGTCCCACTGGGCGCAGCGCCACCCCGACTACTGGACCGACCCCCTGCGCTTCGATCCGAACCGCTTTTCCGAGGCGCGCAAAGAGCACAAGGGGCACTCATTCCAGTTCCTGCCGTTCGGGGGTGGCGCCCACAAGTGTATAGGCATGCACTTTGCGCTTATGAACGCGAAGCTGATCCTGATCCATACCCTGCGCCGCTACCGCTTCGAGTTACAGCCCGGGTACGACTGCCACTGCGACGTGATGCCGCTGCCCTTCCCGAGCAAAGGCCTGCCGCTGCGGGTGAGGCCGGTCTAGGTTAGCCCGCGTGCCAGCCGCCGAGTGGAAGGCGAAGTCCGAGAGTGCGGAATACGACCGCATGCGCCAGCGGCTGGTAACGGCTGCCTGGGAATTCGCGTGTGATAACGGGCTGCGCCGCCTGACTCTCAACGCTGTCGCCGAGCAAGCAGACTGCGCCCGCTCCTCGGTGTACCGCTATTTCGATAACAAGGAAGAGTTGTTGGGTGCAGTGTGGCAGGATCGCGTACTCGCCATCGGCCACGAACTCGACGCGGAAGTGCGCCGCTGGAACGACCCCCGGGAGCAGATCGTGCGCAGCCTGTACCTCGCCGTTACACAGGTACGTAGCGGGCCCTCGCTGGAGTTGTTCAAGGCGCTGTTGGTAAACGATGAGCAGCACATGGCGGATATCGCACTGGAATACATACCCCGCATTGCTGCAGACATTCTCGCCATCGATTCCATCTACGCTGAGGCCAGGGCACAGGGCCTGTTGCGGGATGACATCAGCGACGAAGACATCCTGCGCTGGCTGGTGACGGTGGCGATCGCCCTGGTACAACTGGACAGCCTGGGGAACGCCCCTGAGCAGGAGCTGGCATTTCTGCACCGCATGCTGGTGCCTTCCATTTTCAAGCCCACCGGATAGCGGCGGCACTGGTAATACCAGACAACACGGGCGCTTCAAGTCCGTGCCCTGCGCCGCCACGTGCGTCTGGAACGCCGGATAGAAGTCATACCACAACAGGGGCGCTCCAAGCGGCTTGCTTCGTGCAGTACTCGGCGAAGGCGCTGAAATCAATCGAGGAACAGCGACTGGCGGCAGACATTCCCGCGGCGTTTGGATATTCTCTGCTCGGGCCAACCAGCAGAAACCGGTCGCGCACTTCCACGCACTAGCAGTGAGGCATCAGCAAGTACCATGCCGGGAGAGAACTTCGGCTACGAGGGCGTGACGATCCGCGTAGAAAGCCAGTCAGCGTCGGACCTTGCATGGATGCGGGAATTCTTTCATCCATGGTTTGACCGGTCGCAGGCTGCGCCGGATGTTTGTGTGGAATATCGCGTCGATCCCGAACGGTTCAGGGAAGTGTACGCGCGGGGTCAGCGCGGAGCATTAGTTCCGATGTTCATGATGGACACCCACGTCATCCATCACCCACTCTGGTCAGCGACCTGCCAGCCGCACCTGATTTACGAAGAAGACTTGTGCCTGTTTACCAGTGTGGACGAGCAACGCGTGACAGTGCTCGCTGAACGTCGGCAACCCAGGTCACGGGTGCACCTCATGCGAGTGGTGCGGGAGCTGGCGATGGGAGCGGCGCAGGCGCGCGGCGGTCGATTTTTGCACGCGTCCGCCGTGGCAATGGATGGACGGGCCATTGTTATGATCGGCAGGCGCATGGCGGGTAAAACCAGCCTGTTGACCTACCTGTTGGCAAACCTCGATGCACGCCTGCTCACCAACGATCGTTTGCTGGTACTGGAGAAATCCGGCAACGTGGAGCTGAGGGGTATGCCGACCATCGTTTCCGTGCGCAATAGCATGCTCCCGCTTTTCCCTGCGCTCGAAGAGCAAATACGCAGGCGGCATTTTACTACCCGGTTGACACTGGAGGAGTGCCGGCAGGCGGATGATAGCGTTTTTGATAACCGGCACCCGGACAAGAAGGTCCTCTCTCCCGCGCAATTCTGCGCCGCGATGAGCAGCGGGACCGAGAGAAGCGCGAGCGCTGGCGTACTGCTCTTTCCCCGGCAAAGCGGTTCCCCGGGCGGCATTGAACTCCGCCGGATGAGCGAGGCGGAAACATTGCTCGCCCTGGAGGACGGCCTTTTCGGCCATATAGGACCAGACCGATTGTCCGGGATGTTCACCCTGCCCATGAATCGCAGGAAATCCACAACCGATCAACAGTTTCTGGGGGCACTGGCAACGGCTTCGCCCGCCTACCAGTGCTCATTGGGCTTGCAGGCATACGAAAGCGCCGTCGGCGCCGAACAGATAAGGCGTTTGCTGTAGTGCCCGAGCAGCTTGAAATCCTGCGATTGATCAGGCTGCTGCGCTACCTGGTCGATGGTGATATCGATTCGGCAGCCGGGTATTTTCCAGATGATAAAGCCGCCAGGGATTCGCTGCTAGCGCTGCTGGGTCGCAACCAGTTGGGAGGGTACTTTCACCTGCTGATCAAGGATGGCCCGCTGCAGAGTCTTTTGCCTGCCGTGGAAGCGGCCGAGCTTGAGAAGGCTTATCTCACGCAGGCAGAGCGCGCTCACTCTCACCTGGTTTTATTGAAGCAACTACAGCAGTGCTTCGAAAGGAGGAATGTTCCCTTTGTCGTGCTCAAGGGCCTGTATATTTCCCACAGGTTCTTCGGTGATATCAGCAAGCGCTTTATGTGGGATCTCGATGTGCTGGTTCATCCCGAAGATCTGCAGCTTGCGCTCGAGGCGGCAGAAAGTATGGGCCTCGCTCCCACCGCGGAGCTTCCAGTAGACGTAACCGACCCACGGTGGGGCATCCACGCGGTGGAACTGGCGGATCAGCGTGGCAAGGTCGACATCCACATTGCGCTGCGCAACCTGCCGGGAATCCACATAGACCTCGATCGCCAATGGCGGCATGCTCGCCCCTACACGATTGACGGCGCGCCCTTACCCTGTGCCAGTGACGAGGATACGCTGTTTCTCTGCTGCCTGGGCCTGGGCACCGATATGCGCAGGGGCCGGTTCAACCTGCGCAAAGTGTGGGATGTTTATCTGATGCTGCGCCAGATCGACGGAACAATAGACTGGCCGGCGTTCCTGGCGCAGCGTGATCGGGAGGGTGCATTGCAGCTCGTCATCAATACGCTCGCGTTCGTGATATTTCTGATAGATTGCGCCGAAGAGTGCCCCTCGGTCGTCGCCGCGCTACAACCACATTCCCGGCGACTGATTATCGGGAGTACTGAAGATGCGCTTGCCCTGTACGGCAGGAGGCAAAGCACCCTGCACAATCACCGGCTGTTCTCTCGCTTGTTGCCGATACCGGCATGGCGATACTGGTTGCAGTGGTTGGTCACGGCGCCGGCCAGGCGGCTGTACTACCGGGGAACGGGCCCGAAAAAAAAGCCATGACAGAATCCTCGAGTCGCTCTCCCTCCCGGGCAACCCTCCGTGCCCTCCACGCCGATCTTGTCTATCTCATAGACCAGCTTCCCCACCGCGTTGTCGCAATACGCAATATCGGCCGAATGGCAGCGGAAGACCGCGGCTGCCATCTGCTCACGCTGGAGAACGGTGATCTGATCAAAGCCAGGCTGAACGTTTCAGAAGTATTTCGGGCGAGGGCCACGGATATCCTCGACTCTCTTACCGACCTCGGCTTCAGCCGGGTGCTGGCGCGCCGTGGCAAGGCCACGCTGGAGGAATGGATACCCGGGGAAATTCTTTCCACCCTCGCGCCGGTCGCAAAGCATGCCGCGCTGGGGGGAGAATTGCTCGGGCAGGTACATGCCCGATCGGTCGGCACGCACACGACCGACGGCATAGAACGTGATTTGTCGTGGCACCTGGGCCAGTTGCAGGACAGCCTGGACGAATTGCATGATCGCGGGCACCTGTCGGCGGAAGTCGCTGCGAAGCTCAAGGCGGATACGCAGTCTTCGGTGCCGGCGACTAGCGAAATGGGGATCGTGCACCTGGATTTCTGTGCCGACAACATGGTCTGGACCGACGATGAAGAACTGGTGGTTTTCGACAATGAGCGATTCAGGGATGGCGAGCTGGACTTCGACCTGGCGCGTTGCTTTATGCGGTGGCCAATGACCGCTTCACAGTTGGCGGCGTTTCGAGCCGCCTATCAGGAACACAGATCCCTGGATGCCTTCGATGCACATCGCGGCTTCTGGATGGTTTGCGCCCTGGCCCACTCGGCCTCCTATGCACTGCATGCCGGTGCACGGAACGACCAGGCGCTGGACTCTCTGGCCCGGTGGGCAGAGGGCGGTGCCACGGCCTGAAATACCACGTTGGTGGCGACTACATCGAGGGCAGGCGCATACTGACGTAGTCGATATTCTCCATGATTGCATCCCTCGGATGCACGAAGCGCATGACGAAGGCCACCCTGGGTTGATCCGAGATGTTGTCGAGACTCCGGTGAATGTTCCAGGAGTTGAACAGGTAATACTCCATGGCCCGGGCCGGCAATACCACGGCTTCTCCCTCATCCACACCCTGCGATTCAAGGGGCACACCCGCCAGACCGTCAAAACCTTTGCGCCAATCGCCATGGAGTTTGTCAAAGGTACCGGGTATGAGACTGAGTGGACCGCACTCTACCGGCACGTCCCCGAGCGCAATCCAGGCGCTGACTGAAGGTATCGGGTATCCGTCCGGATAAAGGCCTGCGTCGTAATGAGCCACGTCCTGGTGCCAGGGAACGCTATCGGGACGACCGGCAAACTTCACCCGCAGGCGGGTGTGAACCAGCATCACCTCTTCACTCTCGAGCAACTGCGTTACCGGCGCCACCAGCGAGGGATGAGAACACATGCCCATTAGTTCCTCACCGAGAAGATGGGGATCGTAGAGATTTATCCGGTCGATATCAGAATGCGCCCACTCGTCCGGGTGAGGAATCGCGCAATCCGTTCCCTTAGCGATGCCGCCCCGTTCTGCAGCCATTGCCGGAAGTCTATACAGTAAGGAACTGCTGCAGTTCAAGGGTCCCACATAGCCGGTGAGCCGGTAAGACTCTAATTCTGTTTCGCTGAGGTAGTACTCCGTTGGTGTCATGCGCTCTGGCCTTTGGTTGAGACGAGAGCTTGCCGCCCTTCGCCAGCTTATGATAAAGAGAAGACCATGATGATACTAGCGGGACTACAATGAGCACGTGGGCGATCACCTGCTATTTCAACAACAGCGGGTTCCAGCAACGATACGCCAACTACCGGCTCTTCTCGCGGGCCCTGAACGTACCCCTCGTCACCGTTGAGTGGTCGCTCGACGGGAATTTTGAGCTGACAGACAATGACGCGGATATCCTGGTCCAGGTGTCCGGTGGCGATCTACTTTGGCAGAAGGAACGCCTGCTCAATCTCGGCCTTGAACACCTCCCCGCCGATTGCACGAACGTGGTTTGGCTCGATTGCGACATTCTGTTCGACCATAAAGACTGGGTAACAGATTTCGAAACGGCGCTATCAAATGCGAGTCTGGTGCAGCTGTTTTCCCATGTTTCTCACTGCAAGCCCGCGTCCGAGGGCAGCGGCACAAACCTCGAGGCGCGTACCGAAGAGCTAATGGTCCGTGAATCGCTTGGGCTCAAGTTTCAATCAGGGGGGGAACAGTCGCTTCTTGAGACCTTACCCTCTGCAGCGATGCAGCCATTAAACCGACTCTCGCCCATTGATCCGCTTGGCCTGGAGCGCTCCGAGCGATCACGACTCGCCATGCGACCAAGCGCGGGTCACGGCTGGGGAATGCGGCGAGAACTGCTGGAAGAGCTGAAACTCTATGATTGTATGATCTTCGGCACCGGTGACATGGCCATTGCGCTCGCAGGAATAGGCCTTCACTTGCAATATGCGCAGGGGTATCCGCTGTGCCAGTCACATCGTGCCCACTATATTGACTGGGCTGACCGGTTCTTTCGGCGTGTTCAAGGGCGCGTAACACCGATCCCGGGAACCGTGAACCACCTGTATCACGGAAACTTTTCAGACCGCCAGTATGGCGAGCGCTTGCAGGTGATGAGAGGGCACGAATTCGATCCCCATTGCGATGTAGCTCTTGCTCCCCAGGGCGTGTGGCAGTGGCAAGGCGATGCCACGGCGCGCTTTCGGGGCTATATGCACAGCTACTTTAGCGGCAGGGCCGAAGACTCGCCGGACAGGCTCGACGGATCATGAAACGTGAGCAGCTTTAACGGCCCTCGCTATGAGCGCAGCGAGGTCTGTCCAGACCACCTCGGGACCGTAATCTCAAGGCATCAGTCTTCACCAGTCAGCGCGGGGCCTGCCACAGCGCGAATATCGCGCGGCTGCAATACGCGGCCATCCTCACTGGTGACACTCATCGGGCGGATGGGCTGGCTGGTGTGCCGTTCGCCGAACACAAGGCGTTCACCATCGGCGCTGGGTCGGTGCTTGTCTCCCCAGTGGGTCATCGCCACTAAAACCGGTTGCAGATCCAGGGTCACTTTCAACATATGGGGGTCACAATGAAGCCAGTGTGTCTGGTGATGGGTGCCGGTGCCGGCATTGGCGGTCATGTGGGCAAGCGATTCGCCGCCGGCGGGTACCATGCAGCGCTCTGCCGCCGCAGCAATGAAGAGGGTCTTCGGGAGCTGGTGGAGCAGATAGAAACCGCGGGCGGTTCGGCCAGCGGTTACCTGCTCAACGCGGTTGAAGACGGCAGTATCGAGGAGCGCGTGACAGCCATCGAGGAGGAACTCGGGCCGATAGAGGTTGTGATCTATAACCTCGGCGCCCAGATAGGCGATCGCGCGCTGGCCGACACCAGCTACAAAGCATTTGAGATGGGCTGGCGGCTCGCTACCTTCGGCTTGTTTCGTCTGGCGTCAGCGGTGTGTCCGAACATGCAGGCGCGCGGCAAGGGAGCAATCCTGGTCACGTCGTCCACCGCGGCGGTGCGGGGGAATGCGGGGCAGCATTCGCACGCGGCGGCCATGGGCGGGAGACGCATGTTGTGCCAGTCACTCAATGCACAGTTCGCGCGCCAGGGCATCCATGTGGCGCACATTCTCGTCGATGGCATGGTGGACGCCCCGGATACCCTCGGCAGGATGCTGGGCGCCGAACTGTTCCAGGAACTGCGCGACGCGCGCGGCGGCGAGCAGGACGGGCTGATGTTGCCGGAGCAGATGGCGGAAACCTATTTCCACGTGGCGCACCAGCACCGCTCCGCGTGGACACACGAACTGGATCTGCGGGCGTTTTCCGATCTCGCCTGGTGGAATCACTGAACGTTTTATGGACAATTCACGGACAAGGAAATCAGCATGCCCCAACTTGAGTTCATTTTCGATTTCGGCAGCCCGAACGCGTATTACGCCTACAAGGTACTACCGGATATCCTGGCGCGCACCGGCGCCGAGCTGACTATACAGCCGGTGCTGCTCGGGGGCCTGTTCAAGATCACCGGCAACCAGCCGCCAATGGTCGCTTTCGGCAGTGTGAAAGGAAAAATGGACTACGAAATGCTGGAGAACAGGCGCTTTGCCGAGAAACACCAGCTTAACGACTTCCGCTTCAATGCCCATTTTCCGGTGAATACCATCGGCCTCATGCGCGGCTTGCTGGCCGCCCGGGAACTGGGCTGCGAGACGCAGTATATTGATGTGGTGCTGTCGGCCATGTGGGAGCAGAGCCTGAAGATGGACGATCCAGAGGTGATGGCCGCGGCCCTGACGGACGGGGGGCTCGACGCCGCGGCGATCATGGCGCTGATACAGACGGACCCCGTCAAGGAGACGCTGAAAGCCAACACGCAGGCGGCGGCGGATCGCGGCGCTTTTGGCATCCCCACCTTTTTTGTCGGCGACGAAATGTTTTTCGGCAAGGACAGGCTCGGCCAGGTCGAGGAGGAACTGCTCCGGGCGCAGTGACCGGTGAGCGCGCTTGGGCCACTCTCACACTGCTGCCCGTTCAACGGGTCAGCAGGCCCGGCGTGCAGAATTATCGGCCGGATCTGCAAGCAAGTGAATATTTCTGTGTTATACAACTGACCGCACTTGCGAAATACAATATCTCTATTAGTCTAAGAGGCGTATTGCAGGTTTCTGGTCAGGTTTTCTTTTCGAGAATCACGGATGAACCCCGCGAAGCATAAAGACAAAACTTCAGTGGTAGCAAAAAGAGGATTTGCAGTCATGAGATTCAGGAACACGCTTCAATTTCGCCTACTGTCGTCGATGGCAGCCCTAATGTTACTGCTCAGCGGCCAGTTGTCGGCAGCAGAAGAAGAGGCTAAGCCCAACATCCTCGTGATATGGGGCGACGACATCGGCACGTGGAACATCAGCCACAACAATCGCGGCATGATGGGCTATAACACGCCCGCCATCGACCGCATCGCCCGGGAAGGTGTCAGCTTTACGGACTACTATGGCCAGCAGTCCTGCACCGCCGGGCGTGCGGCGTTTCTCAGCGGGTCGGTTCCCGTTCGTTCGGGCATGACCAAGGTCGGCCTGCCCGGCGCAGAGCAGGGGTGGCAGAAATCGGACATCACCGTTGCCGCTGTCATGAAGTCACTGGGCTATGCCACCGGCCAGTTTGGCAAGAATCACCAGGGCGACCGCGATGAACACCTGCCGACGAACCATGGCTTCGATGTTTTCTTCGGCCCGCTCTATCACCTCAACGCCTCCGAAGAACCCGAGAACCGCGACTATCCCGCTGACTACGTCTTGCCCAGCGGCAAGACCTTTCTCGAAACCTACGGTCCGCGAGGCGTAATCAGGAGTTCGGTCAGCAAGAACGGTACCCAGACCATTGAGGACACCGGTCCGCTGACCAAGAAGCGCATGGAAACCATCGACGAGGAAACCCTCGCGGCCGCCAAAGACTTCATCAGAAGCAAGGTCAAAGCCGGCGAGCCCTTCTTCTGCTGGTGGAACGGCACCCGCATGCACTTTCGTACCCACGTGAAGGAAGAGCACAAAAACCTCGCCGGCCCCAACTCGGATGAATATGCAGATGGCATGGTCGAGCACGACATGCACGTCGGCGAGCTGCTCGATCTGCTTGATGAGCTCGGCATCGCAGACAACACCATCGTCAAATACTCCACCGACAATGGCCCGCACTACAATGCCTGGCCCGATGCGGGCACCACGCCCTTCCGCAGCGAGAAAAATTCCAACTGGGAAGGCGCCTATCGCGTACCCGCGTTCGTTCGCTGGCCAGGGCATTTCCCGGCTGGTGTTACGGTCAACGGGTTGGTCGCTCACGAAGACTGGTTGCCTACCTTTGCTGCCGCGGCGGGCAAGACCGATATCAAGGAAGACCTGCTAAACGGCTACAGGGCGATTGGCCGCACTTACAAGAACCACCTCGACGGCTACAACATGATCGAGTACCTGTCCAACGCCGACAGCTACAAGACGCCCACCGAGAGCTACCAGGCCTCGCCGCGTAAAGAGTTCTGGTATTTCAACGACGACGGCGCCCCGGTTGCCATCCGGCTCAGCGACTGGAAGGCGGTGTTCCTTGAAAATCGCGCCTCCGCCTTCGAAGTGTGGCGTGAGCCGTTTGTCGAACTGCGGGTACCCTTGCTGTTCAACCTCCGGCGGGACCCGTTCGAGAAGGCACAGCATAACTCCAACACCTACAACGATTGGTTCCTTGATCGCCCGTACGTGATCGTGCCGATGCAACAAATGGCAGCACAGTTCGCGAAGACGTTTGTGAAGTTTCCTCCGAGCCAGAAGCCCGGGTCGTTCAACCTTCAGGGCGTTGTCGACAAACTCAAGGAAAACACCGGGTCACACTAACCCGCATTGCAAAGTCTTGATTGCGCCCGCCTGTCCTGTGCGACTGGCGGGCGTTTTTTTCTACCCCAGCTTCAGGAGCTATAAATGATGAGGAAAATTGGTCGCTTCTCTGCCTGTGTTCTGGCCGGGTTATTGTGGGCTGCGATGGCTTCGGCTGAGCCGTTGGCATCGTGGAACGAAGGTCCGGCGAAGCAGTCGATCATCGATTTTGTCAAAGCTGTAACCACAGAGGGCTCTCCTGACTTCGTGCCCGAGGCAGAACGCATCGCCACCTTCGATAACGACGGCTGCCTCT
>CAXBLB010000042.1:0-8694 GCA_963976655.1 uncultured Halieaceae bacterium
CATGCTCCGGCGTCACCGCCCTGGGTGGAAGGGGGCGGATGCAGGGGCGCTTACTATTATCAGGTTGATGACCTGCCAAGTGATCGTCCCAGTCGGACACGACGCTCCGATATTGTCGCCAGCTCACTTCGGAAGGACGACGGCCACTACGTATTTTCCTATATAGCTAAAGCCCAGGTTAGTAACCCCGATCCTACGACTGACGAGCAGGTGTACATGTTTTCGGCGGAAGTCCGCTTCAGGGACACTGACCCCAATGTGGGCGAAGGACAATACTGGACAAACCGGAAATACAGCTCAGGGCATAATGCGGCAGGTGAGATCAGGTTGATCAGGACTGAAGGCGTTCAGCGCTAGTTGCGAAGGTCTTTGGCAAACTATGATAGGCTAAAAGTGTCTACGAGACCGTGGGAAGTCCACTGTTGCCCGATCAGCACAAGCGTTCGCGGCGCTGCCACTGAAGTGGCCGTGGGCAACCTTGATAAGCCTTCGGTGGTTGCATCAAGCCTCATCCAAACGCTGCCCTGGAGGGAGCGAAAGGCACAATTCATCATCCAGGCTGAGGACGGTGTGATGGATCAAGTGCTGGTTCGTATCATCCCGCTGATCGGGGCAGATAGCGTGATCGAGAAGTTCATTGATTGACCGATGAGTTTGGCAAGGGCTTCGATGTCCGCAACTTGCGTAATGTGCGCGCCTTCTATCAGGTCTTGCCAAACTGGAACGCACCGGGTACCGAATTGAGCTGGACGCGCTATCCAGCTCAGCTCCTTGTGGAGGCAGCCGCTTCTTGATTGGCAGATGTGTGTGAAAAATGGTCAAAATTGCTAATCTATGGCCGTAGGAAAACATGCAGGCGCGATCCAGATAACTGATCGCGTGTGACTACCCGCATATGACGTGAGTGTCTCCTATGTGGCCCGGGTGCGGGCCCGGCAACGTCGAGGCGATTTGAAGGCCGTGGCCCTGCGCATTTCTTCCCACTGGTCCACTCCACCCTTGACGATCTGTACACGGTCCAGGTTGGCACCTTCCGGCTCCTTGAGGGCGTGCACCATGAAAGGTGGGGCGCCTGCAGATGATCCCAGCGTAAGGTGGATACGGCGTAGCCTCATCCACCATCCTCACCGCGAAGCAGAGTATCTATGCTCCGGTTTCAGCCTGTAGACCGTCATCCGACGCGCCCAGCATTCGCAACATCAGGCAGGCGGTACTGCGACTGGCCTGATCCACATCCACGGAAGAATTGAGTGCCGTGCGCAGTCCCAGGCCAACAAAACAGGCCATCATGATATCGACATAGGCTTCGAGACCACCTGGCGGGATATCGGGTTGCGCGAGAACGGCCAGGCGACGCACGCCGTCCTGGAAAAATGTCGTCAGCGTTTCCAGTTTCTCAGCGACTGAAGCATTCCGCACCGCTTCCGCCAGTATTTCATACGAGAGGCTGCTGTCATCCAGCGCCAGAGAACTCTCGCTGATGGTTTTGAACGCTTCAAAAATACTGCAGCTACCGCATTCCACAGCTTCGAAAATCGCATCCATCTGCGCGAGTCGCATATGCACATTCTGCTCGACGATGGCGAGAACGATATCGGACTTGGAATCGAAATGTCGGTATATCTGGCCCATGCTGACCGATGCTTCCGCTGCCAGTTCGGCAGTCGTGGTGGGGTGGAATCCCTTCGCTCCGAAAAGCAGGCGGGCAGCATTGATGATCCGCTCCCTCGGGGGCTGGTCGGGAACGGCTTTTTTTGATGTCTTAACCATTGCTGGGCTTCCCTTCGGGCCTCCACCTTCGTGATATTCTTTTCATCTGCACATGCATTATCCTGACTTCCTCCCCGTCCTGAACGATAGGGCTTGCCGCATACCGGGTCAATGCCAGGACAATTGTGAGCATGTTGTGGCGCTATTGCCAGTTTCACCCGTCCCTCGCGGCAAATCCGGTTGGATCGCCTCGATCCGGAGCCGGGTCGACAGTCTAATACATGGACCCGAGCCCGCCGCCCAGAGCGCGATACAGTTCGACCGCGTTGGCTTCGCGGATAGCGCGCGCGGTCAGCAGGCTTCGCTCGGCATTATAAAGTGTGCGCTGTGAGTCGAGGGTCGTGAGGAAAGAATCAATGCCCGCAAGGAATCGTTCTTCCGACAGCCGATACGCACCCCTCGCGGCATCATGCAGTGACGTCTGGGCCTCGAGCTGTGCGTCGATCGTCCGGCGGCGTGCCAATGCGTCAGCGACTTCCCGGAATCCCGTCTGGATGGCGTGTTCATAGCGGGCAAGCATGGCGTCATACGTTGCTTCGGAGTAGCGAAGATTGGCGCGGTTGCGTCCGAAATTGAAGATGGGAACCGATATCGCCGGTGCGGCCGACCAGTAATCGCTGCCACTGTCGAACAGCCCGGAGAAGTCGGGACTCATGGTGCCGAAGGCGGTGGTGAGTGAAAGAGTTGGGAAGTAGGCGGCGCGCGCGGCTCCAATATTCGCATTCGCCGCCCGAAGCTGGTGTTCCGCCGCGACGATATCGGGACGCCGGAGCAATGTCTCCGAGGGCAGGTTTTGGGGAAGCATGGCGAGAGTTGCCCCGGTGTCAGGCAGACTCTCGGGGAGCAGTTCGGTACCGACCGTGGTGCCGACAAGAAGGTTGAGTGCGTTGCGAGCCTGGTTGACCCGAGTGATGCCCTCGGCGATATCCGCGCGTGCCTGGTCGAAGCTGGTCTCGGCCTGTCGCACATCGAGTTTGGAGGCGATCCCCGCGGCCAGGCGCGCCCTGGTGAGGGCGAGGGTCTGGTCGAAAGCCCGCTTGTTGTCGAGCGCAATGCGGAGCTGCTCCTGATCGGCGGCCAGGGTGAGCCAGGCGGTTGCCACCTCGGCGATCAGTGCGACCTGTACGGCATTCCGGTTTTCCACGGAGGTCAGATACTGCTCGAGGGCGGCGTCACTGAGATTTTTGATCCGACCGAACAGATCGGTCTCCCACGCCGAGACACCGATCCTGGCAGTATAGATGTCGTTACGGCCACCCCCGGAGGTCGTATCTCCCACATCAGGCGCGACGCCGCCCGGCAAGTCCTCATAGCTTGCACGGCCGTCCACTCCTAGCGTCGGAAACAAGTCCGATCGCTGCACGCGATACAAGGCGTGGGCTTGAGCCACATTGGCCAGAGCGACTCGCAGATCGCGGTTGTTGTCGAGCGCGAGTTGCATGACATCGCGCAACCGGGGTTCGGTGAAGTATTGCTCCCAGTCGAGCTCGGCGGGGTTGATCGCCGAAGTGCCGAAATTGCCGCCCTGCACCGACAGCATCTCGGGAACGGGCAGGGCTGGGTGCGCAGTCTTCGGGGCCATGTTGCAGCCACCGAGGACACCGAAAGCAACGGCAAGAAATATTGGCTTGAGCTTCATGATTTAGGTCTCACTCTGTGTCGCTGTGGGGGGCGATAGTGTGCCGCCATGTTCCTACGTGTTTTCGATAGCGCGATCCTGACGAAAGAGGCGTTTTACCAGATAGTAGAACATCGGTATAAAGAATATTGCGAGCAATGTGGCGGTGAACATCCCGCCCACCACGCTGCGGCCAATGGCATTCTGTCCCCCGGAACCCGCACCCGTGGAGATCGCGAGCGGCAGCACACCAAAGCCAAAGGCAAAGGATGTCATCAGGATGGGGCGCAGACGAAGCTTGGCTGCTTCATAGGCAGCGGTCGCCGCATCAAGCCCCGAACGCATCTTCTCCTCTGCAAACTCGACGATCAGGATCGCGTTCTTGGAGGCGACACCGACGGTGGTGATCAGCCCGACCTGCAGATAAATGTCGTTGTTGAGGCCGGTCAGCCAGGCCGCGAGCAGGGCGCCGATCGCGCCGATCGGCGCCGCAAGGATGACGGCCATCGGTACCGACCAGCTTTCGTAGAGCGCCGCGAGCGCAAGGAAGATGATCAGCACCGACAGTGCATAGAGGGCGGGCGCCTGGCCGCTGGAAAGGCGCTCCTCGTAAGAGGCGCCGCTCCATTCGAGACCGACGCCTTCGGGAAGATCTTCGGCCAGAGCCTCCATGCGGGCCATGGCGGCGCCGCTACTGTAGCCTGGCGCCGGGGCACCGAGAATCTCGATGGCGGGCCGGCCGTTGTAGCGCTCGAGGCGGGCGGGGCCAAAGCCCCAGTCCGTGTCGGCGATGGCGGAAAGCGGCGCCATTTCGCCGGACGCTCCGCGGACATACAGATTGCCGATATCTTCCGGGTTGTCGCGGAATTCGGCGGTGGCCTGGAGCATGACCTTCTTCACCCGGCCCCGGTCGAGGAAATCGTTGACGTAGCTGCCGCCGAGCGCGGTGGAGAGCGTGTCATTGATATCCCCATGGTTGAGACCGAGCGCACCGGCACGGGCCTGATCCACTTTGACCCGGAGCTGGGAGACGTCTTCCACGCCGCTGGCGCGAACCTGGCTGAGGGTCTCGTCCTTGTGGGCCAGCTCGAGCAATTGGTCGCGAGCGGCGATCAGCCGGTTGTGACCGATACCGCCGGTATCGATGAGCTGCAGATTGAAGCCGGTGGCATTCCCCAGTTCGAGAACGGCGGGCGGAATGAACGAGACCGCGCTGCCGCCGGGCAATTGAGCCAATACCCGGTTGGCGCGTTCAGCGATCGCGGCCGAACTGTTTGCCCTGCCAGGCCGTTCGCTCCAGTCCCGCAATTTCAGGAACGCGGCGCCGACATTCTGGGCCTGGCCGGTTCCGTCAAAGCCGCTGACGCTGAACACATAGGCGACATTGGCCGACTCCTCGACCAGAAACTGGTGTTCGAGCTGGGTCATAACGTTGACGGTCTGCTCCATGGTGGAGCCGGGCGGCAGAATGGACTGGGCCATCATCATGCCCTGGTCCTCATCCGGCAGAAAGCCTCCCGGCAGACGGGCGAACAGCACACCCAGAACGCCGATCACCAGTGCGTAGACCAGCAGCGAGCGTCCCCAGTTGCGGTTCACCCGCAACACACCTGAGCCGTAGCGTTTGACGCCGCGATCGAAGCTGCGGTTGAACCAGCCGAAAAAGCCCTTGCGCTGTTGATGGGTTCCGTTGGCGGGTTTGAGAAAGGATGCGCACAGGGATGGCGTCAGGATCAACGCGACCAATACCGACAGCGTCATGGCCACCACGATGGTGATCGAGAATTGCCGGTAGATGATACCCGCCGAGCCACCGAAGAAGGCCATGGGCAGGAAAACCGCCGAAATTACTACGCCGATGCCAACCAGGGCTCCACCCAGTTCATCCATGGAGCGTCGGGCGGCTTCCAGCGGCGTCAGACCTTTCTCCTGAATCAGGCGTTCGACATTCTCCACCACCACGATGGCATCATCGACCAGCAGGCCGATGGCCAGCACCATACCGAACAGGGTCAGGCTGTTGATGGAAAATCCCAATGTGTACAGAACGGCGAAGGTGCCCAGCAGCACCACGGGTACCGCAATGGTGGGAATCAGGGTTGCTCGCCAGTTCTGCAGAAACAGAAACATCACCAGGAAGACAAGCACGATGGCCTCGAGCAATGTAAAGACAACCTGCTGCACCGAGAGTTCGACGAAGGGAGTTATATCGTAGGGGTAGACCAGCTTGATATCGGCGGGAAGCTGTTTCGACAGCCGCTCGATCTCGTCCTTGACGGCCCCGATCGTATCTAGGGCATTGGCGCCCGACGCCAGCGTGACGGTCATGCCGACCGCCGGCATGCCATTGAGACGGGCATCGAAATTGTAGATTTCGCCGCCGATTTCCACCTCGGCGACATCGCGCAGGCGAACGGTCGACCCATCCGGCTCGCTTCTGAGCAGAATCTCGCGGAACTGTTCGGGGGCTTCCAGGCGCGATTGCGCCGACACCGTGACGTTGAGCGCCTGGCCCGGCGTTGTCGGCAGGCTGCCGATTTCACCAGCCGATACCTGAGCATTCTGATCGCGGATGGCGGCTTTGATATCGCCGAAGGTGAGGTTGAGATTGCCGAGCTTGATCGGGTCCACCCACACGCGCATCGCATACTGCGTGCCGATGATCTGGGTGCTGCCTACCCCGGTGATGCGACCGATCGGATCCTGTAGCATCGAGGCGGTGATATCGCCGAGATCGACCTGGTCATGGCTTCCATCTTCGGAGTAGAGCGAGAGAATCAAGGCGATGGCCGCCGAGGATTTTTCGACCGTCACCCCTTGTTGCTGGACTTCCTGCGGCAGCAACGGCATCGCCTGCTGCACTTTGTTTTGAACTTGAACCTGGGCGGTATCGGGGTCGGTACCCTGCTCGAAGGTCAACAGTATGGAAAGGTTGCCGGCCGAATCGCTGTTCGACCTGAAGTAGCGCAGGTTGTCGATACCCTTGAGCTGCTGTTCGATGACCGCCGTCGTGGAGTCGCTGAGCGTCGTCGCATCGGCGCCGGGATAGAGAGTGCGGATCTCGATCGCGGGCGGTGCGATACTGGGAAACTGGGCAATGGGAAGCGCTCGGATGGCAAGCACGCCGGCCAGCATCGCGATGATGGCAAGAACCCAGGCAAAGATCGGACGATCAATGAAGAAACGGGACATCGTCGCTTACTCCCCCGGATTCGTTGTGGATACTTGGGGACTCGCCGGCTGGGATGATGGGGCCCAGGGTTTGGATGTCACCAGGGCGCCCGAGCTTGCGCGGTGGCGCCCTTCGACAATTAGCTGATCTCCTGGGTGCAAGCCCTCCGTCACCATCCAGCGGTTACCGATGGCCCGCTCCGCGGTAACGAAACGCTGCTCCACCTTGCCCTCTGCATCGACGATCAGAGCGACGGCGCGGCCGCGCACGTCGCGGGTGATCCCCTGCTGGGGCGCGAGTATGGCTTGCTGCCGCACGCCATCGGACAGACGTGCACGCACATACATGCCCGGCAGGAGCATGTCATCGGGATTGGCAAAGGAGGCTCGCAGCGTGACGGCACCGGTCGTGGGATTGACGGAGATTTCGGAAAACTGCAGCTGGCCCTCGATGGGATAAACGTTGCCGTTGGGAAGCAGCAGTTCGACGGGGACGCTGTCGCTATCGTGGATCAGGTCTCCCGCCAGCATGGCCTCCCGGAGGTCGAGAGTCTCCGCGGCCGACTGCATCACGTCGACATGCACGACATCCGTGCGCTGGATGGTGGCCAGCGGCTGCGCCTGCCCAGCCTGAACCAGGGCGCCGGGTGTGACGAGTGAACGGCCGATACGTCCGGAAATAGGTGCCCGGATGCGGGTGAAACCGAGATCGACCTTGGCGGCGTGAATGGCCGCTTGCTGTACCTCGACCTCGGCGCTTGCCTGATCGGCGGCCGCCTGGGCATTGTCGGCATCCTGACGGCTGGCGGCCTTGAGGCTGGCCAGTTCCTGGTAGCGTTCCGCCTGCAGCCGTGTGGCATTGATCGACGCTTCTGCACGGGTAAGCGCAGCCTGCGCGCTTCGAAGCGCCGCGCGATAGGGGGCATCCTCGATCTCGTAGAGCAGCTGTCCGGCCTCGACGATCGAGCCCTCCTCGAACAAGCGATGACGGATGATGCCGTTCACCTGCGGACGCACCTCGGATGTCTCGGCGGCCACGACACGGCCCGGAAGCTCGCTGCTCAGGACGGCGGTCTCGTTGTGCAGCGTTACCACGCCTACTTCGGGAGGCGGGGGGGCGGCGGACGGCTCGGGTGTTCCACAACCGGAAAGCCAGAGCGATGGGACAAGTATCACTAAACCTGCGAGGGTTTTGGCCGAAGACATTGGGTTACCTGCTACTGGGGACGGCTAGGAATGAGCGCTCACTCCCATTTGAGACGACTCTAAACAATCCATTTCTGGGTGTCAAGTGAGAGCAGCCATACGGCAGGAGCGGCGCGGGACCTCGCAGTGCCGTCGCGCACCAGATGCCGAGGTACGGGGCATGGTCATTACCTATGGGAGATCTTCGCGTGTTGGAGACATGGGTTCGTAAACAAAAGTGAGCTGGAATGCGTCGGAAAAAGCTATACTGGGGTCCTAGGGATTTTGCCTCCAAATATTGCAAAAACCGCTGCAGGCCGCGCCAGCCTTGGTTTCTGGGGTTTCTGGAGGCCCATTACTTATCGATTGTCAGCCGGTGGCCTTCAACCGATGCCATTTAATCCTCAAGTTTTTTCGCAATCCACCTGTCGGTGCGAATGTGTATCTACCCCGGAGGTTGATAGTCTCCCAGGCCACTGGTGAGGCCCGCTTTACTGTTTCCAGAGACATTGCATCGCCATAACCCTCAAAGCTGTCCAGCAGATTACTGAGCACTTTTGAGTTGAAGTAGATCATGGCATTTGCCACCAGTCTGGCACTTTCGTTCCAGATCTGGATTTCCTCATCGCTATTACCCCGGAATCGGTCGCTATTGACGTGGCTAATAGCCCTCCGCAGCTGGTGATAGGCTTCAACCTGGTTCAACGCTCGCTCCAGGTGATTTCTAAGTCTGGCGTCGTCAATGTAGTTCAGCAAGTACGGTTACTAGGCCGAACGGAACCGATATTCTGATGTGGACGGGCCCGGTTAGCGTTTTTCGAGATTGTTATGGAATTTGCTATATTTAGGTGGAAAAAATTGCCACTTTTGGCAGGTCGGCCAATATGCCCCATATTGGGCCAAGTCAATGGTCGATACCTTATTTAACATAATGCACATTATGCGCCATA
>CAXBLB010000043.1:0-8673 GCA_963976655.1 uncultured Halieaceae bacterium
GGGTGGGTCAATATTAGATGCAAATCCTGGGTCAGTTTTAAATGCAAATCGACACATAATGGACAATCAGGCGCATATCCCTGATTACGCTTTCCGCCTAGAGAATGACACCGTTTATATCTACCCGAAAGCCAAGTTTCAGGAGGCCTTTAACCCACCTCCCCTGCCTGAAACTGTTTCGGGAATCACTCTCAAGCCCGAAACTTTAGAGAAAGCTAAACGCTACGCCAGGGGCCTGGATGTCTCCTTCCTGGAAAAAGAATGGCGGGCGATGCTCCAGGACAAAAACAGCATCCCCAAGAAGCCAGACGGATCATTCATCAACTACGTGAAATGGTACGTTAGGAAATCCAACGCATAAAACCAAATGTGGGTTTGTGTATTTTAACATATCAGGTATTGTGTGTTTGTGCTTTTGAGGTATGCTTGTCGGCATGATTATTTCCTTCATCAATCAGAAAGGCGGCGTTGGCAAAACCACAATTGCCATCAATGTGGCCTCTGATCTTGCCAACCAGGGCTATAAAACACTCTTAATCGACGCTGACAAACAAGGTTCATCGAGCACATGGGCAAGTCTCAGGGAGGAAACTCCTTTCCAGGTGGTAAGCCTTGCTCGTGAGAACATGGCAAAGGACGCCCTCTCGCTCGCCTCTGAATATGATTTCACCCTGATCGACGCCCCTCCACATGCTGAGGCGATTTCACGCTCATGCATCATTGCATCTGATCTTGTTGTTATGCCCATTGAGCCATCTGGACTGTCCACTTGGGCAAGTGATGTCACCGTCCAGCAAGTCGAGCAGGCCAGAGAATATAAGGAAACCCTTAAATGTGGGTTTGTGGTTTCCCGCAAAATAGGGAATACCATCATCGGGCGCGAAGTACGGAACATGGTCGAAGAAACAGGCATGCGCGTATTTGATACTGATATAGAAAATCGCGTGGCATTCGCCGAAAGCCTCACGATGGGGCAGACCATCTTTGAATGGGGCGTGGATAAGAAAGCAATGAACGAGATCGAAACTTTAACGAAAGAGCTGGTCAGTTATGGCAAAGAAAAACTTCCAAAGAGCCCCTAAACCGCAGAGCGCAGTATCCCATGAAGCAATCGAAGCCTTTGAGAAGGGTGGGGTCGGTAATGACGTAGGCAAGAAAAGTATAAAACCTGGCAATATAAGCTCTAAGGAGCCGACAAAGCGGCTCAGTATTGACCTACCTGAGTCAGTGCATCAGCGCTTCAAAACCGCTTGCAGTGCCACCAGTCGCAAAATGACACAGGAAGTCGAGATATTTATCACTAAACGAACCGCAGAACTAGAAAAAGAGGCCGGAATAACCCGCAAATGAACATACCCTTAAATGTGGGTTTGTGGGTCATGGCCTTGCGAGCAACTCAGAGCTATGCAATAAGTGACTGAACAACTGGTCTAATGGACAGAGGCTGGTAATCACGATGGCAAACATTAATAACGCGATGCTGGAATGGGCAAGGGAGCAGGCAGGACTGTCTGTTGATGATGCCGTGCGTCTGTTAGATATCAAGAGCACCAAAACAGCAACGGCCGAAGAAAAGCTAATCGCCTACGAGCATGGCAAAGCCCCCAGCCGTTCCATGCTAGCCAGAATGAGTAAAATCTATCGTCGTCCTCTTCTGACATTTTACTTGAACGAACCACCAAAGAAGACCGACAGGGGAGAGGATTTCCGCACTCTTCCAGAGAATATTGATCCTCTGCAGAATTTCCATGTTGATGTATTAATCAGGGATATCAAAGCCCGACAAAGCATTATTCGAGAAACTCTCATTGATGAAGATGAAGCCGAAGCACTGCCGTTTATTGGTCAGTTTTCTACTGAACAAGGTATCGATGAAATTTCCAGGAAGATAACCGAGCTGTTTGATATTGATCTCGATACCTACAGATCCAAGCGTAACTATGTCGACGCATTTAAATACTTACGGCAGAAAGTTGAGGCGAAGGGCGTATTTGTCCTACTTAAAGGTAATCTCGGTTCTTACCATACCGATATTGATTTAAAGGTCTTTCGTGGATTTGCACTGTGCGATGACGTAGCCCCTTTCATCGTCATTAACCATCAAGAAGCCAAGTCTGCCCGCGCCTTTACGCTCCTGCATGAATTAACTCACTTGCTTTTAGGTCAAACAGGAATCAGTTCATCTATTGTTGAACGGAAAATAGAAAAATTCTGCGATCGGGTCGCAAGTGAGGTTTTGCTACCTGAGCAGGAATTCATTGAGTTCGATCCTGAAAGCCTGGAGTTCGATGACCTGAAAGAAGCTATCAGCTTTTATGCGCAAGACCGCCGGATTAGTAGTGCCCAGGTAGCCTATCGCTGTTTACAAGACGGACTAATAAACAAGGGGCTCTGGCGCAAGTTGCGCGACTACTACTACGAACAGTGGGTAGAAGGCAGAAAGCTTGAGAAAGAGAGAGGGCGTAATAACGAAGGCGGAGTAAATCAGAACATCGTAAGAAGAAGTTACCTTGGGGAACTAGTTAACTTTGTCCAACGTATGAATTTCTCTGGTGCGCTAAGCACCACGAAAGCAGGTGTAGTGCTAGGGGTAAAACCGTTAAAGGTACAGAATCTGTTCGATAACGCGCAGGCAGTGTAAGGAGCTACACGTTGTTATATCTCCTTGATGCAAATACGCTGATCCATGCCAAGAACCTGTACTATCCGTTTCAACGGGTTCCTGAATTTTGGGAATGGCTCATCCATAAGGGAGAAGAGGGCGCTATTAAAGTGCCGCCAGAAATCCATGATGAAATTTCTGACAAGGGGACCCCGCGAGAAAGAAGAGATGATCTGGCGCTTTGGTCAGAACGTCCTCAATTCCTGGAACACTTGTTACTTGATGAAGAAGTAGATCAGGTTCAAGTCGCCCAAATCACCTACGGTGGTTATACCCCGACACCGACCGAAGATGATTTGGAGAAAATGGGTAATGATCCGTTCCTACTGGCGCATGCCAATATTGATCCTGAGAACCGTGTCGTTGTTACGACTGAAGTTTCCAAACCAAAGAGACAGGGAGCAAATCGCCATATTCCAGATGTTGCAAAGACATTTGGTATTCGCTGCATCAACACGTTTCAGATGATTCACGAGCTGGATTTCAGCACTAACTGGAAAGAGTAAAACCCTCATATGTGGTTTTGTGGGTTGTGGCATCCCAGGCTCTTCTGCGCCCAAGCGAGGGTAGCGCGTATCTGCGCCAGGCCTGGGCCATAGCGTAGCCCCTTGAGCGTGATGTGCGGTCTGAGATATGCCTGCTTCATGATGATGGACCAGATATGCTTGGTGGCCTGGGTCCGGACCCAGGACCAGAGTAACCGGTCCTTTCCCCGTTTCTTTGATCGCTGGGTCTTGCACACCTGGTGGACCAGTTCCAGTGGCATCAAGGAGGGCGTCCGGCACCCGGATCGCCCGGTAAGCTGATTAACCGGCCAGCGGCGGCGGAGCGGAGCAGAACCCGCACATGCCATAAGTTTTCGCTGAATCATGGGTTGCAACGGTATTGGTAGGTAGGTATAATACCTTTCATACCTACCAAATGAGGACTTCCCGATGAGAAAGGTGTCTCCTGAGAAACAACGCGCCATCATTGAAGCCGCCGAACAGCTGGCGCAGGACGGCAATGAAAACCCCACCAACGATGATGTCCGCGCGGCGCTGGGCGGCGGCTCCATCGCCGATATTTCACCGGTCATGCGCCAGTGGCGCGAGGACCGCAAGAAGATGGTTGGCGTGCAGCTCAAGATGCCCGAGTCTGTCGGTAAGGCCGGGGAACGTTTCATCGCCCAGCTCTGGGCCGCTGCCGATGCCGAAAGCGGCAAGGCCATCGATACGGTCAAAGAAGAGTCCGAAAAGCGGGAGGCGGCCGTTGAGGCCGAGCGAGATGAGGCGCTTGGCGAAATTACCCGACTCGAGGAGCAACTTGCCGGCCTACGGCAAGATCTGGACGCACGCGATCGCGAGTTGAAGGACCAGGCCGCGAAAGTAACAGCATTGGAAAAGGACATCCAGACAGTGACGGTCGAGCGCGAAAAGGCCGTGGCGCGGTCGGATGCTGCACAGGAAAGCCAGGAGCAACTGGTCGCACAGCTCAAAGAGGCACAGGCCAACAACAAGGAATTGCAGGGCGAACTGATAAAGCTGGCCCGCGAAGCCAGCGGATCGAAGACCAGCAAGAAATAAAGGGTATCCGGATTATCTGGTTGGTATGCGAGAGCGAAAGGTGGCCGACAAACTCAACCCACAACGGATTAGCTGGTTGATGGCTCGCTGAGTACGCTCACTTGCTAGAGAGCAGATACTTCACCAAACAGGCGATGCCCAGGACCAGTAGCAATAGTAGGGCAATTCCGATCACTGGCATTATCCAGCCCATCGCCCCCATCATCCCGCAATCTGGTAGTGTCGTGTTCATCGTGACAGGGCTCCCTGTGGTGTCCATGCCCAAAACCCGTGGTGCCGCCGCCCAGTGGCACCACGGTCGCGCTCATATCGTTCACCCGGCACAGCAGGACAACTGCGTCACATCCTTGGTGAAAGTCTGGGCACAGAGCTTGAGCCCTTCCACCATGGTCAGGTAGGGAAACAGCTCATTGGCGATGTCGTGTACGGTCATGCGTGCGCGTAGCGCCATCACCGCCGTCTGGATCAGCTCACCGGCTTCCCCCGCCACCGCCTGCACCCCCAGCAACCGGCCCGAGTCGCGTTCGGCCACCAGCTTGATGAAACCACCGGTGTCGAAATTCACCAGCGCACGCGGCACGTTTTCCAGGTCCAGCTCAC
The DNA here is from genome assembly GCA_963976655.1 of uncultured Halieaceae bacterium. Lineage (GTDB taxonomy): Bacteria > Pseudomonadota > Gammaproteobacteria > Pseudomonadales > Halieaceae > Marimicrobium. The sequence continues at coordinate 4,828 of CAXBLB010000043.1, forward strand.
GGGTATCGACGCTGAAGCCTTGCTCGATGGCCTCGGCTTCCGTCAGGCCGACGGTGGCCACCTGGGGGTCGGTGAAGATCACCGCCGGCATGGCGCTCAGGTCCAGGGTGGCTTCGCCCCCGGTCATGTTGACGGCAGCCCGGCTGCCCCCGGCGGCGGCGACATAGACGAACTCCGGCTGATCGGTGCAGTCACCGGCGGCATAGAGCCCCGGCACCGTGGTGTGCAGATGCTCATCGACCAGAATAGCCCCATGTGCGGTTTCCACGCCGAGGCTCGCCAGGTTCAGGGCCTCGGTATTGGGTGTCCGTCCGGTGGCCACCAGCAGTTGATCCGCCCGCAAGGTGCCGGCGTTGGTGTCGACAATGAATTCATTGTCGGTGTAGTCCACACGGCTCGCCTGGGTCTGCTTGAGGACCTCGATGCCCTCGCGGCGAAACGCCGCCTCCACCGCATCCCCTACCGCCGGGTCTTCCTGGGAGAGCAGGCGGCTGCGGGCCAGCACCGTGACCCGGCTGCCCAGCCTGGCGAAGGCCTGGGCCAGTTCCAGGGCCACCACCGAGGCGCCGATCACAATCAGCCGCTCGGGAAGAGTGTCCAGGGCCAGAGCACTGGTAGAGGTCAGGTAGGGGGTGTCGGCAAGACCCGGGATCGGCGGTACTGCCGGTCGGGCGCCAGTACCGATGAAGGCGCGGTCGAAGTGGACGACCTGCTCGCCGCCCTCGTTCAGCTTGACCATCAGGCTATGGGCATCGATAAACCGGGCCTCGCCGTGCAGGACAGTGATGGCCGGGTGGTCGCGCAGAATCCCCTCGTACTTGGCGTCACGCAGTTCCTCGACACGTCGCTGCTGCTGCTCGAGCAGCTTGGCCCGATCCACCACCGGCGCCTGGGCGCTCAGGCCTGCATCGAAGGGACTTTCCGTACGCAAGTGGGCAATATGGGCCGCGCGAATCATGATCTTCGAAGGCACACAGCCTGTATTGACACAGGTACCGCCGACGGTGCCGCGTTCGATCAGGGTGATCCGGGCGCCGCGCTCGGCGGCCTTCAGGGCCGCCGCCATGGCGGCGCCGCCGCTGCCGATCACCGCGATGTGCGGGGCGTCTTCATCACGGCCCTTGGACACCGATGCGCCTGCCGGGGAAGTGGGCCCACTGTTGGCCAGTCGAGCTTGGTAGCCAAGTCGGGTCACGGCAAACGTCAACGCCGAGGCCGGTGTCCCCGGATCAACGGCTACCGATGCCGTCCTCTGAGGATAGGATACCTCCACCGACTGCACGCCGGGCAGCTTCTCCAAGGCTTCCCTGACATGATCCGCACAGCGGTCACAGGTCATGCCGCTCACGTTGAGTTCAATCATCACGTTTCTCCGAGTCTTTATTAGTAAAGCCGGCATCCTGCTTCCGCTTGTGGTATCGCGCGTAGAGAGGTAAGCCGATGACGATGGCCAGGACGGCAAACAGCAGGTAATCGAGATAGCCTGCCAACGCGGCCAGGCCCGCCGTACCGAATAGCACCAGGGCGATTAGCCCGGCGCAACACAGCACCATCAACCCGGTGCCAAGCACGACGCTTATAAATTTCTGCGAATCTTTCACGCTTATTCCTTCACCGTGACGGACAAGCTCGTAAACAACTCACCCGATGACCGCGATGTGCAGCTGCTTGATGTCACTCAGGGGGCGTATTCCTTGATTTGATAGAGCCGTTGTCACAACAGGCGTCGAACTGCTTCTTACGCCAAATCGCATAAATGGTCAGGCCGATGAAGAAGGCCAGGGCCGGCAATAACACAACGTCGAGATAGCCCGTCAGCGCCGCCAGGCCCACCGTGCCAAGCAGGATCACCAGGATCGGCGTAAAGCAGCACAATGCCACCAGGACGGTGCCGATCACGCTCACGCGCAGCAGGGTCTTGGGATTCTTCATGATCACTCTCGATCCGCTTGCGAGGATGTCGGGGTTGATGGATACCCGGCGTTGGTGGTGGCCTCGGTCAATGCCTCCACCGACGTTCGGGCGTCGTCAAAGGTGACCACGGCCTCGAGATCCGCGTAGCTCACGTCGACTTGCGAGACGCCGTCCACCTTGTTGAGGGCGGCCTTGACGGTGATCGGGCAGGCGGCACAGGTCATGCCCGGCACCGACAGATTCACGGTCTGCAAGGCCGCTAAGGCGGGCGTGCTGAGCAGGGCGAGTAGCGCGATGAAGGCGAAACGAGCTTTCATGGTAGATCTCCTTTTAATAGAACAAGGGCAAGACGTAGGGGAATACCAGGGCGATTAGCACCAGCAGCGATACGAGCCAGAAGATCGCCTTGTAGCCCGTCCTGACCCGTGGCACGGCACACACCTCTCCCGGCTGGCACTTTTCCACTGGCCGAAAGACGCGACGCCAGGCGAAGAACATCGCCACCAGCGCGACGCCGATAAAGAGCGGGCGATAGGGCTCCAGCGACGCCAGATTGCTGATCCAGGCGCCGGAAACGCCCAGCGTGATCAGAACCAGCGGGCCGAGGCAACACGCCGAGGCCAGGAGGGCCGCGACTCCTCCGGCGGCCAGGGGCCCTCGCCCCGTTTTAGGTGTCCGCATTGACGATTCTCCTTTCGGGATGGGGGGAGCTACGATAAGGTTACTTCCGTAGCTTGGTACGGAGTCAAGCATCATGAAGAGACATGCAGATAAAGTGGCGGACACCATGACCATTGGCGGCCTGGCCAAGGCGGCCGGCGTCAATGTCGAGACAATCCGCTATTACCAGCGACGAGGGCTATTATCGGAGCCCGAACGACCTCCCGGAGGTATTCGACGCTATAGTGCCGCCGATATCGACAGGTTGACGTTCGTGAAAACGGCGCAGCAGCTGGGCTTTAGTCTGGATGAGATCAGTGACCTACTTCGGCTGGAAGATGGCGCCCACTGTCAAGAAGCCAGTGCTCTCGCAGAGCACAAGTTAGGGGACGTTCGCGAGAAGATCGACAGGCTTGAAAGAATTGAGAAGGTGCTGAGCGAAATGGTCGACCGATGCCATGCACAACAAGGCAATATCACTTGCCCGCTAATTGCGTCATTGCATGAAGGGCTCAGAGAAGCAGAAGACCCAAGGGAGTAAATCACCTTCAGTTCGTAGAAAACAACGCGGTCAAAGAGTCGCAATCATCTATGGACCATGTCGACAAGGAAAGTTTGCATGACCAGCTTGCCTGACAACATCCTGCACCTTCCCGAGTACCACGTCCTAGCCACCAAGATGGAAGAGCATGATCTCCACTACCAGGTCGAAGCTCCTGAGCCTCTAGCTTGCGAGGAATGCGGCGTTGAGAGTGAGTTTGTCAGGTTCGGCAAGCGCGATGTGGCCTATCGCGACCTACCCATCCACGGAAGGCGGGTCACCCTCTGGGTGGTCCGTCGCCGCTACACCTGCCGGGCGTGTGGAAGGACGTTCCGGCCAGCTCTTCCGGAAATGGTAGACGATCACCGCATGACGCGGAGGCTTTACAACCACGTCGAGAAGGAAGCCTTCAATCACCCCTACGCCTACGTGGCTGATACCACGGGCCTCGACGAGAAGACTGTCCGCGAGATATTCAAGAAGAAGGCTGAGTTCCTGGCAGCCTGGCATCGCTTCGAGACACCCCGCTGCCTGGGGATCGACGAGCTGTACCTGAACCGCCGCTACCGCTGCATCCTGACCAACCTGGAGGAGCGTACCCTACTGGACCTGCTGCCCGGTCGCCAGCAGGACGCGGTGACGAGGCGCCTCATGAGCATGACCGAGCGCCACTAGGTCGAGATCGTCAGCATGGATATGTGGAAACCCTACCGCCGTGCTGTCCAGGCGGT
>CAXBLB010000044.1:0-8561 GCA_963976655.1 uncultured Halieaceae bacterium
CTTTAAAACAAGGACTTTCATTGCTGATAGCCGCTGAATTTATGCAACTAACAGGATAAGTCTGCTTTTTGACGCCCGGGGACGTAAAGTAATAGATGCTGATAGCGATGAGCGGGGCAAGCAAGAGCAGCCCAATGCCGATTCCGCGATAGCGACGGAACCTGGGCTCCACTGGCGCGACCACTCTGTGCAGTTCTGAGCTCAGCGGCGCGAGCAGCAAAAAAAACAGGAGCAGGCCGGTGGTGAGCACAAAGGCAAGGCCCTTGCCAAGCTCTGCGCGCCAACGCAGGATCGGATCAGCGATAGTATAGTCGAGCAGGTAGCTTGAGCCGATGATCCAGGCCGAGGCGAACACCACATACGATAGTGCAACGAACCCGGCGGAGCGGACCCTGGCTGCACGGTTATCTGGTCCAGCATCATCCATTTGCACCTCCAACAAGAGGTTTGTTCCCAGGCTCTTGCTGAATTGCTGCGCAGCGCAAGGGCGACGTTCGCGCAATGCAGTAAAATGCGCAGCTTGAATATTGAAACTACCAAACGGAATACGCGCCGACAACGCCTGAAGTGCACTTACATCACAAAAGTAGGGTACGAATAGGCCACCTGACCACAGAAATACATTACTGGGCGTCTTGAAGGAGAGGCGCGCCACTCCCCGGTATCCGCTTTACGCGAGTAGTGCCGACTTGGCGAAATGGCAATGCGCGAGTCGCGCCGCAGGGGATTTGTGGGATACACAATTGCCTTTTTTGTGCGCCCGCTGGTGTATGCTTGAGGGGCCCAAGGCGCAGCAGGGGAGGTATTCTGTGAACTGGCAACACCACCACGCCACGATCAATGGCATTCGCATGCACTACGTGGAGCAGGGCGAGGGGCTACCCATTGTGCTCTGCCACGGCTTTCCGCACCTGTGGTTCAGCTGGCACCGGCAGATTCCGGCGCTGGCGGCGGCCGGCTTCCGCGTGATCGTGCCGGACATGCGCGGCATGGGCCAGACAGAGGCCCCCGCCGATCCGGCCGCCTACGATGTTGAGCATATCTGCGGCGATCTGCTCGGCCTGCTGGCACACGCGGGCGCTGAGCGCGCGGTGTTCGCCGGCCTCGATTTCGGCGCCTTTGCCATCTACGACTTCGCCTTGCGTTACCCCGAGAAGGTGATGGCGGTCATCGGCCTGGAGAATCCCGCCGCGCCGCACGATCCGGATGAGCCACCACTCGTGGGCTATCGCCGCACGGGCGAACAGCATTTTCTGCACATTGAATATTTTCGCGAGCCGCCGCGGGCCGACGAGGAACTCGCGGCCCAGCCGCGCCGCTTTTTGCACAAGGTCTTCCATACCCTGAGCGGCGCCGGCAACTACTTTGACGTGTTCAAGTACCCGCCCGGCACGGGTTACATCGAAGCCATGGCGGAACCGCCGCCGCTGCCCTGGCCCTGGCTGTCGGCGCTGGAACTGGAGTTTTTTGTCAGCGAGTACAGCCGCAGCGGTTTCACCGGCGGCCTCAACTGGTACCGCTCGATGGATTTGAAGTGGGCGCAGCGCAAGCCCTATGAGGGTGTGCAGAGTGCCGTGCCGGCTTATTTCCTCGGCAGCGAACACGATGTGGACCTGGAAGGCTTTCACGGTGACGACCCCATTTCCCTGATGCGCGCGATCTTCCCCCAGTTGCGCGAGGTGCGGATGATTCCCGGTGCCGGGCACATGGTACAGTTGGAGGCGTCTGACGCCGTGAACGCGATACTGCTCGACTATCTGGCGGATATTCAGGCGCGAGAGACCTGACCGGCAGCGGCTCAGTGAATTTCCAGTTCCAGCCCCAGGTTGGCCAGCGCGCCGCGTTCGTCCTGCAGTTCCTGCGCGGTCAACGGGTGTTCATCCAGCCAGCCCGCGGGAAAGTCCAGCCTTAGCGATTGCGGCTCCGCGCGAACCGAGAAATCCGGTGGCGGCTCCTGTTTCTCGGCATATTTGAAACAGGTTGCGATACGCATGATGGCGACCATGTAGCGCAGGCGTGGCAGGTCGGCATCCGTGACTTCCGCGAACAATTCATCGGCCAGCTTGCTGCGATGCCCCATGGTCAGAACCGCGAGCTGTTCCTGCTCTGGCTGCGAGAAGCCCGGCAAGTCGGCATTGCGCAGCAGGTAGGCCGTGTGGCGGTTGAATTGTTTGTGCGAGATCGCCATGCCGATCTCGTGCGTGCGCGCCGCCCAGCGCAGCAGTTCCCGGTCCTCGCGCGTCAGGCCCCAGGTTTTGCTGGTGCCTGCGTACAGGGTGCGCACGCGCTGTTCCACGATCGCGGCGATATCGGCGTCTGCCGCGTAGCGTTGCATGAGCGCGTTCACCGTGCGCTCGCGCACATCCTCGTGGCTCAGGCGGCCCATCAGGTCGTAGATCACGCCTTCGCGCAGTGCGCCCTTGGAGGTGCGCATGTGTTCAATCTCGAGTATGTCGAACAGCGCACTGATAATGGCGACGCCCGGCAGAATCACTTCGCGCCGGGCCGTTGCGAGGCCCTCGACGCGAATGTTCGCCAGGCGCTTGAATTTCAGCAGTTTCTTTTCCAGCTTGCGCAGGCCCTTGCGGGTGATGCCGCCCTCGTCCCAGCCGTTCAGGGTCAGAATTGTTTCTATAGCCTGCAAGGTACCGGATGAGCCGACGCATTCCCGCCAGTGGCGCGAATGGTAGCGGTGGCGAATGTGCGAGGCTTCAATGCGCGCGCGATCGTAGGCCGCGCGATAGTTCGACTTGGAGATCAGCCCGTCGGGAAAGCAGCTTTTGGCGAAGGACACGCAGCCCATCTGCAGGCTCTCCATGATCCTCGGTTCGAAACGCTCGCCGATGATCAGTTCGGTGCTGCCGCCGCCGATATCCACCACCAGGCGCGACTGGCTGTCATCGGCCAGCGTGTGCGCCACGCCGAGGTAGACCAGACGCGCCTCCTCGCGACCGTAGATCACGTCTACCCGGGCGCCCAGAATCTGTTTGGCGGGCTGCGTAAAGGCAACCCGGTTCTTGGCCATGCGCAGTGCGTTGGTGCCAACGACGCGCACGCGCTCCGGCTCCACGCTCACCAGTGCCTGGGCGAATCGCGACAGGCACTCCAGCCCGCGCTCGATGGCCTCCGCGGACAGCACGCCGTTCTCAAGGCCCGCGCCGAGCTGCACTTTTTCCGCCAATACCTGCACCGGGCGCATTTCGCCGTGCTCGATTTTCGCGATGATGAGATGGAAGGAGTTGCTGCCGAGGTCGACCGCTGCGAGCTGGCTGCCGTCGGCCAGCGCGTCCTGTGTGTCAGCGTCTGAATCTGAAGCCAAGCCTGGGGAATCCTTATCTGGCGGCGCGGGATGCGTCACAACGGTCAATGGTAATGGATTGCCTGCTCACGCGCACACACTGGGCGTAAAATACCCTGATTTTCCGCATCCGCGCAATGAGCGGATGGGGCGGTGGCTCGCGCATGCATGACCTGCTTTTTCTGCGCACCGGTCACAGCTCGAATGTATTGAACCCGTCGTTCTCGCGCACCTGGCCCTGCTGCCCGATCGGATCCTCGGCCAGCAGGCGTTCCAGCGCGGCGGGCTCGCCGGGCGTGTTGGCGACGATGCGTTCGCCCGCCGTGTTGCGGGCAATGACGATCCCCTGTTTCGGGCCGTTGCGGTCGAATGCCACCGTCCAGGTCTCCACCGTTGCCGGCCCCGCCGGGTCGCTGGCCGGCACGACCCGCGGCCCCTGATCAATGCGCTGTTGCAGCGTGGCGCTGTCCAGCGGCGGGGGAATTTCTCCCGCCGGCTCGGTGGAGTACAGGCCGAGGGAATGTTTGGTCAGATACAGCCCGTTGGCCGTCACCAGCGCATGGCCATTGCCTGCATTGCGCAGTTCGCTAACCGATTCCGCGATGGCGTGCAGTGAGTAATTGTTGCCCGGCCCGCCGAAGAACGGCAGGCCCCCGGTGACGGTCACGCCGCGCTCGTCCAGTGGGGAGAGACCAATGGCGTCACACGCAATCTCCACGGCGGACGGGAAGCAGCTGTAGATATCAAAATGACTGATCTCATCCAGCGTTATCCCGCTGTGCTGCGTGAGCGCCTGCCAGGCCAGTGCGAGTGCGGGCGAGCTGTGCAGGTTGTGGCGTTCAATGGGGTGCCAGATATCGTTCACATCGACACCGCCGCGCAGGTAGATCCAGCGAGCGGGATCGATGCCCAACTCGCGTGCCCGGCCTGCCGTGGTGAGTACCAGCGCCGCGCTCATATCCACTTCCAGCAGCGCGTTCATGGCCCGCGTATAGGGGTAGCCGATGTAGCGGTTGTGCCGCGCGACGCTACCGATGTCTTCGGCACAGAGCCGCTCTTGGCGCCAGGCCAGCGGGTTGCGGGCTGCCACCGCGCTCATGCCGGCGCAGAGCCTTGCCAGCTGTGCGTGATGGGTTGCCCGGTCGCGTCCAAGATGCCGCTGCAGGCTGTTCTCGAACAGCGGATAGGTGTTGATGGGCTCGTACAGGCCATGGCGCATTTCTGTTGCGCTCAGGCCTTCGCGCTCGTGCCCGATGGTGGCGGGCTCTGTGCCCCCCGGCCCCGCCCAGGCGGACAGGTCATCGCCTGAGCGCAGTGCCGCAAACAGGCTCGCCAGCAGCTCGGCGCCCGTCAACAGCACCGCGCGCACCTCGCCCCTGGCGAGCCGCGTGGCGAAATGATTCACCAGGTACTGCGGCGTATTGCCCCCGATCGCGCCGATGAAGCGCGCCGCATTGTCGATGCCGAGGCGTCGCGCGAGTTCAGCGCCCGGGTCCCGCGGGAACAGGTCACGCGTGCCGGGGTTGGTGTCGGCGATGAAGCGAATGGTGGCCAGGGTATCGATGGCGTCGCCGATGGCGGCGCTGCCGCAGTCTTCCAGCGCAGAAGCGGCGGCGGCGTGCAGCGCGTCCACCGGGGTGCGCGCAACGCTGGTTTCGCGCCAGGTGTGCTGGCCGGTACCGACGATAATCGGGTGGTTGTCGGGTGCGGTTTTGGCTGTGGGCATGACGTCTGGGTGCCTCCTGTGCAGGCATTCTGGGTCGGCTGCGTTGCAATTTTTTCACAGCGCGCACATTAGCAGGATCTGTCGCGGATGAAAGGGGGCAGGGCACTGCTACAGGCGCTGCGATAGCCCTTTGATTTTGCCCGCGAACCCTTTATGTTGATGCTTTCCGCTGTTGGAGCAAGCCATGAACGCGTCTTTTACCGGCGGCGCCAACCGCGTCGTGCTGCTGGTGTTTCTCGCACTGGCGCTGTACGCAAGCTACTGGTTGCTGCGCCCGTTTCTGGAGCCCATTCTGCTGGCAATGCTGATCGGGATTCTCGCCATGCCCCTACATCGGCACATGGAGCTCATGTTGCGGGGCCGCGACTCCCTCGCCGCACTGCTGAGCTGCCTGATCCTGCTGCTGTTGTTCCTGATTCCGCTGTCGATCGTCATGGTGGCGGTTATTTCCCAGGGCATCGATTACTCGCTGGTCGTGAAGAACTGGGCGACCACGGAGAACATCCAGGGGCTGCTCAGCCAGCCACTGGTAGTGAAGGTGTACGCCTGGCTGGATCAAGTGCTGCCCGAGGGCTCGCTGGCGCCGGAGAATATTCGCGCCCGGGCGCTGTCTTTGGCGGGGGGCCTCGGGGAAGAACTCGCGGCGGTGTCCACCGCGCTACTCGGCAGTGTCACGCGCTTTTTCGTCAACGGCACGCTGCTGCTGTTCGCGCTGTTTTTTGTCCTGCGCGATCACGACCGGTTGATGGATTTCATCCGCCACGCACTGCCGCTGTCGCGCAGCCAGGAAGACGTGTTGTTCAAGGAAGTGCGCGATGTCAGCCGGTCGGCCCTGCTCGGCTCTCTGCTCACCGCTATCACCCAGGGCTTTGCCGGCGGCTTCGCGCTCTGGCTGGCCGGGTTCCCCGGTGTGTTCTGGGGCGTGGTGATGGCGTTTACCTCGCTCGTACCGGTGGTCGGCACGGCACTGATCTGGGTGCCCGCGGCGCTCTACCTGGTATTCACCGGCGATTATTTCTGGGCCGCGTTTCTCGCCCTGTGGGGCGTGATTGTGGTGGGCTCCATCGATAACTTCCTGCGCCCGATGTTCATGCAGGGCGCGAGCATGAACACGGTGGTAGTGTTTTTCTCCCTGCTCGGCGGGCTGCAGGTGTTCGGTCTGATGGGCCTGATCTACGGGCCGCTGATTTTCGCGGTGACGCTGGTGCTGTTTCGCCTGTACGAAAGCGAGTTCGCGGATTTTCTCGATTCACAGGACAGGCATTAGACACAATGGCCAGAAGCAATAACAAGAAAGGCGGCAGCAACCCCAATTCGCAACTGGGCTTCGAAGCCGAGCTGTTCAAAACCGCCGACAAGCTGCGCGGCAATATGGAGCCCAGCGATTACAAGCACGTCGCGCTGGGCCTGATCTTCCTCAAGTACATCTCCGATGCCTTTGAAGCGCGCCATGCCGAGCTTTTGGGCAGTGAACCGCAAGCGGCCGAGGACAAAGACGAGTACCTCGCCGACAACATCTTCTGGGTGCCGAAGGACGCGCGCTGGTCGCACCTGAAGGCCAATGCCAGGCGCCCCGAGATCGGTACGCTCATCGATGACGCCATGCGTGCCATCGAAAAGGACAACGAATCCCTGAAGGGCGTGCTACCCAAGGACTACGCCCGCCCGGCGCTGAACAAGGTGATGCTGGGCGAGCTGATCGACCTGGTCTCCGGCATCACCATGAATGAACAGGGCGGTAAGTCCCGTGACCTGCTGGGCCGGGTATACGAATACTTCCTCGGCCAGTTTGCCGGCAGCGAGGGCAAGCGCGGCGGCGAGTTCTATACGCCTCGCTCGGTGGTGCAGGTGCTGGTACAGATGTTGGAGCCCTACCAGGGACGTGTCTACGACCCCTGTTGCGGCTCCGGCGGCATGTTCGTGCAGAGCGAGAAGTTTGTGCTGGAACACGGTGGGCGCATCGGTGATATCGCCATTTACGGGCAGGAGAGCAACTACACCACCTGGCGGCTCGCCAAGATGAACCTCGCCGTGCGGGGCATCGACTCCGACATCCGCTGGAACAACGAGGGCAGCTTTCACAAGGATGAGCTGCGCGACCTGCGCTTCGACCACATCCTCGCCAACCCGCCCTTCAACATCTCCGATTGGGGCGGCGACCGTCTGCGCGAAGACCCGCGCTGGCAGTTCGGCGCGCCGCCTGTGGGCAACGCCAACTACGCCTGGCTGCAACACATCCACTCGCACCTGGCCCCCTTTGGCACCGCCGGCGTGGTGCTGGCCAACGGCTCCATGAGCTCCAACCAGAGCGGCGAAGGCGAGATTCGCAAGGCGATGGTGGAAGCCGACGCCGTGGACTGCATGGTGGCGCTGCCGGGGCAATTGTTCTACTCGACGCAGATTCCCGCCTGTCTTTGGTTCCTTGCCCGCGACAAGGTCAATGGACAGGCTGGCCTGCGCAAATTGCGGGATCGCAAAGGCGAAGTGCTGTTTATTGACGCTCGCAATATGGGTGCGCTGGTGGACCGCACTCGACGCGAACTGACAGAAGACGACATCCACAAGATTGCCGACACCTACCACGCTTGGCGGGCCGCGCCCGGCGAATTTATCTCGGAACGACGCCAACATTTCCCCTACGAAGACGTACCGGGCTTCTGCAAGTCCTCAACCCTCGACGACATCCGTAAACATGGCCATGTGCTCACGCCCGGTCGCTATGTTGGTGCGGAAGCGGCTGAAGATGACGGCGAAGCATTTGCCGACAAGATGCAGCGGCTCAGCGCCCAGTGGCGGGAGCAGCAGCAGGAGGCGGCGGGGCTGGACGTCGCGATTGAGGCCAACTTGAGGGAGCTAGGTTATGGGGGGTAGCCGGGCGGAAACAAAAACGGGGGGCCGGCCTGCTAGTCAAGGCGTTATTCCTGGCGACTTTGCACTATCAGTGGGTAAGCCTGAAAGGCAACCTCCTAGCGGGTGGTCTTGGACGTCACTGACAGACGTGGCTCGCCTCGAATCTGGTCATACGCCGAGCCGTAAGCGCCCAGAGTATTGGGGGGGCGACGTTCCGTGGATAGGAATCAAGGATGCAACCGAGAACCATGGCCGCGTCTTGGAAGACACGCTTCAACATACGAACGATTTAGGCATTGCCAATTCATCGGCGCGAATTCTGCCCCGCAATACGGTTTGTCTCTCTCGAACCGCATCTGTCGGTTATGTGGTGGTGATGGGGAAGCCCATGGCGACGAGTCAGGACTTCGTAAATTGGGTCTGCTCCGATGACATCGATTACCAATATTTGAAGTATGTTCTGCTTTCGGAGAGAGCAGCATTCTTACGCTTCGCGAGTGGGACAACACACCAAACTATCTATTTCCCAGAGGTGAAAGCCTTTCACGTTTGTTTGCCGCCCCTCCACGAACAACGCGCCATCGCCCATATCCTCGGCACGCTGGACGACAAGATTGAACTCAACCGCCGCCGCAACCAGACCCTGGAAGCCATGGCCCGCGCCCTGTTCAAGGACTGGTTCGTCGA
>CAXBLB010000045.1:0-5793 GCA_963976655.1 uncultured Halieaceae bacterium
GGTTATAGCGCCAGGGCCTGCGCCAGCTCCAGCGGTGAAACCAGCGCAATTTCACGCCGTTACAACGCAGGTGATTTTGCATCTTGCGCGAAAACCAGAACAGCGAGCCCGCCGCGTCAATATGCACCTTTACTGCGATACCCGCCTGTGCCCGTTCAATAAGCGCCTGACAAAACCGATTACCTACCGCGTCATCAGCAAAGATGTAGCATTCCAGCCGGATACTCTCTTTAGCACCCACTATCGCCGAAAGCATGGATGCATATAAATCATCGCCCTCGGTAAACAGCTGAAAGGTTTCCATAGCATGAACAGGTAATGTGGCGCAATCGTTGCCGTTACACTGGTTTTCCAGTCCGTCCGGCCTCACGTTCAACCCGGCGCAATATTCAATCATCAGAATTCAAACTGGAACTGCCGACAAACGCTCGCCATTGCTCCCGTCGAGGAATAAACATAGGCACCCGTTGCTGGTAGGCGCGATAGGTTTCGCCAAATTCCGCCAGTACCTGGCGCTCTTCCTTTCGGGCCAGCATGTAATAAGCAAATACAATCACCGGGAAAAGCCCCACAGAAAACAGTGTGGGCCAGTGCACCACACCCTCGCCAAACAGCGCGATAAACAGGCCCGTGTATTGAGGATGCCGGACAAAACGGTACAACCCATCGGTCACCAGCGTGTTTTGTTGACGTGCGCGATGCACCTGTCGCCAGCCCTGGAAAAAAATGCCAATCCCGAGTAGCACCAACGCATAACCCAGAATCATCGAAATCATCATGCCCGTCTCGCCCATGCCCAATAAGGTGGACCATAGGCTGGCATTCAGATCGTACCGATCAAGACCCAAAAAGCGGGACAGCAAATAAATAGTCAACGGGAAACCATACATCTCGGCGTATAAGGCGATGATAAATGCCTGCACCACGCCCGCACTGGCCCATTCATGCCAGGACTTGGGTGCCACATAGCGATAAAAAAACCAGGAAATCACCACGATCATAATGATCGCGAGCGCCCACGCGCCTGAATGTTGTATCGTTTGTTCCATCTTTAATCCTCCAGCTCACGTGCTGTTATGGTTAATTTCATATTTGTTCGACAATAGCCTGTCCAGCACCAGACAAGCGGTAATATCGCCGGTGACGTTAACCAGCGTGCGCGACATATCCAATATTCGATCAACACCGATTAACAGGGCGATACCGGACACCGGCACGCCAATCCCTCCCAGAATGGTGGCCAATACCACGATGCCCACGCCCGGCGTGCTGGGCGCACCGATCGACGCACCGATGGTAGTGGCACTTAACAGTAATAGCGCGGGGACGGATAAATCGATGCCGTATACCTGTGCCAAAAACACGGCGGCAATCACCTGATAGATCGCGGTGCCATCCATATTGATGGAGGCCCCGATGGGAATGACAAAATTTGCCGTGGATTCCGTAACCCCGAGGCGCTTTGTCGCCGTCTCAATGGATAGGGGAATGACCGCCGCGGAACTGGAGGTCGAAAACGCCAGTAACTGCAGTTCGCGGATGTGGCGTAGAAACGACAACGGGGGAATTCGGGCAATGGCATACACCAGCACAAGGTAGAACAACAATAAGCACAGCAAGCCCAACATTACCGTACCGACGTAACCGCCCATCCCCACGATGGCATCAAACCCCAGTTTTGCGGTGATTTCCGTGAGTAAGCCAAATACCGCCAGTGGCGCAATCATCATGGCCCAACTGACAATTTTCATGGCCACTTCCTGCAGGGATATAGCGATATCCCAAAACGGCCTGGCACGGGTTGATTGAATGGAGAGCAATGCGATACCAAAGAAAATGGAGAACACAACGATTTGCAACATGCTGCCCTCCAAAGCCGAGCGCAATGGATTGGCGGGAATAAGATTAACCAGACTTCTCGGTGCACTCAGATGACGATCAACGGGGTTTTCCTGCAGTTCCACCGATACCCCATCAACAGCCTGGGGTATCCCCTCCACGGAAAAATCACCGACCATCACTTGAGAGATATAAGTCCCCGGTTTAAACAACTCCGTCAATACGATCCCCAGCCCCACCGCAATGCTTGTCGTGAGCAAAAAGTTACGGCACAATCCTGATGCCCAGGCGCCGGAGCTGATCGCCTGTGCCACAGGAGGCAATGCCCAACACAATCGATGAAAATATCAGGGCCACCATAATCATTTGGATGAGGGCCAAAAACACATAACCCGGCGCTGCAACCCAACCGGCGACCAGTTCGGCAGTATGGTTGCTGACAACAGCCATACCGCGCGGCGAAATGAGCAGGCCCAATCCGATACCGGCGATCATGCCTATCAGGATTTGCAGCCACAGCCGGGTTTTTAACAACAAGCCCAAACTTTCGGTCAGCGCCAGAATGTCAGCAATGGCTGAATAATTGAAATATCTTCTCTTCATAGATTTCTTCTTAATACAGGCAATTGAACCAACCGAATTTCAAAATCACTGCGACCGCTACATTCGGCCTAACTCCACTTGCATCACATTGATGCCGCTGGAGAAAATATGCTCCCTCAAAAAGTCGCTATCGGCCCGATACCGGTCAAACCGATCTTCAGCGATGGTAATGGTTTGTATCATTTCCTCGCCGCCAATTCTTAAGTAGTCGTGCACATTCCTAAGGCCCTAGAGTTCACCTCGGATACCTCGCAACACCTGCCGTAGCGGCTCCGGTTCGGAACACGCGAATGCCCGCCAGCCGCGTACGCTTGAGTAACAGGGCATTGACCGCCACCAGCGCGGAACTACCAGACATGGCCAGCGCCGCCACCTCGGGGCTGATCACCAGCGGATAGAACACGCCCGCGGCTGCGGGAAAGGCGATGACGTTATAGGCCACTGCCCAGAACAGGTTCTGGTGCATCTTGCGCAGGGTGGCGCGCGACAGCTCGATGGCTCCGAGCACGTCGTAGGGGTCGCTCTTCATCAGTACCACGTCGGCGCTCTCCATGGCCACGTCAGTGCCGGCACCGATGGCGAAGCCGACGTCCGCCTGGGTCAGGGCCGGGGCGTCGTTGACGCCGTCGCCCACCATGCCGACCTTTTTGCCCTGAGCCTGGAGTTCCCTAATCTTGTCCGCCTTCTGCCCCGGCAGCACATCAGCGATCACGGTACCGATGCCCAGCTCACGTGCAATACGCTCGGCGGTGGCCTGGTTGTCGCCGGTGAGCATCGCCACCTCCACGCCTCTTGCCCGCATCTCCCTGACCATTGCCGCGGCGGTGGGGCGGGGCGCATCGGCGATGGCGATGAGGCTGACCAGTTTTCCATCCTGGGCGACGTGCACCACGGTCTGCCCCGCGCTCTGCAGGCGCGCGGCCTCGTCCTTCAGGTCCGCCATATCGACCTTCTCTTCCTCCAGCAGGCGGCGGTTACCGAGCAGCACAGTCTTGCCGCCAACGTCGGCCCGGGCGCCCTTGCCCTCGATGTTGGTGAAGCCGGTCAGCGGCTCCAGCGTCAGACCCTCGGCCTTACTTTGTATCGCCTGGGCCAAGGGATGGTCGGAACCCTGTTCCACCGTGGCGGCCAGTGCGAGCACTGCGTCCTCCGTGTTGTCCGCCGCCACAACGATCTCGACCACCCGCGGTTCGCCCAAGGTCAGGGTGCCGGTCTTGTCGAACACCACGATATCCAGCTTGGTGGCATCTTCCAGTGCAGAGGCGTTCTTGAACAGGATGCCGTTCTTGGCACCGAGGCCGGCGCCCACCATCACTGCCATCGGTGTGGCAAGACCAAGGGCATCCGGACACGCGATGACGAACACGGTGATGGTCAGGGTCACGGCAAACAGCAGGGTCTGGCCGATCCACCAGAACCAGACGGCAAAGGTGAGCAGGCCGATCACGATGGCGACCACCACCAGCCACTGGGAGGCCTTGTCCGCTAGCAGCTGTGCCGGGGCCTTGGAGTTCTGCGCCGCCTGCACCAACTTGACAATCTGCGCCAGCGCCGTGTCGGCGCCCACCTTGGTGGCGCGGTATCTGAGGCTGCCGCTCTTGTTGATGGTGGCGCCGATCACCGTATCGCCAGGCTTCTTTTCCACCGGCATGGACTCGCCAGTGAGCATGGACTCATCCACCTGGGACTCGCCCTCCAGCACCTCGCCGTCCACCGGGATCTTGTTGCCGGGGCGGATCACGACGATGTCGTCCTTCAACACCTCGGCGGTGGGAATCTCCCGTTCCTGACCATCGCGCAGCACCGTGGCCATGGGCGGCGCGAGATCCATCAGCGAACGGATGGCGTCCGAGGCCCCGGCGCGGGCGCGCATCTCCAGCCAGTGGCCGAGCAGGATGAATACCAGCAGCACCGCCACCGCCTCGAAAAATTGCACGCCCGGGAAAAAGAGCGTGGAACCGACGCTGAATAGGTAGCCGGTGCCCACCGAGAGCACGACCAGCACCGCCATATTGAGCACGCCGTTTTTCAGCGCGCGCCAGGCGGCAACAAAGAACGGCCAGCTTGGCCAGAGCACCGCGATGCTTGCGAGAAATAATAGCCACAGATCAAGCCGCAGCCCAAACGGCGGCGCCGGCGGTTCGAACAGCCCGCCCATGGGCGAATAGATGAAAATCGGTATGCTGAAGATCAGACAGACCCAGAAACGGTTGCGTATGTCGCGCACCATTGCCTGCATGTCCATGCCGCCGTCGTGGCCCATCTCGTGGGCCATCTCATCCCCGGCGCCCGCACGCCCGCCGTGTTCAGCAGGATGCACCGCATCGCTGTGGGCGGAGTGCGCATCGTGGGCGGGCTTGGCGGCGACTGCGGCTTCCCCCGGCGGGTCCCCAGGCTCGCAGACATGCTTTGGCAGCCGTTCCCCGGCGCAGTGATAACCGCATTCGTGCACCCTGGTTTTGATTGCCTTAAGGTCGACAACCGTCTCGTCGTAGGCTACGGTCGCGCTGCCGGCTACGTAGTTGACCTCGGCTTTCGTGACGCCGGGTAATTTCAGGAGCTGTTTCTCTACGCCCCGAGCGCTCAGTACTGACAACAGTCCGCCGATTTCTATTACGGTGGTTTTCACTCGTGTTCTCCTTGTCCGAGGTTGAAGCGGCGGTGGAGCCCGTTGTAGATGGGGCAGAACACCAGCCCCGCATAGACGCCGTAAAGAAAACTTTCGATCAAGCCGAGCAGGAAACCCCACCAGGTGAGCCACTTGAAAGCCGGCAGCACCTGTTCGAGAAAGGTGTGCATGTGCAGGCTTCGGGGCGTCATCAGTCCGTAGATGACGCAGACGATGAAGGTAACCGCCGTAAAGAGCCCCAGTGCCCAGGCAACCAGTCTTGTGTTAAGCATGTTCCGTCCTCCGTCAATGTCGATGGCCCGAGGGCCTGTCCGAGCCGGTGTTTGGTTTTTTCGGCGCGCCATGCCCGCCCCCGCCGTGACCACCATGCCCTCCGTGGCCGAACAGATGCATCGCTATGAACAGGATGCCGATGAACACCCAGAACCCGTTTTCCGTTAACCATTCCATAAAGACCTCCCCGGTCTGCTGTTATACCCCATTGCCATTGTGTGACTTCCGGCATATCCACGCCGTGCTCGGTGACGTGGTCCTGATGTTCGATGAGCCGGTCGCGTATTTCTTATATACATCATCGAACCAGCGCGGCTTCACATTCACTACAAAAAAACCGTGTTTCTACTTTCGGCCCAATTCCACTTGCATCACATTGATCCCCCCGGCGCGAAACATGCCGGCACAACTGGCCAGGTAGAACCGCCATTTGCGTATGAATGTTTGGC
>CAXBLB010000046.1:0-3919 GCA_963976655.1 uncultured Halieaceae bacterium
GTTTCATCATGGCTTGCATCACGGGATCATTCATATCCATCTTGCTGTGATCCATGTTTTTCATGGCTGCACAATCCGGCTTTTCAGCGTCTTTCATATGCTCTTTAGGATCATGGGCCTGTGCAGATAAAGCGATGCCCAGTGTGGAGAGCACGATGACAGTGGCTAGTGTTTTCATATTCATAAAGGTGTTCCTCATAGGTGTTTGAAAAGTTTCTATATCAACTTGGTGATTGTTAAAACCAGAATCGCAGTCCCGCGACGAATTGGGTGCCTGACGTATCTTGGCCTGCCGCGCGGCGGTAATCGGCTGTGTCGCCATAGGTGTCTGTCCATTCCACACCGATGTAGGGAGAAAATTGACGGCTGAATTCGTAACGCAGGCGCAAGCCCAAGGCGAGATCCGAGAGGCCCGACCCCAATCTATTATCAAGATCATCCTTGCCATACAGATTCAGTTCCGCACGGGGCTGTAAAATGAGCCGCTGTGTCAGCAGCAACTCGTACTCGGCCTCGGCAGAGAGTGCGGTCCGACCGTCGTCGCCAACATAGGCAGTCACATCCAGCTCAAACCAGTAGGGCGCCAGGCCTTGCATACCAATTGCCAGCCACTGGCGATCCTTACCTTCGTCATATTGGTCAAGTCGAACGCCGAATTGGGTGTCGAAATAGGCGTTGAGCGCATGGCCCCACAACAGCTCGGTAGAACTTTCTTCCAGCGTGCCGTCTGCGATATCACCCTCCGCTTTGATGACAAAGCGGTTGTAGGTGGTGCCATACCAGGCCTGTATATCGTAAACCGTGCTATCGCTGTCTTCCTGATACTCCAGGCGATCGCCCAGAACGGACCAGAAGGCGTGCTCGTCCGCCAGTTTCAGTTGCCGTGGCCCCGGCTGTGCATAGGGGCCTTCGGTCAAGGTGTAACCGTCGGAATAAGCGTGGGGATCGCGGGCATCGGCCGGAGCGCTGCCGCCCTGCATTTGTCCCATGTCTTGATGTTCAGGGCCGTGATCCATTTGCGCCAGGGCCGTATTCACTTGAAGGGCACCGACAATAAAAACCAGTGTTGTGAGATATTTCACCGTATTAAGCCTCATGACACTACCACTTCGCGGAACATGCCCGCGTCCATATGAAACAGCAGATGGCAATGCCAGGCCCAGCGGCCCAAGTCATGGGGTGTGGTCAGGTAACTGATACGCTGCGCTGGTTGCACGGGAATGGTATGGCGGCGGACCCGCAATTCACCCTGATCGGTTTCCAGTTCGCTCCACATGCCGTGTAAATGCATTGGGTGGGTCATCATGGTGTCGTTTTGCAGAATAATTCTAACGCGTTCATTGTGGCGCAGGGAGACCGGTGTGCTTTTACCGAACTCCAGTCCGTCGAAAGACCAGCTATAGCGTTCCATATTGCCGGTAAGGTGTAGTTCCAGCTCCCTCGCGGGCGGGCGGCGGTCATCCAGCACACCATCGATGGATTTTAGGTCGGCCAGCGTCAGCACTCGGTGGCCCTGTGGGCGCAACCCACGCTGGCTTAAGTTGCGCAAGCCAATACCCGGATCGTCGAGATTGGTGCGTGGCATGTCCACTCGCATATCCACCGAAGCGCCGTATTCGGTTCGGGCGTGGCGTATGGTGGATGAGGGTTTGGCAAGAGGGTTATCAGAAGCCCGCTGCACGCCGTGCATACTGTGATCCATGGCCATGCCGCCGTGCATCTGGGAATGATCCATGGTGCTGTGATCCATGGCACCCATACTCATGGACCCCTGATCCATACCGCTATGATTCATGCCTTCGTGACCAGTGCCATGACTCATAGCCCCCATCATGTCAGCCATGGTCAACCACTCAACCGGGTCAGGATCTGGTACTGGAGCGGTTAAGCCTTGCCGCACGGTCAGGGTGCCGCGGGCATAGCCGCTGCGCTCCATGCTCTGGGCAAAGATGGTGTAAGCATCGTCCCGCGGTTCGACCATGACATCGTAGGTTTCTCCGGGGCCGAAACGGAATTCATCCACAGTGACAGGTTCAACATCCTGACCATCCGCTTGGATCACCGTTAGCTTCAAACCCGGAATGCGGATATCGTAAAAGCTGTTGCTGGCGGCATTAATAAAACGAAGCCGTACGCGATCACCGCGCTGGAACAACCCGCTCCAATTGCCCGCCGGGGTGGTGCCATTCATCAGGAAGGTGAGGGTGGCCGCCGACAGGTCCGCCAGATCGGTCGGGTTCATCCGCATCTGGTTCCACATCTGGCGCTTTTCCAGTGCTGCCTGTAAGCCCATCTTTGAAACATCGGCTGTGAAATCGAAAAAGGTGGGCTGATTGAAGTTATAGACATCGCTTTGCACTTTCAGCTTGCTGAAGGCGCGCATCGGGTCTTCGTCGGTCCAGTCGGAAAGCTGTACCACGTAATCCTGATCGGCGCGGTGTCTTTCGCCTGCCCGTGGTTCAATAATCAGGGCGCCGTACATGCCCGTCATTTCTTGAAAGCCGGAGTGGCTGTGGTACCAGTAGGTGCCGCTCTGCCGTAGCGTAAAGCGGTAAACAAAGGTTTCCCCCGGTGAAATACCTGGGTAGCTGATTCCCGGTACACCATCCATTTGATAGGGCAGCAGTATGCCGTGCCAGTGAATGGAGGTGGCGACCGGCAAGCGGTTAGTGACGCGGATGGTGACGTCATCGCCTTCACGCAACCGTAGCGTCGGTGCCGGGATGGAGCCGTTGATAGTGGTCGCCATACGCGTGACGCCAGTGAAGTTGACGGGTGTTTCGGCAATCACCAAATCGATTTCACGGCCGCTGAGCACTGGCGCTGAGTCCAGCGCGGTCGCGCCTTTTGCGGCGGCCTGCAACCAGGACGGTGTGGCGGCCAGCACGCCACCGGCTGCCAGGCCCTGCACGAAGCGGCGGCGACTAAGCTGCCAGGGCTGCTTGGGTCGGGGGAAACCATGGGTCATGAGTCAATCTCTTTTCGAATAAGTGATGGTGGTTCCACGTTCTGATTCCGCATACTAGCCAGCCGAGCCTGTCACCCGCATGACTTCAAAATGACAAAGTTGTAATCTGGGTGTCATCTTCTTGTGGGTTAGCCAGGGTTAGGCTGTTTCCAAACCCATTCTGACACGCCATTCTGAACATACGGAGCAGGGCAACGATGCGGCTATTGGTGGTCGAAGACGAAATCAAGACCGGCGATTATGTACAGCAGGGGCTGACCGAGGCTGGCTTTCTGGTCACGTTGGCGCGCAATGGCCTCGACGGCCATCATTTGGCGATGACCGAAACTTTTGATTTACTGGTGCTGGACGTCATGCTGCCGGACGTCGACGGCTGGCGGATCGTGCAGTCGTTGCGCGAGGCTGGCCGTCAGACGCCAGTGCTGTTCCTAACCGCCCGCGACAGTGTGGATGACCGCGTAAAGGGTCTGGAGTTGGGTGCTGACGATTACCTGGTCAAGCCCTTCGCCTTTGCCGAGCTGCTGGCCCGGGTGCGCACTCTGTTGCGTCGTAGTGCTGTGCCGGTGATGACCGACCAGATCAAAGTTGCTGACCTCACGCTGGATTTACCGCGTCACCGGGCCACGCGCGCCGGCCGCAAGATCAATCTCAGCCACAAGGAGTTTTGTTTGCTGGAGCTGTTGGTCCGGCGACAGGGCGAAGTACTGCCGCGCTCCTTGATCGCCTCCCAGGTGTGGGACATGAACTTCGATTCCGACACCAATGTCATTGACGTGGCCATACGGCGCCTAAGGGCAAAAATCGATGACGATTATGAACCCAAGCTGATTCACACTGTGCGCGGCTTGGGTTACAAGCTGGAGGTCGAGGACGACCATGACGAAAGTTAGTCTCGCCCGGAGACGACCACTGTCACTCAACAGCCGGGTGATGCTGTTTGTCGCGATGGCT
>CAXBLB010000047.1:0-3649 GCA_963976655.1 uncultured Halieaceae bacterium
TGGCATTGGACAGCAGATTCGAAATAGCCCGCCGCAGCATAGCGCGGTCGCCCTGTATAGTTGGCACCTGCCCTTCCAGTGCCAGAACAATCTGGCGCTCTTCCGCCAGCGCTCCAAAAAAGTCGAACAGCTCACTGGCCTCACTGGCCAGGTTCAACGTCACCTCAACCGGCTTGAGCAGGCCATGGTCACTCTTGGCTAGCCACAACATATCGTTGACCATTTTGGCCAGCCGCTCTTGTTCTTCCAGATTGGAATACAGGAGTTCGCGGTACTCCTCTAACGATCTGGCCCTACCCAACCCAACTTGGGTTTGTGTAATAAGATTGGTCAGAGGCGTACGCAATTCGTGGGCGATATCCGCCGAAAAGTGCGACAAACGAGCAAAGCTGTCTTCAAGGCGGCCGATCATGTGGTTAAAGGAAGTGACCAGGCCCTGCAACTCCGTTGGGGCAATAGAGGGATCAAGGCGCACATGGAGCCTGTCGGCCTGTATATCACCCATTCTTTCGGAAAATCCACGCAGGGGGGCATGTGCCTGGTAAACGCCATACCATGCAGCTAAAAGCGTTATGCCGCCCGCCAAGCTCATAATGAGCCACAACGTGCGACGAAAACTCTGTAAGAACTGCAAGTGGAAGCCTATATCGATAGCCGTCGTCACCGCGTAGATCTCCCCCATCACCTCGACCTGCGTCAGGGCGCCGCGCAAAGTACTACCGTTGTCGTGCCAAATTTCTAGATCATTCGCGTGGATTGCGGTGGTCGGGTTAGCCGTCGCAGCCATTTGCGACAGATCAGCGCCCGGGGTGCCATAAAGCACATCGCCGGACTGGCTCATTACCTGAAAATAGACGCCATGATGCCCCGATATGGCGCCCGCCAATGCCACGTTCAGTCGTTTTGGATCGCCGGCGCCAATGTGCAGTGCGTCGACCACCGCTTCGCTCATCACCGCAAGCTCATCAGCGTCCTGCTCCGCAAAATGGCGGTCGACAGCATTGAGCACAAGATTTCCAATTAAAAAGAGACTGCACCCAATGGCGAGCGCGACGAACACCATGACGCGTGCCGCCAGTGACAGGGGTTGACGCTCAGTGCGTGTCATCGTCAGTTTCAACGTCAAGCGTGTACCCCATACCTCGTACGGTATGAATCAGTTTCGGCTCAAAGTCGTCGTCAATTTTTGCCCGCAGCCGGCGAATTGCCACATCAATCACATTGGTATCCGAATCAAAGTTCATGTCCCACACCTGGGAAGCGATCAGAGAACGCGTTAATACCTCACCCCGGCGACGCACCAACAATTCCAAAAGGCAAAACTCTTTGTGGCTGAGATTGATTTTCTGGCCGGCACGGGTCACACGGTGTTTCAGTAGATCAAGGGTCAGGTTGGCCACCTGAAGATACTCTGACAAGGCGGGTGTTGAGCTTCTGCGTAACAGCGTGCGCACCCGAGCCAAAAGCTCGGCAAAGGCAAAGGGCTTCACAAGATAGTCGTCGGCACCCAACTCCAAGCCCCTAACGCGATCATCCACAGAGTCGCGTGCGGTTAAGAACAGTACCGCTGTCTGCTGACCGGCGTCGCGCAAGGACTGCACAATACGCCAGCCGTCCACATCCGGCAGCATCACATCGAGAATAATCAGATCAAAGGA
The DNA here is from genome assembly GCA_963976655.1 of uncultured Halieaceae bacterium. Classification (GTDB taxonomy): domain Bacteria; phylum Pseudomonadota; class Gammaproteobacteria; order Pseudomonadales; family Halieaceae; genus Marimicrobium. The sequence goes on from CAXBLB010000047.1 coordinate 1,659, forward strand.
CTCGGTCATTGCCAGGTGGTGCCCGTCCAGCCCGTTACGCGCCAATGCAACCACAAAGCCCGCTTCGGTCAGACCTTGACCAAGATAGTCTCCTGTCTTCACTTCGTCTTCCACGACCAAAAGTCGCATTGGGTATTTCTCCTGATCCGTTCGCCTCAAGTGTAGCCATGCGCGCCCAACGACGAGATTACAGTCTAATTACAAGATTGTAATGCGAGTGTCATCTATGAGACAGGGGCCATTGGCTAAGCTGATAGTTGTGTAATGATGTCGATAAAAAGGGGATCCGCGATGAGAACGTCGCTGCCACAGGGCCGAAGACAGTTTATCAAGTCAGCACTCGGGACAGCGTCTGCCCTGACTCTGGCCAAAATCGCGCCCGCTTGGGCTTATCCAACAGGTAGAAGCTATGGCGATGTGATCCACGCTGATCAGGCAGTTGATCTAGTAATCCGACGGGAAAACCAGACGATCGCCGGGCTCAGCGGCAGGCCGATCACTATCAATGGCAGCATGCCGGGGCCGCTGATCAGGCTCAAAGAAGGGCAACGCGCACGGCTGAACGTGACTAACGGGTTGAATGAGGACACGTCGATCCACTGGCACGGGATTATTCTTCCCGAGAATATGGATGGTGTGCCCGGCGTCAGCTTCCCCGGCATCAAGCCGGGAGAAACATTCCACTACGAATACGAGGTGCAGCAAAACGGAACCTACTGGTACCACAGCCACTCCGGGTTACAGGAGCAGCTAGGCCACTTGGGGCCGCTTGTCATCGACTCAGCGGATGGCGACATTGGGGCAGATCGGGAGCACGTCATTATTCTCAGTGACTGGACCTTCGAAGATCCCTACGAGGTGTTTCGCAATCTCACGGTGGCCGAGGGATATTACAATTATCAGCAACGCACGCTGGGCGACACGCTCGCCGATATTCGCCGCCAAGGGATTGCAAAAACCTGGGAAGAGCGCGCCATGTGGAACCGCATGCGTATGAGTGCCCGGGATATTCTAGATGTCACCGGGTCCACCTATACATACCTGATTAACGGCCGCGACAACGCAACCAACTGGACGGCGCTGTATAAACCCGGGGAACAGGTTCGGCTGAGAGTCATCAATGGCTCTGCCATGTCATTTTTCGATTTCCGCATTCCAGGCCTGGAGATGACCGTGGTCTCTGCGGATGGCCAGCCGGTCAAACCAGTGACCGTTGACGAGTTCCGGATCGGCGTAGCGGAAACCTACGACGTTATTGTGACCCCGCAGGGCAATCGGCCTTATACGCTGTTCGCGGAAAGCATGGACCGCAGCGGGTACGTGCGAGGTACGCTGGCGACGCAGTTGGGGCAGGCAGCGCCCGTGCCAGAGCTGCGCCCCGTACCAGAGCGCGGAATGGCAGCGATGGGAATGTCGCATGCAATGGGTGACATGCAATCATCCGGTAGTGAATCAAGTATGGAAGACCATGCTGCGATGTCACATCGGCCCGGCCCGATGACGTCAGGTCGGCAGCGCCCCTCGGCACCGGATTTGGGCATTCAGCATGCACCGGGCGGGCATGGACCCGCAGCGGCCATGATAGCCCGCAATCCCGTGAGCCGACTGAACGAGCCCGGCGTCGGGCTCGAAGATGTGGGCCATCGTGTTCTGGTCTATGGTGATCTTGTGGGCGCTCATCCCTGGCCTGACGAACGCGAGCCGGCGCGGAATATTGAGCTTCACCTGACGGGAAATATGGAAAAATACATGTGGTCGTTCGACGGCGAGAAATACTCTGAAGTCGATGGGCCGGTAGCATTCCGCCACGGCGAGCGCCTGCGCCTCATTATGGTGAACGACACCATGATGGATCATCCCATTCACCTGCACGGTATGTGGATGGAGCTGGAGAATGGGCACTACCCCCGCCCCAGGAAGCACACGATCAGCCTTAAACCGAGTGAAGTAGTTTCATTGCAGATCAGTGCCGATGCGCTCGGCAGTTGGGC
>CAXBLB010000048.1:0-3564 GCA_963976655.1 uncultured Halieaceae bacterium
CAGTATCCCGATCCCGGCTGGCCGTCCTGGCCGCCACATGAGGCATGTTCCGCGTGTTACCGCGTGAAAATAGTCGCCCCACATCAGTTCGAAGGCGCTGAGGGTGCCAGCCAGTGATCCTCTAAGCACTTGCAGCAGGCGGGCTACCGCGTCGAAGTCCTGCAGTGCGACCAGCGCGGAGTTCTTACTCTTGGGCTGTGGGAACAGCTTGACCACGGCGCGGGTGACGATGCCCAACGTGCCCTCGGTGCCTATAAATAGCTGTTTGAGATCGTAGCCCGCATTGTTTTTGATCATGCGGTTCATCGATGACAGCACGGTGCCGTCCGCCTGTACGGCCTCCAGGCCGAGCACCAGGTCGCGCATCATGCCGTAACGCAAGACGTTGATGCCGCCGGCGTTGGTGGCGATATTGCCACCGATGGTGCAACTGCCACGGGCCCCCAGGTCTAGCGGGAAAAGCAGGCCCTGCTCGGCCAGCTCGTTCTGCAATACCTCGAGGATGACCCCGGACTGAACCGTGGCGGTGCCACCGACGGCGTCTACCTGTTCGATCTGATTCATACGCTCCAGGGACACAATAATCTCCCGCTCGCCGGAAACCGCACCTTCGACACAGCCGGTCAGGCCGCCCTGGACCACTACCGGCTGGTTGTGGGCATGGCAGATGGCCATGATCCGGCTGAGTTCTTCCGTAGTTTTTGGGCGCAGCATTGCCAGGGCGCGGGTGGGCTCTGAATTCCAGTAACTGGTGGCGCGCTCGGCGAGCGCTGAGCCCGTTACCAGGCTGGATTCACCCAGGGCTTCCTGCAATGCGTTGACTACGGTAGACATGTTTCACCTCGTTAAAAGCTGTATGAGACCCTCAGGCCGACATTGCGCGGTGCAGCCTTCACCCCCAGCGCCTGATCAATGCCAAGTACGCTGTTCAAAACGCCACCTCCGAGATACGCCGTCCAGTAGTCCTCGTCTGTCAGGTTGGTGGCGAAGACACCGAAGGAGAAGCCGTTGATGTCGTAGTCGGCGGAGAAATTCACAGTGGTGTAGTCGTCAAGCTTGGGGGCCTCCATAAACGGCGCCTCGCCGCCGTACATTTCTCCAGTGTAGAACACACCGAGCGTGGAACTCAGGTTGCCGCTGCCCAGGGGAGCGCTGTAGGAGAGAGTGGCGTTGCCCTGCCATTCCGGCAGAAAGTAATTTGATTCGAAGTTGTAGCTGGCAAACCAGCCGGTCGGGTCGTCATCGGCTTCACTGTCCACGTAGCTCAAGCCCGCGCCGATACGCCAGGCGGGGGTGAGCGCCATAGTAAATTCCGCCTCTATACCGGTATTTTCCAAGGTGCCGAAGTTCTGGCTGACCTCAACCACGCCGCCCACGTTATCGGTGGTGACGGTATTCAGAATGATGTCTTCCTGTTCCGAGACGTACAGGGCCATGTTCAGCGTTGCTCGCCCATCGGCGAAGGTGGATTTAAAGCCGATTTCGTAACTGGTGACCTGGTCGCCGTCAAAGGTTTCGAACCCGGCGGGGGCGGCCACGCTGTTGAAGCCGCCGGCGCGCACGCCACGGTTCGCGGTTGCATACAGCATGAGGTCATCGGACCAGTATTTCTTCAGGGTCACCATGGGCGATAGGGGGTCTTCGTCCAACTTGAAGGTGACGGGGTTGCTGGGATCGAACACGACGATCGAATCGGTCAGCTTGGCCTGCTGGTCAAACTCGTCATAGCGCAGGCCCAGAGACAGCTCCCAGGTGTCCGCAAACTCCCAGAACAGGTTTGCGTAGACGGAGGTGGTCTTGTCTTCGATGTCCGAGGTGCCAAAACTGCTGAGGCCCGGGCCGCGCAGTTGAGTCTCCAGAAATGTCTCTGTCTCCTGCTCGCTGTAAAACGCCGCGTACATCAACCGGACATGGTCGGAGAACGCCGTGGTGAAGCGCAATTCGAACTGGTAGAAGTCGTCTTCGCGCTCACCAACGCGCTGCAGGATATCTATGGGCAGGAAATCACCGTCAGTCAGGCTGTCTTCTTCCCGGTTGTCGTAGCCGAAGGTTATCGACATATCCGTGTTGTCGGTGAGCGGGGTCTGGTAGATGGCATTGATGCGGGTGATATCCGCGTTGTATTCCGGTTGTACTGAGAGCAGGGCACTGCCGTCAGAGTTTGAGGCGTCCGTGTCGTTGTCCTCCACTGGCGACAGCGTCGTATTGGGGCCTTCGAACTCGCCTGAACTGGCGTTGATTCTCAGGACGCCTTCTTCCCCCACCATCCACTTCAAAGAACCCTTGATGACGGTCGATTCCTTTTCGTCCCAGTTGTTCTCGGTGGGGGCGCCGATCAGTTCATAGAAACCATCGGACTCGTCATAGGAAACGGCCAGGGTGCCCAGCAATACGTCTTTGATTAACGGGCCCGAAACCCTGGCACTGACACCGTAGGATTCGTCATCGTCGGCCCAGCGGCCCTCGATGGCACCACTCAATTCCTCGCTGGGCTCCTTGCTGATGACATTGATCGCACCACCGAGCGTGTTCTTGCCAAATAGCGTGCCCTGGGGGCCGCGGATGATCTCGACCTGGGCGGTATCCAGCAGTTGGTCGTTGAACGCCGAGGTGTAGGGCACGTACACCCCATCCTTGAACAGCCCGACCCCTGGCTGGATATTGGTCTGCAGAGTGGTGCCGACACCGCGGATGGCGGTGGTGGACCGCTGGCTGCCGTCGGTCGAGATCATTACGCTCGGGGCCAGTTTGCTCGCTTCCATTACATTGGTGAGCATCATGCTCTGCATTGCGTCGGCGCTGACGGCGCTGACTGCGGAGGGCACATCCTGCAGGGACTCGGTAATTTTCCGCGCGCTGACCACCACCTCTTCCAGGGTCAGGCTACTACCGGTCACGTCAGATTGCTGCGCCTGGCCCGGTAGGGCCAGCGTCAGTCCGGCGACCAGCGCGGCAACCGGGGTCAAAGAGAAGGGAAAATTAAGTTTGTTCGAGTTCATGTGGCAGCTCCATAGTTATTTAAAAGTGTCTGCTAATAAATATGAGTAATGAGAGGATTACTCATATCTATGGGATTACTATAGCCTTACTTGTATGATAGGTTAAGAAGATAACATATTATTTGTTGCGATAGGTAGTATTAATAGCAGTGGTTGTGCTGGCTCCATGCCGCATAACCTGTAATATAGGTTGCTATGACAAAAGCGAGTGACGGCGGCACCTTAACCCAGCGAACGGTCGGGCAGATCACCGACTATATCCACGATCACGACCTGCGCGCCGGTGACCAGATTCCCAGTGAGGGGGAGTTCGGGAAGCTGTTTGGGGTGAGTCGATCGGTGACCCGTGAGGCCTTCAAGATTCTATCGGCACTGCAGATTATTGATATTGGTGGTGGCCGCCGGGCCAGGGTGGGCTCACTGGATGGGGCCAATCTGGCCACGTTCTTCCATCACGGGGTTCGCATTCACCAGTTCTCCATCCAGCAGGTTTGGGATGCCCGGCGCGCTATTGTAGTGGTTCAATGATTTTGGACACGCTTTTAGGTGGTAGCCTACCACCGAT
>CAXBLB010000049.1:0-2653 GCA_963976655.1 uncultured Halieaceae bacterium
GCCTAAGGCAGAGTACTGGCGGACGCGGGTTCAACTCCCGCCGCCTCCACCAATTAGAAAGGGTGCATACTCGACACATGGGTTGCACTTTATACCGAAGACATGGGTAACACTTGGCTTTTCCCCACTAAAGGGGGATGCACCTATATTCACTACACCCGGTTGATGATACCGTCCCACCCGCAATGGGTTAAGACGCGCAATCGGGGCGGCGAAGTACTGTGAAGGGAATCATCACACGGCGGTATTGCACAGCGAGATAGGGTCCTCTAGTAAATTTGCGATATCCCAAATGAGGTTAGGATTCTTTTTGATTTGCTCTTGGTTTGCCATGTAATTCTCTGAGTTAAATTATCGCCTAAACACCCTTTGGCGGTGATAGCTAATATAGCCCTGGTGTTTATCGGCTATCGCGATGGCCATGGATGAGTTAATACCCAAAGACGCAGAGTCTTCCAATTGCTCTGAGACCCGAATCGCACCCGATTCTTCAAAGCTGATATAACCAAGATCAAACACTTTATCAAGATTGGGAAGTAGCAGTAGGCCATTGTAAGGGTCAAGCCGTTCTTGGTTATCAGCCTTTGACCAAGGCTTGATATGCGACGCGACGAGGAAGCGGGTATCGCGATAGCCGGTAACAGCGCAACCACCCCATTCTAAAATGAGCTGTTTACGAAACTGTCCCTGCCCAACCCGAGTGTTTACCAGGACGGCTTTATCAGTAGCGGAAAGTGCTGGATCTTCGACAATCTGATTCAGATCTTGCTCAAGATCGTTCTGAGTGACATCCGCCAAGAAATCGGCATAGGTATTGAGGGCGGCGTTGTACATACCTTTACCCACAGTGTTGCGGGCCTCATAGATTGCTAACTGACGAATACCCTCACAGGCCTGGCGGAACTCTTCAACAGTGGTGAACTCATGCAATGATTCTCTTACTAGACCCGCCTGAGCTGCCCATTTGGATAGGCTTCCAGCGATAGCCATCGAATAGTTCTTCGCCGTTTTGGGCGATTTTCCTAACGAGGCAAGCCATTGTTCAAAATTCATACAGCGCAATATCCAATTTCGGCTTAGGGTTTTCTAGAAGGCGCCCAGAATACCTGAATTCGAAAGGTCTACAAAAAAATGTGACTTCTTTGGTCAATAGCCACCATGTAGCCGACATAAATTGGGGAATTTCTCCTGAATAAGACCCTCACATAAGAACGCAGGGAGAATATCTGAGGGTATAACTACACATTAAATCTAATATTTTGCCTATTTATTAGCTGCTCATAAAGTTTACTCAGTTGGCGCAGCCCACCAATTTTCCATTCAAAAAAACCCAAAAAAGCCGCTGAAGCCCTGTTTTATATCTCCTGATTAATCATCAAACCAACGACCGACGATAGGCCGCCGACAGAAGATCAGGCAGCTTTGCCGCATCAGTACACAACCTAACCGGATCTGGCCGAATGCCAACTCGCCCAAGATCAAGGCGATCCGCATCCCAGCAAGTCATCACGGTCACATCTGCCACCGTCTGCCCGTCGCTATGAGCCGAACAGGCTTCCTGCAGTAAATGAAGGGGAGCAGTTTACCCAGAAGGGCAGAGCCGTCCCGTACCTGCACGCGGTTGACGCTACTGTTCCAGGTTGCCCCCCATGGATCAGCAGCCTGGACAAATTCTAAGAATATGTCTTGACCCGGACGTCCGCCCACACTAGTCTGCCAAGACACTTTTTCTGGCAGTGTCTTGGCTGCCGTATCGAGGAAACCTCTGTGGCTACCACCTTCAACCCCGCCGTCGCTGGCGACGCGCCCTACCTTGAGCGCCCGACCTGTGACGATCTCAGTCATATCCCGGGCAGCAACGGGTTGCCCTTTGTCGGCAACCTGTTCGAGGTGATCAAGGATATCAACCGCTTCCAGCAGCGCCAGATTGCTCGCTATGGGCAGTTGTCGCGGATCAACATGGGTCTCGCCAAGGGCATACTGGTCACCCACCCGGACCATCTACGGCAGGTTTTCACCGACCCGGATGAAAGCTTTTCCAGTGCCATGGGTTACGAGGGCCCCGTGAGTACGCTGTACGGCGGCTCGATCATCACCCAGGACTTTTCCCACCACAAGGCCAGCCGCCGGGTATTCCAGACCGCCTTCAAGCGCCCCGCCCTGGAAGGCTATGTGGAGGTCATGAACCCCACCATCCGCGAGAACATCGAGCAATGGGGTACGCAGGGTGATATCCGCTACGTCGAAGCCGCGCGCAAGATCCTGATCGATGTCGGCGCGCGCGTATTCTTTGGCACCCGCCCCGACGGCGAACAACTGCGCTACATCGCCAACCTGTTCCACGAGATGAACTACGTCGGGCTGATGGCGCTGGCGCACCGCAACATCCCGGGCAGCCGGTACTGGCGCGGCCAGCGCGCCAAGCGCAAGATGGAGGCGCTGATCCTGGACGTTATTCACCAGCGGCGTGCCGACCCGGGCAACGACCTGACCAGCATCCTCGCCGCGGAGCGCGACGACGACGGCGAGCTGTGGCCCGCCGAGGCCCTGCTGCCGCACCTCAACGTGCTGCTGTTCGCCGCCCATGACACCACAGCTGGCGCAACCAGCCATATGCTGATGTACCTGTCGCAACCCGAGAACCAGCACCTGC
>CAXBLB010000050.1:0-2472 GCA_963976655.1 uncultured Halieaceae bacterium
GTAAGCGCCTCTAAATCGACCCACTTGCCCTTAATCGAGCTGGGCCACTTTTTTCACAACAGGCTCCAGTGCCGTATTCCATGGCAGCAACTGCTCCAGCTTCTCCAGCGTGTCAGCCTCGGCAATATGCGTCAGCACATGTTCGATGTAAGCAGAGGGTTCCAGGTTGTTGGCCTTGGCCGTTTCGATCAGTGAGTAACAGGTGGCGCTGGCCCGTGCACCCTGGGGCGTATCAGCGAACAGCCAGGCCTTGCGACCGAGTGCAAACGGACGAATCGCGTTTTCGGCCAACACATTGCTGATATGCAGGTCACCGCGTTCGCAGTAGCCGACCAGCGATGTCCACTGATTCAGCGTGTATTCCATGGCTTTACGGGTGAGCGAGCCTTTCATCACTTTGCCGACGTTTGCTTCTAGCCAGGTCTTGAAGGCTTCAAGGCGTGGCAGGCTCATAGCCTGACGGATGCGGTAGCGCTCGGCGCTGCTCAGATCTTTGATCTGGCGCTCGATCACATAGAGCTTGTTGATATGGCTCAGCGCGATATCGGCTTTGGACGCTTTGGCCTGTTTGCTTTTGCCTTGCGGCTTGGCCCCTTTGGTGGCTTCAACGAACTTGCGGCGGGCATGATCCCAGCAACCAATGCGGGTGATGTTGTTGGCCCGACACACCTGCCCGTAGCCGGAGTAGCCATCGGCCTGCAGGATACCGGCAAAGTCATCCAGCAGACGCACGGGTACACTGCCAGAGCGTGATGGATCATAGGCAAACAACACGGTGGGATGGTCCGGTGGACCACCCCGAGTGACCCACATCCATTTATCCGATTGGGCTGTCTTGCCGTCTTCTTTCAGCACCTGGATGCGGGTTTCATCAGCCTGCAGGTAGTCACTGCTGTTCTGGCTTTCGCGCATCAGGTTGATCAAGGGCTTGAACACCTCATCCAGCCGGATAATCCAGTGAGCCATGCTGGTGCGACTCACTTCGTGGCCCAAACGCTTGAGCATCTGTTCCAGTCGATACAGTGGCAAGCCATCGGCGTACTTGGCAGTAATGAGGTAGGCCAGCAGGGAGGTGGAGGCGACACTCTTGCCCAGGGGGTGTACTGGGCGCGGGGCCGCTATGATCTGTTCCTGGCCGTCCTGCTCGAACACCGCCTTCTCCTGCCAGTATTCGAGCACCTTCAACTGGGCGGGTATGAACTGAAGCTCTTCCTTCACCTTGGTGAAGAACACCTTGCTGGCTCCGGCTTTTTCTTCTGCACTGAGCGTCAGCTCGATCCGTTCGCGCAGCAGCTTGTCGGAGAAGCCACGCTGCCGGCGCTGGCGTGACGCTTTGGGCGCATCCGCTTCTTCCAGGTCGTCCGGGAGCTGATCACGCAACCGTTCAATTTCAGCTTCCATCTCGGCTTCGTCGAACAGATGAACCTGGTGGGGCTGTTTTTCGCTACTGGCGGCAAATTGCTGCGTACGCTTCCAACGCAACAGCTCTTCAAGGATCTGGATGTAATTGTCGCGGTGTTTGACCGCTTGGCTGTGATGTTGAATCTCAGCCTCTTTATCAACCAGTTTTTGCTGCAGATCAGCCACAACCGACAGTAGCTCAGCGGCGGACAAACCGCTGATATCGGGTGTATTGAGAGGCTGTTCTGGCGGTCTATTCATGCCAGAAATTATAGCAAAAACAGGCAGTTGGAGCACGCAAAAAGTGTTAGCCAAGGGCCTCATAGTGCAGCATTTTATGGCCCTTGAGCAGGCTGATATCATAGCCATCAAGCAACCAGTTGATCTGCTCACCGGTCAGCGGCATCAGTTCATCTGCCGGCTTTGGCCACTTGAATTTCTCCTCAGCCAGCGCCTTGTAATAGAGCACGAAGCCGTTGTCTTCCCACATCAGGCATTTGATCTTGTTGCGCTGGCGATTAGTGAAGGCATACAGGGCGCCAGTAAAAGGGCTGCGCCCCAGTTCCTGCTCAATCAGCAGTGCCAGGCCGTTAGCCTGCTTGCGAAAATCAATCGGCGCCCGATACAAAAAGATCTCTGGCATCTCCCGTGCTGGGCGCAAATACCGGGGCTGCATTACAACTGCCTCAAAATTGCACCTAGAACATCGACATTACCAGCGTGTAATCCGGTGATGGCGATGCCACCAGGCAGCGTCAGGGTTAATTCGCGCATTGCTACGTCTGGCAGGCTGGTTACCCGAGCAAACCCGGCAGGGCTCTTGGTCTGAGAAGGGGCTTTATCTGATTTAGATAGCTTGCTCCGCCAATAAGCGAACTGGTGATAAACCAATTCGTTCTGCTTACAGAAAGCGGCTCCTGAAAGCCCGGAGTCAATCCAGTTATCAAGTTGTTGTTGCCAGTAGTCTGTTCGCTGCTGCATGGCCATATTTGATTCCTCGCGTAGGTGACGATGGAATCAGTGTGGTATGGAAATTGAACGGGTAACAGGTGCTGATTTGTTGGCGCTTAC
>CAXBLB010000051.1:0-2226 GCA_963976655.1 uncultured Halieaceae bacterium
CCCGCTTGCCGTGGATGGGCAGATCACGATAGGGAACGTCACGCTTGCCGAACCGTACGAACTCACCCTGCACGCCGCATTCCTCGCAGGCGATGGGATCGGGCACGTCCACCTGGAAGTGCATTTCGTCGTCGGTTGATTTGCAGCCCAGTACTTGGTATTGCGGCAGGTGAAGGATGTTGTCGGGAAGTTCGGTCATGGTGTTGTATAGGCGTAGGTGTCAGTCAGATCCATCCGGCTCGGCATTGGTGTTTGCTTTTTTACCCAACAAGCTGCTGGAAACGAAAAGTAAGGCACCGAGGACAATTGCAATATCAGCCAGGTTGAAGGCCGGCCAATGCCAGTCTCGCCAATAGAAATCAAAGGAATCCACAACATAGCCGCGAAAGACCCGGTCAATCAGGTTGCCCATGGCGCCACCGAGGATAAGACTGTAAGCGATGGCTTCTCCTTTATGACGATTTTCAAGGATCAGCTTGATCAGAAAAATCGAGACCACTACCGCGATTCCGATAAAAAAGTAGCGCTGCCAGCCTCCACCATTCGCAAAAAGACTGAATGCGGCACCGGTGTTCCATAGGTGCACCCAGTTAAAGAACGGGGTCACCGAAACATACTCGCCATAGGCCATTGATTGCTGCACCAGCCACTTTACAGCCTGATCAGACGCTGCCAGCAGGCCCGATATGGACAATAGGGCATACGGCGAGAGCTTTTTGCCAATAATGAGCATTATTTAACCCTTCAACGCCAAAATGCGTCTGGCACCGTTAAGTACAATGCCCCCCGCGATGGTGCCGATAATCAGATCCGGATAATTGGAACCGGTCCACGCGACCAGGGCGCCGGCGGTGATGACCCCCAGGTTGATCACCACGTCGTTGGCCGAGAATATCCAGCTTGCCTTCATGTGCGCCCCGCCTTCCCGATGTTTGGATATGAGCAGCAGACAACTGGTATTGGCAATCAATGCGACGAATGCGATAGCCATCATCACCAGCGATTCAGGCTCACTACCGAATACAAAGCGTCTCACCACCTCTACGAGCACGCCCACAGCCAAGATCAGTTGCAGTACACCAGCAAGATGCGCGGCACGTACCTGCATTTTCACGCTATGTCCAACCGCATAAAGGGCAAGCCCGTACACCGCCGCATCGGCAAAATTATCGAGGGACTCGCCAATCAGGCCGGTGGACTGGGCGATCAGACCGGCAGTCATTTCCACCACGAACAGAAGTGCATTGATGCCGAGCAACCAGCGCAGGGTCCCGGATTCTTGCTTAGCAGAAGCTGCCGAAAACTCGGCGGCCTTGATGGTCTCCGGATTTGCAGCGACGGTTTCCTGAAGCGAGGCGCCTAGCCCCAAGGTCTTCAGTTTCGAGGTGACGGGCTCGACCTCGCCGTCATGCACGACCTTCAGCCGGCGGTTCGACAAGTCGAAGGACAGCGCCCGAATCTCCTCAAAGCCGTTCAGGGCTAGGCGAATCATTCGTTCTTCTGATGGACAGTCCATCTTCGGCACGGCATAAACACTGACCCATCTCCCTGGCGCCTCGGAGGAGGCCTGTATATCGGTATCCGCTGCGGACGTTGCATCACCGCCACAGGCGCCACCACAGGATTTGCTCATGATACGACTCCACTTGAACAATGTTGTGGTACCATTTAAAACTATAAAGCTACTATAAGGTCAATAGAGTAAAGAATCCGTTGGGGAGGAGGCTGATGCGCATTGGTCAGTTGGCGCAGTTGGTAGGGGTCGAAACACAGACGATCCGCTTCTATGAACAGCAGGGCTTGTTGCCGCCGCCTGATCGGCAGGACAACGGTTACCGTGTCTATACCGAGAAGCATGGTGAGGGGCTGGCCTTCATCCGTCGCTGCAGAATCCTGGGCCTGTCACTGGCTGAGATTCACGAACTACAGAGCTATCAGGACGACCCTCATCAGCCTTGTACCGCCGTCAACGCCTTGCTCGATGATCACATCTCTCATGTGCGGTCGCAGATAACCGCTCTGCAAGCGCTTGAGAAACAACTCGTTTCACTGAGAGCGAGTTGCAACGATGACCGGGAAGTTGAGGCGTGTGGGGTTCTTGCTGGAATTAGCGAAGGAAACATGCACCAGCAGTAGGTGAAGCATCAACCAGATAATCCGATGAGATGCCGGTCTGTCTCACTCTCATGCAAAGGTAAGATCAACCATTTAATCCGCTTACCCAAA
>CAXBLB010000052.1:0-1607 GCA_963976655.1 uncultured Halieaceae bacterium
TGGCTGATAACGCACTGGCTCTCCAGGGGGTCATCAACGGTAGCGAAACTAATGGCTTCCAAAAATGGGCTCTCGAGACCATGAGAAGCCAGCTTCTTCAACTGTCCCTGCTCTGTCAGTTTGCCGACCCAGACAAGCTCCAGATCACCCGATTCGCAAGCAATGCGGCATGCGTCCTGCAATATCTGTTGCGGGCTAACGGCGCGAATGATCGCCTTGTTCATCTCACTGAGCGTGGCATAAAAGCGGTTGAGCCGTTGTAAGTGTTGGTCCGCCAGCTTTTGCTGGGTGACATCGTTGTGGGCAACCACTATGTGTCGCACAAAGGATTCAGCAGAGAAGGCGGTAATATCGACCACGAACCAACGCAACTCGTGTTCGGAGTGGCAGGGGTATTCGTGGCTAAAATGCGCCTCGCGGCCGCGCATCACGGTCTCGAATCCCTCCAGAACGGCAGCGGCATCCTCATCGCCCTCCAGCGCGGAGCGCCGGCACACATCCAGATAGCTCACGCCTTCCGATACGCTGGCCAGGTTGCCGCTATTGGCGCGGGCAAAATCTTCCCACTTGTTATTGGTGGCCAGAATGACACCCTGGCTGTCCAGCACGGCGATATGCAAATCCAGCGCGTCTATTGTCGCCTTCAAAAAGCGCTCGGACTCTTTTACAAGGGCCAGTTGATAGATTCTGCGCTGCCGCATTCCTATCTGGAACAATATGACATTGATCGCGAGCAGGATCGCCAATGAGGTGATGCCGACCCAGCCCACCAGGGCGCGGAGTGGGGCAAATGCCTCCACTTGATCGACCTTCGCCATTATGAACCAGCCCAGGTCGGGGATCTTCTTTATAACCGCAAACGCTGCATTGCCGTGATGGTCGACCATTTCCAGCTGGCCCGAACCGTCGGAGACGACACTTGACCATTGCCGTGCAGACTCCGTGTCGGTTGCGATGTCGACGATCTGCGGTTCGTCGCCATCGATTTGAGTAAGGTGTATGCCGGTTATGGCCTCCGGCGTGCCCAGGTCGAGGAGGAGCGTTTCAAGCGTCCGGGCTGACCCCGGCTGGTTGCTCAGGTCGTCTGAGAAAAGAATGTCGGATGCGCCTTGCAGTCGGATATAGCCGAGCAAAGCGGAATTGCCTCCATCATTGCCATCGAGTACGGGCGCAATTATTTCGACGACAGCGGGCTGCTCCCCCTCTACGCTCATGTGAAACTGCGCATCGCTGCCCGTAGAGCCAGTCCCGTTCACGCGTGGCTGCGCAGAAGGAGCAGTCACGCCGGATGGAACGCCGACGTGCACAATGCTATTGAGTTGCGTGTCGAGCAGGGAAGCGGCTTCGTAATCATAGGCGCGCACTACCACCTGTAATCGTTCCTCCAGTACCGCCAGCGCGCTCTCCCGGCCGGCAGTATCCTCAAGGTAATCCGACAGGCTGTCCCTGAAAGATTGGCTATAGCGTAATGCGTCGATATCCCGGCGGCGTTCCTCCATCCACAGGCTGATAGTGTCGATCTCAAGGTTGACGATGGTGCCCAGCCGAAGATAACCCAATCATTGCATAAATTTTGTCAATTTATAATCAAGCCACTTTTTTCAACT